>NZ_QJVD01000051.1 GCF_003219815.1 Arthrobacter livingstonensis
GGTCCTACGGATTCCACACTCCAGAAGCCGCCCTCGCCCTGATAATGCTGGCCTGCGGTCCCGTCGAGATCAAACTCGCATACCAGAAATAACCGAACCCACATTCACGTCAGGAGAGCCGCAAAAAGTTTGTGGGGATGCCGTAGGTTTGAATCGATCCTACCTGTAGTTTTCAGTTATCAATATCTCTCACAGGGTGGCCAGCCGGGCGCGGGCAAAGCTGTAAAGCCCGTAGGCGATGAGTCCGATGCCGACCATGATGAGGATTGCTTCGCCGAAGGGTAGGGCGGCCAGTGATTTCAGGGCTCCGTCTAGACCTGAGGCATCTTGGGGATCGACTTTCACTGCTGCGACGACGAAGAGGACGCCGAGGGTGAGGATGGCGATGCCTTTGGCGATGTATCCGGTCATGGCCAGCACTGTGATGCCCCGTTGGGAGGGTCCCGTTGGGAGCGTGATGTCTTCGCGGAATTTTTGCCGGGCCCCTTTGTAGATGAAGTAGCCCCCGATGCCCGCCGTGATGATGCCAAGGCAAATGAGCAGGGCCTGACCGCCCGGAAGGGAGAGCAGGGTACCGGTGGCGTGGCGGGTGGACGTTGTGGAGCTGGTGGGGTGTCGGAGCGCGATGGATAGGGCGGTGAAGGTCAACGCGAGGTAGGAGGTACCCTTGCCCAGAGACACTAGGCTCCGGGCCCAGCGTTTCTTTGATGAGGACCCGATGCCCAGTCCGGCCTGGAGCAGGAGCCACAGTCCCACTGCCGCGAGGCCGGCCACGGTAACCCAGATGACCACCATTCCTCCCGGTAGTTTGATCAATTGGGCGAAGGCTCCGGATTGATCTGATTCTCCGCCGTGGTGGAGGGCAATGCGGATGGCGATGTATCCCATCAGCAGGTGCATGAGTCCACTGGCAGCGAACCCGATTCGTGCGACCACGGTCAGCGCCCGGCTGTTCTGCGCGCGGCTGGCTGTCCGGCGGGCCCTCTGGCCGGGCTTCATGTGCCGTCCACCTGGGGCTGGGAATGAGCGCCCTGGACACGTTCGCCTTTAACACGGACCGTTCTGGCCGTGTCAACGGCCATGACGGCGCCCAGAACGACCAGCGAGAGGGCCATGGACGCCGTCGTGTCCGTGATCCAGTGGTAGCCCAGGTAGAGCCGGCTGGCCACCTGGGCCAGGATGACTATGGTGGCAATACTGAACAGGACTACGGTCAGGGATGTTATTCGGCGCCGGCTGGCGATAAGAAAAGCCAAGATCAACAGGAAATCCGAGGTGCCCAGGACGTGGCCGGACGGAAAGGAAAAAGTACTGTCGGCACCTAGGGTCATCAGGTCCACCGGCGGTCGCGGGTGCCGGACCAGGGGAGCGAGGACCTCGGCAAGCACTACACCGGTGGCCATTCCGGCAGCAAGAAGAAGCGGACGCCAGGCGTGTTTAGCCAAAATGGTCCAGGCAACGACGACGACTAGGACGATGATCGGCAGCGCTATGGGGCCGAAAATGATAGCGAGTGCCACCATGACGGCAGTTAGCGCGGGGGAGCGCAGGGCCATAAACCAGGTGTTGACCGGCTGGTCCAAGCGCTGGAAGCCCGTGTGCGTCAAGACGGCGTCAAGGAGGAGAACGAAGACGAAGAATCCGATGACAATGAGCACTAGCGAGGTGACATAGAGCCGTTTGCGGACGTCAACCGGAACAAAACGTTCCTCGACGATGAACTTTTGATGCCAACCAGAGGACTGATGACCATCCTGCTCTGGCGGGTTTTTCCTTGACGCGCCCTTGTGGTTCATACGCTTCTCCTTTAGGGCCGGCTCGGGGCGAATCCCGTGTTAACCGGGTGACTGAATAAAGTATGACGCGTTCCTGCTTCCTAGGGAAAGTATGCCGCGTTGGACCCCATAGGAGACTCCGTGGTTAGTGTTTTTTTATCCGGGGCGGGCTCATTCGGATAGTCAGGGCCTTGGGATCTACGGTGACGTGTAGGTGCGTTGCGGGGCCTAAGTGATCGCCGTCGAGCTGAAACTCCTGGGGGTGGTCCAGCCTGATTTCCGCGCTCTTTCCTGTCAGGCTCTGCACCTGGTCGTTTTTGTTGTCGCCCTTGCCAAAGACCCCGAGGATGACGGCAAGCCAGCCTAACTTCCCTTGGGGAGCCAACGTCAGGATGTCCATGAGGCCGTCAGTGACGGATGCATCCGGGAAGATTTCCACCCCACCCATCAATTTCCCGCAATTGCCCACCATCACGCCACGGACCCTGCGGTGGATCTCGTTCCTGCCGTCGACAGTGATCCTGGCAGTGACAGGTTTTCCTGGCAGGTTCCGGATGCCGGATTCGACATACGCGAGCCAACCCATCCTGTCTTTCAGCCCATCGATGGTGTCTGCCATGATGGAGGCGTCATATCCGAGTCCGGCCGCGACCAAGAAGATCCGCTTATGCTCTGCATGGTCGAGTGTGGCTTTAAGGACGTCGATTTTAGTTTCGGTTCCGTTCAGGACGTCCCGGGCCGCTGCGACAGGGTCGGTGACGTTGATCCCGAGGTTGCGAGCGAGCAGGTTGCCTGTTCCCAGCGGCACCAACCCCATGGCAGTCTCCGTGTCGTTAAGGACCTCGGCCACACAGCGCACGGTACCGTCGCCGCCGGCGGCAATGACGACGTCGACGCCGGCCGCAAGGGCCTCCTTGGCCTGGCCGTGCCCAGGGTCATCCTCCGAAGTCTCCAGCCACAAGGGATCAGCCCAGCCGGCGTCGGCGCACAGCTGAAAGAACATGGGCTTGAACTGTTCGCCTGGGGACTTTATTGGATTGATGACCACCGCAGCACTCCTGGCCTGCCGGGAAGGATTCCTTGCCATGACGTCCTTTGCGATGGGGTAAATCTGAAGCTGTACTGAATAGTAACCCGAGATAGCGCCCCGCATGCACAGATTGGTGAATCTTGCTCGAGGGTGCTGGCAGGAATGGTCCTAACGGTGCCTGACGGGACCGGACCATGGGACAGTCCGGCTCTGGGAGTCTGGCCGCCTGGATGGCAAGCGCGTTGGACTGGATCCACCGCAGCCATCGATCGCCTTGTGACTTACCGCAATTTGCCGAATTACAAGAGTTGCAAGATTGAATCTGCCGCGCCGGGATACTTGAGGTCTTGAGGGAAGTTCGTGGCTAACCGACGGTCCGCTGTGCCGGGTAGGACGATCGGAAGGTTACGGCAGTGGTCAAGGAGCGACTCCAGGTGCTTGGCTCTCTTGGGAGAGCCGTGGGTAACATTACTGCGCGCAACGATGCGCACGCGTCCAGCCCGTCATGGAAGGCAGCGGGATGGGGAGGGAAAAGCAGGCCGGCGACGTTTGGCCGCGCCTGCAACACTACGTCAAGGTGGGCGTTGGGCCGGGTAGGTGAAGTGATGGTGATTGAGATGACGGTGGCCACGATGCACCTGGGCGAACTGGCAGATCGTTCACAGCTATCCTCAAGTGCCGGGGGTGTTGATTTTTTCACTTGTCACGGCGCTCACCGGCGCGGTCATTCAGGTCCTCACGAAGCGAGCAGCTAAGAAAGCGACGCTGAGGCTTCAGCGCAAGTCCAGTCAGGCGTAGATAGTCGCCGCTCCATGCTGTGTCCGGCCCGGTTTTCTGGTACAGCGAGAAATGAAGCCCATAGAGGATGCGGTGGTCCTAATGCAGGTACTTTTAGCCTTCAAGGTGCTGGACGGCTTGGAGAACGCGGACTTTCTTGACGGGGTGGTTTGCTGTCATTCAAACGGCGGTTAGGCGGGTTATTCGGCCTGGGACTGTCAAGGACGTGCTCCACGGGGTTCCGACGGGCAGCCCCCTTCATCCCGTGGCAGTGCAGCTGCCCATTGAGGCGTGGACTTCAGCCGTCCTTCTTGACTTTGTTCCCGGTGCTGGGAAAGCGCTGCGGGTACTGATCGTCGTCGGCCTGTTGAGCGCCGGCTCGGCAGTTTCATGCAGGCGGTAACTGACCACGGCCCGCCACGAACAACGAGCTAGGGTCCGTTGGCGTCGGATGGTGTTCCATTGCTCATTCTGGTATAGATGAAGCGGCGGTATTTTCTTGCCATATTGATCAGCTAATCGCCGGTGTCAGCGGCCCGTTGCCAGGTTGAGCTGGTGAAAATGGACGGCATGCTGGGTGCAGGTCGGACTCTGTCCTATCTCATTTTCGCGGCGGGACCCGTTTGTGATCTGGAAAGAACCCGTGATCCAGCCCCCAGAGAATGGCGTTGGAGCGGTTAGTAACGCTGATGCGGCGGTAGCAGCTGCGGATGAATGTTTTCACGGTGTTGGCTGACAGTTGGGTCCTGTCGGCGATTTCGGCATTGCTGAGGCCTTGGGAGATGAGGGCGAGCATTTCGGCCTCCCGTTGGGTCAGGCCTTCTTCTCGTCCGGGCCAGTCGCCGAGACTCGTTTTTCCCTGGCCATCGGGGCCGTGAAATACCTGTCCCTCCCCTTGGTGGATCTTGTGGAGTGCACGGACCAGTCGGGCCGCTGGCAGGCCTTTCGACAGGTAGCCGCTGGCTCCGTTTGCCAGCGCAGCCTTGACTCTGGCTTCGTCGAGATCCCACGAATAGACCACCACCTTGCCGGCCAGCGGATTCGTGGCCAGTTCGTGCACGTCCTCCCGGTCGCCCGGGGTCGCTGCGAACGTATCGTAAAGTGTCAGGTCAACCCGCTTGGCGACAGTACTGTTGAGGTCGAGTTCGACGACCTCCAGGGTGTCGCCGTAGGACCGGAGCATCATCTCCAGCCCCCGCAGCACGATTTCGTAGTCATCCACTAGTGCTATGCGAAGGCTCTCCATTCCACTATTGTAGGGCAACTTATTTCACCCCTAGGGGTGAAGAATCTCACCCCTCCTGCGGACTACGATGCGGGGATGAAGGAAATCAAAACCGGGAATACCACCAGGGCTGGGGATGGCGATCTTGGTCAGGCAACGGCTCGGGAACTGATCGTTCAGCTGGCCTTGGTCGAGGAAGAGCACGGAAAGACCGCCAACCCCGCACTCCTCGCTGATATATCCAGACGCGAGCAAGCCATTGTGGCAGCTTTGCGCCGGGATGGACTCGCCCAATCGTTCCCCCACACCCCACGGAGACTCGAAACACACCCCGGTAACGCTGAAGACCAGTTCGTCCAATCGTGAGCGCTAAGATCCCGCATTGGTCACTACAGTGTGTATCTGGGCCGGCCGTTGAGCGGTCATGCTCTTAGATATGGGCGCCGGCACGGATGTGCTGAGGACAGTCACCCGGACTGTGGGGCCCGGCAATCCTGCTTCCAGTACCCGAGAGTCACCGAATCGTGCCACGACAGGGACCGGCGCCGGTGCTGAACAGTTGGTGCTGCAGTTCCTGGGGCTCGCGGATGCCTTGTCCCGGTGTTTTTACCGTTCGGGCTGTGAGGCAGAGGACTTGCAACAAGTTGCCAGGCTGGGGCTCGTGAAGGCTGCCAAGGGTTATCAGGAGGATAAGGGTCAGGGCTTCGTGGCCTACGCTGTGCCGACCATTACCGGTGAACTCAAGCGCTATGTCAGGGACCATTCGTGGGTGGTGCGGCCTGCGAGAGCCATCCAGGAAGCAAGGCTGAAGATCAGGCGGGTGCGCCCGGAACTCATCCAACGTCTGGGGCGTGAGCCCACTTACGCCGATCTCAGTCTGGCTGCGGGCCTATCGGTGCCGGAGACTGTCCAGGCCTTGCTCGCGGAGTCTGCCATGGTAGCCCAACGGATCGAACATTATGACCCCCAAGGTGGACGAGAGGCACTATTTCCCGGAGTCACCCTGACAGTGGAAGAACTGGGGTATGAACGCGTTGAACGAGAGCAGGCCCTAGCCACTGCTCTCGTTGATGCAAGCGAGGAAGAGCGCCTCATCCTCCATCTGCGCTTTGTTGAGGAGATGTCACAGGAGCAGATCGCTCAGGAACTCGGTGTCAGTCAAATGCAAATATCCCGACGGCTCAAGCAATTGCTCGACCGTCTCGGTCGACGACTCGTCGAGTCGCGGTAAATGAGCCCCGGACGGCAGGGCGGTCAAGGTCAGTTGAAGAAGTGAAAGGCCCGTTCACTCGGCGTTCAAAGACACGATCTGCCGCGAAAATTAGCGTCACGAAAGATTCGTTGCCTGGAGTCACGAACGGGCCTTCCACGTCAGGCTGGATCAGGCTCGGCGATGCACAACGGCCCCGGAGATACCCAAAACCACTAGCGATCCCACGATCGCCACAAGCCAGGTTTGCAGGCTCCAGAAGTTTTCCAGCCCGACTCCGAAAATGGCTCCACCCAGCCATCCGCCCAGTAGGGCGCCGACCACGCCTAAAAGCATGGTGATGAGGATGCCGCCGCGTTGACGGCCAGGAAGAATGGCTTTCGCGATCCCACCAACGATCAATCCCAAAAGTAGAAAAGCAAGAAAACCCATAAAATCGACTCCTTTGTGGTTCGACGACGTGGATCCGCCTTGGCGAGCCCTCATGCCCCGTACAGGAGGGCACTACCGCGATCAGCGGTCGGTGAGATCCTTGGCGGCATCCTTGATATGCTCGCCAGCCTGCTTCATCCCAGCCTTGGCCTGATCGGCTTCGCCCTCGTTTTCAAGGCCACGATCATTGGTGGCCGCGCCCGCGTTTTCCTTGGCTTTGCCCTTGAGTTCTTCGGCCTTGTTCTCAAACTTATCTGCGATACCCATGGTTATCTCCTTCAAAGAACGGAAAGCACGCAGGGCCGGCAGGCCCATGCTTTTCAGTATGTTTCACTAGATCCGTGGCGGGGGTGCAACGGTCCTCACTACTTACATTTCCCCAAAACCGGGAATCTAAACATTTTCAGAGCGGACGAGGACACCGGCTTAGAGGTAGAGTCGGTCAGGAAGGCGTTCCCGGATGCTGCTGGCCGAGGCGGTGTGCGGTGGTGGCATACGGCTCGATGCCACTGTCACCTCACAGTGTTCCGATACTGCAGCCAATGACTTCGAGATGATGGCCTTGCCCCAGCTGCGCACCCACACCTCCGGCCTGCCAGGCTCCCGACAGCGCCAAGGGTATGGGGCGGCCTAGCGATGGGGCTTGGTGCCCGCCTCAGCCAGAAGTTACATCTCGAGTGCCATTGACCCTGTCTACGGTCCTGACTACGGGCGTGGTGCACGGTATGGTTTCTAGTTCTTTTCTTCCAGTTTCAGCGCCACTCCCAAGGCAAAGAAGGTGGGAGCCCAATGTCCGATGAAAATTCCCCAGCGGTCCGACTGGGCCTTGGAGTGGTCCTTTTTCGTCCGGCTCGCCAACCACGCGACAAGGGAGAGCGCTATGGACGCGAATCCACCCGCGTAGGCGTATTCGCTCTTAATGCCTGCATTGTGCAACATCTCAATCATGGGAACTCTTTCACGAGTAGGGGAACAGCTAGGACGAAACGACTATCTCACAAAGCCGAATAAATCTGAAGGGGCAGCGGACGCTTGCCGCCGCCTGTCCCTGGAGCAGCCAGAAACTGTCGCACACCCCGAGCCAGGAACACCAATGCTGAAGGGGGTTCTTGGTGATGGCACCAAGAAACGGTCCCGGTAGATCGTGAACGCGAGCCCATTGCCGGCATTCGCTCCCACGGCAGGTGTTGGGATGTTGAACGGCGTTCTCGCAAGTTCCAGGCACACGACTGTGCCGTAAATTACCCCGTTTGGCGATGTGAGTTACCCCGTTTGACGGTTTCTAAACTTGTTGCAGAGTCCTCGGGCGGGTGCTTATCCTCTATCTCGTAACCGTGCTTAGTGTTTTCATCCGGTCCGCGGATTCATTTCCCAGCGGTCCCTTCCTGAAAGAGAGCGACGATGACGGAAAGTGCATGGCCCCACGATGAGGGCCTAGAAACCAACGAAACTGACCTAATCATCCCCGTGGAGACGACCAAGACGGCCCCGGCTCATCATAGCCCGGCGACACCGCAGAGCCCGCCTCCGGCTTCGGGCTCGAAGTCGGATGCGGCTAAAGACGAAGGGGGGTTGCCCGCCACGCCACTGATGCTGCGCAGTACGTTTCGGAGACGGTCAAAGACGAGGCCTCCACTGTCGCGGCAGAGGTCAAGACCAACGCGCGTGACGTGATGGCACAGGCCAAGTCCGACCTCACCGACCAAGCCGCAAGCCAAAAGCAAAAAGCCGCGGAAGGACTACGTTCGGTATCTTCGGAACTGCATTCCATGGCTTCTGCCCCTGAGCAGCCCGGGGAGGCCACGGATTTGGTGCGCCAGGCCGCCGAGCGTTCCGCCGCCGTGGCATCGTGGTTGGATGACCGCGACCCCGGATCCCTCCTTGCTGAAGTAACCTCGTTTGCTAGGCAAAAGCCTGGTACGTTCCTGCTTCTGGCGGCCGGGGCACGCGTTCTGGCTGGCCGGCTCAGCCGCAGCCTTAGCGCAGGTGTCCCACACCCTGCAGGATCTCCACATCCTGAGGGTGGCACGATCCCGGTGGGGAAGCCGATGGCTGATAAAGAAATACCTGACCCCAGGGTACCGGCAGGACAACCGACGCCCATTGGCCAGACAGGCCCCTATCCCTCTGACCAACTCGGCACCGAAGCGCAGATAGGGACAGACCGGCCTGAACTTTGGCATGCGGAACCTGTCGTGTCGGATCCACTGCAGACGGGGGATGCGTTGCGCGATGATCCCTTGGATGGTGGTCGCCGATGAGCACCGAACTGCCCAACACGGGCGCCCACGCCAAGGCGGAGTCCTCCTCCCTGGGCGAGCTGTTGGGTGAAGTCACCCGGGACATGTCAACCCTGATGCGCCAGGAAGTTGAACTCGCCAAAGTTGAGCTCAAAGACTCGGCCGCAAGGGCGGGGAAGGGCAGCGGAATGCTCGCCGGAGCAGGAATCGCCGGCCACTTCGTGCTCCTCTTTTTGTCTCTGGCTCTCTGGTGGGCACTGGGGACCCTGTGGGGGCTGGGTTGGTCCGGGGTCGTCGTTGCAGTGATATGGGCCATCATTGCTGGCGTCCTGGCCACGGTCGGACGCAAGGAACTCAAAGCCATCAAGGGTCTGCCCCAGACCGGGCAAACCCTGCAGGAAATCCCGCCCACCCTCAAGCCCAACTCTTAGACAGCGAGGAAAAATGATGAGTGAAAACCCGGATACCATCCGAGCAGATATTGAGGCCACCCGCGCACGCCTCGGAACGAATGTCGATGCTGTGGCGGACAAAGTCACGCCGTCGCACATCGTGCGAAGGCAGACCGACAAAGTCAAGGACGCCGTTTTCGGGGTCAAAGACAAAGTCATGGGAGCCGCAGATCATGGTGGTGAGAACCTGGGAGGGGTTGATGCTGCCATCGGGGACGCGCCGGCTCAAGTGAAAACTAGGACACAGGGCAACCCTCTCGCGGCCGGGCTGATCGCTTTCGGTGCCGGCCTGCTCGTCTCCTCCCTGATCCCGGCCAGCCAGCAGGAACGCGAAGCCGCCGACGCTCTCAAAACGGCGGCGGAACCACTCACCCACGAGCTGACGGAGGCCGCCAAAGACATCGCCGAAGGACTCAAGGAACCGCCTCAGGAAGCCATGGAAAACATCCAGGGCGCCCCTGCCGCCGCCACCGAACACGTCAGGGCCGAGGGCCAAGACGCCCTCGCTGATGTCCAGGACCGGGCCTCAGAGGCCAAAGACATCATCCAACAGGCCTGACCATCCCAACCGGCCGGCCATCCCCTCACTCTGTGCGGGACGGCCGGCCACTGCACTTGAACCCGAAGGATGAGATGATCCGATGGCAGAGAAAGACGCCTCAAAAAGACAAAGCAGCACCGCAAAGGCCCGCACGGCCCCTGCCCCTGAGGACGACCGAAAACCGGACAGCCCCGCAGAGCTGAGCAAGCCGTCCTGGAAATACATCTCAAAGAAAACTCTGCGAGAGTTCAGCAAGGACCAGTGTTCAGACCTTGCAGCTGCCCTGACCTACCACTCCGTCCTGTCGATTTTTCCGGCCCTCTTGGCCCTGGTATCCCTGCTGGGAATTTTTGGACAGGCCGAGAAAACCACCTCCGCCGTGCTCAATATCCTTCAAGGAATCGCCCCGGGCCAGACCGTGGAGGCGATCCGCCCCGTGGTCGAAGGGCTTGCCAGTTCCTCCAGCGCAGGGCTGACGCTGGTCTTGGGCATTGTCATTGCACTCTGGTCCGCTTCCGGCTACGTGGCCGCTTTCGGTCGTGCGATGAACCGAGTGTACGAGATCGACGAGGGCAGATCCTTCCTGAAATTTCGCGCTACTATGCTGGCAGTCACGGTAGTCAATTTGTTGATCGTAGTCGTGGTGGCAGCGATGCTCGTGCTCAGCGGGTCGGTGGCTTCATCGGTGGGCAACGTCATCGGGCTGGGCGGGGCAGTTCTGGCCGTGTGGAACATTGCTAAATGGCCAGTCATGTTACTGCTGATAGTCCTCGCAATTGCCATCCTCTACTACGCCACTCCCAACGTGAAACAACCCAAATTCCGTTGGACGAGCATGGGCTCAGCGATAGCGCTGATGGTATTTCTCCTGGCATCCGTAGCGTTCGGCCTCTACGTGGCGAACTTCAGCAACTACAACAAGACTTACGGGACGATCGGCGGTGTCATCATCGCCCTTCTCTGGCTGTGGATCCTGAACATGTCATTACTTTTCGGAGCCGAGTTCGACGCCGAAGTCGAACGCGGCCGCGAACTCCAGGCCGGCATCCACGCCGAAGAAACCATCCAACTGCCGCCGCGAGATACCAAAAGGAGCGACAAACTACAGGCCCGCGAGGAAGAGGACATCCGCCACGGCCGCGAACTGCGCGAACAACACAATGACGACAACCGAAGCTCAGGGCGAACATAAGTCCACCGTCATCGAGAGGGGCTCTGCTGATCGACAGGCACGAAGCAGAAGACAGATCCCGTCGATGCGCAGCCCGAGACTTCCCGCCGTGTACTTTGGAGGCCGACGATGGTGGATGCCAGCCTGACCTGCAGGGGGTTTGGAGAAGTAACGGGCTCCGGTGAGAGGAGGAGATCGTTACTTGACTTCACTGGATATGAGGCTTCTAAAAAGATAACGGGAAGGGCCACTCGACCGCAGGGGTACGGCGGGGACTATTTGTGGAGGACTGCGGTGAATACCCAGTCAGGAATCTTCCTGCCAGAGGGTCCTGCGAGGATGGAAGCCGTTGATTTAAAGCGCCCATTCTATGGTGGCTAAAAGGAAATGAGGGAAACTTGAGACTTAAGCTTTGGGCATTGATTTCAGTTTCGGTCCAGGTTGTCTTTTGGGTTTTGAAATGGGGTGATTCAACATGGATCAGCGCGACTCTTCAAATATCGATCCGAAACTTTTGAAAGCGGTCGAGGAATCCCACTCGGATCAGATCTGGTGTGGGGTGTGTAAAACAGACGAGTTCGTTCTCGTTGAAAGGGCCCGATGGCGCAGGCGTCATGGGGAGGGCACCTGGGACGTTGACTATTTCTGCAGCAAGTGCGATAGCTTCTATGGGCACGTCGTCCGCGATGCTGAGGTCACGCCAGCGATAATGGCTGCCTTGGCCGTCGTTCGAGACGAAGTCGCAGTGTCTCCTGACCAGATCGTGACCGTTATGCACTGCCGCCCCTGACGCCGGTGATGGGAAAGCGGATATTAAGATCTGTACCCACGGGGAGTACGCCAGCGCCCACTACCGAGCAAATTTCGGGACGGGGCGGCGCGGGGAACTGATCTGCGGTTAGATGTGGTGCGAAAGTGGTTCCTGGTTTTTGTTCTTGCCGGCGGGCGCGTCTCTCTGACATGGTTTTGTGGCAACGTTTTGACATGGAGGGGACGCAGTGACTCAGAATTGGAAAATATTTACCTCAGGAGTGATCCATGAAAGCGAAACTGGCATTTATCGCTGGGCTCGGCGCCGAATATTTCGTAGGCACCAGGTTTGGACGCAAGGGTCATGCAAGCCTCAAGAACAATGCCCGGTCGCTGTGGAAGTCCGAACCATTGCAGGCGACCATCAACATGCTGGACAACTCTATTAAGAGTGAGGCCGAAGACTTAGGCGCAAAAGTTGTCCAGAAAATTTCCGGTAATTCCTCGGACGCTGCGGTAGGGACCCACGTCGCGGCCGGCGGCTCAGAGAACGCCCCTTTGCCCGACGTCGATTCCGACCCGGCGCTGAACACCGACATCCGTCAAGACTGGAGCGATGAGGGCGGCGCCCTGCCGTCAGGGCCAGCAAGTTAGCCCTGCAGTCGAGACATCCGAACTAAAGAACAAATCCTGTAAGGAGAACGGCATGAGCAGCAACCAGCCCAACACCGGTGACGAGTCCAACAGTGTCCCTCCCCGGGCAGCGGCAAGGGAAAGGGCAGGCCAAGTGTACGGATCGCCCACACCGGAGGAGGAAATTCCGCCCGGTACCGTCCAGCCGGGAGGCACGGATGAACTGTCCCAAGAGGAATTGACCACGGCAGAACCGCAGGCAAGCCCGGTTGATGATTCAAAGGAGGTTCCTTGGGAGGCGCCGTCCACGGATACGCCGCTTAACGACGACAACACCGAACCCGTCAGCGGAGATCGTGAGTCTTTCTCCTCCGAGTCTGATGACGACGCGGCCGGAGCATAGGAATACAGATTCGTGGCGCACTCAAGACTAAACAAGTCCCAGGCCGTTGCTGTTCTGCTGGGGACCCCAGCAGGAGGCTTCGCGGCTTTCTCATAGGCGACTGGGGGGGTCTGTTTAGACACATGTTTTCCTTGAAGAACCTGAGAATCTGGGGATTGGGCTGCCAGCCGTTCTGGATACTGGGGTGGATCGAGGGCGGAGGCCCGCGCAGCTTAGAAATAGAAATGGGAGAAACGATGCGGAGGGGTACATGCTCAGTTTTGGTATTGAAGAAGAGTTTGTCTTTCTTGATGCGTCCCGGCTCCGCCCCGTCAATATCGCGACTGGCTGCCGTGATCGTCTCGCCGTCCGGGGTTTCGGTGCTGGGGTGGTACATCAGGAGTTCTTCCAGTCACAACTTGAGTTTGCCTCCCCGGTCTATACCGAGATTTCAGCCGCTGCTGGGGGATTGCTGGACTTTCGTCGTGCCCTCGCAGCTGTGGCGAGGGAGCGGGGCGTGGTGGCCGCGGGCGTCGGAACTCCTTATGATGTCGGGGCAATGCCAGCGCTGACACCTGGGGAGCGGTACGAGGAAGTTGCAGGGAACGTCCGGGCTCTGACTAACGATCATCAAATCAACGGCCTGCACGTTCACGTGGGGGTCCCTGACCGTGCCGCCGGGGTGGCGGCACTTAATGGCGTACGCCGTTGGCTCCCTATCCTGCTGGCTCTTTCCACTAATTCGCCTTTTTGGGCTCTTCACGGTTCGTGGTGAAACCGGGGTTCGTGTCGTAGCAAAGTAGGAGCTCGTGGCCCTGCTGAGATGGATG
>NZ_QJVD01000052.1 GCF_003219815.1 Arthrobacter livingstonensis
CTCAGTTCCCTCGCTTCCATGACCCAAGGGGACCGATAAGTGCGCATCATCGTCGCACTGGGCGGCAACGCCCTGCTTGAACGAAAGGACCGGCCCGACGCCCACGTTGAACGCCGTCATATCCGCGATGCCGCGGCTGCCCTGGCGCCTCTCGCCCGCGAGCACCAACTGATCGTGTGCCACGGCAATGGCCCCCAGATCGGACTGTTGGCCATGGAGAGCGAAGCCGACCGGACACTGACTGAGGCGTATCCGTTGGACGCCCTCGGAGCCCAAACGCAAGGGATGATCGGTTACTGGCTTACCCAGGAGTTGCGCAATGCCGGTGTCACCGGTCCGGTGGTCGCGGTGATCACCCAGACGCTCGTCGACGAAACCGACCCGGGGTTCGCTTCACCCTCGAAATTCATCGGGCGGACCTACACCCGAAGCGAGGCGGAGGACCTGGCCGCGCGCCATGGTTGGCAGGTCCGCGCCGACGGCTCGTCCTGGCGTCGGGTCGTGGCCTCCCCGCGGCCACTGGGAATCGTCGAACAGGACAGCATCTTGCACCTGCTTCACGTCGGCGCACTGGTCGTGTGCGGCGGCGGAGGCGGATCGCCCGTCATCCGGAATCCCGCAGGCCAGCTGCGAGGCGTTGAGGCTGTGGTCGACAAGGACTATACCTCCGCGCGCATCGCACTCGATGTGGGTGCGGACAGGCTGCTCCTGCTCACCGATGTCACGGCAGTCATGCGCGACTTCGGCACCCCGGACGCGCACGCCATTGATCGGATCAGCGTCGACGAACTGACCGAACTGCAGCTTCCGGCGGGGTCGATGGGTCCGAAGGTGGCTGCGGCTGCGTGGTTCACCGCCGCCACGGGGCATCCAGCCGCGATCGGCGCCCTGACTGACGCAGCCGACGTCCTGGACGGAAACACCGGCACCACGATCACCGGCCGCAACATCCGGCCCAAAGGGGCCGCCACCACATCAGGCGCCTCGGCGGCAACGGCCCCACCCGGGTCACCCATAGTTAAAGGAGCAACATCATGACTGAACAGACCACGTCCTCCGAACCGGCGATTCCGGTACCTGCCTTGGCCGGAAATGAGAAGGGCACCGCGCACACCTCAACCTTGGATCCTGAACTACTGTCCCGAATGGATGCCTACTGGCGTGCGGCGAACTATCTGTCGGTCGGGCAGATCTATCTCTACGCCAATCCGCTGCTCAAGCGTTCCCTGGAGTTCACGGACGTGAAGCCGTTGGTCGTCGGTCATTGGGGGACGACACCGGGCCAGAACTTCATCTACGTCCACCTGAACCGGGCGATCGTGAAGTACGACCTGGACATGTTCTATATCGCAGGGCCCGGGCATGGCGGGCCGGCGCTGGTGGCCAACACGTATCTTGAGGGCAGCTATTCGGAGATCTACCCGGACGTGAGCCAGGACGAGGCGGGTTTGAAGAAGCTGTTCATGCAGTTTTCGTTCCCGGGGGGCATTTCCAGCCATGTGGCCCCCACCACCCCGGGCTCGATCCACGAGGGCGGAGAGCTCGGTTATTCACTCAGCCACGCGTTCGGCGCGGTGTTTGACAACCCGGGGCTGGTCGTCGCCTGCGTGATTGGCGATGGCGAGGCCGAGACCGGCCCGCTGGCCACGGCGTGGCATTCCACAAAGTTTCTTAACCCAGTCAGCGACGGGGCGGTCCTGCCGATTCTGCACCTGAACGGATACAAGATCAGCAACCCCACGGTGTTGGCCAGGATCGAGCCTGAGGAACTGGATTCGTTTCTGCGTGGCTGCGGGTGGGACCCGCGCTATGTCGAGGGTGATGATCCAGAGACAATGCACCAACTAATGGCCTCCGTGCTGGACGAGTCCATTGAGGACGTCCGAGCCATCCAGTCCGATGCGCGCGTTGATGGCTGTACGCAAAGGCCCAGGTGGCCGATGATCGTGCTGCGTTCGCCGAAGGGGTGGACGGGCCCGAAAGTGGTGGACGGGCTGCAAATCGAGGGTACATTCCGGGCCCATCAGGTTCCGTTGCTGGTGGACGAGGCCCATCCCGGGCACGTCGAACAGCTCGAGCATTGGATGCGCAGCTACAAACCGGAGGAACTCTTCGATGCCGACGGACGCCTGCTGCCGGAGTTGGCCGCGCTTGCCCCGACGGGGGAACGGCGGATGGGCTCCAATCCCCACACCAATGGCGGACTGGTCCTGCGGGACCTGCAGATGCCCGATTTCCGGACCCACGCGGTTGCCGTGACCGCCCCCGGCGCCGTGGAGGTAGAGGACACTGCCGTGTTGGGGGAGTTTCTGCGCGATGTCATCAAGCTGAATGAAGAACGCCGTAACTTCCGCCTCTTCGGCCCGGACGAAACGCTTTCAAACAAGCTTGGCGCAGTGTTCGAGGTCACCGACCGCCAGTGGGAAGGCCGGACTGTTGAAAACGATGAATTCTTGGCCCCGTCCGGTTTGGTGCTGGACTCGATGCTCTCCGAGCACCAGTCCCAGGGATGGTTGGAAGGCTATCTGCTCACCGGCCGCCATGGCCTGTTCAACTGCTACGAGGCGTTCATCCACATCGTCGACTCGATGTTCAATCAGCACGCCAAATGGCTCAAGATCACCAAGGCCCTGCCCTGGCGACGCGATATTTCCTCGCTGAACTACCTGCTGGCCTCCCACGTCTGGCAGCAGGATCACAATGGTTTCACCCACCAAGATCCCGGCTTCCTTGATCACGTGGTGAATAAGAAGGCCGACATTGTCCGGGTCTATCTCCCGCCGGATGCGAACTGCCTGCTCAGTGTCGCCGACCACTGCCTGCGAAGCCGCCACTACGTCAACGTCATCGTCGCCGGCAAGCGTGCCATGCCGCAGTGGCTTCCCATGGCCGAGGCGGAGATCCACTGCACGAAGGGTATCGGGATCTGGGAGTGGGCGGGCAATGACCGCGGCGCCGAGCCCGACGTCGTCCTGGCCTGCTGTGGGGACACCCCCACCCTGGAGGTGCTGGCCGCGGCCATGATCCTGCGGGAAAACCTGCCCGAGCTAAAGGTCCGGGTCGTCAACGTCGTGGACTTGATGAAGTTGCAATCCGCGAGCGAGCACCCGCATGGCCTCTCCGATTCGGACTACGACACGTTGTTCACCCGCGACAAGCACATCGTGTTCGCGTTCCACGGATACCCGACCCTGATCCACCGCCTGACCTACCGGCGGACCAACCGCAACCTGCACGTGCGCGGCTACATTGAGGAAGGCACCATCACCACCGCTTTCGACATGCGCGTGCAAAACCGGCTCGACCGTTTTCACCTCGTCCAGGACGTCATCGACCGGCTCCCGCAACTCGGCGCCACCGGGGACTACCTCAAACAGAGCATGGCCGACAAGCTCATCGAACACAACCTCTACATCAACCAACACGGCCAGGACCTGCCCGAGATCCGCGACTGGGTGTGGACCCCATGGCAATGACCACCACCCCACCGACCATCACGCCGGGGGCCGTTATCCTGCCCGCTGGCGCCGGGCCTGTCGACACTGCTGTAATCGACTCCGCAGTGGTGGAGGCGGCGCGGGCGTTGCTTGCCGACTCCAAAGGCCTGCTGGCGATCGACGAATCGATCCCCACCTGCAACCGGCGCTTCGCCCGGCTCGGAATACCCCAGACGGTGCAGGCCCGCCGCGCATACCGGGAACTAATCATCACCACCCCCGGCCTCGGAGACAGCATCAGCGGCGTCATCGTCTGCGACGAGACCATCCGACAACACACCGCCGACGGAGTGCCGTTCCCGGACGTCCTGCACAATGCCGGGATCTCCACAGGCATCAAGGTCGACCTCGGCGCAACACCGATGGCAGGCCATCCCGGAGAGAAAGTCACCGAAGGCCTTGACGGATTGCGCGCACGTCTGGACGAGTACCGCCAGATGGGCGCCAGCTTCGCGAAATGGCGGGCCGTGGTCACCATCGGAGCCTCCACCCCCAGCAGGGCCTCCGTACTGGCCAACGCGCACGCGCTGGCGCGCTACGCCGCGCTGTGCCAGGAAGCCGGCCTGGTGCCGATCGTTGAACCGGAAGTGCTGATGACCGGCGAGCACACACTCGCCCGGTGTGGCCAGGTCACTGAAGAGGTGCTTCACGTGGTCTTCAATCAGCTCGCAGAGCAGGCAGTCGTGCTCGAAGGCATGCTCCTGAAACCCAACATGATCCTTCCAGGTCTTGACTGTCCCGTCCAGGACCCCATACAGGTCGTGGCCGATGCCACTCGGACGTGCCTGAGACGTGCCGTGCCCGCCGCGGTCGCCGGGATCGCGTTTCTCTCCGGCGGCCAGTCCGGAGACCTCGCCACAACCCGGCTGACCGCCATCAACAGTCGCACAGATCCACCGCTGCCGTGGCCGGTGGCGTTCTCCTTCGGCCGCGCGATCCAGCAGCCAGCCTTGACGATCTGGGGCGGCCAGGACGCGCATGCGACACGAGCACAGCAGGCCCTCCAGCAACGGGTTGCGGCCAATCGGGATGCCCGCAGGGGCACCGGCACCCATTTTGGGCAGGCGGATGACCACCATGAGTACTGACAGCACCAGGTCGACGCCGGACGGCTCGGCGACGTCTGTCCCTGACCCGAAGCAGGACTTGAAATCGCTGCCCATGGCGGAGGTCCAGAAGCAGCTCGACACCTCACCGGAAGGGCTGAGCGAGGCCGAAGCGGCGAAACGGCTGGTCACGTACGGGCCGAACGAGATCGCCGAGCACAAGACCAACCCGCTGCTGAAGTTCCTGTCCTACTTCTGGGGACCGATCCCGTGGATGATTGAGGTCGCGGTGATCCTCTCCGGCGCGGTCGGGCACTGGCCCGATTTCTTCATCATCTTGGTGCTGCTGCTGGCCAACGCCGTCGTCGGCTACACCGAGGAGCGCCAAGCCGGCAACGCCATCGATGCGCTGAAAGCCAAACTCGCCATGACCGCCCGCGTGCGACGTGACGGCGAATGGGGCACCCCGGCCGCACGAGAACTGGTGCCCGGGGACGTGATCCGTCTGCGCCTCGGTGACATCGTCCCCGCCGACGCCCGCCTACTGGACGGCGACGAGATCGAGGTCGACCAATCCGCCCTCACCGGAGAATCCCTGCCCGCGAGCTGTAAACCTGGGGATCAGGTGTACTCGGGCTCGATCATCCGACGCGGCGAGATCGGCGCACTGGTCTACGCCACCGGCACCCACACCTACTTCGGCAAGACTGCCGAACTGGTCGCCGACGCCCACACCGTCAGCCACTTCCAAAAAGCCGTCCTGAAAATCGGCAACTACCTCATTGTCCTCGCGGCAGTATTCGTCGCGGTGATCGTGCTCGTCTCACTGTTGCGCGGCGACGCAGTCCTGACCACCCTGCAGTTCGCTCTGGTGCTGACCGTCGCGGCGATCCCGGTCGCCATGCCCACGGTGCTGTCGGTGACCATGGCGGTCGGTGCCCGGCTGCTGGCCACGAAGCAGGCCGTCGTCAGCCGGCTGGTCGCGATCGAGGAACTCGCCGGAGTGGACGTGCTGTGCGCGGACAAAACCGGCACGTTGACCCAGAACTCGCTCACCTTGGGCGATCCGTTCTGCATCGACACGGTCACGGCCGCCGACGTCGTCCTGGCCGGGGCACTAGCTTCCCGCGCCGACAACGATGACCCCATCGACCTCGCCGTGCTCGGCGGCCTTTCCAACAAAAACGCCTTACAGCCCTACACGATCAACCACTTCGAGCCCTTCAACCCCGTCGATAAACGCACCGAGGCAACCGTCACCAGCACCGACGGGACGACGTTCAAAGTCAGCAAGGGCGCCCCGCAGGTCATCCTCGCTCTCGCAAGCGACAGTGCAATCACCACACCGGCCGTCGAGGCCGCCGTCAACGACTTCGCCGCCCGCGGCTACAGGTCGCTGGGCGTCGCCCGCGCCGACGACCGGGACCAATGGACGTTCCTGGGCGTGCTCCCGCTCTTCGACCCGCCCCGGCAGGACGCCAAGACCACGATCGCCACCGCCCGGACGATGGGCGTGAGTGTGAAGATGGTTACCGGGGACGCGATCGCGATCGCCAAAGAGACCGCGGCCAAAGTCGGGCTCGGCACCAACATCCTCGACGCCGCCGGCCTAGGCGACGTGAAGAAGCAGGAGGCCCCGGAGGCAGTGCGGTCCATCGAGACCGCCGACGGGTTCGCCCAAGTCTTCCCCGAGCACAAGTACCACATCATCGACGTCCTCCAGCAGCGCGGTCACATCGTCGGCATGACCGGCGACGGCGTCAACGACGCCCCGGCCCTGAAGAAGGCAGACTGCGGGATCGCCGTATCCGGCGCCACCGACGCCGCCCGCGCCGCCGCCGCGATCGTCCTGCTCACTCCCGGGCTGGCGGTGATCATTGACGCGATCAAGGAAAGCCGCAAGATCTTTCAGCGGATGAACTCCTACGCCATGTACCGCATTGCCGAAACACTGCGGGTGCTGCTCTTCGTCACCGGGTCAATCCTCGTCTTTAACTTCTTCCCCGTCACCGCGATCATGATCGTGATGCTGGCCCTGCTCAACGACGGCGCCATTCTGTCCATCGCGTACGACACCGTCCACTACAAGATGAAGCCCGAAGCCTGGAACATGCGTCTGGTGTTGGGTATCGCCACCGTGCTGGGTGTCGTCGGGCCGATCGCCGCGTTCGGGCTGTTCTACCTCGGCGACAAGGTATTTGACCTGGACCGCCCCCAACTGCAAACCATGATGTACCTGATGCTCTCGGTCGCCGGGCACCTCACCATCTTCCTCACCCGCACCCGCGGCCCGTTCTGGTCCATCCGCCCGGCGCGCATCCTCTGGATGGCGGTTCTTGGCACCCAGGCCGTGGCGACCCTCATCGCCGTCTATGGGCTGTTCATGACCCCGCTGGGCTGGGGCTGGGCCGCGTTCGTGTGGGGCTACGCCATCATCTGGGCCCTGGCCAGCGACCGCATCAAACTTCTCGCCTACCGCATCTTCGACCGCACCAAGAAGACCACCAGTCCAGACGACGGGAATCTGACCGAGGACGTGCCGTCACCCAATCAGGACGCCATCCACGGCCCATCCCAGACAACGACGCCGCCGACAACGGCCGCTTTTTACACCGACACCGACCCCGGCGACCCCGTTTTCCACGACAACACCGGTTGCCCCTACGGGCAGGAAATCAAGAACAACCACCATGACCGTCCCGGCACCGACCACCGCCGCCGCTGCACCTGGTGTACCGAACACGATCGAGCCACCCTGCCCAAGACTGGTGGATTGACATGACGGGTCGACATGCGTTGTTCGAGACATGGAAGAACCAGTTGAGCCCGCAGCAGTCCCTTTTGCCCGCCGGCGCGGCCGTGGCGGTCGGCGCAACGACGGACCTACCGGACGCCGGAAAGGCATGACACCGGCCGTGGAGAGTCCGGTGGCGGCAGCGTTAGTGGGCTTGCCGGTGGCGACGATTGTGTGCCTGTTCGATCTGGATGGTGTGCTGACCGCGACGGCAACGGTTCACGCCGCGGCATGGCAGGAGATGTTTGACAGCTACCTGAAATCCAGGGCACAGCGGCTCGGGACGCCCTTCGTGGCCTTTGACCCGGCCACGGACTATGACACTTATGTCGATGGCAAGTCCCGGCCGATGGGACCGCCTCCTTTCTGGCCTCGCGGGGGGATCGAGCTGCCCGTCGGCGGCCCGGATGACCTGTCCGGAGCAGAGACGATCACTGCCCTGGGTGAGACCAAGAACGAGATTCCGCTCCGCCGGATCCGCCACGACGGTGTGCAGGCGTATGCGGGGTCGGTGCGTTACGTGCGTGCGGTACGTATGGTCGGGCTGCGCACCGCGGTGGTGTCGTCCAGCGCCAACTGCGCCCAGATACTCGCCGCCGCCGGCATCGCTGAAATGTTTGAGATCCACATCGATGGTCTGAGCCTGCGGGCCGAGGGGATGGCGGGCAAACCCGAACCGGATAGCTATCTGGCCGCTGCCCGGGCGCTGGGCGTCGCGCCCGGGCCGGCGGCGGTGTTCGAGGATGCCATCGCCGGTGTGCAGGCCGGGCGAGCCGGCAGGTTCGGGTACGTAGTGGGTGTGGACCGGGTCGGACAGTCCCCCGCGTTGCGCGCTGCGGGCGCCGACATTGTCGTGACCGACCCGGCAGAACTGTTGGAGCGGAGATGATTAGCCACCCGGCCTATGCGGGCGAGCCATGGTGCCTGTGTGAGACCAGTCTTGACCGCGACGTGCTGGCACAGAGCGAGTCGCTGTTCGCGTTTTCCAACGGGCATCTCGGCTGGCGCGGGAACCTGGACGAAGGCGAACCGCACGGGCTGCCCGGCTCATACCTGAACGGGGGTGTATGGGTCACGGCCCATGCCCTAGGCCGAGGCCGGCTACGGCTACCCTGAAGCCGGGCAAACCGTCATCAACGTCACCAACGGCAAGCTGATCCGCCTGCTCGTCGATGATCAGCCCTTCGACATCCGCTACGGACAACTGCTTGCCCACGAACGGGTCCTGGATTTCCGGTCCGGACTGCTAACACGTGAGGTGCGGTGGGTGTCTCAAGGAGGACATGGTGTCCGGGTTCACTCGCAGCGACTGGTCTCGCTAGTGCAACGGGCGGTGGCCGCGATCCACTACGAAGTCGAAGCCCTCGACCACGAGGTGCGAATCGTTCGGCAGTCCGAGTTGGTCGCCAACGAGGCATTGCCACCTAACGGAGGGGACCCGCGGGAGGCCGCCTGGCTGCTGGCACCGCTGGTGGCTGAGCAGCACGCCTGCGAGGGCACGGATGGATCACTGCTGCATCACACTGCGCTCAGCGGACTGCGGGTGGGTGCGGGAAAGGCGCACGACATCCACGGCCCAGCCCCGGAGGACCAGGAACCGATGAACGGGGGTCCAAGTTCGGTACAGGTTCTGGCAGAGAGCACCCCCGATCAGGCACGGGTGACGTTCACAGCGACCCTGCAGCCAGGACAGCGGCTGCGGCTCATCAAGCTCGTCGCCTACGGCTGGTCAGCGGTCCGCTCGCAACCGGCAGCCGCCGATCAGGTCGCCGCGGCCCTCACCGCCGCCAGGCAGAGCGGATGGGACGGTTTGGTGGTCGGGCAGCGCGCCTATCTGGATGAATTATGGGCCCGCGCCGACGTTGAACTCGACGGTGACGTCCGCGTCCAGCAAGCGGTACGGTTCGCGTTATTTCACCTGTTGCAGGCTGGCGCGAGGGCCGAGGGGCGGGGCGATCCCCGGCAAGGGCCTGACCGGCCCCGGCTACGACGGGCACGCATTCTGGGACACCGAGCCTTCGTACTGCAGATGCTCACCTACACCACACCACAGGCCGCGCGATGCGCTGCGGTGGCGGCATTCGATCCTGCCCCAGGCATGTGAGCGGGCGGTCCAGCTAGGGTTGGCTGGGGCGGTGTTCCCGTGGCGCACGATCGCCGGACATGAATGTTCCGGGTACTGGCCGGCCGGGACAGCGGCCTTCCACATCGGTGCCGACATCGCCGACGCAGTGGTCCGCTACCTCCACCTCACCGGCGATGCGACATTCGAGCGCGATATTGGGCTGGAGCTGCTGGTACAGACAGCGCGGCTGTGGTCCTCGCTGGGGGCACTACGACACACTGCGGCTTCCGTATCGACGGGATTACCGGCCCGGACGAGTATTCGGCAGTGGCCGACAATAACGTCTACACCAACCTCATGGCGCAGCACAATCTCCCCTGCGCAGCCGACGCAGCCAAGCGGCATCCCGACCGGGCGCGCCTCCTTGGCATCGACGCGGAGAAAATCGCGGCATGGCGTGCCGCGGTGCGGTCCATGGCCACCTGCTAGGACCACGAGCTGGGGGTCCATCCCCAGTCCGAAGGATTCACCAGCCACGCCATCTGGGACTTCGCCGCCACAACCGAGGAGCAGTACCCACTGCTATTGCACGTGCCCTATTTTGACCTTTACCGCAAACAAGTCGTCAAACAGGCTGGTTTGGTGCTGGCGATGCACCTGCGCGGTGAGGCGTTCACCCCCGCGCAGAAAGCCCGTAACTTCTCCTACTACGAAGCCCTCACTGTGCGCGATTCCTCCCTGTCGGCTTGCACCCAGGCCGTGTTGGCAGCCGAGACCTTCCACCTCGAACTGGCCTATGACTACCTGACAGAAGCCGCCCTGATGGACCTGGAGGACCTCGAACACAACACCCGCGACGGCCTGCACGCAGCGTCGCTGGCCGGGACCTGGATCGCGCTCGTCCCCGGGCTGGCCGGTCTGCGTGACCACGACGGGACCCTCGCCTTCGCTCCCCGACTCCCCGCCGGCATCACCCGACTGGCCATCACCCTTAGCGTGCGTGGGCGGCGGCTGAGAGTGGAGATCACCCCGGGTACGACGAGCTACCGCCTACTCGACGGCGGACCCCTGCGGCTGCTGCACGACGGAACCCCTTTCACCGTGACCTGCACGCATCCGGTCATACGGCCCACCACTGCGACTCCAGAACCCACCGGCGGGGCACCGACCCAGCCGCGTGGTCGGGCTCCGGCCCACCGGCGACCCCGCCCATGAACTTCGGGACCACCGGCAACGGCCGTCGCCGGTGACTCGAGCGTAGCCATTTCCAGAATCTTGCTGGACGACTATCAGAAGACAACTTCCGGAGAAGTGGCTTGTTGGCTCAGGAAGACTTGGACCGTGTAACCAGGACGGAACAAAGCGCATGGTGGACGATCTGGCTGGAGACCGAGCCGAGATTGAGACCAGAAAATCCGCCATGCCCTCGGGAACCGACGACGATGAGATCCGCGTCCTGGGCAGCGGCAAGGATCGCAGCCGCCGGCGAATGATTTTCAACCACTTCCCCCGTGATGACAACCCCCTTGGCGGCACCCGATTTCAGCGCCTCGGCCATGAGCCTCTCCGCTATTTGTCGCGGGGAATCTTCGGGCACGGCGATGCCACCCATCGCCGTTTCCATCACGGCCGGATACCACGACAAAGGAGCATTGCTCCATGCCGTGACCAGATGAAACCGGCCGTTGCGCTGGCGGGCCTCATCCCCTGCCCAATTCAGTGCTGCCTGGGAATGCTCGGAGCCATCAAAACCAACCACTATCACGAACGGGCTGCCACTGGTCATTAGTTTTCCCTTTCAAAGGTATCTATCAGCATCCTAGACCCAGGAACCCCCATGATTCGGTGTTAGCGCTACGGCCCCGCACCGAAAAAGGGGCTCGGAAAGCTACGCCTAAATGGTTCCATGGCGATGGCAGTCGGCGGGATCTTCAGCATCCTTGCCAAGATCGTCGAATTCTAAGTGGACCGGATCCGATCCATCATCGGTCTCCACCTTGGACGCTATGAGATTGCAGGTCGCCATAGCGGCGGAGGATCCGGGTTGCGAGTTGACGGACTTGGTGATGGTGGTGAGTTCGTGCGGGGCTCTATTCCCGCCTATTCGGACGTAGTGGTGTCATCGCGGTACTCGCGTGCAATCTTGCCGACGTCGTCGAGGAAACCGGCAATGGTAAGTTGCGTCTCATCGGTCAGTCTTTGCATTCGGGCCTGCAGTGCTTGATTGACGGCGACGAAACAGTCATCAAGCTCCTGGACGGCTGGGGCCGTCATGCAGAAGTGTGTCGAACGTGAATCGGCGGGGGTGCAGGTTCGATTCCTGTGGTGTCGACGAGTTCCTTGGGCGTGCTGGGACCTTGTGAGTCCTACACGTCGAGGATGCCGAGGGCGCCTGGGTTCAGGCGGAATGCTTTAGCGATCTTCTCGGTGAGTATCTCGAACTCGATCCGCAGACTCAGTAGCGCCCTGAACAGTGCAGCGGCGGGCGTCGGCTGTGGCGTCATCGGCGCGTGGTAGTCCGCGAGACTGCTTGACGGACGTGCTCGGTGGTGTCGATCTCCCCGACCATGGCGGCGGCGAGGTCGACCCGGGAGGTGTACCGCTGCGTTGGATCGTTCAGGTTTAGCCGGCACTGGGATACGGACTCCGTATTGAAGAGGTGCCCGGGCCGCATGATCGTCCAGGCGATGTCATCGCTTGATCGCACCAGTTCCTCCAGGCGACGCATGTCCGCGTACAAGGTCTTGCCGAGCACGTTGAGGAGGAACGATAATACAATTCGGGCGGCAATGAACCCGCAACCGGCAGGCGGTGGATAAGTCAGTCCCGAACTGACCACGACAAACCGCTTCCCGTGGCCCGCCTCGCGCAGGGCGTTGATGATCGCGTGGGTGCCTGTCGAGTACACAGTGATCGGGTGCCGCGTGTACGACGGCGCACCGAGCACTGAGAGCACCGCGTCCGCGCCAGCGACTGCTTCCGCAACCCCGTCGCCGGTCACCACGTCTGCGTGAACGGCGCGTAAGGAATCGGAGGCGGCAAGCGACAGCTCATTGCCCTGACGCCTCACGGCGCGGACCGTGTGCCCGGCCGCCACAGAAAGGCGGCATGCCTCCAAGCCTGTCGCACCTGTCGCCCCGAATACGGCTACTTCCATCACGCCTCCGGCCACGGTTAAAAGTCTCCACAAAACCGATGCCATCGGAGTGGTGCGGACGGCTCAAGTATGCCAGCCATGACGGTTGGTGACTTTTGGCCCTGTCAGGCCGGGTCGGCCAACCGT
>NZ_QJVD01000053.1 GCF_003219815.1 Arthrobacter livingstonensis
GAGAACTCCCAAATCTACCGGGTTACCCATGCCCTATAACACACAAACCCTGACCCACACTTACGTCAGGAGAGCCCGAAAATGGTCCAAGTTCAGACCCACAGAAACAGAAAATCAGAGGCGAACGGTCGCTTCATTTGAGGATGTTCACGCCCATTTACCCCAACAAAAAGTACTAAGAGATATGCACCACGGCCGATACCGGCAGCCAAGTCGGCCGAAACGAAACAGCGTCCAGGCCAACGGGATTTGGTGACGCACGATGGTCCTTTCATGGCAGCGAATGACGTGTCATCCACCGTGTCGAGGCACCCGCCAGCGGCCGCCCGAGAGACTGTTCGGCAGTATGTGGTCGATCCACGTCACGTTTTACTCACATTTTTCAACCAAAACCCATAGCAATCCTTGACATGCCAAAGAAGCCCCGCTGTCCCGCACTCGGCCCCCGGAAAATAGCAGTTTTTGGCGTTGAATGGGTACGGTTGACATGAAAGTCCTGAGGTTCTCTTGGCCGCCGGTTCGAGTCCGGCCCCGGGCACCAAATATAGTCGTGACCTGCGGTTTTACAGTTTCAGCTAGGTGCGTTGAGGGGCCAAATCACGTTTTACTCACGTTAGTGAAAGAAAAGTTGGTCACGTTCTTGACCTGATTGTGGCCAAAAAAAGGTTCAATTTCCAGTCAAGTCTATCGACAGGAGGCCGTGGAAACCTCTAGATTCCGCGGTTTCCACAAGTCTGAAAACCTTCGGGTTGCAGCGGCCGCAAATTGGCCCTCCGATCTCCATACTCGCGGCACTGAGAACCTTGAGTGAGCCGGAATTCTGTTCGCAAACTGCAGGCAGAACCTCCGCGGAAGCGTTGGCCCCACCTCACGTCATTCGCCAGTTATTCCTCCACCAGCCGCCCAACGAACCGCGTCGCCATGCCCCAGGGCAGCAACCCGGAGTTAAGGGGCTCTTCAGAATCCAGAGTGTAGTCGGGTTTCCATGTGAGATTTCCGAGGGCCAGCCGTCGGTTCGGCATAGGTGAGGGCCTTGGTAGAGAATCAGATTGTCTAAGATCTCGTTTTCTACAGCAAGGCCCTCGTGTTCAACGCTACCTTCCCATGCCCTGACCTGACTACTTTTTGCGGCCTTCATGGGCTTGGCTTGGAAGCGACAGGGCAGTTCCTTGCCCCTGATCGTGCCGTGCTTGCTTGCCGCGTGGTGGCCACGGATGAATGGTGCCGCAAGTGCGGCTGCCAAGGCATCCCGCGAGACACAGTAACCCGTGAACTCGGCCATGAGCCCTTCGGTTGGCGGCCCACCACGCTGCTGGTGCGGATCCGCCGCTATAAGTGCACCGGGTGCGGGCACGTGTGGCGGCAAGACACCACAAAAGCTGCCGAACCACGGGCGAAGCTCTCCCGCCGCGGGTTGCGGTGGGCGTTGGAGGGCATCGTCTGCCAACATCTCACCGTCGCCCGCGTCGCCGAGGGCCTGGGTGTGTCCTGGAATACCGCGAACAAGGCTGTTCTGGCCGAAGGGCGACGCGTGCTGATCAATGACCCCACCCGCTTCGACGGGGTCAAGATCATCTGTGTTGACGAGCACGTCTGGAGACACACCCGGCACGGAGACAAGTACGTCACCGTCATCATTGACTTGACCCCGGTTCGCGAGAAGACCGGCCCGTCCCGGCTGCTGGATATGGTCGAGGGCCGCTCCAAACAGGTATTTTCCACCTGGCTGCAGGAACGCCCGCAGGCGTGGCGGGACGCGGTGGAAGTCGTGGCCATGGACGGCTTTCCGGGTTCAAAAGCGCCGCAGCCGAGGAACTGCCAGACGCTGTTGCGGTAATGGACCCCTTCCATGTTGTCCGCCTTGCTGGGGACGCTCTCGATGACTGTCGGCGCCGCATCCAGCAGGCCACGTGTGGGCACCGGGGGCGGGTCGGGGACCCTCTCTACAAGGCCCGGCGCACGCTGCATACCGGCGAAGGACTGCTGAACGAGAAGCAACAAAAACGCCTCGACGAGCTTTTTGCCCAGGAAAAACATATAGAGGTCGAAGTGACCTGGGGCGCCTATCAACGCATGATCGCCGCCTACCGGGAACCAGACCGGGTCAAGGCGAAGAAGCTCATGCAAGCCCTCATTGATTCCCTCAGCACCAAGCTCCCGGCCTCTCTGAAAGAACTTAAGAAACTTGGGGGAACACTCAAACGCAGGGTAGATGATGTGTTGGCCTACTTCGACCGGCCCGGCACCTCAAACGGTCCAACTGAAGCAATCAATGGAAGACTGGAACACCTCCGCGGCTCTGCCCTCGGCTTCCGCAATCTCACCAACTACGTCGCCAGGTCGCTGCTGGAATCCGGCGGGTTCAGACCAAAACTACACTCTGGATTCTGAAGAGCCACTAAACACGGTACTAAACACGGCCATTGAGAAGGGCGTCTTCCCTATGGACGGCGAACTTACCGGCGCCGCATCGTCCGCGTTGCAGCACACGCCATTCGGCAGGCGTAGCGTGACCCATGGTGCAATGGATGGCCATGACATGCCCGCTTCTTTTCACTATCTCCAGACAGTCCGACCCCGCCTGGCCCCATAGAAGCCTTCACGGGGCAACTTGCAAGACTAGGTAGGCGATGTGCGAATGGGTCATACCAGCCGCGTCGGATTGGTTAGCGAATTAATCAAGACAGTCCGCAGCACGGACACTAGATCAATGGTCGTGTTCGAACGTGTTGAGCTTTAGTATCACGAATAGCTGTAGGTTTATGCGACATGGGATGGTCCAGTGATCACGGTGAACATAACCGTTCGATGGTGGTTGTCTCCGGATGGCCATTCTTCCGTCCAGCGATCATCCGGGGACAACCATCAGGCAGTCGTAAACGTAATTTCTGTATCGATCCTCCTCATGCTCCGATAGTGCGCTCCTTTTTGTCAGATGTTCCCTTCCCGGCTTGCTGCCATGTGGCGGCTGAAATCGGGGTATCCGCAGATTTCGTATCCTCCATCTACCACCAGGCTGGTACCCGTCACGTACGAAGAGTCCGCGGCGGCGAGCCAGAGGGCCGGGGCCGCTATTTCCGCCGGTTCTGCGGCTCGTTTGATGACTACGTGATCGTTGAATTCCTTCATAATGCCGGGAGTGTCCCGCATGAACTGGGTCATCGGCGTGGCAACCATGCCGGGTAGCACGGCGTTGACGCGGATGTCGTGCCGGCCCAGTTCTAATGCTGCATTCTTGCTGAACATTTCCACGCCGGCCTTCGCGGAGGAATATGCGCTGCCGCCGAATAGAGGCAGATGGGCATTGAGCGAAGAGAGGTTCACGATCGTGCCGCCCTGCCCTCCGCGAATCATGGAGCGGGCTGCATGTTTCGTACTGAGGAACACTCCGTTTAACACTAAGTCGGTGGTAAATTTCCAGTCGTTCTGCTCAAGATCGACAATGGGTGCCATTCGTGCCGCCCCTGCGACATTGAATGCCGTTGTGAGTTCCCCGAAGCGTTCCACGCCGGAAGCGATAGCAGCGGAAATGTCGTTCTCGCTTGTGACGTCACCTGCGTATTGTTGAAAGGACTCACCGAGGGCCTCTGCTATGGACTTGAGTCCTTCCGCATTTAGATCCATGCCGATCACGCGTGCTCCCTCGTTCAGGAGCCGCTCGACAATCGCCAGGCCGATTCCTGAAGCTGCGCCGGTCACGAACGCGACACTGTTGCTGAATCGTTGCGTGCTCATGCCTGAACCCCCGCACGATCGAGACGAAGTCCTGCGTAGAAGTATTCGTCCAAGTAGTCAGGCATGGGTATGCCGAAGCGTTCCTCGATTTCCACGATTGCTGCCCGCAGGGCCCCAACGTCAAGCTGGTTAACGTTGCGTCGAACGTTCAGAAAGGGGAAGTCGGCTTTTAGGTTCGGACGAAATTCTTCCTTGATTTTGCGCATGTTTTCGGCGTTTTCGCCGGTGAGGATGGCCAAGGCGTCGGCGGCGATAAGCTGGGCCAGTCGGTCGAAAATCGTGTACGCATTGTCTGCCAGGTGGAGCATGCCCATGCCGTAGAGGCCGGTCGCTCCGTCGACGAAGGTGCCGAGGTGGAATTCCGGATGGCCTTGTTCGTAGCGAATGGCGCCCTCCGGTAACCAGGGAATGTTCACGTCGTATCCGGTGGCCAAGATGATGACATCGAAGTCATCCTGGCGCCCATCCTTGAAGAGTACGGTGGAGCCCTCAATTCGTTCGATGTCCGGCCGCCACTCGAGCTTTCCGTGAGATAGGTAGTGGAGCACCTGATTGTTCATGATCGGGTGCGTCGCTGCGACTTGGTGATCTGGTGCTGGCAACCCATACCGAGTCAGATCGCCGACAGAGGCCAGAACCAGTTCGCCGACCCGCTCCGGCGGAACATTTCCGAGCACGGGTATTTCCGGCAGGGGCGCTGACCCGGTCAATAGATCGGGGCTTGGCACGCCGAAGATCTGCTTGGGGAAGAACCAGTAGCCGCGACGTGTCGACAATATGGCCTTGCTTGCCCGCTGGGCTGCGTCGGCGGCGATGTCTACGCCGCTGTTGCCGGCACCGACGATCAGAACCCGCTGGCCGTCGAACTCCTGAGGTCGGCGATATTCCGTGGCATGGATCCCCCGCCCGGTGAAGGTGTCCCAGCCCTCGATGCCCGGAACGTAGGGCTCCCACTGTGCGCCTCCTGCGTAGACTACGCCGCGGTACTCCCGAACCTCGCCGGTGGAGAGAGTCACTCGCCAGAATTCCCCCCGGGTGTCACGGACTGGCTCGGCACTCGTCACTTCAATATTGAACTGCACCAGCGGCTCGAGCCCGTGGCTCCTAGCAAACGCTCGCACATACTCAAGAACTTGGTCCCAGCGCGGGTAATCGGGGTAGTGCGCCGGCATCGGGTAACCGACAAAACCGCCATACGACTTGCTGGAGATGAAGTTGCAGCTCTCATACATAGGAGAGCCGGGCTGGTTAATGTTCCAGATCCCGCCGATCTCGGAATAGCGCTCAAGGATGTCGACCTCGACACCTCGATTGCGCAGCGCACGGGCGGCGATCAGACCACCCGGGCCGGCCCCCACCACACAGAACTTCTTCGGCAGTTCACCGGTTGAGATAATTTCGACCATTTCAGACTCCTTTGTCAATAGGCGGACACAGCCGCAAAGTGGGGCTTGGGAGACATGACGCTTGCTGTCCGACTCACTTGGGGGACGACCGGCTCTTCAGACCGTGCCTACGTACAATGAGGCGGGCCGACTGTTGCACGATGCCTCCTGCATCCACTGTGCCCTCCATTAGATGGGTGGTCTATGACGCAGATTGCAAGTGGCATTAGGATCTGACTAACACCCCGCGGACGTTAAGGAGACCTGACTGAGTGGAATTCCGACCAGATGTCCATCCGCGCGTGCTTCGCTATTTCATCGCTTTGGCAGAAGCCGGCACGTACACGCGTGCCGCCGCACTGTTGCACGTGGCCACCCCCTCGTTGTCCCAACAAATCAGCAGGCTCGAGGCCGTTCTCGACGTGCGTCTTGTCGAACGAGACCACCGCGGCGCCCGGCTCACCCCTGCGGGTGAGGAATTTCTGGCTGCTGCGCGCCACCTGCTCCTGATGCACGACCAAATGATTGCACGGGTGCGTGAGCACGGGCGTAAGACCCCGGAACGCATTCGCATCGGCTTCTATAGCACCGTGGCTGGCCCGCGTACCCGCGGCATCCTGACGGCACTGCACCGCTTGTCCCCCAGCACCAAGGTCGAGCTGGTGCAATTGGGCTGGGGTGAACAGGTTACGGCAGTGCTGCAGGGAAAAGTGGATGCGTCTTTCGCGCGCCCACCACTCACTGAGACGGGCATTCAGGTGTTCCCCGTACTTACTGAAAAGCGGGTCGCGGTGATGTCAGTTCACCATCACCTTGCAGCCAGCGAGACGCTGCACATCGGCGACCTGGCCGGTGTTACCCAAGTGGACACCGACAACGTCTCCGATGAATGGCGGCGATGGTGGGCGGTTGATCCGCGCCCCGATGGGGTACCGACGGTCTATGGGCCCATGGTCCACAGCGTTGAGGAAATGCTCGAAGTCATTGCCAACAGCGACGTCATCGGCATCACTGCCGAGAGCCTAGCCGAGATCCTTCCCCGCAAGGACATTGCCTACCGCCCCATCATTGACATCGAACCAGCCCAGGTCGTCCTCGTCGTGCCAGAGGAGGTGGGACCCACTACATTCCTGCTGAGCAGATCCTTAGAAGAAGCCCAGTTATAAGCCCGCATACCAGGACGGCTCCCTACAGAAGCGTTCCGGACGAATGACGGCGCATCGGCACGCCGCCAGCAGTGATCCTCACCGGCATCGCCGACAGGTCAGTGATTTCAAGGGGTCGTCCCCGCGGCCAGATATCGCCGCTAATTCACCGCCAAATAGCTCTGCGATTCAGATCAAAGGTGCAGGTCAGAGGGTTGTTTGCCCAGTGAGGGACCGCTTCCGGAAATTCGCAACTATTTCGGCTACGTGATTACCCATGGCAGGATCCTTCTTGTGGACAACATCATTTGACTGGGCAGCTGATATGCCAAGATGACGACGAATTTGCGGTTGTTATGGACTTCCTACCACGACATATTGAACTGACACTCGCTGAACCAGGGTGCATTTCCTTTGATGTGGAACAGTGCCGTGATTCGTGGGTATGGGATGTATCCGAATGCTTCCAGGACGCTCACTCCTCTGAGCTCCACCAAGCTCGTGTCAGGGCCAGCGAGTGGGGCCTGCGACGGCCAATATCAAGCGCAGTTATTCCGTGTCGAGACTGTGGATGGGTCTGAAGTCTGCCAGGCCACATCAGTCCGGTGAAGGTTAGTCTGCGGGCGGCCTAAAAAGCTCAGTCTCCAGCAAATGAAGAACTTCGCCGCTGACTTCATGACAGCGGAACGCGCCAGCTGAGATTTCAGTTCGTGGTGAAGTACTGCGCCGCGCGACGGTTCACTTCTTCTGTTTTCACGTTCTCGATACGTTGGCTGAGCATCCATTGCTGACCGAATGGGTCGCGTAGGCGGCCGCCACGTTCGCCGTAGAAGTGGTCGGCCAATGGATAGATGACCTCGGCACCTGCCGTGATGGCTTGCTCCCAGACTGTGTCGACATCGGCCCAGTAGGTTGCCATGATTGCTGTTGCTGCACCGTTCAGCGACTGGGGTGACTGTGCTGGGGCACCGTCCGCGGTTTCGTCGCTGATCATGACCACTGAATCGCCGATGCGTATCTCGGCATGAATCAGGGCTCCGTCGGGATCGGTGAACCGCTCACCAATCTCCGTGGCACCGAAGGCCTCCCGATAGAACTCGATAGCGCGACCTCCGTCGTGGACGATCAACCGCGGCGTGACAGTGTGCAAATGTTCCGGAACCGCGGTTACAGTCGATTTCGGGTCGACCATGGTGGCCTCCTCGGGATGCAAGATATCAGCGATATTACCCGCGAGCCCGCAACGATGCCAGCACTCACGACGACCCATCCCGCGCAGCTCGCGGCGCATGACGAGGATGCTGGGGCTGGCTTCGACAACGTCATTGGAGTTCGCCTCAAGCTCACTGGGCTTGGGCACGCGGTTGATTTGGTCATTCGCCCCGTTTGATGGACGCGGAAGTTGACCCAGGTCATGGGCTCGCTTTGCAGCGGTGAAGTCGTCAGCGCCGAGGGTTTTTGCCGAGGCAGCTCCGGTGCCGGTCGCGGGCGGAGAGGAGCTCGTGGAGTCTCAGCGTGTGTTATTGGTGGGACAAGCAGAGACGAATGAAGAGCTGCGGTTGGTGGCGGAAGCGTTGACCAGTTCCGGGCATCCGGTTCGGGATCGGCGCGGGGTGTGGCCGCGCCCCGGTTGGCCGTCACCGGACTGGGGCGAACAGGGTACATAATTTAGGGCATGGAGATGGCTGGAGTACGACGGGCTGCGCAGGCGCAGAAGCGGTGGAGCGCCCGCATACGACCCGCATCGAGGAAAACGATGACGGTGGAGGGTAGCGCTTATGGCGAGGCAGTCCGGGCGGTCCGGGCAGGCGAACTCGATGCGGATGAGGCAGCCGACCTGATCATCGACAGGATGACCGATCGGGAGGTCCTCGGTCTTCTTGACGGCGACTCCCCCAGTCTGCTGCTACCGCTCATCCCGGTGCTGCTCGGCCGCCGGCCATTCGTAGCCGGGGCGGTCCCGCGGCTGGGCATCCCGGGCATCCGGTTCAGCGACGGTCCCCGCGGCGTCGTGATCGGCACTTCCACCGCCTTCCCTGTGACGATTGCGCGGGCGGCGACCTGGGATCCGTTGCTGGAGGAGCGGGTCGGCCACGCTATCGGTTTGGAGACCAGGGCCCGGGGCGCAAACTACTCCGCGTCCATCTGCGTCAACCTGCTTCGCCACCCCGCGTGGGGCCGGGCACAGGAGTGCTACGGCGAGGATCCAGTGCTTACTGGCCGGATGGGGGCGGCCCTGACCCGGGGCGTACGTATGAACGTGATGGCTTGTGTGAAGCACTTCGCGCTTAACTCGATGGAGAACGAGCGCTTCGAGGTCGATGTGTCTGTCGACGAGCACGCCCTCCACGAGGTGTACCTGCCGCACTTCAAGACCGTCGTAGACGCGGGCGCCGATTCCGTTATGAGTGCTTACAACAGAGTGCGGGGCGAGTATATGGACGTCAATCGTCCGCTGCTCACAGATGTGTTGCGGGACGAGTGGGGTTTCTCGGGGTTCGTGACGAGCGACTGGGTATTCGGTACCCACGACGCGGTCGTCAGCCTGCAGGCGGGGATGGACGTGGAGATGCCGCTGCGGATGCTGCGCGCCCGCGATCTGCCGGCCGCCCTGCACAGAGGTGACGTCGCTCGCGCGACGGTGCTGCGGTCAGCGCGCCGCATCCTGCGTACCAGCGTGATGCATGCCGCGACGCGCGAGGCCGCGGGACCGTGCGCCGCCATCATTGCGTCCCCGGCGCATCGGGTGCTGGCCCACCAGGTCGCCGCGGAGTCGATCGTGCTACTGAAGAACGAAATCACCGGCGGGACACCGCTGCTACCGTTGACTTCCACCATCGGGCACCTCGCGGTGATCGGACGACTCGCGGTACGGGCGAACCTTGGCGATCATGGCTCCTCACGCGTTCGCCCCCCCTCCACGGTCTCACCGCTGAAGGGGCTTAGGGAGGCCCTTCCCCGGGTGCGGATCACGACCGCGTCCGGGAGAAACGTACGCGCCGCAGCCGCGGCGGCGGCCGCTGCCGAGACGGCCATCGTCGTCGTCGGCTTGGACCAGCACGATGAGGGCGAGTCGGTCGTCACCGCCGGTGTGGACGTGGGCGTACTCGGCCGGGCATTTGGCTCTGGGCGACTCCGCAGGCCGCTGATTGCCCTCGCACACTTGGCGTCGCGGTTCGTCCGCGGTGGCGACCGCAACTCGCTCGACCTGCGTCCCTCCGATGTGAGCCTTATCCGTGCGGTCACCGCAGTCAACTCCCGGACCGTCGTCGTGCTGATCGGCGGCAGCGCGATGCTGACGGAGGCGTGGCGGGACCGTGTGCCGGCGCTCCTCCTCGCTTGGTACGGCGGGATGGAAGGCGGCCACGCGTTAGCCAGCGTGCTTACCGGAGCGGTGGAGCCCGGCGGGCGGCTGCCGTTTGTGCTGCCGACGGATGCTGCGCATCTACCGTCTTTCGACAGCGCGGCGAAGTCAGTCATCTACGACGACAGGTGGGGTCAACGCCGGCTCGACGGCGATGGGCACGCGCCCGCATTCCCTTTCGGGTTCGGCCTGGGCTATACCACGATCGAGCACCGGCTCCTCAACCACAAGTTCGACAACACGGGCGGCAGCGCGGAAGTACTCGTGACGAACACCGGTGATCGTGAGGGATCGACCGTCGTGCAGGTCTATGCCGCCGACGTTTCCATTCGCCGGCCGGTAGCCCAGCTGCTTGGCTTCAAAAAGGTGACACTGCAGCCAGGAGCGGAGACGACCGTCCAGGTGGCACTGGATGCCGGTCCAACGCTGCAGCGCGATCCGGTGACACGCCACTGGGCCCCCCGCACCGGCGACTGGGCCATGCTCGCTGCCCAACACAGTCCCAGCACCTGGGAAAACGCCCGCCGGTTACGACGCCCTGGGCGCTTGACCTACGAAGAAAACGACCTGGACAGTCAGTCGGGCTGAGGTCAATATGGGTCGCGTCCCGGTCATCCGGGAAGGGTGCGAGAAGTTGTCGAGAGCGCTTCGACTCGCACGGGAAGCACGTCGTCGCCCCTGAGCATGGCGCGGAGCAACCGCCGCGCTTCCCACCGAAGTGACACCGGTGTCAGGTCGCGCCGCAGCACCAGCCCCCCGTCCGGAGCCGCATACCGTTTCTGCAGATCGCCCAGCTCCTCCGATCGCAGCAAAGCCACCGTACTGCCCGTGGCCTGGTCGACCAGCCGGACCAGCGATGACGGTCCCGTCAGGTCAGTCGCGACGACGCGCCGCTCACTCCCGGCGAAGATCGACTTCTGCGCCGCACGGGTCACGACCAGAGGACGGAACGGCCCGTCGAGCAAGCCGTTCAGCACGTCCGCCGCGGCGTCAGGGCGCCCGATTCTTTGCGCCGCCGCCTGCATCCGCTGCAGGCGGCCCGGCTCGCGCAGCAACTCATCGATCTTCCAGCCAATCGTGGCGGTATTGTTGCACCGCACGGCCGCGCCCTGCTCCATCAGGTAATCGCCGTTGCGAACCTCCTGCCCCGGGATAGGGTTCACCAGGACCATGGGCAGCCCAGCGGCCATGCACTCCGAGGCCGTCAACCCGCCCGGTTTACCCACGAAAAGGTCAGCGCGACAAAGCAGCTGCGGCATCTCCCTTGTGAAGCCGAGCACGCGGTAGCGGTCGCCAGCGGGCGCCACCAGCGCCTCGATGCGCTGCCGCAGCGCGTCGTTGTATCCACATACAATCGTGGCCGTGAATGGTGACCGCATGTGCAGCGTCTGCCGCACGACCGCGACGGCGTAGTCACCGCCTTTCGCGCCTGCCGAGATCAACAGCATCGGGGGCACGCTGGGATCGCGAATGGGCACAACGTTTGACTTAGCCTCGATCGGGATCCCCGTGGCCTCAACGCGGTCGGCAGGCAGACCGAGCGCCGTCAGCTCCACGCGCCCCTCCTCCCTGGCTACGAAGAGGGCATGGAAAGCGCTCGTAAGCCACAGGCCCTGGAAGTCGTAGTCCGTCGTGACCACAGCAGTCCTGGCATCGATCACGCCGCGAAGGAGAAGTGACGCCATCAGCTGGGCCGGCAGAAAGTGTGTGCACACAATCGCGGTGGGGCGGAATCGCTTGATCGCACGGATGACCGGAATGGCGTTCATCCGAGTCCAGGGGTCGATCGGACCCCGGCGCCCAAACGGCGGGTCGCTGACGTCATAGCCCCACTCGACCAGCCATGGCAACTCCTTGACCAGGACGAAATAACCCTTCCCCAGCACGTCGCGGTAAAGCGCGCTACTCATCTGCAGCACGTCGACCACCTGCACCTCAACGATGTCGGCGCGCGAGGTACACGCCTGCTGTACCGCCGCCGCCGCGCTGTTGTGCCCCGATCCCACCCCGGCGGTCAGGATCATGACTCGCTCGCCGCCAGCGCTGTTTGAGCTCCGTGCAGCCTTCCTAAGCTTGAAGGGGTGATGGCCGCCCATGTGTTCTCTCCACCCGCCGATACCGGACATCGTCGAGCAGAGCGAGGCGGCAGCGATCGTTCGACCCGAGGATTCCAAACGCGGTGTCGTAGCTTCTGGTTCTCCCGGACCACCGGCGTCAGCCAGGTCGGTGCGTTGATCATCGAGGTGCGTTCGCAGCAATGTCGTCGTGCTCGACCACGCCCGCGCTAGGTATTTCACGAAGCATTCCTGTCTAATGGAGGCGATGGTCATGGCGAGAGCACTTCGTTGCTCCCCATACCCGGGCAACATTACACGGCAGCACGGCTGGCCCCGATTAATCTCGTGGATGCCGTGGTACGGGCCAGGAAGGCTGGACTCGGCTGAGCCAGTAATCGGCCGTGCTGGGCGCCACCTCGTCTCGCCGTCAGATTGCTAGTCGCCCGTAAACACATTGAACAAGTAAACGCATTGAACTAGACAACGGCGACTTCCGCGACCGCCTTCGCACGGGTGTCCCGTATGCCGGTCCTTTACCGGACGAACCAGGCGCTGACCTGCACTTTTCCCCTTCCGGCCAACCCTTTTCGAGATCGCAGTTTGACCCCTCAAAACGATCGCAATTCTTACCGCCTGTGCTCCATTGACGCTCCAGCGAACAGGAGGATTGACCGACCTTTCCATCCACCCCCCCCCGAAACACACTGTTTTCGACGGTCAACGGAGGCTGTCGGCATCAGTGTCCTGAGTTTCTCTTGGCCGCTGTTTCGAGTCCGGCCCGGGGCACTAATTGTGCTCCTGAATTGCGGTTTAACTTCGCGGGAGAAGGGCGCTCAGAGGCCGAATCACGCTCTACTCACGTTTTTGGACCAAAAAGATTGCTCACGTTTTTGGCTTGCTGGGGAGTGTCCCTATGTTCTTTGTCAAGCGCTGGGGTAGTTATTTTTCGAGTTTTCCAGGGTGCTGATTTGGGCAGGAATGA
>NZ_QJVD01000054.1 GCF_003219815.1 Arthrobacter livingstonensis
GCCTCCAAGCACTCGGCTACAACGTCACCCTAATCACCCGGGAGGCAGCCTGACCCACCTTACTTTCGTATTAGCCGTTCGACTATCGGGACACAGCGTTCTTGACAAACGACCCCGCGGAGGTATGAGGTCGGCGACTCGTGGTACTCTTGCGCGCATGGTTGCCGTGCCCGTGTTCGACGGGGCCGCGCTGGTCGCTGCCCTCGATGCCCGACGTGTTGAGTTGGGCCTGGGGTGGCCCGCACTGGCCGAGGCGCTGACCCAACAGTCGAGTCGCTTGCGGGCCGAGTTGAGTGATCATGCGGTGTGTTCCGGCGCTCTGGTCCGTACGGTGACGCGCGGATCAATGTCCTGCCAATACGCCGTGATGCTGCTGCAATGGCTCGGCCGCGCACCGGAGGAGTTCCTGACCGGAGGGCGGCGGGAGGTCGGTGAGGTCCGGCTACTGTCGGTGAGCTCCGATGTTCGACTGCGGTGGGACCTGCCTCAGCTTCACGGCGCCGTGGATGCTCAGCGGCGCCAGCATGACCTCACCTGGGTGGCATTGGCCACGCATTTCGGTTGCACGCCAAGCCGATTGACCAACCTGCGCTCCGCGCGGCTTGCTGACATGGACCTCACCATGCGCCTCACGCAATGGCTTGGCCTCCCAGCGGCCGAGTTCGTGCACCCCGCCAGCTGGTGACAAACAACAGCCTGGCAATTTGCGCGTCACCATAGCGCGATGAATGGTCCCCTGCCAGACACCGCGATGGGTCCCGCAAGACGTTCCTAAACGGGACGACGGTAGGGTTTAGCGGCACAGGTGGGTTCAAAACGACCCGAGTTCATGACACCTGGTCTGGAGCTCGGTCACCATCACGGGTTCGGGCCCAGTTGAGGAATGCCTCGGCCGCGTCCGCGACCGATCGGGCACGAACAGAGGCGAAGAAGTCGAAGCTGTGTTGGGAGTGCGGTAGTTCGATGAACACGACGGGGCAATGGGACGGGCTACGCAGGGTGGCGGCGACCGCGCGTGTGCTGTTTGGGGGCACCATGGTGTCGTTGGCGCCATGGATGATCAGCATCGGCGGTGCATCGGGTCGGGCGAGTAGTGCCGGGGAGCTAGATCGGGTCGCCGTTCGTGCACCGAGGTAGCCATACAGGACGACGACGCCTGCAACGCTGGTGTCGTCGGCTTCGAACCCGGGCTGGAGTTCGGTGTGACCGGCGGTGAGCGCGGCGGAGACCGCGAGGTGGCCGCCCGCGGAGGATCCAACGACGAAGATCTGGGAAGGGTCGGCGCCGTACTCTCGAGCGTTTGCCCGGATCCAAGCGATCACTCTCTTGGTGTCAACCAGGGGGTTGGGGTGTTCTCCGGCTGCGCCCAGTCGGTAGCTGGCGCTGAGACAGAGCCAGCCGTGTGCAGCCAGCTGGTTGAGCAAGGTAACGCCTTCGCGGCTCTTGCCGCCCTGGACGAACCCGCCGCCGTGCAGGTGGACCAGTACCGGACGAAGGTTGTCCGTCGATGGTCCGCGGTAGAGGTCAACGCGATGAGCACGATCCGGGCCGTAGGTCAGGTTCCGTACCCGTCCGACCCCTCGGGTACGGCGCTGGAACGGCAAAAAGATGCCCCGCAGCCAGGGCACAGCCGGGAGCTGTCCGGGTGCTTGGTCAGAGCGCTGGACGGTGCGCCAGTTCGTGCCCAACTCCTTGACCAGCACGGCCTCCAGCATGGCTCGAGCAGTGTGTGCTCGCACCTGCAGCCAGATCAGACCAATGCTGGTCACACCCGCCAGAATAACGGCGGCCACCGTCGCTGGCACACCGACTGGACGGTCGGTGACAGCGATCGTGACTCCGAAGACCGCCAGCAAGACCACAGGGATTTCATTCACCGTCATGGTCAGCACGAAGACGACGGCGCCAAACGGACCGCGCCGAAACGGCGGCCACAACGTAACCATGACGAACAACAACCAGATCGCCGCGGTCACCACCATGCCCATTGTCACGTCCTCCGCAGCTGCTACGAGCACATTGTGATTCCAGTGTCGCACCCCACCACCTCGAAGGGAAGAATACGTCAGTCTGAGGAGGAAGGTGCCCTAGCGCCACACCGACCACCTCGAGGTGGCCTTCGCCGAATGGTTCGACTGGAACAAGCACAGTCGTATCTTGGGTGAGCTCTGCCACTGTCACCTAATACCGCGCTCCAGAGCACGACTGATTGCCGGACGTCCGCTGACCGGTAGGTCAGGGCCAGCTTGTCATAGCGGGTAGCCTAGGTCCGCCATTGCTCGAGGGTATTGAAATTGCGATCGACGACATTGCGTCGTTTGAAAGCCTCCTCGTCGTTGCTCACGCCGCCAACGCCACGCTGAGCGGTGTGAGCACCGCAGCCCAGAGCCTTCCCGACAGCATGGGCGCTGCCCTGTTGACGGCCAGCCACCTGGCCCTGACGCGCGCCCTGCAAGTCACTTCCATCAGCAGCTCCGCCGCCCTCCTCGCCGCAGCGACCCTCACAGTCATCTTGATCCGGGCCGCCAGGAAAACGGTGGAATTGGCTGGGGTGATCCGAGGGAGACACACTCCTTGGATGACGGGAAGCCTGACATATCCGTTGCATCGGATCGTGTCCCATGGAAGGTTCCCCTGCGGGCCTGTCCATATGATCGGCACTGCCTCATCCTTTGTCGGCAGATACATTTGGATCATGCGGAGTCTTTGGGATGCTGACGAGTCACGTGTGCTGCGGTTGCCTTCGGGCAGACTACTGCGCGGCCGTGGCCATCATGAGCCATTCCCAAGTGGAGCTACGCCCGACTTCGCGGTCTATCTTCTGGGCAAGAGACCAGCCCCGTCCAAATGGGAAGCACGGTGGGTGCTGTGGCCCGACTTTTGGCTCCCTAAGGACCACGACGACGCACGGGACGCCCTACATGAAGCCTGGCTTCGTTCCGAGGAAGAGCGAGTCGAGATCGCCTGCGCCGGCAGTTGTGGCCGCACGGGCACCGCGCTGGCGTGTATCGCCGTGCTAGACGGCGTACCCGCCGACAAGGCAGTGACGTTCGTTCGCGAGCACTACAACCCACGCGCGGTCGAGACACCATGGCAACGCCGGTACGTCGCTCACTTCACCGCCGACTGACCGACGCGCCTGATGACCCACCACCGCGGTCCGTCGCACAAGCGATTCCACATCTGCGACAGTTCACCCGGACTTGAGAACGAGTCCGAGCGCGCCACACTCGGCGGGCGTATCCAGACCGGATTCGTGCGCTGACACTTCCGTTAAACGGCGAGGTTGCTTATCCTCGGACCATGAGCGATTCAAGCGAAGCCGTGGCCTGGCTTACTGTCAGTTCGGTGAAACTGCACTGCGCGCATCAAGGGAGAGCAACGAGATGAGACCACTTCGATACTCGATCAACGTCACGCTCGACGGCTGCTGCCATCACGAGGCGGGGCTCCCCCCGGACGAGGAGTCGATGCGCTACTGGACAGCTGAGATGGAGCGAGCCGATGCCCTGCTGTTCGGCCGGGTGACCTACGAAATGATGGAGTCGGCGTGGCGGAAGCCGGCCACGGGCACGTGGCCTGACTGGATGGATGGGTGGCAGATCCCGTTCGCCGAGACCATCGACCAGGCGAAGAAGTACGTCGTGTCGAGCATGCTGACCGGGGCCGATTGGAATGCCGAGCTGGTGCGAGGCGACTTGGGGCAAGCAGTTCAGCGACTCAAGCAGGAGTCAGGCGAGGGTCTCTGGGTTGGTGGCGTGACGCTCCCCTTGGCGTTGGCGGATCTGAGATTGATCGACGAGTACGAGTTCCTCGTGCAGCCGGTCTTTGCCGGACATGGGCCGACGTTGCTCGCCGGTCTGCGCGAGCGCATCCAGCTCGAGCTCGTGGATCGCCATGAGTTCCGGTCGGGAGTCGTCGACCTGCGATACCGGCCCACGCGAGTAACGGCTTGACGTGATTTGTCCTGGCACGTTGGCCGCTGCCTCGCGACGAAGCAACGGTTCTCGCGCCTGAGATGAGCTCTTCGTTCTCGGCCGTCACTGGAAACGCTTAGGACAAAGCCCCGACCCCGACGACTTCACCGACGCCCAAGCCATAGCCACACACGCGACACCCGAACGACTCCGGGACCGTCCCGTATGAAGTTCCGCTTGTGGTGCAGAAGTTCTCGGTTAAGGATGGAAAGCCCTTTGATGTGCATCCCACACACCGGTGAGCGAAATTACTCATTGGTCACGTGACCGAAAACCCTTGACCCTTCGTCCACGATCCGGGATTGTTGCCCCATGAGCCGGAACTCTCGAATCCTATTGACGTTTTTCGTCGCTGCCATGGCTGTGGCCGCAACCTTCATTGGCGTCCGGCTGTGGACCGTTCACGAGCAAACATCCGACTGGGCCTTGTGGCCAAGGGAAGTCCCGTCCAAGGTGCAGTTTGCTGGTCGTGACTACAACTGTGGTCCCGTTGGCCGGGCCGACACCTTGAACGGTTTGATTTTCCAAGGCCGCACGGCCGGCGGGGGCGACATCTATGCCCAACCTCGCAAGTCCGACGCCAGGGTCTTCATCGCAGTCCGGACGAACGGCGGCGTCTACATGTGTAATCTTCTGGGCGGGCCGTAGCAGTAGAGGTTCGAACAGCGGGACTTCGAAGTCAGCCAATCAGAGTTGGTGTCCACACGGGGCCAAGGTCTAACAATTTCTCATCCGTTGAGCACTAAGGAATCCCCCATGAAGATCTTCGAGCTCGCCCGAGTTACTCTCATCTTTCTAGGAATTGGTGTCGTATCCCGGGTCATCATTGGGCTTATCACGCTCAATGAGCAGGGACTCACATGGAAAGCGATGCTCACATTTGCTTTGGCAGCTGCATGTCTCGTCGGCGTCACACTTGGAACACTTGCAAAGAAGCGCAACACTCCAGATTGATGTTAAGTACGACTGACCCAAAGTCGCTTGGCCCGACCATGAAGTGCTGAATCTGTCCACACAGAAGGTTCCCCTGCGGGACAACCGAACCGATCGTTCCAAACTGCGAAGAATCTCCCCCAATGAGCTGAACTGAAAGCGCCGCAATCATGGCCGAGTATCAGCCGCCAGCCACCTCCGGATGGTACCCCATCTCGGAAAAGACGGGTACCACCTCGACCCACGGCTGAGGGGTAAAATAGTGAGAACGGTTGGCAGCATACGCTGCTTCGAGGTAAATCGCTGACAAGCCTGTTTTTACGGGATTGGACGCCCAAGCCAAAAGTACGTTGGGGGCGAAAAGCATGCACTCCCCTTTTACTCCCCCTTTTCAACCAAGAACTATGGCAAAGCACGACATGCCACGACCTTCGAAAACTATGAAGTACCGCGGAAAACGCGGATTTTGGCAGTCGACGACAACAGGCAAAATCCAGATGACTAGATTCTCTTGGCCGCCGGTTCGAGTCCGGCCCGGGGCACAAAAGGGCCTCTGACCTGCGGTTATACGTCGCGGTTCAGAGCCATTTTGGGCCAACTCCCCTTTTACTCCCCCAATTCGCCAAAATTTTCTTCCGATTTCACTCCCCCATTTCAGCGGGGTGGAATCCCCCTTTTGCCGTACATGGGCGCACTGGCTGCTAGATTCCCTGGATTTAGAACTACTTGACACTTGACGGTTGGCACGGACAAGTGTTCGGCCTCCGATCGCCGCAAGTCGGAGGCCGGATTGACGGGGTGCCAATAAATCTCCAATAGGTCAGCAATCGGTGTATAGTCATCATATGCTGACCATTACGACTCAACTCGACGTGATGAACCGACTCGGCCGTGCGATGGCCGATCCGACCCGTTCACGAATCCTCATGTCCCTGCTCGACCGACCGGGCTACCCGGCCGATCTTTCCCGAGACCTCGGCCTGAGCCGCTCCAACGTCTCCAACCACCTGGCGTGCCTGCGGGACTGCGGCATCGTCGTCGCGGAACCGGAGGGCCGCAAGACGCGCTACGAGGTGTCGGACCCGCACCTGGCACGCGCCCTCACGGTGCTCATCGAGGTGACCCTCGCGGTCGACGAAAACGCCGAATGCATGGACCAAGGTTGCCCCGTGCCCGGCTGCTGCGACAGCGGGGACGAAGCATGAGCGCTGCATGCTGCGCGCACGATGAGCCGAAAGAACAGCAAACCGAGTCCGAGGCCAACGTGCCCTGTTGGCGCGATCGCGGGATCTTGCTCCCGGTGGCCTCCGGCGTGGTATTGGTTGCCGGATTGGCCAGCCAATGGTCCGGGCTCGAGTTACCAGCGCTCATGCTTTTCTGGATCGGATTGCTGCTCGGTGGCTCGACATTCGTCCCCGGAGCCATCCGCGCCCTGGCCAAACGCAAGCTCGGCATCGCCCTGCTGATGACCATGAGCGCAACCGGAGCCGTCATCCTCGGCTACGTCGAGGAGGCCGCCGCGTTGGCGTTCCTCTACTCGATCGCCGAGGCTCTGGAAGACAAGGCGATGGACCGCGCCCGCAACGGCCTGCGGGCCCTGCTGAAGCTTGTTCCAAAGACCGCCACTGTACTCATCAATGGCAAAGCCACCTCCGTCCAGGCCGCGGACCTGGCCGTGGGCCAGCAGCTGCTCATCAAGCCCGGGGAACGGATAGCCACCGACGGCATCGTCCGCAGGGGCCGCAGCTCCCTGGACACCTCGGCGATCACCGGAGAATCCATGCCCGCCGAGGTCCAAGCGGGAGATGAGGTGTCCGCTGGGGCGATCAACACCGCCGGGGTCCTGGAAGTCCAGGCCACCGCGGCGGGCACCGACAACTCGCTGACAACGATCGTCAAGCTGGTCGAACAGGCACAAACCGAAAAGGGCGAACGCGCACGCCTGGCCGACCGCATCGCCAGGCCGTTGGTGCCCGGCGTGCTGATCCTCGCCGCACTGGTCGCACTGCTCGGTTCCCTTCTGGGTAGTCCGGAAACGTGGATCATCCGGGCCCTGATTGTCTTGGTCGCAGCTTCCCCCTGCGCCCTGGCCATCGCGGTGCCGATCACCGTCGTCTCGGCAATCGGCTCGGCCAGCAAGTTCGGCGTCATCATCAAAAGCGGTGCCGCCTTCGAATGCTTCGGGACCATCCGCCACGTCGCCGTCGACAAGACCGGCACCCTGACACGCAACCAACCCACCGTCACCGCGGTGCTCGCAGGCAAGGAAACCAGCAAGCAGCAAATTCTTGCCTGGGCGGCAGCCCTGGAACAGCACAGCACCCACCCGCTGGCTACCGCCATCACCCAAGCGGCACCGGAAACAGCCGCCGCCCACAACATCACCGAGGAAGCCGGGCATGGTATCCGCGGCACCGTCCACGGCAGCGACGTGGCAGTCGGCAGCCCGCGCTGGTTCGACGCAGGCGAACTAAGCGATCAGGTTAACCACCTTGAAACACAGGGCATGACGGTTGTCATAGTTCAACGTGACGGCATAGTCGTCGGAGCCATCGGCGTGCGCGACGAGCTGCGGCCCGAGGTACCCGAAGTGGTTCGCACCCTCGCAGCCCAGGGCATCGGGATCACCATGCTCACCGGAGACAACCAGCGCACAGCACACGCGCTTGCGGGCCAAGCTGGCATCCAGGACATCCGCGCGGAGCTTCGTCCCGAGGGCAAGGCCGCAGCCATCAACGAACTCAATACGGCCGGGCCCACGGCAATGATCGGAGACGGTATCAACGACGCCCCGGCGCTGTCTGCCGCGGGGGTCGGGATCGCGATGGGAGCCACCGGGTCGGATGCAGCGATCGAATCGGCCGACATCGCCTTCACCGGACACGACCTCCGCCTGATCCCACAAGCCATATCCCACGCAAGGCGTGGCCGGCGGATCATGAACCAGAACATCGTGCTCTCGCTGCTAATCATCGCCGTGTTGCCGCCGCTGGCCATCACCGGTGTCCTGGGCCTGGCAGCCGTGGTGCTCATCCACGAGGCGGCCGAGGTGGTCGTGATCCTCAACGGACTACGCGCAGCCCAAACGAAACCGAGCCAATCCCCCCGCCCGGAAAGCCCTTCGACGAGCCAGAAGCAATCGAACGACAACGACGACTGGACTGCTGGTGGAGCTCCTCCAAGCCTTCGGCGACCTGGGCGGCAGTTCCATGAAGTATCTGATCGGTGTATTCCTCAATGACCGCTCGCTCCTGGGCGGTGCCTTGGAAGGCTTCAACTTCCTCGGGAGTAAGCAGTGCGAAGGGCTTGCGCTGGAACATTCTCAGGATCGCCATGGCGGTGAAAGCCGATTGGCGCCGAGCGTCGGCGGGATTATCATCACCAATCACCCCAACGCTGACCAGACTCTAGGGCGCCGAGAGGAACTACGACGGGCGGAAGTTCTCACGGTAGATCCACATGGTATTCAGGACGTCGGCACTGCCAAACTGCAGAGCGAAGGCGTAGGGCCGGCCGGGCCGGAATTTTTCCTGGCCCTCATCGACCAGTTCTGCAGGGCCATCCGCCTGGGTACTGTTTACGTTTCCGCGATTTACCCAGAGCTACTGAACACGCCAAGTATCACTCACTCGGGATAACGGAGGTTCTTTGCCTGTTGCCTATGGCTTCGACTGCTGCGGCGGTGCCAAGCATGACGGCTGTACCGAAAGTAGTACCGAGCGCGACAAGTATCGCCCCGATGACCCACAGGCCGCTCGAATCCATGGCGGAGGCAGTGCTCATCCATGCAAGCGTGAAGGAAGCAGGAATTACCAGCAGGGCAACTACAAAATGCAAGAGCCTGTAGGCGAGCCCTACCACGACGACGCCGCACAGGAACGCTGCCACTCCCTGCCATGTCTCGTACGGTCCAGTCATTTCGCCAGTGGCCGCGTCGTACTGGTACTCGGCATCCCAGCCGAACCAACCGAACCAGAGCCCTGCTGACAGAAGGGAAATCAGGACGACGGACGACCATTGCTCAAGGGGTGGCCGGTCACGGCTTCGGGTCAGTCGCATCCTCCACTATAAGTCTCATCCGCATATAGGTTGACCGCGCCACCTGGGCTTCACCGCCGCCATGCTCCCGCGGCCGGGTCGGTCACTGTCCCCGTCTGTAGAGAACGGGGTGGACCGGGGTCGCGTTTCTACTGTTCGGAGATAGTTTGAAGGTCGACTGTTATTCCGGCCATTAAACTTGGCACGCTCAATCTGATCCTTTCCCCCGAGCGCTGGAGAGCTGTTAGGCGTCGCAGTGGATGACCTTGGGTAGTTACGTTGCCTGACGATGAGATTTGGTGAGTCGGGTTTCCGCTGACGAATGCGGCCCAGAAGTCCGGGGTTTGGTATGCAAAGCCATCACCCGATTCCCGTGCTTGCAGGGATTCGGCAGACCAAATCCAATGTGTGCGGCCACTCGCAAACTTCCCAACGGTTTTTCAATCGCAACCATTATGCATAGTCTTATCAGTTGCTCTCGGGGTACCCTTATGTATGACCAGCGACTGGATGACCACCGAAGAGGCGGGCAGGGAACTCGGAATCACACGGGCAATGGTCCGCAAGCTTCTTGGCACAGGTGCCTTGCTATCTGCCGGCAAGGCCGGGCGAAGCCACTTGGTGGACCGATCATCCGTGCTCAGATACAAGAACCGTCGTCCGCGGACAGGGCGCAGCTGGGCCGAGAAGACTTCCTGGGCTGCGCTTTCACTCATCTCCGGTGGCACGGCCGATTGGCTTGATGCCGCTGAAAAATACCGTCTCAAAAGGCGGCTCTCCACTATGAGTGCCACAGAACTTACGGCAGCCGTTTCCACAAAGGACCGTACCGAACGCTACCGAATAGCCACCAGTGGTGTGGAACGCATCAAACCCCACCTCCTGGGCACAGGCGCCGCAGCTCTGAACGACCCACAAGTAGCCAGGCACTTCAAGTTGGCTGGCGGCGGAGGGACGGTCGAGGGCTATATTGAGGCAGGTGAAGCCAGCCGCCTCATCGACGCCTATTCGATGGTTCCGGACCCCGGCGGCAATGTTGTTCTGCACATTGTAAAACTGACTGTCCCCTTCAAAGCCGGAAAGACCCCTACCGTGGCAGTCGCCGTCGACCTGATGAATTCCTTGGCAACCCGTGAAAGGAATGCCGGCGAACAAGTATTGACCAAGACATTCGAGAACTGGAAAGGGCAGAACTTTGACAGAGCGTGAAACGTGGACAATCCCGGCACCGGCTGGCGGGTGGTCGACGCCTTGGCCACAGTGCATGGAGTTGGCAGCCGCCATCCCCTCCACGCAGTGGACCTTGGTCGGTGGCCTGATGGTCCAACTCCACGCAACGGCAGCCGGACTGGCCATTACACGGCCCACCTCGGATGTCGACATTGTGCTCCACATAGAAACTGGTGCAACCACAAGCGCCAAAGTGACCCACAGGCTAATTCGTCTGGGATACCACCTCGAGCTGTCCTTGGACGCCAACGCAGTGGCGCACCGCTTTCGCCGCGGGGACGATCAGATCGAAGTCATGATCGCGGACCACCCGGCACCGAAGATGGTCACCATCTTTGGCGGTCGCCTGCCGTTCCGGATCCCAGGCGGCACCCAGGCGCTCAAACGGACGGTAGACGCACTGATTGTGTCGCCGACCGGGGAAGAGACGCTGCTGAGCATTCCAAACCAGTTATGGGCGCTCGTCCTCAAAGGCGCTGCCTACCTTGAGGATTCCAGGGATCGTGGTCGACATCTTGAAGATGCGGCGGTGCTCAGTGCCCGCATAAGCGATCCCTACGACATGCTTGCCTTGTTGCGTGGCAGTGATCGTTCACGGATCACCGCATTGCACAATGCTCTCAAGGACTCCGCCAGCACGGCGTGGCTATTGCTAGAGGAGCAATACCGGCAACATGCGCAAGACGTTCTGAGAATATTGGCCACCAACACTGTGGCACCACAAGTCGTCAAGCGGCTCGGAGAGTAACTGACCAACATCCGCGGCCGAAGTCGGCCACCTGGCTTCTTCGCTGGACAGGTACTATCCAACCCACGAATTGGACGACTGCCGCCCGGCTGGGGCATGGGTCGCCAGGACCCCACCTTATTCTCAGGCGTAAACTGGTAATCACGGACGGTAACCTGCACTGCCCAGAGGAGGATCACTGATGAACCTGCATTCACAGATTTCGCGGTCAAGCCCCTATAACGTCAAAGGCCTCAGCAGTGCCACTCATCTTTTACCCATCTAATTCAACCGAAAATTACGGCAATCGCTGACATGCCCAGGGCTCCTGACTTAGCGATTTAGTTTTTGTTTGCTGGTTTGTTGTTTTTGACGGTGTAGCGCAGGAGCAGCTCGGTGCCTGGGTCAGGGTGTCTGCAAAGTCGTTTAGCTGATATTTAGGCCGGCGAGTTTGAGTGCGCGGTGCGGGTAGTTGCGTGCTCCGCGAGTGGCTTTGGCGATGTTGGTTTCGCCTTCCAGACGCAGAATTGTGATGGCGATGTTCCTCAGGGAGGCCATGGCCCGTGGCGCGTTTCCACATCGGATCTGGCTTCCGTCCTCTCGCCAGGTTACGTCCCGGCGCCAGTGGAGGCCGTTCTCTATTCCCCAGTGGCCTCGGATCAGGGATCCGATGAGTTCTGGTTTCCCTTGTGCCGGCGTCAGTGAGGTGACGATGTAGACGGTCTCGGTTGACCACTTTCGGGTTCCGAGTGGCCTGGATTTGCGGGTGATTTGGGCGGCCTGGGATGCGTGCGGAAATTTGATTTCGTCATCGACGCTGACGCACTTGACGGTCCGCTCGATGTCGCGGCCATTGGCAGTTTCACGGGTCTTGTTCCCGGCACGTACCCGCTTCCACGGAAGGGCGCACAATTGCTCGTGAAGCTTGGGCTGGTTCCCCTTCACCGTCAGTACATATTGGGCTTCCCTGGAGTGCAGGTACTGGGCATGCTCACGCTGGGTATGCAGCGCATCGGCAGAGACAATCACGTCTTTCAGGTCCTTGATGCCTTCCAGCAGGGGCTTGAAGTACGTGATTTCATTGTGTTTCTCGGACACGTTCGCCTGAACCAATACGGCCCCGGTGGTGTGGTCAATGCCGGCGAGCAGATGAACTCTGGTGCCGCCGCCGTTCTTGGCCCCACGGACTTCCTTCCCATCAATCGCGATGGCCGTCACCGGAGTCATACCTTGTGCCCACGACCCGGCCAATCGGTCCAGGACGTCTGCATCCAAACGCTGCAGAATCCTGGCCAATGTTGTTGCGTGCGGGGCGCCGATACCCAAGTCAGCGAGCTGGCCTCGGGCCGTGTCGGCAGCCCATTCGGCCATCTCCACCAACGTAGTCGCCCCGGCCACCATCGAACAGATCATGATCACCAACAAGTGTGAGAAGCGGTGCCGAACCCCTCGCTTCTTCCGTGGATCCGGCAATTCACACAATGCAGCAAGCACCTTGCCCGGGTCAATCTCCACCTGCCCGGCCGTGGCGAATTCGTCAATGAACAAGGCGAGATGGGATGATGACATGCGAGAACTCCTGGCAATACAGCGGATTAGACACCTACTGGATTAACAGGAGTTTGTTATGTCGCAGGACATCGGTGACAGTTCTGCCTCAACACATCGGTGACAGTTCGGCGGGTTTTGGTGGTGAC
>NZ_QJVD01000055.1 GCF_003219815.1 Arthrobacter livingstonensis
CTCCACGGCGCCGCCACTTCCCGGTCCCACCCGCCGCCAACGCCCCTGACGATGCTGACCGTTCCAGTCCCGGCAGGTGCTGTCCCGGCGCGACCGCCCACTGCGGATCAGGCTTGACGGACCCCCAGACCCGCCGGACAACGGAGCCTCAGGCCCCCAAAATGTGCCGCAATGCCGCATCCAGGGACTCGTGCCGGAACTGGTAGCCGTCCGCCACAACCTTCGCGGAAGACGCCCTCTGGTCGGCGAGCGCCAATTCTGTGGCACCCTCCCGGCCCAACAACAGCCGCGGGCCAACCGACGGCACCTTGACGACGGCCGGCCGGTGCAGCACTCCGCCCAGGATGTGGGCGTACTGCTCTGCGGTAACAGGGTGCGGGGCCACTGCATTGACGGGACCCTCCATGGATCCGGACAGCACGGCGTGGGCAAAGATCCCAGCAATGTCGTCAATGCCGATCCAGCTTTGCCACTGGTCCTTCCCCAGCGGGCCGCCCACGCCTGCAAGGTACAAGGGGAGCAGCCGCTGCAGGACCCCGCCTGCCGCCGACTGCACCAGACCCGTTCGTACGTTCACCACGCGCACCCCGGCGTCCGCGGCCGGCCGACAGGCCGCCTCCCAGTCAGCGCACACCTGTGCCAAAAAGTCTGTCCCGGCAGGGTCGGACTCCACCATGGCGCGGCTTGACGCCTGGCCGTGGTGCCGGGCCGGATCGTGGGGCGAGGCCCCGTAGTAGCCAATGGCGGACCCGCACACCAGGGTGCGCGCGACGCCGTCGGACGCCAGAAGTGCCAGCTTTTCACTCAACAGTGTCGTCCCCTGGATGCGGCTGCGGTAGATGGCGTCCTTCGTCTTCGCGGTGAAGCGTCCGCCGATGGTGTGCCCCGCCAGGTGCACGACGGCGTCGCACCCGGCCAGTTGCTGGGCGTCCAGGGTCCCCGTCGACGGGTCCCAGAAGATCTCCCCGGCACCGCGCGGGGTCCGGCGGACCAGCTTCACCACCGTGTGCCCGCCGCCGGAGAGGAGCGCGCAAAGCTGCGAGCCGATCAGTCCCGAGGCACCTGTCACGGCCAGTGTCAGCGGACTGCCAGCATGGTGCCGGTGGAACGCCAGCTCGTCGGAAAGCTGCCGGGCACGGAAGGCGAACATCCGCTCCAGCTCCGCTTCAAAGCGCCGAACAGCCCTCGCGCCGGCGGCCACGGACGGCAGCTCATAGTTCACCGTGTCTGTCATGACGGTGCTTTCCGGAACCGGACCCTCGGTAAAATTGTGCCTGTGCGTCCAGCTGGTCAGCGGCCCGCTGGTCATCACGTCGGTAAACGACTCCCCCGGCACCAGCTCCGTGTGCAGGGCCTCCCAGCGCAGTTGGGGCCGCACCGCGTTGAGGCTGCGCAGGCCCGCCGGCAGCAAACCCTGCACCGTGCCCGATGCGGCCCCGAGCCACAGGCCAAGCCCGCCCGGGGCGCCCACGCCAAGCGTCGCCGTCGACCCCGGATTGATCCCGTCACCCGGCTCGGCAAGAACCGACCCAAGGAACGACGGCGTGAGCCTCACCAGGGCGCCGGGCCGGGTAAACCACGTGAAGACCTCGGCCCGCGGGAAGGGAAGGGCCGTGGTGTGGCGGAACGTGTGCATGGTGCCCCCGGTGGTTGAGCCTGTCAGTAATCATTGATCCTGCCGAATTCCCCTGCTGCCCCCACGCTACCCCGAGTGGAAGCCACCCAGCCCCCCTGCAGCGGGACCAAAAGCCGCGTCCACAGCGGACACCCGGCCCGGCGCCTCGTCCGATTCCAGCCAGTCGAGCAACTGCCGGACCGTGCTGTCCGGACCTTCGGCGACCACCTCCACGGTGCCGTCGGCCCTGTTGACGGCCCTGCCGGCCAGCGACAATTCCCGGGCCTTGCGGGCCGTAAGGTAGCGGAAGCCGACACCCTGGACCGTGCCGTGGACAACGGCCGTCAGCCGGACCTGCCCGGCACCTGAGCTGCCGTGCGTCATAAATTGCCTCCCCTGTTGGCCATATGCTCCCACGGATCGGCGCCGGCCGGGAGGGCCCGCGCACTTTGTCGGCCCCCTTGCTAGATTCAAGGGACTGCAATTGAGATCCGCTGGAAGGCGCCGCCATGTTCCTGCTTGACTCCCCCACGTCTTTCCCGGCCGGCTCTGCCCCGGACGACGGCGCTGCCCCCTTGGTATTTTCGGCCTCCGACCTGGTGGTGGCCAGTGAATGCGAATATCGGACGCTGCGGATCCTGGACGAGAAGCTGGGCCGGGCGGCCCGGCCGGGCTTCCCGGAGGATCCCATGCTGCGCAGGGCCGCCGAACTGGGTGACGCGTACGAGCACAAGGTCCTGCAGGAGCTCATTGCCGAGTATGGGGTGTGGGATCCGGCATCGGGCCGCGGTGCCAAGGTTGTGGATCGAGCTGTCGGCCCGGACGGCAGGGCCGCGCCACCCTCCTGGATGGGGCTGGTGGCCAAGCGCGAAGAAACGCTGGCGGCGCTGAGGGGAGGGGCCGACGTCGTTTTTCAGGCAACATTCTTTGACGGCTCACTGGTCGGCTTTGCGGACTTCCTGGTCCGGCAGGAGGACGGCTCCTACGCGGTGTGGGACACCAAGCTGGCGCGCCATGCGCGGGTCAGCGCGCTGCTGCAGCTGGCCGCATACGGCGACCAGCTCGAACAGTACGGCATTCCGGTCTCGCCGGTGACCACGTTGGTGTTGGGCGACCGCAGCCGCAGCGACCACCCCATGGCGGACCTGCTGCCGGTGTTCCGCGAACGGCGCAACAACTTCCTGGCGCTGACGGCAGCCCACCGCGCCCAGCCGTCCGCCGTCCAATGGCTCCAGGCCGGCATCACCTACTGCGGCCGGTGCGACTACTGCACCGAGCAGGTCACCGAACACCGGGACCTGCTGCTGGTGAACGGCATGGCCGGTTCGCTTCGGCGCAGGCTGATGGCGCAGGGCGTCTGGACCATTGAGGCGCTGGCGGGGCTGCCCGCAGCCGAAGCCACCGGCCCGTTGGTGAGGCTGCGCGACCAGGCCCGGATGCAGCTCGGCATGGAAAATGTGGACGGCACGCGGGACTTCGTCACGGACGGAGCCGCCCACACGGTCAGCTTCAAGGTCCTCAGGGACAGCGTCAGCCGCCTGCCGAAACCCAGCGTCGGTGACATCTTCTTTGACTTTGAGGGCGACCCCCTGTGGCAGGACCCGGTGACGGAGAAGTGGGGCCTCGAGTACCTGTTCGGGGCCATCGAGGCCACTGTCCCGGACCGCCCGGCCGCCAGCAAGGAGGTGTTCAGGCCGTTTTGGGCACATTCCCGGGAGGGGGAACGCGTCGCGTTTGTGGACTTTCTGGCCTATGTGGAAGCGCGGCGCAGGGACCACCCCGACATGCACGTCTACCATTACGCGCCGTATGAAAAGTCGGCGTTGCGCAATTTGTCCGTGCTCCACGGCGTCGGCGAGGACACCGTGGACCACTGGCTGCGCTCCGGCCTGCTCGTGGACCTGCTGGACACTGTGCGCCAGTCGGTGCGGATTTCCGAGGCGTCATACTCCATCAAAAGGCTGGAACCCCTGTACATGGGCGGGAACCTGCGCACCGGGGAGGTGAAGGACGCCGGCGCCTCGGTGGTCGCCTATGCGGACTATTGCACCGCGCGCGACGCCGGACTCGCCGGGGACACGAAAAAGGCCGCCGAGGCCGGACGGATTTTGGCGTCGATTAGCGACTACAACGAATACGACTGCCTGTCCACGCTGCGCCTGCGCGACTGGCTGTTTGACATTGGTGCCGCCGTTGAAACGGGTGGCTGGACCGAGGGCAGTGGCAAGCTGGACGCATTCCCAACGGTGGAAAGCGCGTATGAGCCAACGCCTGAAGAGGTGCTGCTGCAGGACTATCTGAACGGGCTGGCCCAGGAAAAGGGCCATGTCTTCACGAATGACGAGAACGCCATCGCCATGGTGGCCGCGGCCGCCAGCTACCACCGGCGCGAGGACAAGCAGTTTTGGTGGGGCCACTTTGACCGCCTGGACACCGCGGTGGACGACTGGCCGGAGGAACGCAACACCTTCCGGGTCCACTCCGCCGAACTGGTGGACGACTGGGCGAAACCAACGCCCCGTTCCAATGAGGTCCGCACCCTCCGGCTAACCGGAACAGCCAGTGAGGGATCCGATTTCCGGCCCGGAACACGGTGGTTTGGCATGTACGGGATGCCGCTTCCGGACGGTTTTGATGGAGAATCGGCCAGCAGGCTGGGGCGCGGGGGTGACTTTAATTTCACCATCGTGGAAGAGGACTCCGATCCTGCCACGCCGGAGCTGACCGCACTGGTGGTGGCGGAAAAGTCCACGAAGAAGATGCCGGCCCACGACCAATTCCCCCTTGCCATGACCCCCAACCAGCCGGTGGCCACCAAGAGCATCCGCGAGGCGCTGGCAGTCCTGGCCAACACGGTGGGCGGCAAGCTCCCGGTCCTGCCCAGGCAGCCCGGCGTCGAGATCCTGCGCAAGGCCCTCCCCAGGCTGGACGACGGCGGCCCCCTCCCGTCCGCCGTCGAAACTTCCGATGGCCACGGGCCGCGGCAGGTGGACTACATTGGCGCCATCACCGCAGCCGTGCTGAAACTGGACCACTCGTACTTGGCGGTCCAGGGACCTCCCGGCACCGGAAAGACGCATGTGGGCTCGCACGTGATCGCGAACCTCGTGGCGCGGGGCTGGAAGGTTGGCGTTGTGGGGCAGTCCCACGCGGTGGTGGAAAACATGCTCCGGGCCGCCATTGAAAAAGCCGGTGTGGACCCGGGGCGGGTGGGGAAAAAGCTGGCCGAGCCGCATGCCGTGGCCTGGGACACCACGGACGATAAACAGTTCGGCAAGCTGCTAAACGGGCCGGGAGGGGCCTTGATTGGCGGCACCGCCTGGACCATGACCGGCGCCAATGTCCCGGCCGGGTCGCTGGACTTGCTCGTCATTGACGAGGCTGGGCAGTACTCCCTGGCCAACACGCTGGCCGTCGCGCAGGCCTCCTCGCGGCTGCTGCTGCTGGGCGATCCGCAGCAATTGCCGCAGGTCACGCAGGGCGCGCACCCGGTTCCTGTTGATGAATCCGCGCTCGGATGGCTGTCCGGGGGCGAATCCACCTTGTCGCCGGAGAAGGGCTATTTCCTGACCGACTCCTGGCGCATGCATCCCGACTTGTGTGCCGCCGTGTCGCATTTGAGCTATCAGGGCAGGCTGAAATCCGCGCCGGCGGCCTCCGAACGCCGCCTGTTGGGCAAGCCGGCAGGCGTGGAGACGGTGCTGGTGTCGCAGTCCCCGGATTCCGGCCGGGAGAACAAGCAGTCCTCGCCCGAGGAGGCCGCGGAAGTGGTGGCCCAGGCGAAGGTGCACCTCGGGCTGGCATGGACGCCCGGCGCAGGCGAGCCACCGCGCCCGCTGGTGCAGGAGGACATCCTGGTGGTCGCGGCCTACAACGCCCAGGTCCACCTGGTGCGGGGCACGCTGGATGCGGCCGGCCTGTCGGGGGTCAGGGTGGGCACCGTGGACAAGTTCCAGGGCCAGGAGGCGCCCGTCGTGCTGGTGACCATGGCGTGCGCCGATCCCACCGGGGCCCCACGGGGCATGGAGTTTCTGCTGAACCGGAACCGCATCAACGTCGCGGTCTCCCGCGGCCAGTGGCGGGCGGTGATCATCCGCTCCCCGGGACTGACCAACTTCATGCCGTCCAAGCCGGCCGGCATGGCCGAGCTCGGTGCGTTTATCGGCCTGTGCAACCGCGGCGTCTGAGCCCGGTGAAACCTGGCCGGTCAGCGGCGGTGTGTCCTGGCCCAGGCCCGACCCGGCCCAGCGGACCACCGCGGTGACGGAGCTGGACCGCGTGACACGTGCGCGGCATGAATCCGGCAGCCGTTCCACGCGATAAAATGAAACACCGCTTCCCGACTTTCGAAGGCACTCCATGCGCTCCACTGAAAACGCCGTTGCGCACTGGCATGCCCAAACGCAGCTGCGGCTCAGCCCGGCGTGGCGGCTGATGCAGGCGGCACCCTGGACGGTTGCCTTCCTGCGGGCCGAATTCACGGCCGCCAGGCAGCGCGTCCCCCTGGAGGAATTCCACGCCGACCTGGCCGCGTTCATGAAGGAACTGCGCAGCGAGAACCTGAGCTTGAACGAGTCCTGGCAGGCCTCCAACTACGCCGATTCCTGGGTGCGCAGCCAGTTCCTGGGCCGCCCCATGGTGGATGGCCGCTTTGTCTACGAGCCGACGGCGGCCACCTCACGGGTGCTGACATTCCTTGATTCGTTCACGGTGGACCGGACCAACCTGAACCGCTCCCGGCTAAGCGCCCTGCTGACCAGCATCGAAACACTGTCCTTCCAGACGGATCCCAATCCCGACCACCGCATTGCCGTGCTGGAAGCGGAAATCGCCGAGCGCCAGGGCGAAATTGAGGCGCTGCGGAATGGCCAAAACCCGGCCGTCCTTTCCGACACTTCAGCGGTCGCAGCCACCCGCAGCGTCCTGGACCTGGCCTCCAGCCTTCCCGCCGACTTCAAGCGCATGCGCGACGGCGTGGAACTGATGCTGCACACCATCCGCCAGGAAATCATGGAATCCTCCGTCACCAAGGGCGTTGCGGTGGGCCAGGTCCTCGAAGGCGACAAGGCACTGCGCGACACCGCCGAGGGCGAAACGTTCCAGGGCTTCACCGAATTCCTCAACGACCCAACCCAGCAGGCGCGATTCCGCCAGTCCGTCAACGAAGTGCTCGAACGCGGCTTCACGGACCAGCTCACGGCGGAAGAGCGCAGCACCCTCGCCACACTGGTCCGCGAAATGCGCCGCCAGGCCGCGGACGTCCACGCCATTTACGGCCGCCTGTCCGAGAGCCTGCACAGCTACGTCATGTCCGACGAGTTCAAGGAATCGGTCCACCTGCGCAAGGCCATCCACACCGCCGAACAGGCAGTCGCGAAGGCCGCACTGGGCCCGCGGACCCCCGTGGTGGAACCGCTGCTGTACGCGCCCAGGCTTGAAACGCTCTCCGGCCTGGGTATCTTCAACCCCGAAGACCACGTCCCGCCGCCCCCGCTGGCAGCCCCGCCGGCCCTGAGCGACGCCGACATCCACCGCACCCCCTCCACACCGCAGCCGGACATGCCGGCCCTGCACGCCGCCGTCGCACTTGCCCGCAGTACGCGCAACGGCACGGCCACCCTCGCCGACGTCTACGCCGAACTGCCGGCCGGGCTGCACCACATCAACACCATCCGCGGCCTGGTTCTCGCAGCCCGCGCCACCGACCAGGCCGTGGACCCGGCCCGCACCCAGACACTCCGCTTCACCCAAATCGACGGCACCGCACGCACCGCACGCCTGCCGCTGGTCACGTTCACAAAGGACACCGCACCATGACCCCCCATTCCGTGACTCCCCCGGAAATGTACGACGCCGGGACCCCGCCACTGGCTTCCAGGGGCACCGAGGCGTACCGTTCCGAGCGGTCCCTGTTTGCCGGAGACACCGGTTCGTTCCCCCTTGAACTGCGCCAGGCGCTGGTGCGCCTGCTGCGCGGACCGTACATTGACGGCACCGCCGACGCACAGCTGTGGAACACCATCCTGACCCACCGGGCGTCGCTGCAGCAGTACCTGAGCGAAGTCTTCCTGCTGTTGACGGTGGATCCCGAGCGCAAGATCGCCCTGCTTGCCCCGGCGGAAATCGACGCCGTCCACACGCAGCCCATCGTGGCGCGCAAGCCGCTGCGCCGTGAGGAGACGCTGCTGGCCCTGCGCCTGCGCATGCTGCTGGACCGGCACGCGGGAACCGGGACCGACGTCACCGTGACCCGCAGCGGCGCACGGGAAATCCTGGCCGAGCACCGCCAGCCCGGAGCCGTGGATGACAAGCGCCTGGACGAACAAACGGACGCGTCGCTGGCCAGGCTGCTGGCGTTGAAACTCCTCGTTCCCACGGAAGTGCCTGGCGAATACCGCGTCAGCAATGCCCTGGCCCTGGCCCTTCCGTTTGATTCCATAGACCAGATCCCCGCCTACCTGGAGGCCCTGGACAACGCCCCCGACGGCGGGGAAGCCCCTGTCCAGGACGATACTGCCGAGGAGAGTGCCGAATGAGCATTGCCACCACCTTGCCCATCGGTACGGAAATCAACCCCGGCCAGTACCGGCTCAGCGAGATCCAAATCATCAACTGGGGCACCTTCCACGGCCGCCACGCCATGTACGTGGACCGCGCCGGCACCCTGCTCACGGGCCACCCGGGTGTTGGCAAGTCCACCTTGTTTGACGGCATCCAACACATTTTCTATGCGGCCCCTCGGCTGAACGAATCGGCCCACGAGGCCTCCAACCGCAAGGACCGCCGCACCACCTTCAGCTACATGCGCGGCCGCAAGATCAAGACCGCGGACGGCATCGTGTACCAGCGCCCCAGCGCCACATGGTCAGCCACCGCCCTGGTCTTCGAGGACGGCCTGGGCCGCCACGTCACCATCGCCGCCCTCTTTGACCTGCCCGCCAACGGTCTCGAAGGCCAGGTGGGCAAGCACTACGTGATCCATGACCGGCCCCTCGACACGGAGGCGCTGGAGAACCATGGCAGCCGCCGCTTCTCACCGTCGTCCCTGCACACTGCGCTGCCCGGCTCCGAGGCCTTTGACGTGCACAAAACGTTCGCCGAGCGTTTCCGCCGCAAGCTCGGGATTGACAATGACAAGGCATTCAGCCTGCTGCGCACCCTGCAGAACGGCAAGGGCCTGGACAAGGGTGTGAACAGGTTCTTCCGCTACGAGGTGTTGGACAAGCCGGCCACCCTGGCTGCGGCCAAGGCCGCCGTGGACGACTTCAGCCACCTGCGTGGCATATACCGCCAGCTGGAGGACGCCCGGGGCCAGCGCGATGCCCTGGCCCCGGTGCCCGAACTGCACAGAAAACTGCGTGAATTCAGGGAATCCCATACGCGTACAGTTGAGCTAAAAAACGTCCAGCTGCCCCTGTTGAGGCGCCAGTTCCAGGCCGAGCTGCTGGCTGCCAAGGCCGTGGCCCTGCGGGAAGGGCATGCCCAAACACGTGCTGAGATCGATGCCGCGGCATGTGCCAAGGACGCCCTGGTCGATTCCGTGGCTGCCCTGGACGAACAGCACGCCAGCCATGGCGGGCGCGCCATCGAAGGCCTGGAGAAGGACATCCGGACAGCCACCCGGGAACTCGAGGAGCGCCTGCGCCTGGAATCCTCCGTTCGCGACGACCTGGAGAAGGCAGGCCTCGACGTTGACTGGACCCCAGCGGGCCTGGAGACCGCACGCCAAGGCGCGGCGGCCGGCGTCGAGCTTCAACAGTCGGAAACCGAATCCGCCCGCAACCTCGAATACGAGGCCGTGGCAGCAAGCATCAACGCCAAGGCGGAGGAAAAGAAGCTCCGCGCGGAGATCTCCTCGTACCAGCGCCGCGACAGCAACATCGATGGCCGCAGCGCGGCTACGCGGCGCGCCATCTGCGCCGAGACCGGGCTGGACCCCTCGGAGGTGCCGTTTGCCGGCGAACTGGTGGACATTGGCGGAGAACACAGCGCATGGCGCCCGGCCGCGGAAAAGGTTCTCCGCTCCCTGGCCACCACACTGCTGGTCCGCGGCCAGGACATCAAAGCCGTCACGAGCGCCATCAACGCGCTGGAAGGCCACGGCAGGCTCCGCTGGATCAACATGGCCGCCGCGGTACGTGCCGCAGAGGCCGGCGAGGACCACCTCGCCACCAAGCTGGAATTCCAGAATTCCGCCGCCGGAAACTGGCTCCGCGCAAAGGTGACCCGCGACTTTGGCTTCCGTTGCGTGGACAGCGACGCAGAGCTTCACGAACACGACCGCGCTTTGTCCCTGGCAGGCACGCTAAAGGCCAACGCTGCCACCTTTGAACGTGACACCCGCCCGGTCAATCCAGCCGACTACCTCCTCGGTTTCAACAACGTCGACAAGATCGCCCAGTTGGAAGCCCGTGCGGACGACCTGGCGGCCGCGTGTAAGAGCGCTGCTGCGCTGGCTGACCAGCGCAGCAAGGCAAAGGACCAGCTGACAGGCCGGCTCGCGGCACTCAAGCGGGTGGCCAACGACCGTCGGCCGTTTGAACAGTTGGATTCGGCTGGCCTGGCCGCACAGCTGGGGAAGCTGCGGCAGACCTTGCAGGCGGCCATCGACAGCAGCACCACCCTGGCCAGCATCAGGGCCGAGCTGGGTGAGGCCAAGGCGGAGCTGGAGGCTGCCGTCGGGCGCCTGGCCGTGCTCAACAACAACCTTTCAGTGCTGGAGGGGGAACTGCGCACCGTCGAGGCATCCGCGGAATCCACCAAGGCGCAGGCCGGGGCGGAACCGCCGTCGGCCTGGGCGGTGGAGGAGTTCGCCCCCTACGTCGCCGATGGCGGGCCCGCAACCCTGGAGGAACTGGAACAACCGTTCAGCAGGGCGGCCCTGGACCTGGGCGAGCGCGCCGCCGCCGTCAAGGAACGAATCTTCCGCAGCGATGCGGCCCTCGGAGAAACCTTCAAGGCCTTTGCCCGAGAGTTTGGGCCAAGCATGAGCGCCAGTTACGGCACCGGCGCCGACGCCGCCGAACAATATGAAGAACTCTACGAGCGGATCATTTCCGACGGCCTGCCGCAGCGCCAGGAGGAGTTCCGCGAATATTTCAACAACCGGTCCTACGAACGATTCTCCGACCTGCTGCAACTGCTGGAGGAGGAACGGCGAGCCATTGGGGAAAGGATTCTGCCACTGAACCAGATCCTGGCGGAAGTTCCCTTTGAAAAGGGCAGCCGGCTCAGGCTGGAAGTGGCCACGAGCATCCCCGACGAGGCCCGCGCTTTCCGTGCCGAGCTGAAGGAGGCCCTCGGGAACGCCTACACCAAGGCCACCGAGGAAAAGATGGCCACCAGCTACCAGCAGCTTGAACGGCTGGTGGACGCGCTAAGCGACTCCTCCATGCAGTCCTGGGCAGACACGGTCCTGGACGTCCGCCAACACGTAACCATCAGCTGCAACGAACACCGCCCCAACGGTGAAGTGGAGTTGGGCCTGGAACCAGGGACGCTCTCCGGCGGCGAGGGGCAGCGGTTCACTTCATTCATCATGGGCGCCGCCCTGGCCTACCAGCTGGGCATCGACACCCAGGGATACAGCACTTACGGTACGGTCATGATCGACGAAGCCTTCATTCAGGCCAACTCCGAATACGCAGGGGCAGGAATTAACGCGCTGCAGGAATTCGGCTTCCAGCTGCTGCTGGCGGCGCCGGAGGACAAGGTGGACCTCTCCCGGCATCTGGGCTCGGTCACGGACATCATCAAACACCCGCAGGCAAACATCTCCGGCTTTGTCTCCTCGGGACGCTCCCCCGCCACGGCCACGGACATCATCCTGCGATAGCGGGGCGGTTGGTCCTGTGGTTGCGGTAGCGGCGGACGGGCGCCTGGGCCGGTGATGGCGGGAAGGCGCCTGGAGCTCCCCGAAGCCTGGCTCTGCGGGGCCCGCTGGTGCCTGGCCTGGTGCGGGGCCCGCGGGTGCCTGGCCTGGTGCTGTGGTGGTGGTGGGGGTGGGGGTGTGGGGGGGTTTAAATGTGGGGAGGCCCCAACACGGTGTGTGTTGGGGCCTCTACCCTTTTTGGTGTTGTCCGGCGGTGTCCTACTCTCCCACATCCTGTCGAATGCAGTACCATCGGCGCTGTGGGTCTTAGC
>NZ_QJVD01000056.1 GCF_003219815.1 Arthrobacter livingstonensis
ACGGCCTGGCGGTCCTGCTCGTAAAACCTGGCGATCGTGGAGCCGTCACTGGCCAGCACGGTGGTGGCCTGGGCGGGCGGGTTCACGTCCAGGCTTGCCGGGAGGTTGTTGAACATGTTTATGGAGTCGTTGGCCACTGTGGCCGCCAGGGCCGTTGCCGGGACGAACAGGCCGGCGACAAGTGCCCCGCAGGCAATGCTGGTGACGACCAGGAGCAGCAGCCTGCCCAGGGTGCTCGCTGTGGTGAGGACTGGGTTTTTGGTCGTTTTCATCCGTCTGTGGGCCTTTCAAGATCGGGTCCGCCATGGGGTGGTGCATGGGGTGACGCTACAGGTGTTGTTGTTCCGACGTCGCAGTGGGTTGCTGCCTGAAGTGCAGGGCCTGGTTGGGACGGTGACATGAATGCTGTGCCGGCGCCCATCGCCCACCCGCCCGCTGTGCCGGCCCCTCCGGTGTCAGCTACCGCCCTATGTCACGCTTTGGAGCACATATTCCAGCTGTTCGGCCGTCATGATGCCGGGGTGGCGCACCAGCAACGTCCCGTCCGCGCCGATGACCGCGGTGAACGGCAGCCCGGGCACCTGGTACGCCCCGGAGGCAGCCCCGGCGGCATCGCTGAGCAGGGGATAGGTGGTGCCGTATTTGGTGGCGAAGGCCGCGGCGGTGCGGGGGTTGTCGGCGACGTCAATGCCGACAAAGTTGGCCGTTTTGCCCAGTTTCTTGTAGGACTGCTCCATGGCGGGCATTTCGGCCACGCAGGCCGTGCAGGTGGCGGCCCAGAAATTGACCACGGTGACCTTGCCCTTGAACGCGCCCAGCGACGTCGTGCTTTCCGGGTGCGCCAGCTGCGGCAGGGTGAAATCCGGGGCGGGGGCATTGATTGAGGCGCCGCTTTGGCTGGCCGTCGCGGCGGGGGACGGGCCGGCAACATGGATTGCCGCGGCATTGGGCAGCAGGTCCACCGCGGCTTGGGCCATGGCATGGGCGTACAGGTCCGTGCTGGCGGATGCGGTGCCGAACTGGCCCAGCGCCGCTTCCCTCCCGGACGGGTCGATGAAGAAGAGTTCCGTGCCGTGGACCACGTCCCTGGTTTTGGGGTCCAGCTCGATCGGCACCCCATAGGAGGTGGCGGCCTTGGCCAGTTGCCCCGGGGTGCCGGTGGCGAAGACCCAGTTGGAGGCCCCGGCCAGTCCGTGGCCGTCCGTCCATTCCTTGACGGCCGGCGCGGAGGGGTAGTAGGGGTTGGCGTTGACGGAGAGGAACACCACGTCCTTCGCATGGGTCCCGAGGTCCTTGTTGGCGGCCACCACGTCTTGGGCCAGGAGGGTGCACAGGTCCTCACACTTGTCATCGTTGAAGGAAAGCACCACGGACTTGCCGCGGTATTGCGAGAGCGAGACGTGCTTTCCATCCTGGTCGGTCAGCGACAGGGCTGGGGCCGCGGGGACGGGCTCGGACTGCGGGTCGAGCTGGAGCAGGTTGGAAGCGGCCTTATTGATGCCGGGCTCGACGGCGCTGCCTCCCTGGACGTCCGTGGCGGCGGAGGGGTGCGGGGCCAGCCCCGAGACCAGCAGCACGATTGCCACGGCCATCAAAAGCATGACGCCGACCGCACCCCACAGGAGCGCCGCGCCTCGGGGGTTTGGCACGACGGCCGGCTTGGGTGTTTCAGACATGGGGGAGTCCTTCCGAGTGTTCCGCCTCGCGGGTTTCCCCGGGGCTTGTCCAGGTTTTGTGCATGACGACGGCGATGCCCGCCAGCACCGCCGCCAGCAGGATTGCGGCGGTGGCCGCCATGTGGCCGGCCATGAACGAGGTCACGTCCCCCTGCACGGCGCCCACAGCGCCAAAGAGGCCTGCGGCCAGGGGGATGCGGAGAAGCTCGGCCGCCCAGTAGTAGGCCAGGTACAGCCCGGACACCGCGAGCACTGCGCCGGAGACCACCGGCAGGACCCGCCCGGCCCTGCGGAAACGGTGCAGGAGCCCGCTCCCGGCGAGGGCCGTTGCCACGGCCGCTCCCGTCACAAAAAGGCCCATGCCCAGGGCATAGGACAGGTAGCAGGCCAGGCCGGCCCAAAATCCCAGCCGGGTGAATGATCCGCCCACGGCGGCCAGGAACAGGGGCAGGGCGCAGCTGAGGGAACCGATGGCATAGGCGATGCCGAACATGAACGTCGCTGTGAACGTCCGCCCTCCCGCTGCCAGCCGTGGCGTGGGCAGCCTGAGGTACAGCGGGCGCCCGCAGAGCGTGGAGACACCCAGCGCGGCCATCAGTGCCCCCGCCGCCACCATGAACCACGGCAGCCACCCCGCGGCCAGTGCGGCACCGGAGATCAGAACGAGCCCAAGCGTGCCAAAGACAGCCACGAAGCCGGAGGTGACCCCGGCGCCGGAAACCAGGCCACGGGTGGTTCTGGCGGTTCGCCGGCCGCCGGGCCCTGCGGCGAACAGGGCCAGGTACGCGGGTAGCAGCGGGAACCCGCACGGATTGATGGCGGCCACCAAGCCCAGGGTGAACGCGTAGCTGATGGCGGCAGCCACCGCAAGCGGACTCATCCGCGGGACTCGTCCCTGACCGCCAGGCCCTGCAGGTAGCTGTTGTAGTCGTCCAGGTCCACGTCCCCCACGCGTGCGGCGCGGCGGTCTGCGGCCGCCGTCTTGCGCGCGTCGGAACGCTGCCATTTGAGGACCAGGGCGCCAAGCACCAGGAGTGTGGGAAATTCCGTGAAGCCCCACGCGATGCCGCCGCCCACGCCCTGGTCCGCCAACGGCATGATGTTCCAGCCCGGCATGGGCGTGGCATAGAAGTGCACCAGCAATGTGGTGGACATCATCACCACCACGCCGAAGAACGCGTGGAACGGGGTGGTGGCCGCCAGTTCCAGCACCGGCAGGACCTCCCCGGAGATGGACCTCAGCCCCCTGCCTGCCTGGCGCGGGGACGGGTCGACTCCCAGGATCCCCCAAAAATACAGGAACCCGATCAGCAGGAAGTGGATCAACATGACGTTGTGCCCCCACCATGTGCCCATCAGATAGTCGAAGAGGGGAGTGAAATACAGCCCGTAGAGGCTCATGACGAAGAGTGCAAACGTCACCACGGGATGGGTGAGAACGGAAGCCGGCACCGAATGCAGGACAAGCAGCAAGCCGCGGCGCACCGCGCCCTTGCGGCCGTGGCCGGCGGGCAGGACGCGCAGCAGCAGGGTGACGGGGGCGCCGAGGACTAAAAAGACGGGGCAAAGCATGTTCAGTGCCATGTGCTGGATCATGTGGATGCTGAAGAGTTCCATGCCATAGCCGTCAATACCGGTGGCGGTGACAAACAGGATGCTCGCCACGCCGGCAACCCACATCAGGGTACGCCCCACCGGCCACGCCACCCCGCGGCGCCGCAGCACAAGCAGCGCGGCGGTGTAGCCGAGCAGCAACACCACGGCGAGGACGGGCAGCACGGGAATCGGCTGCGGGTGCCAGGCCAGCACGGACGTCACGGTGGGTGGTGCGGTGGGCATCCACATCGGTCCGGTCATTGCCGCGTGCGGGTTGCCCATGCCCGGCATCGGCGGCATGCCGGAAAGGAGCGGCATGCCTAAAGCCCCACGATCATCAGGTCAGCCGCGGGCGGTTCCCCGGCAGCCCCGGCGAAAACTTCAAAGCCGGTCTTGACGGCCTGGCGCTCCGCGGGCGACAAGGACCCCAGCAGCGTGGCGATCTCCGCCCTGCGGGCCTCCGTCACAGTGTCGTGGATGTCCCTGCCGAGCCCGGTGAGGGTAATAATGACCTCACGGCGGTTGGCAATGCCCACCTGCCGGGCAATCAGGCCGGCCGTGACCATGCGGTCCGCGAACCGGCTGAAACTGGACTGGTTGGCTCCAAGCTTCTCCGACAGCTCGCCCATCCGCAGCGGGCCAAAGTCGGACAGGACCACCAGCACCCTGAACTGGGGCAGCGTCACGGTGTCCATGACTGTGGCCAGCGACCTGGCTATGACGCCCAGCAAGGCCCGCGAGGCGGTCAATGTTTCCACTACGGCGTCATTGGGTGGTTGGGACCGGGTGCTAGGCTGCATAATTGCAGTATGGCATATATTGCAGGAGTGCATGAAATTACGGCGTGAGCCAAAAGTGAGGTATCCCGGCATGTCCACAGACATCGGCGCCACGCGGCGCGGACTACCGGCCGTGTGGCGGACCATCTGGAAACCAGCCGCGGAAGGCGGCTACCAACTGATCGCCGTGGCCCTCGTGGTGGGTGCAGGCGCCGGATTCGCCGCCGTCGCATTTCGCTGGATGATCTCCGCCGCCACCCTATTCTTCTCCGGACACGCCGACTATTCGGCAGTCCAAGGCCACCCGGGGCATCCCTGGCTCCCGTGGCTGGGCCCGTTCTTTGTGGTGCTGGCCCCGGCCGTTGGCGGGCTGGTCTACGGGCCGCTGGTCCACCGCTTCGCCCCGGAGGCGCGCGGCCACGGCGTTCCCGAAGTCATGTATGCCGTGAGCCAGCACGGCGGCCGGATCAAGGGCCAGGTGGCCGTGGTGAAGGCACTGGCCTCGGCCATCTGCATCGGTTCGGGAGGATCAGTTGGCCGCGAAGGTCCGATCGTGCAGATCGGCTCGGCGTTGGGCTCCTGGCTGGCCCGCGTGTTCCGGATGCCTGATTCCCGGGTGCGCACCCTGGTGGCCTGCGGTGCGGCCGGCGGCATTGCGGCGACGTTCAACGCGCCCATAGCCGGGGTCTTTTTTGCCTTGGAGCTGCTGCTTGCGGACTTTGAGGCCAGCTCCTTCGGCGCCGTGGTGCTGGCCTCCGTGGCCGCCTCCGTGGTGGGACGGTCGTTCCTGGGCGACCAGGCCTTCCTGCAGCTGCCGCCCTTCCACCTCAGCAGCGGATGGGAATTCCCGCTGTTCCTCCTCCTGGGCCTGCTGGCGGCCGTGGCCGGGGTGGGATTCACCAGGGCCCTGTACGCCATCGAGGACCTGTGCGACTTCCTCTGGCGGCTGCCCAACTGGCTCCGCCCCGCGCTGGGAGGACTGTTGCTGGGGCTGCTGCTGCTGGCACTGCCGCAGATGTACGGTGTGGGCTACCCCGTCCTGCAAGCCGGTGTTGATGGACGTTATGCCGTGGGATTCCTGCTGGTGCTGCTGGTCGGGAAGATCGTGGCCACCAGCCTCACGATTGGCATCGGGGGCTCGGGCGGAGTGTTTGCCCCGTCCCTGTTCATCGGCGCCATGCTGGGGGCGGCATTTGGGGAAGTCGTGGGAATCGTCGATCCCGCGCTTCACGGCCAGGTGGGAACCTTTGCGCTGGTGGGCATGGGGGCCGTCTTTGCCGGGGCGGCCCGAGCTCCCATCACCGCTGTCATCATCATGTTTGAGCTCACCGGCGAATATTCGATCATCCTGCCGATCATGCTCGCCATCGTGGTGGCCACCGGGGTGTCCAAGCTGATGTCCCCTGACACCATCTACACGCTCAAGTTGAGCCGGCGCGGCGTGGACCTGACCCGGCATCCCGGCACCGAGCTGATGCAGGCCACCCTCGTGAGGGCCGTCATGGACAGCAGCCACCGGGCCTTGGACGGCAGCCTCAGTGCCGCCGAGGGTTCGCGGCTGCTGCTGGCTTCCGGCAAACACAGCCTGCCGGTCACCGACGCGGAAGGCCGGTTGGCCGGCGTCGTCACCCTCCAGCTGCTTTCCGTGGAGCTGGCAGGAAGCGAGTCCCGGCGCGGGCCTTCGCTGTCCGGGGTGGCCGAGCATGTCGCCACTGCCGAGCCCTCGGCGACCCTGGACTCCGTGGTGGAGCTGGTGCTGGAGTCCCCGGCCGGAGGTGGCCTGCCCGTCGCGGAGGACGGGGTCCTGAAGGGGTGGCTGAGCCAGGAGGCCGTCCTGCGACTTCTCTCGAGGGCCCGGCCGTGAGGAAACGGCCCACCCATTGCAAAGTCGGCCATGCTTGGCGATCGTGCTGCCCCCGCCTGGGTGCCGCAAGGTGAGAGAGCCTGTTTCAAGAAGTGCGCCGTTTGGCGGCCCTGTCATCATGCTGGTCACCGGACCGGACCGGGCCGGACCGGGGTATCGGGAGAGCGCAGGTGTCTGCCCTGTCAATTGCGTCGGCCGGTCTTGGGGCCTCGGTGTGGACTCCCCAGGGGGATATCAGCCTTGGGGTACTCCACGCCGGCGGAAAGCCGCGAAGCCAATCATCATGAGGGCCAGGGCGACGGCGGCCATTATCGTGAGTGCACCGGCCTGGATCGTGCCTGCTGGGGGGTTGCCCACGTGCGTGGTCGGCGAGATGTCCAGCACCCACTGGGGGAACTTTAGGCCGGGACCGAGGAACGCGATGAACGTCATCACCGCGTACCCGGCCCAGGCGATCGCGAACAACCGAGGTCGTAGGCCGTAAACCGCCAGCGCCAGCCCGGCGAGCACGAGCTCGGCCGGTAGGTAGTCCAGTCCGGAACCTAGAGCGGGGCCGAACTCTGCCATGTCTCCTGCCGACAGGGCGGTCGCGAGGCCCAGGACCAGCGACGATCCGAGCACAATCGAGATGAGGCCACCCAGCACGACCAGCACGTGTGATGCCAGCCAGCGGTCCCGGGACAGCGTGCCGGATAGCCGGGTCTCCAGCCGGCCGGCGGCCTCCTCGGCCCGGAGTGTGCCGATGGCCTGGACGACATACCCGGCGGCGATGACGGCCAGGTAGAGCTGGATGGCAGCGACGAACCCGTCCAGGGGCCGACCGTTGGTGATCCCCATGGCCGCGGCAAAAGCCGGGTTGCCGGCCATCGCATCGAGGCCTTGCTGAGAGAGGGCTCCCATCGTCCCCGTGAGCAGCGCGCCCCCGGCGAACCAGCCAAGGATTGCGGGTCGGTGGATCCAGGCCGCGAGCCCGATAGGGCTGCGCAGCGGGGTGGCAGCGCGCTGGGGGCCGGCGCCGCCCCGGATCAGCGCGCTGCCCAGGTCGCGCCTGGCGGCCAGCCACAATGCCGCGCCGCCCAGTGCGAGGCCGACCGTAAGAGGGATTGCCAGAGCCCACCACCGCAGGTCCCCGAACGGTGCCGCTTTCTCCGCCCAGCCGAGCGGAGAGAGCCAACTCACCCAGGTTCCGCTCACGTCGCCGACGCCTCGCAGGACGTACGATGCCGCCAGGACCATCAGGCTCCAGAGGTAGACCCCCCGGGTGTGCTGGGCGAGCTGTGCCAGCACGGCGGCGAGTCCGGCGAAGACGAAGGCCAATCCGACCAGAGAGAGTGCGTAGAGGACCGACCCTGCCGGCGGGACGCCGAAGACTGCCAACCCGACGGCGAAAAGTACCCCGGTCGCGACAATAGTCGCGGTGGCCACAAGTAGCGCGGCCAACGTCGGTTCGTGACGGGAAATGCGGCCCCCAAGGAGCATTTCAAGCCGGCCGGACTCTTCCTCGCGGCGCGTTGCCCGTGCCACCAAGGCGATGCCCAGCAGCGGCAGCAGGAAGGCAGCCATGAAACCGAACTCGTCCTGGATGACGCCCCCAAGAGAGTCAATACCCTCCACCTTGCCGTTGACGGCGACCAGGGCGCTGCCCGAAGTGACGGCCTCGGCGTAGGTGTGGATCTTGGCGGAGGTGTCATAGAGCGCGGCGACACCGGCGGCGGTGCCGACCATGGTCCCGCCCAGCACCAGCACCCACAGCAAGGCACTGCGCCGCTGAATACGCCCGACGATGCGCAGCATGATGCCCAGACCGCTCGGCTGGGGCGAAGCGCCAAGATGTCGGGGTTTCATGAGGGAGCCTCCGCAAGGCTCTCGTCTGCGGCCGCTTCGTCCGGGCCCAAGGGTGGTCCGTAGTTCCGCAGGAAGAGCGCGTCAAGACTGGGGGGCGTGAGCGTGAGTGTGTGGATGCCCGCCGCGTGGAGCACCCCGATGACGGAGTCGAGGTGGTCGGGGTCGATGGTGAACCGGGAATCCACTCCACCGTCCAGCCGTTCGCTTTGATGGTCGGCGACCCCCTCGGCCTCGGCCAGCCCGTCGGGCTCGCGCACGGTGACGGCGTGAACGGCGCTCCGGGTGCTGCTGCGCAAGTCGGCCAGGGTGCCACTGGTGATGGTGCGGCCCCGACGGATGATGCTTACCCGGTCCGCCAGCGCCTCCACCTCTCCCATGATGTGACTGGACAGCAGCACGGTCACACCGTCTTCGCGCCGGTCACGGATGCACTGCTGGAAGGCCTGCTCCATGAGCGGATCGAGACCCGAGGTTGGCTCGTCGAGAACCAACAACTCCGCGTCAGCGGCCAGGGCGGCGATCAGGACTACCTTCTGCCTGTTGCCCTTGGAGTAGTCGCGAACGCGCTTGGTGGGGTCGAGGTCGAAGCGCTCTATGAGGTCCGCCCGGCGTTGACCGTTGACTCCGCCGTGGGTGGCGGCCAGGACGTCGAGGCACTCACCCCCCGTCAGCGCCGGCCAGAGCGCGACATCCCCTGCGACGTAGGCCAGTCGGCGGTGCAGTCGGGGCGCGTCGCGCCAAGGATCTCCGCCGAACAGTTCGGCGTGGCCCGAGGTGGCCTTCATGAGTCCGAGCAGAACCCGGATCGTCGTGGACTTGCCGGAACCGTTGGGGCCGAGGAAGCCGTGCACCTCCCCCGGGTGCACGGTGAGGTCCAGGCCGTCGAGGGCCCGGACCTTGCCAAAGACTTTGGTGAGTCCCTCGGTTCGGATCACAAAGTGGGTATCTGTCATGACGGAGGCTCCTTCTCCAGGGTCGCGAACGCGCCCCTGGCGTAGACGGCGGTGACGTCCTTGGCCCAGCGGGCGAGGCCCGTGGGTGTCAGGGGATCATCGCCGATGGCGGTGGCGATCTGCTCGCGCAGCAAGATCACCGCCAGGTCGCTGACCAACAGGAACGCCGCTCGGACGGCCGGGTCCTCAGTGGGCGCTGCGACTCCACTCTCAATCATTGCGTCCAACACGCCACGGGTCGTGGCGTACCATCGGCCGAACAGGGCTGCCCCGGCAGGGTCATTGGTGAGCAGCAGTCGGCGCAGGTACGCCGGCAGAGGGGATCCAGGCGGGAATACCTGGACGAAGGCCTCTGCCACCGACGTGGTGGCCTCACCGCTGGCGAGCATCTCCGTGAGCTCCTGACCGCCGAGCTCGGCGAATATGGCATCGAGGGATTCGGCCGCGTGGGCGTCGACGGCGACTCGCAGCCCGTCCTTGCTCCCGAAATGGTGGAGCACCAGCGCCGGCGACACCCCCGCGGCTGCAGCGATCTCACGCACCGTCACCGCGTCGTGCCCTCGTTCTGCGAACAAGCCCAGCGCGGCGTTGCGAATCGTTGCCCGGGCGGTGAAGTCTCGCTCATTAGTGACTGAACCCATACTCAAGATACTAAACAAATGTTCAGTTCACTACAAGGGGTTCAGATGGCAGGAACGGATTCTGGATCCGGGTGGCCTGTCAACGAGCACCGCTACGGGGTCCGTTTCACCGTTTGTTCCGAAGGGGGAGCGCGTTCAAGACTGCATTGCGTGTCGTAATGCCCCATCGGGTATTGGGCACGAGGAGACGTGATGCGATGCCAGCGCCCCGGTGCAGCGGTCTGACGTATTTGCGGTGGGTGTGTTCATAGGCGCCGAACGCGGTGGTGTGGTCCCCGGGGTGCGTGGCAATCGCATCGGCAAGGGTTTTGGCTCCGACGATCGCGCTGCTGGAGCCTTCACTGAACAGCGAAATGCAACTTGCAGCGTCACCAAGCAGGACCACGCGTCCGGTATTCCATCGCGGTACTTCGACGCGAGTGACGGCATCGAAGTACCTATCCCCGGCCGCGCCCCATTCCTGAAGTGCGTGTGTGGTGAGCCAACCGCCGCCAGCGTAGGTGGATTCGACAAGGCGCCGGCCTTGTTCCGTGTCGCGGTAGTCGAAATTGTGCTGCCCACGGAAGATGAAAGCGAAACCGGGCTTCCCACCCGCCGGATGGATGGTCAACGAGGTGCCCGGTTCGTTGTACAACAGCACGGTGCGCGGATCCTCGATCGGCATCGGGGAGCGCACGGTGCCTACGAACATGCCAAGGGGGTGGGAGAAAAGGTCGTCGGGACCGAAAGCCAGGGTCCGGACAGCGGAGTGGATTCCATCGGCGCCAACGACCAGGTCGAAGCGCAGGGAAGGAGTCCGCCCGAACTCCACGTCAATCCCGGCACCATTTTGGTGCAAGGCGGTGACCGAGTCGCCCTCGATGATGAGGCTGTTCTCCCGGGCCTTGCTGAGCAACAGGTTGACGAGTTCATTGCGTGCGACTTCCACCTCTGCATGGCGGTCGCCGCGTTGGCGCGTGCGGATGGATGCCAGTGGTCGCCCGTCGGCGTCGACGAAAACGAGGCGTTCCACACCTGTGCCAGCCTCCTGCAGGTGCGGCCAAATGCCCATTTGTCGTGCAATGGCGACCGCGGCTCCCCGCACGTCGACAGGGTTGCCGTCAGTGGGCGTGCCGGCTGCCCGTTCCACGATCGTGACAGACCAGCCGGACATCGCCAGCCAGTACGCGGCGGTCGAGCCGGCAATGCCGCCGCCGGAGACCAGTACGCTGTGTTCTGCCATGCGCCCATTCAAGCACCGACCACCTGAGGCGCTCAAGACCGGATGTCGGTTCGTTTTGCTCAGGGATTCCGCGGCGGGAACCAATAAAGTTCCGGTCTTGCCCCTCCGGTGGCAAACGCCCATAGGCCACAGACGGTCGCTAAAGGGTAGCTGGAACGTAACGCATTTAACAGTCGTGCCTCGTGTCGGACTTCCAGCTGGCAACAAGGTGGTTGGGGAGCCTATTTCCCGGCGCCCGGCCGCGGATTTCGAGCAGATCGCGGGCATGGGCGTGCAGGCGCCTGTCCTCTTCGGATACGGGGACCCAAGCCGGAACCGGCACCGAGTTGCCGGCGTCGTCCCGTGCCACCATCACGGTCAGGCAGTAGGTGGTCAGGTTCATCCCGCGCCCCTTGGGATCTCCTGAACGGACGTGGACCGCTATGTGCATTCCCTTCGTCCCCGTGTAGACCAGGCGCGCCTCGACTTCCACGACGTGGCCAATCAGCAGCGGCCGGTAAAACCTCACACCGCCGGAAAACACCGCCACGGCGTCATTCCCGCAGTAACGTGACGCGCACACATAGGCGGCTTCATCGATCCACTTCATCACGATCCCGCCGTGCACCTTGCCACCCCAGTT
>NZ_QJVD01000057.1 GCF_003219815.1 Arthrobacter livingstonensis
GCGCCGTTTGAAGCCCTTTGAGGCGGACAGCGCCGAGGCCCAGACGGCCTCCAGCATGCCCGCGACGATGAGGATGATCCACGCCATGAAGATTCGTCGCTTTCAAGGCAGTCTTGTCGTGGTGCGGGTACTGCTCCCTCGTCCGCGAACCCAATCACCGGGTTCCAAGAGTGTATTCTACCCGAGACGTTGCCGGCTGGCAGTCTTCCGTGCGGCAGCTGCAACGAAGAAGGATCCCGCCAGTGCAACGAAGAGGAACACGGCCGCAGCCAGGACCGACATGCTGACCGCTTGGGCAAAGCCGGTGGACAGGGCGTTGACGGCGTCCGGTCCGGCCGCACCAAGGGGGCCGTGTGTGCCCAGTTGGGCCAGCTGGGGCACGACGCCGCCAGCCGAGTCACGCAGTTGGCCCGCCAGCGTGTCCACCTGGTGGGGCGGAACTCCGGGGATGCCGGCGAGCAGGCCGGTGCTGCTGGTAACCGCAAAGTGGGCCAACACGCTGCCCATGATCGCGGATCACAGGGCGGCCCCCAGTTGCCGGACGGTGCTTTGGGTGGCCGAGCCCTGTCCGGACACGGCGGTGGGGATGTCGGCCAGCACCGTGCCGGTCAACTGGGCCGAGGCCAGTCCCAGTCCCAGCCCGTAGACCACCAGCAGGGCGGCGATGAGCCAGATGGAGTTGCCGGCCGTGATGACCAGTCCCAGCGCCAGCAGGCCCACAGTTTCCAGGGCCAGCCCTACGATCACAACCGTGGGCGGTCCCAGCCGGGCGGCCAGGTGCCGGGCCGAGGCGCCGGACAGGAACGCGCCGGCGGCCATGGCCGCCAGCACCAGGCCTGCCCGCAGCGTGCCGAGCCCGAGGATGTTGATGAGGTACAGCGGCAATACCAGGAGCAGGCCGAATTCGCCGATGGCCACCGTCGCGGCCACGGCATTGCCCCAGGAGAAGGTGGGAATGCGGAACAGGGACAGGTCCAGGATGGCCGAGCGCTGTCTGGCTGCCCGGTGCCTTTCCCACAGCACAAACGCCACCAGGGCGGCGATGCCCGCCGCAAGGGTCATCGGCACGGCGGAAACAGCGGCGTCCGCCGGCCAGTGGATCGGGCCGAGGTTCAACGCCGAGGAGGCGGACCACCAGCCGAGCGTGGGGCCCTCAATGATTGCAAAGACGAACAAGCCGAAGCCGATAAAGCTCAGCACCAGGCCCACCACATCCAGCCCGGCGTGGTCCTGCGGGGAGCGTGTTTCCGGGACAAAGATGAACGTCCCGGCCAGCACCAGCAGGCCCAGCGGGATGTTCACAATGAAGATCCACTGCCAGGCGAAGGACGCTGTCAGCCAGCCGCCAAGCAGCGGCCCGATGGCGGCCATTCCGGAGATCACGGCGCCCCACACGGCAAACGCCGTCGTCCTGTCCTTGCCAAAGAACGTTGAATTCACGCTGGAAAGGGTGGCGGGCAGCACCGCAGCGCCACCCACGCCCTGCAATACGCGGCTGAGTATCAGCCCGGTGGCGCCCACAGAGAGGGCGGCAAGGATGCTGCCGGCCATGAACAGGACCACGCCAATGATGAACAGCTTCCGGCGCCCGAACCTGTCGCCGAGACGCCCGCTGGTCAGCAGCAGCGCCGCCAGCACCACCGAGTACAGGCTGTTGACCCATTGGGCCTGGTTCAGGTCCAGATGGAGGTCGGCGATGATGGTGGGCAGCGAGACGCCCACAATGGTGCCGTCGATGACGATCATGGACAAACCCGCGGCGAGGACGCCCAGCCCCGCCCACTTGTTCAGGGGCCGGACCGCCGCCGGTGCTTCACTTGTTAACCGTTGCATGCTCTAAGGCTATTTTGGCGACAACCTGTGGCCATCAACCATCCGGTTGATTTGGGCCCACCTCATGCGGGTGACGCTTCAGTCCCAGATGTTGTCTCCGCGCAGCGTTGCGTCGGCGCCACCGTCGGCGTAGATGGTCTGCCCGGTGGTGTGCGTGTTTTCCTCGCTGGTCAGCCAGGCCAGCAGCCGGGCCAGCACGATGGAGTCCGAGTGGTAGTTCAGCGGCATCGGAACCGAGGAATCAACCATCTTCCGGCCCTCTTCCGTGGAAAGCAGTTTCTCCGTCATCGGGGAGATGACGGTGCCCGGTGCCACGGCGTTCAGCGGGATCCCGGCCCCGGCCCAGCGTTCGGAGATGCATTCCCGGCGTACCCAGCGGCTCAGTGCACGCTTGCTGGAGGGGTAGTTCAGGTACCCGGAGGCTGGGCCCGCGGCGGCCAGGGCAGCGCCGATTTCCACGGCAGCGGGCTCGTCTCCGGAGAGCAGGGCTTCGACCAGTTCGGGAGAATTGGCCTGCAGCGATGCCATGGAGCTGACGACGACGGCACGCGGCGCCGGGCTCTTGGCCAGGACAGGTGCCAGATACTCAAGGAAGTCGGTGACGCCGAAGTAGTTCACGCTCACGGTCAGGGCGATGGGTGCGGCGATGCCGGCGCAGGCGATGACGGCGTCAATGCTTCCCCCGGCCAATTCCACCGCGCGTGCGGCGGCGGCTTCGCGGCCCGCGGGCGTGCTGAGGTCTGCCTCAACCTCGGTGCCCTTTAAGTCGACGCCGATTACGGTCTCGCCGCGCTCGCGCAGAAGGGCGGCGGTGGCAGCGCCAATCCCGGACGCCGCCCCTGTAATCACGTAGCTGCGGGGAGTGGTGGTGCTGGTCATGTGATTTCTCCTTGTTGGGGTGGTTCCTGGATGAATGGGTGTGTTGGACGTGTGAAGATCATGGCTTGCCGGCCAGTCGGGCGGACAGTGAAATGGTGGATTGTTCGAATTTGGCCAGAAGCCGTGTGAACTCCGCCCGGTCCGGCTGCGGCCATCCGTCCAGCAACTCGTCGACGAGGCCATTCCCGGCACGGACCAGTGCCGCCGCCACCCGGTGCCCGGCCGCGGTCAGCTCCACCTGCTGCGCCCTGGCATCGGCCGGGTCAGTGGTTCGCCTGGCCAGGTCCGAACTCTCCAGCCGGGCCGCGATCTTGCTGATGTTGGAGGCACCGGTCACCATGTCCGCCGCCAGCTGCGAGGGCCGCTGCGGCCCGGTATTGGCCAGGATGGTGACCATGGTGATGGCGCCCGGGTCCAGGTCCACGCCCTCGCGTGCGGCAACCGCGGTGAGGAACTCCGGTGCCGTCCATTCGCCCAGGACGCGGGTGAGCGAGGCGATGAAGGCGGTGCCGCCGTCACTGCGAACGGCTGCATTCTCGTTGGTGGTAGACACCGAGTCTCCTTTGGTCCAATGGCAATTTAGTGTCGCGAAGACAGTATATCGTGAATTAAGTGTCGTTAGGACGGTAAATTTTGTGAGGCCTCCACCGGACACCCTGGAATCGGGCCGCGGACGAGGGCGGGGACCGCCGTGGAAGGGTGATGTGACTGGCAGGAGCATGCCGCCGTCGTCCATGCGCGGGATTCGGTGCTGCTGCATTCAGGCATGCAACTTCCGGCACGCGCAACACGGGGTCTGAGGATGATCCGTACGGAAATTCACGCTGAGGGATGCGCCCTGATGGAACTAACCTGGCTTTGAACTTGGGGTGGCTTCAGGAAAAGGAAAAAACGTACGCTAACGGAGCGTGGAGCCAGAAAACCACTGGACCGCAGCGTGGCGATGGAAGCTGGCCAGAGTCCGTCCGTACGGGGAACCTTGACCGGAACACTCAAGCCGGCGTTCTCTCAAAGCAGCGCAACGCTGCTGCCATCAACCACCAACGCCTGGCCGTCTCGAAGCGCCCAGTACTGCTTGCCATCTTGAGCGTAAGTGGCAGCCACCTGAGTCAGGATCTCGCGTTCCGGGTGATCCGAGGTTCCGAGATGCGGCACAAAGGGGCGGTCGAGAATATTGAGGCCGTCGTACTTGACTGCTCCATATTGCAGCAAAGCATCGTCCGTTGAATCGCACTCTTCGAGACCCAACAGGCTCGGGGCGAGGACGCAACCCCCAGCACTGAAACCGGCGTAGACCAAGGCATCGGCCCTGAGGCGATCCACAATGATCGCGTCGGCTCCTGATCGGGCCATCGCAGCCCGGAGCGTGAAGACGTTGCCGCCCCGGACCCAGACAAAGTCCGGTTGCCCAAACTTCACGGAAAGGCTCTCGGCATCGTACAACCGCAGGTCGAGCTCATGTGCAGTGAGTCCAATGCCCGCGAGATTCGTGAGCTGGCGTTCAGTTTCTATTCGCCGCGTCTCAGGGTCAGCACCATCAAAGGCGTTCATGATGATCCACCCCTTCCTTTTAGCCCGAACCAGGCTCGTGAAAGTTTCGGGACGGTCACCAAGCTGGTATGAAGACAGATAGAGGCGCATGGTGCCATTGTCCATACCTATACGCAGAGAGTCATTCTCCAATGAACTGTGTACGTTCGCATCTGCCCGATGGGGAACGGCGGATTCAGGTGGTCATTGCAACAGGAGGGGTTAGATCAGTTCGATCGGTTTCTTGAACTCTAGTCTTTTGCGGGGTCGGTCGTTGAGTTCGGCGGCGACCCAATCGAGGTCCGCCGCACTGTGGATGCTCAAATCTGTACCTTTGGGGAAGTACTGGCGTAGTAGGCCGTTGGTGTTTTCATTGATTCCACGCTGCCAGGGCGAATGTGGGTCACAGAAATAGATCTCGATGCCGGTATCCATTTTGACGGTTTTCCAGTCCTGCATTTCGATGCCCTGGTCCCACGTCAGCGAATGCCGTAACGCTTCCGGGAGGGTCTTGATCTTCGAGGTCAACGCCTCACGCATCTGCTCGGCCTTGTAACCGTTGGGCAGGTGGACGAGCATCGTGAAGTTGGTGGTTCGCTCGACGAGTGTCCCGATTGCGGTCAGGTTTCCCTTGCCAATAATCAAGTCCCCCTCCCAATGGCCAGGCACAGCGCGGTCTTCAACTTCCGGTGGGCGTTGAGAAATGTTGATCATCCCCGGGATCCGATTCTTACGCTGGCCGACCTTGCGGCAGGGCTTGCGCCCTGTCCTGCCGGTCCGTAGACACGCGGCCAGATCCGGGTTCAGGGCGCCCCGGGACTGGACATACAGGGACTGGTAGATGGTCTCAGGTGACACCCACATCTCCTCCCTGTCGGGGAACCAGATACGCAGTCTTCCTGCGATCTGTTCCGGTGAGTACTTCCTGGCAAGGTCGCCCTCGACTATCGCACGCAGAGCTGTGTTCGTGTGAAGCTTGGCCGGTTTTGGCCGGCCGGCCCGATCATAGGCAAGCACATGAGCGGACGTTGCCCGATAGGCGGTGCCGGGCTTCGTATTACGCTTCAACTCCCTAGATACCGTCGAGGCAGACCTCCCGATAGCCTTCCCAATCACTCTCAAGGAGAGTCCCTGGGCACGAAGAATCGCTATTTCCTCACGCTGAGCGAATCTCAGACAACGGCCCTTCAAGTTCCTACCGCGACGGGGCCGCACTCCACCAGCGACAGCCAGAACAGTGCGCCCTGTACGCCTGCTGGTCTTGATCGGAATAACGGCATCCGTGATGAAATCACCTGCCTACATCCCCGCCCAAAAGACCTGCAATAGATCCGGCCGGAGAAGGATTGAATACTTTGCCATATCAACACTCATTCACTAAGTGTTGCAATCACCGCAAGAACCCAAGGAACCTTGAACGGGACACTATCCGCGCAGCTCTCCCCAACCGAACCCACTCTCGGCAACGAAATCCTGCAATTCGCTACGTAAACGGGCCGTGAAGCCGCTGGCTTCTTCGGGCGGATACAGCCAGAACCCTAATTCCTCGTCGTACACAAGGACTCGGAGAAGTAAGTCTTCACTGATAATCGTTGATGGCGTGACCGGTTCGCCTTCGCTGTCAGCACATCCAGATGGGTGCGCTCGAGCTCATTCGGAGTAAGAATTGCCCTAAGCGCTGGCTCTGCGGCGAGCAAGATTTCTTCCACGGTCATCATGTTTACATACTCGCTGCCGGGGAAGTCTTGGGCCAGAGAGGCGTCTGTTCAAGTCACGATCGCTGAACACACTGTCAGTGTTTCGACGGGGAGGTCTGCCCAAGGTTTGCTTGAGACCTTGTCAACAAAATCTTGGGCATTCCCAACTCAACCAACCTGTCTGGGTAGTGCTACTAGGCCGTTGCGAAGTGCGAGCCGTCAGTGAGAAGGAATGAGAGCACAGAAAGTGGGATCATCAGCTGACGCTGACTCCGAGTGGCAGCGTCGGAGGAGTTCACTCGTCATGCCTGTCCGGGTCCCCGGTACGCCGTTTCCCGAACCAATAACCCATGGCACGGCCCAGAATTCCGCCGACGATCAACAGAAGGAGCGGCTTCAGGCCCCATTGCGGAACCGTCAGCGTGAGCACGAACGCTGCGAGAACGGCGATCACGTCCACAATGGACCTGATGAAACCAGGACGGAGATTCACGTCCTTTTCCTGCAGTGCCGGGGTCGTGAGAGCAATCATGTACTCCACCAACAGGGTAGCCGTCGCCAGCAGCAACGTTCCTACATAGACCGCTGAGTTCGGAAAATTCGTGTCGCTCGCGGACGAGAGAACATCCATGGGGAACGTGATGAACACAATCGCAAGTAGCCACACGATGTGCGTCCACATCAATGGTGGCGTATAGGCCTTAACGTCTCGGTAGAGCGCGTGATTATCAACCCACAGCTTCGCGATGACAAGGAAGGTAATGAAGAAGGTGATGAATTTGCCGCTGTGCTGGTTGACAATCATGAGAACGTTGGCGCCGGGCTCAGCTGTGGCAAGGTCGGTGATCGGGAAGACGAGCAGCGTGATCGCAATCGCGACGACGCCATCACTGAGAGCGTTGAGGCGGTTGAACCCACGTTGGAAAACGGGTGGCTTCCACCGCGAGATACGACTCACCGGGTGGAATCCGGAGCGTCCACGCCGACCGTAAGCGCGTATCGGACGGCGTCAGCACGTGAGTGAAGGTCCGCCTTAGTGAAGATGTTGTTGATGTGTGTCTTGACCGTGGCCTCGGAGATCGTGAGGGTGCCGGCGATATCGCGGTTACGAAGACCCGCTCCGATGAGCTGCAGGATTTCCTTCTCCCGCTGGGTCAGGAGCGATGACACGAGGCCCGGGCCAGAGGATGCGGCTGGGCTGCTGGCGGATGCGCCGCCACCAGGCACCATGGACGACGCCAGTCTCAGAAGTCTGATCTGGACCTCAGGGTTGAGAACCGACTGGCCAAGATGCGCGCTTCGCACGGCCTGTGCGATCTGCAGGTGGTCGGCATCCTTTGTCAGGTATCCGAGCGCTCCTGCGCGCAGTGCACGGAGGATTGACTCGTCATCTTCGAAAGTCGTGAGCATTACCACTGAGATTTCCTCGTTCGCTTTGACTATGTGCTCGGTGGCTTCCGCGCCGCTCATCACCGGCATGTTCAAGTCCATGAGCACGACGTCGGGGCTCAGCTCGGCCGCGAGCTCGACTGCTTCCTGGCCGTTGGCCGCCGTGCCGACGACATCGAGGTCCTCCACCAGATCGAGCATGACCTCGAGAGCCTGGCGGACCGCGGTCTGGTCGTCGGCGATGAGCAACCGGATCATCGGGGCAGCCGCATGGATACCGACCATCCCGTTGTGGCTTTGCCGACAGCGTGCTCATCACCCTCCACGATCGGCCCGGCGATTAGTGTTCCCCCGAGCAATCCCGCGCGCTCTCTCATTCCTTCGAGACCCATTCCAATTCTTTCCTCTACCCTTTGGCCACGGACCGCCTTCTCGGACGGCCCGCTGATTACGCGTAATACGACGTAAGCGGTGGGCGAATCACTGTCCGAGAACGTGAGTTTCGCACACATCTCAGCTCCGGTTGCGTGCCTATGCGCATTCGTGAATGCTTCCTGCGCTGCTCTGATGAGCGTCTGCGACTTTTCCACGCTCAGCGGCCCCGGCTCACCGTCGAGGACGAAAGTCGCACCGAACGACGAAGCGATCCCTTGGATCGTATCGGCTAGAGGCTTCGGATCCTCGTTCAAGGCGTGGACTGCACGGCGGGTCTCTCCGATCCCTGACTTGGCCAGCGTCCGGGCACGCCGGACAGCAGTGATGGACTCTTCCGCGCGATCGTGCGTGTAGAGGGTCTCGGCCATATCCAGCTGGATAGAGATCGCCGAGAGCGTATGGCCCAGAACGTCGTGGATCTCCCGCGCGATCCGCCCCCGCTCGACTAACGCAGCCTCGCGTGTCTCCGACAAACGCGCCCTCTCGGACTCGATAGCCGCCTCCTGCGCGGCACTCAAGGCAGCGGTGCGCTCCCTGCGAGCGATGCCGATGTAGACAGGCAGACCAGCGGTCAGCCCGAGCCACCACGGCCAGCCCTGGGGCATGAACTGATCGACGATGAGGCTCGACACGGCGCAGGACACCGCTGCGACGACGGCCACCGCGATGGCCACCGGTAGGGCCTCGATCAGCTGACCCGCGTAGAGCGCCGCGAGGAAGACAAATCCGGCGGAGAACGTGTCGAGCGGAACCGCGAAAAGGATCCCTGACAAAATGGCGAACACGAGCAGGAGAACGACCCGCGCGACCGCCGGCGTCCAGTGAGCCGGGACGAGAGTCCACAGGGCAAGGAGGGCCACGGGCACGAAAAGCATCCAGCCGAGCAGAGTTGCTGGCGCATGACTCTCAACAAGCTGCACCGCAACGATGGCGACGAACGCCACGGTCAGGAACGGCTGCAGGAGCCTATCGCTGTAAGCGGCGCCAGTCCGTGGTTCCTTCTGATAACTGATGGTCAATCGCTCTCCTCATTAGGCAGCATCCACCCACCACAATCATAAATGCCATATCAAACCCTTGAGTGCACCCACGAGCGCAGATCTGGGTGGAGAGGGCTCTCCACCCCTGACAATCCTCCACCCGAAGATACGGAATCTGCCCGATTCCGCGTCGTAGCCTGACTCGTAGTCTGGATTCAGGGCCGAAACGCGGCCGAATGGAGGCAACAAACCAATGTCCGATCCCATCGAACTCATCCTCATCATCGCTCTGATCGCCTACATCCTTATCCGACGCATGGCCGGCCAGCCCGCACAGGGCAAAAAGCTGCTTATCCTTCCCGCCATCATCATGGTCATCGGCATCGCCAGCCTGTCCCACACCTGGTCGCCCTTCGCCATTGGCTTTCTCGTGGCCACCACCGGGGTCAGCTTCATCATCGGAATCCTCCGCGGTGTGAGCATCAAACTGTTCGAGAAAGACGGCGTTGTCTGGATGCGCTACACCGCCACCACAGTCGTACTGTGGGTTGCCAATATCGCCATCAAGATCGCAGCCGCCATCACCATCGCCGCCATCAACCCTGTTGCCGCTCACCAAGAATCATCCGGTCTGTTGATCAGCCTCGGTATGGGCGTACTCATGGAGGGCGTTGTTGTCGCCCTCAAGGCCGTGAACACCGACAGCCGCGTCCTCTGGGCCAAGGGCAAGGATGGCCAAGCCGACCGCCACTCCGAATTCCTCGATAATCTCCAGTACAACCGTGCCAACAGCAACAGCAACAGCAACAGCAACAGAAACGGCACCGGCACCGGCGGCACTTCCTCCAGTCTCCTCGCGAGCTTTCGTAACCGCAACAACCACTGACTCTCACTCCGCCGTCGCGCTGCGACACCAGTTCCCACTCAACCTCAACAGTGCAATCGCCTCCCAGGCGGTTGTACTGTTTCGGTTACCTTCCCGATAGTTCCTGCATAGTCCACGATGAGGTCATAGTCCCCGGCTTCTTCCTAACTGCGGCTGGTACGGCCGGTACTCTGGCCGGGCTGCTGTCAAGAAAGACGGTCAGGTACCTGAGCTGGGATGGCCTAAAAGTAGTGCGATCGATGGCTCTGCCGGCAGGCGGAGGACTTAGGTGGCTCCATGCGGCATGGACTCTCCAGGGTGGAAGCCATAACGATACAGGGTGATGTAATCGTTGGATGGATTCAACTCGAGAGCTGGCCTGGGACGGCCTGATGAACGTCCGTGACCTTGGTGGTCTTCCCATGGCCAATGGGCGAGTAACAAAGTTTCATCAAGTGGTCCGATCTGGCCGTGATGCTATGCAAAAATGGCCGGGCTTTTACGTGGAGGTCCTGGCCGCGTTTGCTGATGCTGAGGGTACTGTGCATATTCATTGTGGTCGGGGGCATGACCGTACTGGAATTGTTGCAGCGTTGTTGCTGAGCCTGATCGGTGTTCCCCACGAAGCGGTCATTCGTGACTAGATGCATGACAGTGCCCTGTTTGCCGCGGCAGCGCCTGACGCCCATGCGAAAGTATTATCAGCACTCGAGAGCGCAGCCATGACCCTTGAAAAAGCGTTCGAAGTGATCAACGGCCCTGCCACGATTAAGTCCCTTCGTGCTACCGGACTGACACAACGCACCATAGAAACACTCAGGCACAAACTCATCTAGACAGAAGCAGTTATCTCCCTCCTGCAGGCGAACCCCGGGTGGGAGCAATGCTGATAAAAAATGGGGAATCGGATGGTTACGTCCCGTGGAGTGGTGTAGTTTCCGGTTGCTGAGCATTGGATTTCTGATGTGAAGAGCCATCGTGCGATGGTCAGTGAGTACCGATCAAAGAACTCACAAAAGGACACAAACACACGATGGCTCTAGACCAGTCTGCCTTGCTCGATCTGCTTGGCCAACTTAAACTCACCGATGTCTCCGACCGGATCCGCACCGCGACCGAAACCTTGTATCAGCAGCTCATCGAGGC
>NZ_QJVD01000058.1 GCF_003219815.1 Arthrobacter livingstonensis
ACGCAATAGGCCTTGGCCCAGCCCACCGCGGCGGCGTACGCCGCCTTGTCCACCCACTCCAGCACCGTGCCGGCATCCACGGAACCGCTGTGTCCGACGTCGGTGGGGGCCGCAAGGAAACGAAGGGTCACGGAATTGGCGGCAGTCTCACTCATGAAAATAGTTTATTGAAGTGACAGTCCCACCAGATGCGGGGACGTCTACGCTGTTCCACCCGTCACAATCGATGCACTCCCCGCCGGACACGTGTTGACGATGTTGAAAATTACCCGGGCATGCGGCACAAACACCGACAGGACGTTGTCGCCGTCGTCCTTCACCATGGGAAGCGCCGGGACAGCCCCGGCAAGAAAGGGCACTCCAATGAACCTCGTATCCATCCGCATCATCACCGACAACGTAGCCGCCCTGGCCAGCTTCTACGAACAGCTCACCGGCGGACGTGCCGTGCACCTCAATGAGCACTTCGCCGAGCTCCGTACCACCTGCGGAACGCTCGCGATTGGGAGTACCGCCACCGTCGGTCTCTTCGGGCCAGGCTCGGCGCGGCCGGCGGACAACCACACGGCGATCCTTGAATTCCTTGTGGACGACGTCGACGCCGAATATCAGAAGCTGCGGGGCTGGGCCACCACGTTCGTGAACGAACCAACAACCATGCCGTGGGGCAACCGGTCACTGCTGTTGCGCGACCCAGACGGCAATCTGGTCAACCTCTTCACACCGGTCACCGCTGCGGCGATCGAGAAATTCGCCGCTTACGCCCGATAGATTCGGCCACCCGGTGGGCCGGGAACCCAGCGAACGGAGTGTCCACGGTCGCCCGTACGGAGCGGGCGCCCGTGCCCGTCCCGCCTCCCACCGACGGGGACCATGACCCTGCGGAGGGAGGCGAGCCGGCCGGCGTGCTGCGGGCGTGAACTTGCCAGCCAGCTGGCCAGCACTCGCGCCCGTGGGTCGAGCAGTCCCTTCGGAATTTCAGGACCGGCGCCGCGGTAGAGTGAACCGGCGGAATCGGCACAACTTTTCAGGAGCGGGATGGCAGGCGCGGGCGGACCGGTCTTTGACAGCGAACGGCGCAGGGAGATGGCGGCCGCCTTCCAACAGGGCGGGGAGCACTATGACAAGGTGCGCCCCGGCTACCCACAAGAGTCGCTGGACTGGCTCGTGGATGGTGCGGGGCCCGTCAACGACGCCCTGGACGTGGGCGCCGGGACCGGCAAGTACACCCAACTGCTGGCTGCGCGCGGCTGGCGGGTCACCGCCGTCGACCCTTCGGCGGACATGCTGGGACAGCTGCAGCGGAATCTTCCGGGCGTGACCACCCTGCCGGGCACGGCCGAGAACGCGGGGCTGGCCGGAAACTCTGTGGACCTGGCGGTGGCCGCGCAGGCATGGCACTGGTGCGATCCCGTGGCAGCAAGCACCGAGATGGCGCGTGTGCTGCGTCCCGGCGGCGTCCTGGGGCTGGTTTGGAACCAGCTTGACGTCAGCGTTCCCTGGGTCCACCGGCTGGCCCGCATCATGCACGCCGGGGACGTCCACAAGCCCGATTTCCGCCCGCACGTGGGCCCCGAATTCCGCGGGCTCGCCTCGCTCGAATCGCGGTGGCAGCAGCCCGTCACGCCCGAGGAACTGCTGGACCTGGTCAAGTCGCGCAGCTACTACCTCAAGGCCAACGACGCAACGCGCACCAAGGTGCAGGGCAATCTTCGGTGGTACCTTTTCGAGCACCTGGGGCACCTCCCCGGCGAGGAACTGGCCCTGCCGTACTTCTGCCAGACGTGGCGCGCGCGGGCATGCGCTTCCTCGACAGGAACACCTCCCAGGAGCTATGATTTCGGTATACCTAAATTTTAGGTTTCGGAGAAGCGAAGGGGTAGTTCATTGCTGGAGACTGCCACCACGAAGACCGGTTCGCCGCGGCGCAGCCGTGGTGGACTGTTCTTTCTTCTGGGACCAGCCTTTGTGGCGGCCATTGCCTATGTCGACCCCGGCAACGTCGCCGCCAACCTCACCTCGGGAGCCACGTACGGCTACCTGCTGGTGTGGGTGCTGGTGGCCGCGAACTTCATGGCCATGCTGGTGCAGTACCAGTCCGCCAAGCTGGGGGTGGTGACTGGCAAGTCCCTGCCGGAGCTTCTCGGTGAACGGTTCGGCACCACCGGACGGCGGCTGTACTGGGCGCAGGCCGAGCTCGTGGCCATGGCCACCGACCTGGCCGAGGTTGTGGGCGGCGCCATCGCCTTGAACCTGCTGTTCCATGTGCCGCTGCCCGTGGGCGGCATCATAGTGGGAGTCGCCTCCATGGCGCTGCTGACGGTGCAAAGCCGACGCGGCCAGCGCCACTTCGAGACCATCATCATCTTCCTGCTGCTCATCATCACTGTGGGCTTCCTGGCCGGGCTGGTGCTCAGCCCGCCTGACCCGGCCGGCATGCTGGCGGGCATGGTGCCGCGCTTTGAGGGGACGAACAGCATTTTGCTGGCGGCCGGCATGCTGGGGGCCACCGTGATGCCCCATGCCATCTACCTGCATTCGCAACTGGCCAAGGACCGGCACCCAGGCGCCCGCCGCACGCCGGAAGGCCTCAACCGCATTGTCCGGGCCACCCGCTGGGATGTGGTGGCGGCACTGCTCCTTGCCGGGGCCGTCAACATCGGCATGCTGCTGCTGGCAGCGTCGACACTGAGCGGGATGGCCGGCACCGACTCCATCGAGGGCGCGCACGCGGCCATCGCCGCCAGCCTGGGGCCGGTGGTCGGCGTCGTGTTTGCCGTGGGCCTGCTGGCCTCCGGGCTCGCCTCCACCTCCGTGGGGGCCTACGCAGGTGCCGCCATCATGCACGGCCTGCTGCATGTGCGCATCCCACTGCTGGCCCGGCGTGTGGTCAGCCTGATACCCGCCATCATCCTGCTGGCGGCAGGCGTTGACCCGACCTGGGCCTTGATCGTCAGCCAAATAGTGCTGAGCTTCGGCATCCCCTTCGCCTTGATCCCGCTGCTGCGGCTGACCGCCAACAAGGACCTCATGGGCGCATACCGGGACCGGATGCCGCTGCGGCTGGCCGCCCTGGCCAGCGTCGTCCTGATCGTGGCGCTGAACGCCGTGCTGTTGTGGCTGACGTTCTCCGGGCAGGCTTAGCCGGTAGGCTGGGGACGTGAAAGCTTCCCCCACGTCCTCCAGCATTGAAGACTATGTCAAGGTCATCTACTCCTTTACGGAGTGGCAGGACAAGCCCATCACCTCCACGCAGCTGGCAGCCAGGCTCGGGGTGGCCAACTCCTCCGTCTCGGAAATGGTCCGCAAGCTCAAGGACCAGGACCTCGTGGACCACCAGCCCTACAGCCCCATCCGCCTCACCGGGACCGGACTGAAGCTGGCCCTGGCCATGGTCCGCCGCCACCGACTGCTCGAAACGTACCTGGTCCGTGAACTCAGCTACACCTGGGACGAGGTCCACGAGGAGGCCGAACAGCTCGAACATGCGGTGTCCGAAACGTTCATTGAGCGCATGTCCGCCAAGCTGGGCCATCCCACCCGCGACCCGCACGGCGATCCCATCCCAGATGCCCGCGGACGCATCACCATGCCGCCCTCACACCGCCTCGACGAGCTCGATGCCGGGCACCGCGGCCGCATCAGCCGCATCAGCGACCACGACCCCGAGCTCCTTCGCTATCTCGAGCAGCACGGCATCGGCGTCGACACCGCACTTGAGATCGTCGGAAAGCGCCCCTTTGGCGGCACCTTGGAAGTTGCCCTGCTCCCCCCCAGCGGCACCCCCGCAACTGCGCACGACGCCGGCCACCTGGGATTGGGCGACGAGGCCACGGTTTCGCTGTGGCTCGTCACCGAGGGCTCCCACGAGGGCTGCACCGTCCAGGAACTCACGGGCGGCTCCCTCATGAGCCCCCACGTGTCTGGTGACTAGGCCCGCGCAGGCGTCGGACCGGCGTTCCCTCGTCTAGCGCCGCCGCAGAACCCATGATGCCGCGAACCACACGACCGTGACGGCCATCATGGCGATTCCCAGAACCGTGGCGCCGGCAGCAAACAAGGCGTCACCGGCTAGGAGGAACAGGACCAGCGAGGCAATTGAAACCACATTCACAGGCAGGCGCCTCGCACTTTTCGGGGCCATGAAGATGCCCCACAAAACCACCACCGCGGCCGGGATGCCAATGCCGAGCACCAGGTTCCAGGGATCGGGCTGCCGGAAGCCCCAGTAGAGGAAGGACGCCACCATGGCCACTTCCAGGACAAAGGCGGTGGCTGGAAGCAGCATTCCTTCCGCAACAGCGGTGATTCCCGAATTACGGGTAGTGGCGACTTCCGCCCTGCGACGTCCCATGGCTTCCTTGTCCGCTCAGTCGTTCTTTGCCGTGCCGGCCGACGCCGTGCCGTCATCAACCGTGCCTGCCTGCTTCTTGGCTGTACGGTCATGGCGCAGGATAAACCGCTGCACCTTGCCGCTGGCAGTCTTGGGCAGCTCAGCTTGAAAGTGCACGCGGCGCGGATAAGCGTGCGCCGCAAACTTGGCCTTCACCAGAAGCGCCAGCTCCGTTACCAGCGCTTCTGAGGGCTCATGACCGTCGTTAAGCACCACATAGGCCTCCAGCACTTCGCCCCGGATCTCGTCGGGCACGCCGATGACGGCTGCTTCGGCCACGGCGGCGTGGGTCACCAGCACCGATTCCACCTCGAACGGCCCTATTCGGTAACCGGCCATGATGATGACGTCGTCGTCGCGGGAGGAAAAATAGATGTAGCCGTCAGCATCCCGGCTCCCGGCGTCGCCGGTCAGGTACCAGGCGCCGTCCGCGGCAAAGCGCTCAGCGGATTTCTCCGGCGCGTCCACGTAGGACGTAAACCAAAAGAACGGGCTGGCAGCAATGTTGATGGCCACGCGGCCGGGTTCGCCGTCCTCTGCGGGCGAGTCGGCGGAATCGGAGAGGACGTCCACACTCCAGCCCGGCAGGGCTACGCCCATGGAGCCGGGCCGCAGGGGTAAAAGCAAGTCCCCGTGCCATGCATTGCCGGCCACCATGCCGTGCTCCGTCTGGCCATAGTGGTCCCGGACGTCGACCCCGAAGACCTCGCGGCCCCAGTCGATCACGTCCGGGGTCAGGGGCTCGCCGGCGCTGGAGGCACGGCGCAGGGCATGCTGCTGCCCCGCGGCGGAACCGGCCCGCAGCGCCCGGTATACGGTGGGTGCGGCAGCAAAATTCGTGACCTGGAACTTCTCCATGACGGCCCATGTGAGTTGCGGGCTGAAACCCGCCGACAACAGCAGTGAGCGGGTTCCGGTAGCCAAGGGTGCCAGCAGTGCAAAGTAAAGGCCGTAGGCCCAGCCGGGATCGGCCATGTTCCAGAACACGTCCCCGGGGCGGACGTCAAGCCCAAATTCCTGATAGCCCGCAAAGGAGGCCACGCTGCGCAACGGGATCGGCACGCCCTTGGGCGTGCCTGTCGTTCCGGAAGTAAACAGCTGCACCAGGATTCCGTCCCCGCCGACGGCCACCGGAGTACCGGAGGCGACGGGTCCGGCGTCGCGGGCGCCGGGGGAACCCGGGCCGCCAACCGCAGCGGCTTCCGCTTCCAGCCCGTCAAAGGAACCTGTTCCGGCCACCATCTCGGCAAAGGAGATGTCGTAGCCGAAGGCCTCCCCGCGGGCCACCACCACCAGGGGCGAGGCGTCATTGGGAACCCCGCCGGGCGGGAACAACTTGCGGCGCTGGTCGGCGTCGCAGATGACCAGCCGCGTTCCGGTGGCCTGCACGCGGAAGGCTATGGCGTCGTGCGCGAACGCGGTGAACAGCGGCACGTCGACGGCGCCGAGCCGCCAAATGCCCAGCAGCGCCACCACCAGTTCGGCTGACTTGCCCATCAACGTGGCCACGTGGTCTCCGCGGCGCACGCCAAGGGTGGATAAGGCGGCGGCGAACCGCGCGGACTTCCCGCGCAGTTCGCCATACGTCACGTCCTTGCAGCTCAAGTCGGACTGCACCACGGTAAAAGCGGTGTTATCCGCCGGGTGCCTGTCGCAGAACAGTTCCGCGGCGTTGGCCCCGGGCACGGCAAAGGTGTCCAGCAATTCCTGGACACGTTCGCGTGCGGTGAGGGTCATTGGGGATTTAGCCTTCGCAGTCCTTGCAGTACAGCAGGCCATTCTTTTCGCGGGCCACCTGGCTGCGGTGGCGGACCAGGAAGCAGGAGGCACAAGTGAATTCGTCCTCCTGGGCTGGGATGACCTGGATAATGAGTTCTTCGTTGGAGAGGTCGGCGCCGGGCAGGTCCGTGCCTTCAGCCGTGTCCGAGTCCTCGACGTCGATGTGCGCCGTCTGGGCACCGCCACGCTGCACCTGAAGAGCCTGCAGCGACTCTGTCTCGTGGTCTTCGTCCTTGTTGCGGGGTGCGTCGTAATCCGTTGCCATGCGGTTTTCAAACTCCTGGGTGCTCGTGGTTAAGGCGGGGTAATTCAGCGGCTCATTCTAGCTCCTCAAAGCCGGAATAGCGCCCTTAAATTCCCAATGTTTTCCCACAGCATAGGGTATGGTGGCCAGATTTCCCTGTGGATATGGCATTTCCGGTGGAATTCACCCCCAAAAGGGCCCCCATTGTGGCTCTTCTCACGTCATAAACCACACCAATGCGCAGGGAAAGGCGCGACGGCGGGCGCCCGGCCCCGCGTCCGACTCGCCGCCCGCCGTGGATACGCCATATCCTTGAAGGAACATGGCAAACAACCCTCCTTCTGCAAACCGCTCACTGAACCGCCGGCAAGTGGCACAGGCGCTAAACATCCCTCCGGAAATGGCCGCGCGGAACGGCATCCCGTCCCGGATGCCAGCCTCTGATGTGGCCGAACTTGATGCCAACCCGCCAGCCTGGCTGATGCAGTCACGCGCCAATTCCACGGGGAAGCGGCCGGTCTGGGTGGAGCTGCGCTGTTATGTGTGCGATTTCCACGAGCTGGCCAGGCCGAAAAAGTGGTGGCCGGAATTCACCTTTGTCATGTGCGACTTCCACAGCAGGAACGAGCTCCCTGCACCCTCCGCGGGCTGGCGGCGCAGCGAGTTCGACGGAGTGGGCAGCCGTTTCCTTGGCATCACCGACACTCAGGACCCTGAGTAGCTGCACGCACGGCAGCTGCGCAATTTGCACTTTATTCGTCCAAGGCAAAAGCAAGGAGGGCTCAGCCGTGACCGTCCCGGCGAAAGTCTTTTTACATTGGCTCGACGACGTGGCAGGATCCACCAGCCATGCCGCGGTATGCCGCGCCGCCGGCATCAAGCGATCCACCCTGGCCCAGCAGCTGGTGCGCGGACGGGTCACCATGGCCACGGTGGCGGCAGTCAGCCGCTCCCTCCAGCTGCCGGTGGTTGAATCAATCTCCACCTTCGACCAGTACCGCGGCCTGGCCGCCGGCATCGTGCAGCCCACGGATGCGGAACTGCTCAGCCAAATCTCCGACATGGACCTCCTTCAGGGAATACTGAACCGGAGCAGCGCGGCGGACAACGGCACCGAACCAGCCTTGGCCGAACTCTCCCCCATGCCGCACCGGGCATCCGTGCGAACCTGGCTGGACGCCGTCGACCCTTCAGATCTGCGGAAGCAGGTGGCCCGGGATGCGGGGATTGCCCCGCAGAACCTGTCCGCCCAAATCACTGCCAACCGGCTCACCCCCGAACTGGCCATCCGGTCAGCCCAACTGGCCGGCGTCGGACTGACCAACGGGCTCGTTGCCACCGGATTCCTCACACCGACGGAGGCCGGCTGGGCACCCGCGTCCCGCACTGCGGCATTGCGCAAGACGTCCAACAGCGCGCTGGTCTCCTTGGCCGCCGAGCGATTGGAAGCCCTCAGCCGCACCTTGCGGCGGGTGGAACAGGACGCTGCCGCCGCAGAGACAATATGGGAGAACCTCGGATGACAGCTGTACTGCAGTGGGCGGCGCTGGTGATGTGCCTTGGATGCACCCTGTGGCGGCTGCCGGCCTTATTTAGGGGCCGCAACCGTGGGGTGTTCTGGGCGTTCTTCCTCATCTCGATGTGCGTGGCGCTGAGCATTCCTGCGATCTACCTGCCTGTTGACGTGCTGCTGGGCGGGGTGAACTTTGCCAATGTCGTGTTGCGGCTGGGCCTTTTCACCGCCGTGTTCCTGCTCGCCGCCAAGATTGCTGCTGCCTACAATGCCCCCAAGGCACGGGCCTTTATCCGAGGGCCGCTTGGCCTGGCCGTCCTCATCGCGTGCTCGGCCGGAATCCTCATTACCTACCTCCTATCCGACCTCAGTGGTTCCAGCCCCGGCCTTGCCGGCTTTGGTGACCAGCCCTCGGTAATCGCGTACACGGTGATTGGACGCTTATACGCCGGTTTCGCCGCAGCCTGCCTGATAGCGCCCACCGGGCAGGCTGCGTTTTCGCGGCTCCCGGCTCTGGACCGTGCCGCAGCCCTTTCCATGTGCCTGGGTTTCGCCGGGATCTGTCTGGCTCTCGTGGCACAGGCAACTCCCTGGCGCCTGTCCAGCATCATGGGCCTGCTTTCCTTCGGCTCGATCCTGTTCGTGGCCACCGGACTGGCACTCGTCTGGGTGTCATATTTGCGGGGGCCCCAGAAACAATAATTCCCGATGTACACTTTTCCATTAGCTTGTGTAATACTAATGATTGTGTGAACGCCACCAGGGGTGGGGTCCACACAACTTCTTTGGGGGTGAGTGGTGGCGGGGCTTCGTTCCGGCCACCACTTATTCGTTTAAGTCCTCCGTATGGACAAATCAGCGGTGCGTAGGCTGCGCACCGGATCAGCGGGCCGGGCGCACGAGGCCAGGCGCACGTAGCCGGGCCCAGCCCTCCCGGCGCATCTAGCCGGACCCTGCGGTCCGGGCCCAACCGGTCACCACTGGCCGGCCCGTATCTGGCCGGGCGCAACTGCCGGCCGGCCGCTGGCCATCAGGGAACTCCGTGTACACGCTCATTTGAGCCCCATGACTTCTTCCCTTCCTTGAAATCACGGGGGCACAGGCCCTTCCGCTGACGGTTATGTCAAGCCGGCCCCGTTAGGCTGTCAGTGGGAAACGCACCGTCCGGAATACCACCGCCGCGGGCGCCCCGGGCACACACCCCGCGCCGCGAGAAAGGTGTTTTTGCGATGTCTGTTGGTGTTTTTGATTTGTTTTCCGTGGGTATTGGCCCGTCGAGTTCC
>NZ_QJVD01000059.1 GCF_003219815.1 Arthrobacter livingstonensis
CTCAGTTCCCTCGCTTCCATGACCCAAGGGGACCGATAAGTGCGCATCATCGTCGCACTGGGCGGCAACGCCCTGCTACGCCGCGGCGAGCACCCGGAGTCCAGGATCCAGACCCAACGTCTCGCCGCCGTGGCGCCGTCACTCGTACAGCTCTCAGTTGACCATCAGCTTGTGATCGTCCACGGCAACGGCCCCCAAGTCGGACTCCTTGCCTCGGAGAATGCTACGGATACGTCGATCGCGGCGGCCTATCCACTGGGCGACATGGTCGCTGAGTCGCAGGGCCTGATCGGGTTGTGGCTGCAGAGGTCCCTGCACAATGCAGGCATGGCCGGACCCGTGGCCGCCCTGGTCTGCCAGACCGTCGTCGACGCGTCCGATCCGGCGTGGCAAGTGCCTACCAAATATATCGGGCCCGGCTACAGCGCCGAGGATGCGCAAGTGCTGGCCAAGCAGTATGGCTGGATATTCAAGGAGGACGGGTCACACAGGCGCCGCGTCGTTCCCTCGCCGGCACCGGTCGAGATCGTGGAACAGGACATCATCGTCGGCCTGCTGGCTGCCGGCGTCACCGTGATCGCCGGCGGGGGCGGCGGGGTGCCTGTTACCCACGACGACGGTGTCTTGTCCGGGGTGGACGCCGTCGTCGACAAGGACAGCGTTGCCGCGCTCCTGGCGATCCGCCTCGACGCCGATCTCCTCGCTATTTTGACCGACGTTCCGGCCGTAATGACCGGATTTGGCACGCCGCAGCAACAACCCATCCATGCGATCACGTGTGCAGCCCTCGAGGGCAACACCTTTGCCGATGGATCGATGGGTCCGAAAGTACGCGCGGCTATTGGCTTCGTCCAAGCTACCGGCCGCCGGGTCGCAATCGGAAGTCTCGATGACGCATTGGCCGTCGTTGCCGGTGAAGCGGGAACACAGGTGCGCGCGTAGGCGTGCAGCGCACTTGGACTCGCAACCCTGCGCCGTTCACGCGGTGCAGGGTTTCATCGTCCACCGAGCCGCCTTGGGCGATTCCCTGGCAGCTCAACAGCATCGGAGGACTTTTGACCCTACGCCCCGGTCGTACAGGCGGTCAGTATTGAATTAGGTGCGCAGGCCTGCGTGCTGTGATGCAAGGACCGGCAATGACGACAAGCAGCGTGACCAGAATCGATCATGACCTCCAAACCGCAGTCGAGGAAGAACTTGACTGGGCTCCCGAAGTGGATGCCGCAAGTATCGGGGTAGCAGTGAACAGCGGTGCCGTCATCCTGACTGGAGAAGTGCGTGACCACTCGGAATGTGTCGCTGCTCAGCAGGCTGCCCTCCGCGTCCGGGGGGTTTCTGCGGTTGTGGATGATCTGAAGGTGCATCCTCATGTTTCGTGGCCGGCGAGTGAAATTGAAATCGCTACAGCTGTTGCAAATGCGCTGAGGTGGGCAAGCAACGTCCCCGAGACGGTCCAAGCAGAAATCAAGGACCACAAAGTAACTCTCGTTGGTACGGTTCACTGGGACTTCGAGCGCCTGGCCGCCAGGGATGCGGTCCACTATCTGCGTGGCGTGTACGCGGTGGATAACCAGATAACGCTCTCGGCACGGCCGTCCGCCATCGACACGGGAGCGCGGATTAAAGATGCCATACGCCGGAACGCCCAGTTGGACGCGAACCACATCAGCGTTGACGTCGATGGCAACACCGTCACCCTCAGCGGGCAGGTACGGTCCTGGTCTGAAAAAGAGCAAGCGGCCGCGGCATCTTGGGCATCACCACACGTCACGGACGTCAAAAATGACCTTGAAGTTCGGGCATTGTGATCCGGTCGCGTGGGGGTTTGTCCTTCTTCGTCGGGTGGCAAACCTCGCCAGGCTTGGCGGCCTTCGATCTCATGACGGCATGGTTATGACGATGGAACCCGATGCGTTCCCGGCTCGAAGATCTGAGAGGGCTTTGTCGACACTGTCGAATGGGTAGCTCGTCACCGTCGGGGTGATCGACAAATTGTGCGCAAGTGCGAGGAACATTGTTCCATCGGCGCGGGTATTGGCGGTGACGGTACGGAGGTCTCGTTCGTTGAAGAGGGCGTCGTTGTAGTTCATGACGGGAATATCCGACATGTGAATTCCGGCCAGAACTACTGTTCCGCCGCGTTTCGTCGCGGCAAGGGCGGTAGGGACCAGTTCTCCTGCGGGCGCAAAGATGATGGCGGAATCCAGTTTCGTGGGCGGTTCGTCGGTGGCGCCGCCGACAAAGACAGCGCCGATGCTGCGCGCAAGGTCCTGATTTGCCGTGCCTCGGGTCATTGCGTAGACAGTCGCTCCTGCGGCCTGCGCGATCTGGGCGGTGATGTGTCCGCTGGATCCGTATCCGTAGATCCCGAGACTGCCGCCTGCGGGCAGTGCGGCGCGGGACAGGGCCCGGTATCCGATGATCCCGGCACAGAGCAACGGTGCAAGTTCGACCGCGTTGCTCGTTCGGGGCAGGAGATACGCGAACGCTTCTGGCACTGTCGTGTACTCGGCGAATCCGCCGTCGGCATCCCATCCGGTGTATTCGGAGTCCGGGCAGAGATTTTCGCGTCCGCTCCTGCACCACGGACATACGCCGCAGGTGCGGCGAAGCCAGGCGATCCCTACGGTGTCGCCTTCGCGAAGCCGCTTTACGCGGTCTCCGAGCCCGGCGACGGTTCCGACAATCTGGTGACCGGGGGTCACGTGAGTTAAATGGCGCTCGAGCTCTTGATCGAGGACGTGGAGGTCCGTCCGGCACACTCCGCATGCCAATACCCGAACAAGGACTTCATCCGGACCTGGGGTCGGCACGGGCTTACTCACCAAACTGATCTGTCCAGGTGTTTCGCCTGTGGCCCATGCCGTCATCTTCTCCAAGGACGTCTCCATTTTCTGTACGTGAGTGGGACTCTGCGGTGAAAGTCTTTGACGGGCACCTGGCCCAGCAGCTCACCTGTGGTGAACCGGCCGGGCCAGATGTCGTGATCGTCAGAATGCGGCGTTGATATCAACGACGTCGATGACCTTCTTATTGATGAACTCCTGGATGCCGAGGTTGGTCAGCTCATGACCGTATCCGGAGTGCTTGACACCACCGAAGGGGATGTCTGCCTTGACCATCGTGGGGTGGTTGACATAAACCATGCCGGTTTCGATCTTCCTGGCCACCTTTTCGCCGTTTTTGGTGTCCTTTGTAAACACGGAACCGCCAAGCCCGAAGGGGGAATCATTCGCCACCGCCACCGCCTCGGCTTCGTCCTTGACGCGGATGATCATGGAGACCGGTCCGAAGAATTCTTCGTAGTAGGAAGGGTTTTTTGAGTCCATCCCGGTGAGGATCGTGGGCTGGAAAAAAGCCCCAACCGCTGGAACGGGGTCGCCGAGCGTTTCGGCTTGTGCACCTCCTGCGACGGCCCGCTTGACCTGCCCGGCCAGCTTGTCAGCCGCGCCCTGGGACGACAACGGTGCAAGAGTCGTCGTCGGATCCAGCGGATCGCCCGACTTCAATGCCGCAACACCCGCACGGTACTTCTCAAGGAACTCGTCAAACACCTCGTCGACCACGATCATGCGCTTGGCAGAGACGCACACCTGCCCGGCATTCCAGTGGCGGCCAAACACTGCCCAGTCGACCGTCTTGTCCATGTCAGCGTCCTTGAGAACAACAAAGGCATCGGCTCCACCCAACTCGAGTGTGCTCTTCTTTACGGCTTTCGCAGCATAGGAGGCGATGATTGAGCCGGCTTCTTCGCTTCCGGTGAGCGCGACACCGCGGACCCGCGGGTCGTTAATGACGTACTCGGTGAGTACATGCGGCAGATAGAGGTTCTTGAACACCCCCGAGGGAAGCCCCGCTTTCGCGAAGAGGTCATCGAACACGGCAGCAGACTGCGGGACGTTGCTGGCGTGCTTGAGCAGGATGGTGTTGCCTGCCAGCAGTTGGGGTGCCGCGACGCGCACTACCTGATAGTAGGGGAAGTTCCACGGCTCGATGGACAAGAGGACACCGAGTGGCTCGTTTACGATCTCCACTTCGCCCTCGGCAGCGTAGGCGACAGGAACCTTCTCCGTCCCAATCAATGCTTCGCCGCGGTCGGCGTAGTACTGCAGGATGTCGGCCGAGAGGTCGACTTCCGCTTCGGCCTCGGCGATGACCTTTCCCATTTCCAGGGTCAGCAACTCTGCATACCGTCGCTTATCCGCCCGGAGCAACGCGGCGGCTTTGCCGAGCACCGCAGTCCGTGCGGAGAACGGGGTCTCGCGCCAGGTGAGGAATGCGGTGTGCGCCGCGGCAATGGCTGTATCAACTTCTGCTTTTGTCGCATCCGGGAAAGTGGCAACTACTTCATTGGTGTATGGATTGATCGTTTGGTATGTCATGTCGAAAACACCTTTCTTGGCAGCTAACTTGCTTTGATTCTTAGCCCCACAGCTGGCTTGTGCGGCTGTGGGAGTCGTTGGTGCTCGATCCGGCGAGGCGGCCTGTCTGCGTTGCTGCGGCGGTTCCGTGGCCCTTGATGAAAGCCGGATAGGGCCGTCAAACGGCTGGGACCGGTGCGTTGACGAAATCGAAGACCAGGCGGGCGGGTATGGCACCTGAGAGGACATCAGCCATGGCCGTGTTGACGTCAGCGATGTTCCGCGCTTCGGCGACGACCCGGGTCCGGCCAGCAGCATGCAGGGCGAAGACTTCGACCAGGTCCTGACGGGTGCCGACAATGGAGCCAATAACAGAGATCCCCTTGATCACAGTCTCGAAGATCGGAATCTGCATGTTTCCGGATGCGGGCATCGCAACGCAGACGAGTCGTCCGCCGGGGCGGAGCGACGCAAAGGCCTGCTCGAAAACCTTCGTGGACGGGGCCAGGACAAGCGCAACGTCGAGACCACCCAACTTCTGGATCTCCGCCACAGGATCTGTTTTTGCCGCGTCCACCACGTGGCTTGCCCCGAGTTCGGTAGCGAGGTCGAGCTTGGGCTGCTCGATATCGATCCCGACGACGATGCCGCCCATGATTCGGGCGTATTGAACGGCGAGATGGCCGAGTCCGCCGACGCCGAACACGCCAACAAGCTCGCTGGGCACGATGTGCGCAACTTTGAGGGCCTTGTAGGTCGTCAGGCCCGCGCAACTCAGCGGAGAGGCATCCATGGAACTGATGCCATCGGGAACCGGGACAACGTACTTGGCGCTGGCGACGGCGTATTCGGCGAATGCGCCATCCATCGAATACCCGCTGTCCTGCTGCTTCTGGCACAGGGTCTCTCTGCCGTCAATGCAGTAGCGGCATTCACCGCAGGCAGATCCGAGCCAGGCGATGGCGACACGCTCGCCAACGGTTCGGTCAGGGACTTCGCTCCCGAGCTTCTCGATGATTCCGACCCCTTCGTGGCCGGGTACCAGCGGGAGGGTTGGCTTCACAGGCCAATCACCGTGGGCCGCGTGGATGTCTGTGTGGCAGAGACCGCAGGTCTCCATCCTCACGAGAACCTGCCCAAGTGCCGGTTCGGGGACGTCGCGCTCCTGAATCTCGAGCGGAGCACCGAATGTGGTGACGACTGCTGCCTTCATGATGTGCCTTTCGTTGATTGCCAATGAGATTGAATACGCGGACCAGGCGACGATGCCGTATGGCTTCGGGTTCTGACAGCGCAGCTTATGGTGTGAAGTTTCATGCGGAAACGTATTCCTTGACGGCGGTGGTGATACCCGTCAACGCCTTTTTCGCGTCGTCAAAGAGCATCCCGGTTTTGGGGTCGGTGAACAGCGGGTTGCTGATGCCGGCGTAGCCTGGCCGCATGGACCGTTTGATGACGACGACCGACTTGGCATGGTCGGCGTCGAGAATTGGCATCCCGGAGACCGCGTTGCCGGGTTTCCGGGCGTCAGGGTTGCACACGTCGTTGGCTCCGATGACCAAGGCAACATCGCAGTTGTTGAACGCTGCGTTGGCGTCGTCCAGCTGCAGCATCTGCTCGTAGGGGACGTTGGCCTCGGCCAGCAGCACGTTCATATGACCCGGCATTCTGCCCGCCACCGGATGGATGGCGTACTTTACGTCCACGCCGTGGGCGATCAGCAGCGCAGCGAGTTCGGCCACCTGGTGCTGGGCCTGGGCAGCTGCGAGCCCGTAGCCGGGAACAATGAGAACGTGCTGCGCATAGGCGAGCTGGATTGCGACGTCGTCCGCCGTGAGACTGCGGACATTGGCGAGGTCTTCACCACTGGGCCCGGACGATGAGACAGGTTCACCGGTTCCAAAACCGCCAAGGATGATGGAAACGACGGATCGGTTCATGGCCTTGGCCATCTGCAGGGTCAGAATCGTGCCGGCAGCTCCCACCAGGGCGCCGGCAATGATGAGTGCTTGGTTGTTGATGGCGAACCCTGCCATCGCGACGGCAAGCCCGGTGAAGGCGTTCAGGAGCGAGACGATCACCGGAGCGTCCGCGCCGCCGATGGGGAGTACCATGAGCACGCCCAGAATGAGTGCTGCGACGAGCACCACGACCAGCATCAGCGTGTTGCCCCGCAGGATGACTGCCATTACTCCGGCGCAGAGGGCGACAATGGCCACGAGTATATTGACAGCCCGAGCGCCCGGGAACGTGATCGGCTTTCCGGAGATGATCCCCTGAAGCTTTCCGGCGGCTATCAGTGAGCCTGAGAAGGTGATGGATCCGATCAACACATCCAGAACGACCGGGATCGAGATTGTCAGTTCAATTCCGCCGGCGTCACCGGGGAGGACGAAGGCAGCGAATGCGACGGCTGCGGCACCGCCACCACCTACTGCGTTGAAGACGCTGACGAGTTGGGGAACATCTGTCATCTTCACTGTTCGCGCCTGACGCACTCCGAAAACGCCACCGAGCAAGGCACCGCCGATGAGGGCGGCCCAGGCAATCCAGTGACCTCCGGAGGAGACGAGAGAAAAGACGATGGTCGTCACGACGGCGATGACCATCCCGCCTGCCGAGATGAGGTTTCCGGTCCGGGCCGTCGATGGCGCCCGCATTTGGTGCAATCCGACGACGAACAGGCTCGCCGAAGCCAAGTACAGCACGCCGACGAGAAACTCGAACCCAGTCACGACGCAGCCCCGGCGGTAGTTGACATCGAAGACTGCTTGGGTTTGGTAAACATTTTCAGGATGCGGTCGGTCACGACATATCCGCCAAACACATTCGCCGCCGCGAGCGTAGCTGCGATAAAGGTCAGGATATAGCCCGCAGGGGTGCTGGCCAGCGATGCCGTGATGACTGCGCCGGCTATGACGACCCCGTGGATGGCGTTGGATCCGGACATCATCGGGGTGTGGAGGGTGGAGGGGATCTTGCTGATCACTTCTACCCCGACCAGGAGAGCCAGGACAAAGATGGCGAGATTGCCGAAAAGGGTCTGCATCAGGCGACCTGGACTTTCATGGAATCAGTGGATCCGAGAGGTGGAAGGTTCAATGCCGCGCGCACGGCCGGACTGGTGATGCCGCCGTGATGGGAGACGACGATGCTGGCGTGGATCTCATCTGTCGGGTCGACGGTGATGGCACCCTGCGACGCCAGGGAATCAATGACAGCGCTCATGTTCCTGCCATACATCTGTGACGCGGAGGTGGGCAGCTGGGCGGCGAGATTGCCACCGCCAACCACGACTACGCCGTCGACCGTGGTATGCGTGGAGCCATCCACCGAGCCAAACACATTGCCGCCCTTGTCGCTCGCCCCAAGATCCACGCACACAGTGCCGGACTTCAGTGCGGAAAGCGTCTGGGCCGATACCAGCAGCGGAGGGATTCGGCCGGGGACCTTCGCTGTGGTGATGATGATGTCGAATGCCGTCAATGCGGCTGCGAGCTCCTGCTGCTGGGCGGCCTGCTCCTCGGCCGTCATGGAGCGCGCATATCCGCCCTCTCCAGTTCCGGCTGCGACCGAGGATGTGAGGAATCGGGCCCCCAGAGATTCGACTTCTGCCCGCGATGCGGCCCGGACGTCGTACCCCGTGACTACTGCGCCAAGTCGTTTTGTTGTTGCAATGGCCTGTAGACCGGCTACGCCGGTTCCGATCACGATCACCTTTGCCGGAACCGCAGTTCCTGAGGCCGTGATCATCATGGGCAGGTAGCGGCCGAAACTTTCCGCTGCGACGATCGCTGCGCGATACCCAGCCGCGCTGGATTGGGAGCTCAGTGCGTCCATGGCTTGGGCCCTGCTCAGAGTCCGGGGTAGAAGTTCAAGGGCGACGAGAATGACTCCCCGGTCAGCCAACCCACGAACAGCGTCAAGGTTGTTGAACGGATCGAGGAGCCCAATGACCGCCTGACCCGAATTCAGTGAGTTCGTGACGGAATCCGGGGGGAAACCCAGAGAGGCCAACAGATCACATTTTGCGATGACGTCGGCGCGGGTCGTGACTGTTGCTCCCGCAGCCGCAAAGCTGTGGTCATCAAAACCGGCGTCCGTCCCGGAACCTGATTCCACGAGGACTGCCATTCCCGAATGAACTATGCGTGCGGTGGCGCTCGGGTCAAGAGCGACCCGGTGTTCGCTGGAATTGTGCTCTGAGAGCACCCCAACGGCCAAAGTGGTCATCTCTGAGCACCTGGCACATGCACCAAGCCGATATGTTGCTGTTCAAATGTGGTCATGACTCAATACTCGTTACCTCCAGCCCGCCCAGATAGGGCCAAAGGTCACACCCCTGGAACAGGCAGGCCATCCGATGGAAGCGGTGTGCGTGGTTCGCCTAGCTAAGGCAACGGGACAGCATGCCGGTGGGTGTCTGGGCTGGGGTTGGGTGCAAAAGCCACGACCATGGCCACACTGCGCCGAGACATTTGGGGTGGTGCGGACGGCTCAAGTATGCCAGCCATGACGGTTGGTGACTTTTGGCCCTGTCAGGCCGGGTCGGCCAACCGT
>NZ_QJVD01000005.1 GCF_003219815.1 Arthrobacter livingstonensis
TGCTGCCCAAAAACGCCAAGCCACCAAAAATTGAGATCCAACCGCTCACCAAACCGGATCGGTGGAATGAGGCTAAGACGGCCGCGAAGGCAACCACGCAAGCAGCCGCCGCGCTCGCGACAGTGTGCAAGCCCCTCACTGCGCAGCCAACCAACACCTTCCCCGGAACCACCGTTGTGGCCTGGGCCACGGCGACGGGCAGGGCGCCGATGGTGGAGGGCTGGTCCACGACCAGCAGCACGGTGCCCTTGCCGGCGACGGCCTTGATGATGGAGCACAGTTTCGCCTCGTCCTGGGGCAGTGCCCGGTCGAGAGGTTTCTTGCCCTTGCGGTCGATGGCGTCGGCGTGGTGATTGCTCTTGCCGACGTCGACACCGATGAAAATGTCAACTTGTTCGTGGTCCTTGATCAACGCAAACCTCCCAGAAATTGTGTTGTGCAATTCGGTGTTGGCTTGTCCTGCGGCGGCAAGGCTCGGCATCTTTCGTTACGGCTGACCTACACGGTGTTTCATTGTGCTGGTCCGGTCCCCATTAGCGATATCCCTGGCGCCTGGCGAATCCCGGTGACAACACCCCCCGGATCATTGATGACTGGGGGACTTAATCATGCCGGGACCGACAGGCCAACAACCCCAATTCATACTCGTTTAGGGGCTACTTAAAAAACATCTGATGGGGCTAGGACGTCAAGATTACGTCGTTTGGGAAGTCGTGGGGAATGCTGCTTCTTCCGAATAGGGGACGCGGTTCTGCAGGCGGTAGTGCAGACATCCCAGGAGCCTGTTGTAGAGGTTGCGTTGGGCGGCTGTATGGGTGTCGCCTCGCTTCTTGCGTCGATCGTAGTGGGCGCGAGCACCGGGTGATGCCGTGAGCGCAGAAAACGCCCAGACATAGCCGGCTGCAGCGAGCCGGTTATTCTTGACCCGGCAGGCGATGACAGCATGGCTTTTGCCACTGGCCCTGGTGACTGGTGCTGCTCCCGAGTAGGCCTCCAGCGAGGAGGCGTTGGAGAACCGGTCAGGGTCGTCACCAATTTCTGCCAGAATGCGTGCTCCGGTGGCGTTGCCTAAACCTGGCATGCTGGTAATGATCGTGGCGTCCGCATGCCTCAGGAAGAGCTGTTCGGTTCTGCGGGTCAGGTCATCAACGGTCTCCCTGGCTGCATCCATTTCTCCCAGCATTGCGGTGAGCTGGGGGCCGTGGTGGACGACCTCATCGCCATCGCCATCATCGCCGTCTTCTACCCCGGCGAGCTGCACCTGCAATTCCTGGCCCTGACCGCCCTGCCGCTGCTGGCGTTCACGTGGCTGGTGCAAAAGCGCATCCACTCCTGGTACCTGCTGCTCCCGCTGGCCCTGGCCGCCTGGGCCCTGGTGCACGCCTCGGGCATCCATGCCACGGTGGCCGGCGTGCTGCTGGGCTTCGCCGTCCCGGTGGTCCGCTCCGCCAAGCGCGGCGGCCCCGATGCCGGCCCCGGCCTGGCCGAACACTTCGAGCATTTGGTCCGGCCGCTGTCCGCCGGGGTTGCCGTGCCGCTGTTTGCGTTCTTCTCCGCGGGAGTGGCGCTGGGCGGGCTGTCCGGGCTGAAGTCCGCCTTCACCGACACCGTGGCGATCGGCATTGTGGTGGCGCTGGTGGCAGGCAAGTTCATCGGCGTCCTGGGTTCCACGTGGCTGGTCACCAAGACCACCAAAGCCACGCTCGATGACGGACTGGCCTGGATCGATGTGGCCGGCCTGGCGCTGCTGGCCGGGGTGGGCTTCACGGTGTCCCTGTTGATCAGCGAGCTCAGCTTTGGTGACGGCAGCCCCCATTTCAACCACGCCAAAGTCGCCATCCTGGCCGGATCCGTCATTGCGGCGCTCCTGGCCTCCGTGGTGCTGCGCATCAGGAACAAGCACTACCGGCGCCTGGCACTGCTCGAATCAGCCGATGACGACGGCGATGGCGTCCCCGACGTCTTCCAGGTCGACGGGGACGGCAGCTGAGCCAGCCGACACGGAGGTTTAGTTTGTCGAAACCCCGCGGCCGCACACGAGACCCTACACTGGGGATTGTGAAGCCCTCCCGCCACCACGTGACCATGGTTCTTGCCGTGCTGTACTTCATGGCCCTTGCGGCCATGGTGTTTTGGCCGTCCCCCGTGGACCGGCCAGTTGACGGTGCACTAATGCAGGTCATTGCCTGGTTGCACAGTCACGGCCTTCCCCAGTGGTTCATCGGCTACCGGAAGGTTGAATTTGCGGCGAACATCCTTTTGTTTGTTCCATTTGGCTTCATAATCGCCGTACGGCTGCACCGCATATATTGGTGGGTGGCCGTGGCGGCAGCAGCGGTGGTGTCCGGCCTAATTGAACTGACACAGGCAATGCTCCTGCCCGAGAGAGTCCCTGCATGGAGCGACATCGTGGCCAACACCTCAGGGGCACTAATCGGCGCAGTGCTCGTCCTCACGCTGCGGGCGGTCTTCACCCGCAGCAACAAGCGGGCAGACGCCCGACAGTAAAATTCTCTAATCTCGGCACCGCCGAGCTAACGCTCGGCGGTGCCGATTGGCAGCTACCCCGTCTGGTTCAGTGCGTCCTCTGCCGCCACCCAGGCGAGCATGGCGCACTTGACACGGGCCGGAAACTTGGAGACCCCGGAGAGCGCTGCGGCGTCGCCGAGCACCTCCTCGTCGGCTTCCAGCTTGCCGCGTGAGCGCATCACCTCGCGGAAGGAGTCGATGAGCCCCTGCACTTCACCGGCGCCCAGTCCCACCACCAATTCACTGAGGATGGACGCGGAGGCCATCGAGATGGAACAGCCATCCCCCGCCCAGTGGATCCCGGAAACCGCCCGCCCCGAACCGGTGCCGGCCGTTTCCACCCGGAGCGTGATCTCATCCCCGCAGACCGGATTCAATTGGTGGCACTGCCCCACACCGGCCGGCAGATGCAGGCCCTGGAGCTGGTCGTCGGCCAGGTCCGCGCCCGTGCGGGTCTTGGCCTGCTCAAGGATGATTTGCTGGTACAGCGAATCCAATGCACTCATTTTCTAGGCTCCGGTAATTCCAAAGTAGGGGCGCACCCCGGCCACTGCGGTCAGGAACGCATCCACCTCATCGGTGGTGTTGTACAGGTACGTGCTGGCACGGGTGGAGGCGCTCAGCCCCAGCCTCCGGTGCAGCGGCTGCGCGCAGTGATGGCCCACGCGGACGGCGATGCCGGAAGCGTCCAGGAACTGGCCGACGTCGTGCGCGTGGACGCCGTCCACCTCAAAGGCGGCCAGGCCGGCACGGGCCGTGCCGGCCGAAGGGCCCAGGACACGGATCCCGGGAATGTCCTCCAGCCCGGCGACCATGCGCTGGCCCAGGGCCGACTCCCACTGGTGGATCCGCTCCATGCCGGTTTCGCTAAGGTAGTTCACTGCGGCGGCGAAGGCGGCGGCTTGGGAGATGGCCTGGGTGCCGGCCTCAAAACGCTGCGGCGACGGCAGGTATCCCGCGCGCTCCATGGTAACGGTGGTGATCATTGAGCCGCCGGTCAGAAACGGCGGCATGGCGTCCAGGAGTTCCGCGCGCCCGTAGACGGCGCCGATCCCTGTGGGCGCCAGCATCTTGTGCCCGGAGAACACGGCAAAGTCCACGTCCAGGGCCTTCACGTCCAGGACCAGGTGCGGCGCGGACTGGCAGGCGTCGAGCACCACCAGGGCGCCGACGTCGTGCGCCATGCGGGTCAACTCCACGACAGGATTGATGACGCCGGTGACGTTTGAAACGTGCGTGAACGCGAAAACCTTGGTGCGGGAGGTGAACAGTGCGGCCGCCGCCTCCATGTCCAGCAGGCCGTCCTCCATGATGGGGATGAACGTCAGCGTTGCCCCGGTGCGCCGGCACAGCTCCTGCCACGGGACGAGGTTGGCGTGGTGCTCCATCTCCGTCACCAGCACCTCATCCCCGGGCCCGACGGCGAACTGCCGCGCTTCGGCGGGGACGTCGCCAACGCTGGCGTTGCCGAAGGAGTAGGCAATCAGGTTCAGGCCCGCGGTGGCGTTGGCCGTCCAGACAAGCTCGTTTTCGGCCGCCCCGATAAAGGCGGCCACAGTGGCGCGGGCGTCCTCAAAGACGTCGGTGGCGGCCACGGCCAAGGTGTGGGCGCCGCGGTGCACGGCTGAGTTGCGCTGCTCATAGAATTCCTGCTCGGCTTCCATGACGCTGACGGGCTTTTGCGAGGTGGCCCCGGAATCCAGGTACACCAGCGCATTGCCATTGACCTGTTGGTCAAGGATGGGGAAGTCGTTGCGGATGCGGCGCACCTCCACGTCCGTCAACGGTCCGTCATGGAAGTGGTCAGCGGATTTCAACACCAAAACGCATGCTCCTTGCTTGCTGTGCCGGGCCGGGGCCGGCCGGGCCATTGAATTGGACAAATAAGTCACATTCAATGCACTTAATTATCGCACCGATTGAACGCGTCCCTGTCCGTCGCGCGGTCCGTTTAGCCCAGCAACTGGAGCAGGTAGCTCCCGTAGCCGCTTTTGACCAGTTTTTCGGCGCGCTCGCGCAGCTCGTCGTCGCTGAGGAATCCCTGCCGCCAGGCAACCTCCTCCGGCGCACCGATCTTCAGGCCCTGCCGGTTCTCCACCGTGCGCACAAAAGTAGACGCGTCATTGAGGTCGCTAAACGTACCGGTATCCAGCCAGGCCGTGCCACGCGGCAGCAGTTCTACGTGCAGGTCACCGCGCTCCAAATAAGCCCGGTTCACATCCGTGATCTCCAGCTCCCCGCGCGGGGACGGCCTGAGCTCCTTGGCGATGGTGATGACGTCATTGTCGTAGAAATACAGGCCGGGCACGGCGTAGTTGCTGCGGGGGTTCGCCGGTTTTTCCTCGAGTGAGACCACCTTGCCGGCGGCGTCGAAGTCCACCACGCCGTAGGCGGCGGGGTCCTTGACCCAGTAGCCGAAGATGGAGCCGCCGGTGAGGTATTCATGCTTTTGCAGCTGGGTGCCCAGGCCCGGGCCGTAGAAAATGTTGTCGCCGAGCACCAGGGCCACGGTCTGGTGGCCGATATGCTCCTCGCCGAGGATGAAGGCCTGGGCCAGCCCGTCAGGGGATGGCTGCTGCCGGTACGTGAGGTTGACACCGAATTGCGACCCGTCGCCCAAGAGGCGCTGGAACTGTTCGGCGTCGTGCGGGGTGGTGATGATCAGGATGTCCCGGATGCCGGCCAGGATCAGCGTGGAGAGCGGGTAGTAGATCATCGGCTTGTCATAGACGGGCACCAGCTGCTTGCTGATGCCCAAGGTGATCGGGTGAAGCCGCGAACCGGTGCCCCCGGCAAGAATAATTCCGCGCATTTGTTACCGACCTTTCCCGGCCCCTGGGCAGCTCGGCGCTACGCTGGGGTTCATGCAGAGACTTTTGGTGACCGGCGGGGCCGGTTTTATTGGGTCCAACTTTATCCACTATGTCATGGCCCACACGGATTTTGCGGTGACGGTGCTGGACAAGTTGACGTATGCGGGGAACCGGGCGTCGCTGGCGGGGCTGGACGCGGGCCGGTTCACCCTGGTGGAGGGGGACATTTGCGACGCCGCCCTGGTGGATTCGCTGGTGGCGGGGGCGGATGCTGTGGTGCATTACGCGGCGGAGTCCCATAATGACAACTCCCTGGCCGATCCGTCGCCGTTTGTGCAGACAAACCTGGTAGGGACCTTCACCCTGTTGGAGGCGGTGCGCCGGCACGGCACCCGTTTCCACCACATCTCCACCGACGAGGTCTACGGGGATCTGGAACTCGATGACCCGGAACGGTTCACCGAATCGACGCCTTACAACCCCTCGAGCCCGTATTCGGCCACGAAGGCCGGCTCGGACCTGCTGGTGCGGGCCTGGGTGCGCTCCTTCGGGATCGAGGCGACGATCAGCAACTGCTCGAACAACTACGGCCCGTTCCAGCACGTGGAGAAGTTCATCCCGCGCCAGATCACCAACGTGATCGACGGGATCCGGCCCCGCCTATACGGGGCGGGTGCGAACGTGCGGGACTGGATCCACGCGGACGACCATTCCTCGGCCGTGCTGGCCATCCTGGACAAGGGCGCGGCCGGGGAGACATACCTGATCGGGGCCGACGGCGAGCACAACAACAAGGACGTGATCGAGCGGATCCTCACCGTCATGGGCAGGGACGCCGGCGACTACGACCATGTCAGCGACCGTCCCGGACACGACCTTCGCTACGCGATCGATCCGACCCGGCTGCGCACCGAACTCGGGTGGGTCCCCGCCCGTGCCGATTTCGACGCCGGACTCGCCGCCACCATCGACTGGTACCGGGCCAACGAGCCCTGGTGGCGGCCGCAAAAAGCCGCCACCGAAAACAAATACGCGACCCAGGGCGAACACGTCCAAACACCCGCCGGTGGGACGGCCCGCCGATGAATTCCCTGGAGTTTTCCAAGCCGCTCGGTTCCCGCCCGACGCCGATTCCCGGCATGGTGCTGTTTGACCTGCCTGTTCATGGGGACAACCGGGGCTGGTTCAAGGAGAACTGGCAGCGGGAGAAGATGGCGGGCCCCGGGCTGCCGGATTTCGGGCCGGTGCAAAACAACATCTCCTTCAATGAAACCGCCGGGACCACCCGAGGCATCCACGCCGAACCCTGGGACAAGTTCATCTCCGTCGCCACCGGGTCCGTGTTTGGCGCTTGGGTGGACCTGCGCGAAGGGGACACGTTCGGGACCGTTTTCACCGCCGTCATTGACCCCTCCACCGCCATCTTCGTCCCGGCCGGGGTCGGCAACGCGTTCCAAACGCTGCAGGACAACACCGCCTACACGTACCTGGTCAACGCCCACTGGTCCACGGAGGCGACTTACACTTTCCTGAACCTGGCCGATGAAACCGCCGCCATCGCCTGGCCCATACCGCTGGAGGTCGCGGAGGTCTCCGAAAAGGACCGCGCCCATCCCCGCCTCGCCGACGTGGAGCCCATGCGCGGGAAGCGCACCCTGATCCTGGGCGCCAACGGCCAGCTCGGCCGGGCTCTGGAGAAGCTGTACCGGGGCGACGCGGACGTGGACTTTCGCACCCGGAGGGAACTTGACCTCGCCGCTCCGGAGCCTTTCGCCGGGATTGATTTCTCCCGCTACGCCACGGTCATCAATGCCGCGGCGTACACCTCCGTCGACGCAGCCGAAACCCCGGCCGGGCGCGCGGCGGCGTGGGCCGTGAACGCCACCGCCGTCGCCACGCTGGCACGGGCCTGCACCGTCCACCGCACCACCCTGGTCCAAGTCTCCAGCGACTACGTCTTCGACGGCACCATCGAAGTCCACGAGGAGGACGAACCCCTCTCCCCCCTGGGCGTGTACGGCCAGTCCAAGGCCGCCGGGGACACCGCCGCGGCCACCACGCCCAGGCACTACATCCTGCGCACCAGCTGGGTCATCGGGGAGGGCAGCAACTTCGTCGCCACCATGGCCAACCTCGCCGGCCGGAACATCCGCCCGGCCGTGGTCAACGACCAATACGGCCGGCTGACCTTCACCGAAGACCTCGCCGCCGCCATCCACCACCTGCTCACCACCGGGGCACCCTTTGGCACCTACAACATCTCCAACACCGGACCCGTCCAGACCTGGGCAGACATCGCCGGGGACGTCTACGAACTCCTCGGCCGCCCCCGCGACCACGTCACCGGCATCCCCGCCGCCGAGTACTTCGCCGACAAACCCGACACCGCACCCCGCCCCACCCACTCCAGCCTCAACCTCACCAAACTCCAGGACACAGGATTCATGCCGCCCCCGGCGCGCGAACGCCTCGCCCAATACCTCAGCGCACGGCGGGAACCGTGAGGACGGGCAGGGCCGCCGTCGTCGGAGGAGGCATCATTGGCACCGCCGTTGCGAGGGAACTCCTGCTGGGCGGTACGGCGTCGGAAGTGACCTTGTTTGAAAAGGAAGCCGAGCTGTCCTATCACCAAACGGGGCACAACAGCGGGGTGGTCCATGCCGGACTCTATTACGAGCCCGGCGGGCTGAAGGCCACGCTGTGCCGCCGCGGCGTGGGCCTGCTGCGGGACCTTGCGTCCCGGCGGGAGGTCCCGTTTGAGGAATGCGGGAAGGTGGTGGTGGCCCGGGACGCGGTGGAACTTCAGCGGCTGCAAGCCATCTTCCAGCGTGCCGTTGCGAACGGGGTGCCGGACGTCCGCATGGTTGACGGCAGGGAACTGGCCGACATCGAGCCACATGCCGTGGGCGTCGCCGCGCTTCACTCCCCCACCACCGCCATTACCGACTACCGTGCGGTCACCGCTGCCCTGGCAGGTGAGTTCACGGAGGGCGGCGGGGTAGTCCGGCTGAACAGCCTGGTGCGCGAAGTGGTGGAATCCGGCAACGGGGTGCAGGTTGAACTGGATTCCGGGCTGGAGGACTTTGACCTTGTCATCAACTGCGCGGGGCTGCAGTCGGACCGGCTGGCGAAGAGCTCAGGGGACGCCAGGGAACCCCGGATCGTGCCGTTCTTTGGCGAGTACTTCCTGCTCCGGCCCGAACGGAGCAGTCTGGTCAACGGGTTGATCTACCCGGTGCCCGATCCGCGGTACCCCTTTCTGGGCGTTCACCTGACCAAGCGCGTGGACGGGGCCGTCATGGTGGGCCCCAACGCCTTCCTTGCTGGCGGGCGTGAGGCCTACCGCGGCCTGCAGTTCTCCCCGGGCGACCTGGCCGACGTGGCCGGATTCCCCGGATTCTGGCGCTTCGCCGCCGGAAACGTGCCTGCCGCGGTCCGCGAGATGCGCACCGTGCTGAGCAGGCGCGCCTTTGTGGGGGCGGCCAGGGCCTATGTGCCGGAGCTGGCCATGGCCGACGTCGTTCCCGGCCACCGTGGCATCCGCGCCCAGGCGATGAACGCCGACGGCAGTCTGGTGGACGACTTTGTCATCACCGGAAGCAGGCGCATCCTGCACGTGCGCAACGCCCCGTCGCCGGGGGCGACGTCGTCGTTGGCGATCGCGGAGCACATTGTGCGGCAGGCCACGGCGAGGCTGGTCGAATGAACCAGGAAGTGACGCTCCGCCGGCAATGGATCGCGACGGGCGTGGCGGTGGTTGCCTCCGCCGCTGTCATTGCCATTGCTGCGACGGGAGCCCGGTCAGAGCCTCCCGCCACCCCTGAACAATCCACGGCCGTAGTCAGCGTGAGCGACGCGGCGTGCGGTTCCGGAGCCGGGGCACGATCCGCGGGACCTGTAACGTTCACGCTCCGGAACGATTCCAAATGGCCGACGGAGGTTTACCTCGTCAAGCAGCCTGGCCTCGGCACCTTGTTTCGATCGGTGATTCTTGGGCCCGGCGTCTCCTTGAATGAACGCGCCGTGCTGGGTCCCGGCAGCTATTCCTTCCAGTGCCTTCAGGGAGGCCAGGTTCGCTCAATCTCCCTCCCCTTCGCCGTCACCGGCGAGGTGTCTTCGGATGATACTCCTGCCATCAAGCAGGCCTCCTCGGGTGAACTGCAGCAGTCCAACAACCTTTATCTCCGGTATGCCTCGCAGACGCTTGGGACCATGGCCCCGCAGTTGCGCGGGCTCACGGCGGCCCTGGCATCCGGCAACCTTGCTTCCGCCCGCCTTTATTGGCTGGACGCACGCCAAACCTGGGCTGGACTCGGCGCAGCATATGGCAGTTTCGGTGACGCCGGGGACAACATACAGGGCGTTCGCAATCCTGCACTGGCACCGGCGAACGATCCGGCTTTTACCGGCCTGGGACGCATCGAATACGGGCTCTACCATAGGGACTCCGCACAGGCACTTAAAGAGGCGGCGGTCAAATTGGACAAAGATGTGGCCGCCCTTGCCGGGCAGCTGCGCACGCTGCCGCTTGTTCCCGGCTCGCTGCCGCTCCGTGCCCACGAAATCCTGGAAGACACTTTGCGTGACACGCTGTCGGGGCAGGACGACCAAGGAGCCGGTATGGCGTTCGCGATCACGTCGGCGGATGTGTTGGCCACCCGCGCAACGGTCGCGGACTTGGCCGGACCTCTGGAGTCCCGCCGCCCCGGCATCACGGCCACGATCAACACCACGCTCGATGCCGTCAACACCGCTCTGGCACCACTCCACAGGAACAATTCCTGGATCACGCTCGCCGACGCCACGCCGAGCCAGCGCCGGTCCGTCAACGCAGCGGTTTCTTCCGCCCTTGAAGCACTGGCGGACATACCCCAATTACTCGCACTGCCACAAGGCAGTGAATAGGAAGGGCTCAGGCATGTCACCGGAATCCATACCCTCCCGGCGCAGGGACTTCCTGCGCGGCGCGTTAACCACGGGAACGGCGGCTGCCGCTGCCGCAGCAATTGCTGCGGCAGCACCCCCAGCACACGCAGTCGGTGCCACGGCAGCATTTCCCTTTGAAGGGGAACACCAGGCCGGGGTGTATCTTCCGGCCAAACCACAGGCTGCCTCTACTTTCGCCGTCTTCGCATTGACTGCCACGGACAAGGCAGGGTTGAAGGCGTTGCTGCAGGCCGTCACGGACCGTGTCCGGATCCTCACTGCGGGCGGCACTCCAACTCCTGCCGGTTCGGGCGCGCCACCAGCGGATTCCGGCGTGCTCGGACCCGCCATGCCGTCTGACGGGCTGACGGTGACCGTCGGGCTGGGCCACGGCGCCTTCGACAGCCGGTTCGGCCTCGCATCGATGAAACCGCAAGGTCTGGGACCCCTGCGCATCTTCCCGGACGACGTTGCCGACCCTGCCTGGCTGGGCGGAGACGTTCTCCTGCAGATCTGTGCCAACTCACCGGATACTGTGCACCACGCCCTCCGGGACATCACCCGGCACACCCGTGCCTGGATCCAGCCCCAGTGGCAGATCAACGGCTTTGTCTCGCCTCCCCGCCCATCCGGTACCCCGCGAAACCTGTTCGGCTACAAGGACGGGATCGCGAACCCCTCCGAGCCGGATGGGCTTGTGTGGATCACGCCTGGTTCCGGGCAGCCGGAGTGGGCCGTCGGCGGCACCTTCATCGTGGTCCGGCTCATCCGCATGCTCGTCGAATTTTGGGACCGCGTTTCCGTCAACGAGCAAAACACGATGATCGGCCGTCGCCGCGACTCCGGAGCGCCCCTGGACGGCTCCTTGGAAAGGGACACGCCACAGTATGCAAAAGACCCCAACGGCGTTGTCATCCCGCTGGCCGCGCACATTCGGCTGGCCAATCCACGGACGCCCGCGTCTGACGGCACCAGGTTATTGCGCCGTGGGTACAACTATGTCCTGGGCCAGGACCCGACGGGCAACCAAAACGTGGGTCTCATCTTTGCGTGCTACCAGGCCAACATCCAAAAACAGTTTGAGGCGGTTCAGGAGCGGTTGGCTGGCGAGCCGATGACCGACTACATCCAGGCATTCGGCGGCCAGTACTTCATCGGCCTGCCCGGAGTCACCGGCAATGGCTTCCTGGGTGCGGGCCTGTTCAGCTGACACAAAAGTAAAAACCCCGGCACCGGAGGCGGTAGCCACGGCGTCGAAGGGCGTTGCACGGCAGGCCGTGAGAGGCAACGGCCTGGGGGTGGGAACCTGCGGTGGAGGTACAACCGAGTACTCCGGACCCAAATCCAAGTACCCGCCGGTGTTTGCAAGTAGTTCACCACTCTGGCGCGGCCCATCCGGAATCCCTAGGATCGAGATCACCAGGGTCGGCTCGGGATCGTCGCTTGCGCGGCTTGTCCACACGACCCTGGCCAGGCAGTGCTGCACGGATCTATGAGGAAAAACCTAACTCGGGGGGGTGGCATGTTTCACGACATCCATGGCTGTTTGGCGCCGTCAGCATGAGTGGCCGGCAAGAATCCGGGAACACCGCCCTGCTGACGGAGCGTGGAAATGCCGTCACCGGCAGCCCGTACAGCCGTCCGGCCCGGGCGATCCTGGGCGGGACCAATGTTGACCTGCGCGGTTTCGATGACGCCGTGGCGGAAATCATCTCGGCCGCCAGGCGCCGCCACGGGAATCCCCTGGCCGTGGTGTCCGCGAACCTTGACCACGTGTTGCACTTCGGGACGGGCGGCCGATGGGGCGGGACCCTGGAAAAGGCCTCCGCCTTGGACTGGCTCACCTTGTTGGACGGGGCGCCCCTGCGGGCCAAGGCCACCGCATTGACAGGCCAATCCTGGCCCCGGCTGGCGGGCAGCGACTTGATCCACCCGCTATTGGATGAGGCCGAAGCCAATGGATTGCGGGTGGCCTTTCTTGGGGGCTCCGCCCATACCCACCAGTTGCTGAAGAAGCAGCTGCAGGACACCAGGCCGGCGCTGCGGGTATCCGGCTGGTGGGCCCCCAACAGGGCCGAACTGACCGCCCCGGAGTTCTCCGAGCGGCTGGCAGGGGAGGTGGCACAGTCCGGAACCGACATGCTGGTGGTGGGGTTGGGCAAACCCCTGCAGGAACTGTGGATAGGGCAGTACGGCGCCTTGACCGGAGCCCCCGTGATGCTGGCTTTCGGGGCCGTGGTGGATTTTCTGGCCGGCCGGATCAAACGTGCTCCGCAGTCCGTTGCCAATGCCGGAATGGAATGGGCCTGGCGCTTGGCCCTGGAGCCGCGCCGACTGGCCAACAGGTATCTAGTGCAAGGACCCGAAGCCTATATGCGCATGAACCGGCACAGCAGCCTTTACGAATCCAAGGCAACACCGGCGCAGGGCCTCCCGGCACCGGTTGTTGCGGCCGCCGGCCAAACTGTACCCGCCCGGGAGAACAGGGCGGTCCGGCAACCGGGCACCTTCGTCGCCCTAGCGGACCTGGCAGATGTCACAGCGGTGCTTGTCACCTACAACAACGCCGGGGACATCGACCCGCTGCTTCAGTGCCTGCGGGGCGAGGCGGCCACCCAGTCATTGAAGGTGGTCATTGCCGACAACGGTTCAACGGACGGAACGCTCGAACGGGTCGGTGCCCATGCCGACGTCGTCCTGGTGAAGACCGGCGGAAACCTTGGCTATGCCGGCGGCATCAATGCCGCCCTTCGCAATGCCGGCGCCCACGGGGACGTGCTGGTCCTAAACCCCGATCTTCGCATCGTCCCTGGCGCCATAGCCGCCCTCCGGCGCAGACTAGCGGAGTCCGGAGTAGGCATCGTGGTGCCCAAGCTGTTGGATGATGACGGCACCACCTACCCGTCGCTGCGGCGCGAGCCCGGCACCTTAAAGTCGATGGGCGACGCCCTCATGGGCCAACGGCTGCCGGGACGCCCCGACTGGCTTTCGGAGATTGACTACAACACCGAAAGCTACCATTTCCCCCACACCCTCGACTGGGCCACAGGCGCCGCCTTGCTGATTTCCGCTAACGCCGTGGCCGACGTCGGCGACTGGGACGAAAGGTATTTCCTGTATTCGGAAGAAACAGACTACTGTCGCCGGGTGCGCCAAACCGGCCGCACCATTTGGTTTGAACCGGCAGCCGTCATGTCACACAGTCGGGGAGGTTCCGGGGCGTCCGCCGACTTGGTGGCACTCATGGCCGTCAACCGTGTTCGCTATGCCCAGGCACATCATTCCAAGGCGTACGCCCGAGCCGTCAGGACCATTGCGGCCGCCGGGGAATTGGCCCGCATTTACAAGCCCGGAAACCGCAAGGCATTCCTGGCGCTCACGGGGCTGCTTCCTTGGTCTCGGCTCCCCCGCGCCGTTTCGGCGCCAGTCCCGGCGCAAGGACACCCTTCCGTGCAGGCTGCCGATTTCCCTCCCGGTGCCGTGATCATTCCCGCGCACAACGAGGCCGCGGTGATCGCCAGGACACTGCAACCCCTCGCGGCCCTGGCAGAATCGGGCGCCATCGAGGTCATCGTGGCCTGCAACGGCTGCTCGGATGACACCGCCGCCATTGCCGCACGGTTCCCCGGCGTCTCCGTGCTGGACCTGCCCGAACCATCCAAGACGGGTGCCCTGAATGCGGCCGACGCCATGTGTTCGCGCTGGCCCCGCTTGTATCTGGATGCCGACATTGAGATGACCGCCGGTGCACTCGCCACGGTGTTTGAGCATTTGGCCGGCCCGGGCGCGCTGGCGGCCCGGCCGGCATTCCGCTACGACACCAGTGGCGCGGACCCCATCGTACGGGCCTACTACCGGACCCGGCTGCGAATCCCGGACATGAGCGAACATCTTTGGGGAGCAGGGGCCTACGGCGTCAGCGCCGAAGGCCACAGGCGCTTCGGGCAGTTTCCCGCGGCCACCGGGGATGACGCCTACGTGGACTCGCTGTTTGGTCCCCACGAGAAGGCCATCCTGGCGACAACTCCCGTGGTGGTGCGAACCCCCAAATCGGCACAGGAATTACTGAAGACCCTGCAGCGCGTTTACCGCGGAAATCGCGATCTTCAACTGGGCCAAAGCCGTGGCTCGGCCCTCGGAACTCTGGCGAGAACGGCCACCGGGCCCCAGGCTTTGGTGGACGCCGGAATCTATGCCTCCATTGCGGTGCTGGGCAAATTGCGGAATGGAAAATCATTGACAACATCCGGTGGTTGGGACCGGGACGAAAGCAGCCGTGGAGCCCTTGATCGCGAAACCAAGTAATCCAAATAGCAATCCAAGTAGCGGTTTCCAAAAAATTGCGTAGGCCACCACTCTGGTGGGACTCCGCATGTCAGCTTAGAGTCCAAAGTGTCTTTTCGCAGTTGTGATGATTGCGCACCTTGCAGGCATTGCCCATGTTCGGAAGGCCGATATGAGGTTCCGGGACAAGGGAATAACAAAGCTTTTTTGAGCACGAAAATGCGTTGCCGAAACCGTTCAGTAATTGGGTCTCGACTTACGTTTGGCAGAAGCTAATACGATTTAGGGGTCAATAATGAGGGTGCCAAGAATCCTTGCCGGGTCCAAACTGATTCGGCATGCCGTCCTACCCACCATTCTGGCGATGCTGCTGGTGGGACTTCCGGCTGTGGCAGACCACGGTCTTGGCACCATCACAGTGGCCCAAGCGGCCGCCGATCCGTGCGCCCCCCTGTTGAATGCAGTCGCCTGCGAAAATTCCAAGGCGGGCTCCCCAAGAAGCGAGTGGACCGTATCCGGGGCAGGAGACGCAACGATCCAGGGCTACGGCGTTGCTATGAGCGTCAATGTCGGGGAAACCGAACAGTTCAAGGTCAAAACGACGGCGGCAGCCTACCGCATCGACATCTACCGGCTCGGATACTACCAGGGGCTCGGTGCACGCAAAGTGGCCGCAGGCATCCTGCCGACGGCAACGCTGCCCCAAACCCAACCCGCGTGCCAACAATTCTCCGACACAGGACTCGTTGACTGCGGCAATTGGGCGGTTTCGGCATCGTGGACGGTCCCGTCAACGGCTGTGTCCGGCGTTTATCTTGCCCGTCTGGTCCGGACAGATAACAGTGGCGCCTCCATCATCCCCTTTGTGGTTCGCAACGACGCCAGCACCTCCGACGTCGTCTTCCAAACCTCCGACGAGACGTGGCAGGCCTACAACACCTACGGCGGCAACAGCCTCTATCAATGCACCGTATCCTGCCCGCCGGGTAATCCGGAGGCCTACAAGGCCGCATTCAAAGTCTCCTACAACAGGCCCTTCAACTCGGCAGCCGACGATCAGGACCGAAGCTGGGTCACCTACGCCGAAATTCCCATGATTATGTTCATGGAACAAAACGGTTACGACGTCAGCTACATTTCGGGGCTCGACACCGGCACCCGCGGGAACCTGCTTCTGAACCACAAGACGTTTCTTTCCGTGGGACACGACGAATATTGGTCGGGCCAGCAACGCACAAATGTGGAGAACGCCCGGGACCACGGCGTGAACTTGGCGTTCTTCAGCGGAAATGAAGTCTTTTGGCGAACACGTTGGGAACCCAGCAAGGCCGGGACGGTCACGGCCAACAGGACCTTGGTGGCCTACAAGGACACCCACTTCAACGCGCCCACTGATCCCGTCGAGTGGACGGGATCTTGGGTTGACCCTCGATACGGAACCGCAACGGGCGGCGGCAACCCGCAAAATGCCCTCACCGGCCAGCTATTCCTGGTGAACACCGGGACGACCGACATCGTGGTCCCGGCCGACTATGCCAAGCTGCGCTTGTGGCGTTCCACGGACATCGCCAACTTGACCGGAACCCAGAGCAAGACCCTGGGAGCCGGGCTTGGGACCCTTGGTTATGAGTGGGATGTTGATGCCGACGACGGATTCCGGCCAGCCGGCTTGATCCGCATGTCATCAACCACCTTCACCGCACCGGAGGTGTTTACGGACTATGGCTCCAACGTGGCCCCCGGTACGGTGACACACAACCTGACCCTGTACAAGGCAAACAGCGGGGCATTGGTATTCGGGGCCGGAACCGTCCAGTGGTCGTGGGGGCTGAACAACTTCACAACAGGTGGCAACACCGACCTGAACATGCAACAAGCAACCGTCAACCTCTTCGCAGACATGCAGACCCAGCCGGCAACGCCCATGGTCGGATTGGTCCTGAGCGGACCCTCCACCGACACGGTGGCACCAACGTCCACAGTAACCTCCCCTGCCGCCGGCAGCGCCATCGCGGACGGTGCCACCATAACAATCACTGGCACCGCCACAGACACCGGCGGCGGCGTGGTTGCCGGCGTCGAGGTCTCCACCGACGGCGGAACAACCTGGCACCCGGCCACCGGCACGACAAATTGGTCATATAAATGGGACGCCGCGCACGGCTATCCCGGAACCACCATCAAGGTCCGGGCCTCAGATGACAGCGGCAATGTGGAGCAACCGGGCGCAGGACGTGCCTTGGGCGTCAACTGCCCTTGCAGCCTCAAGGGCCTCGGAGCAACCCCTGCCGTCCCCGATTCCGGCGACACGAGTGCCACCGAGGTCGGTGCCAAGTTCACCTCTGACGTCAATGGAACCCTGTCCGGTGTCCGTTTCTACAAGGCGACAGCCAACAAGGGCACCCACATTGGAAATGTCTGGTCCTCCTCGGGCGCATTGCTGGCCACTGCCACCTTCACGGGAGAATCGGCCAGCGGCTGGCAAACGGCGACGTTCAGTAAACCGTTGGCCGTCACGGCAAACACCTCCTACGTGGTTTCCTACTTCGCGCCCCAGGGGCACTACACGCAGGACTCCGGATACTTCTATCCAAACCCGTCACCATTTCCTGCCGGCAGCGGCAGCGTGGACAGCCCACCCTTGCATTTCCCCAGGAGCACGTCGTCCAACCCCAACGGTTTCTACGCTTACTCCAGCTCGTCAAGGTTCCCCGACAGCGTTTATCAGGCGGAATATTACTGGGTGGATGTGATCTTCAACCCCACTGTCGCGGCAGCCCCGGCAGTCTCGACCACCGCCCCGGCCAGCAACGCAACGGGAGTGGCCCTGGCAGCCCAGGCCGCGGCAACCTTCAACCAGGCCGTGACCGCATCAAGCGTCACGTTCACACTGAAGGACCCCACGGGTGCCTCCGTGCCCGGAGCCACCAACTACACCGCAGCCACCAACACCGCCACCTTCACCCCGACTTCGGCGCTTGCCTACAGCACCGCCTACACGGCCACGATCTCCGGCGCCACCAACGCCACCGGCCAAACCATGACAGCACCCTATTCGTGGACCTTCACCACGGTGGCACCGCCACCACCACCCACCGTCACCACCACGACACCGGCAAACAACGCAGGAAACGCCGCCATTGCCGCACCTGCCACAGCAACCTTTAGCCAGGCCGTGACAGCTGCCAGCGTCACGTTCACACTGAAGGACCCCTCGGGTGCCTCCGTGCCCGGAGCCACCAACTACACCGCAGCCACCAACACCGCCACCTTCACCCCGACCTCGGCGCTTGCCTACAGCACCGCCTACACGGCCACGATCTCCGGCGCCACCAACGCCACCGGCCAAACCATGGCTTCTCCCTACAGTTGGACATTCACCACGGTGGCACCGCCACCACCACCCACCGTCTCCACCACGACACCGGCAAACAACGCAGGAAACGCCGCCGTCTTAACGACGCCCACAGCGGTCTTCAACACCAGTGTTGTCGCCGCAAGCATCTCCTTCACGCTCACCGACCCTGCCGGCGCCGCCGTCACCGGATCGGGCAGCTACACCACAGCCACCAACAGCGCCACCTTCACGCCGTCTGCTGCGCTGGCTTACAGCTCCACCTACACGGCCACGGTCTCCGGCGCCACCAACGCCACCGGTCAATCCATGGCTTCTCCCTACAGTTGGACATTCACCACGGTGGCAGCACCACCACCGCCCACCGTCACCACCACGACGCCGGCAAACAACGCGACGGGGGCCACTCCGGCTACGGCACCGACAGCCACCTTTAGCCAGGCAGTGGCATCCAACAGCGTGGTGTTTACGCTCAAGGATCCTGCAGGGGTTTCCGTACCGGGCACCACCAGCTACGTGGCCGCAACGAACACCGCCACATTCACGCCATCGGCTGCTTTGGCTTTCAGCAGCAGCTACACGGCAACCATTTCCGGCGCCACAAACACCACCGGCCAAACCATGACTTCTCCCTACAGTTGGACATTCACCACTTCTGCGGCCTCAGTCTGCCCGTGCAGCATCTTCAGCAGTACGGCGACACCTTCGACTGTCAATACTGCTGACGGAAGCGCTGTCCAGCTCGGCATGAAGTTCCGCTCCGACGTCCCGGGAAACGTCACCGGCATCCGCTTCTACAAAGGCAGTTCCAACACCGGCTCCCACACCGGCTACCTCTGGTCGGGCACCGGCTCCCTGCTTGGCTCCCTGACGTTCACCAATGAGACGGCCAGTGGTTGGCAGCAGGCGAACTTCACGTCCCCTGTCGCGATCGCAGCGAACACCACATACGTTGTGACGTACTACGCACCCAACGGTTTCTATTCTTCCAACGGCAACTACTTTGCCGCCGCCGTCGACAAGGGTCCCCTTCATGCCCTCGCGGATGGCACGGACGGGGGCAACGGGGTCTACAGGTACGGCAATGCTGCTTTCCCAACGGCTACGTGGAACAAAACCAATTACTGGGTGGATGTCGTCATGACCGCCACATCGCTTCCAGCGCCAGCCGTCACCGATACATTGCCTGCGAACAATGCGGTTGGAAATTCCTCGAGCACGACCCCGACGGCGACATTCAACCAGGCTGTGACTCCGTCCAGCTTGACCTTCACCCTGAAGGACGCCGCAGGGACAACCGTGCCCGGAACGACTTCCTACCTCACGGCCACCAACACCGCGAAGTTTGCCCCGTCGTCGGCCTTGGCGTTCAACACCACCTACACGGCCACGGTCTCCGGTGCCACCAACAGCACCGGGCAATCCATGGCCGCACCCTACAGTTGGTCATTCACCACCACCGCGGCCGAGCTGTGCCCCTGCAGCGTGTTCAGTTCAACCGAGGTCCCGGACACGATTGCAGATGGTGATCCCCAGGCCGTGCAGGTGGGCATGAAATTCCGTTCCGACGTCGCCGGCCTGGTTACGGGTGTCCGCTTCTACAAGGCCGCCAGCAACACCGGGGTGCATACGGGCTACCTGTGGTCGGGAACAGGCTCGCTCCTGGGATCCGTGACCTTCTCCAATGAAACGGCCACAGGCTGGCAACAGGCCAGCTTTGACACGGCCGTGCCCATCGCGGCCAACACCACCTACGTGGTCTCCTATTTCGCCCCCGCCGGCCACTACTCTTCCAACGGCGCGTTCTTCACCACGGCCGTGACCAACGGGCATCTCCAAGGACTGGCCAACGGAACCGACGGTCCCAACGGCGTGTATCGCTACGGCGATTCCGCATTCCCCACGGGCAGCTACAACAGCTCCAACTACTGGGTCGACGTCACGATGGCAGCGGGCTAGGGCCCAAGGTCCGGTTCAGGAGATGAGAAGATTCGCCACCGGGAAGCGGCTGTTGGGGGTTCTCATTGTCATCGCAATGATCCTGCCCGGGTGTTCAGCGCAGCGGCCCTCCCCGCCTTCTGAGGAGTCTTCCGCCTCCCAGGACAAGCGTGCCCAGGCCGACCCGGAAATCCTGCAGGCAGTGGACGGATTGGGAGTGAACGCCAACGTCCACAGCTGGAACAACGGTGAACTCAAACCGGCAATCGACACCATCGCGCAAATGGGGCCTCTAACGTGGCGGGTCATTGTCGAACGGGCCGACTGGGAGCCCGTGAGGCATGGCACGGACGCTTCGGTATTTGATTGGGACTACTATGAAAAGATCTACACCGCCGGCAAAATGGCCGACCTTTTCAGCACGATCGCCTACATCAATTCCAAACCGGGCCAAAAGGTCAGCGTCAACGTCATGGGTGGCGTGCCGCAGTGGATGGGAGGCACCGAGATCAAGCCCGAGTTTGAAGACTACTGGGTGCGAATGATCGCCTCCATGGTGTATTTCGCTCGCGAAAACCGCAAGTTGGACTTCACCTTGCTAAGCCCCTTGAACGAGACGGACTTGAATGGGATTGAGGGTCCCCTGGTCGGCCCCGAACAGTATGTCCGCCTCATGCACAAGCTCTCGGATGCTCTGGACAAACTAGGCCTTTCAGACATCCGTTTTGTCGGACCGGACACCGCAAATGCGGACAAGGCCGTCCAGGAGTATTTGCCCCCCATGTCCAAGGACCGCGTTGTCATGGACCGGACAGTGCATTTTGGCATCCACAGCTATGACGGTACGACCGCAAACGCGGCGAAACCGTTGGGCAACGCCGCCTCGTCCCCGACCAACGTGTGGGTTACCGAATTTGCCGGACCGTGTCCGGGGTGTGACGACGGCGCGCCCAATCCGGGGAACTGGGACACAGCCCAAGACACTGCAGGACTGGCTATCAGCTTGCTCCGCAGCGGCGTGTCGGGACTTCAGTTCTACGACGCATGGGATGGCTACTATGAACACCATGGAAGCGTCGGATACTGGGGGCTGCTGGCCTACGATGAAGCGTCGCACAGCTACTCACCCCGAAAGAACTACTATGTCCTGCGCCAGCTCTTTGAGTTCGTCCGTCCAGGTTCACATCTCATCGACTGCACCAGCAGCGTGCAAGACGTGCAACTTGTCTGTCTACTGGAGCCCGGCACCTCGCAGCTGGTTATCTATGGATCCAACGCTGGCAATCGGAAGGCCACAGTCCAGATAAGTGCGCCTGCCGCGGATGCGGCCGCGGACGTGTCCTTCTCCCAGACCGATGCAACATCGAACTTGGTGTCGAATCCCAATGTCGGCTTCGCCAACGGAAGCACCAGCGTCGTCGTCGCTCCCCGCAGTGTCTTCACCTTGGCAAGCCAACCGGGCCGCTAGTCCCAGAGCAGCACTCGACGTGCGCTGTTCGTGCGGAGGCCCGCCTGTTGCCCAGGGGAAATCAACCATCCAAATGTGACGGTGGGCACACCACCACATGTTACGATTTGATCACGGGGGGATGCTGCCTAGGTCTAATCGACTACCACTCAGGACAATCCCAAAATGCAAAAAAAGTCTGCAAAACCGGAGCGCCAGTGGCCATCACACGGCCAGGGACGCAGCGGTCGAACTACAACCGCCATCGTCGCCGTCGCGGCGTTGGCCCTCCTCGTGCCATTTTTGGTCACCACAACCAGCTCGTATTCGCCCAGCGCCGCGGCAAGCGTGACAGTTCTGGGCAATGAAGTGCCCAAGACCCTTGTTGACCCTGACAGGGCTTCCGTGGAACTTGGCGCCCGATTCTCCACCACTGAGGATGGCACCGTCACCGCCATCCGCTTCTACAAGACCCGTTCAAATAGTGGCCCCCACGTTGCCAATTTGTGGTCACCCCAAGGGAAGATCCTTGCTACGGCCACATTGCCCAGCGCGGAAGAAACGACTTCCGGGTGGCAAACTGTGGTGCTGCCGGTACCCGTAAAAATCGACAAGGGCCAAAAGTACGTGGCCTCGTATATAGCACCACGAGGCCGCTATTCGGCAGACGATCACGGCTTGGACAATGCCAAGACAAACGGGCCGTTGACAATCCCCGCAGGCGGCGGCGTGTACGCCTACGGCACGGGCGGAACATACCCGAACAAGAACTACGAGAACTCAAACTACTTCGTTGACGTGACGTTCGAACCGTCAACAACCTCGGGCACCACTGCGCCCCCAACGTCCACGTCCACCCCGACGACGATGCCGACTCCCACAGCCACCACCACGGCCGTTCCCACCCCGACTCCGACGGAACCGAGCCCCACTCCATCAGCCCCACCAACCACACTGCCGCCTACCACTGCCCCCCCGACTGGCACGCTGCCATCTGGCGTGACGGTTCGTGCCGTTGACGGCGGTGTCGGCTACTACAAGAAATTCAACAATCCATTGCCGAGCACCATGGACTACTTCCCGGTAGGCGTTTGGTACGAAAGCGTCGTGGAGCCATCAGACACGGTCAAGGACACGGCCGCCGGCATCAACACCTACGTCGAGCTCACCGAGGATTCCAATGTGAACCAGATCCGGCAAGCTGGAATGAGCCTCATACCCAGCTGGGCCAACCCCTTGGCCTCGGGAACGTTGCTCCCTGACGAAGCCGACATGTGGGGCGGGCCAGGAACAGCAGCCTGGACGGGAAATTGGCCCGGCCAAGGCGACATCTGCTCTCCGGCACAAGCCCAATGCGGATACACAATTATGGCTCAGCACAAGGCAGAGGCCCCCGCAGGAAACATGCTCTTGGCCAACTATGGCAAAGGCGTGACGTTCTGGGAATCTGACAGCCAGGCGGCAAAATTCGTCAACGACTACCCGCATGTCATCTCCGATGACAACTACTGGTTCACTGACCCCTATATCTGTGGCATTAGCGAGGGAGGAACGCTCGTATCGCCGCAGCGTCAGCTGACAAAGGACGAGTGCCGACGAGCTTCCAACTACGGGTGGACTGTCGAGAAGGTCCGTTCATTGGTCAGCCCCAAGGGCTCCAAACCCGTGTGGGGCTTTGTTGAGGTTGGGCACCCCTTCACGGACAACAGTGCACCCACCAACACCGGCCCCCAAATCAAGGCTGCCGTCTGGAGCAGCATCATCCATGGGGCTCGTGGGATCATCTATTTCAACCACAACTTTGGCGGAACGTGCATATCCCAACACGTACTCCGTGACCAGTGCGGGACCCAGGTGCTGCCCTACGTCACGGCTGTGGATGCCCAAATCAAGTCCCTGGCGCCAGTATTGAACTCGCCGTTCCTGGACGGCGCGGCGACATCGACCGGGGCCGTCGACACGAGCGTGAGGGTCTATGGCGGAAACCTATATGTCTTGGCCGGATCCGCGAAGAACACGAACCAGCAGGTGACACTTTCAATCAAGTGCAGCAATGCCACCTCTGCCGCCGTACTCGGGGAAAACAGGTCGGTGTCGGTGACCAACGGGGTCATCAGTGACGTATTTGCGGACGGAAATGCGGTGCATATCTATCAATTGAACGGCACGAACACCTGCGGATTGTGAGGACTAATGCCTCGGTCTCTCCTGGGATCGCCAACTTGACGCTAAAATCCCATCCGGCCGGATAACGGAGGCCTTTGCTGGAGGGCGGTTGGACCGGCCATGCACGCTTGGCTGGTCCAACCGCCCTTCAGGGCCCGTGAGGGAAACCCAACAGCTATCCGCTCTAGCCACCATCGCCCATCCAACCCGCAACCGAGGCCCCCCGTCGCCTCACATGGACGTGAGAAAGCCTCACATCCTAATCTGCGAGCTCCCTGGAGCCCCTCCTGCTGCCGACTCGAGCCAGTTGTTCCTCGCCACTGTTCTTGAGCTTGTGGCCATTTGTGCGCATGGCGCTGGAAATGTCGATAGGTCCGGTCTGATCCGCAGACGATCCAGGATGGCGGGCCGGGTCTCCGCCGGGTCCAACGGCGCTCAAGGGCTTGGCGGCTAACTCCCGTTTTTTGTCCCTTCCCCGTTCAAATGCGCGTGCGGCCGAAACGGCACCAAACATCAATACGGCGCCGCCCAGAAACACCACGACAAGCGAGCGCAAGCGACTGCTGAACTGTTCAACCGCTTGGTCTGGCGACACGACGACCAACGAAGTATAAGTGTATTGATCCGAGGCGCCGTTTACCTTTTGCAGCTCATAGAGGTTCGTTTCAAGCTCTTTCCCCAAGGCCCTTGCCGTGGCGACAGACCCTGCCGGAGTCGCGGCCGTTCCGACAATGTCAATCAAAAATGAACTTTGGCCGGAAACGCTACGAGTCACGGTGTACTTGGGACTCAATCCTTCGGCGACAAGCTTTTGCCCCATGACCGGATCGTTCAGCCTGGTAATGACCACCTGCACGATCAACGAAGGGTCCGAGGAACGCAGGTATGGATTGTTGCTATTTAGCTTGCCAAGCTTTGGATCCTGGAGAATCTGGTCCTGGGACGGGATGCTTGGGTTGATCAGGGCATACGTCATGGTGGAATCGTATGATCGCGGCGCGAATTGAAAGACGTACACGCTCGCAAGCAGGGTGAGGATGACGACTGGCAGGGTAATTATCTTGTGACTCCAAAGAGTCTTGAGAACAGCAAGCGGGCTCATGACCCACCCTTTCCTTGAGACCGGTTTTTGAAATTTGTTGCTGCTATTTCTTCGCTTGCATTAAGCGACATCTCCTTCTTGACAAGAATCCAGCCGGCGCCTCCGAGCCCGACCAGTACAGGGTAAACCATGGCGAATGTTGGGAAGGCCAATGAATCAAAGGTCAACGAGCAAATGCCCGCAGCCACGCAGCCTCCCGCCAACGCTCCGACCAGGCTCCTGAGGCTCTCCCCCTTGGCCGCCCGGGCGGCCAATACGCTGGTCAGGCCCGGAAACATGAGGTAAACCACGATGCACACGAGTCCTATAGCGCCCATTGAAACCACGACATTGAGATACTGGTTGTCCAAAATATACAGGGCGTTGTCCGGCAAGTAGGTGCCGGGTCCGGTGCCCACCCATGGATGATTGACGAACATTCTGGCCACCCGGGGATAGTTGTCTGTCCGGGTGGTGATTGAGGGATCCGAATCGCCTGCCGTGAAGGAGCTGGTGAGTGTGCTGATCAATCCGGGAATGGCCAAGAACAGCCCGCAGAGCGCAATAGGGGCGACAACCAGGGCCCACCGCCTTGCGTTGAGCGGCAGGAAGGGGATGAAAATACCTACGGCAATGACCAAGGCAAGTATTCCCGATCGCGACACTGTCGATGCGACGGCGAAAATCAGGAGCGCTGTGCCTGTCCAGTGAAACCATTTCCGGCCGGTCTTGTCAAAGATTCCGCGCCAGATACTCAGTGGCAGGAGAATGGCCGAGACCACGGCCAATTCAATGGAGTGGAAAGTGCTGCCTGCCACCCTCACCATGAACCCACGGTTCTGAAACGGGGTGGCTCCCCCGTTGTCCGTGAAACCTGGCATCACGGCCTGGATCCATTCCATTGGATTGATCCGCAGGAAGAACTGGATGACGGCCACAATGCTGCAAAAGAAAGCGCCCAAAAGGATGATCCGCACAACTTCCATGGCGTCGTTCATCGACTTGACTGCTTCAGTGATCACCAGAATTAGCGCTGACGACCCCATGAGCAGGATCATCCAGCGATCGGCCGATGCACGCCCTGCAACGGTGCTCCCGCCCGTCAGGCCCATGTAAAGAGCCACGTAGCTGATGCAGGTGCCCACCCAGAGGACCCCAATGCTGAGTCTTCCGGGATTGCGGTATCCGAGAGGGTCGTGCAAGCCAAAAAGGACCGAACAAATCCACAAGCAAAACAAGATCACGGCCAGGATAAGTGGCACCGTCCCCGCCGCACCAAGCGGCTTCAGCACCATGTTGTGGGGAAAGACAAAAATGCTTACAATCACAAACAGCAAATACTTGGACACTCTCGGAGGCGCGTTGAAGTCCAGCACGAACTCATCCGGGCCGGCGTGCCGCACCCACCCGATGCCTTTGGTCACGAACCCCTGATCGCTCATGGTTGCCCAACCCGTCCCCCCACAGTCGGCGGATCCTCCATGGAACAGGAGTCCTCAATGACCCGGCAGAGCAATTCCGAAGACTCCTGCCAACTAATTTGTACACTCGCAGCGGCGGCCTTCGCCCTGGCCGCAATATCCGGATAAGCAATCGCTGCCTCCAGCGCAGAGGCGAGGTGGTATGGGGTGGCTGTCGCCCACACGGCGTGGGGACTGTCCAGATCCAACCGGGCCAATGCCGAGTCATTCATGACAGGAATATTGCCAGCCGAAATCAGCTCCCCCGCAACTAGTGAAATGTTGGTGAATGACATGACCAAGCTTGCCACGGTGGTGTTGTAGAGATCGTTGAGTTCCCCTGGCGGCAGGTTGCCGTGACTGACCACTGGAACGTCCCACCCGGCGACATTGTCACCATATACATGGATCACCTGGCCTGGATTGTTTCGCCCGAATATCTCCAGCGCTTTTTTCCCCAACAAATATCCGCGCCTATCGGCGGATTTCTTCGCGTAGAAAACCACGCCGTTTCTCGCACCACCATTGGCCGGCCGGGGAGTCGCATGGTAAATGTGGTTGTCGCAGCCAAATGGCACCGTGGCGTGAATAGGGGCACCGCATTCGCTCCGGATGGAACCGGCAACCATGTCACCCAGCGCGATGTTTTTGAACCCAAATCTATAAGTGTCCTCGGCCAACGCGTAGAGAGCCCCCCTGGGGTAGAAATAGGGCTCAAAGTCTTGGATGAAATAAAATTTGTGTGGAACGGCACTCATCCGCGACGCCACAACGTGTGCCGATTGCCAAGAGCTGGCAATGACTACGTCAAGAAAGCCAGTCGGAGCTGTTGCACTTAAAACGTCGGCACCCAGCCACGGCCAACCATTTCGAATTACCCCTTCATGATGACTTACGTCATCAGAATTCTTGTCGTATAAAAGGATGGTGCAATGATGCCCTTGCTCCATCATGGCGGCGATCATTCGAAATAGGGTTGTGTGCCCCCCTGACCCTTGTTGCGGCGGGGCGCAAACCCACCCAATATTGAGCTTGCCGCCGGCACCACCCCCCGCTTCTTTGGCGCCCAAATCAGGGAAAGCCATCATGCCAGAATCCGCCACGTCGCCGTCCCTCAGTGGGAAGTCGAGTTCGCCCAGCTGCAATCGGTCTGCCAACCTTTCAATGCTCCGTTTACAGACGCGTCGGGCGACGCTGCCCGTTCCGTGCAGGCGCAGCTGATCAACCAACCGACCTAAGGATTGCTTGGCCATTCCAAAGCTCCATCCATTCAAGAAGATACCCAAACTTGTTCAACATTCCCCGACCCTTGGCCTGCTCCACCACTGACGCGGGGCAGGCCACGGCTGCCTGCTAGAGGCCGGTGGCCTTCCATCGGAATCGCCGATAGTCGTTTCCCAACCGATACGCTGCGGCCCGGGCGAGCAAGACCGGCGAACGCCTTGAGCCGCTCGCCCCCAATTCCAGTGATCTTTGGAGGGTTGGACCATGTGGCAACCGGGTCAGGTCGCCGGCAATCGTGTGGGCAAACTCCAAATATCCGCGAACTTCGGCCGAGTCACCGCGGCCCCTGACAAAAGCTTGGCAGGCCCGCGCCACGGCTTCGTTGGCGACAGCGTGCAGAGACGTCTCCAGCCTCCTCGAAGCCGTTGCCTGGTGCCCTTCACCATCCGTGAAGAGCATTCGGAAGGCGGCGGCCCGCTCGTCAAGGTCAGTCATCAAGTCGACCTTCCTTGCGGACAAGCTGCCCGAATGTTCCCGGTGCCACGCCTGGTCCGCGCCGTCTATCCACCCGACGTCGGAGGCTCGGGCAATCCTCAACCACATTTCCATGTCATGGGTGTGCGCCAACTCTCGCTGGCCGCCGACGTGGCGAACCACGGAAGTTCGCATAAGCACCTCGGGCGATGTAATGCAGTTCACGCCCAGAACGCAGCGGTAGTCCAGCCAGCTTTCCCCGGCCCAGATAATCCACGAGCGAACCTTCCGACGGAACCAGGGGCGGCGAAGCTCACCTTCAAAGTGGATTGGGTGTCCATACACCAAGCCAACCCGTGGAAATGCCTGCGCAAGGTGGACGGCACGGGCGAGGGATCCCGGGGTCAAGACATCATCGGCGTCCAGGCGAACGAGGAATTCTCCTGTTGCCACAGCCAGCCCATCATTGAAGGTGCCTACCGGGCCGGTGTTCTTCACGTGGCCCAAAACGCGTACCCGGTTGTCCTTCCTTGACAATGCCTGCGCCTGCGCCAGCGAATCGTCGGTGGAAGCATCATCGACGATGATCACCTCTACGTTCACGCCGGACTGTTCCAGGGCACTATTAACTGAGAAGGGCAAGAATCTCGCGTAATTAAAGCAAGGAATAACGACGCTTACCGTAGCTGCGCCCGGGAGCATGGGTGGAATGTCCCTGCTTCGTACTTGTGCCATCGGCGCCGGTGCACTCGCCGGTTGAAAAATGCTCATGAGACCAGCCACGATTCACCACTCCCCCAAAGGAACCGAATTTCGAAATTCTTGGTCAAAAAGGACAAATAACCTACTGGGAAACGTCAAGATCGGCCTTCCTTTCAACGAGGGATTCGGATGAATCGGCTACGTCGGGGACCAAAATTTCCTGAATCCTTCCTGCTTCCGCTGTGGCGTTGGCGATCTTAAGGAACCACCGGCCAATCAGCAAGGCATAAAGGCCGCCTCCTGCGAGTCCCCCCACGATCAGAGAAACGACAGGATAATGAAACATTCCGGCAACGAAGTACCCCGCCAAACCTGCTGGAAATGCTGCCAACAGCGGCGGCCAAATAGCGCCCCATAGAACCGCATACCTCACTCTTACAGACCGAAGGGCAATTAGGTAGGCCGGGAGAACCACAAAAATTCCAATGGCCACATGTGCCCAGCCGCCGCCGACTATGCCATAAGAATGTGTTCCCACTATCATCGTCGGGATCAGTGCCGCGAACCAGACAATTTGCACCGTCAGCACTTGCCCGGATTTGCCCCTGGCAAGCAGGAACGAGGCGACGACATCGAAGAGTAGTCGCAGGGCGCCGAACAACCCAAGCGCCGCAAGAACCGGACCGGCTGTACCCCATTTTTCACCGTAAACGAAGACAATCAAGGGTTTGGCCAGTACGGCAAGGAACAGCCCCGCCGGCAGTCCAATGCCCCATGTCAACGCGAGGGCGGTCGCCAGGTTATCGCTGTCCCGGCTGGCTGAGCTGCGTGAAAAAACGGGCAGCGTCACAGACCTGATGACCTGTCCCAAAGCGCTCATCGGCCAATTTGAAATATTGAAGGCCAGAACATAGAAGCCCAGGGCCAGGGGACCGGCCCAATGGGCGATGACAACATTGTCCACGCTCAACAGTGACCACGACAGTAGATTTGCGGCAGCGACGGGTATTCCAAACCTGAGCACGGGGCCAACCAGCGACCTGTCAATGCCAAATTTGACCTTTTGGCGCGCAAGAACATACTGGAGAACCAAGGCGCAGCTCTGAGCCAATATTCTGGAGTAGGCCAGGGATATGACTCCCATGCCAAGGTTGAGCAAAACCAGGGTGGAAACCGTGTTGACAACAAAGTCCACCATTGAAACAAGGAATAGCTTCTTCTGCTCAAGATTTCGCTGCAATTTTGCAAAGGGTACTATCCCGACGCCGCTCAGCAGCAAGGTGAACGACAAGATGAATATGACATCGACCGCTTCAGGACTTGCCAAAGAATTCGCTACGGCACGACTGGAGACAGCCATGCTTGCCGCGAAGGTCAGACCCGTGATCAAGCCAAGTGTCGCCACCGTCGGTGCACGTTTTTCCGGGTCCTCGCATCGGATGAGGTCTGCGCTCATGCCGAAGTCTGCCAGGGTCATGAGCGCCGTCTGCACTGTCAGGGCAACTGCGTAGACACCGAACTCTTCAGGAGAAAGTATGCGAGCGAGCACGATGCCCATCGACAACGTTCCCAGCCGCATGACGAGGTTGCTGACGCTGCTCCATGCGAGGGCATTCTTGACTGTGGGCACCGACGGAGCTGGCTTACGGTTCATTTGGGACCGCACTTAAGGACCAGGTTGCCGGTTGCCAACAACAGGCGCCTGCTAATGCCAGCGCGCAGATCCGTGGATTCACTCATATCCCGTACCGCCGCCACAGCCTCCACCGCATGGACCACCTGAGCCGGTCCATTGCCAAATATGATTTGCGGGCAAGCGGGTGGGGCCCTTTGGCTTGGCCCTGCCCTCGGCCGGGCAGCCACGCCAATCGTCGGATTTCCGCCCCGCCGTCGTTGAAACCCGCAGCGAGAGCTGCCAGCTCTCGCTGCCCGGCGCCCCCATAGGCGCCCCCGGAGTGAAAGGCGACTGCCGCCGTCCGGGACGACTCGCGGGCCAGGGCCGAGCGGACCTTGGCTTTCATCTTGGGTTCGTTGTGCAGTTGGGAACCGTAGGCCGAAAAGAACGCTTCGAACACCCCCGACCTGCCTTGGAAATCAGCCACGATCCCCTTGAAGTCAGTCATGTGCATGTTGTTTCCATGCACCCGGTAAAAAGCTTGGTCCGGGCCGTTGACTCGGCCAACGGAACCGAACATGGCGGCCTGCATCCACAGCAGCATGTCTGCTGCGTGCGGGTGTTCTGCGTCATAGCCAACCAGGTGATCCATGACGTCCCGCCGGATCATTGCCTCGGGATTGACGATGAGGTTTGTGCCCCTGGTGCAGATTCTCTGAACCCATTCCTCCCCCTCCCAAATTGTCCAGCTACGAACGCGGGTGCGTGCCACGGGGGCGTGTGACTCAAAGGATGGGGCATAGCCATAGACAAGTCCAACTTCGGGGTGGGCCTGCATTAGGGCTGCAGAACGCCCCAACGATCCCGGCGCCAGGATGTCGTCCGCCGAGAGCAGCACAACATAGTCACCCAACACACGCTTGAGTCCGTCGTTGTACGTGGCAATGTGGCCTTGGTTGGCCTCATGCGCAACCACCGTGATCCTTGAATCGGCGGCCTCAAGCTCCCGTGCAATCTGGACGCTGCCGTCTGGCGACGCGTCGTCGACGATAATGATCTCAACGTCGACTCCTGGCTGGGCCAGGACACCTGCCACGGCATCAGGGAGAAAGTGTCCATAGTTGTAACAGGGAATGACCACTGAAATCAGGGCCTTGGACGTGGCGGACTGGGGGCGGACGATCTTCATGGCCTGGCCTCCGTCCTTATCGCCTGCGCGAGCGTCCCGACAACCCGTTCCTGCTGCTCCGCGGTGATGTGCGGAAAAATCGGCATCGACAGGATCCGGCCAGCGGCAGCCTCGGCTACGGGGAAGTCGCCGGTTCCGCGGCCCAGGTAGGAGAAGGCCTTGGTCAGGTGCACGGGTGTCGGGTAGTGGATGCCGGCGCCGATTCCCTCCGCATGCAGGGCATCGAGCACGGCATCCCGGTTGTCGACCTGCACCACATACAGGTGCCAAACATCTTCATTTCCCGGCGCGGACGCCGGCACCGTGACCCCGGGCACGTCCACGAGAAGCAGGCCGTAGCGGGCTGCCGCCCCACGGCGCAGCGCATTCCACCCGGTCAGCTTCCGCAGCTTGGCGCGCAGGACCACGGCCTGGATCGTGTCCAGCCTGGAGTTCATGCCGACGACGTCGTGCACGTACTTGCTGGAGCTGCCGTGCCCGCCGAGCATCCGCACCTGGGCGGCAATGTCCGGATCCGACGTCGTCACCGCACCCGCGTCTCCGGCGGCCCCCAGATTCTTGCCCGGGTAAAAACTGGTGGCTGCGGCTCGGCCAAAGGATCCTGACACCTGCCCGTTGCGGCGGGCACCCTGCGACTGTGCAGCATCCTCCACCACCACAGCGCCGCACAAGTCGGCGATTTCCAGGATCCGCTCCATGGGTGCCAGCTGCCCGAAGAGGTGCACCGGCACAATGGCCCGCGTCCGGGGGGTGACGGCGTTGGCAACACGGTCCGGGTCGATGAGCAGGTGTTCCGGGTCAACGTCCACCAGCACCGGAACGGCGCCTATCCGGGCCACTGCCTCCGCGGTCGCCACGAAAGTGTTGGCCGGCAAAATGACCTCGTCCCCGCCCTTCACCCCACAGGCGCGCAGCGCCAGCTCCAGCGCATCCGTGCCGTTGCCGGTGCCGATGCAGTGCCCGGTGCCCGTGAAGTCCGCGTATTCCTGTTCAAACCGACCCACCGCCGGCCCGCCGATGAAGGCCGCCGACCGCAGGACGTCCTCAATTTCGTCGCGGATGTCATCGAAAATATCGGCCTGCTGGGCTTGCAGGTCCACCAAGGGAATGGTTTCCATGTCAGGCCTTCCCTTCCATGTCCACGGGCACGCGCCTTGCCGTGCCCGGGGGGTTCATCAGGCGGGCCGGTACGCCCACCCAGGTTTCGCCGTCGGGCACGTCCTGCACGACGGCGGCTCCCATGCCCACCGTTGCACCCGCACCAATGCTGCACTCTTCACGCACACTGGCGTTCATGCCGAGGTAGGCCCCTCGGCCGATCCGGACGCCGCCGCCCAGGGATACCCCCGCGGTGAGCGTGGCGAAGTCGGCCACCTGATTGTCATGGGTAAACGTCACCTGGGGCATGGCCACCACGTGCTCTCCGAGCCGGACGCCCGCCGTCAACACCACATTGGCCAGCAGGATGCTTCCCAGGCCTATGACCGAGCTGTCGGAAACCACTGCCGTTCGGTCTATGACCCTGGCATACCTGTCCGCGCCGACCCCCAAGTCCTCAAGCCTGCGCACGATTCCCTCCCGGGAGGCGCCCTTGCCGGCACAGACGACGAACTTCTCCTCCGGGAAGGCGGCCGCGTCGTCGATCCGGCCCAGCACGGGCACACCGTCAGGCGCCGTGCCGGCCAGTGCCGGATCATCGTCCAGGTATCCGCGGATGGAATAGCTTTCGCCTCCGTGGATCGACGCGATCACTTCGCGGGCCAATCCGCTGGCCGCAACCAAAATCAATTCAGTCACCGTGGTCAGTCCCTTCCCGCGGAACGGACGGCGTCGATCACGCGGTCCTGCTCGTGGTTGGTCAGCTGATGGAAAACGGGCAGTATCAGCGTGTTGTCGGTGAGGCGCTCGGTCACGGACAAATCAGCGTCCCCTGTATCCACCCCGGCGTAGGCAGGCTGGCGGTGGGACGCCATGATGCCGCGCCGCGCGGAGATGCCGCACTGCGCCAGGTGCGCGAGGACGTCCTCGCGTCCACTGCCAAACTCCGGAAGCACCTCGAGCCAAAACGATTGGAAGTTGCTGGTTCCGTGGTCCGGGTCGCGGGAGAGCCGCAGTCCGGGAACGTCAGCCAGCCCCGCCGAGTACCGGGCCACGATCTCACGGCGCCGCTGCACCGCGACGGCCAGCCTGCCCAGTTGAACAATTCCCACTGCCGCCTGCATGTCCGTCATGCGATAGTTGAAGCCAATTTCCGTGTATTCCTCCTGCGGTGCCAGCACGGAGGAATGCCGCTCCTTGGCCGAGGCACTCATGGCGTGCTCGCGCAGCTTCGAGGCCCGCTTTGCCCAGCCTGCGTGGACCGTGGTGAGCATCCCGCCCTCGCCCGTGGTGAGGATCTTGCGCGGATGGAAAGACCATGCGGCCACACTTGCCCCCGCACCCACTGCCAGCCCATGATAGGTGGAGCCGGCCCCGCAGGCGGCATCCTCGACAACCTCAATTCCGAGAGGGTCGCACAGGGCACGGATGGGATACAGGTCAACGGGCATGCCACCCTGATCCACCACGATCACCGCCCGCGTCGCGGGTGTGAGCGCCGCGGCGATGGTCGCCGCCGTGACGTTGCCCGTTTCCGCGTCCACGTCCGCAAAGACCGGGCGCGCCCCCACATATGTTGGCGCATTGGCCGTGGCGATGAAGGAGAAGGAGGGAACGACTACGTCGTCCCCCGCCTGAACGCCGGCCACCACCAGGGCGAGGTGCAGCGCCGTGGTGCAGTTTGAGGTGGCGACAGCGAATGACGCGTCCTGCGCCTGCGCGAATTCCGCCTCAAACTGGGCAACCTTGGGCCCCTGCGCCACCCAGCCGGACGCTATGACCTGGGCAACGGCGTCGGCCTCCTCCATGCCGAGCCAGGGCTTCATGACATTGATCCGCGGCAGGGCGGCGACATCTGTGGTGCCGTGCGCGGTCATCGCGAACCCGCCGCCCCGGCGGCCACCGGACGGCCGGCCGCGATCTCGTCCCGCAGCGGAAGCCACCAGTCAACCAGGCTGCGCAAGCCGTCTTCCAGCCCCGTGGTCGCCTGGAAGCCCAGGTCCCGCCGGGCCGCCTTAACATCGGCGAGCCGCCGGGCAACGCCGTTGATGGCCCGTTCGGGACCGTGCTCGACCCCGAGGGGCGAATCCATGGACCGCAGCAGCGCCTCTGCGAGGCCAAGGAGGCTGGTCTCGGTACCGCTGGCAATGTTGTAGGCGCCTTCGGTGATGCCGCTGCCGGCGGCAAGGATGTTGGCCCGGGCAATGTCCTCGGTGTACACAAAGTCCATGGTTTGCTGCCCGTCCCCGAAAATCAGCGGCGGCATGCCATCGACGATGCGCTCCATCCAGCGCACCAGGACCTCGGTGTAGAGGCCGTGGACGTCCATCCGCGGGCCATAGACGTTGAAGTACCGCAGCAGGACGTAGTCCAGGCCGCTCATGGCCTTGAAGCTTCGTGCCATGCCTTCGTTGAAGGACTTGGCTGCGCCGTAAAAGGTGTCGTTGTTGTGGTGGTGGTGGCGTTCGGTGGTGGGAAATTCCTCCGCCATGCCATATACGGAAGCACTGGAAGCGACAATGACCTTGTCCACCTTGTGCTCCGCGGCGGCCTCAAGCACCGTGAACGTCCCGTCCACCAGCACCTCCAAGGCCAGCCGAGGCTCCTCGGCGCACTGGGTGATGCGGATCGCCGCCTGGTGGAACACGATATCCTTGCCGCGCGTGAGGTCGTGCACGGCATCGCGGTCCCGCAGGTCCGCATCGACCAGGCTGACCCGGCCCGAGGCCAGAGCCGCATCCAGGTTGGCCCTGCGTCCGCGCACCAGGTTGTCCAGGACATCCACATGCTCCGCCCCGGCGTCGAGCAGTTGGTCAACAATGGTTGAGCCGATGGTTCCGGCCCCTCCCGTCACCAGTACGGTTGCCCCTTGCAAATTGCTCATCGTGTTCCCTCCAGTTGAACGTCGCTGTTTGCAACAAAACTTTTCTCGCCGTCGTTTTCCAGGCTGCGGCTGGCGGCCTCCAGGACGTTGAGTACGCGCAATCCCGCAATACCGCTGGTCCGGGACGGCCTGCCTTCCCGGATGCTGGCGGCAAATTCGGCCACCATCAGTCCAAGGGCTTCCTTTTCCGGCAGCGCAGGCGACCAGGTGTCCCCAAGCCGGTAGGAAATAGCCTGTGCAGTGCGCTGGGCGGCGGTGGTGGACGCTTTCTCAAAGTTGACGCCACGGTCATAGACGCTGATGCGCTGCTGCGGGTTCAGGTCGTCCCACACCAGCGTCCGCTTGGTCCCGCCAATGACCATCTGGCGGATTTTCGTGGGGCTGAGCCAGTTGACATTGATGTGTGCCATGGCGTTGTTGGGAAGCGCGAACGTCAGATGGCCCACACAGGACTTGCCGGTGCCCAGCGGGTCGGCGCCGTGGGCGGCCACCGACTCCGGTTGCAGCCCGCCGGGCATGATGAAGTCAATGACCGAAAGGTCGTGCGGGGCCAGGTCCCAGAAGACGTCGACGTCTGGCTGGACCAGGCCAAGGTTGATCCGCACCGAGTCAATGAACAGGATGTCCCCCAGCTCGCCGTCTTCAACGAGCTGGCGGATCTTGATGGCGGCCGGCGTGTAGCAGTAGGTGTGGTCCGCCATGAGCGTCAGTCCGCGGGCCGCTGCCAGGTCCACCATCGCCAGCCCCAGCTCTCGGCTTGCCGCCAGGGGCTTCTCCACCAAGACGTGTTTTCCGGCGTCGAGTGCCTGCAAGGCCACCATGTGGTGGGTGCGGGCGGGCGTGGCAATGGCGACAGCGTCGACGTCCGTGCCAGCCAGCAGCTCGTCCAATGAGGAAAAGACGGGAACATCACCGAGCGGGCCGGCGATCTTCAGTGCCCGGGACACGTCCATGTCCACAATCCCGGACAATTCCCAGTCCGGGCTTGCTTTGAAGTTCCGGGCAAGGTTCGGGCCCCAGTACCCTGCGCCGATGACGGCGACTTTCAGGCGGGACCCGCCCTTCCGGTTCTGTTGCAGGGAATCTGTTGCTGAGACCATGACACTATCCATTTCTTTTTTGTGGGTGATACCGCAGGGAGGGGCGCGCAGCCTAATAGGCTCCCTCGGACGCACAGACTGCCTTGGCCGTGCGCCACAGAATGATGAGGTCGCCGGTCAGCGACCAGTTCTCCACGTAGTAGAGGTCCAGCCGGACAGCTTCGTCCCAGGCAAGGTTGGAGCGTCCGTTGATCTGCCACAGCCCCGTGATCCCCGGCTTGATCAACAGACGGCGGTGGGTGGGGGCCTGGTATTGGGCAACCTCCGTGGCCAGTGGAGGCCGTGGCCCCACAAGGCTCATGTTGCCCACCAACACGTTCCAAAACTGCGGCAGCTCGTCGAAGGAGAACTTGCGCATCCAGCGACCGCACTTGGTGATGCGTGGATCCGCCGCCATCTTGAACAGAAGCCCGGCGCCCTGATTGCTGCCGGCCAGTTTTTCAAGCTGCGCATCGGCGTCGACCACCATGGACCGAAACTTGATCATTTTAAAGGTTTCGCCGTTGCGGCCAATGCGTTCCTGGTGGAAGAGAGCCGGACCGCTGCTGTCCAGCCGGACAACGATGCCCAGCACCAGCAGGAGGGGGGCCAGAACCAGGAGAGCCATGGAAGACAGGAACACATCGGCGACCCGCTTGTAAACATGCTTTCCCCCCGAATACTGGGGCATTTCCACGTGCATGAGGGGGAGTCCTTCCACTGGGCGGAAATGGACGCGGGGGCCTGCAACATTGGTCAGGCTCGAGGCCAAGACCAATTCCGTGGCCAGGTCTCCGAGCCTCCACCCAAGTTCCTGAATGGTCCTAGGCCCACCGGGCAGGTTGCCGGCCACGATGACGGTGTCGGCTTCGGAAAGTCGGATAACCCTGGCGATGTCCGCCAAGTTGGAGTGCACGGGCACGCGGTACCAGGACTGGTCAATTTCGGTGTCCAGGTCAAGGGAGGTTACAGCCACGCCCGCCACCCGGTATCCGGTGGAAAGATTTGCCTGGAGCTGCGAGATTACGTACCGGACATCGTCCGTGGAGCCAAGGACCACGGCATTGGAAAGGTACCCCCCCACGGCACGCTGTCTGGCAATCCAGCGGCGCCACAACCAGCGGGCCAAAACCAAAAGCGCCATGCCCAGCGGCAAGGCAATCGCGAAGAATCCACGGACAACGTCGAGCTGAAAAACCACCATGATGATGGCCAGCAGCCCAAATGACCTCAGGGCCGACTGCATCACGCGCTTGTATTCGGTCGCCCCGGCGCCAAGCACCTGCCGCTCACGTGTCCGGAACAAGGCCAGGTCCGCATTCCAGAGAATAAGGATCAACAGGCTGATAGCTGCGTACTCGAAGGGCGGCACCTGCGCGGCGATGCTGTTGCTGTCCATGCCGAAGCGGCCAAAGTAGGCAATTGCCACCACCAGGGCCGTGACGGCCATATCCGTAACGCGCAAGCCGCGCGCATACACTGCAGGCCAATTTGCCCCCATTTTCCCGGCCAAGGCGGGGATGTTCTGAGGCTCTTTCTCCCATGCGGTGTGCTTGGGGCGTTCCTTGCTTCCAGTGGTGGATGGAACGTGCGCCGGAGACAGCGCGGACCGTGACTTCCCTACGGTCGGACGGCTTCTGAGATCGCTCACAGGTTCCTCGCTGCCATGTCCACGGCGACAAGTGGAACCGCCTGCTGGTGGAAATTTGGGGGAGCCGACGGCGGCTGGGGGAAAGCCTTGGTCTCAGAAGGCTTATCCGCCGCCGACTCCGAATGTGGAGCTTGATGGTTTACATCAAGCAGTGTGACCGACCGGGAGGTCGACAAGGCGGCTGAAGCCCCGCGGTGCCAGTTGGCCCCCAGTTCGATCCGGCCCATGGAGCGGCCGGGCAGTTCAAAGGATTCACCAAGGTTCAAAGAAGTTTTCGGCCGCATGGCCTTGGGGAAGATCGTCAATGCCTGCGCGTACACCGAAACCGGAGCGGCCGTTCCCGGCCGACTCGGTACTGCGAACGTGGTGGATTGAGACCCGTCCATGGTGAGACCTTCTTTGTGTGAGACCTTTGATTGCTGTCTCCAATTCAAGTCCAGCCAAGAACGTTCCACACGAGTGTCCAGTACTCGAATCTTGGCATTTCATTTATGCAAGTACCCACGTACTACTCAGGTAGCACCCTGGTACCACTCGGTAGTACTTGACTTCAGCAGCAAGGCCCGGGCGGCAGGCCGTCGTGGCGTCACCCCCTGGCGTCACCCGATGGCGGAGGGCAGCTCATCGCGGCTTGAAATGCCCAATTTCCCATACGCCCGGTAGAGGTGTCCCTCCACGGTGCGCAATGACACCATGAGTTCTTCGGCAATCTGCCGGTCACTCAGACCTGCCGCCGCCATCGAGGAGACCTCACGTTCACGGCGGGTCAGCTGGACAGCCTGCCGGCCGTCCGGGCTCGAAGCCTGGGCAGTTACTATGCCGTTGCCGGGGACTTGCACACCCAGGCCCTCCGCCACTTTTCGCAGGCTGGCGCGGGCGCTGCGCACTTCATGGCGCGATCCCGAGGAGCCCAGCAGCGGGACCGAGCGTTCCAGCGCCTGCTCGGCAAAGCCAAACAATCCCGCCGCACCCAGTGTCTCGCCGGCCGCGGCCAACAGCTGTCCGTCCCCACTTTCGAGTGCCCGGGCATACTGGCCCAGGGCCGTGGCCCATGGCCCTTCAACACCCGCAGCCACCCTCCCCAGCCTAGGCACCACGCCTTCATCCCCCAGTTCCAGGGCGATGGCCAGGGCGTTCAGTTCCAAGGTGGTCGAACCGCCGGCGAGCGCCGCATCGGCAAGACCGACCAGCTCAGCCGGCGCTCCGGCGTCGTGCCCCAACAAGTACCGCGCACCGGCCATGTATGCCCTTTCGTCGGACAAGACCAAAAACATGCCGGCGCCTTCCACATGGGCGTCCACAAGCTGCTGCGCCAGCTGCGAATTACCGAGCCTCGCGGCCGCGTAGGCGGCCATGGCGGTGCAAAATCCCAGCAGCTGCTGGGGATCGCTGAGCATCAGGGCGTCAACCCCGGCGCGTAGCACGTCCAGGGCATCGGCGGTCTTGCCGCCACGCAACAACGCCATGCCGCGGACCACGCTGGCACCGCCGCCAAAGGAAAACACCACTGGACCGGCGTCGACCGAGAATTCCTCCAACACCCCTGCCGCCGCCTGCCAGTCCCCGCAGAACATGGCCGCGGCAACAAGGCGGAGCATGATGGTCTCCGGAAGGAAGAACACGTCATTTTCCTCCGAGTGCTCAATGGCGTAGGCCTCGGCGGCCCGCTCCATGCCCTGTTGCGGAAAGCCCTGGGCCGTGAGCCGCTCGGCGTCCATGGTCAGCGCCATGGCACGGTTGAGCCGGTGCGATGCGGGCGAAAGCCCGTCAGCCGTTGCCAGCAGCTGTGTCAGGCCGACCATTTCCGAGTACCGGCCTTCACGCGAAAAGGCCATGAGTTCCAGCAGCAGAGCCCCCGATTCAGTGTGGGACCTGATGGAGGCGCCCTCCCTGGGATTCGCCAGCGCCAGCGCCGCGCCCCTGCTTCGCAGAGCGGCGGCATCGGCGGCGACGGCCGCCACAGGCATGCCCAGGGCGTTCCTGGTGACGGAGCGCAACAAGCTGCCGAACATCAGGTCCTCAAGGTTGTCCGGTTCCTCCGGCAGCGTTTCCATGTGGGAAAAGGCACCCTGGTAGTCGCCAAGGTTGAATTTGGCGCGGGCCCTGACCATGGCTGCCCGGAGCCTGTATTCCTCGTCATGGATGCGGTCTGCGAGTTCCAGGGCCGTGGCGGACTGGTACAGCTTGGTGGCAAAGATGGCTGCGCGGAGCACTTTCTCACTCGAGACCTCCACTCCGATTTCCGCTGCCCAAAGGACCCGCCGCAGCAGCGCCTCCTTGCTGAGCGAACCCTCGTCAAGCTTGCTGATGAGCCGCTCGTGGAGCAGGCGGCTTTGCGCCAGGGGCACCATGCCGCGGATGACTTCCCCGTAGATGGGGTTGGCCAGGACAAGCACCCGTGACGGGGGCGCGAGGTAGCTGACCAGCCGCCACTCCAGCAGCTCCTGGACGGCGGGCCGGCCCACCAGCTCCTCGATGGTGAAAGCAGCCATGGGCTCGGAAAGCGCCACCAGGTTCAGTGCGTCCTGCCCTTCGCGTGAGAGCCCCCGCAGCTCCCTCCGGACGGCCTCATTAAGGTCGTGGCTGTGGGTTGGCGCGTTTTGGTCCCCCACCCAGATGCCGCGCCGCTTCACCAGGAATCCGCGTTCCACGGCTTCGGTGACCAGCAGCCGCAGGAACAGGGGGTTTCCCGCGGACCTCGACCAGTAGTGCCAGCTGCTTGCCGGCAGGACGGGACCGCCGAGCATCGCCTCACAAAACGCATGCGCCCGGTTCTGGTCAAGGGGCAGCAGCACAATGTTTTCGGCCATCCCCGTTTCCCACAATTTGGGCAGGGGTTCCGGCAGGCTGTGCCTGCTGGAGTGGGAAGCAACCAGGTTGACCATGCCCGATTGCACCAGGCTGACCATCACCTCGGCCGTCGCGGCGTCCATGGAATGGGCATCGTCAATGACGACAATGGGCAGTTCCTGGCTGCCGGCGCCGTCCGGGACAATGGCATCCTGCATGCGCTGAAGCTGCGCAAAAACGCACCGCAGCACCACCATCCTGGGACTGACCTCCCCGGCGCCGGCACCGGCCAGGAACGGGGCCATGACACCGAAGGGCACCTTTGCCAGCGACGTCGAGCCGTGGATGGACAGGACCGGCACCCGGTCCCTTGCTGCGGCAGTGAGTTCATGCAGGATCGTTGAGGCGCCCAGCCCGCTGTCGGACGTCAGGAAGACAGCCCGGCCCTCCCCGGAACGCAGGGCGGAGGTAATGTCCGCCAGCTCCTCCTCCCGGCAGAATGGCGGTTGCAGCAGTGCCCCCTGGCTCGGACGGGGCCCGTTGGGTCCCGTCACAAATTCATCTCCCGCTCCAATTCTGCCCGTGAAGCAATGCCCATTTTCGCAAACACCTGGTACAGGTGCCCCTCCACCGTCCTGACGGAGACCCCGATCCTGGAGGCAATGTCGCGATTGGCCATTCCTCGGACCGCCAGCCCGGCGACCTGGCGCTCCCGCGCGGTCAAGGGAACCACCCCGTGGTGCGGCACAATGGGCAGGACCGGCACCTCCGGCATCAGCAGGTCCAGCCGGTGCTGTGCCTCGCGGGCCAGGCGCATCTCGCCCGCGTTCCGGGCCAGATCCAGGGCCACCACCGCGCAGCGGGATTCCACGGCGGACAGTTCCAGCGCGTGCGCGCCTTCCGCTGCCTGCAGCGCCAGCGCCGCGCGGCCCTCCCGATGCGACCGGGCCAGCGCAACATTGACGGCAGCCATGGGTCCCTGGCGCTTGAGCGAGGACTCCTCCAGAAGCCTGTACTGTTCGTTGTTGCCATGGGTCGTGGCGCCGAAAAGGTTGATGGAGGCCGTGGTGAACCGGCCCTTGGCAATGTCGATTTCCGCACTGGCCACCAGCTGTGCCGCGGCGGTGGGATCATCGAGCCAGCGCAGTGCCATGAGCTGGAAGAACTCGGCCATGGAGCGGTTCATCCACAGCGTGAAAACCGCGGATTCCCGGGCCTTCGCCAGATACCGCCGGGCGTTCGCGACGTCATTGGTTTGCGCAAAGGCCAACGCAAGCGCTGAATAGGCCAGCTCCAGGCTGTTGTACGTGTCGCGGACCTCCAGCTGGGCCGCCGCAGTCAGCAGCACGTCCGCCGCCTGGGTTCCGCGTCCGGCGTAAGTGTAGGCAATGCCCAGGGCCAGTTCGATTGCACCGCCGCGGTATTGGGCCACGCCGGCCGAAAACTCGACGGCCTGCTTCAAGACCGCCTCACAGCTCCGCCACTGCCCACTCCACGTCAGCGCCAGGACCATGCCCTGCCAGTGCCAGTCGCCCATGCGAAGGTCCAGTCCGTGCTCTTCAACCTCGGCCTCTATGGCAGCTGAAAGTTCCACGGCGTCGAGCTCGCGTCCCGTCGCAGCCAAGGTGAGGGCCAGCAGGCTGGAACAGTTGAGACGGTATTCCCGGTCCGTTGGGTCGTTGCTGCCGGATTCAAGCTCCTCTGACACCTGGGCAAACTCCCCGCGGTGCACCTGGAACTCAAAGCGGGCCAGGTTCAGGTACTTTTCCGCCTGGACCGTTTCTTCCCCTGCCGCACTTTGAATGCGCCATGCCACCTCGGCGAGGACTTCCTCAATGCGCGAATAGCCATCGGGCACCCACAGCAGCGCCCTTGTCAGTTCCATGGCCCACGAAGCGTAGTCTGACGGGCTCAGCGCGGACAGGAGTTCCGGGCCAACGGAGTCGAGCGCACTGACGGCCCTGGGGTAGTTGGCAAGGAGGTAATAGGTCCGGCTGCGCGCCTGGGCAGCGGACACTTCCAGCCGGTGTCCGCGGGGGATCTGTGCACAACAAGCAAGGGCAAGCTGGGGGTCAAAGAAGTGGACTGCCGCTTGAGCCGCTGCCAGCGCCACCTCGGGTTCAAGGACCATGCCGGCATCGTTCACCCATCCGGCAAATGTTAGCAGTTGCTGCTTGTCCATGGTGGCCGGGTCCAACGCCAACACCCCGGACATCTCCTGAAAGTATCCGGCCTTTTCAGCGGCCGTAAGCCGATTCCTGATGGTTTCACCCATGTACGGTTCCGCCAGGGCGACCATGTTGTTGCTGCCGAGGCCAATGGCGAGGAACCCGCGTTCCTCCAGTTCGGTCACCGACTCCGGGCCCAAGGCGCGCATGGCAACAGAGAGAGGCACCTTCCGCAGGAGGGAGAATTTTTCAAGGCCGGTCCGCACGGATTCCGGCTGGCGGGCCATCCGCGATTCCACCAGTTGCTCCAAAAGGCTCCCGGAAGAGACGTTCTGGTGCCCGCCCAGCACCCAAATGCCCCCGTGCCGGCGCAGCGCGCCGGTGTTGAGGTGTTCACTGACCAGCGCCTGCAGGACCAGCGGGTTGCCGGAGCTGGACGCATAAAAAACGGCGACCACGGACTCCGCGACGGCGCCTTCCAAGGCCCGTGCCAGCAGGGCCCGCACTTCCGCCCGAGAAAAGACGTCAAGCCGCTGCGTCGCCAACAGCCCGTCCTTGACCATCCACACCAGGTCTTCCGGCAGGTCGGCGCTGGTGCGGGCCAGGACCAGCAGCTTGGCCGTGCCGCTGAGCACCAGCTGCATCAACACGCCCATGCTTGCCGTGTCGATGCCGGGCAGTTCGTCCAGGACGATGACCGTGGGCCGCCCCTTGGCGTCCTGCCTGACCAGCTCGAGCAGGCCATGCAGGACAGCAGCCGGTGATTCCGTCTGGTGGTCGACCAGCCGCGCAAGGTGCATGCTGAAGATGCCGTACGGGACTTCTGAGTCATTGCTGGCACCAAAAACCCGCACCACATGTGTTGTGGCGGAAATCCGCGCAGCGACCGCCCGTGACAAGGTGGTTTTCCCCACGCCGCGGGGACCAATGACCGCCGCACCGTGGAGGCCGGGATCCTCAAGGTGTGCAACGACGGCGTCCACGGGCTCCTGTCGCACCAAGGAAGACCACCTGTGCCTTTCCCCGGCACCCATGGCTCTTCTCTGAGACCGCCGCTCCCCCCAAAGACCCGGCTGAGGCGAAGCGTCTCCCCGCACGCTTGTCATGCTCACACATCCCCTAAGTCACGCAGCACCCGCATGAGATGGAAATCATTTCACGCGGCGGTGATTTAGCCTGATTATAACAGCGATGTGGGCTCGACTGGAGAATCGGTGACGTCAAATAGGCCCGCCGCCGGCGCGCAGTGCCGCGCCGGGGCTCGTTCCGGTCAGGGTTTGGCGTCGTGGAATTTCTGCTGTGTGGCCGCCAGGCCCTCCGTGATGAGCAGTTCAGTGGCATCCGCCACGGCGTCGATGAGGAACGGCAGGTCCTTGGCCTCGGTGGAGGAAAAGTCCCGCAGCACATGACTGGCCGCATCCGCGCGCCCGGGTGGGCGGCCCACGCCGGCCCGGATGCGGTAGTAATCCTTCGTGTCCAGCGTCCGGGAAATGTCGCGCAGGCCGTTGTGCCCGCCTTCGCTTCCGCCCTGTTTTAACTTGACCGTGTTAAAGGGGATGTCGATTTCATCGTGGATGGCGACGACATGGTCCGGAGGCAGATTGTAGAACTTGGCCAGCGACGCCGTCGGGCCTCCGCTGAGGTTCATGAAGACGGTGGGCTTGGCCAGGATGAGCTTGGCGCCGCCCACGCCGAGCCGGCCGGTGGCGACGAGCGCACGCGCCTTGTGGGTCTTGAACGTGGCGCCGAGGCGGGATGCAAGTTCTTCAACCACCATGTAGCCAATGTTGTGCCGGTTGCGGCTGTAGCCGGGCCCGGGATTCCCGAGCCCGACTACAAGCCAAGTGTCGTCCATGTGCAGGAGACTACTCTGCGGCAGCTGCTTCGGTTTCTTCGGCCTCGGCCACGACGGCGGGCTCGGCCAGGTGCACGATCAGCAGCGAGGGGTCGGTTAGCATCTCGACGTTGGCCGGCAGGACCAGGTCGGCGGCGTGCACGTGCTGGCCGGCGGTGCGTCCCGTCACGTCAACCTCAACGCGGACGGGCAGGTGCGTGGCGTCGGCGGAGAGGCTGACAACCACTTCCTCCTGGTTCACGACGACGGACGGTGCCGGCTCGCCAACGATGACGACGGGGACGTCAACGGTGACCTTCTCGCCCTTCTTCACGGTCAGCAGGTCAATGTGCTCGACGATCTGCAGGACCGGGTCACGCTGGACGTCCTTGACCAAGGCCAGGTGTTCCTTGCCGTCAACCGTGATGGTCAGCAGGGCGTTGGCGCCGCGGATGGCGCGGACGGTGGAACGCTCCGGCAGGACGATGTGCAGCGGTGCGGCGCCGTGGCCGTAAATGACCGCGGGGATCTGGTCGGCGCGGCGGATGCGGCGGGCAGCGCCCTTGCCGAATTCGCTGCGGACTTCAGCGGTGAGGTTCAAGTCAGACATGAAAAAGCTCCTTCTATTCTTTGGTGTGGGCGTGGACTAAACAGGTCAACACAATCCGTCAAAGATTCAGGAGCTGTGGGACCCAGTCGATCACGGACGCTTTAAGGGCGTCCCTCGCCAAGGTTTACTGTGCAAGTTTAGCAGGTTCCGGTGGTCGAGGCTGGCGGAAACCGAGTCGGCCCGGATCTGACACCCTTCACTGGACAGTAGTGGCGGCTTTGGCCGCTGAAAGCAGCCACTACTGTCCAGTCGCGGCAATTGTGGCCGGACCGCTGCCGAATGTTAGGCGTTGCCGTCGAAGAGGCTGGTGACCGAGCCGTCCTCGAAGACTTCCTTGATGGCCCGGGCCAGCAGGGGCGCAATGGAGAGCACCGTCAGCGTGGGAAACCGCTTCTCCGCCGGGATGGGCAGCGTGTCGGTGACCACCACTTCCCGGGCGCCACAGTTGGCGAGGCGCTCGGAGGCCGGGGCGGAGAACACGGCGTGGGTGGCGGCGATGATGACGTCCTTGGCGCCGGCGTCCTTGAGCACGCGCACGGCGCCTGCGATGGTGCCGCCCGTGTCGATCATGTCGTCAATGAGCACGCAGGTGCGTCCCTTGACCTGGCCCACCACGGTCTTGGAGACGGCCTGGTTCGGCACCGTCAAGTCGCGCGACTTGTGCACGAACGCGAGCGGCGCGCCGCCCAGTCGTTCGGCCCACTGCTCAGCCACGCGCACGCGTCCCGTGTCGGGCGAAACCACTGTGACGGCGTCGTCCCCCACCATTTTGCGGATGTGTTCGGCCAGCAGCGGGATGGCGAACAGGTGGTCCACGGGTCCGTCGAAGAAGCCCTGGATCTGGGCGGTGTGCAGGTCCACGCTCATGATGCGGTCGGCGCCGGCGGTCTTGTAGAGGTCCGCGACCAGGCGGGCGGAGATCGGCTCGCGGCCGCGGCCCTTCTTGTCCTGGCGGGCGTAGGGGTAGAACGGGGCCACCACCGTGATGCGGCGGGCCGAGGCGCGCTTCATCGAGTCCACCATGATGAGCTGTTCCATGAGCCAGTTGTTCAGCGGCGCCGGGTGGGCCTGGATGATGAACACTTCCTTGCCGCGCACGCTCTCCCCCGAGCGGACGTAGATCTCACCGTTGGCGAAGTCGTAGGCGGACATGGGCAGGAGCTCCGTGTCCAGGCAGCGCGCCACTTCCTCGGCCAGCTCGGGGTGGGCGCGGCCGGACGCCAACACCAGTTTCTTGTCGCCGTTGTAGCTAAGTTCGCTCATGGGATCGCTTTCTCGCGGTGGTGGGGTCGGTGAGAAGTCTTAGTTGGATTTTGCGGCCGCAGCCGCCGAAACGCTGCCGGGGCGGTGCGCCTCGGTCCAGCCCTCGGCGTTGCGCTGCGGGGCCACCGTCAGCGTCAGCGCGCCGGCCGGGACGTCCTTGCGCACAATCGCGCCGGCCCCGGTGAATGCGCCGTCCCCCACGGTCACCGGAGCCACGAAGACGGTGTTGGAACCGGTCCGCACGCCCGAGCCGATCACCGTGCGGTGCTTGTTCACGCCGTCAAAGTTGGCGGTGATGTTTCCGCAGCCAATGTTGGTGTCCTCGCCAATTTCGGCGTCGCCGGCGTACCCCAGGTGCGAGAGCTTGGAGCCGCGGCCGATCGTGACATTCTTCGTCTCGTAGAAGGCGCCGATCTTGCCCTCCGCGCCCAGGACCGTGCCGGGACGCAGATATGTGAACGGGCCCACGTGCGCGCCCGCACCGATGATGGCGCCGGAACCGTGCGTGCGCGTGACCTCTGCCCCTTCGGCGATTTCGACGTCCGTGAGCGTTGAATCCGGACCGACGACGGCGTCGCGCGCCACCGTCGTTTTCCCGTGCAGCTGGGTGCCGGGCAGGATGGTGACGTCCTCGTCAAGTTCCACGGTGGAGTCGATCCATGTGGTGGCGGGGTCGATGACGGTGACGCCGCCGCGCATCCACGATTCGACGGTGCGGCGGTTGTGTTCGGCGCCCAGCGCGGCGAGCTGGACGCGGTCGTTGGCGCCCTCCACCTGCCACCGGTCCGTGGTGACCACGGCGGCAACGCGGCCGCCGCGCGCCCGGGCCAGGCCCAGCACATCGGTGAGGTACATCTCGCCCTGGCTGTTGTCCGTGGTGACGCCCCTGAGCGCTTCGCGGAGCACCTTGGCGTCAAAGGCGTAGATGCCGGAATTGATCTCCCGGATGCCGCGCTCTTCTTCGGTGGCGTCCTTGTGCTCACGGATGCCCAGGACGGTGCCGTCCGTGGTGTCGCGGAGGATGCGGCCGTAACCGGCGGCGTCGTCCAGTACTGCCGTGAGGACGGTCACGGCATTGGTGTCCCTTTCGTGCGTGGCGGTCAGCTCTTCGAGAAGACCGGTGGTGAGCAGCGGCACGTCGCCGTAGGTGACCACCACGGTTCCTTCGGTTTCCGCTTCCGCGTCCAATGCTGCCAGCGCTGCCTGGACCGCGCGGCCGGTGCCGGGGATTTCGTCCTGGTCCACGATCAGTGCGGTGTTGTCCAGCTCTGCGATATGGGCGGCCACCTGGTCGCGCTCAAACCGGACCACCACGGCCAGACGTTCCGGGTTCAGGCCCTGCGCCGCGGCCAATGCATGGCCCACCATGGATATGCCGCCAATGGGGTGCAAAATCTTGGGTAGGCGGGACTTCATCCGGGTCCCGGCGCCGGCTGCCAGCACAATGACTGCGGCGGGATTGGATGAATTGGTGTCTTGGGGGCTCACTAAGTGGCACTCCTGCCCGGACCATGTCCGTGATCAAACCTACGCAAATGGAAACAAGTCCATGCTACCCGTTCACGCAGGGGTGCCCGTTCACTGCCCGTTAACATCCCATGCAGGGAAAGGCCACGGCGGGGAAGGAACCCGGCGCATGGCATCCGGTGTCAGGGATGGCCGGCTGCCGGCTTCAGCGTGTTCCGCCCATAGGATTCGAACCTATACTCCACAGCTCCAAAGGCTGGGGTGCTGCCATTACACCAGGGCGGAATGTGCGCCGCTGCCATTACGCGCAGCCCACGAGAATATAGTGTGCCACGGCGGGGACATATTTTGCGACTTGGGCCCTTCTATCGGCTGCATTGTCCACCGCGCCGCTGGAGGAATATGCACAAGCTGACATCCTCGCCCGTAGCCATTTATTCCCCCGCCAGAAGGATTCGAGGCGGCATCACCGTCGCGCATGCGCCAGACCTATCGCAGGTTTCGCGCATGGGCAAAACCTCGTACGACAGCTTCAACCATGCACCAGACTCGGTGTGGGTTAGGCGCATGATTACCTCTGCGCAGAACTGGAAGTGAGTTTCACGCCGGTGCAAAGCGGACCTTGGGTGTGCGCTAAATTCGTGCACGAGTTCGACGCAGACGTGCAGCGTACTCATTGCGAGCGCCAAACTCACCCTTCAATTTTGCGCACCTTGGATTCTGTCAAGCGCCTGGCTGATCCAATTCATCATGATGTCCGGCCGGTGAAGCACAATGTACGCCGGTATGCGCAGGCACCACCGCCCCTTGACCACCAGCAGATTGTCACGTCGCAGGTCCTCTTCCCACCCTTCAGGCGTATTGTGGTACGTTTCGCCATCCGTTTCTACGCCCAGAATCCCTTCCACCAGCAGGTCCAGGTGCCCCACGTCCTTGACATGAAACTGCCCCTGCACGTTGTAGCCGGCTTTCCGCATGTAGTAGCGGCCCACTGTTTCGGCGATCGATTGGGACTGGGGATCCATCATGTCGATGATGGCGCGGGCTGCAGTGTCTTCACGGCCCGAAAATTCCTTGCGGAGCTCGGGGATGGTGCACTTGCCAAGCACCACCGCAGATTCCAGAACTGCCAGGGCTTCCACCTCGGTCCCACATTTCACGCACTGGCGGAGGATGTCCATGAGGGTTTGACCGCCCCGGACCCGATGGACGACGCAGCCTGGCACCGGCCGGCCGTGGGCCACGGCAACGTGGGTCTGCTCGGGTTCCCTGATGACCCACAACCCGATCTTCTTCGCCTTGTTTAGGCAGGTCCGCCGTCCTTGGTGCTGGGCCAGGAAGACGTCCAGCGGATCTGCGTGTGGAAGGCCGAAATGGCCCGGTGCAACAGTCTTGATGCGCCCCTGCAGCTCTGCCTGCCGCAGTTCCCAGTCGGTACATCCGGCGGCTACCAGGTCCTTGCGCCGGGCCACGGTTGCGAACGTGGCCTTGATGTACTCTTCCGGGCTCTTTTTCTTTGGGTCTTGGCTGCTCATGCCTCAATTTTGGCCGCGGCGTCAGGCCGCAAGCCGTCCGACGGGCCGAATGTGGACGCTTCGCCGGGCGTTGCCCCCTGTGGAGGGATGTTGACCACAGCCATGCGCACAACTGCGTGCCACATCATGCGCTCGGGAAAAGCCGGACCGCCGCAACGTCAGACAGGCGCAGGACTCATGGCGGGTTCTGCGCGGGAGATACTCTGCGCAGGACTCATGGCGGGTTCGGCGCCTGCGCCAAGAGCACCAAATTCCACTCCTGGCCGCTGCTTGGGCACTTCGGAGGCCTCCAGCCATTCCAGCTCGAGCGCCACTCCGGCTCGAGCGCCACTTCAGAAGTGGCGCAGCGGCGAGCGCCCACCCTGCGCAGCTTCAAAGTTGGGCGTATTTGCTACTCGAGCACTTCGGAGGCCTCCAGCCATTCCAGCTCAAGCCCCGCCTTTTCGCCGGCCAGCGCAGCCAGTTTCGCGTTCAGCTCGTCCAGGGCATCGTACTCGCCCACCTTGGACGACATCTGCGAGTGCACCTTGGCCTCGGCGGCGGCCACCTTGCCCAGCTGGCGCTCCACGCGGTTCAGCTTCTTGCGGGCATCGCGCTTCTCGCCTTCCGACGGCCCCGACGCGGCACCGGACCCGGCAGTGGCCGGCTTGGAGGCGGCGGACAGCGCCTCCTCGCGCAGCTGCAGGTACTGGTCCACGCCGCCGGGCAGCCCGCGCAGCTTTCCGTCGCCCAGCATCGCCATCTGGTGGTCGGTGACACGCTCCAGCAGGTACCTGTCGTGAGAAACCACCACCAGGGTCCCCGGCCAGCCGTCCAGCACGTCCTCCACCGCGGCCAGGGTGTCCGTGTCCAAGTCATTCGTGGGCTCGTCGAGCATGAGCACGTTTGGTTCACCCACGAGCAGGCGCAGCAGCTGCAGGCGGCGGCGCTCACCACCGGACAAATCACGCACCGGCGTCCACTGCTTGTCCTTCGTGAAGCCCAGCTGCTCCACCAGCGCCCCGGCGCTCATGTCCTTGCCGCCCACCTCGAAGGAGCGCTTCTCCCGCTCAATGACCTCCAGCACGCGCAGGTCCAGGACGTCGTCCAGCTCCCGGACCTCCTGCGTCAACACGGCCGTCTGCACGGTCTTGCCGCGCTTGAGCCGGCCGGACGACGGCTCAACCTCGCCGTTGAGCAGCCGCAGCAGGGTGGTCTTGCCCGCACCGTTCACCCCGACCAGCCCCAGCCGCTCCCCGGGCGCCAGCCGCAGGGTGATGTCCTTGAAGATCTCCTTGTCGCCATAGGACAGTGAGACGTTTTCCAGGTCGAGCACGTCCTTGCCCTGCCGGGCCGTGGCCATGCGCGACAGCGCCACGGTGTCCCTTGGTTCGGGGACGTCGGCAATGAGGTCATTGGCCGCCTCGATGCGGAACTTCGGCTTCGCCGTGCGGGCCGGGGCTCCGCGGCGAAGCCACGCCAGCTCCTTCTTGACCAGTTGCACGCGCTTGGATTCAATGACGGAGTTCATGCGGTCACGTTCGGCGCGGGCCAGCACGTACGCGGCATATCCGCCGTCGAACGGGTCAATGATGCCGTCATGGACCTCCCAGGTGCGGTTGCAGACCTCGTCGAGGAACCAGCGGTCGTGGGTGACGACGACGAAGGCGCCCTCGTTGGCCCGCCAGCGCTGCTGCAGGTGCTTGGCCAGCCAAGCCACACCCTCCACATCCAGGTGGTTGGTGGGCTCGTCCAGCATGATGACGTCGTCGCCGCCGATGAGCAGCTTGGCCAGGGCCACGCGCCGCTTCTGCCCGCCGGAAAGGGAATGGATGTTCGCGTGCCAGTCCACCTCGCCCACCAGCGCGCCCATGATCTCCCGGATTTTCCGGTTGGATGCCCACTCGTGGTCGGCGGCCTCGCCCACGATCGCGAAACCCACGGTACTCTCGCCGTCGAGCACGTCCGACTGGTCCAGGTAGCCAATGTGCACGCCGGCGCGGACGGTCACGCGCCCGGAATCCGCCGTTTGCCGCCCGGCCAGCAGGCGCATCAGCGTGGATTTGCCGTCCCCGTTGCGGCCCACGATGCCGATGCGGTCACCGTCTTCGAGCCCCACCGTGACACTGTCCAGGACAGTGCGGGTGGCAAAGGCGATGCTGAGATTTTCTCCACCAAGGAGGTGTGCCACGTCAAACCACTTTCATTAAGGTATTCATGCGTCAACAATTCGTTGTGCCCCGTGCACGGGCCCTTCCACGGCTTGTGCGTCAAGGCCGTCGCCCGCCAGCTGCGCCACCAGCTCCAGCGCATGCGCCGGGTCGCGGGCCAGCATGGCCACCGTCGGCCCCGACCCCGAGACCAGGGTGGCCAGCGCACCCAGCCGGGTCCCGGCGTCGAGCACGTCCGCCAGGCCCGGGGCCAAGTGCACGGCGGCGCGCTGCAGGTCATTTTCCAGGCACGGAGCCAGCAGGGCCGGGTCCGCCGCGCGCAGGGCCGCCAATATCCGCGGATCAACCTGGTCCGGCTCGACCGGATCCTCCCCCGCACGCAGCGAGTCAAGGGTGCCGTAGACCACGGGGGTGGACAGGCCAAAGTCGGACTGCACCAGGACCCAGTGCAGCGGTTCCGGGGCCAGGGCGGAGGTGAGCCTGTCCCCCACCCCAAGTCCGACGGCGGCACCCCCCAGCAGTGCGAACGGCACGTCCGCGCCGAGCTCGGCCCCGAGGAGGGACAGCTCCTCGCGGGAGAGGCCCGTGTGCCAAAGCGCGTCGCAAGCCACGAGGGCCGCTGCCGCGTCCGCCGAACCCCCGCCCATGCCGCCGGCAATGGGCACGTGCTTGCTGATTTCCAGGTGCACCCCACACGCGTTTTCGCTGATGTCCGCCACGAGCAGGGCGGCGCGGACCGCCAGGTTCCTCCCGTCCAGCGGAATGCCTGCGAGGAGCTCCGGGGCAAGTGAGCTGCCGGGGCTGATGCTGACGGTGACGTCGGAGGGCGGCGTGCCGGGCTTGGCAGTGGCCTGGACTTCCTCGTACAGGGACACGGCCAGGTAGGTGCTGGCCACCGTGTGGTAGCCGTCGTCGCGCAAGGGTCCGACGCGGAAGGAGGCGTTGATCTTGCCGGGGGCCTGGACCCGGACGTGCTTGGGCCGGCCCGTCCAGTCGTATTCGGCGCCGAGGGATTCTGGGAAGACGTCCGCCGGGCCGGGCCGTCGGCCCGCATTGCCCCGCCGGCCTTCCGCGGCGCCGCCAGCTGAGCTGTCCCTGCCCGGGTTCATTGCTTCCATTTACGCCGTCATGGGAAGCTTGGCCTCGGCGATGCGGGCAAAGGCCGCCACGTCGATCACTTCGCCGCGTGCGGTGGGGTCCACGCCGGCCACGCGCAGGAAGCGTTCGGCCTCGGCCGCGCCGCCGGCCCAGCCCGCCAGGGCCGCCCGGAGCGTCTTGCGGCGCTGGGCGAACGCCGCGTCGATCACGGCGAACACCTGCTCGCGGCTGGCGCGGGTGACGGGGGGTTCACGGCGGACAAATTCCACCAGCCCCGACGAGATCTTCGGCGCCGGCCAAAACACGTTCATGCCAATGACGCCGGCCTTGCGCATCTGCGAATACCACGCACCCTTGACCGATGGCACACCATAGGTCTTGGACCCGGGCCCGGCCACCATGCGGTCTGCCACCTCATCCTGGACCATGACCAGCCCGTGCCGCAGCGACGGGAAGTGTTCGAGCAGGTGCAGGACCACAGGCACGGCCACGTTGTACGGCAGATTGGCCACGAGGGCCGTGGGCTCCCCCGGAAGCTCGGTGATGCGCATCGCGTCGGAAAGCACGACGTCGAGATTTCCCGCTTTTTCGGGGCGGAACGCGACCACGGTTTCGGGGAGCCGTGCGGCCAGGACGGGGTCGATCTCCACGGCCACCACGCGGGCGGCGGCGTCGAGCAGCCCCAGTGTCAGGGACCCCAGTCCGGGGCCTACCTCCAGCACTGTTTCCGCCGGGTCCACCTTGGCGGCGGCCACGATCCGGCGGATGGTGTTGCCGTCAATGACAAAGTTCTGGCCCAGCGTCTTGGTGGGGCGAACACCGATTTCCTCCGCAAGGCGGCGGATCTCGGTGGCACCGAGAAGCGGCTGGGTCGCGGGGCTGGGTTGGGGGGAGGTCACTGCACAATCGTATCCGCTCCCGGTGCTGCGTCCCGTCGAGGCAGTTGAACCGCCGTTAATGAAAGCGCCCCCACAGCTTTGGGAGCCTGCGGGGAGCACTGTGAAGAGAAGGAGAAGGTGCTATCCGGCGGCGCCGGCGCAGCCCCACGGGCCCAGGCCGCGCTCGGCATAAACCTTGTTGGCAATGGCGATCTGCTGTGCCTTGGTGGCCAGGCTGGCGTTGGGCGCGTAGGCGCCGCCGCCGGCACCGATCCAGGTCTGGATGTCGAACTGCAGGCCGCCGTAGTAACCGTTTCCTGTGTTGATGGCCCAGTTGCCTCCGGCCTCGCACTGGGCAATGGCATCCCACATGGCCGTGTTGGCCATGGCCGGGGCCTTGGCTCCGGTGTTGGCGGCCGCGGCGGGGGCCGGGGCCGGGGCGGGGGCCTTCGGTGCGGGGCGGGCCTTGCTTCCCACGGTGACCTGTGCGGCAACCGGTTCAGACAGAACCTTGGCGCCGGTCTTGCTGCGGTTGACCACAGTGCCGTCAACGGACACGGTGCGGAACGTCGTTTCCAGCATTCCCGCCGCGCCGGCACGGACCGTCTTCTTCTGGTCCTTGAACATGGCCGGGTCGAGCGTCTGCACCGTCTGGAACGGGAGCGCCGACTTTTCGGATGCGGTCCCTGAGTTGTTGACGCGGGAAACCTTGATCACCATGTTCTCCACCACGTTGGCCACGGCGGGCGCCGAGACCAGGTCCGTGGCGGCAACCTTGACGCCGGATTCCGACAGCACGCCCGAGACGGTCCGGGCGGTGGTGGTCTTCACGGTCTTCTTGCCGTCGGCAACGACGGTGACCTGCTTGGGGGTGATGATGCTGATGTCGCTGGCGCTGGCCAACAGGGCATCGGCCGGAGCCGAGACGCGGGCGTTGGCGGCGATCCCTAGCTGGTTGATCAGGCCGCTGATCTTGTTCGAGGTGGTGGTGACCGTGCGCTCCGTGCCATCGAGGTTCACTGTGATGTCCTTGGCCGTGTCAACGCTTATGGTCGTGCCGTTTTCCACCTGTGAGTCCAGGGCCGGGGTGACCCTGTCCTTCGGGCCGACCGTGACGTGGGCCTTATCCAGGACATCCGCCACGGAGCCGCCAAAGGTGGAAACTGAACTTGCCGAGCCGTCCACCGTGAGGCTGATGGACTTGTTGGCGCTGATGAACGTCATGAGCCCGGCCACGAGGGCCAGGAGCACTGCGGCCTGCCCGGCAATCTTCAAAAAGTTCAGCTTGCCATTGGTGGCGAAGAGGTTGGTCACTTGTTCCCGTTACTACTAGAGCACCCGGGCACGGGGAGTGGCGGAGCATTTTTGCACGGTCCTGCCCTTGCGTCAGGTGCACTGCAAAAATGTCCGTCGCGAACGGTTGCGGCAGGATCCAATTGAACGGTGGATCCCGCTGCTTCTCATCCGTAGGCCTTCCCCGACCCCGGCTAATAGTCCCCCAGCGTAACCTGATCGTTACCAATAAGACAAGGTTTGGTAACGCTCAGAGGTCCTTCTCACACGTTCCAGGAGCCATAAACGGCCTCCGTGTTGGCCCGCAAAAGCTGGCCGAGGCTATCCAGTCCCCGGCCCATCAATTGTCCCATGCTTTGCACCGTGTACGGCAGCATATAGCTGGCGTTGGGGCGTCCCCTGTGCGGATGCGGCGTCAAAAATGGGGCATCGGTTTCCACCAGGAGCAATGCCGGATCGGCCACCACAAGTGCCTCGCGCAAATTCCCTGCATTTTTAAAGGTTAGGGTGCCCGAAAACGACATGTACCAGCCGTTATCGTTACAAATTTTGGCCAGTTCGGCGTCCCCGGAGAAGCAGTGAAAAACCACGCACGACGGCGGCCCCTCCTCCCTTAAAACCGCCACCACATCGCTGTGGGCGTCGCGGTCGTGGATCTGCAGCGCCAGGCCGCGCTTTTTGGCAATCTCGATGTGGCGGCGGAATGAATACAACTGACTGGCAATGCCGTCGGGCCCGGTCCGGAAATAGTCCAGGCCCGTCTCCCCGATGGCCCTGATGCGCGGGTGGGCGGCGAGGGCGTCAATCTCCTCCAGCGCGGCGTCCAGCGCGGTGGTCCCGCCGCCGGCGGGACCACCGCCGGCAGTCCCTCCGCCAGCTCCGCCCGCACCGCCGGCGCCGCCGCCTGCCAGGCCGGCCAGGCCCGGCGCGTCGTTGGGATGGATGGCCACGGCGCCCAGGACGCGGGGATCCAGGTCTACGGCCCGCACGGTGAAGCGCGACGATTCCAGGTCGCAGCCCACCTGCACGGCACCGGCAATGCCGACCTCCTCGGCCGCATCCAGGGCATCCTTCAATGCGACGGGCGAGTCGCCAAAGTCAAAGTGCGTGTGGTTGTCATACACCGGCACGGGCAGCGGCGCCGGGGCGGGCGCGAACCCCGGGCGCCGTTTTCCGGCGTCGGGCGTGCCGTCCTGGGCGGGTGATTCGTCGCGGCGATAGGGGCGGGGCACGTCAGGGGAGCACATATTTGGCAATTTTACCCATGTTTATGCACGGGCTGGCGGTCATGTCCGGCGCAAACCCGGCATACTAGTAGCGTGGGTCACAGGCAGACACACACTGGCTCCAACGACCACTTCGGTCACACGGGCCTGACTCTGGTCAGACGGACCTGAAAGGTTGGGCATGCACCCGCGAGAGACTCTGACGGCGGCAAAAACGTCCGGCTCGGACACGGCCGGGATGCCGGGCACGGCCCCACAGCAAAACCACCAGGACCGGCAGCCGGCGCAGCCCACCACGCCGCCACGGCAGCAGGCCATGGACGCCGGCAGGTTTGCCGGGCTCAGCCGGGACATCATGGCGGCCATGAACACCGTGATCGACGGCAAGGAAGAGGCCGTGGAGCTGGCCTTGACAGTGCTGCTGGCACGCGGGCACCTGCTGCTTGAAGATGTGCCCGGCGTCGGCAAGACCCTCCTGGCCAAGACGCTGGCCCGCACCGTGGACTGCACGGTCAACCGCATCCAGTTCACCCCGGACCTGCTTCCCAGCGACATCACCGGCGTGTCCATCTACAACCAGTCGGCACAAAGCTTTGAGTTCCGCCCCGGCGCCATCTTCGCCAACCTGGTCATTGGCGACGAGATCAACCGCGCGTCCGCCAAGACCCAGTCGGCGCTGCTGGAGTCCATGGAGGAGCACCAGGTCACGGTGGACGGGACGTCGTACCGGCTGGCGGAGCCGTTCATGGTCATCGCCACACAGAACCCCATCGAGATGGAAGGGACCTACCCTCTCCCCGAGGCGCAGCGGGACCGCTTCATGGCCCGCATCTCCATGGGCTACCCGGATACGACGGCGGAACTCGCCATGCTGGAAACCCACCAGTCCGTCAACCCACTGGAGGCGGTGCGGGCCGTGGCCACCACAGCCGATGTGGCGGCGATGCTGGACGTCGTGGCGTCAACGCATGTTTCCAGTGCCGTCAAGGAGTACACCGTGGCGCTGGGCCAGGCGACCCGCAGCAGCGACCAGCTCCGGCTCGGCGCCAGCCCGCGCGCGCTGCTGCAGCTGCTGCGGGCGGCCAAGGCGTCGGCGGCCCTGGCCGGCCGCGGCTTTGTCCTTCCCGACGACATCCGCAACCTGGCCGAGCCCGTCCTGGCCCACCGCCTGATCGTGGAGCGCAAGGCCGCGAGCATGGGCACCACGGCGGCGCACGTCATTGCCGACGCGCTCGCCCGGATCCCGGTCCCGGCACAGCCCGGCACGGCACAGCCCGGAAAGAGCAACGGCGCGGCACCGTGATGAGCTGGATTCCGGAGCGGATTTTCCGGCCCCGCGGCTGGGTGATGATGGCCATGGGCCTGCTCGCCCTGCTGCTGGCCCAGTGGCTGGGCCGCCGCGACCTGCTGGTGGTGGCCGTGTTCCTGCTGGCCCTGCCGCCCCTGGCCAGCGCGGGCCTGCGCCTGCTGGCCCCCGGCTTCAGCGTCAAGCGCCGCTTTTCCCCGGCCTTTGTGGAGGCAGGCACGACGGCGTCCGTCACCCTGGAGGTGCACGGCACCACCCCCGGCGGGGCGAGCGCGCGCATCACCGAACAGCTGCCCGCCCACCTCATCGACGTCCCGCGCTTTGACTACCCCAGCCCGGTCAGCCCGCGCAGCCTGCTCAGCCGCTACAGCTACAACCTGCACCCCACCCGCCGCGGCGTGTTCACCATCGGCCCGCTGACCGCCAGGTTCGGCGACCCGTTCGACGTCGCCCTGCTCACGCGCGACCTCGACCCCGGCGAGTTGCTCACGGTGGCACCGGCCGCCGTCGTGCTGCCGGAAATCTCCCTGACCGGCGGCCGCGGGCAGGACGGCTCGCGGATGACCCGCCAGCAGGCCAACCCGAGCGACGACGACGTCATGACCCGCGAATACCGCCACGGGGATCCGCTCCGGCGCGTGCACTGGCCCGCCACGGCCCGGCAGGGCAAGCTGATGGTCCGCGCCGAGGAGTCCGTGACCACCCCGGAGGCCGCCCTGGTCCTGGACCAGCGCATGTGGGCGTATGGCGGCGCGGCGAAAATGCCCCGCAGGGCGGACACCCTGGCCAGCACTCCGGCGTTTGAATGGGCGGTGACGGCGGCCGTCTCCATTGCCGTGCACTTGGTGGAACGCTCCTACTCCCTGAGGGTGCTCGACGACCAGGGCCGCCCCGGCTTCCAGTCATCCCGCTCGGCCAACGAACCCGACCGGGAAGATTTTTCCGGCCAGTCCGGTGCCCTCGCCGTGGCCCAGTCGCTGGCCGCGTTGGAGCTGGCGGTCCCTGCCCGCGCCGAGGAGCAGGCCCCGCTGGCCGACACGCTGGCGGACAAGCTCATCCAGACCCGCCGGCGCGGTCCGGTGATTGCCGTCACCGGCCTGCTCACGGACGCCGACGCCATGGTCCTTGCCGCCGCCGTCGAAGCCGCCGAGGGCGCCTATGCCCTGGTGGTCTGCCCGGACCCCGCTCAGATGTCCGGGCCGCTGAACATTTTGCGCCGGGCCGGCTGGCAGGCGCTGGCGCTCACGCCGAACACCCCGCTCTTGCAGGCGTGGGTGGACATTGACGCGCCGGAGCCCCTGCCGTCACCCTCCACGGGCAGCCTGCACCACGTCCCCGCCGCACCGCGGCCGGCCGTTGGCGCAACATCCGCCGCCGCACCGTCCCCGGGGGCCAAGCCGTGACCGGCACCGTCGCGGGGACCCACCCTCCCCACGGCACGCACGACGGCGGCCGGCCGGGTTCCGGCCCCGGCGGCGGTCGGGAGCGTGGCTGGCGGTCCGCCGTGCACAGCTTCCTGGGCCGCCCGGAAACCGGGCCCGCCCGCTGGGTGCTTGCCGTGGCTGTCCTTGGCGCGGTCATGGGCACGTCGCTGGGCTTCCGCAACGTCATGCTGGACTTCAGCTGGCTGCCCAAGGCCTTCCTGGTCGCCGCGCTGACCGTCCTGCTCCCGGCCCTGGTCCGCCGCTATCCGCGGCTGGCCGCCTACGCCCCCATCGCTGCGCTGCTGGGCTGGTTCATGGGGCTGACGCTGGCCTTCTTCCCCGGCACCGCCTACCTGGGAGTGATCCCGTCCACGCGCACCGTGGGCGCCGCCGTGGACCTGGCAACGGAGGCCTCGGCCACCATCATGGTGAACAACACCCCCGTGCCGCCGGACACCGGGCTGGTGTTTGTCATCTGTGCCGGCGTCGGATTCGCCGCGCTGCTGGTGGACACACTGGCCGTCACCGTTGCCATGCCCGCCGCCGCGGCCGCCGGGCTGGTGCTGCTGCTGCTGCCCGGGTCGCTGACCACGCAGGACGGGATCGGCACCTCCGGATTCATCGGCGCGGGGGCGGGCTACCTGCTGCTGCTGGGGTGCTGCCGGTGGTACGCGCCGGACGGCAAGCTGCGGCCCGCCGCCAACCGGGCCAGCAGCGGGACCCTCACCCGGGCAACCGTGCTGGGGACCGCCGTCGTACTGGTGGCGATGGTGCTCCCGGCCGCCATCCCGGGCTTCGACCAGGGCTCCTTTCCGCAGGGCTCGCGCCTGGGTTCGCCGGGGAACGTGGCCGGGCTGGATCCGATGATTTCCCTCGGCAACGACCTGAGGGCGCAGTCGGGCGCGGTGAACCTGACGTATTTGAGCAACTCGGACGTGCCACTGTACGTACGGATGAGCACGCTGGAGGACTTTTCGGGCAAGACCTGGAAGCCTTCCGCGGTCCCGAAGGGCCTGTCGCCGGTGCTGAGCGGGCTTCTGCCCAAGTTTGGGCCCAACCCGGCCGTTCCCGTGGTGCAGACCAAGACCTGGGTGGACGTGGTAAACCTGTCCAGCACCTGGCTGCCGGCGCCGCTGAGCACCACGGAGGTAGTGGACCTGCGCGGGGAGTGGACGTGGAATCCGTCCACGCAGACCATTAACGCCGACGGCAGCAGCACGCGGAGCCAGTCGTACATGGTCACCAGTGAAATGCCCGTGCTGACGCCGGCCCTGCTGGAGGCCGCCACCCAGAAGCCCGACGCCGGCCTGGACCCGGTCTTCACCGCGCTGCCCAACAACGTCCCGTCCATCATCAAGAAGACGGCGGAGGAGGTCACGAAGGGCAAGTCCACCCCCTACGACCGCGCCATGGCCATCCAGGACTACCTGCGCTCCAGCGTCTTTAGCTACAGCGAGAAAACGCCCGTGGACAAGGGCTATGACGGCGCCGGCATGAACGTCCTGGCCAAGTTCCTGGAAGTCAAGGCCGGCTATTGCGTGCACTTTTCCGCCACCATGGCCGTCATGGCCCGCGAGTTGGGCATCCCGTCGCGCATCGCCGTCGGCTACGCCCCGGGCGACCGGACCACGGAAACGGCCGTGGTGGACGGGCAGTCGCTGCAGGGCTACCAGGTGGCCGGCCGCGACGCCCACGCCTGGCCCGAGCTGTACTTCGAGGGCCTGGGCTGGGTGCCGTTTGAGCCGACGCCCTCACGCGGGGCCGTGCCGTCCTACGCGCGCGACGACACCTCCAACACGTCAAATCCCGGACGCAATGACTTCCTCAACGGCGCCAATGCCAATCCCACCGCTGCCGCAGCGCCGACCGCTGTCGCCACGGCTTCCGGCACCGCCGCCGCCGCGGCACCTGTGGCCCCGACCCCGCGGCCGGCCCGGATCAGCGCGACGCTGGTGGGCGTGCTGCTGGTCCTGCTGGCGCTGGCCTCCCCCGCCTTCACCCGCATCCAGGTACGACGCCGGCGCCTGGCCCTGGTGCGGGGGTCCGGGAGGCGGGGAACCGGGAGCCGCGGTGCCGGCGGGCGGGGGTCCGCTGCGGACCCGCGGGACGCGCCGGAGTTGCTGGCGTGGCGTGAATTCATCGACGCGGCCGTGGACCATGGGTACAACCATGACCCGTCCCTGACACCGTCGATGCAGGCCGCGGGGATTGCCCGGCTGGCCGGCCTTGACCCTTCGGATTCCGGTGGTGGCGCAGCGTCCGGCCCCAGAGTCCTTACCCTGACGGCCGCCGACGTGCTGCGCAACGCCTATGAAAACGCCGTCTACGGACCCCCGGCCGCTGCAACGGGCGGCACCGGCCGGGACGACCTCGCAGACGCCCTGGAAGATGTCGGCGGGCGCCTGAAAAGCCGGGCCGACGCCTGGACGCAGGTCCGCGCGGTCCTGCTCCCGCCGTCGCTCTTCAGGAAGACCCGTTGAAGGCGGTCAGGCGTTGTCCGGGTTCGGGAAGCCGATGTACTGGGTGTACTGGTATTCCTCGATGCCTTCCAGGCTGCCCTCGCGGCCCAGTCCGGACTGCTTGACGCCGCCAAACGGTGCGGCGGCGTTGGAGATGACGCCGGCGTTCAGGCCCATCATGCCGGTCTCGATGCGGTTGGCCATGCGCAGTCCGCGGGCGTAGTCCCGGGTGAAGACGTAGGCGACCAGGCCGTACTCGGTGTCGTTGGCCAGGGCCACCGCCTCGTCCTCGTTTTTGAACGTGACGATCGGGGCCACCGGGCCAAAGATCTCCTCGCTCAGGATGCGGGCGCCGGGCTCCACCCCCTGCAGCACGGTGGGCTGGTAGAAGTAGCCGGGGCCGTCCACCAGCGCCCCACCTACGACGGCGCGGGCGCCGTCGGCAATGGCATCCGTGACGAGGGAGTGGACCTTGTCGCGGCTCTTGGCATCGATCAGCGGCCCCACCTTGGTTTCCGGCTCGGTGCCGCGGCCAACCGCCGCCCCGGCCATCTTTGCGGCGAACCTGGTGGCGAATTCCTCCGCGACGGATTCGTGCACCAGGAAGCGGTTGGCGGCGGTGCAGGCCTCGCCCATGTTGCGCATCTTGGCGGCCATGGCGCCCTCGACGGCAGCGTCCAGGTCGGCGTCGTCAAACACCACGAACGGGGCGTTGCCGCCGAGTTCCATGGAGGTGCGCAGCACGTTGTTGGACGCGTCGGCCAGCAGTCGGCGGCCCACAGGCGTGGATCCGGTGAAGGAGAGCTTGCGCAGGCGCGTGTCCTGGATCAGCGGTCCCGTCACGGCTCCGGCGGTCGAGGTCGCGATCACGTTGAGCACCCCGGCCGGCAGTCCGGCGTCGAGCAGGATCTGGGCGAAGAGCTGGCTGGTCAGCGGCGTGAGGTTGGCGGGCTTGAGCACCATGGTGCAGCCCGCGGCGATGGCTGGCGCGATCTTGCGGGTGGCCATGGCGAGCGGGAAGTTCCAGGGGGTGATGAGCAGGCAGGGGCCCACGGGCTTTTTCTGCACCAGGATCTGGGCGGTGCCTTCCGGGTTCCCGGAATAGCGGCCGAAGGAGCGCACGGCCTCCTCGGAGAACCAGCGCAGGAATTCGGAGCCGTACTTCACCTCGCCCGCGGACTCGGCCAGCGGCTTGCCCATTTCCAGGGTCATCAGGAGCGCAAAGTCGTCGGCGCGGGCCGTGACCAGGTCAAAGGCGCGGCGCAGGATCTCGGCGCGTTCGCGGGGCGCGGTGGCGGCCCATTCATCCTGGACAGCGACGGCGGCATCCAGGGCTGCGGCGCCATCCTCGGCCCCGGCATCGGCGAGCGTCAGCAGGACCCTGCCCGTGGACGGGTCCTCGACGTCGAAGGTCTTGCCGGAGGCGGCCGCGCGCCATTCCCCGTTGATCAGCAGCCCGGTGGGGACGCCTGCCAGCAGGGCGCTTTCGCGTTCGGTCAGTTCGGTGGCAGCGGTCACGGTCATGATGACTCCTTCGTCTGTCGGCTGGCCCGGGCTTGGTGCGCGGGGCAGCAGCGTGGTGCTATGAGGTTCACGGTAGTTCTCCTGCGCCAACGGTGTCTACGCATGCGCGCACTACTGGACAGCCGCTGACTGTGCATTTGTCCAACGACCGGTGGATGGTTTCACGCCCACGGAGTGGAGACCCTCGGTGAACTGTGATTTGAAGCCGGCGGGCCGGACGAACATGCTGCCTCTCAAGATGACCATTCAAGATGACGGCGGGCAAGCGATTCAGTCTGCCCCCGATCCCTTCCACCGGTCCGCACCAGGCCGACCCCACAAATCACCACGGCGGGATATTGCCAAGTCCGTCCCGAAAGGGTCCGCGAAACGGATGGTCCTTTCACTCATTCAATGGATTTTCGAATGCTGCTCGAAGGCTCGCCGCGCACTCTTGACCGGCAACCGAAAAGGGAGAAAGGTGGGCCTTGGCGTCTCATCGACGATTGCCTGAGCCCGCCAGCCTGATTCCATTTTGAATCGTGTGACCCACCAACGGACCAACCAGTCTCTAAGCATCAGCCAAAATTAGGGATGAGCATGACTGACGAAAATTTCACCACCAACAATGCCGGCATTCCGGTTGAGAGCGACGAGCATTCCCTCACGGTGGGACCTGACGGACCGATTCTCCTGCAGGACCACTATCTCCTCGAAAAAATGGCGCAGTTCAACCGTGAACGTGTGCCCGAACGGCAGCCCCACGCCAAGGGCGCCGGTGCTTTTGGCACCTTCGAGGTGACCGCGGATGTCAGCGCGTACACGAAGGCTGACCTGTTCCAGCCCGGCCGGAAGACGGAGTTGCTGGCCAGGTTTTCCACCGTGGCCGGGGAGCGTGGCAGCCCTGACACCTGGCGTGACCCCCGCGGCTTTGCCATCAAGTTCTATACGAGCCACGGGAACTACGACATGGTGGGCAACAATACACCGGTCTTCTTCATGCGCGATCCCATGAAATTCCAGGACTTCATCCGGTCCCAGAAACGCCGTGCGGATACCAACATGCGCGACAACGACATGCAGTGGGACTATTGGACGCTGGCGCCTGAATCGGCCCATCAGGTGACGTGGCTGATGGGCGACCGGGGCATACCCAGTTCCTGGCGGCACATGGACGGGTTCTCCAGCCATACGTACATGTGGGTCAATGCCACCGGTGAAAAATTCTGGGTCAGGTACCACTTCAAAACCGACCAGGGAATCGGGTTCCTCTTACAGGAGGAAGCGGACCGGCTGGCCGGCGTCGATGGCGATTTCCATACCCGAGACCTGCACGATGCGATTGCGCGCCAGGATTTTCCCAGCTGGACGTTGAAGATGCAGGTCATGCCGTTCGAGGAGGCCAAGACCTACCGCTTCAACCCATTTGACCTGACCAAATCGATTTCACAGAAGGACTACCCGCTGATCGAGGTGGGCAAAATGACGCTGAACCGGAACCCGGCCGACTTCCACACGGAGATCGAGCAGGCGGCCTTCGAGCCCAACAACATGGTGCCGGGCATCGGGCCAAGCCCGGACAAAATGCTGCTGGGCCGGTTGTTCTCCTACGCGGATGCGCACCGCTACCGCATAGGGACCAACTACAACGAGTTGCCGGTTAATTCCCCTCATGCGGCACAGTTGCGCAGCTATTCCAAAGACGGGAACATGCGGCACCACAATCCTGGCGACCCTGTCTACGCCCCAAACTCGAAGGGCGGCCCCAGCGCCGACACCGAACGGTATGGCGAGCCTGCCGGCTGGCAGTCGGACGGCGGCATGGTGCGCGCCGCGGCCACACTGCATGCTGAGGACGACGACTATGGCCAGCCGGGAACGCTGATCCGGGAGGTTCTTGACGACGCGGCCAGGGAACGGCTGGTCAACAACATCGTGGGTCATCTGCTCAATGGGGTCAGTGAGCAGGTGCTGCGCCAGGCCTTTGACTACTGGCACAAGATCGACCGGGGTGTCGGCGACCGGGTGGAAGCGGGAGTCCGCAGTCAGCAAAAGTAAAAGTGGTTATCCATTTCGTGGACCCTCAACGGACGCTACCCGCGGGCGGCGAGCACGGCGCTGTACAGCTCGCGCTTGCTGACATGGACGTCGTGGGCGATGACCGCCACGGCTTCCTTCATGCGCATTCCCTGGCCCATCAGCTCGTTCACGGCAGCCACGTGGTCCTCGGCCGTGCCGGGATCGGAGGCGGGGGCGCCCGCCACCACAATGGCAATCTCGCCGCGGATCTCCGCGGCCTCCGCCCATTCCAGCAGGCCCGAAAGCGGCTTGCGGATCACTTCCTCATACGTTTTGGTCAGTTCCCGGCACACGGCTCCCCGGCGTGCCGGGCCGAACGCGGTGTGCAGCGCGCGCAGCATGGTTTCCAGGCGGTGCGGTGCCTCAAAAAACACCATGGTGCGCGGTTCCAGGGCAAGGTCGTGCAGCCGCGACGCGCGCTCCCCTGACTTGCGCGGCAGGAATCCCTCAAAGCAGAAGCGGTCGGTGGGCAGGCCGGAGAGGGCCAGCGCCGTCAGCACGGCGGAGGGTCCGGGCGCCACAGTCACCCGCACGCCGGCGGCGACGGCGGCTTCCACCAGCCGGAAGCCGGGATCGGACACGGAGGGCATGCCGGCGTCGGTCACCATGAGCAGGACCTTGCCGGCCTGCACCTGGGCCAGCAGCTCGGGGGTCTTGGCAGCCTCGTTGTGCTCGTGGTAGCTGACAATCCGACCGGAGACGGTGACGTCCAGCGAGGTGACCAGCCGGTGCAGCCGGCGGGTGTCCTCGGCCGCCACGATGTCCGCGTTTCCGAGCCAGGAAACCAGCCGGGCGGAGGCGTCGCCCATGTTGCCGATGGGGGTGGCCGCCAGGACGATGTAGCCCTCCCCTTGGGCCGCTGCGGGTGCAAGCGACGAATCCAGCGCCGCATCGGCCAAGGCGTCCGCCGAAGCATCCGGCTCCGTGTCGGTGCCGGCAGGTTCCAGATCCAGGTTTTCTTCCATAACACCAGCGTAGTTGGCCCGGGCAACTGCCACTCACTTGGGTACCATGGGCAGGGTGCACAACATTGCCGCGGAAGCCGACGCCCCCGCCCCGGAGCTCCCCGCAGCATCCCCCGAGCCGCCTGCCCCGCGCTGGCTCCAGGACCCCGCGCAAGCGTTCACGCAGACTGCCCTGGCCCGGAGGCTGAGCGGCATCCGGGCCAGCTTCCACCAAACACCGGCAAGCCTGCGCCTCTGGTTTTGGCTCGCCCCCGCACTCGCCGCCCTCATCGGCGGTGTCCTGCGCTTTGTCCGCCTCGGCCAGCCCCACTCCCTGGTTTTTGACGAAACCTACTATGTCAAGGACGCCTACAGCTACCTGCAAAGCGGCTACGAACGCAACTGGGCGGAGAAGGCCAACGACCTCTTTAACAAGGGCGACTTCAGCGGCCTGCAAAACACGCCGGAGTATGTGGTGCATCCGCCCGTAGGCAAGTGGATGATCGCGTTCGGCATGTGGCTGTTTGGCCCGGACAGCACGTTCGGCTGGCGGTTCTCGGCGGCGCTGGTGGGGACCCTGTCCATCTTCCTGCTCGCACTCATCGCGCAAAAGATGTTCCGCTCAACCATCCTGGGTGCCGTGGCGGGCCTGCTCTTCGCCGTCGACGGGCACGCCATTGTCCAGTCGCGCACCTCCCTGCTGGACATCTTCGTCATGTTTTGGGCGCTGGTGGCCTTTGGAGCCCTGCTGATGGACCGTGATGACGGACGACGCCGGCTGGCCGCCCGCCTCGCCCGCCTCACCTCCCCGGACGGCCGGGTCCCGGGGAAGCACCTGCTGTACGGTCCGTGGCTGGGCATGCGCTGGTGGCGGCTGGCGGCCGGAATCTCACTGGGCCTGTGCACGGGCACCAAGTGGTCCGGGGTGTTTTTCCTGGCAGCCTTTGGCCTGATGACCGTGGTGTGGGACATGAGCGCCCGGCGCATCGCCGGGATCAGGTACTGGGTCACGGGCGCCATTGTCAAGGACGGCGTTGTCGCCTTCGCCAGCATGGTCCCGGTTGCCGCGGCCACCTACCTGGCCACGTGGACGGGCTGGTTCCTGTCCAAGGACGCCTACGACCGCAACTGGGCCGCCTCCAACCCGAGCGAAGCGTGGGGGTGGGTTCCGGCGTCGCTGCGGTCCTTGTGGCATTACCACCTGACGGCCTACAACTTCCACACCGGGCTCGAGACGGACCACCCGTACAAGGCGAATGCGTGGTCGTGGCTGGTCATGGGCCGCCCCACGTCCTTCTACGCGCAGTATCCGCTCAAGGGCGAGTCCGGCTGCACCGTGGACAAGTGCGCTGCCATGGTCACGAGCCTCGGCAACCCGCTGATCTGGTGGGGCGGCACGCTGGCCCTGCTGTTCCTGATCGGTATCTGGGCCGGCCGGCGCGACTGGCGTTCCGCCGCCATCCTGGTCGGCTTCGCCGCAGGCTACGTGCCATGGCTGCTCTACGCGGAACGGACCATCTTCTTCTTTTACGCCATCGCGTACGAGCCCTACATGATCCTTGCCGTCACCATGGTGCTGGGCATGATCATGGGCAAGGCGGGTGATCCCCCGTGGCGCCGGCAGCAGGGCGCGCTGCACGCCGGCATCTTCGTGGTGCTGGCAGTGGCCCTGAGCGCCTACTTCTACCCCCTGTGGTCCGCCGAGGTCATCCCCTACGAATACTGGCGCCAGCACATGTGGATGCCCAGCTGGATCTAAGTCCGGTGGTCGAGCCGGCCGGGAACTCGACTTGCGTCTGCGTTGATCTCAGCATCTCCAGGCAACGGCGACACGCCCGCCTGCAGAAACCTTTCCCCTGGATTACTTTCCACTCAGATGATGGATAGCGAAAGTTTGCGGAAGAGGTGGTAGCAGCTGCTGGCGGCTGCGCTGCCAATGACAGCCATACCAAAGGCAGGACCATGACAGGTACAAGCTGGACCAAAGTGGCCGTATTTGGTAGTTCGTGATCCCGATCGCTGGCTGGATCGTCCAGGTTCACGCCGCAATTCGCAGCGTGCCCCCAAGGGCGTGGGCTATCCTCGCCAGCATGACGCCGCCCGGGGCCTGGGCGCCGTTCTCAATGGCGGAGATAACCGCCTGGCGGGTGCCCGCACGCCGCGCCAGCTCAGTCTGCGACAGGCCGGCCGCTGTGCGGGCGTTGTAGACCAGCTCGGCGAGCTCCAGCCGGGCCTCCGCCTCGACGGACGCGGCATCGTACGCCGCCCGATCCGCGCGGCTCATGGCGGACAGGGAATCGTCCCGGACCTGATCCCAGGGTGTTGTGGGCTGAGTCATAGTTTCTTCCTTCCCTTCCTAGCGGTGCCCTCTTGTGGTGCGGTCGTGGCGTCCTGTGCTGCAACGCGGGCTGCCTCGTGGGCAGCCTGCGCCCGCCGGGCCCGCAGGATCTCCGCCCGCTCGTTCATACGCTGCTTCCGGAACGTTGTCAGTGTCACAGCCTGGCGTTCCGGATCGAGAACGTAAGTGATGCGGCGGGCAATGTTCTCGGCGGTGAACCTCAGCTCAAGCAATCCCTCGCCCAATGGCTTTGCGTGCGGCATCCGCAGCATGTGCCCTTGAAGTGCCAGTCGTTCAAAAATCCTGTCCGTTGCTGCCTTGCCCGCCGGGGACAGCCCTAGGTGCCAGGTGCGGACTTCGCCGGACAAGAGAACAGTCCATCTCATACACCGAATATATCATAAAGAGACTATCTGACATAGAAGATATTCGACGATGAAAAGGACTCCGTGACCACCTATTTAAGGGTTCCAAAGGCGGTGGCTCGGCGGCCTCGCATGAGACCCGCACGGTCCTGATGGCGTTTGCGGACGTGGATATCGCCGCCCCTGCGACATTCGTTGGCGGGGCGAGCTCGCAGTCATGTGGGCCGACTCCGACGTGAACACGGGCCGACGCCGGCACGACTTTGGCAGGGGAAAATGCCGCCGTTTTTCGCATTTTGCCGCCGCTGAAACGGCGGCATTTTGCGGGAGCGGCGGCATTTCCCGCATTGGCAGGCCAGGCTCGGGGCGGCTTACTGCGCGGCTGCCCTCCGGCCGGGGCGCTTGGCCCGGGTCACTGCCTGGCGTCGGTCCTTGGTGGGCCAGGTGAAGGCCAGGGTCAGGGAGGAAACCACCAGCACAAATGCGCCGATGAAGATTCCACCGTCGGACCAGAACTGGCTTGGGAAGAGGCGGATCAACGTGTCGTCCGTGTAGAACGTCCAGGTGCCGTTGGCGAAGAAGACCTTGTGGAAGTCGGTGAAGAACGTCTCCCAGCCCATGAGCGCCAAAACACCCAGGGCAATGATCAGCACCAGCGTGGCGATGGAGCCGGCAAACAGGCCCCGCCGGACCCCGCCCACGCTCCGCCGGGACAAGTAGATGATGCCAATGACCATGACGATGGCCAGCACCAGGCCCAGCAGGAAGGCAAGGTCGATGAGCGATTTAACGTCCGCCATGTGTGCCACTTCGCGTTCCAGGAACAGCGGGACACCCTTGTCGTTGACCAGCCCGCCCAGGTACCGCGGACCGGCAAAGTTCAGCAGGTAGTCAACAGTGTACGAGCCGTAGGTGAGGCGGTCGTCCGTCGAGAAACCAAACGAATCCGCGGGGAAGCCCGGGCGGTGGTATTCCACCCACAGGAAAGCATTGGTGGTGACGAGCCTGATGGCCAGCACCAGCAGCACCACCGGGTAGAAAACCGCCAGTAGCACCTGGAAAACGCGGGGCAGCACGGGCTTGGTGTTGGCGGCCTGCTCGCGGGCGGCCACGCGGCGGTCCACTTCCTCCTGCGGCGGGCGGACCTGCAGCATGGTGGTGGGCGACTGCTCAACGAAGACTTCCGGCTTCGCTTCGGCAACAGGGCCGGCCTTGGCAGCGGGCCCAGGCTTGGCAGCGGGGGCGCTGACGGCAGCCGGGGCAGGCTTGGCGGCTTGGGTGGAAGGCGCGGTCACCGCGGCAGCAGCAGTTGTCGCAGCGGGCTCCGCCTTCGCGGCGGAGGGCGAAGCAGCCGCCGCAGGGGTGCTTGACGCCGCAGGTTCCGTCTTGGCAGCGGCAGTTGAGGCAGTGGGCCCGGTCTCGGCAGCAGACCCGGACTCAGCCTCCGAAGGCCACTTGGGCATCCGCGTGGCCGGGCGCATGGGCTCGGGATCCCCGTCGGCGGGCATGTCGATCTTGATTCTGCTGCCGGCGGGCTTCTCGGAGTAAGGGGCACCGCCAACGCGTGGACCGCCGTCGGCCGGGGCGGGCGCCCCCTCCGGCGCGGCAACTGAAGCAGCGCCCGACGGCGCGGCTGGCATGGCAGCGGTTGCGGGTGTTGCTGAGGCGGGTGGCACTTCCGGGTGCTGGTTCTCTGTCACACCGGCAAGAATACCGGCCGAAGCTGACCGGGGGCTGCTGCCACCCCGGGCAGTGGCCAAACTGACACCGCGCTCAGAGGTGGGGTTCAGGCGGAAATCGCGGCAGCACCGGCGTCGTCCGCGGAAAGGTCCCCGCGCTCCCCGCCCAGCCAGGCACGGCGTCCCAGCACCAGGGTGTAGGCCCAGTACGCGGTCAGGACTAGTGCGCCAATGCTGATTTTGACCCAGACGGGCAGCGGGCTGGGGGTGACGTAGGCTTCCACCAGCCCGGAGATGAACAGGACAAAGACCAGTCCGACGGCGGTGGTCACCAGGGAGCGGCCCTCCAGTGCCAGGGCGTCGAGCCGGCGGCGGGGGCCGGGGCTCACCCAGGCCCAGAAGATGCGCAGGCCCGCGGCGGAGGCGATGAAGATGGCGGTCATTTCCATGAGGCCGTGCGGGAGGATGTAGCTGAAGAACGTGTCGGCGCGGCCGTAGGCGAACATGACGCCGGCGGTCATGCCCACGTTTTGGGCGTTCATGAACAGCGAGTACGGCACGAACACCCCCGTGATGCCCAGGGCGACGCATTGGGCGGCGATCCAGGCGTTGTTGGTCCACACGGAACCGGCAAAGGAGGCGGCGGGGTTTTCGGAGTAGTAGTCGACAAAGTCGTGGTTGACCAGCTGCTCGAGGCGGGCGTCGCTGCCCATGGCCGCGAGCACGGCGGGGTTCCCGGCCGCCCACGCCGCGAAGAGCGCAGCGATGACCATGAAAACAGCGCCCACAATGACGGTCAGCCAGCGCAGCCGGTAAAACGCCGCCGGCAGGGAGATGGCAAAGAAGCGGGCCACGTCCACAAACACATTGGACTTCGCCCCGGTGAACCGGGTGCGGGCGTTGGCCAGGATGGCGGAGAGGGAAGCGGAGAGGGCGCTTTCGGCGGCCAAGGAGCGGATCAGGGACAGCTGGGCGGAGGTGCTTTGGTACAGCTCCAGGAGTTCATCCGCTTCGGCACCGGTGAGCCGGCGTTTCCGGGCAAGGGCATTCAGCCGCTCCCATTGCGGGCGGTGCACTGCGGTCAACGCGTCCAGGTCCACCCCGCCAGCCTACCGGGAAAGGCGAGCGGCGGCCCGCGGCACGGCCGGGCTTACTAGACTTGCCTTATGTCCGCGATTATCACCGGCGAGGCCGTTGTCCTGGAACTTCGCCCCGCGTCGTTTGCCGCCAGGTCGCTGGGTTCAGCCATCGACGTCCTGGTGACCATTGCGCTGATCATCGGCGCCGTGTTCGTGATGGGCGCGGTGCCGAACTTCCTGGACCTGGCCGCGGCCCGCGCCATTGTCCTGGTGACACTGGTGGGCATTGTGGTGGTGCTGCCCATCGCCGTGGAGACCGTTACCCGCGGCAAATCCGTGGGCAAGCTGGCCATGGGGCTGCGGATAGTGCGCGACGACGGAGGCTCCATCCGCTTCCGGCAGGCCTTGATCCGTGGTCTCCTGGCGGTGTTTGAGATCTACATGTCCCTGGGCTCCGTGGCATTCCTGGCGTGCCTGTTCAACGACAAGTCCAAGCGTCTGGGCGACATGATGGCCGGTACGTACGCCATCCGCGACCGGGCGCCGAAGTCCCTGCCGCTGCAGGTGCACACCGTGCCGGCCCTGGCATCGTGGGCGCAGCTGGCGGACATCGGCCGGCTGCCGGACCCGCTGGCGCGCCGCATTTCCGTGTTCCTGCGCCAGGGCGGGCAAATGGCCGCCGCATCGCGCTCATCCATGGCTGTTGCCTTGGCCAATGAGGCTTCTCCCCACGTGGCGCCGCTGCCGCCGGCCGGCACTCCCCCGGAGGTCTTCCTGGCCGCTTTGATTTCCGAACGTCGGGACCGGGAGTTCAAGCGGCTTTCGGCCGCGGAGGAGCAGGCCACGCGGTTGCGCGCCCGGATCAACGCCGGCTGATACCCGCCGGACGCGTTTCCGGCATTGACTGTTACTTGTTGCCGTACTGGGCGAACGGGATGTTCCAGTCGCCGAAGCCGTCGGTGGGCGCGATGGTGTTGGTGGGGTCCGGCGTGCCGACCATGTGGACGAGGTCGCCGGGCAACATGTTGTTGAACACCCAGGAGGCGCCCTCACGGTCAAGGCCGATGCAGCCGTGCGAGAGGTTGACCTTGCCCAGGTACGGGATGGCCACGGGCGCGGCCAGGTGGATGAAGATGCCGCTGTTGGCCAGGCGCGTGGCGTATTCGACGTCGAGCTTGCCATAGTAGGCGGGGTCACCCGGCTTGAGCCCGATGGTGGAGGCGTCGAAGGTGGCGTACCGCTGCTTGTCCGCCGTGAGCACCAGGAAGCCGGCGGCCGAGGGGAAGCGTTCGTCGCCCATGGACGCCAGGAACGTCCTGGCCAGCTTGTCGTTGACGAAGATGTTGACCGTCTTGGCCGTGGCGTCCGCCTCCATGACGACCTTGTCGCCAATGTTGATGGTGTTGGTCTTGTTGAAGTTGCCGATCATGCCGTTGCCGTAGTCGACGCCGAACAGCTTGATGTCAACCTTGAGCGCGGAGCCGGCCGGCCAGTAGTCGGCGGCGCGGTAGCGTGCCATGGTGTCCGAATACCAGTGGAACGAGCCCTTCTGTCCGGCGGCGGAAGTGATTTTGATGGCCTTTTCGACGGCGGCCTTGTTGGTCACCGGTTCGCTGAAGTGAAATTCCAGCGGCTGGGCCACGCCCACGGTGGAGTCGGCGGCCGGATACATCCACATGTCGGCTTCGTGCGAGTCAGGGATGGTGGCGAAGGTGCTGACGTCGGTGGACAGGTTGCCGTTGTCATCCATGGTGGTGACGCTGAACGTGTAGTTGGTGTTGAAGGCCAGTGCCGAGCTGGAAATCCACTTGCGACCGCTGACGAACAGTTCGCCGTCCGTTGTGGCGCCGGTGTCCGTTTCCTTCAGGATGGCGCTGTACACGGTGCCGGTCTTGACCTCGGCCACCACGGGCACGGCAGGGTTGTAGTTGGTGGCGCCTGCCTTGGGTGCCACGGCCAGTTCCACTGGCGCGGCCGGCGGGGTTGTGCTTGCGACGGCCGAGGGCTTCGGGGTGTTCGCGGCGTCCCCGGGAAGCCACGAATTGGCGGTGGCCGCACCTACGCCGCCCACGCCGATGGCCAAGGCGACCACGGAGATCACTGCGATCTTCCACCCCTTGCGAGGCTTCCTGGCAGTTCCCAACTCCGGCATGCATTCTCCCCAATTCGGTGGACTAACCCCACGATGGCAGCACGTGACCTTACACGGCTAATGACCGATTTTACGCCATGGTGCCGCCGCGGACGGTTAAGCAGTGCCTCCGGGTGGTTGCGATTGCGTAACCACTGGCACGGTGGAGGTCAGTAGCGGGAACCGCGGCACCCACCTGACCAAGCAGGTGGCGCCCTCCAAAGATGGCCATATTCCTCCGAGGAGGTGCTCCTTCACCCATGATGGTCAATCCCCTATTTCGCGGCGGTTGGGCACGATCGCATCAAGTTCTTCCCGCCTGTCATCTCGGCACCAGCGAAACATGGCGTCATGCACGTTTGTCGGTCCCCCACTTCCTTCAGCGCCCTCTGTAGACCTCGCGTCGATGTGCTGCGCGAAAGATCACGACGAGGAGTTTGCCGTCGTGGATCTCGTACAGCACCCGGTAGTCTTCGATTCGGATCCGCCAGGCATTTTCGTCTCCGGCAAGCTTCTTCACACCGTCCGGCCGCGGATTCTCCTCCAGAAGGGTGATGGCGGCCAGGATACGGCGCCGAAGAGGTTTATCTGGCTTGTTCAGCTCCTTGAGGGCGGCCCTGGTGAAGTTAACGGTGCATCGACTCAACGGGTGATGCCGTTCGCCGCCAGCACATCGTCCAGGCTAATCCTTTCGCCGTCATCCTCCTCGCGGGCGTGGCGAAGGGCAGCCAGGTCCTCGCGATCATCCAACCGTTCCAACATCTCCAGGTCCTCCGGACCGATGAGAATGGCCGCGACCTTCCCGCGGCGCGTGATGCCGATGCGCTCGTGGCCGAAGGTGGCCCGGCTGATGGCATCGGAGAGGCCGGCGCGCAGTTCGGCAACGCTCATGGAGCTGGAAGTCTCAGTCATGCCTCTAGAATACTCCTAAACGTACAAACCGACCATAGTTGTGGCTTTGTTCATCTAGAGGGAGGGCTGCCCATTCCAGCTGGCCGTCGCTGCCGGAGGTCTACGCCCTGCAACGGATCCCCGCTTACCAAAAAACCGGCGAGTCCGCCGGCACCAGGACCTTGACCGCCAAGGGCGCGATCCCCACCGTCACGGGCAGGGATGCCACCCGCTCGCCGTCGGCGTAGACGTTCAACGGCCTGTTGGCGCTGATCGTCACAGTGCTTCCGCGCGTGAAGCTGACATTCGCCTGGCCCAGGTGTCTGCCCCGGTAGGACCGCAAAAATGTTGCCGCCACGGCCAGGATCGACGCGCGTCCCAGGGAGACCACGTCCAGCCGGCCGTCGTCGGCCAAGGCCAGCGGGCAGATCCGCAGCCCTCCCCCGTACTGGCCCACGTTCCCCACGGCCACAAACCACCCGGGGAAGGTCGTCTCGCTGCCGTCCACGGACAGCGTGAACGTCACGTCCTTCCACTCCAGGAAGGCCTTGAGCCCGCCGTACAGGTACACGAACGGCCCCAGGTTCAGGCGCGCATTGTTGCCGTACTCGTTGGCGAGCCCGTCGAAGCCGACGTTGGCGACACCGAAGTACGGACGCCCGTTGACCAGCCCGAGGTCGAGTTCCCGGACCACCAGCCCACCTATGTTCCCGACCACCTTGACGGGGTCAAGCCCCAGACCGAGCCGGCGCACCGTGTCATTGCCCCGGCCCCCTGCCAGGGGAAGGACGACGGCGCCGGACTCCCGTGCCCCTGCTGCCGCGGCCCCCAGGAAGCCGTCCCCGCCCAGCACGGCCACCAGGCTTCCCCCGGCGGCGGCGCGCGCCTGCGCCGTGGCGTCCGCCAGGCCCGCGGTGATGGAAACCGTGGCCTCAAATCCAGCTGCCCGCAGCGCCTCGGCGGTCCGGTGCAGGAACCGCAGCCCCCGGCCGCGGCCCGACGTCGGATTGACCAGCAGCAGCGCCGGACCTTTCGCCAGCGCGCTCACTCCGCGTCCCCGTCGCCAAAAGTGCCTGCGAGCGCCAGGATCTGTTCGGCCCGCCCGCGCGCCTTGGCCGCGTCGGCGGGCACGAAGGCCAGCCGGGTGCGCCGTTCCAGCAGATCCGCCACGCTCGACGCCCCCTCGGCGCGCACCGCAAACAGCAGCTCGGCGCCAGTAATTTCGGTCCCCTCGAACAACGGCTGCGCCAGGAGCGGGTCCTGCCGCTGGAGCGACTGCACTTCAGCGGCCTCCGTCCCGTACTTCTCCACCAGCCGGGCCGGCGCGTCATCGGCTTCAAGCTCCCGGACGGAGGCCGCCCCCACCAGCGGCAGCGTCCTGGTCCGGCACGGGGAATCCACCCCGAGCCGCGCGGTGACGGCATCCACCGCGTCCTGGGCCATCCGCCGGTAGGTGGTCAGCTTCCCGCCCACCACGGTGATGGGCGCACCGGGAACGTCACGGACCAGGTGCCGGCGCGAAATGTCGGCTGTGCCGTCGGGGCCGCCAGGGCCGTGGCCGTGCGCGGCAGTCACCAGCGGACGCAGCCCCGCAAAGGATCCGACCACGTCGCCGCGCGCCAGGGGCACCGCCAGAATGGTGTTGACAATGTCCAGGAGGAAGTCGACGTCGTGCTCCGGAACCGGCGGGTGATGGCCGTCCGCGCCGTGGTCCTCCTCGTCCGTGAGCCCGATGTACACGACGCCGCCGGGTTGCGGCAGCACAAAGACGTACCGGCCGAAGTGCCCCGGCACCGCAACGGTGTGCGCTGCGTGGGGGTTGCCCAGCCGCTCGGAACGGACCACCAGATGCGTCCCACGGCTGGGAGTCACGCTCAGCTGCGGCTCAAAATCGGCCGACCACACACCGGTCGCGTTCACCACCACCTTGGCCTTGATGCCCACCGGCGCTCCCGTCCGGGTGTCGACGGCGTCCACGGTGGTCGCGGTCAGGCCCGTGGCCTTCACGTCGCGCAGCACGTGCGCGCCAAGCGCGGCAGCGGTCCGGACGACGCCGAGCACCAGCCGTGCGTCGTCCACCGCCTGCCCGTCCCAGTACAGGATGCCGCGCCGCAGCGCGTCGGTGTCGAGGGCGGGCACCAGGGCTGCCACGGCCTGTCCGGACAGCAGCTGGGGCCGGGGCAGCACCTTGCCGCGCAGCCCGGAGAGCCTGCGCAGCACGTCATAGATGACCACGCCTGCCCCTGCCGCCAGGCCCTCCCAGGCCGGGGCGCTGCGGACGTCGGGGATGACGAAACCGAGCGGGCGGACCAGGTGCGGGGCGATCCTCTCCATCAGCCAGCGCCGTTCCACGGCCGATTCCCAGGCCACGGCGAAGTCCATCTTGGCCAGGTACCTCAGCCCGCCGTGGATGAGCTTGGAGCTGTAGCCGCTGGTCCCGGACGCAAAGTCGCCGCCCTCCACCAGGGCCACGCTCAGCCCGCGGCTCACGGCGTCCAGGGCCACTCCGGCCCCCGTGATGCCCCCGCCCACCACGGCCACGTCCACGGAGTGCCCGGCCAGGTGCTCCAGCGAGCGCCGGCGGGAATCGTCATTGATCCAGCTCGGATTTGGCACGCTCATGCCACCACCCCATTCGCTCCAGCTTTCGACGGCGTGGCGCCCGACGGCGCGAGATACCGTTCCAGCATCTTCTTCAGTTCCGCCAGGGACGCCTCGAAGGCATTCGTCTTCAGCAGAACCCGGGAGGACAGTGCCACGCCCTGGAGCGCGAGCAACAGCGTGACCGCGGTACCCTCGGACGCCTCGATGCTGCCGTCCGCCATTCCGGCGTCGAGCAGCGCGCGCAGCTGGTCAAGGATCAGCTCCTGGCTTGCCCCGAACCTGTCCGTCACATACGGGATGAGGAATTCCGGGTCGCGCTCGGCAATGGAGGCCAGCAGCTCCGAAGTGGCGAACACCCGCACGCTTTCCACCGCGAAGTGCACCAGCTGCTCGCGGCCGGTGCCGGTGGGCGTCCCGGTCCGCACGGTGCCGGCACGGGACCGGAATTCCTGGGTGAGTGTCTGCAAAACGGCGTTCTCCACCGACCCCATCCGGCGGTAGAACGTCATGCGGGAGATCCCGGCGCGCTCGGCAATGTCGTTGGCCGTGGTGCGCCGGACGCCGTGGAGCACCACGGCGTCCCGGGTGGCGGCGATGAGCTCTTCATCTGCCCGCATGGTGGTACGTTGTGACTTCATGTGTCACACTGTATCCCATGGTGACCCACTTCACAGAAGAAATTTCCCCTTCGGTCTGGTACGGCTGGGGCGACCCGGCGCGGGCCAAGCCACTGGCACCCGGCGCCCTGGAGTTTCTACGCCGCACGCTCCGGCTCGCCAGCGTCGAAGCAGTCCACCCGCCTGTTGACCTCGCCAACGTCCGCGTGGGTCCCAGCGCGCTTGACGCCATGGTGCTGGCGGAACTGGGCGCCATCACCGGGGCCGGGCACGTCTCCACGGAAGCGGCGGAACGCATCCTCCACGCCGGCGGGAAGAGCACCCCGGACCTGCTGCGCCGCCGCAGCGGCGACGCACTCGACGCCCCGGACGCCGTCGTCTTCCCGGGCAGCAGCGCGGAGGTGGCCGAGCTCCTGGCCCTGTGCGCGAAGCGGCAACTGGCAGTGGTCGCCTTTGGCGGCGGAACGTCCGTGGTGGGCGGGGTGGAGCCGCTGCGCGGGCGGTTCGCCGGCGTCATCACCCTCGACTTGCGCCGCATGAACCGGCTGCTGCACGTTGACCCGCTGTCCCGCACGGCCACCTTCGAGGCGGGCATCAGGGGCCCTGCCATCGAAGCCGCCCTGGCGCCGCACGGTTTCACGCTGGGCCACTTTCCCCAAAGCCACCAGGAGGCGACGCTGGGCGGCTACGTGGCCACCCGCTCCGCCGGCCAGGCCTCCACCGGCTACGGGCGCTCGGACGATCTGGTCAAGTCGGCCCACCTGGAAACCCCGGCGGGGCCGTTCGACGCCGGCTCGCTGGCGCCCGGCACCGCCGCCGGACCCAAGCTGCTCGACGTCGTGGTCGGCAGTGAAGGCACCCTGGGCGTCATCACCCGGGCAACACTTAAGGTGTCCCCGGCCCCGGCAGCCAAAGTGTACGGATCATGGTCCTTCCCGTCCTTTGCGGCCGGGGCCGACGCCCTGCGCCGGCTGCGCCACGACGGCGTCCGCGGCGACATGCCGCATGTGTGCCGCCTCAGCGACACGGATGAAACGGCGTCGACCTTCAAGCTGGGCGGCTGGAAAACCGGTGCACTGTCGCGCTACCTCTCGGTCCGCGGCCAAAAGACGCCGGCGCTGGCACTCTTCGTCTGGGAAGGCGACGGACGCCAGGCCCGGGCCCGCAGGCGGCGCAGCGCACGGATCCTGCAGCGGGCCGGCGGCATCCCGCTGGGGCCGGTGCCGGGAATGTCCTGGGAGCACGGTCGGTTCAGCGGCCCGTATCTGCGCGACGAGCTGCTGACCCGCGGCGTATTCGTCGAGACACTTGAAACGGCCGCCACCTGGGGACGCGTCGAGGACACCTACGCCAGCGTGCGCCGGGCCATCCTGGACGCGCTGGAAGTGAACGGCGCCGCAGCCTACGTCCAGACGCACATTTCCCACGTCTATTCCGACGGCGCCTCGCTCTATTTCACCTTCCTGTCCGGGCTGGAGAAGGACGCGCTGGCGCAAAACGCCCGCGTCAAGGCGGCGGCCTCGAACGCCATCGTCGCGGCCGGCGCCACCATCACCCACCACCACGCCGTCGGGATCGACCACGCACCCTACCTGGGCGCGGAAATCGGGGACCTGGGCATCAAGGTCCTGGCGGGCATCAAAAACACGCTGGACCCCGAAGGCATCATGAATCCCGGCAAACTCATCCCCATCGACACGGAGGAAACACCATGACCGGCACCATCGAATCCCTCACCGGCTCGACCGTCCTGATCACCGGCGCCGCCATGGGCATGGGCAAAATGTATGCCCACCTCGCGGTGCGCGACCACGCCGCGCATGTTGTCCTCTGGGACATCAACGGCGAACTGCTGGAGGCGGCCGCCGCCGAGCTGGGCGGCCGGGGATCGGAGATCCACACATACGTGGTGGATGTCAGCAAGCTGGAGGCGATCGAGCAGACGGCGGAAATGGTGCGCAACGACGTCGGCACGCCGGACATCCTGATCAACAACGCCGGCATTGTGCGCGGCAAGTACTTTTGGGAGCACGAGCAGCGCAGCGACATTGCGGCGACCATGGCGATCAACACGCTGGCCCTGATGCATATCACCCGGGAGTTCCTGCCCGCCATGATCGACGGCGGTCGGCCGTCCCGGATCGTCAATGTGGCCTCGGCGGCCGGGCTGCTCGCCAACCCGCGCATGAGCGTCTACTCCTCCTCCAAGTGGGCCGTGATCGGGTGGAGCGATTCCCTGCGGCTGGAACTGAAGCAGGCCGGCCACCGCCACATCAAGGTCACCACCTTCTGCCCCTCCTACATCAAGACCGGCATGTTTGAAGGGGCCCGCGGGCCGCTCATGACACCGCTCATGGAACCCGCCGCCGTGACGGAGCGCGTGTGGCGGGCCATGAAGGAGGGCACGCCGATGCTCATGATGCCCTGGACCGTGAAGCTGAGCACGGCGCTGCGCGGAGTCCTGCCGATCGCCGCCTGGGACGTGGTGGCCGGGCGCGTTTTCGGTGTCTACAAATCCATGGAGCACTTCACCGGCCGGAAGTAGGTCCGCGCAGATAGTCCAGCTGCGCCTCGACTGAGAGCCGCGCGGCGCCCTGGAGATTGGCCGGCACGTCCGCATAGACGACGGCGGTCACCGCTCCTGCGGTGGCGGCCGTGCCGTCCCTTTCCAGAAGTACGACGGCGGCACTCACCTGGGCCAGCCGCTCCCGCCGGTGTGCCAGGTAGGCGGCGGCGATTTTGGCCAGGTCCGGAAGCACGGGGCCGTGGCCGGGCAGCACGGCGACCGGGGCGCCGAGGATTTCAGCAGCCTGCCTTTCGCCGGCCTGCGTGTCAGCGAACTGGCTGCCGGCGTCTTGGCCCGAAGCAGCCCGGCCCGCAGCGGTTCGGCCTCCGTCGTTCCCGGCGCCGAGGGCGCGCAGCTTTTCAAGCGAGTCCAGGTAGTCGCCCAGGCGGCCGTCCGGGTAGTCAAGCACCGTGGTGCCCTGGCCCAGCACGGTGTCGCCGGTGAGCACCTGGGAGGTGCCGGCGTCGTCCGTCAGGGAAGGCTCCTTCAGGGCAGCGTCCATCATTGCCGGGTCCGTCAGGACAAAGCACACGGAATCGGAGGTGTGGCCGGGGGTGGCCAGCACTTCAATGTCCACCCCTGCGGCACGGATCAGCTCGCCGTCGCGCAGCGGCTCTCCCCCTTGGCAGAAGTCCGGGTGGGCGGCGCGGACCGGGGCACCGGTGAGCTCGCGGAGGCGGGCGCTGCCCCCGGTGTGGTCTTCGTGGTGATGCGTGATGAGGATCAGCTCCACGTCGCCGGCCCCGGCCAGAGCGCCCAGGTGCTCCTCGAGCAGCGGGCCCGGGTCAACCACCACCACGGTGGCGGATCCGGGGGCGGCCAGCACATAGCTGTTGGTGCCGTCCAACGTCATAGGCCCGGGGTTGTCCGCGCGCAGCATGCGGCTGAGCGGGCCGGTCTCCTGCCAGTCCACCACGGTTTAGTACCGGTAGTGGCCGGGCTTGTACGGGCCCGCCGGGTCCAGGTCAAGGTAGGCGGCCTGCTCCGCGGTGAGCTCGGTCAGCTCCACGCCGAGGGCGGCCAGGTGCAGGCGGGCCACCTTCTCGTCCAGGATCTTCGGCAGCACATACACATCCTTGCCGTACTCGCCGTTGCCGATCTTTGCTGTCCCAGCCTTCGTGAAGATCTCAATCTGCGCGATCACCTGGTTGGTGAAGGAGTTGGACATGACGAACGACGGATGGCCCGTGGCGTTGCCCAGGTTCAGCAGGCGGCCCTCGGAGAGCACGATGATGGAGCGGTCAGGCTCTCCCGTGGCCGGGTTTCCCTTGTCGAAGACCCACTCATGGACCTGGGGCTTGATCTCCACCTTTTCGACGCCGTCGATCCTGGCGAGGCCGGCCATGTCGATCTCGTTGTCGAAGTGGCCCACGTTGCCCACAATGGCCTTGTTCTTCATCTTCAGCATGTCCGCGGCCGAGATGATGCCCAGGCCGCCGGTGGTGGTGATGAAGATGTCGCCCTGGCCAAGCACGGACTCCAGCTTCGCCACCTGGTAGCCGTCCATGGCGGCCTGCAGCGCGCAGATGGGGTCGATCTCGGTGACGATCACGCGCGAGCCCTGCCCGCGCAAGGCTTCCGCGGCGCCCTTGCCGACGTCGCCGTAGCCGCAGATGACGGCCACCTTACCGCCGAGCAGCACGTCGGTGGCGCGCATCAGCCCGTCAGGCAGGGAGTGGCGGATGCCGTACTTGTTGTCGAACTTGGACTTCGTGACGGAGTCGTTGACGTTGATGGCAGGGAAGCGCAGCTTTCCCTCGGCGGCCAGCTGGTAGAGGCGGTGCACGCCGGTGGTGGTTTCCTCGGTGACGCCGTGGATCTGCGCGGCGATGCGCGTCCACTTCTGTCTGTCATTTTTCAGTGATTCGCGGAGGGCTGCAAGGAAGATGGCGCCTTCCTCGGAGTCGGCGTCCGTGGTGTCCGGGACCCGGCCCGCGGCCTCAAACTCGGCGCCCTTGTGGACCAGCATGGTGGCGTCTCCGCCGTCGTCCAGGATCATGTTGGCGCCCTTTTCGGGGTCCTCGTCCGCACCCGGCCAGCTGAGGATCTGCTGGGCCGCCCACCAGTAGTCCTCCAGGGTCTCGCCCTTCCAGGCAAAGACGGGGACGCCCTGCGGGTTCTCCGGGGTGCCGCTGCCAACCACGATGGCCGCGGCGGCCTCGTCCTGGGTGGAGAAGATGTTGCAGGACGCCCAGCGGACCTCCGCGCCAAGCGCCGTCAGCGTTTCGATCAGCACGGCAGTCTGGACGGTCATGTGGAGGGAGCCGGCGATGCGGGCACCCTGCAGCGGCTGGCTGTCCTTGTACTCCTTGCGGAGGCTCATCAGCCCCGGCATCTCAAATTCGGCAAGGCGGATCTGGTGCCGGCCGGCGGCGGCCAGGCTGATGTCGGCAACCTTGTAGTCCGATGTGCTGAGGGTGGTGCTCATGGGCGTGTCCTTTAGGGGGCTCGGGGCGGCGGGAGATGTGGCGCATCTGCCGGTGCGGGCCGTGCCCGCGCCGGATCGTGTGCGGGTGGGGTCAGGAAGCCAGCTGGTTGGGACGCAGCAGCAGGGCGATGCCCTCGTCGATGGCATAGCGCAGCGGGGTGCCATCCGGGCCGGCGGTGGTGCTGAGAAGTTCGTCGCCCTCCTGCACCAGGGTGGATCCCGTCACCGGGCAGCGCAGCACTGACAGCAGCTCGTCGCTCATTTTCGCCATGGACTTCTCTTTTCCTTCGGTATTAGCCTTCGCCATTGGTCCGGGGGCCTTGGCTGACCAGTCTAGTCGGGGCGGCTGAGGTGTGGCGGTCCGTTGCGCCCGCTCCCCCAACGCCGTATCACCGTTGGCGCAAAAACGCGCAACGCCGTATCAGTCGCGCAAGACGCGCAGGTGGCCGCGGCGGCCGGAACCTTGGGAATCCTGCTGCGCGCCGGCCGGCGGCATGTTTGGCCGCTCCAGCGTTGGGCGGGAATCGCGCTGGGCTTGGGGTCCGGCGTCGTGCGGTTCAGCGTTGGCGGCCTCACGCACTGCGTCGACGAGGGCCAGAAGGTCGTCGGGTCCGGGCGGCGGGGGTGTGTCCGATCTGGCCAGCCGGATTACGTCCCAGCCCAGCGGCACCGTCAGGCGCGCCGAGTGCTTTGAGCAAAGATCGTAGCAATGGGGCTCGGCAAAGGTGGCCAGCGGGCCAAGGACGGCGGTGGAATCGGCATAGACGTACGTCAAGGTCGCGACGGCCGACTCACGGCAGGCGGATCTGGTGCATTGACGAAGGGTTCCCACGATTCCCAAGATTACCCGTGTTTGACGCATTTTCCCGCCACGGCGCATCTGGTCCGCGTGAACTAGAGTGAAATGATGCAGTCCAATGCCCAGGAACCAGGTTTCAGCGTAACGTTCAACGAAGGCCCTTCCGCGCCCGTGCGTTCCTTTGTCCAGCGCCGGCGCAACCGCCACGGCCGCGGGCTGCGCGGACCCCTCCTGCTGCCGGGGATGCCGGCGGCACGGACACGCAGCGAAAAGTTTGAGGACCTGGTGGTGGACTCCGCCGAACGCCTGAGCGAACTGTGGAGTGCGCAACTGGCCGATGTGGAGTATCTGGTGGAGGAAGTCCCGGACAACCTGGAGGCCCTTATTGCTTCCGGCGCGCAGGCTCCGCTGGGCAAATACTCCGCAGCCGTGCCGTCGGGGTCCATCTCCGCGACCACGCATCCGCTGATTGTGATTTACCGGCACCCTGTGGAGGCCCTGTGTGATTCCCCGGGCCAGGTGCGTGAACTCATCCACGAAGTCCTCATTGAGCAGGTGGCGGGGCTGCTGAACATCGACCCGGACAGCGTTGACCCGCTGTTTGGCCGCTTCCGGCACGGCGGGACCTGACGGGCGTTGAGGTTCGGGATCATGACCCGCCCGTTGAGCTCATGCGTGGCGTCCCCGTGCCAGCGCAGTCCCCACGGGGGGTTCCCGGCTCAGGAATACGTCTGCTGGCGCAGCGTGGCTGACACTCCTTATAACGAACATTTGGACACTACGTCTGGACGCGTTTCTACTTCTGCCATTCGCAGGGTGCGCCTGCAGCGCTGCGCATAAACTTTCGGACTTCCGACATGCGCAACGCTGGTCGGGCGTGCTGCGCATATCGGCGGGCTAGTTTCTTCATGCGCACGCTACTGCTCCAGCACTGCGCAGCTCGAGCTGTGGCGCAACGCGAGCACGGCGCGCTGCGCATAAACGTTCGGACTTCCGACATGCGCAACGCTGGCCGGGCGCGCTGCGCATAAACGTTCGGACTTCCGACATGCACAGGATTGCCCTGCGGGTTGCGCGCACGCGGACCGGGTTCCAGCATCGGGCCAGGTCCCCAAGGCCAGGGCCCGGCTGTGGATCGGCCACCGCGGCTTCGGACGTCACGGGCTAAAAAGTTCAACCAAGGAGGGGCGGCGTCAGTACCCCGTCGTGATCTCCAGTGAGTGGGAGTCAGCGCCGGTTCCCGCAAACGGCAGCACGGCGATGTTTGCCGAACCCTTGCTGCCCAACAGCTGCGTTCCGTACACCGGATCGCCCGACGCGGACACCAGCACGGCCGCGGCATCCTTGCCCACCAGCGTGGCGGGGTCCACCACATTTGTGACACCGGCCCTCAACTCCACGGTTTTCGCCGCACCCAACACGCCCGCGCCGGACACCGGCACCAGTGTCACCGTGGCAGGGCCGGCCGGCGCCGTGAAGGCGAAGCTGGAGTCCACTCCCCCGGGCAGTGTCGTCAAGTGATTCACGCCCAGCCGGCTGCCGGACGGGGCAAAGGCAAGGTCGACGGCGGCGCCCGGCTTGGTTGAATTGGCCAGCTTGACCCCGGCAACGACGGCGGAATCCGACGTCACACTGAGCGCGTAGGTACCCTGTGGCAGCCCGGCGAGTGCAAGGGAACTGACCTTGCCCGCCGGTGCGGTGAACACGCCGCCGTCCGGAAGCGCGGCCTGACCCGACGGCCCGTAGGCCTTCACTTCAACCACCGCGTCCGTGGCACCCGGGACCGTCACTTCAAGGGCGGTGGAGGCATCGGCGTAGCCGCTCTGCGAGGTGATCTTGGCGGAGAATGCCGGGTCCTGGACGCGCACACCGGCAATGACCGATGTCGCGACCGGCGCCTGAACCGGCTGCAGGAAATCCACGCCGCCGGGCGTGAGCCCGCGCAACACAGACTGCTGGATGACACCCGTAACGGCGCCACCGGCGCTCTTGACATGCACCGAAAGCTGCTCCTGGTCCGGTGCCAGCCCTGACAACACCACGGCCTGCGACGACCCGGGGGCAATCACCAGGGCCTTGCCGCCGGGCGCCTGGACGGGGCCATTGGTCCCAAACAGCTCAAGCGACACAGTGGCCGGGCTCTTGGTCGAATTTGCCAGCGTCAGCACAGCGGTGCGGCCCACGGTGGTGCTGGCGCCTGCCAGCCAGAGATCGTTCGAGGGAGCCTGGCACGTCGCCGCCGCCAGCCCCTGGAGGTCGCCGTCGCCGGCGCTCACCACAACGGAACCGGCACTGCGCGCACTTTGACCGGCGAGTGGCAGGGCGCGCAGCACGGATGTGGCACCCATCTCCTTGTCGCGCACGACGGCGGCCTTCGCCTTTGCTTCGCCCGTCAAGGGAGCCAGCGTGGCCGGGGCCGAAGAGCTTCCGGGGGATGCGGTGGGGGCATCCTTGGGTGCCCGCGAAATGGTGAATAGCGGAGTGGACTTGGCATTCATGGCATCAATGGCGGCCCCCGGCAAAATGCCGTCCGAATTGCTCAGCGCGAGGGCATTGAGCAGCGTCTTCGTCGAGGAAGCGCCGGGTGAAAATTCCGGGTCGGCACCAGCGGCCGAACCGGACAGCAGTTGTGTTGGCCCCACACAGTTGGCCAACGATTCGCCGACCGGCAGCACCTGGGCTTCCGGTGTGATCTGGGCCGTGGCATCGACGCCAGGCAGCACCGTGCCGGCGGCCACGGCGACAACAGCCAGAACTGCCGTCGCTGAACCGGCCAGCACCGCCGGCCAGCGGCGCGGCCGGGTCCGCGTCTTGCGTCGCGGCCCACGTGCAGCTTTCCCTGCGGTGGCAGCGTCACCGGCAACTTCTGCCTTGGCAGGCTTTCCAGGCTTGGCGGTCTTCTCCGCCTTGGCGGGCTTGGCCGGCCTGGTGGACTTAGCCGGCTTGGGGCTCTTGGCCGATTTGGCACCCTCGGGCTTCACAGGGCCGCTCTTTCCAGCTGCAGCCTTGGCAGCGTCAGCCGTTCCTGCCAGGGCAGGCTTGCCGTCCGGTGCAGTCCTGCCTGGCTTGTCTTGCTCGGCGGCAGCGTTATCTGAGGGAGCGTTACCCCCAACCATCCCCGAATCTGAGGGAGCGTCAGCCTTCCCGGCCGCCGCGTCCTGCGCATCGTGGCCGTTCTTCTTCTGGTCCTCAGACACCTCTACCTACCTTGTGCAATGACGCCTCGTCCCGGTATGCGCCGGTCCGCCCGCGCCGTGCCCGTACCGGGATGGCCAGCAGCAAGGTCAGTCCCAGCAGGACGATCTGTGCCAGGCCCATCACGGCGTTCCAGGGCTCGTCATAGTGGATTTCAAGTTTTCCGGCGGCGGCGGGCAGCTCAAACGCCTGCGCCCAGCCGTCCTGCACGGCCGGCAGCTCCCTGCCGTTGAACCGCGCGGTCCAGCCCGGGTCAAAGCGTTCGGCCAGGACCACGCGGCGGCCCGCATCACCGGCGGGCACCGCGGCGTCAACGCCCAGCCTGTTGGACGCCACAGGCGCCACTGCGGCCCCCTTGGCATTGACCAGCCGGACCCTGTTCACCACATCGGTGGCGCCAGCCTTCTGGTACGTGGGCTGCACGCGCCACAGCCAGCCGGATTCGGTAGGGCCAACGGTGTCCAGCCCGGGGACGGCTTCAAGTTCACCGGCCACGAGTTCGGCCGCGGTGTCGCCGTTCTGCAGCACCACAAATCCCGCACCCAGCTCCATGAGCTCGGGCCGCGGGTCGACGCCGGACTTGGCCATGAGCGCAGCGACGGTTTCGCGCAGCATGGCTGTGGCCGCATCCGGCTTGCGCACCGCCTCCGCACCCGGGGCGCCCGTGACGTTGGCGGCCGACGCAATGATGGACATCGCATCCAGCGTGGTCCCGGCCCCCTGCATCAGTATGGCCTGCACGCCCCCGCCCGGGAGTACGCGAAGCACAATCGTGCGGCTGGCCTCCGGGCCGGTGCCGCGGTCGGCCGCCGTGGCGGGAATGGTCCCGGCGGCCACCGGGGCCACCAGTGACGCCCCTGCCAGCCCCGGGGCATTGCCGCCCAGGCTGTTGGCGGTCCACAGGCCAAGGCTGACAATGGGTGCCGCCACCATCAACACTGAAAGCACGACGGCGGTGGCCCGGCTGCCGCGCCTGGGCTGCCTCCCGCGGTCGGAGGGGTCGTACGCGCGGTGGTAAACGGCGTCGTACCCCAGGAGCGCGGCAGCCAGGAGGGCGAACAGCGCAACGGACACGGCGGGGCCGTTAAAGGGTGTGGCCAGCGTGGTGCCGTCCAGGGACACGGCAAGTAACTTGGTGCAGTAGGCGACGGCCAGGGCCAGCAGGGCCACCAGCCACAGGGTCCGTACAGTGCCGGCGCGGCGCAGGGGCGCCAGCAGGGCCAGGAACGCCGCGACCACCACCGGCGCGCCGACCAGGACCACGGCAGTCCACATCCAAATCGGCCCGGTGGCCGCCACAGTCGCGCCCGGCAGGTTTTGTGCGGGAACCACCGCGTTGGGGAATCCCAGCAGCTGCTCCCACAGCGGACCGGGGCTGCCCGCCAGCGGCACGCCGGGATCGCCCAGCAGCGCCCGCGGGTTGGCCCGGGCGGACCAGGCGAAGGGCAGGAACACGGCAATCGGGGGCACCAGCGACCACCACATGGTCCTGCCGCGGCGGCCCAGGAATATCGTGGCCAGCACCACGGCCACCACGGCCGGCGGGAACAGGCTGGGTGCGGCCGCCGTGACGGCTGCCAGGGCAAGGCCGGCTGCGGCGGCGGCCGTCCACGACGGGTTCCCGTCCACGCCGGGGCGGCCGAGCTTCACAGTGGAGTGCGCCGTGCCGTCGGACTTCTGAATGGAGGGATTCACGCGGGCGGTAACAGCACCGCCGGCGGCCCGGACCAGGCCCAGCACCACCAACGGGATCAAGACGTGCGCCAGCAGCGCACCGAGACGGCCCTGGCCCAGCGCCGTCTGGAGCACCGGGGCCCCGGCCCAGACCAGGCCGGCCACCAGCCGGGGCCAGCGGTGGCGGGAAAACGCACCCGCGGCCAGCCAACCGGTGAATGCCGAGAGCGGGACGGCCAGCAGGACCAGCCACAGCGTGGCGGCCGAACCGTTGCCGAGCCCCAGCACGGCCAGCAGCCAGAGCACATAGTTGAAGGGATCGCCGCGGCCCGGCAGGCCCGAGCCCAGGGATACCCACCAGTCGGTGGCATGGTGCCAGACGCTGCCCAGCTGCTCCGAGACGGGCAGCAGCCCGCCGCCGGTCAGGGCAGAGGCACCGAGGAAGCGCCCCAGGACCACCATCGACAGCACCACCAGCAGCAGTACCAGGCCAATGATGCTGACAACGGGTGCTGTCCGTCCGGCTGCCATGGGGGTGACGGCCTCGTGGTGGATGTCGCCGGTGGGCTCCAGGATGGAGGGGCCGGATTGCGATGGCTCGGCCGCTTCCTCATCCGGGCCTACCGCCTCGCGCAGCGCCTTGAGCTGGTTGCGGGCCTCGGCCGGGGTAGCCAGCAGGCCCTTGTGTGCGGACCGTGTCTGCACCCGCGTCCGGGCCAGGGAGCGGCGGCTGCGGGCCAGTGCCAGGGGGTGGAACAGGCCGGCAAAGGTAGCCGCGAACATGCGCACCGCATGGCCGGGCGCCTTGAGCAGGAAACCGGCAAAGAGCCAGTAGAGGGCCGAGACCACGGCGCCAACGGCAAGCAACGGAACCTGCCAGGCAGGGGCGTGCTTGAGCCGGATGAAGATGGTGGCCTTGCGGGTGGCGGTGGGTGAGCCCAGCGGGTTCGCGCGGTCCACCACGTGGAAGATCCTGGCAGCCGGAACCACCAGAACACGGTGCCCGGCCAGGCGGACCCGGGCGCAAAAGTCGATGTCGTCACCGGGTCCGGGGATGGCGGGGTCAAAGCCGCCCAGGCGTTCCCAGACGTCGCGCCGCACCAGCATCCCGGCAGCGTTCACTGCAAAAAAGTCGGTGCGGCCGTCGTACTGGCCCTGGTCCAGCTCGTCGAGGTTGACCATGGCAAAACGGTCAAACCACTTGTTGGCCTTCAGCCCCACGTCGACCAGCTTGCGCGGCTGGTCCCAGTCAAGCTGCTTGCAGCCGGCCACGGTGGCCGTGGTGGAACGCTCCACCGCTTCCAGAAGCCGTTCGAGCGTGTCCGGCGCGGGGGCCGCATCGTCCTGCAGCAGCCAAATCCACTCGTGGGAGGCCGCCGTTGAGGCGGGCGTGTCGGCATCGGTGCGACGGGCACGCTTGTCGACATCGGTGCCGGCGGCGGGGCCCGCGGAGCCGTGCAGTGCGTCACGGGAGGTCCCCGCGGAGGGGGATCCGTCGTCGTGCAGGGAAGGTTCGGGGGTGGCGATTCCTGCGCCAACGGCGACAGTAACGGCGGAGGGGGCACTGGAACGCGTCCGCTGATAGTCGAGCACCGCATTGACTGCGGCGCCGTAACCGCCCCTGTGGGCGTCGAAGCTGATGACGTTGCGTTCGCCCAGATCCTTGCGCAGCAGTTCCCCGGAGTTGTCCGTGGAGCCCACGTCGGCGGCAAGGATGGCGGTGGCCGGGCGGGTCTGGGCCGCCAGGGCACTTAAGACCGTGGGAAGGTAGGCACCGCCGTTGTGGGCAACCAAAACGGCAGTGACTTTTACTGCTTCAAGAATTAGACCGCTCGTTTCCGCAGCCGCCGGCGCTCACGCTCGGACAGGCCGCCCCAGATTCCAAACCGCTCATCGTTGGCGAGAGCGTATTCCAGACACTGTGCCTTGACATTGCAGGCGCCACACACCTTTTTGGCATCGCGGGTGGAGCCGCCCTTTTCCGGGAAGAACGCTTCCGGATCGGTCTGTGCGCACAAAGCATCCGTCTGCCAGCCTAGTTCACCTTCGTCGCTGAAGTCGTCAAGGCCGGGCCGGAATCCAATCCACACAGGATCGGCCACGGTGTTGCCCTCCGGCGCGGCGCCGGGTGCCAGCAGTTCCTGTTCATCGCTCTCGTGCGCGATTTCATGCGCCGTCAGGAATGCGGTGGCCGCGTCCTCCAGCGAATCGCGGCTGGCCTGCTCGTGGTCGGCCGCGGCCTGCGGGTCCGCCGGATCAACAAACCAATCGGCCGGCACTCCCCTTAGCCGGTACTGCTCCGCGGCCTGAACCTGCACAGACCCTTCGCGGTCGTTCTTCACACTCAGCTGCGCCTGACCCATGATCGTCCTCCTGAATGTTGCCGTCTTGGCTGCCACGGCCGGGGCGTTTGCCAATTTGCGTCCCCTTGCGCCTTTGGCAGCGGTTCGTGGGTCTAATTACATCCGTGTAAGTCTCCTTTCGTCAAGCGGGCGGGAGATCATATCCAGTTACCTGCACGTATATCGGCCACGCCACGCCCGGCAATTTCATACCAATAGGTGCGCCGGTGCGGCGATCCTGGTCCCCAGACTGGGAATTTCCTGACAATTCTGGCGGTATCTGGCGAATTTTAGGTTTCGGGCCGTGACGCCTTTGTGACGCAACTCACGGTCCGATTTGCAATTTATACAATCGAAGGAAATATTTCCGCGGCCCGGGTGGCACGGTTCCGCTCTGCTCGTGGAAAGATCGTTTTCATGGCCCAGCTTCCCAGCACCGTTCCCCAGCTCCTCCAAACCCTGCGCACGCTGAATCCCACCGCGCCGCGCCTGACGTGGTACGGGCCCGATTCCGAACGCGTCGAGCTCTCCGGCCGCGTCCTGGACAACTGGGTCGCCAAGACCGCCAATTTCCTGGTGGACGAGCTCGACGCCGCACCCGGCACGGTTGTTGCCGTGGATGTGCCGGTGCACTGGCGGTCCCTGGTGTGGCTCCTCGCCACGTGGGCCGTGGGCGGGACGGCCCTTGCCGGAGACCGCGCCGCGGCGGCGGCTTTTGCCGCCCCGGATGGGGAGACCGGCACCCCTGCCTCCGCCATGGGCGCGGACGACGCCGGTGGCGCACGTTTTGGCTGCGGGCGCGCGGACATTGTGGCGACGACGGAGCCGGCTGCGGCCGCCGCCGGCCTCGCTGCAGCGCGCACCGCCGGTGCAGGCCGGAATCCGTTTCTGGTGGCCGTTGCGCTGCCCGCCCTGGCCATGCGCTGGATGGGCGAACTGCCCAACGGTGCGGTGGACTATTCCGGCGAAGTGCGCGCCCACGCCGATGTCTTTTTTGCCGACGACGCGCCGGCTGGGGACGCCACCGCCTGGGAAACGCCGGCCGGCCAGGTAACTTTTGCGCAGCTGCTGGCTTCTCCCGCAGCGTCGCCAGGCTCCTCAGGTGCAGCATTGCCGGAGGACCAGGCCACCTCAGGTGGAGTGGCCCCGGAAAAGCAAACTTCCGCCGGTGCCGGCCCGGGGCGGGTGCTGCTGCAGGCGCGGGACGGTTGGAACGGCGTCGTACGGGAAGCGCTGCATATTTGGGCCGGCGGCGGATCCGTGGTGCTGCTCGATTCCTCCGTGACAGCGACAGACCACTTGCGCGGCACCGAAAACATCACCCGCGGATAGAAGACGCCGGCCCTCCAGGCAGGGTCAGACGGAGCACGGCCGAGGGCAACGCTGCCCGCCGTCCCGCTCGGCGTCCCGCCGTCGTACTCGGGCAGATTGCCCGCAGCACCGACGGGAGGATCAGGCCTGCGGGTCGGTTTCGAGGAGTTTGCGGTCGTCCTCGAAGCCGGGCTCCGCGTCCAGTTCCTCGGTGAAGACCCAGAAACGGTAGGCAAAGAACCGGAAGATGGTGCCCAGGACCAGGCCCACCACGGAGCCGGCAATGAAGTCGGCCGTGGTGGATTCAAAGCCGAGCACCCAGTGCGAGACGTAGACGCAGGCGCCCGCGATGACGATGCCGACGCCGTTCATGATGACGAACATGGTCACCTCGCGCAGCACATTGGCCTGGCGTCGGTGGCGGAACGTCCAGTACCTGTTGGCAATCCAGGAGAAGAAGGTGGCCACCACGGCGGAGATGATCTTTGCCTTGGTGGGGTGCCCGGCCATGGAGCCGTTAAGCAGCCAGAGGTAAATGCCGGAGTCTATGACAAAGGCCACGCCGCCCACGACGCCGAATTTGGCCACTTCACGCCAAAACAGGCCGAACAGGCCCTTGATGCGTGCCGTGATTGCCTTGAACATGGTCCTCCGAGATGCCTGTGCCGCCTGAAAATGGCGCTGAAAACCAGGGGAACACCCCCGGGCACGTTAAATTCTACGGCGCACCGGGCACCCGGCACGCACCAAAGCGCCCCCGGAAAGCTGGCAGAATGCCGGGAGTCCGCCTCGGAGGAGGCGCAAAGGCAGGTTTCCCCGCACTCTTTCGGTACGCTGGGGACTGTGACTTTTCCTGTAATCGGCGTTGTGGGCGGCGGCCAGCTGGCCCGCATGATGGCCCCGGCAGCCGTAGCCCTTGGTTTTCATTTGCGCGTTTTGGCCGAGGCGCCGGACGTGTCCGCCGTCGATGCCGTGGCCAACGCGCCCGTGGGCGACTACCGGGACCTTGACACCCTTCGGCAGTTTGCCCGCGGCGTGGACGTGCTGACCTTTGACCACGAACACGTGCCCGGCGAGCACCTGCAGGCGCTGATCGCCGAAGGCGTGAACGTCCAGCCACGCCCCGATGCCCTCATCAACGCCCAGGACAAGCTGGTGATGCGCCGCGCCATCGAACGGCTGGGCCTGCCCAACCCTGTCTGGGCCGCCGTCGCCTCCGTCGCGGACATCACCGCCTTTGGCGAGGCCAACGGTTGGCCCGTGGTGTTGAAGATGCCCCGCGGGGGATACGACGGCAAAGGCGTGAAGGTACTGCGCAACGCCGGGGATGCCGCCGCGGCCTCCGACTGGTTTGGGTCCATGAGCCCGCTGCTGGTCGAGGAAATGGTCGAGTTTTCCCGCGAGCTCTCCGCCCTCGTGGCCCGCACCCCGTCCGGCGAGGCAAAAGCCTGGCCGGTGGCCGAATCCATCCAGGTGGCCGGCGTGTGCGACGAGGTCATTGCCCCCGCCCCGGGCCTGCCGGCGGATGTCGAAGCCGCCGCGGAGGCCGCCGCGATGGGCATTGCCGAAGCGCTGGGCGTCACCGGCGTCATGGCCGCCGAACTGTTTGAAACGCCGGGCCGGGCCCCCGGCTACCTTATTAATGAACTTGCCATGCGCCCCCACAACACCGGCCACTGGACGATGGACGGCGCCGTGACCGGTCAGTTTGAGCAGCACCTGCGCGCCGTCCTGGACCTTCCTCTGGGTGCAACCGACGCGCTCAGCGACATTGTGGTCATGAAAAACTTCCTGGGCGGCGCCAACCAGGACCTCTACGGCGCCTACCCCAAGGCCCTGGCCGCGGAGCCCACCGTTAAGGTGCACAGCTACGGAAAGTCGGTGCGTCCGGGCCGGAAAATAGGCCACGTCAACGTGATCGGCGCCAAGGACGACGACGTCGCAGCCGTCCGTGCCCGCGCCTCCACAGTGGCAAACATCATCCGCGACGGACAGTAAAGAAGGCAGCGAAACAACCATGAATGAAAATTCCGCGCCCCTGGTGGGCCTTGTGATGGGGTCGGACTCCGACTGGCCCGTCATGGAAGCGGCCGCCGCGGCACTGTCCGAATTTGGCATCCCCTTCGAAACCGATGTGGTCTCCGCCCACCGCATGCCCGCGGAGATGATCGCCTACGGCCAGAACGCTGCGGGCCGGGGCCTGCGCGTCATCATCGCCGGGGCCGGCGGGGCGGCCCACCTGCCCGGCATGCTGGCCTCCGTCACCACATTGCCCGTGGTCGGCGTGCCCGTGCCGCTCAAAACGCTCGACGGCATGGACTCGCTCCTGTCCATCGTGCAGATGCCCGCCGGTGTCCCGGTGGCCACCGTGTCCATTGGCGGCGCCCGCAACGCCGGCCTGCTGGCCGTGCGCATGCTGGCCTCCGGCACCGATGAGCTGGCCGCGTCCCTGGCACAAAAACTTGCCGCCTTTGCCCGCGCGCTCAACAGCCAGGCCTCCGCCAAGGGTGCCGCGCTCCGCGCGAAGGCCGGCGCCGACTACCCGCTGGCCGTCATGCCGGAACAGCTTTAAGGGACCCACATGAGTTTCAGCAGCCCGAAGGTGTCCCGCACCTCGAACAAGCCCCCGGTGTTGACCAACCCGGTCCGCTACCCGGAAGCAGCCTCGGCCCCCATGCGCTCCAAGCGGGCCTGGATGCTGCTGGCGCTGACCCTGGTGGTCCCCGGCAGCGCGCAGATCGTGGCCGGCAACAGGCGCCTGGGGCGCCTGGCCCTGCGCTGCACACTGGTGGCCTGGGCATTGGTGATTGCCGCCGTCGTACTGGCACTGCTGAACCGGGAGGCGTTCCTGAACCTCTTCACCAGCCCCTTGACGTCGCTGGCCGTGGTGGTGCTTCTGGCCGCGGCGGCCGTGGGGTGGGCCGTCATGTTCCTCAACACGCTGGCGATCATCCGGCCGGCGCTGTTGGCGCCGGGCATGAGGGGCCTGGTCGGCGGCGCGCTGGTGGTGCTCATGGTGCTGACCAGCGGATCCCTGGGGTACGGGGCGTACCTGTTGAACACCGGCCGCAACGCCATCGGCAGCATTTTCGCTTCCGGACCGGACATGAAGCCGGTGGACGGGCGCTACAACTTCCTGGTCATGGGCGGCGACGCAGGAGCGGAGCGGATTGGGCGCCGGCCCGACTCGATCATCGTGGTCAGCGTGGATGCGAAGACCGGCCAGGCCGCCACCATCAGCATTCCCCGAAACCTGCAAAACGCGCAGTTCTCCCCCGATTCGCCGCTGTGGAAGGCCTACCCAAAGGGCTACAACTGCGGCGATAACTGCATCATCAACTTCCTGTACACCGATGTCACCGAAGATCACAAGGACCTGTATCCGCATGCCGCTGACCCCGGGGCGGAGGCCATGATGGACGCGGCCGGCGGCATCCTGGGCCTGCAGGTCCAGGGCTACGTACTGGTGGACATGGCCGGCTTCGCCAAGCTGGTCGACGCCCTGGGCGGGGTGAAAATCAACGCGGGCGGCTGGGTTCCGATGACCGGTGCGGACATTCCCGGCACCACGTCGCACGAACCCCCCATCGGCTGGATCCATCCGGGCGTGCAAAAGCTGAACGGCAACCAGGCACTGTGGTATGCCCGTTCCCGCCAGTGGGTGCTGGAGTACTCCCGCAGCCAGCGCCAGCAGTGCATCCAGCAGGCCATGCTCGCACAAATGGACCCGGCCACGGTGCTCACCAAATTCAATGCCATTGCCGACGCCGGCACCAAGGTCATCGAATCCGACCTGCCAGCGCAGCAGCTGGGCAGCTTCGTCTCGCTGGCGCTGAAGGCCAAGAGCCACGACCTCAAGCGCCTCACGATCGGCCCGCCGGACTTCCCCGTCGAGTTCTCCACCTACCCGGACTTTGGCGTGGTTCACAAGCGCGTGCAGGCCCTGCTAAACCCCCCGGCCGCCACGCCCGCCGCTCCGAAGAAGTCCGCTGGGAGTTCTCCCGCCAAGGCTCCCGCAGCCCCTGCCGCTCCGGCGGCACCGGCCACGACGGCGGACCAGGCACCCGCCGCACCCGCGACGCCGTCGGACACCCCTGCCGTCACCCAGCAATACCTGCAGCAGCTGGCCATCAACGGCGACGACGAAATGCTCACGGCGCTGCTGGCCAACAACGGCACCTGCTCCCCCGGCTAGCCCGGCGCAGCGTCGATCCGCCACAGACCCGCCACCAACAGGAGTGAAAATGTTTGCGCTTACCAACGTCATGCGTGACTATCCGTGGGGATCCGCCACAGCCATCGCCGAGTTGCTGGGCAGGGACCCCAGCGGCGGCCCCGAGGCGGAGCTGTGGATGGGAGCGCATCCGGATTCCCCGTCGCTGGCGGACACCCCTGACGGCTCTGTGGCGCTGGATGCGCTTATTGCCGCGCATCCTGGCGCCATGCTGGGCTCCGACGCGATGGCGGCTTTTGGCGCCAGGCTGCCATTTATGGCCAAGCTGCTGGCTGCCGGCCAGGCGCTGTCCCTGCAGGTGCACCCCACGCTGGAGCAGGCACGCGAACGCTTTGCCGACGAGGAAGCCGCTGGAGTGGCCAGGGACGCCCCTGACCGCAACTACAGGGACGACAACCACAAGCCCGAAATGCTGTTTCCGCTCAGCAACTTCGAGGCGCTGTGCGGCTTCCGGCCGTGCGCCGAGGCAGCGGAGCTGTTCCGTGCCGTGGCGGAGGCTATTGCTGCCACCGGGGCGGACGTGCCCGAGCTGCTCAAGCAGCTTTCGATGACGCTGAACTCGCGCATGGCCGCACCGATGGTGATCCGCAGCGCTTTTGAGACGTTGATCGGCGGCGGGGAGGCGGCCCGCGAGCTGGTGGAGCTCTCCGCTGCGGCGTTGGCCCGGCAGGGTGCCCAAAATGGGGACACCGCGGGCGGGCTGAACCCGCCCCTGCGCACCGTCGTCGAACTGGCGAAGCAGTACCCGGGTGACCCCGGCGTGCTGATTTCGCTGCTGCTGAATCGGGTGTCGCTGACGCCGGGGCAGGCGATCTACCTGCCTGCCGGCCTCATCCACGCGTACCTGTCCGGACTGGGCGTTGAGGTCATGGCGTCCTCGGACAATGTGTTGCGGGGAGGACTGACCGGCAAGCACGTGGACGTGCCGGAGCTGCTGGCCACCGTTGATTTCAACTCCTCGGACGTGCCGTTTGTGCCGACCAGGACCACGGGGCTGGGACAACAGGTGTGGGAGCCGCCGTTTGCGGAATTTGCGCTGCAGCGGGTGGAACTTTTGCCCGACGGCGAGCCCGTGCCGCTGGTGCAGAACGGACCGCTGCTGGTGCTGGCCGTGTCCGGCGCCGTGCTGCTCGATTCCCCGCGCGGCGACATGGTCCTCCCCCGCGGCGGCTCGGTTTTTGTGCCCGCCGCCGAGAACCCGGTCATGGTCCACCCGCATGTGGCTGCCGCAGGGCAGGCCTCGGTGGTCTTCGCCGTGACGGTGGCCGGGTAGCCGCCGTGACTGGACATTAGTGGCTGCTCTGGGCGGTCTAAGAAGCCACTAATGTCCACTCGCCACGCGAGATATCCACAGATTTCCCGATCCGGTGGGCAACGGCCCCAACCGCCGATGTTAATTGGCGGTAATGGATGTATGAGACGTCCACGACCGCTGCCCGGCCACCTCGCCAACACCCCGTTCACCGTGGAACAGGCCAGCCAGTCCGGGGTGTCCAGGGGCAGGACGAGGGCGTCCGACATCGTGGCGCGGGGCCGGGGCATTCGGGTCTCGAAATCTGCCGTGTTTCTCCCCATTGACAGTTGCAGGGCGTTGACCCAAGCGACGCCGGGAAGCTTCATCAGCCACCTGACGGCCGCGCAACTCCACGGACTGTACCTCTCCGCCCGATTCAATGACTTGCCCCAGCTGGATTTGGCCCGGCAGCTCGGCACGGGACGGCCTCGACGGCGGAACGTGCACGGCCGGGAGCTCAAGCTGGGACGGCGGGACATAGTGGTGATCGCGGGCGTACCAACAACGTCGGTGCAGCGGACACTGGTGGACATTGCGCCGTTGCTCACAGTTGACGAACTCGTGGTGATTGCCGATCAAATCGTGTGCGCCCATAGTGGCAGATGCGTGCCCCTGAAGCTGCCGCGGGTGGAAATCTCCGATTTGGCGGCCTATATTGCCCAACATGGAGGCAAAAGGGGCATGAGGAAGCTCAACGCCGCCATGGAACTGGTGCGGGTTGGCTCCGATTCACCACCTGAAACCCGGCTCAGGCTCCTCATCTCCAGGTCGCAGCTTCCCGCGTTCCAGCACAACATCGAACTCAAGGACGCGAATGGATTCCCGCTGGTTCAGCCGGACCTCAGCTGTGAGGAGTACAAGACCTGCACCGAATATGAAGGCCTGCACCATTTCACCCCGGAACAGCAGGTCAAGGACCATGACCGGGATTTTGTCACGAAGTCCGCTGGCTGGAACCAGGTGCTCATCAACAAGGCGGACATGCGCGCCGGGGAACTGGTGGTCATCGCCAAGATCGCACGCATGTTGAAGCTTGGAGGTTGGCGGGACCCCCAGAATTTGGCTGGCAGGTCATTTCTGGGGCGTCTGGACTCACGCAAGGACTTCGGCTGAGCCGTGAGTGGGCATTAGTGGCTGTCTTGACAGCTCAAAGCGGCCACTAGTGCCCAGTCACCGCTTGAGCAGCCCGCGGGCCTTTTTGGCGGCCTTGCGGGCCAGCGGCAGCGCCTTCGCAAACACGGGGTACAGCGGTGAGAGTCCCTTGTCCCAGGTGCCGGCCAGCATGTTCTCGTGGTCCGCGAAGCCAAACTTGAACTTGGAGACGCCGTCGTTGAGCAGGCCGTTGAAGTCGTAGCGGGTGATGCCGCGGGCCTTCATCTCCTGGATGGCGAGCCACTTCAGCGAGAAGTTGGCGCGCAGGTTGCTGCCGGCGTCGGTCATGCCGCCGTAGAGCTCAAAGGCGGTGGAATCGCTGGCGGCGAGCCACAGGAACGAAACCACGCTGTCGCCGTCGAACGCACCATAGACGGGCGAACCTTCGCCCAAGTTGCTGAAAATGTCCAGGTAGTAGGCGTCCGCGTGGATGCCGAAGCCGGCGCGCTGTGCGGTTTCCTTGTAGACGGCCAGGCATGCGGGCAGCTCGGCGGCCGTCACGGCGCGGTATTCCAACGCCTCCCGGCCGGACTTTCGGATGTACTGCCGCGTCTTCTTGGACATCGCCGCCAGAAGCTCATCCTCACTGCGGCCCAGGTCCAGGATCAGCGTCCGCGGGATCAGGATGGTGCTCTCGCTGCGCCGCCAGCCAGCCGCCGGCAGCGACGCGGTGGAGACGGCTGCTTCGTCCCAGTCCGGTTCCATGCTCAGCGCCACGGACTTGTGCACGGCCTTCACGTGATGTGCGACGGCGGCCAGTACCTCGATCTCACGGCCCGCCGCCGCCTGTGGTCCCCTCGCCAGGTAGGCCAGCGACCGGAACGGAAAGGGCAGCTTGCGCAGCAGGATCTGGGCCGAGCCGACGAGCTCCCCTGATGCGTCCCGGACCATCACGCGGTCCACGCTCCAATTGTGCGCGGCCTTCGTTTCGCCCCAGCCCCACAACTGCATGGGGTGCCCCTGCTGGCTGTTGACGGCGGAATCCCACTGCTCGCGGACATGGCAAGGCACAACACTCAAAGTCATGCTTCAACCCTACCGGCTGGCGGGCGCCGGCCCGGATCCGGCGGGCTGCCCGCGGTGCCCCCGGTGATCGACAGTACGGCACGGGCGGGCTGAAGACCTGGCCCGGGCGCCTGTTGTACAGTTCAGGCGGGTCGGCGGCAGCAGAGTCCGCCAGAACTGTACAACAGCGGCGTTGCCGGGACCAAGGGCCCGCCCTGCCAGCCGGCGGCCGCCAAAACTGCACTATTGCAGCGGGAATCGGGGACCTCCCGCAGCACCGAGAACGGGGCATTACGGCGGGGCGTTTCGTGACGGCGGGGCCAACGCGCGAACGCCCCGACAAGATACACCGCCGGTGCGGGTTGGCCCCGCCCGCGGTGAACCGAGCAGCGGTAGGTCGCCTCCGCCGGCGTACCCGCCGGCGTCCGCCCGGTCCGCGACGCCCTGGGAGCCAAGGCGGCGGAGCCGGCATTCCCGTATGCCGCGCCAGGGAGGCCGAGGCCGCCCGCGGCCGATTGGCCGGAAAGCGGCCGAGGGAATGCGGGTCCGCGGCCGGACCCAGCCGACCTCCGGGGGTCTCGCTCCCTAGCCTCCTACCTCGGCCTGGGAGCCCTGCGGGCGTGGTCCCGACAGGCTCGCCCACCGACCACCTCGTCCAGCGGTTAGGACCGGCGGGCGTAGGTCTCCCACTTGTGTGCCTGGTGCTCGCCTTCGACAAAGCGGACAGTGCCGGACTTCGAACGCATGACGATCGACTGCGTCATCACGCGGCCCTTGTCGTAACGGACGCCCTTGAGCAGGTCGCCGTCGGTGATGCCGGTGGCCGCGAAGTAGCAGTTGTCGCTCGTGACGAGGTCGTTCGTGGAGAGCACGCGGTCCAGGTCGTGGCCGGCGTCGAGCGCCTTTTGCTTCTCGTCGTCGTCGGTGGGCCAGAGGCGGCCCTGGATGACGCCGCCCAAGGTCTTGATGGCACACGCGGCAACAATGCCCTCGGGCGTGCCGCCAATGCCCATGAGTGCGTCAACTCCGGTGCCGGTGCGGGCTGCGGCGATGGCGCCGGCCACGTCGCCGTCGAGGATGATCTTGGTGCGGGCGCCGGCGTCGCGGATTTCCTGGATGAGCGGCTGGTGGCGGTCGCGGTCCAACACCATGACGGTGAGCTGGTTGACCTTGACCCCCTTGGCCTTGGCGATCAGGTGCAGGTTTTGCTTGACCGGCAGGCGCAGGTCCACCATGTCGGCTGCTTCCGGGCCGGTGACCAGCTTTTCCATGTAAAACACGGCGGAGGGGTCAAACATGGTGCCGCGCTCGGCCACGGCCAGTACGGCCAGGGCGTTGTTGATGCCCATGGCGGTCAGGCGGGTGCCGTCGATGGGGTCGACCGCGACGTCGCACTCCGGACCGGAGCCGTCACCGACCACTTCGCCGTTGTACAGCATGGGGGCTTCGTCCTTTTCGCCCTCACCGATGACCACAACGCCGTTGAAGTGGACCGTGGAAAGCAGTGAACGCATGGCGTCGACGGCGGCGCCGTCGGCCAGGTTCTTCTCGCCAAAACCAACCCAGTGGCCGCCGGCGATGGCGGCGGCCTCGGTGACCCGGACCAGTTCAAGGGCCAGGTTGCGGTCCGGTTCGTCGTCGCCCACCGCCAGGTTGGGCGAGAGCTGTGAATAGTCCAGTTGTAACGCTTTTTCAGCCACGTGAAACCTCATTTTTCAAGTAGGAATAGGGTCACTGCGTGCGACGGTGCACGCCCCTGCCGTATGGTCACCTACTCCATCAATCATAGGTGCACGGCCGCCCGGGCGCCCCTGTGTAACATCGCATTACCTGCACGGGGGCTGGACGTGAGCTGCGCCACGGCGCAGGGCGCCGGCATTTCTGGGACAATGTACGCGTGAGTGAATCCCCCCAGAACACCCCGGTCAAGCCTGTCATTGCCGCTGCGGCCGCCAAGCGCGCCAACGCCTCCGTGATCGGCATGCTGCTCGCCATGCTCGCCACGCTGGCCATTGTGCTGACCATCGTGTGGCTGAACCCGCAGCGCACTGCTGAAACCTACCGCCAGCCGGTGGATGTTGCCGCCATTTCCGCCAACGCCGCCGGAACGGCAGGGTTTACTCCGGCCGCACCCAAGCTGCCGGCCGGCTGGTACGCCAACTATGCGCGCTGGAACGGTGCCGGGGCCGACGGCGTGGCCTTCTGGGATGTGGGCTTCGTCACCTCCGCCAACACCTTCATCGCCCTGAAGCAGTCCGCCAACGCCAACCCCAGCTGGATTGCCACCCAGGCGGAGGACGCCCCTGTGACGGGGACGCGCAACATTGCGGGGCACGACTGGGAACTGCGTGATAAACCTAAAGGGGACCGCAGCCTGGTACTCAAGGATGGTGCAACCACCATCGTCCTGACCGGGCAGGCCGAATTCAAGGAATTCGATGCCCTGGCCGCCGCAGCAACCGCTGCAACCGGCGCCAAGGCCTCCCCCTCCACCACGGCAGCAAAGGGCACAAAATAATGACTGGCGGCGAAGACGGCAACATCAACGCAATTTCCACCCCGCACACTCCCGCGGAAGCATGGACAACGCTCATGTCGGGCAACCGGCGCTTCGTGGAGGCCAGCGCATCGCACCCCAACCAGGATGCCGTCCGCCGTGCGTCCCTGACGTCCACCCAGCATCCGTTCGTCATGATCTTTGGCTGCTCGGACTCCCGCTTGGCCGCGGAAATCATCTTTGACTTAGGCCTGGGCGACGCCTTTGTGGTCCGCACCGCCGGACACGTCATCGACAACACCGCGCTCGGCTCGCTGGAGTACGGCATCGAGTACCTGGACATCCCGCTCATCGTGGTCCTGGGCCACGACAGCTGCGGTGCCGTCACGGCCACCAAGGGTGCCGTGGAGACCGGGGCCATGCCCGCCGGGTTTGTCCGCGACCTCGTTGAGCGCATCACGCCCTCGGTGCTGGCCTCCCTGCGCAAGGACAAGGACAGCGACGTCAACGCCATGGTGGAGGAGCACGTCAAGCAGACCGCCGCCCGCCTGGTGGAAAACTCCCCCATCATCGCCGGCGCCGTCGCACGCCAAAAAACCGCCGTCGTCGGCCTGACCTACCGCCTCAACGAAGGCCGCGCGGACCTCGTCTACAGCAACGGACCCATCGGCCTCTAAGCCAGCCACACCGCAGGGGCGGACGACGGCGGAACCTAAGGTTCCGGCGTCGTCCGCCCCTTTAAGCGGTGGCACAGGTTTTTGAGAGCACGAGGCGGCGGCGATATGGTGGAAGCATGACTGACACTGCCGCGGCCACCGCACAAGAGTTCCGCATTGAACACGACACGATGGGTGAAGTCCGGGTCCCGGCCAACGCCCTGTACAGCGCCCAGACACAGCGCGCCGTGGAGAATTTCCCGATTTCGGGCATGACGCTGGAGCGGGCCCACATCGAGGCGCTGGCACGGATCAAGAAGGCGGCCGCCACCACCAACGCCGAGCTGGGGGTCCTCGATGCTGAGCTTGCGCGCGCCATTGAAGCCGCCGCCGACCTCGTGGCGGCAGGCAACTTTGACGGCGACTTCCCGATCGATGTGTTCCAAACCGGTTCGGGCACCTCCTCAAACATGAACATGAACGAGGTCCTGGCCTCCCTGGCCAACAAGGCCCTCGCCAAGGCGGGCAGCGAAAAGACCGTCCACCCTAACGACCACGTCAACGCCTCGCAGTCCTCCAACGACGTCTTTCCGACGTCCGTGCACGTGGCCGCGACCTCCGCGCTGATCAATGGCCTCATCCCGGCCCTGGCCCACCTGGCCGAGTCGCTGGAGCGCAAGGAAGCCGAATTCGCCACCGTGGTGAAGTCCGGCCGCACGCACCTGATGGACGCCACGCCCGTCACGCTCGGCCAGGAATTCGGCGGCTACGCCGCGCAGGTCCGCTACGGCATTGAGCGCATCGAATCATCGCTTCCGCGCGTGGCCGAGGTTCCGCTCGGCGGCACGGCCGTGGGCACCGGCATCAACACCCCAGCCGGCTTCCCGCAGCGCGTCATCGCCCTGCTGGCCCAGGACACCGGCCTGCCGCTGACCGAGGCCCGCAACCACTTTGAGGCCCAGGCCAACCGCGACGGCCTCATCGAGGCGTCCGGGCAGCTGCGCAACATCGCCTACTCGATCATGAAGATAGCCAACGACCTGCGCTGGCTCGGCTCCGGCCCCAACACGGGCCTGGGCGAAATCTCCATCCCCGACCTGCAGCCCGGCTCCTCGATCATGCCCGGCAAGGTCAACCCCGTCATCTCCGAGGCGGCCATCATGGTCGCCGCCCAGGTGATCGGCAACGACACCACCATCGCCCTGTCTTCCACCAACGGCGCCTTCGAGCTGAACGTTGGCATCCCGGTCATGGCCGCGAACCTGCTCCAGTCCATCCGGCTGCTGACCAACACCTCGCACGTCATGGCCGAGAAGATGATCGACGGTCTGACCGCCAACGTGGAGCGCGCCCGCTTCCTGGCCGAGGCCTCGCCGTCCATCGTGACGCCGCTGAACAAGTACATCGGCTACGAGAACGGGTCCAAGATCGCCAAGTACGCCATCAAGGAGGGCCTGACCATCCGCGAGGCCGTCCTGGCCCTCGGCTTTGTGGAACGCGGCGAAATCACGCTGGAGCAGCTGGACAAGGGCTTGGACGTCCTCGCCATGACCCGCGCCCCGCAGTAACGCCTCCCCTTCCGTCGAGGTTGGAGATGATGCCCCTATGAGGGACGAATAGGGGCATCATCTCCAACCTCAACGTCCCCGAACGACGGCGGTGGACCGGTTGCGACAGGCCGGAGCGGCGGCATTCGTCGCACCGGGCGGCCGGCAGCGCTCCAGGGCTCCCGTCTTTGAAACCCATGGCCCGCCCGCATTGGGGGGCGCTGCGGCCAATTTTCAGGGCCGCGGGGGTGGTTGTTGCCATTCGCTGCCGGTGCAACGGGGGCTAATGGCAACGGCTACCCCGTGAACCCAAAGCATCCCCGCCTGCCCGCATTTTTGCCCCGGATCCGGCACCTTGGGGAGGTTGCCCGTGGCGTGCTGATCTCAAACGGAGCTGTGACGAATGCCACGCATTGAAAACTTTGCACTCTGACGAAAATAGTGCAAACTTTTACTTTTTGACTGAAAGTGCAAAATCCTGTGCGGTCCATGGACTTCGTGAACGCAAACGCGAGGCGACCCGGTCCGCCATTACGACGGCGGCCAGGCTTGCGACCGCCAAAAAAGGCTTGAACGGCTTCACCATCGAGCAATTGTGCGAGGAAGTAGGCGTCTCGCGCCGCACGTTCTTCAACTACTTCCCCTCCAAGGAAGACGCCATCGTGGGGCACCTGCTCGATGAATTCCCCGCGGACGCGCTGGCCGCGTTCCTGGCCGGCGGCACCGAATCCGGGGTGGAACGCGACCCCAACGGGCTCACCACCACGTTGCTGCGGGACTTGTTTGAGCTCAGCTGTGCCTCGGCGGACGAAATGAACTTCACCAGGGACCACATTCACGACCTCATTGCCGCAATGAAGGTGGAACCGCAGCTCATGATGAAAATGGTGGGCAGCGCCGAGTCCCGCGAACACGAGTTTGCCGCCATCATCGCGCAGCGCGAGAACCTGCCGCCGAAAGACCCCATCGCGATCCTGGCGGCCACCGTGATTGGCACCTTGTCCCGGCTGGCGGGCCAAGCCTTCTTCTCGGAACAAAACACATTAAGCTACCGCGAAATCCTGGCCAACAATCTCTGTACGGCCCAACAACTCTTTGTTTTTTCCCCCTTACCCCTCGAAGGATCTCGATGAGTACAGCCTTAAAGGCAGGGCAACCGCTCCTGTTGACCCAAAAGAGGATCTGGATCATCTTCTCCGCGCTCATCGCGGGCATGCTGCTTTCCAGCCTCGACCAGACCATCGTTTCCACTGCCATGCCCACCATTGTGGGCAAGCTGGGCGGAGTGGAGCACCAGACGTGGATCAACACCGCGTACCTGCTGGCCACCACGATCGTGATGCCCATCTACGGCAATTTGGGCGACATGCTCGGGCGCCGGAATCTGTTCCTCGCCGCCATTGCCATCTTCACTCTCGCCTCCATCGGCTGCGCGTTTGCCACGGACTTTTGGGGCTTCGTGATCTTCCGCGCCATCCAGGGTCTCGGTGGAGGTGGCTTGATGATACTCTCGCAGGCCATCATCGCCGACATTGTCCCCGCCAACGACCGCGGCAAGTACATGGGCCCGCTGGGCGCCATCTTCGGCTTGGCCGCCGTTGCCGGCCCGCTGTTGGGCGGCTACTTTGTGGACCACCTGACGTGGGAATGGGCCTTATACATCAATATCCCGATCGGCATTGCAGCATTCGTCGTCGCGTTCTTCGCCTTGACCCTGCCGAGTAAAAAAGCCACCCAAAAGATCGACTACATGGGCGTGGTTTTCCTGTCCATCGCCACGACCTGCCTGATCTTCTTCACCGACTTTGGCGGCAAGACCGACGGTTGGACTTCCCTCACCACCTGGACCTGGGGCGCGGGCCTGCTGGCCGCCGTCGCACTGTTCATCTTTACCGAATCCCGCGCACAGGATCCCATCATCCCGCTGTCGCTGTTCCGGAACCCGATCTTCCTGAACTCCACCGCGATCGGTTTTGTGCTGGGCATGGGCATGTTCGCCGCCCTGGCCTTTGTGCCAACCTTCCTGCAAATGTCCACAGGCACGTCCGCGGCCGTCTCCGGCCTGCTGATGCTGCCCATGATGGTGGGCCTGATGGGCACCTCCATCTGGTCCGGTATCCGCATGTCCAAGACCGGCAAGTACAAGTCATTTCCGATCATCGGTTCCGTGCTGACAGTCCTCGCCATGCTGTGGATGACCACGCTGTCCGCCGAAACCCCCATCTGGGTCATCTGTGCGCAGCTGTTCGTCTTTGGCGCAGGCCTTGGCTTCATCATGCAGATTGTTGTCATCGTGGTGCAGAACTCGGTGCCGCCCGCCCAGCTGGGAACGGCCACCAGCACCAACAACTACTTCCGCGAAGTGGGTTCGGCCCTGGGCGTGGCAGTGTTTGGCGCCATGTTCACCACGCGCCTGGCCAAGTCACTCACTGAGGTCTTCACTGCCGGCGGGGCCTCCCCGGAGCAGGCCGGCAGTGCCATGTCCTCCCTGGATCCGCAGGCACTGCACCAGCTGCCGCAGGCCATCCAGGACGGCATCATCAACGCCTACGCCGATTCCCTGGCACCGGTGTTCTGGTACCTGATCCCGTTCATGGCGATCGCACTCGTGTTGGCCATCTTCATGAAGGTCATCCCGCTCTCCGACACCGCCGGCATGGTGGCCCGCGGCGAGGCCATTGGCGGCGAGGAGGCCATCCGCCTGGAAGCCGAGCGGGCTGCGGGCGTCACCGCCGTCGAGGCCGCCGTCGAGGCCGGGCGGGAATGCACCGACACCTTGCTGCTGACGAAGGAAGACCCGGAGCAAAAGTAGCCGGAGAACCTCAAGGCGCGTGCCCCCGAAAGTACCTGCAAGTACGACGGCGGCACGCGCCTTTTGAGTTTAAAGTAGACTCTGGGGCTGGCCGGGAAGGGGCGGAATTGGACTACGACACGACTGAAATGGCGGTGGGCGCAGCCTTGGTGCTGCTCCCCATTGCAGGGCTGGTGGCGGCCGGCCTGTGGTGCATGAAGAAGCCGCAGGCGCGGATGCCCTGGTTTTTCTTCCTCGGGCCGGCCGCAGCACTTGCCTATGGCTGGTTTGCCGGGCAGCTTGCCTTGACAGCGTTCCCGCCGCCGTTTGACCCCGCCTTCGCCGGCGGCCGCGGGCTGGATTTGCGCGGCATGATCATTGTGCTTTGCGCCATGGCCGGTGGTGCCGCCGGGATGGTGATCTCCGTGGTCTTTTGTTGCGTGAACCTGGTTCGCAGCCTGGTGCAACAGCGCAGGGATGTCCGGGTGCCCTGAAGCAATCCAGTGTGAGCGGCTGGGCCGGTGTGAGCGGCTGGGCCGGTGTGAGCGGCTCAGCGCTGGAAGTGGGGCTCGCCGTCGAACGCCAGTGCGCGCTGGATGCAGGCGAGGTGGCCGGGGCGCAGCGGCGGCAGCTCGTCGATGGAAAACCAGCCCACGGCGGTCGACTCGTCGTCATTGACGCGTGCCGTGCCGCTGACGTGGCGGGCGATGAACTCGATGTTGAGGAAGTCGCAGACGTCGCCGTTGGGGAACGTCACCGGCCCGACGGCGGCGATGCCGAGCAAGTGCTCGATCTCGGCCACGATAGCCGTTTCCTCGAAGATTTCCCGCAGCATGCCCGGCCCCGGTTCCTCCCCAGGCTCCAGGATGCCGGTGATCAGTGCCCAGCCGCCGGTGTCGGAGCGTTCCCCCAGCAACACCCGGCCGGCGTCGTCGAACACCACGCCCCGCACGCCCGGTAGCCAGAGCGGATCGTGGCCAATTTTCTTGCGGAGGTTGACGATGAAATCCGGTGAGCCCATGAGTCCAGCCTATCCGGGCAGCTGCCACACGGGTGGCGTGGGATCAGCCCCAGGGGATGGCGCCGACGCCGATCCCGACGCCCAGCATCACCAGGGCCACGACCAGGGCACGCCACAGCGTTTTCTTGTGGTGGTCGCCCAGCTCCACGCGGGAGAGCGAAACCAGCAGCAGGATGGCCGGCACCAGCGGGCTCTGCATGTGCACCGGCTGGCTGGCGATCGAGGCGCGGGCCATGGCGGCCGGGTCGATACCAAAGTGGGCGGCCGTTTCACTCAGGACCGGCAGGACGCCGAAGTTGAAGGCGTCGTTGCTCATGAAGAACGTCATGGGAATGCTCAGCAGTCCGGTGATGACGGCCATCATCGGGCCCATTGACGTGGGGATGACGCTGACCAGCCAGGCGGCCTGACCCAGGGCCGGCTCGAGAGCGCCTGGCAGGCGCTGCTTCCCGGCGACACGGCCGCTGCCGGCCCAAGGGCAGGCTCGGCCACCGAGGCAGCCGTGCTGGCCGCACTTGCCCAACGCGCGGGCCAGTCGACTGCGGAAGTCGCCACGTCCGTGGGCATCTCCCGGACCACCGCCCAGCGGTACCATTCCTCGCTCGCCGACGACGGCGGGCAACCAGCGGCCGGAGCGAACACCGGGGTTTCAACGAACTGCCGCCGAAGTCCTGGCCGGGACCCCGTTCAGATGGCGGGGACCAACAGCATGACGGCCAGGGCGCCGGCCAACATGGACGGCCCGAACGGGATGTGGGACTTTGCCGTGCCCCTGCGGGCGGCGATCAACGCCACGCCCCACAGTCCGCCGGCCACGAAGCCGGCCGCCGCACCCAGCAGGACGTGGTTCCAGCCCAGAAAGCCCAGGTAAAGGCCCAGCACACCCGCCAGCTTGACGTCGCCAAAGCCCATGCCCGCCGGGTAGACGGCCCATAGTATCCAGTACAGGGCACCCAAGGCCAGCAGCCCGGCCAAGGCCCGCCACAAGTGGGCGGGTTGGCCGGAAAGCAGTGCCGCCGCACCCAGAAGTATCCCGGCCACCGGGTAGGCGGGGAGGACATGGCGGTCCGGAAGGGTGTGGGTGCGGATGTCAATGATGCTCAGCACAACGGCGAGACCGAGCAGGTAGAGGCACGCCGCCACCACGCACAGTAGCGCCACGGGGTACTCGTCCCACAAGTCCGCCACCCGGGTCACCATAGCGTGATGCTACGCCATCGCCAGACGCTTTGGGGCGGGACCGCGGGCTTCCAGCGTAAGCTGTGGATATGAATGGCCTGCCCCTGACTCCCGACTCGTTCCGGCACTTGTGCCGGTCCTCGCCGTGGCGCTGGCAAACGCTGCGATTCGAGCTCCACAGGCGCGATTCCGCCGCCGTACGGGAGGGGCGCGCCCAAGCCGGCAACCCGGCGTCGGGCGCGGACGTGGCGGCCATGAACTGCTGGGTCAGGCGCCCCGGCGCGCTGCGCGTGGAGACGCTGGACGGGGCGCTGCTGGCCAGCACCACCAAGATCAATGAGTCCAAGGATTCCGTTTTCATCAGCGGCAACCGCAAGCCGTGGCTGCTGCGGCCCAGCCTGGTCAACCCCGTGAAGGACGCCGACGGCTTTGTGGTCCGCCGGCCGGAGGCCCTGTACGGCGAACCCGCCTACGGTTCAGGCCGCTTTGCTTCCGCGCTTGACCCGGTGGAGCTGGCCGGGGAGCGCCCGGTTCCGCTGGAGGCGCCGTTTGCCAACGTGGCCGAAATAACCGATGTGGCCATGGTGGAGCACCACGGGCGCGCCGCCGTGGACGCCATCCTGACGCCCAATCCCTCCTACAAGCCCCTCTTCCCTGCCGCCCCCCTGCTCTACCCGGGGCGCACCGCCGTGCGGATCGACCTGGAAACGGCCGTGTGCGTCGCCAGTCAGTCGCTCGACGGCGACTCCTCGGGTGCGGGCCACGCCCTGGTGCTTCGGGGCATTGACGAATACATGCTGGACGACCTTTTTGAGGAAGTCAGCATGGGCCTGACCGATGTCCGCTCCCACATCCCGTGGGACCTGCCCGGCTCGTAAGCGGCCCTTACCGGTAAGCGGCCCTTGGATTGCACCCAGCCATCCCAGCCAGGGCACGCCGCCAGCCGCCGGCTCTAGCGCGTTCTTGCGACAGCGCGCGCCGGCGCCGGGTTCCTTCGCCACGGCGTCGCAGCGACAGCAACGGCGAGCAAAGTCAGGGCAGTGCCGAGCACAGTGGTGACGCCGACCGCCGTCGCCGGTGTCGGGAAGGCCAGATCGAGCAGCAGGGAGCCGAGCAGTTGGCCTGCGACAGTGCCCAGTCCAAGCAGCAGGACGCCGATCCGGCGCACCAGCGCCGAACTGAGGAAGACCACGATTACGCCCAACGGTCCGGCGCCATAGAGCCACCATTCGTGCGGCAAGGCGTAAGCCGGCGAGCCAAATGGCAGCTTGATCAGCCATGCTGCCAGCAGTACCACCGTGCCGGCCGCAAAGTTGGTCAGGGTGGCGGTCAAAGGTGTACCCGCCGCGGCGGCAATCCGCCCGTTCATCGCCTGTTGGAAGCCGTAGAACAAGCCCGCCGCCAAAGGCAGGAGCAGCAGAGTGAGTGCACCGGGACCGAACGCGGTAAATTTCGCGGAGACTGCCCAGACCACCGCCACGACCGTCAGCACCGAGCCTGAAAGCCGCGGCATGGTCAGCCGCTTCCGCCCGCCCGGGCCGAAGCCCACCCTGTCCACCAGCAACCCGCTGATGGTCTGCCCGGCCACCAACGCAATGGTGAAGAGCGCGACACCCACTACGCCCACCGTGACACCCTGGGCGAACACCACCGAGGCGCCGATAATCCCGGCCGCCAAATACCAGTACGGCAGTTCGCGCCGCGCCAGAACGTCCCGCAAGGTGGCCAGCCCTGACCGTCCGGCGCGGGTGCCCAACGTCAGCAAGAGCATCAGCAACAGCCCGCAGCCGAAGCTGACCAGCGCGGCAGCAAGTCCGTCGCCCATCCGCAGGCCCATGGTTCCGGTGATTCGGGACTGCATGGCGAGGGCCAGACCGGCAACGATGGCCAGGCCGAGTCCGGCCGGGATGGGAAGTTGTCGGGGCATAAAGGTGAGTCTAGCGCCCAGCCTGCCTCGCCGTATCTCCTGGAAGCGTCTCCTGACAGTGTCTCCGGGTAGGGGCCGGCCCCATCTTCGGGCCAACGACCCAAGCGCGACACCGGCCACCCCGCGAACGGGACGGCCGGCATCGTCCGCGATGCGAAACGCTAGATTTCGGCGCGCTCCAGCATCTCCGTCACCAGCGCCGCGATGGGTGAACGCTCGGAGCGGGTCAGGGTGACGTGTCCAAAGAGCGGGTGCCCCTTGAGCGTTTCGACGACAGCGGCAATTCCGTCGTGGCGGCCGACGCGGAGGTTGTCACGCTGGGCGACGTCGTGGGTGAGGACAATCTTGGAGTTTTGGCCGATGCGGCTCATGACCGTCAGCAGCACGTTCTTCTCCAGCGACTGGGCCTCGTCGACGATCACGAACGAGTCATGCAGCGAGCGGCCGCGGATGTGCGTGAGGGGCAGGACCTCGAGCAGGCCGCGCTCCATGATCTCGTCCATGACGCGGTCGCTCACCACTGAACCCAGCGTGTCAAAGACGGCCTGCGCCCACGGGTTCATCTTCTCGCCCTCGGAGCCGGGCAGGAAGCCGAGTTCCTGCCCGCCCACCGCGTAGAGCGGACGGAAGACGACCACCTTGCGGTGCTCGTTGCGCTCGAGCACGGCCTCCAGCCCGGCGCACAATGCCAGTGCGCTCTTCCCTGTGCCGGCGCGGCCGCCCAGGGAGACGATGCCGACTTCCGGGTCCATGAGCAGGTCCAGGGCCAGCCGCTGCTCGGCGGAACGCCCGTGCAGCCCAAACACCTCGCGGTCCCCCTTGACGAGGCGTACCTGCTGGTCGGCACCAACCCGGCCCAGGGCAGATCCGCGGTTGCTGGTCAGCACCAGCGAGGTGTTCACGGGAAGAATGGCCGCTTCGGGGATGGCCACAGGCTCGTGGTTGTAGAGTGCCGCCATCTCCTCCTCGGTGGCGTCCAGCTCGGCGACGCCGGTCCAGCCGGAGTCCCTGACCAGTTCGTTGCGGTATTCGTCCGCCGCCAGGCCCATGGCGGAGGCCTTCACCCGCATGGGCACATCCTTGGACACCACGGTCACGTTCCTGCCCTCATTGGCCAGGTTCATGGCAACGGCCAGGATGCGGGAGTCGTTGTCCGAGCCGCGGATGCCCGCCGGAAGCACCTGCGCGGAAACGTGGTTGAGCTCCACACGGAAGGTCCCGCCGTCGTCCCCCAGGGGAATGGGATTGGCCAGGCCACCGTGCTTTTCACGCAGCTCGTCCAGCAGCCGCAAAGCCGTGCGGGCAAAGTAGCCCAGCTCGGGGTCATGGCGCTTGGATTCCAACTCGGAAATCACCACGATCGGCACAATCACCTCATGCTCGGCAAACCGCAGGATTGCCCGGGGATCCGAAAGAAGCACAGATGTGTCAATGACGTAACTGCGCAAATCGGTGGGCGCAGCATCCGGTGCGTGCTGTTCGAGTTTCATCGTCTCAACCACGTCGGCTCCAGCCTTTCCGGGCTGGCGGTGCACCCGGAATTCAATAGGTACGGCGAGCGGAGTTGCCCTCCGTTACTGCCAAAGTACCCGCGTCGCGGGGAGGAACTGGTGAGCCACGCGCAACGCGGTGCTGAACTTGGCATGAACAGTTGGGCTACGCGTTTTCCGGCACCCGTGAGCGGGCATTGAAAGCCAGGACCACCACGAAAATGCCCACGGACACCCACAGGGCATTGAGGTTGAGGGCGAAGTAGGCGAACCCGCCCACGATCGAGCCCAGGGTCAGCGACAGCCACAGAAACAGGTAGCGCACCCAGCCCAGCCGGTTGCCGCCGGTCAGGGCGGCCGCCATCTGCTGGCCCATCTTCACCAGGGTGCCGGTCATGTAGGTCAGGCCAATGCTGACCTCGCCATCGCGCTCAAAGATCACGTTTAGCGCGCCCATGGCCAGCGCCATGACGGGCGGCGCCAGCCACACTGCCACGTTCAGGTCAAACAGTACGACGGCGAGCCCCAGTGCCGCCGTCACGTACAGCAACACCCACATCCGCTTGCGGAACGGAACCAGGCGCCGCAGGATCGACGCGGAGATGACTCCGGCCGTGAATGCGGCCACCAGTCCCATCGCCAACATGAAGCCCAGCGGGTTGCCCTCGGCCAGTGCGGCCCCCGCGCGGGTGGAGTTGCCGCTCATGAAGGAGACGAAGTAGCCGCCCAAGTGGATGAAGCCAACCGCGTCAACGAAACCGGCGGCCAACGACAAGGCACCGGCCATGATGATTTCATTTCTGTGGTGACTATGCATGCTGTACCCCGGCCAGCTTTTGGCTAGCTGCCGAACCGCCGGCTGCGGCCGGCATAGTCCCGCAGGGCGCGCAGGAAGTCGATCCGACGAAAGGCCGGCCAGAGGGCCTCGCAAAAGTAAAACTCGCTGTAGGCGCTTTGCCACATGAGAAAGCCCGAGAGCCGCTGCTCGCCCGAGGTCCTGATGACAAGGTCCGGGTCCGGCTGGCCGCGGGTGTAGAGGAACTTTGAGATGTCGTCCACGGTCAGGCTGTCCGCCACGTCCGCCATGGTGCGCCCCTCGGTGTCGGCGTCGTGCAGGAGCTCGCGGACGGCGTCGACAATTTCACGGCGGCCACCGTAGCCGATGGCCAGGTTGACGTGGATGCGCTCCTTGGCCGGCACCCGGGTGGTCAGTGAGGACAGCCGCTGCGCCAGGTAGTCAGGGAGCAGTTCCGGGGCGCCCATGGCGTGGACACTGATGTCAGCGTCGGCGTCGAGCAGGTCAAGGGTGTTGGCGATGATGCCCATGAGCTCGTCGAGTTCCTCGGGCGAACGGCTCATGTTGTCCGTGGAGAGCATGTAGAGCGTGACCACCTTGATGCCCAGGTCCTGGCACCAGCCCAGGAATTCCAGGATCTTGTCCGCACCGGCCTGGTGGCCCTGGCCGGTGGGGGCGTTGAACTGCCTGGCCCAGCGGCGGTTGCCGTCCACCATGACGCCGATGTGGCGGGGGACGCTGCTCAGGTCCAAGGACCTGCCGAGCCTGCGCTCGTAATAGTTGTACAGCAGTTTCGGCTGGCGAAAGGGCCCGGAGAACAAATGCATGGGAGTGCGCCAGACCTTCCGGATCGTGGCCAGGCGGCCGGGGAAACTTGCTAGTCCTAGGGTACCTGCCGGTGCCAGAATTTGCGGACAGGCCGCCACCCCCCCCCCATATTACCCGGCAGTAACTTCCGGCCAGGGCTACTATGCTTTTGATCATGACGTCCCCTCTATTTCTAGAACCAAAGCCCAGCTGGCGGGGTTGGTTGCATGCGGGAACGGCCCCGCTGGTTTTGATTGCCGGGACCATCCTGGTGGTGCTGGCCCCGGGCGCGACGGCCAAGGTCACCACTGCGATCTACGCCTTCACCGGGGTATTGCTTTTTGGTACAAGCGCGCTATATCACCGCTTTGACTGGCAGCCCCAGACCAAGAGGGTGTTGAAGCGGCTGGACCACAGCAACATCATGCTGGTCATAGCAGGCTCCTATACGCCATTGTCTGCCCTGATGCTGCCGCGACCCACGGCCACCCTGCTGCTGTGGCTGATCTGGACCGGGGCGGTCCTGGGAGTACTGTTCCGCGTGCTGTGGGTCGGCGCCCCCCGGTGGCTGTACGTTCCCATCTACGTACTGCTGGGCATCACGGCTTTGTTCTTCCTGCCCCAATTTTGGGCCGCCGGAGTGCTGCCAACCCTGCTGATCTGCCTGGGCGGGGTGTTCTACATTGCAGGGGCCGTCGTTTACGGCATCAAGAGGCCCAATTTCAGCGTCCGGCATTTTGGTTTCCACGAGCTGTTTCACGCCTTGACAGTTCTCGGTTTCGCGTCACATTTTGCGGCAGCCGTCCTTGTGGTTTTCGGCTAACTCCGCCACGCACCGACGCTCCCACAGAATAGCGTCACTATGCCCCGACGCGGCCGCTCAGAGCAGCCGGCCGAGTTCCCCGACTGTCGTGACCGGGCGGGCGCACACCATGTTCCGGCACACGTAAGCCAACGGCGGTACGTCGGTGCCGGCGTCGTCCTTCAGGGAACGGCCCTCAAGCAAGGGCAGGGGGGCAGCACCCATACCATCCCAGACAGCGATCACCATGCCCGGCGACGGCGCTGCCCACGCCCGCCGGGCCAGCGCGTCGCGGCCGGGACCTGGCGCGCCAACAATGGCCGTTTCCACGGGCCCGGCCGTCATGGCCTGGGCCACGGACAGCAACCCGCCGGCGGAACGCGGCGCGCGCCTGGCCAGGTCCGGCAACGTCCCCAGCAGGTTTTCTGCCAGCACCCGGCGCTCCGTGGAGCCCGTATACGCAGCGAAGGTGACCAGTGAACCAGCCAGCAGGGCCACGGGGCCGGCCGTCGCGTTGTCGAACGGGTCGGCATACCGGGCACCGGCGGGGGCACCACCCACCGCCGCTGAACCGCCGGCACTGTTGAAGACCGTGCCGTCCTGAACAAACCGTTGCGCGGCCGTCAGCAGCTCGGCGGCAAAGTCAAACCACTGTCCGTCGCCTGTTGCCGCGTAGAGCGCAAAATAGCCATCGGCGCACGCCGCATAATCCTCCAGCAGCCCCTCGATGCCCCTCGCCCGGCCCTCATGTGAAACCCGGCGCAGCACCTCGCCGTCCCAGTGCACCCTGCGCAAATACTCTCCCAGCCCGACGGCGTGGACCAGCCAGTCTGGCTTCCCCAGCACCATGGCAGCCTCCGCCAGCGCCGCCAGGAGCATTCCGTTCCAGGATGCCACCACTTTGTCGTCCCGGGCGGGCATCACCCGCGCAGCCCGCTGTTCCCGAAGGCCCGGAAGCAGACGCTCCCACGCAGCACGCTCGTCCTGGGCCAGCGCCCGGCCGGGGTGCAGTGGTGCCGCGCCCGCAACGGGGATGCCCATGAGGTGCGCGACGACGGACACGGCTTCCGCGCCATCCCCGCCTCCCGCGCGTTGCAGCTGCCGGCGCGTCCAGTGGTAGCTGAGACCCTCGTGGTGGACCCCGTCAATGACGGTGTCGGCGTCCAGCGACGAGGCAAATGCCCCACTGGGAAGGAGCAGCTCCTCCGTCAGCCAGCCAACGGTCCCTTCCGCCGCTCTCCGGGCATCGGCAAGCGACAGCGGCACGGGCCTGGTGGTGTCGTGGATGTGGTGGACCGGCCCGGCGGGCCCCGCTGCGTACAGCGACTCAAGTGCTTCCGGCCGCGCCTCCGCCAGCCGCACCCAATGCACCAAAATGCGCAGCAGGCCGGCGTTGTCGTATAGCATCTTCTCGTAGTGGGGCTGGGCCCAGTCGGCCGTGACGCTGTAGCGGGCAAAGCCGCCTCCGACCTGGTCAAAAAGTGCTGAATTCACCATGGCGCCAAGCGTCCGCCCGGCCAGGCCAAATGCCGAGCGGGAGGAATCCCCCTCGCCGGCCGCGTGCCTGATCAGGAACTCCAGCCCGGGCGTGGGCGGGAACTTGGGGGCCGTGCCCAGTCCGCCGTGGGTCCGGTCTTCAGCGTCGGCCATGGCGTTGACAGCGCCCACCGCGGAGACGAAAAGGGACCGGGCCCAGTCCGAGACAGCCGGGGCCTCCAGCGAAACGCCGCCACCGGTCACAGCCGCGCTGCCGGAATCAGCCCCGTGGGGGGAGGCAGCACCGCCCGGAGGGGCGGCTACACCATCGGCGGCAGCACCGTCCGTGCGAATCCGCCACACCGGATCGGCCAGCGCAGCCGCCACGGCACCGGCAGTGGCCAGGACTTCCTCGGGACGCTGTGTCCAGGCCTCGACCACCGCCTCCAGGACCTGCCTGAAGGACGGGCGTCCGGAGACCGGCTGCGGCGGGAAATAGGTTCCCGCAAAAAAAGCCTGGCCCGACGGGGTCAGGAAAACACTCATGGGCCAGCCGCCCTGGCCGCTCAGGGCCTGGGTCGCCGCCATATACGCATCGTCCACGTCGGGACGTTCCTCGCGGTCCACCTTGATGGCAACAAAGTGCTCCCGCAGGTAGGCCCCGATGGCCGGGTCTTCAAAGGATTCACCGGCCATGACATGGCACCAGTGGCACGCGGCGTAGCCCACGGAAAGGAATACCGGAACATTCCGCTCGCGTGCTTCGGCGAAGGCCGCGTCATCAAAGGGCTGCCAGTCGACCGGATTTCCGGCATGTTGGCGCAGGTACGCGCTTGGTTCGCCGGCCAGCCGATTCATGGGTGCCCCTTAGCTGTTGCCTTATTTCTTGTCGGTGTCCGGCTCCGGCGCTTCCGGGTCCTGCTGTTCCAAGGTGTCGCTGCCGGTCGCACTTGCGGAACGGCCGGCGTCGTCCCTCACGATGGGAATGGCCAGGTATTCGGCGTCCGGGCCATGGGAACCGCCCATGGCAGCCTCCTGGACCTGGGAGCGGTAGCGGACGCGGCGGATCCGCTTGACCATGTCGCGGATCAGGAAAAACATGATCACCACAATGAATGCCATGGCCAGAAAGCCCAGGAAGCCCGGGCCGATCTGGTCATCGGTCAGTCCCGCGCGCAGGGTCGGCACCGCCGGGCTTGGCGGAGGAGTGGTGGCGGCGAGCAAAAACAATGAGTGCACAATTCGTCTTTCGTTTCATCCCCGGAAGGCTTGGCGCGCTGCGGGAAACGTCCACTGTCTATCGTAGGCCAGCAAACAGGTCGTTTTCGGGCACGGAGGTGGGAACGCGGGATTCGATGAGCGAATAGTCCTCCCACGGCCACACCTTGCGTTGCATCTCCGGGCTGACGGCAAAGAAGAAGCCGTCTGGGTCCACCTGCGTGGCATGGGCACGCAGGGCGTCGTCGCGCTTCTCAAAGAACTCGCCGCAGTCAACCTGCGTCGTGGTCGGGTGGCTGCCCGCCGGAGGGGTGTGGCCTTCCGTGTCAGCCTCCAGCCACGCCGCGAGACGCTGCGCGTACGGCGACGCCAGACCTGCTTCCTGAAGGGCAAAGTGCAGGGCGCGGAAACGCTGGGGATTGAACGCGAGGTCGTAGTACAGCTTTTGCGGCTCCCACGCCTCCCCCGTGCCCGGATACTTCCCCGGGTCCCCGGCTGCATGGAAGGCTTCCACGGCCACCTTGTGCGCCATGATGTGGTCAGGGTGCGGGTAGCCGCCGTTTTCGTCATAGGAGACGACCACGTGCGGGCGGAAACGGCGCATCAGGCGGACCAACGGGGCGGCAGCGATCTCCAGCGGCTTCAGCGCGAAGCAATTGTCGGGCAGCGCCGGCAGGGGGTCGCCCTCGGGCAGGCCCGAATCGGCGAAGCCCAGCCACTGGTGCTCGATGCCCAGTACCTTGGCAGCACGGGCCATCTCGAGCCGCCGGGCACCGGCCATGTCGCGGGCGGAATGGGCGTCCCCGACCATGGCCGCGTTTTGAATGTCGCCGCGTTCGCCGCCCGTGCACGTGGCCACCATGACGCGGGCACCGGCAGCCACGTAGGAAGCCATCGTGGCCGCACCCTTGCTGGCTTCGTCATCGGGATGGGCATGCACGGCCAACAGGCGAAGTGGTTCGGCAGTATGCCCCTCATTGATGGTCACGTTGGCTACCTTCGATTCTTAGTGCAGTGTGGGCGAAAAACGTGTGCAGGAATAAACGCTAAACTCATACTGTCCTTAACGCCCATGCATGGGCGGCCAGCCCCCGGCCCAGCCGCGGATCAAGACACCAGTGGATGCAGTGACAAATTCTGAATCTCCCGCAGCTACCAGCGTAGCCAATCGATACGGCACCCCCAAGCGGACGCTGTCCAAAACGCGAAGGATAATTGTCCTTGCCGTGGTGGGAGTCCTGGCAGTCACCTGGATTTTGTGGGTCACTGTGGGCAACAACACGGGGATCTCGAACAAGCTGATCAGCTACAATGTGGTCGATCCCACACTGTCCACGGTGGACGTGGCAGTGACCAAGGACCCTGCCGCCACCGCCAAGTGCGCACTGCAGGCGCTGAACTCCTCCTACGCCGTGGTGGGCTATAACGTGATCACCATCGGTCCCAACGGCACGGGCGCCGGCGTCGATTCCGGACGGACGACGACGGTGCGCGGCGAGGTGCGGACGGACTCCCTCGCGGTGACCGGCGTCGTCGAAGATTGCTGGATTGTGCGGCAGCCGTAACACGCAAACACCCGATTCTTGGGTTTATCCGTCTTATTGACTAAACTTGTCATTATTATCTTCACCCCGCTTGGACTACCGTGGTTTTCCGCGCATGGATGGTGACCGTCGCCCGATGGGCACACCAGCTGTGGATCACCATTGGAACCACCGTTGGCGGGGTCTTTGCTTTTATGTACCTTCGAGGAGAACTCCGTGCCTACCATTAACAGTGCGTCCGCTGCCTGGCTGACCCAGGAAGCCTTTGACCGTCTCCAGACAGAGCTGACTCAGCTTTCCGGGCCCGGCCGTGCAGAAATCGTCAGCAAGATCGAGCAGGCCCGCTCCGAGGGCGACCTGAAGGAGAACGGCGGCTACCATGCCGCCAAGGACGAGCAGGGCAAGATCGAGGCCCGCATCCGCCAGCTGAGCGAGCTCCTTCGCAGCGCCCATGTGGGCGAGGCCCCCGCCGACGACGGCATTGTGGAACAGGGCATGGTGGTTGGCGCCACGATCGCCGGCGACAATACGACCTTCCTTCTCGGCAGCCGTGAAGTGGGCGCCGGGGACATGGAGGTCTTCAGTGAACGCTCCCCCCTGGGCAAGGCCATCATGGGCCACAAGATTGGCGACAAGCTCAGCTACGTTGCACCAAATGGCAAGACAATCGACGTCGAGATTCTCTCCGCCAAGCCGTACCAGAGCTGACCTCTTCACCAACTGTGTCGCAGTTGTTGCTGGAATTCCACGGAACTCCAGCAACAACTGCGACACAGTTGCTTAAAGAGCCCTTTTAGTGGACCACGATCGGCTGGAAGCCCTCCGCCCGCAGGGCCGTCAGAACCAGCTCGCAGTGTTCGTGCCCCTTGGTTTCCAGATTGACGGTGATGGACACATCGCCCATCGAGATGGAGCCGCCCACGCGGGTGTGGTCCACGCCGGTGACATTGGCGTCGTTCTCGGCGATGATGCGCGAGATCGTGGCCAGCGAACCGGGCCGGTCGTTGAGCATCATGCGCACCGTCATGAAGCGTCCTGCCGCTGCCAAGCCCCGCTGGATGACCTTGAGCATGAGCATGGGGTCGATGTTTCCGCCGGAGAGGATCACGGCCGTGGTGCCGGGGTTCTCAATCTTGCCTTCCATGAGCGCCGCAACGCCCACGGCACCGGCCGGCTCCACCACCATCTTGGCCCGTTCCAGCAGGAAGATCAGGGCACGGGCCAGCGAATCCTCGCTGACGGTGATGACGTCGTCGACCAGTTCGCGGATGATGGAAAACGGCAGCTGGCCCGGACGGCCCACGGCGATGCCGTCGGCCATGGTGGAGACCCTCTTAAGCGGCACCAGGGCATCGGCGGCCAGGGAAGGAGGGTAGGCGGCCGCATTTTCCGCCTGCACGCCGATGACCCGGATCTCCCGGCCCAGCTCCTTGGCACGGGCCTTCACGGCCACGGCCACCCCGGCAAGCAGGCCGCCGCCGCCAACACCCATGATGATGGTGTCCACGTTGGGCACCTGCTCCAGGATCTCCAGGCCGATGGTGCCCTGGCCCGAGACGACGTCCACGTTGTTGAAAGGGTGCACAAACACCGCGCCGGATTCATTGGCGAAGCGTTCGGCCTCGGCCAGCGACTCGTCCACGTTGTAGCCGTGCAGCACCACTTCCGCGCCGTGGCCGCGGGTGGCCGCCAGCTTGGGCAGCGCCACGCCCACGGGCATGTAGATGCGGGCCTTGATGCCCAGCGCCTTCGCGGCGACGGCCACGCCCTGCGCATGGTTGCCTGCCGAGGCCGCCACCACGCCGCGGGCGCGCTCCTCGGGCGACAGCCGCGCCATGCGCACATACGCCCCGCGCACCTTGAACGAGCCGGCCCGCTGCAGGTTCTCGCACTTGAGGAACACTTCCGAGCCCGTCATCCTGCCCAGCGCCCGGGAACTTTCAATGGGGGTGAGAGCAATAATTTCCTTCAGCAGCTCCCGTGCGGCTTCAACATCGGCAAGGGTTACGGGCAACTCGCTGCTTGCGTTCACGATACTGTTCTCTTTCTTCGTTGTTGCGGGGAAAAATTGTGGCAGCCGGCCTATGGCTGCGTGGCCACAGCAGGTCCGGACGACGCCGTCCCTTCCGTTGCGCCGTCGGCCGCACCTTCCTGCATGGCCCGGGCGCGCGTCCCCCCTGGTACCGGAGCCGCGTCCGGCCCCGGCGCGTCCGGCCCCGGCGCAAGGGGGCCATCCGGCGTCGTGCCTGCCGGTGGATCATGCGGCAGGCCGTATATGTCGGGAAGGTTGGGATCGTTGTCCCAGCCGCGTCCGGCAATGTAGCGGATGAAGGAATTGGCAACGGCCAGCAGCGGCACCGCGAACAAGGCACCAAGGATCCCTGCGATGGAGGAGCCCGCGGCCACGGCCAGGATGACGGCGACGGGGTGCAGGGACACCGCCCGGCCCATGATGAACGGTTGGAGCAGGTGGCTCTCCAGCTGCTGGACGAGCAGGACAATGCCCAACATGATCAGGGCGTTCACCCAGCCGTTGGCGACCAGGGCCAGCAGCACGGCCACGGCTCCCGTGACAAGCGCACCGACCACGGGGATGAACGACCCCACGAAGACCAGAACGCCCAGCGGCAGGGCCAGCGGAACCTGGATGATGGCGGCGCCGGCGCCAATGCCCACGGCGTCCACGGCGGCAACCAGGATCTGCACGCGCACGTAGTTGCCCAGCGACAGCCAGCCGCGGAGACCGGCGCCATCGATCGCGGGGCGGGCACGGCGGGGAAAGAAGCGGACCATGAAGGCCCAGATGTTCTCCCCTTCAAGGAGGAAGAAGATCAAAATGAACACCGTCAGCAGGAGCCCGATGGCAAAATGGCCAAAGCCAGTGCCGATGCCCAGCGCACTGGAGAGGATGGCGCTGCTGTTGTTTTGCAGGGCGTCGAGGGCCTCGTGCAGGTATTTGTCGATCTGGTCGTTGCTCAGGCCCAACGGGCCTGACGTCAGCCAATCCTGAATCTGGATCAGGCCTGTGACGGCCTGCCTGCTCAGATCCGCAATGCCGGAGATCATCTGGCGTCCCACCAGGAACAGCCCACCAAACACCACCACGATCAGGCCCACCAGCGTGCCGCCAACGGCCAGCCATTGAGGCAGGCCAATCGCGCGCAGCTTGTTGACCACGGGCCGCAGCAACGCACCAAAAAGAGCCGCCACCATGAGCGGGATGACCAGCACGCTCACCTGGGCCAGCAGCCACAACAGCATCGCCGAGACCACCAGGACCAGGCCGACCCGCCAGGCCCACGCGCCAGCCACCTGCATGCCGAACGGGACCACGGACTGCCCAGCCTGAAAGGGGCGCTCTGGTTGCTGCTGCATTGGCGTCATAGACCAATAATTCCCCATGCGGCAAAAATACGTAAAACGAGGTCCACGACAGGCGCGGCGCGGACGCCCTACAGCTCCGAGTCGACGCCCCAGTTCATGGTGAACCGCTCCCCCGGCGCCAGCCATTTGAGGCCGTCGCCGGAGTTGAAGGCATTCGCCGGACCCGTCATTGGCTCCAGGGCGACGGCCAGTGGCCGCCCCGGAAAATCCGAGGTGATGAACACGTGCACGAAGCTGACGGAACGGTCGTGCCACAAGCTCACGCTGCGCCCGTCGGGGGCCGAAAGCGTCTGGCGGGCAACGCCGTCGTCCGCGGCGGTGCCGCCAAACCCGAGTGCGGTGAATGCCGTGTCCATCTGGACCTCGGGCAGCAGGCGTCCGCGCCGGAGGTCGTATATCCCCTCCACCGGCAAGGTGTCAGTGGGGATCATGCGGTCGTTGGCGGCGAGGTAGCTCCCGGCATGCACCGTGACGGTGAGCTGTTCGGCGGGGGTGTCTCCCAGCCGGAAGTACGGGTGCGCGCCCAGCACAAAGGGTGCCGGCTTTGGGGAATCGTTGATGAGGGTTTGGGCAACCCTCAGGGCGCCGTCGGCGGTGAGCCCGTAGCGTACCTGGTGTCGGGCCAGGAACGGGTAGCCGTGCTGCGGGTAGATGACGGCTTCCAGCAAAACGTGGTGCTCCGATGATTCCAGCGCGGCATAGCCGGTGTTGCGCAGCAGGCCGTGGATGGCGTTGTTGCGCGGGACCTCGGTGATGTCCAGCTGCTGGGCCTTGCCGTCCAGCTCCCACCGGCCGCCCTCCACACGGTTGGCAAAGGGTGCCAGCGTGATGCCGGCGGCTCCCGGGGCGGTCTCGCCGGCACCGTAGCCTTCCACCAACGCCACGCCCGAGCGGTCGTAGTGGCGCAGGCCGGCAGCCAGCGAGGCAATGACGGCCGTGGCATCGTTGCGGCGCAGTGTGAACTGCGGACCGGATGCCGCACGGGCTGTGGGGTTAGTCATAGGCCAACGTTACAGGCTGCCGTGCGGCAAAACCGCTACATCCGGCTGGCATTGTCGCCGGAGCGGCGCAAATAATGTAAGATTTTGTTTGAAAGTATTGTTTTTTACGTCCTCGCCATTGCCGAGGCCAGAGGGCAGGGGTCTTCCATGTTGGCACCGGAACGCCAGGCGCGCATCCTGAAGGAGCTCCAACTCCATGAGGCGGTGCGGGTGGCGGATATTGCCGCCACCCTGAACGTCAGCGAGATGACCATCCGGCGCGACATCGAGGCGCTGGATGCGAACGGGCTGGCCCGCAAGATCCACGGGGGCGCCATGCGGCTGGCCCGGCTCAGCGCCCTGGAACCGGGCTTCCTGCTCAACGCTGACAAGGAACTTGACGCGAAACTGGCCATCGCCGGCGCGGCCCTGAAGCTGATCAAGCCGGGCATGACCCTGGCCCTGACGGGCGGCACCACCACCTACCAGCTGGCCGTTCACCTGGCCGCCGTCCTTGAACAGCTGCGGGAGCTGACGGTGGTCACCAACTCGCTGAAGGTCGCCGAGCTGCTGTACCGCCAGCAGGGCAATTCCTCCTGCACGGTCATTGTCACCGGCGGGGAACGCACGCCGTCGGAGGCCCTGGTGGGACCGGTGGCGCGCCTGGCCCTGCACAGCCTGAACACCGACCTCTGCTTCATGGGCGTGCACGGCCTTGATGCCGAACGCGGGCTGACCAGCCCCAACCAGTTGGAGGCGGAGACCAACGCCGCCTTCATCGAATCAACCGGACGCCTGGTGGTCCTCGCCGACAGCACCAAGTTCCAGGTCCGTTCGCTGGCCACCATTGCCCCGCTCTCCGCCGTGGACACGCTCATCACGGACGACGGCGCCAGTGCGGCCACGCGCGAAATGTTCGCCTCCCGCGTGCCCACGTTCACGGTGGCACCCGCCGCCGACCCCAGGCCCGGGCCCGCCAGGAATTCGACCAGGAAGTCCTCATGACCATTCCCACAAGCACCCGCCTGGCCGACGGCCGCGAGCTGATCTACTTCGACGACGGCGCCACCGCCCACAGCCACACGGCCGTGGACACCCGTCCGCTGGACCCCCGGAGCGGGGACAACACCGGCGAGCTGCGCTTTGACGCGCTGACCGGCGACTGGGTGGCCATCGCCGCCCACCGCCAGACCCGCACCTACCTGCCCCCGGCGGACCAGTGCCCGCTGTGCCCGACCACCGGCGCCAATCTCTCGGAAATTCCAGACTCCGGCTATGACGTGGCAGTGTTTGAAAACCGCTTTCCCTCGCTGGGGCCCGCCGTGGGCCTGGTGCCGGAAAACCCGACGTGGGGCACCAAAGGACGCGCCTTTGGCCGTTGCGAAGTGGTGGCCTTCACTCCGGAACACACGGGATCCTTTGGCGGACTTTCCACTGAGCGTGCCCGCACCGTCATTGACGCGTGGGCACACCGCACTGAGGCGCTGAGTGCGTTGCCCGGCATCAAGCAGGTATTCCCGTTTGAAAACCGCGGCCAGGACATCGGCGTGACGCTGCACCACCCGCACGGTCAGATCTACGCCTATTCCTATGTTCCCCCGCGCAGCGCCGTCATGGCCGCAGCGGCCTTGTCCCACCTCCAGGCCAGCGGCGGCCGCGAGACCCTGCTGGGCACCATTGTGGCGCAGGAGTCCGAATCGGGCGAGCGGATGATCGCCCAGGGCGAGTACTTTAGTGCCTATGTGCCCTTTGCCGCGCACATGCCGCTGGAAATCCACATCACCCCACACCGGCATGTGCCGGACTTCGCTGCGCTCAACGATGCCGAACGCGACGAGCTCGCTGCCATGTACCTGGACGTCCTGCGCCGCCTGGACAACCTGTACGGCACGCCCACCCCTTACATTTCTGCCTGGCATCAGGCACCGCTGGATTCCCTGCTGCGCCCCGCCGGTCGCTTCCACCTGGAGCTGACCTCCCCGCGCAGGGCTGCCGACAAGCTGAAGTTCCTGGCCGGCTCAGAGGCCGCCATGGGCGCCTTCATTAACGACACCACCCCGGAACAGACCGCTGCCGTGCTGCGGGCAACCTCGGCCGAACCCCGGCCCGCCGCCACAGCTGCCACCGCATCCGCGCAGAAAGCCGCCATCTCATGACCGAACCCCGGCAGCCTGAATTCCCGGCACCCGAAACAACAACGACCCAACCCGCGGCTCCCGCCGGCCCGGCTCCCGGGGCACTGAGTCCCGAAGAGGTTTCCGCACGGTTTACGGACATCTTCGGAGCGGCGCCGGACGGTGTCTGGACCGCACCCGGACGCGTCAACCTCATTGGCGAGCACACGGATTACAACGAAGGCTTTGTGCTCCCGTTTGCCATTGACCGCTCCGCCGCAGTGGCCGTCCGCCTCCGCGACGACAAAACCGCCCGGCTGTTCTCCAGCTACGGCGACCAGGGCGTGGTTGCCGTTGACCTCACCACGCTGTCCCACGGCACCATGCGCGGCTGGACGGCCTATCCCCTGGGCGTGGTGTGGGTGCTGCGCCAGATGGGCGTGGAAATCGGCGGCTTCGACCTGTTCCTGCACTCCACGGTGCCAACAGGCGCGGGCTTGTCCTCCTCGGCAGCCATAGAGTGCGCCGTGGCGTCGGCCTTCAACGACTTGTGCGGCGCCGGGCTGACTGCCAACGAGCTGGTGCTGGTGGGCCAGCGGGCCGAGAATGAGGTGGTCGGGGCGCCCACGGGCATCCTGGACCAGTCGGCCTCGCTGCTGTCCACTGACGGCCACGCCGTCTTCCTGGACTGCCGCACCCAGGAATCCAAGCCGGTGCCGCTGGACCTGGCCGCCGAGGGACTGGTGGTCCTGGTGGTGGACACGAAGGTCTCGCATGCGCACGCCACCGGCGGATATGCCGCACGCCGCGCGTCCTGCGAGCTGGGCGCTGAGGTGCTGGGCGTGCAGGCGCTGCGCGACGTCACCGAGGCTGAACTGCCGGAGGCTGCCGGCCTGCTGGACTCCGAGACCTTTCGCCGCGTGCGGCACATTGTCACCGAGGACCGGCGCGTCCTGGACACGGTGGCCGTCCTGGCCGACGCCGGGCCCTCCGCCATTGGCGCGCTCCTCACCGCCAGCCATGCCTCCATGCGCGACGACTTTGAAATCTCCTGCCCCGAACTGGACCTCGCCGTGGACACTGCGCTGGCCAACGGCGCACTGGGGGCGCGAATGACCGGAGGCGGCTTCGGCGGCTCGGCCATTGCGCTCATCCCGGTGGCCGAAGAGGCCAAGGTGCGCGACGCCGTCGTACGCGCCTTTGCCGGCGCCGGCTTCACGGCCCCGGACATCTTCGCCGTCTCGCCCGCGCAGGGCGCCCGCCGGGTCGGTTGACGGGAGGGCGGATACGCCGTCGTTCTTCTGAAAAAAGTAAGACGCACTAGCTGCTGAAAAACCTTGCGGAATCAGCAACTAGTGCGTCTTACTTTTTTTCAGAAGAAGGGTGGGCCGCCGGCTACCGGCCCAGGTACTCCTCGTGCCGCCGGTGCGCCAGCGCAAGCTGCTCGCGAATTTCCCCGGCGTCCTTGTGCTTGTTCCGGTGCTTTTCTGTCATGCCCTGGATCTGCTGTTCCTCTTCCATGAGCATGCCGTAGATCCGTTCACGCTCGCCTTGATCAGCCGTGTACCCCAGGTCCAGATAGTTTTCGGCATGGCGCCGGGCATTGTTGAGCGCCGTCTGGGCCTTGCCGGACTTGCTCACCAGGGAGGCAAGGACGGTGATGGCCAGGACGCCGATGATCACGGTCAGCGACAGCCCGGTGCTGATCTCAACCACGTTGATGTGCTCGCCGCCGTTGATGAACGGCAGGTTGTTCTCGTGCAGGGCGTGCAGCACCAGCTTGACGCCAATGAAGGCAAGGATGGCGGCCAGGCCGTAGGACAGGTAGATCAACCGATCCAGCAGGCCGTCAAGGAGGAAGTACAGCTGGCGCAGGCCCATCAGGGAGAACGCGGTGGCGGTAAAGACGATGTAAACATTTTGGGTGAGCCCAAAGATCGCCGGAATCGAGTCTAGGGCGAAGAGCAGGTCGGTGCCGCCAATGGCCACCATGACCAGCAGCATGGGCGTCAGGGCCTTCTTGCCGTTGACCACCGTGAACAGCTTGTCGCCGTCGTAGTGCTCGGAGGTGTGCAGGAAGCGCTTTGCCAGCTTGATGATGAAATTATCCGCATCATCGCCCTCGCTGTCCTCCTCCTTGAGCAGGTTCCCTGCCGTGACCAGGAGGATGATGCCGAAGATGTAGAACATCCAGGACCAGGTGTTGATGAGCGCGGCGCCGGCGAAAATGAAGCCGGTGCGGGCGATCAGGGCAAAGACGATGCCGAAGAGCAACACTTTCTGCTGGTCTTCGCGGGGAACCTTGAAGCTGGCCATGATGACCAGGAAGACAAAGAGGTTGTCAACGCTGAGGGCCTTTTCGGTGATGTAACCGGCAAAGTATTCCCCACCCATGGTGGATCCGCCGAAGACGAAAACAACGATGCCGAAAACGACGGCGAGCCCCACATAGATGGAGGACCAGATGGCGGCCTCGCGCAGCGTGGGCACGTGTGCCTTGCGGATGTGGAAGAAGTAGTCAAAGGCCAGCAGGGCGAGAATGACAACAATGGTAATGCCCCAAATAAGCGGGGAGACGTTCATGGATTACTTTCTGTCGTGGCGCGGCGGCAGACTAATCCGGAAGGCAAACTATCCGAAAGTTACGTCCGTGATGCAGTTGGTTATGCAGTTGCAGGGCGGGCGGTGGAGCTGTTGTTGCCTGTTCGCGGGTCTAGTCGTTGCCGCGGAGAATGGCCAGCAGGCGCAGGATCTCCACGTAGAGCCATACGAGCGTCACTGTCAGGCCAAAGGCGGCCGTCCAAGAGTACTTGGCGGGCAGCCCGTTTTGGACGCCCTTTTCAATGGAGGTGAAGTCCACGATTAGCGAGAACGCGGCCAGGCCGATCGCCAGCAGGCCCAGGACGAAGCCAAAGGGAATGCTCGTGCCGGGGATGTCCATGCCGCGCAGGCCCCACGGGTTGCTGGTGGCACCGAACATCATCAGACCCAGGTTGATCAACGAGAACAGTGCATACCCGCCAAGTGCGATCATGAAGAAACGTGTCATCTTCGGCGTGGCGCGGACCTTGGCGTTGCGGAACAGGACCAGGGTCACGGCGAACACGCTCAGTGTCCCGATGACGGCCTGGACCACGATGCCGGGGTACATGCCTTCAAGGAGCTTGGAGATGCCGCCTAGGAACATGCCTTCAAACGCGGCATAGCAAAGGATCAACGCCGGCGACGGCTGCTTCTTGAAGGAGTTGACCAAGCCCAGAACGAGGCCGATGATCACGCCGGGCCACATGAGGACCGGGAAGATCCAGCCGAGCGCGGCACCTGCCAGGACCATGGCGAGCGTGCCCACGGTCTTCATGATGACGTCGTCATACGTCATGCGGCCGGTCTGCTGTGCATTGGCGGACGGCTTGCTGTACAGCTCCTGAAGCTGCCCGGCGGAAAGGGTGCCCTGCGCGGCCATGGTGTCGGCCCCGCCGCTCAGGTAGCCGCGCCGGACGGCGGGGCTGTCCTTGAAGTTTTTGTTGTTGGCAAAGACCGGGTTTCCACCAAGCGCCATGGTGTTGATTCCTCCAAATTGGGGGTAGATAATATTTCAATCCTACCAACAAAGGACGAATGGCCGCCAAGTTTGGTTCCCTGCAGCTGTCCGGGCCACCCACACGCAGCCGCCCGGACCGTGGCGGAGCTTTGCCGGTACCCCAGGTCGGACTCGAACCGACACTTTGCAGATTTTAAGTCTGATGCCTCTGCCATTGGGCTACTGGGGCGGGAAGCGGCGCGGGGACGCTTGCCGCGTTAACAATACTGGACTTTGGCGGTCCACAGCCAACAGTCACAGCTTGCTGAACGGCGCCGCGTAACGAAAGTGCCCGCGGATGCCGGAGTGGAAGCCGGACAGCGGCAGCGCCATAAAGTGCGATCCCCATGACGGGTCCGGGGAGGCAATCCCCACCGAGTCGGCCGGCACAAAGCCGAAGCGCGGGTAGTAGTCGGTGCTGCCGAGCAGCACGATGGCTGGTTCCCCCTGGGCCCGGGCCGCATCGATCGAGGCATGCATGAGCGCGGCGCCGATGCCTTGGCGCTGCCGGGCCGGCAGCACGCCGATGGGCCCCAGTCCCACGGCCGGGGTATCGCCAATCCAACCGCGCGTGCTGATCACGTGGCCCAGGATCTCGGCGTCGGCGGATTCCGCCACGATGGACAACTCCGGCAGATACTCGCGGGAGGCAAACAGCTCACGGAGCAGCCTGGCCTCCACGGATTCCGGAAAGGCAGCCTCGATGAGGGCAAGGATTTCCGGCCTGTCCGGGGCCTGCTCACGTCGAAGGATCATCACGCAAGTCTATTCCGCGCAATGGGGCCCGAACACTAAACCAGACGTCGAGCCTGCGGGGCCCCGGCTGTCGAGCCTGCGGGGCCCCGGAGGTCGAGCCTGCCGGGCCCCGGAGGTCGAGCCTGCCGATTGAAGATACAGCTGATGCGGGTTATGGCACTTTGTCACGATTGAAGATACAGCAGATGCGGGTGTGGGGCCCCAACACCCGCATCTGCTGTCTTTTCAATCAGCACCACCGGCCAACACCCGCATCTGCTGTCTTTTCAATCAGCACCACCGGCCAACACCCGCATCTGCTGTCTTTTCAATCAGCACCACCGGCCAACACCCGCATCTGCTGTCTTTTCAATCAGCACCACCGGCCAACACCCGCATCTGCTGTCTTTTCAATCAGCACCACCGGCCAACACCCGCATCTGCTGTCTTTTCAATCAGCACCACGAGGCAATCAACAATTAACCGCCGACGGCGGCGGCCCTCCCACAAGTGGGGAGGGCCGCCGTCGGAGGAGGCAGGGAGTGCTGACTACTTGGAAGCAGCGGCCTTTTCCTTGGATTCAGCCTTGGCCGGCTCTGCGGCCTTTGCGGGTTCCGCCGGAGCCGCAGCGGCGGGCTTCGGCTTCGGGGTTGCTGCGGACACAAACGTGCTGCGAGGTGCCTGGAGGTTTTCCAGCTGGGCCAGGTCGCGGCCGGTGATCATGGTGACGAACCAGTCCGTGAGGACGCGGATCTTGCGCTCCATGGTGGGCATCGCCAAGCCGTGGTAGCCGCGGTGCGCCAACCAGGCCGGGGCGCCCTTGAGCTGGATGCCCATGATCTTGGCAACGCCCTTCCACTGGCCGAAGCCGGCCACGGCGCCGAGGTTCTTGTGCTTGTAGCCCTTCAGCGGCTTGTTGAAGCGGCTGGCCCAAAGGTTCTTGGCCAGCCGCTTGGACTGGCGCAGCGCATGCTGGGCATTGGGGACACAGGTGCCATCGGGCAGGCCGCCGGTGACATCCGGAACAGCCGCCACGTCGCCGGCAGCCCAGGCGTTCTCAATGACGCCGAACTCACCGCTGACCTGCAGGTTCACGTTAACCGACACGCGGCCGCGGGGCTCGATCGGGAAGTCGGTGGAGCGCACCATCGGGTTCGCCATGACGCCTGCGGTCCAGATGAGGGTCTCGGCGTCGAATTCCTGGGCAACGCTCTTGTCCGGCAGGTTGATGAGCTTGATGTTCTTGTTCTCGGCATTGTCCAGCGAGGTGTTCAGCAGGACCTCGACGCCGCGGCTGCGCAGGTGCTCGACAACCCAGAGGGCCTGGGATTCGGTCACCTCGGGCATGATGCGGCCCATGGCTTCAACGAGGACAAAGCGCAGTTCGGACTGGTCAACGCGGTGGTTGAGCTTGACGGCGTCGCGGGCCATGTCCTCAAGTTCCGCGATGGTCTCGATGCCGGCAAAGCCGCCGCCGACAACCACGAAGGTCAGGGCGCGCTTGCGCTTGGCCGGGTCGGTCTCAGTGGAGGCCTCTTCGATCAGGCTGAGCACCTGGTTGCGCAGCGCAACGGCTTCCTCGATGGTCTTCAGGCCGATGCCGGTCTCGGCCAGGCCCTTGATGGGGAAGGTGCGCGTGATGGCACCTGCGGCCACAACGACGTCGTGGTAGGTCAGTTCAAAGTTGTCCCCGCCGTCGGCCGGTGCAATGACGGCCGTGCGGTTTCCGTGGTCAATGCTGGTGACGGAGCCCTGGATCAGCTCGGTCTCCTTCAGGTGCCTGCGGTAGGAAACCACCGCGTGGCGCGCCTCGATGTTGCCACCGGCCACTTCGGGCAGGAACGGCTGGTACGTCATGTAGGGCAGGGGATCAACAAGGGTGACGATGCCCCCGGACTTTGCGATCTTCTTCTGCAGGTTGAACGCCGTGTAGAGGCCAACGTAGCCGCCGCCTACAACAAGTACGCGCGGCCGATTCGAAAGTGTGGGAATGAGTGCCATGCCTCCATGATACAACTCTTTGTGAAAACATTCACTAACGCGTTACAGGCAGACTTAACACTTCCCTTCTGGGTTTGTTCCACCCTTGGTTCCACCCGTGGAAGCACGACGCCGGACCCCGGCCTGGGCGGGCACCCCACCGGTGATTCCGGCCTGGTTCGAGGCGTGTTCTGCGGCCTGGCCTCCCCGGTGCGGCCCGGCGGGGGTTCCGGAGCATGGCGGCCCACCGGCCGGTTGGGTCAGTGCCAGCGCCGGGTGGGTCAGTGCCTGTGGCCGGGTGCGGCGACGTCCTTGGCCGCAGCGCCACCCGCGCCGCTGCCACCGGAACCCAAACTCCCGGAGCCGGAACCGGAGCCAGGGCTGCCGCCGGAATTCGAACCACCGGAGCCCGACTCCGGGCCGCTGCCGCCGGAACCGGAACCGCCCGAGCCGGAGCTGGAACCGGAGCCCGAGCCGTCGGGCGCCGCCAAGCGGCGCCGGGCCAGCAGCAGGTGTGTGCCGCCTGCTGCCAGGACGACCACCAGCAGCACCAGGAACCCGAGCACGATGACGGCAGGCTCGCCGCTGGTGAGCTCGGCGGCCGCCAACGGCTTGGGGGCCGCCCGGTCCGCCAGCGTCGTCTTGGGCATGGGCGAGGTGGTCACGGTGGAACCGCCGGCACCCTTGGGCGGGACCACCTGGCCGCGGCGGTGGACGCGGATCCAGTCGGCGATGCTGCCCAGCGGGTTGACCTTGACCAGGGGGACGTCGGCGGTCAGGGCGGCTTGGGCGTCGAGAATCCCGTAGCCGTAGATGGCATTGGGTGTGCCCGCGCCCTTGGGCTTCGCGGTGGAGATGATGCGGTTGACCACCTGCGCAGCGGACATGTCCGGATACTTGGCCCGGATCAGCGCAGCCACCCCGGAGACGATCGGGGCCGCGCCGCTGGTACCGCTCCACCGGGCGTAGCCGCCGCCGGGCAGGCCGCCGGCCAGGTCCTCGGCCGGTGCGCTGACGCCAATGCTGATCCCCTGCGAGGACGAATCCACGCTCGCGGTGCCGTCCTTGTCCAGCCCGCCCACGGCCAGCACGCCGGGGATGGTGGCAGGGGCTCCCACTTGTTCGCTGCCGGTCTTGCGGTTTCCGGCGGCGGCCACAATCACCACGTCTTTGGCCTCGGCGTAGGCAAAGGCGTCGTCCCAGCTTTGCGGCCAGGCCGTGGAAGAGCTGCCCAGGGACATGTTGATGACCTTGGCGCCGTGGTCCACGGACCACTTCACCGCGGCTGGTATCTGGTCGTCAATGTTCTTCCCGGACGGGTTGTCGCTGCCCAGCCAGACGGAAACGCTGAGGAGTTCAGCCTTCGGCGCCACCCCGATGACCCCGTCCGGACCGGCGCCCACTTTGGGGGCCGGGGACGCCGTCGCGCCCTTCTTGGCGGAGGCCGAGGCGTCCGCGTGCCCGCGGCCGGCCAGCATGGTGGCCACCAGGGTGCCGTGCTCGGGCTCGGCGCCCACGCCCTTGGTGCCCTTGGAGTTTCCGGAGCCGGACATGTCCGCGCCGCCGGCAATGGCGCCCTTGAGGTCGATGTGGCTGGCGTCGATGCCGCTGTCAATGACGGCGACCTTGACGCCTTCGCCCTGCGAGATGTCCCAGGCCTTGGTGATGCCGGAGGCGTCCAGCCAATATTCCCTGTTGCGGATCTCGTCGGCGGAGGCCGCAGGTGCCCCGGCCAGCGCCATCGATGCGGCCATGGCAAGCGCGAGTGCGGCGGCGCCGATGCTGCGCAGCCGTGGTTTGGGCGGCCGTGTCACTAACGGCATGGAGGCTCGTTTCCGTCGAGGGGCGCGCAGGATCAGTTGGGTCCCCCCGCGGCGCCCAGGGCGATTCCGTCCAGAATATCGTGTTCGCTGGTGGTTGCCGATTCCAGCCGCCCGTGTGTCAGCACGGCAAGCCTGCGCAACACGGTGCGCCAAATCAGCGAGCCCGCGCCGATCACATCCACGCGGCCCGGGTGCATGAAGCCCAGATCGGCCCGCTCCGCCCGGGTCATGGCGAGCAGGTCCCCCGCCGCCTTGTCAATGCTGCCCAAAGGTACGACGGCGGCATGAATCGCCTCCCGCTCGTAGCTCGCCAGCCCGAGGGCCTGCGCCGTGATGGTGGTAATGGTGCCGGCCACCCCCACCACCTTGGTGACACTGCCCAGCGGGACCTCGGCCAAAACGTCGTCAAGCTTGGCTTCGATGGCGGCCTCGGCTGCGGCAATTTCCGCCTTCGTGGGCGGGTCACTCTTCAAGTAGCGTTCGGTGAAGCGCACGCAGCCCATGTCCGTACTCACGGCGGCCTGCACGCCGGCGGCATTTCCGACGACAAATTCGGTGCTGCCGCCACCCAGGTCCACCACCAGGACCAGTTCGCCGCCCAGGGCCGGGAGCACGCTGGTGGCGCCGGCAAAGGACAGAGCTGCCTCCTCCGCACCGGAGACGACTTCCGGTTCCACGCCCAGGCGGGCCTTGATTCCCACAACGAACTCGGCCCGGTTCCCGGCGTCGCGCGTGGCGCTGGTGGCAACAAACCGGACCCGCTCCACGGCCCTGCCCCCGACGGCGCAGCCTCGGATCGTCTCCGCGTAGTCCTGGGCCGCGGCAAACGTGCGCTCCAGTGCTTCCGGGGCCAGCATGCCTGTCGCGTCAACGCCCTGCCCCAGCCGAACCACGCGCATTTCCCGGTGGACGTCGGTCAGCATCACGCTGCCGTCGGCGGCAGTGGTGACATCGGCGATGAGCAGGCGGATGGAGTTTGTTCCGCAGTCAATGGCGGCTACGCGCATAAAATGAACCGGACCTTTTCTCGTCACTGGTAGGGGGCTGTTTGCGTATGGAATTCAATGGCCGTGGAGACACCCGCCGGGGTGCAACTGTCGTGGCGGGCTTTAGCCGGCCCGGTCGGTGCGGGCGACGTCGGCGGCGGCGTCAGCGGCGGCGGCTTCGGCGCCATCCTGCTTGGCTGCCGCAGCCGGCGCCACGTCGGGCTGCACTGCTTGGGCCTGCGTTTCTTCGGCTGCCAGGGCGTTGAGGTGCTTGACGTGCCGGCTGAGGTCCTTGATGGGCACCGGTGCCTGATCGTCCCAGGCGCCTTCGCACTGGCACGCATCCGCCGTCCACCACTGTGCCAGGGCGGCCAGGGCCTCGTCCCCGAGCGGATTGACGCCGGGGCCGGCAGCCAAGGCGTGGCCGACCAGTACGTGCAGGCACTTCACCCGTGTGGGCATGCCGCCGGCGGAGATGCCGTTGATCTCCGGCACGGGTCCGGTGCCGGCCCGCTCACCGATGGCCGTGCGAGCCGCAATGTACGACTCGTGGGCCCGCTGGTAGCCGGCGGCCAATTCCGCATCCACGGCCAGGCGGTCCGTCATCTCGGTCATCAGGCCGGAAGCTTCCAGGCGCGACGCCGCTGCTGTGAGCACCGGGTGCGTCAGGTAAAAAGTGGTGGGAAACGGGATGCCGTTGCCCAGCCGCGGCGCGGTGGCTGCCACGAGTGGATTGCCGCACACGCAGCGGGCAGGGATTTCAACGACGTCGCGGACGGGGCGGTTGAGTTGGCGGCTCAGCGTGTCCAGATCGTGCTGGGTGGGCACTCGCGCGCCTTCGGCGGTGGTTGCTGATGCGGGCACCGGCGTCCTTCCTTACAAGTCTTTGTTGTACCTATGTCCCACCGCATCCCCGGGCGGAGGGGCGGTGCGGTGGTGGGGCACGGCCGTGAGGCAGTCCTGTTCAACACACCATTTTAGCGTGCGGGCGGGCAGGAAATTCCCTGGGCCTGATTATGCAGGCGGTGCCGGAGGCCCTTGCAGCTGTCCACGATGCGCGCCCGGACCCATTTTTTGGTTCCCTGTGACCTATTTTGTGGTTGTCTTGGGCTTCGGCGTGGCGGGTGCCGCCGGCTTCACCGCAGCGGACTTTTCCACCGCCTGCCACAGGCTGTCGACCCAGGGCTCGGTGGTGACCGTCGTGGCCTTCTTAGCCGATTCCCCGGCCGCTGCCTTCGCCGCTCCCGACGTGCCGGCTGCGGTATTTGACGGGCCGGCCGGACTTGCACCGTACACCCAGTAGCCGGTCTCCCCCGGCATCAGCATGCTCACCCTGTCCCGGGCCTGCTGCTGAACGTACGCGGGGTCGTCCCAGCGGGCCAGTTCAGATTGGAAAGCACTCTGCTGCGCCGATTGCACCGCGATGTCCTGCTTCAGGGTTGAAATCTCGGCGCGTTGTTCCATGAAGGTGTGAATGTTGGGGGCCAGTGCCACCGTGACGGCGGCCATGGCCAGGCCAAGAACCAGGAGCCGGCCGTTAAACGACCGGGCAGGAATGGGCTTGCCGCCGTCGTTTTCGTCGCTGTCTTCGCCATGGCGCAGGCGCCCGCGGGAGCCCTTCGCGCTGGTTTCGGCGCGGGAGTCCGCCACTGTCCGGCGGCCGCCCGCCGCGGCACCTCGGGCCGTCGATGTCCCGCGCGCGCCAGGAGTGGTGCGGTGCGCGCCTTCAGCGGGGTCCGGCGTCGTGCCTGAATCAACAGGAACTTTCTTCGCCCCGGCACTGAACTGTGCACTGGGCACTTTGGGACGACGCGTTGCCATGGTTCTCCTGATACTTCTCCCGCGGTCTCCGGGGCTTAATGCCGAAGGGCCGGTGGCTGGCTGGGTGTGTAGTCCACCTTAGCCAACCGCCGGCCCAACAGCAGTCAAGGACGCGCCGTTTATGCCTTGAAACGGGGGAATGCGCCGCGGCCTGCGTAACGTGCCGCATCCTCGAGGTCTTCTTCGATCCGCAGCAGCTGGTTGTACTTGGCAACGCGCTCGGAGCGTGCCGGGGCACCCGTCTTGATCTGCCCGGCGTTGGTGGCCACGGCGATGTCGGCGATGGTGGTGTCCTCGGTTTCGCCGGAGCGGTGCGAGGTGATGGTGGTGTAGCCGGCGCGCTGGGCCATGGACACGGCGTCCAGGGTCTCGGTCAGCGAACCGATCTGGTTTACCTTCACCAGCAGGGAGTTTGCCGTCTTGGACTCGATGCCGCGGGCCAGGCGCTCCGGGTTGGTGACGAAGAGGTCGTCACCAACAATCTGGACCTTGTCGCCGATGGCCTCGGTCAGGGTCTTCCAGCCCTCCCAGTCGTCCTCATCCAGGGGATCCTCGATGGAGACCAGCGGGTAGTCTCGGACCAGCTCTTCGTAGTAGGCGCTCATCTCGGCGGCGGAGAGGGACTTGCCCTCGAACTGGTACGTGCCGTCCTTGAAGAACTCGGAGGAGGCAACGTCCAGGGCCAGGGCAACGTCCTTGCCGGCCTCGTAGCCGGCGCGCTTGATGGCTTCCAGGATCAAGTCCAGGGCGGCACGGTTGGATGGCAGGTTCGGCGCGAAGCCGCCCTCGTCGCCCAGGCCGGTGGAAAGGCCCTTTTCCTGCAGGACGGCCTTGAGGTTGTGGTAAACCTCAACGCCCCAGCGCAGGCCTTCGGAGAAGGTGGAGGCACCGAGCGGAACAACCATGAATTCCTGGATGTCGACGTCGGAGTCGGCGTGCGAGCCGCCGTTGAGGATGTTCATCAGCGGTACCGGCAGGACGTGCGCGTTGGGGCCGCCCAGGTAGCGGTACAGCGGGAGGTCCGCGGATACGGCGGCGGCGCTGGCCACGGCCAAGGAGACGCCGAGGATGGCGTTGGCGCCGAGCTTGCCCTTGTTGGGCGTACCGTCCAGTTCGATCATCATGGAATCGATCAGGCGCTGTTCGGTGGCGTCGATGCCCTCAATTTCCGGGGCGATTGCATCCAACACGGCCTCGACGGCCTGCAGCACACCCTTGCCCTGATAGCGGGCCTTGTCGCCGTCGCGGCGTTCAACGGCCTCAAAGGCGCCGGTCGATGCACCGGAGGGCACACCTGCGCGGCCTACGGAACCGTCGGCCAGCAAAACCTCGACCTCAACGGTCGGGTTTCCCCGGGAATCCAAAATTTCGCGTGCGTGAATGGCTTCAATAAGTGCCACGTATTGCTCCTTTTTTGAGCTTCGAGCGGATATAAGTCGACCTCGCTGTCGGCTCAATCCTAGCCGGTCGGCGTGATCGGGCACTCATTAATACACGGACGGACTTCCCCTGCCGTCCAACCTGCAGCGAACTTGCACTCATGCCGCAGCCCGGAACGGATTTCGGGGCCGCGCGGCGTGCGGCATTGCACATGCGCCGCATTGAGCAGCGAGTCGTGCTCGGACCGGAAGTTGCCCACGTGCGGAATTGCACATGCGCCGCATTACTCCTTGTTTCCCGCGCACCGCGATTCCAGCTGCCGTGGACACTGCCAATTGTCTGGGAATTTTGGGTTTAGGCCTTGACTGCCGAATATAACGATATATCGTTAAGTATCGCGATGTTCCGGTATGCAACCGGACGCCACCACAAAATTCAACGAACAGGCAATGACAATGAACACGTTTAACAATCCACATCCGCGCAGCGGCTCCCCCGAACGGGACGAACGCAACCACCACGATCACCACTCCCCCGACGCCAACGGCGACTTCCCCACACCCGGGAACGACGGCGGCGACCTCCCCGGCAATGCAGGTCACGACGACCGGCACGGCCCCCGCCATGGCCGTGGCTCCGGACCGCACCGCGGCGGGCCGGACTGCGACCCGGACAACAACGACGGCGCGGAGGCCGGAGACCGCGGCCCGCGTGGGTTCGGTTCCCGCCGGGGCGGCCCACGGGGCGGGCCAGGCGGCTTTGGCCCTGGCTTCGGGCAAGGATTTGGCCCTGGATTCGGGTCCGGATTCGGTCCAGGCATGGGTTTCGGCCCCGGACTCCGGGGCGGCTTTGGCCGTGGCGGGCGTGTCCGCAAGGGCAACGTCCGCAGCGCCATCCTGTCCCTCCTCGGTCAGCACAGCTACAACGGCTACGGCCTGATCGGCGCGATTGCCACCCACACCGACGGCGCCTGGCGGCCCAGCCCCGGGTCCATCTACCCTGCGCTGGCCGCATTGCAGGCCGAGGGCCTGATCGAGTCAACGGGCAACGGCAAGCGAACCGAGTTTGGGCTGACTGAAGCCGGCAGCGCCTATGTCGCCGGGCACCCGGAAGAGATGGCGGCGGTCTGGGCCGACGTCAATGAGGAAGCCGGCGCCGGCACGGACTTGCGCCAGAGCATGGGCAAACTGGCCGGGGCCGTGCAGCAGATCGGCATGGCCGGGACGGAGGACCAGGTCAAGGCAGCCACCGGGGCGTTGGACACCGCACGCCGTGCCATTTATAAGCTGCTCGCGGACTAAGCCGCCCAGCCACAGCGCGGGGGCCGGTCAGGTCATTGGCAGCAGGTAGACCTGCTGACAATGACCTGACCGGCCCCTTGTTCGTACCTCACCCCGCGGAAGTCTGCGCCGCCTGAAAGTGGCGGACTGCCGAGCGGAGTGCGCGTTCGGCATCCAGGCCCCGTGACTGCGCCGCACGCACGACGTCGAACAGCAGCTCCCCGAGCTCGTCCTCCGAATGCGGAGCGTTGGCAGCGGCTGCCGGATCTCGACGGGTTCGATCACCGGGATCAACGGCATCCTGATCTCGATCCCCACCGGCGCCCACCGCTCGCAGGCTCGCACCGGCGCCCACCGCTCGCAAGTCCCCACCGGCGGCCTGATCTCGACGAGCCCTTTCACCGTGGCCGTCTGCGGCCTCAGCACGTTCGAGCGTCTTCGCGGCCAGGGCGAGAGCGGGCAGGGACGCCGGCAGCGAATCAAACACCGATTCCGAGCCCGAACGCTCCCGGCCCTTTTCCGCTGCGTAGTTGCGCTCGATCTCCGCGATCGAGTCCGGGAACCCATCCCGCAGTGTCCCGTCGGGGTGGAACACGTGGCTGTTGCGGCGGATCAGCTTCTCGCGCAGGTGGTCCGCCACGTCGGCTAACGTGAACCCGCCGGCTTCCGCCTGCAGCCGGGTGTGGAGCATCACCTGGTAGAGGATGTCGCCCAGCTCGCCCTTGAGCGCCTCAACGTCCAGGGCGCCGGGCGACTCCACGACATCGGCCAGCTCGTAGGATTCCTCCACTAGATAGGTGATCAACGACCCGTGGGTCAGCGCCGCAGTCCACAGGCAGTGCTCCCGCAGCTCGGAAATGACCGCGGCCAGGCGTTCAACAGCCGCGGCTGCGCCAACTGCGGTGCCGCACGAGGGTTCCGGTGGATCAGTCCTCGTCATCACCGTCCATGACGTCGTCGTAGCACTCGATGATGTAGTCGGCCAGCTGCTCGCGCGCCTCGATCGGCAGGAAGGCGGCATGGACGGCATTGAGCGTGAGCTCCAGGATGGTCTCCAGGTCGTAGCCGAACGTGTCGGCGAGCAGTTCAAACTCGCCCGTCAGCGTAACCCCGCTCATCAACCGGTTGTCCGTGTTGACCGTGACGTTGAAGCCCAGCTGGTGCAGCAGGTCGATGGGGTGCTCGCCAATGGTGGTGCCAAAGGCGGCGACGGCCCCGGTCTGCAGGTTCGATGACGGGCACAGCTCCAGCGGGATCTGCCGGTCCCGGACCCACTGGGCCAAATCGCCCAGGGAGACGGTGCCGACGTCGTGCCCGTCCTCTTCCTGGACGTCCAGGTGGATGTCCTCGGCGATGCGCACGCCATGGCCCAGGCGCAGTGCCCGGCCGTGGACCAGCGCGTCCTGGATGCTGTCCAGTCCGGCTGCCTCGCCGGCGTGTACGGTGGCCGGGAAGTTGTTCTCGGCCAGGTAGGTGAACGCCTCGGTGAAGCGGGAGGGCAGGAAGCCGTCCTCGGCGCCGGCAATGTCAAAGCCCACCACGCCATTGTCGCGGTGGCGCACGGCCAGCTGCGCGATCTCGGAGCCGCGGTCGGCATGGCGCATGGCGGTAACCAGCTGGCCCACCTCGATGTAGCCGCCGGCCTCGTCCACGGCGTCCATGCCCTCCTCCAGGCCTTCCTGCACGGCCTCGACCACCTCGTCGAGCGTCAACCCCTTGGTGAGGTGCTGCTCGGGCGCCCAACGCACCTCGCCGTACACCACGCCGTCGTCCGCCAGGTCCTCGACGAACTCGCGGGCCACACGCACCAGGGCGTCGTGGGTCTGCATGACGGCAATGGTGTGGTCGAACGTTTCCAGGTAGCGGACCAGGGAGCCGGAATCGGCGGAATCCAGGAACCACTGGCGCAGTTCCTCCGGATCAGTGGAGGGCAGTTCATGGCCCGCCTCGGCGGCCAGCTCAATGATCGTGGCCGGGCGCAGACCGCCGTCAAGGTGGTCGTGCAGGGACACCTTGGGCAGGGACTTCAGTTCCACTGCGGGCACGGATTCGGGATGCTGGTCTGTAGTTAGCTTAGTCACAGAACCCACTTTAGGGAGGTAACAGGGGTGCGCGCTACTTCTTGCCGCTTCCGTGCGCTAAGGGCGTATCCCGTGCCCCGTCGGTGCCCCCATGTACGACGCCGGCTGCCCGGGTTCCTGCCCCGGGGGCGCCTTGGGTGCCTGGCCCGGGGGCGCCTTGGCTGTCTGGCCCGGTGGTGCCTTGGCTGCCTGGCCCGGTGGCGCCTGCCTGGGCTCCGTGGCCCGCCGCCGCGGCCGGAACGGCCGCGGACGTTGCGGCAACCGCAAAGGCGGCGGCAGCAGCGGTGCCGGCCGCGTGAGCGGTCCCGGCTGCGTGAGCGGCGGTACCGGTGGAAACAGGGGTGCCGGCGGTACCGGTGGAAACAGGGGTGCCAGCGGTACCGGTGGAAACAGGGGTGCCGGCCGCATCAGCGCCGTCAGGGGCCGCCTTCCCGGCCGCCACCTCGGCGGCGGAGTCCGGCTCAGCCAGTGCCTGGGCTGCAAGATGAGCTGCCACGGACCCGGGCTCCGGGCGGGGCGCCAGTTTGCCGCGTTTTTCCAGGTATCCATGCAGGAGCTTCATGGAGTGGTCCACGATGAAGCCAATGACGATGGCAAAGCCGATGGCAATGCCGACTCCCAGCAGCGGGTTGTGGTGCACCCAGCGGCCGGCAAAGGTTCCCACGGCCACTGAATAGCCTGCCCAGGTCACCACGGCGATGCCGTCCAGAAATACGAAGCGGCGCCACGGGAAGTGTGTGGCGCCGGCCGTAAAGTTCACGGCAATGCGGCCCACGGGAATGTAGCGGGCGGTGAAGATCAGCATTGCACCGCGTTTTTCCAGTTCACGGCCGGCCCAGGAAAACGCCTTTGCACCCCGGGGCTTGCGCATCCACTTGAACCGCGTGGTGCCGAGCTTGTTGCCCAGGAAATATGCGATGTTGTCGCCAATGACGGCGCCAATGATAGCTCCGGCCATGAGGAGCCAAATGTTGGGGGAACCGGTGCGCAGCGAAATGGAGGCCAGTGCCACAATGGCTGTTTCGCTCGGCAGAAAGAGAAAGAAGCCGTCGATCAAGCAGAACAAGCTCACCATGGGGATGACCCACCACTGCGCGGACGAATGCGCAATGACATAGTTGATCTGATCGATGATGTGCAAAAAATCCACCGGGGATGGTTCCTCTCCTCTGGCGGGATGTCACTCACTAGTTTCCCACGTCTGCTGGGGTCCGGCATCCATCTTGCGGCCTACATTTGACCGGGTCCCTCACACCATGGGATGAGCCCCCAACGCCGTATCACTCTTGGCGCGCCATAGCCCGACGCCGTATCACTCTTGGCGCATCCCGGGCCGACGCCGTATCACTCTTGGCGCATCCCGGGCCGACGCCGTATCACTCTTGGCGCGCCATAGCCCGACGCCGTATCACTCTTGGCGCGCCATAGCCCGACGCCGTATCACCAAGCGTTCGCGAAAAGCCTGCCAAAGGTGATACCGCGTCGGCGAAAATGGCGCCAAAGGTGATACGGCGTCGGTACTAGCTGATGCGGTCGATGATCAACCTCGACGCCGGCCGCGAGCCTTCCGGGGCGATGGTCACCGCGTCCGCCAGCGCCTCGCGGGCACGGACGAACTTCTCCGGGGAATCCGAAAGGAGCGTCATGAGCGGTTCGCCGGCACGGACCAGGGCGCCCGGCTTGGCGTGCATGCGCACCCCGGCCCCCGCCTGAACGACGTCTTCCTTGCGGGCCCGCCCGGCGCCGAGGCGCCAGGCGGCCACGCCCACGGCCATGGCGTCCAGCCCCACCAGGACGCCGTCGGCCGGGGCGTAGACCACCTCGGACTCCCGGGCCACGGGAAGTGCCGCGTCCGGGTCGCCACCCTGGGCGGAGATCATGCGCCGCCACACGTCCATGGCCCGGCCGTCCCGCAGCGCCGCTGCGGGGTCCGCGCCGTGCACGCCCGCGGCTTCAAGCATCTCCTCCGCCAGCCTGACTGTCAGCTCGACGACGTCTTCCGGACCGCCGCCCGCAAGCACCTCCACGGATTCCTCCACTTCGATGGCGTTGCCTGCGCTCAAACCCAGCGGCGTGGACATGTCAGTCAGCAGGGCCACGGTGTTCACGCCGGCATCCTTGCCCAGCGCGACCATGGTCTCGGCCAGTTCGCGCGCCATGTCCACGCTCTTCATGAAGGCGCCGGAGCCCACCTTGACATCCAGGACCAGCGCGCCGGTGCCTTCGGCGATCTTCTTGCTCATGATCGAGGACGCAATCAGCGGAATGGCCTCCACCGTGCCGGTGACGTCGCGCAGGGCGTAGAGCTTTTTGTCGGCGGGTGCCAGGCCCGCGCCGGCCGCGCAAATCACGGCACCAACCTCGGAGAGCTGGCGCATCATCTCCTCATTGCTGAGGTCCGCCCGCCAGCCGGGGATGGACTCCAGCTTGTCCAGCGTTCCGCCGGTATGGCCCAGGCCGCGGCCGGACAGTTGCGGGACGGCCACGCCGAACACGGCCACCAGTGGCGCCAGTGGGAGGGTGATCTTGTCCCCGACACCGCCGGTGGAATGCTTGTCGGTGGTCGCCATGGGCACGCCCGCCGGGGTGCGCAGGGAGGCGAACGCCAGGCGCTCCCCCGAGTTGATCATGGCCGTGGTCCACTGCGAGATCTCGGCCCGGTCCATGCCATTGAGCAGAATGGCCATGTTCAGGGCGGCCATTTGTTCGTCGGCGATGGTGCCGCGCGTGTAGGCGTCGATGGTCCAGGCGATCTGGTCGGCGCTGAGCGTGCCGCGGTCCCGCTTGGTCCGGATGATGTCGACGGCGTCGAAGTCCGGTCCGCTGTAGATGGTGGTCATGCCGGTGTCTCCTTTTCGAGGTTGTCCGGACCAAAGGCATCCGGCAGGACTTGGTCCATGGTCCGGATTCCGCTGCTGGTCATCAGCACCATGCCCGGGGCCCGGAATTCGTATAACAATTGGCGGCAGCGCCCGCACGGCATGAGCACCGTGCCGGCCGCGTCCACGCAATAGAAGGCGCGAATCCGCCCGCCGCCGCCCATCTGCAGCGCGCCCACCATGGTGCACTCGGCACACAGGGTCAGCCCGTAGCTGGCATTTTCCACGTTGCAGCCGGAGACCACGCGTCCGTCCTCGAGCAGGGCGGCGGCACCCACGGGGAACTTCGAGTACGGCGCGTAGGCGCGGCCCATGGCAGCCGTGGCAGCCGCGTGCAGCACATCCCAGTCAGCCTGGGCGATGCCGCCGCCCAAGGCACCCAGCGGGGATCCGGCGTCGGACGCGGAACCCGGGGATCCGGCGTCGGACGTGGTGTTGTCCATGGTGTCCACCTGCTTCCCCTAACCCTTGATGTACGGTTCGCCGTCGGCGGCGGGCGCCCGGGACTTGCCCACAAAGCCTGACACGGCCAGGATGGTCAGCGCGTACGGGAGCATCGCCAGGAACTGCCCGTCAATGGGCGTGCCGGCAAGGGAGAGGATGCTTTGGAGGTTGCCGGCGACACCGAACAGCAGTGCGGCCAGGGCCGCGCCGATCGGGTTCCAGCGGCCAAAGATCAACGCCGCCAGGGCGATGAAGCCCAGGCCGCCGGTCATGTCCTTGCTAAAGCTGCTCACGGCCACCAGGGTGAAGTAGGCACCGCCAACGCCGGCGATGGCGCCGCCGGCCAGCACGTTCAGGAAGCGGGTGCGGTTGACGTTGATGCCCACCGTGTCCGCCGCCTTGGGGTGCTCCCCCACAGCCCGTATGCGCAGGCCCCAGCGGGTGCGGAACAGCCCGAACCAAATCGCCGCCACCAGGATCAGCATCAAATAGCCGATGATGGACTGGCGGAACAGCATGGGCCCCAGAATGGGGATCTCGGACAGGAACGGGATGGGAAGGTCCGGCAGGTGGACGGGCTGGTTGTAGATGGTGACGCCGTCGACCTTGGTCTTCATGATCTTTTCAAACAGGAAGCCTGTCAGCCCGGATACCAGCACATTGAGCACCACGCCGACGATGATCTGGTTGACCACATACTTGATGCTGAAGGCGGCCAGCAGGAAGGAGACCAGCATGCCGGCCACGGCCGCGGCAAGCAGTCCGGCAAACGCGTTCTGCGTGATGGAGGCAACCAGCGCCGCCGTGAAGGCGCCGGCCAGCAGCTGCCCCTCGATGGCGATGTTGACCACGCCGGAGCGTTCGCACAGCACGCCGGACAGCGAGCCAAAAACCAGCGGGGTGGTGATGAGCATGGCACCGGTGAACAAGCCCACCAGGGTGATGTTTTGCGTCTTGGTGCCGCCGATGATCCACACCAGCAGGCCGACCACAAAAACGACGGCGAAGGCCATGGTCACCCATTTGGCAATGCGGCCTTCCTGTTTCATCTGGCGGTAGGCCGTGACGGCGAGTCCCACGCACAGGAGTGCAACGACAATGCCAAACACCTTTGTCGGCAGCACCAGGTTGGGCACCTGCCAGACGTCGCTGTCCTGGGAGATGCGGAAGGTGGCGTCCCCGGACGGTCCCAGCAGGGCAAAGACGACGACGGCAAACAAGGCCAGGACACCCAGCAGGATGGGGTTTTTCCAGCTGCGGATGGCGACGCGGTCCACTGCCTTCGAGGGTTTGATGTTGGCTGTGACGCTCATGCGCTGGCTCCTTCACGGCGAACGGCCTTGATCCTGAAGATGGAACGGATCAGCGGCGGGGCGGCGATGAACAGCACGATCAGTGACTGCACCACCGCAACGATGTCAATGGAAACGTCGGCGTTGACCGCCATGGAGGTGCCGCCGGCCTTGAAGGCGCCAAACAGCAGGGCGGCAAAGAACGTCCCCCACGGCTTGGAGCGGCCCAGCAGTGCCACGGTGATGGCGTCAAAGCCGATCGAGCCGGCAATGTCCGAATCAAGGGTCTTTTCCGTGCCGGCAATCTGGGCCACGCCCGCCAGCCCGGCCAGTGCGCCGGAGATCAGCATGACGGTGGTGTAGCCGCGCGAGACAAGCATGCCCGCCGTCCTGGCCGCCTTCGGGTTGGCACCGATGGCACGGTATTCAAAGCCGAGCGTGGAGCGGTTGAGCAGCCAGGCCACGACGATCACGGCAAGGATGGCAAGGATGAACCCCGCGTTGAGGCGGAAGTTCGGGCCCAGCAGCAGCGGGAACAGGGCGGTGTCGTGCATTTGCGCGCTGATGGGGTTGGTGCTGCCGGGCGCCTTGAGCTGGTTCTTCAACAGGTACAGCACCAGGGACACGGCAATGTAGTTGAGCATGATCGTCACGATCACCTCATGTGCCCCGGTCCGGGCCTTGAGGAATCCGGCAATGCCGCCCCAGATGGCTCCCCCGATGGCACCGGCCAGGATTACGGCCAGCAGGTGGATGACCGGCGGCAGCTGCATCTGGAAGCCGATGATGCCGGCAAAGGTCGCACCGAGGAGGATCTGGCCCTGCGCGCCAATGTTGAACAGCCCGGCCCGGAAGGCCAGCGTAACGGCCAGTCCGGAGAGGATCAACGGGGTGGCGAAAGTCAGGGTTTCAAAAATGCCCAGCTGGCCCTGCCACGTGCGTGCCGTGGGGTCGTAGGTGGCACCGCGCCACAGCGCGCCATAAGCCTCCGAGACTGCGGACCAAACGGCGGAGAGCGTGGCACCCGGATCCGCAAAGAAATAGCCGGAGGACGCGGAGACACGGGGGTCGGTGACGGCAATGAGGATGCCACCGATCACCAGTGCCACGAACACTGCCAGGACGGAAATCATGGCGCTGCCGCTCATGATCTCGCGGAACACCTGCGAGCCCTGGCTCTCCTTGGCCGGGGGCGTGGGTTCCTTCACTGTCTGCGTCTCGCTCATGAGCGCTCTCCTTCGGTGTCTCCGGCGGGGGCAACGTCTCCGGCACCGGAGCTGCCTGCGGCGGGTGCGTCCAATTGTGCCTGTGCCTCGTCGGCGGGCAGCCCCGCCATCATCAGGCCCAGCAATTCGCGGCTGGATTTCCCGGGCACAATGCCCATGAGCCGGCCAGCGTACAGCACGGCGATACGGTCTCCGAGCTCGAGCACCTCGTCAAGTTCGGTCGAGACGATGATGACCGGCGTGCCGCCGTCGCGCTCGGCCACAATGCGCTTGTGCAGGAACTCGATGGAGCCGACGTCCACGCCGCGGGTGGGCTGGGAGGCGATGAAGAGCTTCAGCGGCCGGGACAGTTCCCTGGCCAGCACCACCTTCTGTTGGTTTCCGCCGGACAGGGTGTCCGCGGCGTCCTGGGACGATTGGGTCCGGACGTCAAATTCGGCCACCTTTTCCTTGGCATTTTTGGCGATCACGGCCCGGTTCATGGAGCCCCACCGCGAGTACGGTTCCTGGGTGTACAGGTCCAGCACCAGGTTCTCGGCGATGGAGAACTCGCCCACCAGGCCGTCGTCCTGCCGGTCCTCGGGGACAAAGCCGACGCCGGCGTCGAGCACCTGGCGGACGCTGCGGCCCACCAGTTCCCTGCCGTCGAGCATGATGGAGCCCTGGATGTGCTTGTGCAGGCCCAGGACGGCCTCGGTCAGTTCCGTCTGGCCGTTGCCCTGGACTCCCGCAATGGCGAGAATCTCGCCGTCGGCCACGGAGAAGGAGATGTCGTTCAGGAGCCGCTGGCCGGCGTCGTTCATGACCGTCAGGTTGCTGACCTTGAAGGTGACTTCCCCGGGTTCGGCGTCGGCCTTGTCCAGGGTGAGGCTGACGGCGCGGCCCACCATCATGGAGGCCAGCTCGGTGGTTGCGGCGCCGGGATCGGCCGAGCCCACCACCTTGCCGCGGCGGATCACGGTGATGGTGTCGGAGACCGCCTTCACCTCGCGCAGCTTGTGGGAAATGAACACGATGGAGGTGCCGTTGGACTTCAGCTGGCCCATGATGTCCATGAGTTCGTCGGTTTCCTGCGGGGTGAGCACGGCCGTGGGCTCGTCCAGGATCAGGATTTTGGCGTTGCGGACCAGCGCCTTGATGATTTCCACGCGCTGCTGCACGCCCACGGGAAGTTCGTCCACGAGCGCGTCGGGGTCCACATCGAAGCCGAAGCGGGCAGATATTTCGCGGATCTTGCGGCGGGTGTCGTCCAGGTTCAGGATGCCGCCAAAGCCAGTGGTTTCCCCGCCCAGGGCCACGTTTTCGGCCACGGTGAAGACGGGGACCAGCATGAAGTGCTGGTGGACCATGCCGATGCCGGCGGCCATGGCGTCGGCGGGACCTGCGAACATTACGGGTTTGTCGTCGATCAGGATTTCGCCGGCCGTGGGTTCGTACAAGCCGTACAAAACGTTCATCAGGGTGGATTTGCCGGCGCCGTTTTCGCCCAGAAGGCTGTGAATCTCACCCGATTCAACCACCAGGTCTATGTGGTCGTTGGCCACGAGGGCACCAAAGCTTTTGGTGATGCCCCTGAGTTCAAGTTTCAAGGTTTTAACCCGTCTTGTAAAAAGTTGCGGAAAGCCGGTGCGGGCCCCGCCGCCGGCAGGTCATGCCGGGCGGACGGCGCCCAACCGACTGTGCGCCGCACCGGCAGCCCGGGTGGGCTGTCGGTACGGCGCAGCAGGTGGTGGACGTCTTACTTGGGGCTGGACTTCGAGGGGACCTTGATGGAACCGTCGATGATGCCCTTCTTGATGGTGTCGAGCTGGCTCTTCGTGTCCGCGCTGACGGCCGAATCCAGGTCGTGGAACGGGGCCAGGGCCACGCCGCCGTTGTCCAGGGTGCCGATGTACGGGGCCGGGTCAAACTTGCCGGCCAGGTCGTCCTTGACGATCGTTTCCACGGCCTCGCCCATGGTCTTGACGACGGAGGTCAGCAGGATGGACTTGTAGGTGGGGGCCGTCAGGTAGCCGTCGGAGTCGACCCAGACCAGCTTGACGTCCTTGCCGTCCTTGTTGGCGGCCAGGATGGCGTCGCCGGCACCCTTGCCCAGCGGGCCGGCAACAGGCATGACGACGTCGGCGCCGTCGCCGATGAGGTTGTTGGTGGCCTTGGTGCCCTCCTGGATGATGTCAAAGGTGTTCGCGAACAGGCCCTGCTGGGTGTCCACGTTCCAGCCGAGGACCTTGACATCCTTTGACTGCTGCTTGTTGTAGTACGCCACGCCTTCGGCGAAGCCGTCCATGAAGATGGTGACCGTGGGAATGTTGATGCCGCCAAAGGTGCCCACCTTGCCGGTCTTGGAGACCGAGGCCGCCGTGTAGCCGGCCATGAAGGCGGCCTGGGCCGTGTCGTAGACCACCGGCTTGACGTTGGGCGCCTTGATGGAGTTGTCATCGATGATGGCGAAGTGCAGGTCCGTATTGGCGGCGGCAACCTTCTTGGTGGCATCCGCCAGCAGGAAGCCGACGGTGAACGTGAGGTTGCAACCGGCATTGGCCATCTGGTTCAGGTTCGGCTCATAGTCGGACTTCGTGGAGGACTGGGCTTCCTTCATCTTGATGCCCACGTCCGTGACCGTCTTCTTCATGCCCTCATACGAGGACTGGTTGAAGGACTGGTCGTCAAATCCGCCGGCGTCCGAAACGATGCAGCCAAGGTAGTTGGCTGCGGCGGCGTTGCCGCTGGTGCTTCCGCCGCCGCCGGCGGGTGCCGGGGCCTGTCCACAACCGGTGAGCAGGAGCGCCATTGCTCCCAGGGCCACGGTTCCAACGGTGGCCCCGCGCTTAAACGTGCCCGAGATGTTGTTTTTCAAAGGTTCCTCCATAAGGTGATAATTGCGCGGCCACCCCCGGCCTACTGCGCAGTGTTAGACAACACACTAATGGCAGTTGCTACCGCCCGGTAGCCGGATGCCCGCCGCAACGGGGCATCGTTGGGGAACCGTTACCAATCCGTGTCCCTGCGGCGGGTCCGCACCCCTATGGCAGGGTGACCAGCATCTTTCCGGTGTTGGCGCCGCGCATGAGGTCGATGAACGCCTGCGGTGCGTTCTCCAGCCCTTCCACGACGGTTTCGTCAAAGCGGACCGTTCCCGCCGCCAGCCAGCCGGACATCTTTGCCGCGAATTCGCCGGCCAGGTCCTGGTGTGCCCCGACCAGGAAGCCGCGAAGCGTGAGCTGCTTGCCGATGGCCGTGGCCAGGTTGCGCGGCGCGGTGGGAGCCTCCGTGCTGTTGTACACGGAGATGGCGCCGCACAGGGCAATCCGCCCAAACGGATTCATCACGGCAATGGCGGCCTCCAGCTGTTCGCCGCCCACATTGTCAAAGTAGACGTCAATGCCGGCCTGCTCCCCCAGCGCCCCGCGCAGCAGTTCCTTGGCCGGGCCGTCATGGTAGTTGAAGGCTGCGTCAAAGCCGAGCTCGAGCAGGTGCGCCACCTTTTCCGGCGACCCGGCGCTGCCAATGACCCGGGCGGCACCCATGGCCTTGGCGATCTGGCCGACCAGCGAGCCCACGGCGCCGGCCGCACCGGAGACAAACACGGTGTCCCCGGGTGCGAAGTCGGCCACCCGCGTCAGTCCCGCATAGGCTGTCAGGCCGGTCATGCCCAGTGCGCCGAGAAAGGCCGTGGGCCGGGCCAGGGAAGGGTCCACCTTTTTGGTGGCAGCAGCCGCCAGTACTGCGTAGTCGCGCCAGCCCAGGCCGTGGACGACGACGTCGCCCTTCCGGCGCTCATCGCTCCTGGACGCAACCACCTCACCCACGGCCCCGCCGTCGAGCGCGGCATCCAGTGCAAAGGGGGCACTGTAGGATTTCACGTCATTCATCCGCCCGCGCATGTACGGGTCAACGCTCATGGCCAGGTTCCGGACCAGGACCTGGCCCTCCTCGAGCTCGGGAACCCGGGTTTCCGTCAGCCGGAAGTTTTCCGGCACGGGCCAGCCGTGGGGGCGGGAGGCGAGCTGGATTTCGCGGGAGGTCAGCGGGGCGGCGCTCATGCGGCCACCCCCGCGGCAGCCAGGGTGAGCTGGACGTCTACATTGCCGCGCGTCGCGTTGGAGTAGGGGCACACCTGGTGGGCGGCGTCGACCAGGGTCCGGGCCTCTTCCGCGTCAAGTTCGGGCAGCGAGACCTCCAGCCGGACGCCGATGCCGAACGCGCCGCTGCCGATGGAGCCGAGGTCGACTTCGGCGCGGACCGTGGAGCCTGTGACGTCGGCCTTGGCGCGGCGGGCGACCACGCGCAGGGCCGAGTGGAAGCAGGCCGCGTAGCCGGCGGCAAAGAGCTGCTCGGGGTTGGTGCCGTTGCCGTCGCCGCCCATCTGCGCCGGTGAGGCCAGGTCGACCACCAGCTTGCCGTCATCCGTGCGGGCCTGGCCATCACGGCCGTCTCCGGTGGCGAGGGCGCGGGCGGTGTACAAAACATTCATGGAAGTGTTCCTTCGGTGGTTTGATTAGTGGTTGCTTGGGGTGCCCGCGGTGCCGGGGCTGCTTCCGGCTGCGTCATTTCCGGCTGGGGAGCTCACGGCGATGCCGCCGGCGGCCGCATGGAGGGCGCCGGTGACCTTGGCCAGCGTGTGGTTCAGCTGGTTCAGCTCGGCGGGCGTCAGGCCTGCGGCCGCGGCAATGTGTGCCGGAACGGCTGCGGCCTGCTGCCGGAGGGACCCGCCGCTGGCGGTGAGGTGGACTGCCACCCTGCGTTCGTCGTCGGGCTCGCGCCGGCGTTCCAGCAACCCGGCCGACTCAATGCGCTTGAGCAGCGGGGAGAGGGTACCGGAATCGAGTTCCAGCTCCTCCCCCAGTTCCCGCACTGAGACGCCGTCGCGTTCCCACAACAGCAGCATGACCAGGTACTGCGGGTAGGTCAGCCCCAATTCCTGGAGCATGGGCCGGTACACGGCAGTGGCTGCACGGGAGGCCGCATACAGGGAAAAGCAGACCTGGTGCTGGAGGATGGTTCTTTCGGACATGTAGGAAGCCTACCCCTGAATTAGATTGTGCACAACTCGATTGTGCACAATACGCATCACCGGCTCGGCTCCGGCCGTAGATCCGCTCCGCCACTTGGTGCCGGCTCCGGACCGGAAAACGAGCAGGCGCCGTACTTTTTGGGTGCAGGGGGTAGCCGGGGTCATTCGCCCCCGGTGCACCGTGCGCGAATGGTAATAACCGCCCCCGGTGCACCGTGCGCGAATGGTAATAACCGCCCCCGGTGCACCGTGCGCGAATGGTAATAAGCCCCCGCAATCACCAGGGAGTGTCCGCAACGCCAGCGAATGACCACAACGCCCCCCTGCCCCACACTTTGACGGCTTCAGGGCACACGCACCAGACGACGAACCGCCAACCATGGCCAAGCAAAACACTCACATCACCTCAGACACATGGACCGCCACTATACGCACATCGGATTGTCCAGCCCTGGGCATCGCTGAAGCGAGGTTTCCTTATGCGCCGCCGACATGCCCGGTCCTGCGCATGCCGGAATTGCAGAAACTTTATGCGCAGCGCAAGCCAGTCAGCCCTGCGCAGCAGGGCAACATGCGCCATGCCGGCACCTGGGGCTGCGCATACAGAAACTGGAATTTCCCTACGCGCGCCACTGCCCCTGGGCGCGGCGCATAACAAACGGCGGCGGAGCCGGAATTTTTTCCAGGACGGCGTCAGTCCACAGGTCCTCCCCCTGCTCGCAAACTCGCCGCGGTTCCGTCGCGTTTGCGGGCCCTGGCCGGAGGCCGCCCGCGACCGAGGCTCCGAAAGTCTTCGAGCCCTCCAATTCCTTGCAATCTCACCGCGGGTTGTTCGCTCCCGGGGCCTCGGACCCCGTGGACCGAGGAGGAAAAAGTCGGCCCGACGCCGGGTACCCGCATGGGTCTCGAAACGACGCAGCCGCCGGGTCCTGCCCGACGTGCTGAGGGCGGCCGCGTCCGACGGGCCGAGGGCGGCCGCGTCCGACGGGCCGGAAAGTGCCGCTCCGCCGGGGTTAGGCGCTGCGCAAGGTCCGCAGGGCGGCGGCGCACAGCACGCGAATCCCCACGGACAGGGCCCGTTCGTCCACAATGTAGTCGCCGCGGTGAAGGTCGTACTCCTCGCCGCCGGGAGCATGGGTGCCCAGGCGCATCAGCGAGCCGGGCACGCCCTGCAGGAACCAGGCAAAGTCCTCTCCGCCCATGGACTGCGGGGCCAGCACCACCGAATCCTCGCCGAGCTCGGCACGGGCCGCAGCCTCAATGAGTGCGGTTTCGTGTTCGGAGTTGACCACCGGGGGCACGCCTCGGGTGTGTTCCAGGTGGACGTCCACACCGTAGGGCGCCGCCACCTGCTGCACCACCGCATCCAGCAGTTCCCCCGCCGAATGCCAGGCCTCCCGGTCCAGGCAGCGCATGGTCCCGCTCATGATGCCGTGGCCGGGGATCGCGTTGGGTGCCGAGCCGGCGCTGATCTGGCCCCACACCATGGACACGCCGCTGCGCACATCCACGCGGCGGGACAGCACCGCGGGGACGTTGATGGCAATCTGGGCCAGCGCAAAGACGAGGTCCTCGGTCAGGTGTGGGCGGGAACTGTGGCCACCCCTGCCGGTCAACTCAATCTTGATGGTGTCCGACGCGCTGGTGATGGGGCCGATCCGGGTGCCGATCCTGCCCACTTCGATGCGGGGGTCGCAGTGCAGGGCCATGATGCGCGGCACACCGTCCAGCACACCCTGGTCGATGCAGGCCAGCGCCCCTCCGGGCAGTGTTTCCTCGGCGGGCTGGAAGATGATGCGGATGGTGCCGCCCAACGGCTTGTCCGCGTGCATCCTGGCCAGCACCAGGGCAATACCAAGCATCGCGGCCGTGTGAAAGTCGTGGCCGCAGCCGTGGGTTACCCCGTGATTGCGGGAGGCAAATGGCAGCCCGGTCTCCTCAATGATGGGGAGGGCGTCGATGTCCCCGCGCAACGCCGTCGTAATGGGGCCTTCGCCAACATCAACAACGACGCCGGTGCCGTCCAGGCGGCGGGGGGAAAGCCCGGCGGCGGTGAGCCGGTCGTAAATGGCGGAGGTGGTGCGGTGCTCCTGAAAGGAAAGCTCGGGGTGGGCATGCAGGTCGCGGCGGAATTCGATGACCTGCCCGATCAGCGGCTCCAGCCAGGGGCTGACCAATTCCGTGGGTTCTGTTTCCAGCGAGTAATTGCGCACAGAACAAACCTTAGCCATGTCGTGGCGCTGGGGCGTCATTGGCGAACGCCGCATTACGCGGTCCCCGGGCGACATGGCACGGGCACTGGGCCCACGCGCCGAGCCTGCGAGGTGCGGGAGCGGCTGGGGAGGAACGAGCTTAGGGTGCCGGAGCGGCTGGGGAGGAACGAGCTTAGGGTGCCGGAGCGGCTGGGGAGGAACGATGTTAGGGTGCCGGAGCGGCTGGGGAGGAACGATGTTAGGGTGCCGGAGCGGCTGGGGAGGAACGATGTTAGGGTGCCGGAGCGGCTGGGGAGGAACGATGTTAGGGTGCCGGAGCGGCTGGGGAGGAACGATGTTAGGGTGCCGGAGCGGCTGGGGAGGAACGATGTTAGGGTGCCGGTGGATGGGCCCACGCGCCCGAGGGGCCCCGGCTGAGGGATGAAGCTGGGGAGGGCGCGGGGACTACAACACGTCCATGTCGCCCTGAGCCTTGAGCCCGTCGACGGCGCGCTTGACCAGTTGGGAGTGGGCGCGTGTGGTGACGAGCAGGGCATCCGGGGTGTCCACGACCACCACATCCTGGATGCCGATCAAGGCGATGACACGCTTGGTGTCGGTGACCACGATGCCTGTGCTGTCCTCGGTGAAGACGCGGGCGCCCTCGCCAATGACCTTGACGTCCTTGACTTCCTTGGCACTGCTGAGCCGGGCGATGGCGGCAAAGTCGCCCACGTCGTCCCAACTGAAGTCCGCGGGAATCATGGCGACGTCGCCGGCGTCCGCGGCAGGTTCAGCCACGGCGTAGTCGATGGCGATCTTGGGCAGGGTGGGCCAGATCCTGTTCTTCACCGCAACCCGGTCCGGGGTGTCCCAAGCCATGGCAATTTCCATCAGCCCCTCATATAGCACGGGCTCGTTGGCCTTGAGGTGGCGCAGCAGCAGCTCCACGGGGGCCACGAACATGCCCGCGTTCCAGCTGTAGTCCCCGCTTTCCAGGTACTGTTCGGCGATCTCCTGGCTGGGCTTCTCCACGAACTGCGCCACCTCGTGCGCGCTGGGGGCGCCGTCAACTTCAAGCGCGGCCCCCATCCGGATGTAGCCGAAGGCGGTGGACGCGTGCGTGGGCTTGATGCCAATGGTGACGATCTTGCCGGTGGCCGCGGTGTGGATTGCCTCGCGGACGGCGTCCTGGAACTTGTCCTCGGGACTGATCACCTGGTCCGCGGCGAAGGAGCCCATGATGGTTTCGGGATCGCGGACGAACAGGATGGCGGCGGCCAGGCCGATGGCGGCGCCGGAATCCTTCGGTTCGGTCTCCAGCACCAGGTCGTCGTCCGCCAGTTCCGGCAGCTGCCGGCACACGGCCTCGCGGTGGGCCTCGCCGGTCACCAGCAGGATGCGGTTGCCGCTGATGGGCAGCAGCCGGTCATAGGTGGCTCGGATGAGCGTGCTTCCGCTGCCCGTGAGGTCATGCAGGAACTTCGGCGCGGCCGCCCGGGACAGGGGCCACAGCCGGGTCCCGACACCCCCGGCCGGAATCACGGCAAAAAACTTGTCGAGCGGGCTGGTTCCGGACGGGGCGGACGCGTCCGAGTTTTGCGTATTCATCACTGCCCACCCTAAGCGATGGGCGGCAAAACACCTTGCTTTGGCGGGAAACTTCAGCTCGGCGGCGCGGCTGGGGCACACCGGCGTCGTGCTGGGGGATGATGCGGACACCCCCTACACCTCCTTGCCGGCAAGGCAGTGTGATATGTCGCATAGGGCAAGGAGTGCCTAAGTTGAATATGCTGTAAGCGAAGCCTAAGTTTAGGCAAAGTTATGAGTGCTCACGCCGTGTGCGTTTCCCCGCGTGGAACCACGCCAGCGTCACGGTGATGCAGGAAGGTTTATTCAGTGCCGACAAAACCAGCTGGCACTCTGTACCGCGGCCGTGAAGGCATGTGGTCCTGGGTGGGACACCGGATTACCGGTGTAGTGATTTTCGTTTTCTTGTTGGTGCACGTCCTGGACACCTCCCTGGTGCGGGTGTCCCCGGAAGCGTACACAGCAGTCATTGGGGCGTATAAGAACCCCATCATGGGATTGGGCGAGGCCGCACTGGTCGCGGCAATTGTGTTCCACGCCTTCAATGGCCTGCGCATCATTGCCATCGACTTTTGGAAAAAGGGCCCCAAATACCAGCGGCAGATGCTCTGGACCGTCCTGATCGCCTGGGTTGTGGTGATGGTTCCGTTCCTGATCCGCCACCTCACCATTGTCTTCTCCAATTTCTTCGGGGGGCACTAAATGAGTTCCAAGGTTATTGACGCGCCGCGTTCCAACAGCGCGGAGACGCCCAAGTACAAGCGCAACAAGTCCTCGCACTCGAGCTTTGAGATGGTCGCTTGGCTGTTCATGCGTGTCTCCGGCGTGGTGCTGGTGGTGCTGATCTTTGGGCACCTGTTCGTCAACCTCATGCTCGGTGACGGCATCCACGCCATCGACTTTGGCTTCGTGGCCGGCAAGTGGTCCAGTCCGTTCTGGCAGATCTGGGACCTGGCCATGCTGTGGCTGGCCATGCTGCATGGAACGAACGGCGTGCGCACCATCATCAACGACTACGCCGAACGCAACGGCACGCGCATGACGCTCAAGACGGTGCTTTACATCGCCTCGGCCGTCATCATTGTGCTGGGCACCCTGGTGATCTTCACGTTTGATCCGTGCCCGGCCGGTGCAGTCATCGACCTTCCGTCCTTCTGCCCCGTCCCGTAACTTTTATTACAGGATGGCCGCCCGGCCCGCTCAGGTCCGGGGCGCAGAAGTGAACACCAGCTTTTTTGTAGCAGTAAAGAGAGAAAGAGCATCCAGTATGCAGGTCCACAAATACGACGTCATCATCGTCGGGGCCGGTGGCGCAGGAATGCGTGCCGCCATTGAAGCCGGACAGAACGCCCACACGGCGGTACTGACCAAGCTCTACCCCACCCGCTCGCACACCGGTGCGGCCCAGGGCGGCATGTGTGCCGCACTGGCCAACGTGGAGGAAGACAACTGGGAATGGCACACCTTTGACACCGTCAAGGGCGGTGACTACCTGGTTGACCAGGACGCCGCGGAGGTCATGGCCAAGGAGGCCATCGACGCGGTGATCGACCTGGAAAAGATGGGCCTGCCGTTCAACCGCACGCCCGAGGGCCGCATCGACCAGCGCCGCTTTGGCGGCCACACCCGCGACCACGGCAAGGCCCCGGTCCGCCGGTCCTGCTACGCGGCCGACCGCACCGGCCACATGATCCTGCAGACCCTGTACCAAAACTGCGTCAAGCACAACGTTGAGTTCTACAACGAGTACTACGTCCTGGACCTGCTGACGGTGGAAGAGGATGCCACCCGCGAGGACGGCACCCCCTACAAGCAAAAGCGCATTGCCGGCGTCGTCTCCTACGACCTGGCCACGGGCGAACTGCACGTGTTCCAGGCCAAGTCCGTCATCCTGGCCACGGGCGGCGCGGGCAAGGTCTTCAAGACCACCTCGAACGCGCACACCCTGACCGGCGACGGCATGGGCATCGCGTTCCGCAAGGGCATCCCGCTCGAAGACATGGAGTTCTTCCAGTTCCATCCGACAGGCCTGGCCGGCCTCGGCATCCTGCTTTCGGAGGCAGCCCGCGGCGAAGGCGCCATCCTGCGCAACTCCGAGGGTGAACGCTTCATGGAGCGTTACGCGCCCACCATCAAGGACCTGGCCCCGCGCGACATCGTGGCCCGTTCCATGGCCAACGAGGTCCGTGAAGGCCGCGGTTGCGGCCCCAACAAGGACTACGTCCTGCTGGACCTGACCCACCTGGAGCCGGCGCACATCGACGCCAAGCTCCCGGACATCACCGAGTTTGCCCGCACGTACCTGGGCGTGGAGCCCTACACCGAGCCCGTCCCGGTGTTCCCCACGGCCCACTACGCCATGGGCGGCGTCCCCACGAACATCTCCGCCGAGGTGCTCCAGGACAACGACACCATCATCCCGGGCCTGTACGCCGCCGGTGAGGTTGCCTGCGTTTCCGTCCACGGCTCCAACCGCCTGGGCACCAACTCGCTGCTGGACATCAACGTCTTTGGCAAGCGCGCCGGCATGGCCGCCGCCATCTACGCAAAGACAGCCGAATTTGTAGAGCTGCCGGAATCCCCTGAGGCGTCCACCGTGGCTCTGCTGGACCACGTGCGCACCTCCGACGGCGGCGAAAAGGTGGCTTTGATCCGCAAGGACCTGCAGGACACCATGGACGCCAACATGCAGGTGTTCCGCACGGCCGAATCCATTGACCGGGTGCTCGCGGACATCGCCACCTTCGAGGAGCGCTACTCCCGCATCACTGTCCAGGACAAGGGCAAGCGCTTCAACCTTGACCTGCTCGAGGCCGTGGAACTGGGCTTCCTGCTGGAACTGGCCAAGGTCATGACCGTTGCTGCCCTGCACCGTCAGGAGTCCCGCGGCGGACACTACCGTGAAGACTTCCCGGATCGTGACGACGAGAACTTCATGAAGCACTCCATGGCCTACAAGGATGCAGCAGTGTCCGTTGAGAGTTCCGCGGAGCACATCGCCGGCATCCGCCTGGAGACCAAACCCGTCGTCGTCACCCGCTACCAGCCGATGGTGAGGAAGTACTAATGAGCCCCATTGAAACCGCCGAGACAGCTCCCGAGCCGGCGTCAAAGATCGAACTTCCCGCGCACGTCGGCGGTGGCGGGGAGATCCCCACCTTCGACGTCACCCTGCGGGTGCGCCGCTACAACCCCGAGTACTCGGAGGAGTCGACCTGGGAGGACTTCTCCATGACCATGTACGGCACCGACCGCGTGCTGGACGCCCTGCACAAGGTCAAGTGGGAGCAGGACGGTTCGCTGTCCTTCCGCCGCTCCTGCGCCCACGGCGTGTGCGGCTCCGATGCCATGCGCATCAACGGCCGCAACCGCCTGGCCTGCAAGACGCTGCTGAAGGACCTGGACACGTCCAAGCCCATCACGGTGGAGCCCATCAAGGGCCTGCCGGTGGAGAAGGACCTGATCGTGGACATGGAGCCGTTCTTCCAGTCCTTCCGCGAGGTCATGCCGTTCCTGGTGAACCGCGGCCACGAGCCGGCCAAGGAGCGACTGCAGTCCGCCGAGCAGCGCGAGCGGTTTGACGACACCACCAAGTGCATCCTGTGCGCCGCGTGCACGTCGTCCTGCCCCGTGTTCTGGACCGACGGCCAGTACTTTGGCCCGGCCGCCATCGTCAACGCGCACCGCTTCATCTTTGACTCCCGCGACGACGCCGGCGACATGCGCCTGGAGATCCTCAACGACAAGGAAGGCGTGTGGCGCTGCCGCACCACCTTCAACTGCACCGAAGCATGCCCCCGCGGCATCCAGGTCACGCAGGCCATCGCCGAGGTCAAGCAGGCCATCCTGGCCCGCCAGGTCTAGTTTCACAGCTTTAAAAAGGCGCCGTCTCCCTCGCGGGGACGGCGCCTTTGCCTTTCCCGGTACCGCCTTTCGCCGAAGTCAGCCGGAGCACTTCCGGGGCAGGCGCAACGCCACGGCAGCGGACCGGGTTACACGGCGCGGCGTCCACGTGGGCGAAGGTCCGCGGCCCGTACTGCGGCGATGGCCGCGGCCATCAAGTAGACCTGGCTGAGCAGGAAGAACCAGACAAAGAGTCCCAGGATCACGGCAAAGGGTGCCAGCAAGGCATTGCTGGTGAGTCCGTTGAGCAGCATGGCGCTGAAGAAGCGCAGGATGGTGGCTCCGGCGCCGGAGAATACCGCTGCCAGCAACAGGACCCGCCGGGGCATGCGCACCCTGGAGGCGAGGCTGAACATCACCACCGCCACGGCCACGTCGAGGATGAACATCAGCACCACGGAGCCCACCCGGGCCCAGATGCCCGTGAGGAAGTCGCCCCAGCCAAGCCAGCCGCTGATGCCGCTCACTGCGGCGGTGCTGACCACGCCCAGCGCGCTGGTCAGCACCAGTGCCACGCCCAGCACAAGCAGGGTGCCGGCGTCGCGCACCTTGGACAGAATGGGATTCGTGCGGTCCCGGGCCAGGCCCAGCAGGGAGCGGATGCCTTCCCGGAGCCCGTTGATCCAGCCGAGGGAGGTGATAATCAGCGTGACGAGCGAGATGAGCAGGGTCAGCCCAAAACTACCCTTACCCAGCAGCTGTTCCGGCGTGGCCAGGCCACCGCCGCCGGTGTTGATGAGCCCGGGGGTGCTCTCGGCCACCAGGTTGATCACGGCGTTGCGCAGCAGCGGGTTGTCGGCGGCAAACATGCCCAGGATGGCAAATCCGGCCACCAGCATGGCGCCGACGGAGAAGAACATGAGATAGGCGTTGCCGGCAGCCAGCAGCTGCCCCCGGCGGCGCGTGTACAGGTTCCACACGCGCAGGGGGAACAGCCTGCCGCCCCGGGCCGAGAGCCACTGCGCCCCGGAGGACACGCGCGCCACAATCTTCCCGCCGTTCATGGCCGTGACAAATTCGGCGTGCCTGGAGTCGGACCAGGCCTGTAGGGCGCGGCGGTCCAGCGGGCTGGGCGGAGGCACCGGAGGCGCGGCCAGGGAACGCTTGGCCACCACTCCGGGCGCCACGGTGCCGGGAAAGTGCGCCGCCTCCACACCAGCCCTACGGCTGGGCTTCTCCCCCAAGAGTCAGCTCCTCGTGCAGGGCCCAGCCGCCTTGCGAATAGTCGTACAAGCCGATGCTGGTAACCTCAAGCTCGGCCTCGAAGCCTGCCATTTCCGCCTTGGCGCGGGCCATCGTGGCGGCGTCGAGGTCATGGGCCATGGTCAGGTGCGGATGGAACTCAAAGTTGAGCACGTGCTCCACAGGCCCGTCAAGGAGCTCCTTGTGTAGTTCCCTGCACTGCCCGGCGCCCTGTTCCAAATTCAGGAAAACCACCGGGGAGACGGGGATAAAGGTCCCCGTGCCGCGCAGCGAGATGGTGAAGGGGGACGCCTGCCGGGCAACTTTTCGGACGTGTTCGGCGGCCTCGCCCCAGGAGCTCCTGGCCCGTCCGGAAACGAGGGTGATATGGGCAGGCACGATGCCGTCGTCCGCGCCTGCGAACGATTCCCGCCAGGAGCCCAATTCCGCCGCGAGCGCGGGCGGCATCGTGATGATGACGCCCAAGCTGTCCGGATGCGGCGCCGGGGATTCCCCGCTCTGGCCAATGCCCGGCATGGTTATGCAACCGTCCCGAGTGGCGGCAGGAAGCCCACCTTGCCGTATGCGTCCGACAGTGTCACGGAAGCAATTGCGCGGGCCTTGGCCGCACCACGGGCCAACAGCCTGTCAAGCTCCGCCGGGTCGTCCAGGAGCTCCAGGGTCCGCGTGCGGATGGGCTCAATCCGGGCCACGACGGCGTCCGCCACGTCCACCTTGAGGTGGCCGTACATCCTGCCCTCATAGTCAGACACCAGGGTCGCAATGGGCTTGTCCGTCAGCGTCGAGAGGATTTCCAGGAGGTTGGTCACGCCGGGCTTGTTCTCCCGGTCGTAGGCGATCACGGTGTCCGTGTCCGTCACGGCCGACTTGATGCGCTTGGCGGTGACCTTGGGATCGTCCAGCAGGTTGATCAGCCCGTTGGGACCGGAGGCGGACTTGGACATCTTCGCCGTGGGATTTTGCAGGTCGTAGATGCGAGCCCCCTCCTTCTGGATGAAAGCCTCCGGGATGGTGAACGTCTCGCCGAAGCGGTGGTTGAAACGCTTGGCCAGGTCGCGGGCCAGCTCCACGTGCTGGCGCTGGTCATCCCCCACCGGCACACCTTGGGGGCGGTAGAGGAGGATGTCCGCGGCCATCAGCACCGGGTAGGTAAACAGGCCCACGCTGGCCATTTCCTGCCCGCCCTTTGCCGTCTTGTCCTTGAACTGGGTCATCCGGGACGCCTCGCCGAAACCGGTGATGCAGTTGAGGACCCAGGCCAGCTGCGCGTGCTCGGGTACGTGCGACTGCACAAAGAGCGTGGACTTCTCCACGTCGATGCCGCCGGCGATGTACTGCGCGGCGGTCTTGCGGGTCCGCTCACGCAGCTCCGCGGGATCCTGCGTGACGGTGATGGCGTGCATGTCCGGGATGAAGAACAGCGTCTGGTAGTCATGCTGGGTCTTCACCCAGTTCACAAGAGCTCCCAAGTAGTTGCCCAGGTGCAGGGAGTCCCCTGAGGGCTGCATGCCGGAAAGGACGCGGGGTCGGGTTGGGGTTTCACTCATGGATGCGAAAAATCCTCTAGAACTTGTAGTCGACGACCAGCGGTGCGTGGTCGGAGAAACGGGACTCGTACGACTCGGCACGGTCCACCACGGCCTGCTTCGCCAGGGCAGCGAGGCCGGGCGTGGCCATGTGGTAGTCAATGCGCCAGCCGGTGTCGTTCGTGAACGCCTGCCCGCGGTTGGACCACCAGGTGTACGGTCCATCGACTTCGCCGGCCAGTTCCCGGGCCACGTCCTTGAAGCCAATCTCCCCGCCAAAGAACCTGTCAAAGTAGGCGCGTTCCTCGGGCAGGAAGCCGGCACGCTTGACATTGCCCCGCCAGTTCTTGATGTCCAGCTTCGTGTGCCCCACGTTCAGGTCGCCCACGACCAGGGCGTGGTCGCTCGCAGCGGCGAGCTGGGGAAGGCGGCTGATCATGGTGTCCAGGAAACGGTACTTGTCCACCTGTTTGGGCGTGTCCGCCTCGCCGGAGTGCACGTAGGCGCTGACCACGGTCAGTGTGGCGTCCTTGCCGGCGGAGTCCTTGAGCACGTAGTCCGCCTCGACCCAGCGGCCGGTGGTGGCAAAGTAGTCCTCGCCGATCCCGACGCGCGTTGCGGTGGGTTCCAGGGAATCCTTGCGGGAGGCGATCAGAACGCCGGCCCGGCCCTTGGCCTCGGCCTCGGCGTGCTGCAGGTGCCAGTCCTCCCCGAGGAAGCCCTCCACAACGGCGTCCGGCGCGCGTACTTCCTGCAGGCACAGGATGTCCACCTCGCGTGCGGCCAGCCAGTCTGCCATACCGTGCTTGTAGGCGGCGCGGATGCCGTTGACGTTGACGCTGGCGATTCTCAAATGACCGTTTTGGGTTCCGTTGCTCACCTGATCCACCTTACCCGTTTCGCTCCTCCCGCTGCATTAGTCAAGAACGACGCCGGACACGGGCTCTTCGTCGTCGGGACCCTTGGTGCCTGGCTGGGTTTCGGCCGCACGGGCGACGTTCTTTTTGGCCATCGCCGCGTCCATCTTCGCTTCCTGGGCTTCCCAGTTCGGGTTGACCATGCCGCGTCCGTTGCGGGCCGTGATGTCGATGGTTTCCAGGGCGCGGGCCACCATGGCCTCATCCTTGCCCAGATATTCGTTGACCACGCCGATCTGGACGCTGATGATCTTGAAGGAGTGCTCCAGTTTCAGTTCCCGTGCCTTGGCGGCCGAGCGGGAGCCGGCGTCGTCGGACACGAGGTGGGTCCCGCCGTCGGCCGGGGCGCTGGCGCTGTTGCGCTGTGCCATCTCGGCCTGGGCCAGCTTCACCTGGCGGGCGCCAAAAGAGGCGGCCTTGTGCACCCCGACGTAGACGAGGGTGGAGAGCGCCAGCCAGCCGAACGCTATGACGGCGATGACCCAGCCCAGCACGGTGCTGTTGTTGGCGGCAAACACAATGGCCACCAGGAAGACGATGGCCAGCACAATGGTGCCAAGGCCGGTGAACTTGCTGGGTTTGGTCATTTTGCCAGGTCCTGGGGTAGTCATGGTTCCATTCTCTCAAACCGCGGCGGGTGCGGGGCCGCCTTCCACCACCGGCGAACGCCCCGACGTTCCCTCAGAACCGGGCCGTTTTGCCCCGACGCTCCCGCAGCGTCCATCCCACCACCACCCGTACCGGTCACAAGGCATGTGCCACCATGAGCCTGTCTGAAGCGCTCCCCGGCCGCGGCACCCGGTAGCGGCCGCGGCACCCGGCATCCGGCACAGAGTTTTTAAGTCCAGAAGGCGAAGGGCGCAAAGCAAGCTGCAGTCAGTGGTCTGTTCCAGGTTGAAGCGAACGCGCTGCCTGCCGGCCGCCGGGCCCCAGGCCCTTCAGGTGTCCTCCCCCTCCCAGAATGTCCGTGGCCCCCACTAGGCTGAACGCAACAGTTCCATGGGGGTATTGGCCCCCTCGGGCGACACCGGTGCCCGCCCCTGCAGGCGCCGCCCCCTGATCAAGGAGGATCAGCATGAGCGCCATCAATGCCCGCCCCGTGTGCAAGGCCGGCCCCCGGGTGCCGCGGCTTTTCCCGCCCGGGCTCGCCGACCGCCGGGCCAGACTCATCCGCCAGATGGACGCCCAGTGGGTGAACGGCACAGTGCTGCACTACTGGTTCTTCGACGGCCCGGAGCCTCAAAAACAGGCCGTCCGCGACGCCTTTGCGCACTGGAAATCCCTGGGCATCGGGCTGGAGTTCACCGAAACGGCGACCCGCAGCGAGGCCGAGGTCCGCATTGATTTTGACCAGGGCGACGGCTCGTGGTCGTACATTGGCCGGGACATCCTGGGCATTGCCAACACGGACGTCACCATGAATTTTGGTTGGGACCTGACCGACGACTACGGCCGCACCACCGCCCTGCATGAGATCGGCCACACGCTGGGCATGCCGCACGAACACCAAAACCCATTTGCCGGAATTGTTTGGGACGAGCCCAAGGTGTACAGCTATTTTGGCGGCGCCCCGAACAACTGGCCGCGGTCCCAAACCTTCCAAAACGTCCTCAAGAAGCTCAACTCACAGGAAGTGGAGGGATCGGACTGGGACCCGGACTCCGTCATGGAGTACTGGTTTCCGGCGGGGCTGATCCTGCGGCCCGAGCAGTACCGGGAAGGGCTGAACCCGCCCGGCGGGCTCTCCGCCCTGGACGTGGAATGGGTGATGAGGTTTTATCCCGCTCTGCCGATCGCCCCCCGGAGCCTGAGCGCATTTGCCTCGGCCCCACTGGTGCTGCATCCGGGTGGGCAGGCCAATTTTACGATCGTCCCCGAAGAGACCCGGAGCTACCGGTTCGCCACCTTCGGCACGGCGGACACCGTCCTGGTTCTGTTCGAGGAGGTGGACGGCCAGCTGCGCCATCTGGAATCGGACGACGACGGCGGTGAGGACCGCAACGCAACGTTCAAGGTGAAGCTGTTCAAGGGCCGCAGGTACGTGGCGAGGGTGCGGCTTTACTGGGCAGGCCAGTCCGGGCAGACGGCGCTGATGTACTGGTGAGAACTGCCGGCCCGGCTGTGGGGCCCGGCCCGGCTGTGGGGCCCGGCCCGGCTGTGGGGCCCGGCCCGGCTGTGGGGCCCGGCGCGGATCGGAAAAAGGGGGCTGGCGCGTGCGGATGGGTCCCGACGCCCGAGGGTCCCGCCGCGGTCTTATGAGCGTTGGGAGGACGACGGCGGAACTTGCGTTCCGGCGTCGTCCGCCCCATTTCCGTGAAGCGCCACCGTAGGCTCAGGAGCGCTCGGCGGCCTCGACCACGTTCGCCAGCAGCATGGCACGGGTCATCGGGCCCACGCCGCCCGGGTTCGGCGAAATCCAGGACGCCACCTCGTGGGCGGCCGGCTCCACGTCGCCGGTGACAACCGCCTCGCCGTGGCCGTCGTCGACACGGGAGACACCGACGTCGAGCACAATGGCGCCCGGCTTCAGGTCTGCCGCCTTGATCATGTGGGGCTGCCCGGCGGCGGCGATGACGACGTCGGCCCGGCACAGTTCCGCGGCCAGGTCAACGGTGCCCGTGTGGGCCAGGACCACCGTGGCATTGATGGATTTGCGCGTGAGCAGCAGCCCCACGGTCCGCCCGATCGTGACGCCGCGGCCCACCACCAGGACAACCTTGCCCTCGAGGTCGATGCCATGGCGCAGCAGCAGCTCCACGCAGCCTTTGGGCGTGCAGGGCAGGGGGGAGGTCATGGGCCGGTACACGTTGGCCACCAGGCGGCCCAGGTTCATCGGGTGCAGTCCGTCGGCGTCCTTGGCCGGGTCGATGGCCTCGAGCACCACGTCCGTATCGATGTGCGCGGGCAGCGGCAGCTGGACGATGTAGCCGGTGCAGGACGGGTCCTCATTGAGCCGCCTGACTGCGGCGAGGACCTCCTGCTGCGTGGCGGTGTCCGGCAGGTCGATGCGGATGGAGTTGATGCCCACCTCCGCGCAGTCCTTGTGCTTGCCGGCCACGTACCACTTCGAGCCGGGATCCTCACCCACCAGGACGGTGCCCAGACCGGGGGTGACGCCGCGGGCAGCCAGCACGGCGACCCGCTCCGTCAGCTCGGCCTTGATGGCAGCCGCGGTGGCCTTGCCGTCCAGGATTTGTGCCGTCATGCGCCTACCACTGCTCCTGGCCGGGGTACAGCGGGAAGTCGGCCGCGAGGGCCTTGACACGGGCGCTCAGGGCGTCGACGTCGGCGTTGCCCTTCAACGCCGCGGCGATGATCTCGGCAACCTCGGTGAACTCCTTGGCGCCAAAGCCGCGGGTGGCCAGGGCGGGGGTGCCGATGCGCAGGCCGGAGGTGACCATCGGGGGGCGGGGGTCGAACGGGACGGCGTTGCGGTTGACCGTGATGCCAACGCTGTGCAGGAGGTCCTCGGCCTGTTGGCCGTCCAGTTGCGAGTTGCGCAGGTCGACGAGCACCAGGTGGACGTCGGTGCCGCCGGTGAGCACGGACACGCCGGCCTCGGCCACGTCGGCGGCGTTCAGGCGGTCCGCGATAATCTTGGCGCCCTCCAGAACGCGCTGCTGGCGTTCCTTGAATTCCTCGCCGGCGGCGACCTTGAACGCCACTGCCTTGGCGGCGATCACGTGCATGAGCGGGCCGCCCTGCTGGCCGGGGAACACTGCGGAGTTAAGCTTCTTGGCCCACTCCTGCTTGGCCAGGATCACGCCGGAGCGCGGGCCGGCCAGGGTCTTGTGGACCGTGGAGGTGACGACGTCGGAGTACGGCACGGGGCTCGGGTGCAGGCCGGCGGCAACGAGGCCGGCAAAGTGGGCCATGTCCGTCCACAACAGCGCGCCCACCTCGTCGGCGATGGAGCGGAACGCGGCAAAGTCCAGCTGGCGCGGGTAGGCGGACCAGCCGGCGATGATGACCTGCGGCTTTTCGGCGATGGCCTGTTCACGCAGCTTGTCCATGTTGATCCGGAAAGTGTCCGGCTCCACCTGGTAGGCAGCCACGTTGTATAGCTTGCCGGAGAAGTTCAGCTTCATGCCGTGGGTCAGGTGTCCGCCATGCGCCAGGGACAGTCCCAGGATCTTCTCGCCGGGCTTGATCATGGCCGCGAGCGCGGCGGCGTTGGCCTGTGCGCCGGAGTGCGGCTGGACGTTCGCGTACTCGGCGTCGAACAGGTCCTTCACGCGCTGGATGGCCAGGTTCTCGGCCACGTCCACGAATTCGCAGCCGCCGTAGTAGCGGCGTCCGGGGTAGCCCTCGGCGTACTTGTTGGTCAGCACGGAGCCTTGGGCTTCAAGGACGGCGCGCGGGGCGAAGTTCTCGGAGGCGATCATTTCCAGCGTGTCGCGCTGGCGGCCCAACTCGTCCTTCAGGACGGCGGCAATCTCGGGGTCCAGCTCGGCGAGCGGGGCATTGGTCACGGACTGTGTGGGGGTAAAAGACACGTAAAGACTCCTGGGTGGACAACACGAAAAAACTCTTCTAGGCCAGATTATCCGGTGAACACGTGCACCGGCTGGGCGCTTCGTTGTGTGAAGCGGCCACGGATCCGGCACAGTTGTGCTTTTTCCGTTGGGGCGCGGCATGTCCACCGCCAAATCCCTGCATTGGCAGTCGTGACCCCGCGTCCCAGGCGTACGATCCCAGGGGTCCAAGCTCGTGCTGCTCCCCGGTGGTGTCCCACCTCATCGCCAGTCGCAACACTTAAACTGTAGTACAGGCTCACCGCGGGACGGTAACGTTGAACGGGTGACTGAACCGAACTCCCCCTCCGCGCACGCCCCCGGCGGATATGTCCTGACGCTCTCCTGCGCCGACCAGCCCGGAATTGTCCACGCCGTCTCCGGTTCCCTGCTGGAGGCCGGCTGCAACATCACGGACTCACAGCAGTACGGCAACCCGGACACCGGCACGTTTTTCATGCGGGTCGCCGTGGAAACCACGACGTCGTTCAGCCGCGTCCGCGAGCACCTCGACGGCGTGGCCGAACAATTCAGCCTCAATTGGCAGCTGCACCGCGCCGGCTCGCCCGTGCGCACCCTGATCCTGGCGTCCAAGGCCGCACACTGCATCAACGACCTTTTGTTCCTGCAGCGCTCCGGCACACTGCCCATTGAAATCCCGGCGATCGTCTCCAACCACCGGGACCTGCAGCCTCTTGCCGAGTTCTACGGCATCCCGTTCTACTACATTCCCGTCACGCCCGACACGAAGGCCGAGGCGGAGGCTGCACTGCTGGAGCTGGTGGCCGAGCACGAGGTGGAGCTGGTGGTGCTGGCCCGCTACATGCAGGTGCTCTCCGACGGCCTCTGCCGCCACTTGGAAGGACGGGCCATTAATATCCACCACTCGTTCCTGCCGTCGTTCAAGGGGGCAAAGCCGTACCACCAGGCCCATGCCCGCGGCGTGAAGATCATCGGTGCCACCGCCCATTACGTCACGGCCACCCTGGATGAAGGCCCCATCATTGAGCAGGAAGTGATCCGCGTGTCCCATGGGCACTCGGCGGAGAAGTTCGTCTCGGTGGGCCGCGCCGTCGAGGCCCGAACCCTGGCGCAGGCCGTGCAGTGGCACGCCGAACACCGCGTCCTCCTGGACGGCACCCGCACGGTCGTCTTCGACTGACGTTTCGCTGGGCCCTCGACCTTGCCGGCGGTCGGGTTTGTCCCGGCCGTTTAACCCCGCCCAAGGTACAGCTCCGGCGGCCCACACCCGCGTCGGGCCACCAGAGCTGCGCCCTCGGCGCCCACTGGACCGACAAATACCCTGAAGTCACAGCTCCGGCGGCCTCCCGAACAACGCCGAGTCCAAGTCCGGCGCATGGCGGATGGCGGAGTCCGGCGCATGGCCGTGGCGGAGTCCGGCGCATGGCCGTGGCGGAGTCCGGCGCATGGCCGTGGCGGAGTCCGGCGCATGGCGGATGGCCCCAGGCGAATTTGGCTAGGCTGGCAGCATGCAAACTCACATTTTGGGAAAAACTGGCCGCAGCGTCTCTGGGATCGGCCTTGGCACCTGGCAGCTGGGCGCCGACTGGGGCGACGTGCCGGAACATGAGGCGCTGGCAGTCCTCGCGGCATCCGCCGATTCCGGTGTGACGTTTTTTGACACCGCCGACGTTTATGGCGACGGCCGCAGTGAACAAATCATCGGCAGGTTCCTGCGGGAGCGTGGAGCCGGCCACGGCATCACGGTCGCCACCAAAATGGGCCGCCGAATGGACCAAATCCCGGAAAACTACGTCATGAAAAACTTCCGCGCATGGACGGACCGCTCCCGGAAAAATCTGGGCGTGGACACGCTGGACCTGGTCCAGCTGCACTGCCCGCCCACCGCGGTCGTCACCTCCGACGCGGCATATGACGCCCTGGACACATTGGTCGAGGAGGGCGCCATCGCCAACTATGGCCTCAGCGTCGAGACCTGCGACCAGGCCCTCGCCGCCATCGCCCGCCCGCACGTCGCCACCATTCAAATCATCCTCAATGCCTTCCGACTCAAGCCGCTGGATGCAGTACTGCCCACCGCCCTCGAGGCCGGCGTCGGGATCATCGCCCGCGTGCCCCTTGCCAGCGGCCTGCTCACCGGGAGGTACACGGCGGACACCAAGTTCGCTGCCAACGACCACCGCAACTACAACCGCGACGGCAGCCACTTCGATGTGGGCGAGACGTTCTCCGGCGTCGACTACGCCGTGGGGCTGGAGGCCGCCGGCCGTTTTGCCCAGCTAGCCCAGAGCCTGGACGGCCCGACGACGGCGCAGGCGGCACTTGCCTGGGTGGCCCAGATCGACGGCGTCAGCTCCGTCATTCCGGGCGCCCGCTCCACGGCCCAGGCGGCTGCCAACGCGGCTGCAGGTTCCGTGCCGTCGCTTGGCCCCGATTTCAACGACGGCGTCCGGGGCATCTACGACGAGCTCCTGCGCGAAAGCATCCACCCCCGCTGGTGACCCCCAGTGCGGGCCCCACGCGGGCGGGCCCCCGTGCCCGCACCGCAGCCCGCCTGCCGGGGGGCCGGCGACACGAAGGGGCCAGGCGGCTTCGACCAAGCCCGGGCGATTATTGTTGAACAATCTTGTGAATTAGGGCATTCTTAGAGAACCACTTCACGAGACCGGGATCACACATGCCTTTCATAGACCTCAATTCAGACGTCGGCGAGTCCTTCGGCAACTGGACCATGGGTGACGACGCCGCCATCTTCACCTCCGTCTCCAGCGCCAATGTCGCGTGCGGCTTCCACGCCGGGGATCCGAGCACCATCGCCCGGACGTGCCGCGAGGCCGTGGCAGCCGGGGTCACGGTCGGCGCCCACGTGGGCTACCGGGATCTGGCCGGGTTTGGCCGCCGCTTTCTGGACTGCTCCCCCACCGAGCTGGCCGACGACGTGCTGTACCAGCTGGGCGCCCTCTCGGCGATGGCGCGCGCAGCCGGAACCGCCATCAAATACGTCAAGCCCCACGGCGCGCTCTACAACACCATCGTCCACCACGAAAAGCACGCCCAGGCCGTGGTCGACGCCGTGAAGGCCTTTGGCACGGACCTTCCCCTGCTGCTGCTGCCCGGCTCGGTGGCCTTGGCCCGGGCCGAGACCGCCGGGCTGCGTGCCGTGGCCGAGGCCTTCGCCGACCGCAGCTATACGCCCGAGGGCACCCTCGTGTCCCGCCGCGAGGCCCACGCCGTGCTGCACGACCCCGCCCAGGTCGCCGCCAACATGGTCCGGCTGGCCACCGAGGGCACCGTGACCGCCGTCGACGGCAGCGTCATCCCCATGCCGGCGGAAAGCATTTGCGTCCATGGCGACACCGCCGGCGCCGTCGCCATGGCTGCGGCCGTGCGCGCCGCGCTGGAACAGGCCGGCGTGCAGATCAAGAGCTTCACGTGAGCGTCACCGCCACCCATTTCGCCGGAACCCGCGCCGTCCTCGTGGAACTTTCCGGGCTGGAGTCCGTGCTGGCGCTTTCAGCCAGGCTGACGGAATCACCCCTGCCCGGCCAGCTCGACGTCCTGGCCGCCGCCGAAACCGTGCTGGTCAAGTTCGATTCCCGCGCTGCAGCGAGGTCCGGGGCCGGCGCCGTCAAGGCACTGCCGCTCGGGACCGCACCCGAGGACACCGGCAAGCTGGTGGAGATCCCCGTGCACTACGACGGCGCCGACCTCGCCGCGGTTGCCGGGCTCACGGGACTGAGCGTGGAGGCCGTGGTCGCCGCCCACTCCGGCCAGACCTGGCTTGCCGCGTTCGGCGGCTTCGCCCCCGGCTTCGCCTACCTGCTCGGCGAAAACAACACCCTAAACGTCCCGCGCCGGAGCACCCCGCGGACCAACGTCCCCGCCGGCGCCGTCGCACTTGCCGGCGGCTACTCCGCCGTCTACCCGCGGCAGTCCCCCGGCGGCTGGCAGCTGATCGGCCACAGCGACGCACTCCTGTGGTCCCTTGAACGTGACAGCCCGGCCCTCATCCGCCCGCGGGACCGGGTCCGTTTTGTCCCCGCACGTCCCCGCTTGAGCGTGAAGCACGACGCCGATCCCGGCTCGGGAGCGACGGCCGCCGACACCCGCTCCACCGACGGGCACGACAGCGGCCCCGCCCTGGGCGATCTGGCCGTGCCCGGTGCGCAGGAAACCGCCGCGTCGGCCCCCGGCGCGCCTGACGCACAGGGCACAGCGCCGCAGGGGGCCGGCGCCCTGGAGGTCATCTCCCCCGGGCTCCAGTCACTCATCCAGGACCTGGGCCGCCCCGGCCTGGGCGAGTTGGGCGTGTCCGCCGCCGGCGCCGTCGACACGGCCTCGGCACGGCAGGCCAACCGCCTCGTCGGCAACCCGCCGGGAGACGCCGTCGTCGAAAATCTCCTGGGATCCCTGCGCCTCAAGGCGGACATGGACCAGGTCCTGGCCGTCACCGGCGCCCGGACGGAGCTGACAGTCACCTCTGCCGGCCACCCGGAACGCCACCCCGTGCAGGACGCCCCGTTTGCGCTGCTGGCCGGGGAAACCCTCACGCTCCAGCCAGTGGCCGAAGGGCTGCGCTGCTACGTCGGCGTGCGGGGCGGCATCGATGTGCCCGCCGTTCTGGGCAGCCGTTCGACCGACCTGATGTCCGGAATCGGCCCTGAACCGCTGGCGGTCGGGAGCAGGCTCCCGACAGGACAGGTCCGCGGCGCCCGCGTCGTCGGGTACCCGGAACCGCCAACACTGCGCGCTGCCGCACCGGACGGCGCCACCGGGCTGCGCATCACGGCAGGGCCGCGCGAGGACTGGTTCGGTCCGGCGGGGCTTGCCGCGCTGACCCGCCACAGCTGGCTGGTCAGCGCGGAATCAAACCGGATCGGCGTCCGGCTGGCACTGGATGCCGGCGGCACGCCCCTGCACCGGGTCCGCGAGGGCGAACTGGCCAGCGAGGGCGTGGTCTGGGGCGCGCTGCAGGTGCCGCCGTCGGGCCTTCCCATGCTGTTTCTTCCCGACCACCCGGTCACGGGCGGCTACCCGGTCATCGCCGCCGTCATTCCCCAGGACCTGCCGGCGGCCGCACAGCTGCCCCCGGGTTCGCGCGTGCGCTTCAGCCTGGTGGACCCCGACACCTTGGCGCCGCTGCCGACGGCACCACCCGAAAATCCGGCCCTGCCGGGCCACCGCCGGCCCAGCAGCCACGAAGGAAGCCACTGATGAAAAAAGTACTGATTGCCAACCGCGGTGAGATCGCCGTGCGCGTGGCACGCGCCTGTGCCGACGCCGGTCTTTCCTCCGTTGCGGTGTACTCCGAACCGGACGCCGACGCCCTTCACGTGCGCCGCGCCGACGACGCGTATGCACTCAACGGGCGCAGCGGCGCCGACACCTACCTGAATATCGGCAAGCTGATCGATATTGCCGTCCGGTCCGGGGCGGACGCTGTGCACCCGGGGTACGGTTTCCTGTCCGAGAACGCCGACTTTGCCCAGGCCGTCCTGGACGCCGGGCTGACGTGGATCGGACCGCCGCCGCAGGCCATCCGGGACTTGGGCAACAAGGTCACGGCGCGTGAAATTGCCGTCCGCGCCGGCGCCCCCCTGGTGCCCGGCAGCGACGGCCCGGTCGGCACCGGCGCCGAGGTGCGCGCCTTCGCCGAGGAACACGGCCTGCCGGTGGCCATCAAGGCCGCCTTTGGCGGCGGCGGACGCGGCCTGAAGGTTGCCCGCACCATGGAAGAAATCGACGACGCCTTTGACTCCGCCGTCCGGGAGGCCACCGCCGCCTTTGGGCGCGGGGAATGCTTTGTGGAACGCTTCCTGGACCGGCCCCGCCACGTGGAGGCGCAGGTCCTGGCCGACCGGCACGGGAACGTGGTGGTGGTGGGCACCCGCGACTGCTCTTTGCAGCGCCGGCACCAAAAGCTCGTTGAGGAGGCCCCGGCACCATTTTTGGGTGAGGAGCAGCGGGCCAGGATCCATGCCTCGGCCAGGGCCATCGCTCTGGCGGCCGGCTATGAAGGGGCGGGCACGGTGGAATACCTGGTGGCCGACGACGGCACCGTTTCCTTCCTCGAGGTGAACACCCGCCTGCAGGTGGAGCACCCGGTCACGGAGGAAACCACGGGCGTGGACCTGGTGGCCGAGCAGTTCCGCATCGCCGCTGGCGAGCCGCTGCGCTTCACGCACGACCCCCTGCCCATCGGCCATGCCTTCGAGTTCCGGCTCAATGCCGAGGACCCGGCGCGCGGCTTCCTGCCGGGTCCGGGCACCGTCACGGCCTTTGAGCCCCCGACCGGTTCGGGCATCCGGGTTGATTCCGGCGTACGCAGCGGATCGGTTGTACCCGGCGACTATGACTCGTTGCTGGCCAAGCTGATCGTGCACGGAGCCGACCGCGCGCAGGCCCTGCGACGGGCACGGGTGGCCCTGGACGAAATGGTCATATCCGGCCTGCCCACCGTGCTGCCATTCCACCGCGCCGTGGTCCGCGACCCCGACTTCACCAATGCCGAACGCTTCGGCGTCCACACCACCTGGATTGAATCGGAGTTCGCCGCCACGCTGGCCGCTTCGGACGAGATCGCCCGTTCAGAGCCCGGTGCCGAACGCGAGGAAATCACCATTGATGTCGATGGCAAGGCCTTGCGGATCGGACTTCCGGCCCATCTGCTGGCCGCACTGCGCCATGGCGGCGGGACAGACACAGCCGGCGCCCCGGGCGCTGTCCGGGCGGCTGCCGACGTCGGCGGTGCTGCTGCTGCTGACGACGGTGCGGAACTGGCTGCACCAATGAACGGCAGCCTGGTCAAGTGGGCGGCCGACGATGGCGCCACTGTCTCTGCCGGAGATCCCATTGCGATCCTCGAGGCCATGAAAATGGAAACCACGATCTCCGCACACCGCTCCGGCACCGTGGCGCGAGGTCCGCAGGCACCCGGCGACGAAATTGTGCGCGGCGAGGCGGTGTGCCGGATCGAATAGGCCGGCCGGGCACACATCACCGGACAGCCCGGGCCTCAACCCCGAGAATCCGCCCTACCCGGCGCGCCTGCCCCACTCCGACGAGCCCCGCCCGGCGTGGGAGCCCCGCCCGGTTCGATAGATTGGAGCCATGCCAATGAATGCTGCCCTCGATGACCTGTCCCGGCTCGACCCGGCCGCCCATGCCCACACCGGCGAGTGGGTGGCGTCGGTGCTGCGCGCCAGGATCGCTGACGGCCAGCTGCATCCTGGCAGCAAGCTCTCCGAACTCGCCCTCGCCGCAAAGCTCGGCGTCTCCCGCAACACGCTGCGCGAGGCATTCACCGTGTTGGACGGTGAAATGATCATCACCCGCATCCCCAACCGCGGCGTGTTCGTCGCCGCCCCCGGCCGGGAAGAGATCCGGGAGATCTACCGGGTGCGTCGCATGCTCGAGCCCGCCGCCGCCCTGTGGGGGCCGGACCTGGACGTTGACGCCTTAAAGTCCGTGGTGGCCGACGCCCGGCGGGCTCTGGCCCGCGGCTCGGTGGCGGACATGGCCAGCGTCAACCAGCGCTTTCATGAGGTCTTGATCCGGGGCACCGGAAGCCAGGGCCTGGAGGAAATGATGACCCGGGTCCTGGCCCAGATGCGCCTGGTGTTCCACGCCATGAGCGGCGCACCGGACTTCCACAGCCACTATGTTGAGCTAAACGCCGCCCTTGCGGAGCTGCTGGCTGCCGGGCGCCGGGCAGAGGCGGCCCAGGCCCTCCGCGACTACCTTGACCGCGCGGAAGCGGAACTGCTGGCCCACTTGGCAGCGGACGCGCCGCAGCCGACGGGGAAGTAGCGGTCAGGGGACCAGGTACCGGCTGTCCCGCGCATCGGTGATGAGCATGTGGCCCGGTGCATGGCCGATCGCCAGGGCGGGCCGTGACTCCATGATCGCGGCCTGGGGAGTAACACCGCAGGCCCAGAACACCGGGAGGTGGCCCGTCGGGATTGACACGGGGTCCCCGAAGTCCGGCCGGCCCAAGTCGGCAATGCCGATTTCCGCCGGATTGCCGACGTGCACGGGCGCACCGTGCACAGCAGGGTAGCGTGAGGTGATGCGCACGGCGTCGGCCACCTGGGACGCCGGAACCGGACGCATGGAGACCACCATTGGTCCCGAGATCGACCCTGCCGGCGCACAGCGAATGCTGGAGCGGTACATGGGCACGTTGACGCCCTGGTCGATGTGGGCAATGCTGATGCCGCCGTCCTGGAGCGCCGCCTCAAAGGTGAAGCTGCAGCCCACGATGAAGGTCACCAGGTCCTCGCGCCAGTAGCCGGAGATGTCGACCGGTTCGGCAACCATCGTCCCGTTCTCGTACACGGTGTACCGGGGAACATCCGTGCGGATGTCCCCGCCGGCCAACAGCGGCCCGCTGGTCTCACCGGCGTCGAGCACTCCGAGGATGGGGCAGGGCTTGGGGTTGCGTTGGGCAAAAAGCAGCACGTCGAAGGCCAGCGCCTTGGGCACGATGATCAGGTTGGCCTGGGCAAAGCCTCGTGACCAGCCCGCGGTGGGCGAGACCAGCCCGGCCCGGAAGAGCGCGCGGGCGGCAGCGGGGGCCAGCTGCCCGGGCTCTCCCGGCAGTGCGGGGGTGCCTGTTTTGGTCATCGTCGGGTCCTTCGTGTCGCGTCGGCCGTGGTCTTTACGAGGTCCAAAGAAGCGCCAACCCGGTCAGCGACTTCCAACCCAGAAACAGCGTCAGCAGCCAAGTCAGGGCGCCCAGGACCAGCAGCCACTTCGGGTACACGTAGCCGTGCAGCAGGTCGCGGCGGCGCAACGCCACCCAGAGCAGGATGGCGAACCCGACCGGCAGGATCAGGCCGTTGAAGGCGCCGGCGAAGATCAGGAGCTTTTGCGGGGCCTGGCCCAGCAGGACATAAATGACAGCGCAGACGGCGATGAAGACCACAATCAACAGGTTGCGCTTGCGCTGCGAAGTGGTGGACTTCGTGATGAAGGAGACCGAGGTGAAGGACGCGCCGATCACGGACGTCAGCGATGCCGCCCAGAGAACCACGCCGAACATCCGCATGCCGATCTGGCCGGCGGCGGCGCCAAAGGCCTCGGCCGCCATGTTGTTGCTGGTCAGCGTCACCCCGCCTGCCACGACGCCAAATATGGCCAGGAACAGCAGGACGCGCATGATGCCGGTGACGATGACGCCCAGGATGGAGCTGCGGGCAATGTCCTTGACATTTTCGACACCGGTGACGCCGGAGTCGAGCATCCGGTGCGCCCCGGCATAGGTGATGTAACCGCCGACGGTGCCGCCGATCAGCGTGGTGACAATCAGGAAATCAATCTTGTCCGGCAGGATCGTGTTTTTCAGGGCCTCGCCCACTGGAGGGGCTGCGACGATCGCCACGTACAGCATGAGCAGGATCATCACGGCGCCGAGGAGAACCACGATGCGGTCCAGCGCCAGGCCGGCCTTCTTGGAGAGGAAGATCAGGATCGCAACGGCGGCCGAGATGGCGCCGCCAATTTTGGGGTCCATCCCGAGCATGGCATTCATGCCAAGTCCGGTGCCGGCAATGTTGCCAATGTTGAAGACCACGCCCCCGATGAACACCAGGGCTGCCAGGAACCAGCCAACGCCCGGCAGCACCTTGTTCCCCAGCTCCTGGGCCCGGAGGCCGGACACCCCCACCACGCGCCAGACGTTGAGCTGGACAACGACATCCACCAGGATCGAGAGGAAGATCGCGAAGGCGAACGCCGCACCCAGCTGGACGGTAAACACCGTGGTTTGCGTGATGAACCCGGGGCCGATGGCGCTGGTAGCCATGAGAAACATGGCACCCAGCAGGGCTGTCCTCCGCGAAGGGGCTCTCAGTTTGGGCTTGGTGCCGGTCTTGGCCATGGTTCCATCCATCAGGGTTTGGGTGACCGCAGTCACAAAGGTGATGGACAGAACACTACAGGTTGTTGAACAATCATGGCAAGAAGGTTGTTCAACAATTTTTCCATCGGAGCCTGACTTTGACGCTGCGCATGGTTGCCGGCCAACTGTGCGCCACTTCTGAAGTGGCGCACCACCAAGACTCAACCGTGCGCAGCATCAAACCGCGATCACGGCACCGCCGCGTCAGTCCAGGGAGATCGGGCCATACTCGGACAGCAGTTCGCCCGGGCCCGGATTGCCGGGCGCGGACAAGCCGCCAAGGTGGCGCACCACGCCCCAGACGGCATTCAGCGCGGTGGTGACGGCGCCGTCGGCCCAGCCGGCCGTCCAGGAAACGTCGTCGCCGGCCAGGAAGATGCCGCGCTGCGAATCCGGCAACCCGTCCTGGTCAAAGTGCGTGAACAGGCGCTGCTGGTAGCGGTAGTGGCCGGGCAGGTTGGCCTTGAACGCGCCCATGAAGTTGGGGTCCGCCTCCCAGGACACAGTGATGGGCGCGCCCACAATGTGGCTGGCGATGTCCACGCCCGGATAGATCTGCGCCAGTGAGTGCAGCATCAGTTCCACCCGCTCCTCGGCGGAGAGCGCCAGCCACTTCAGGGCGTCGTCGTTCCAGGTGTAGGAGAGCAGGATGACGGCTGGCTTATCGGGGCCGTTGTCGAGCAAATAGGTGGCGCGGTTGAGCCGGTCGGTCAGCGTCATGGACATGGTTTCGCGGCCCGTGGCGGGGTCGATGTCCTTCCAAAACGGCCGGTCCACCATCACAAACGTCTTGGACGACTGCATGTAGTGCGAACGCTCAATGGCCGTCCACATGGGCGCCGCAAACAGCGATTCCTCCGTGTTGATGCGCGTGGACAGCAGCCACGACTGGCAGCTGCTGACCACGGCCGCAAACCGCCGAACCCTCCCCCACCGCTCCGTAATCTCGATCGAGCCGTCGTCGGCCCGGACAATTTTCGCCACGGCTCCCCGCGGCGAGCCAGCGTGCAGCGAGCTCAGCGAGGTGCCCTCCGGCCAGAATTCCATGCCCGACGGCGCGTCCCGCCAGAGTGTCTCGGGGAGCCTTTGTGCCCCGCCCACAATGCTGCGGTGGCCGTCGTCGGCGTCGGTGTAGACCACCCGCAGGATTTCCAGGATGGAGTTGGGGAAGTCGGTGTCCCACCCGCCCGTGCCAAAACCCACCTGGCCAAAGGCCTCCCTGTGGCCGAAGCCGGCCTTCCTGAAAGCGGCCGAGCCGGCAATGAAGCCGTAAAATGTCTCCTCGTCCAGTTCCGGGACCAGGGCGTTCCACAGCTCCTTGATGCGCTTGGTGTCCCGGGCCCGGATGGCGTCCTGCATCTGTGCAAATGCCGCCCCGTCGTTAACGGCGTCCTTCCAGGCGGCCGCCACCTCGCGGAAAAACTCCGGCAGCTCCGCCCCGGTGGCGGCGTAGTGGCGCTCCCCCGCCAGTTCAATGACGGTGCTGGAGGTGGCGTCCGCCAACGGGTTGGGGAACGCCTCGGTGGACAGCCCCAGCAGGTCCACGTAGTGGTAAAACGCGCGGCCGGAGACGGGGAAGCGCATGCCGCCCAGATCCGCGGTGACGTCGGGGGCCCCGGCAAACGTGGCAGTGCGCAGCCGCCCACCCAGCTGGTCCGCCTCAAAGAGGACGGGCTTGAGCCCCATTTTCATCAGCTCGTACGCGGCAACCAGGCCGGAGAGGCCGGCACCGATGACGGCAACTTCGGTGCCGTATGCCGCGGCCGGGACGCTGCCCAGGCCGGCCGGGTGCGCCAGGTAGTGGTCGTAGCTGAACGGGAAGTCCGGGTTCAGCATGGTGATGTCCTCAGTCATTGCCTATGGGGCCTTCGTGTCGGGTGAGGTGGTCGCCGGGGCCGGGGACCCGGCGTCGAACATGTCAGTGGATTCGAGGGACAGGGCGGAGAGCTCCCGGTATTCGGCGTCGCTCAGGGCGGCCACGCGGGAGTGGCGGCGGCCGTAGCCGAAGTAGGCCAGCAGGCCCACCAGCATCCAGGCCACAAACACCACCCAGGTGATGCCGCCCAGGTTGACCATCAGGTAGATGCACATGAGCGAGCCCAGGATGGGGGTGACCGGGTAGAACGCCACCCTGTACGTGCGCTTGAGGTCGGGGCGGTTGCGGCGCAGGTAGATCACGGCCACGTTCACCAGGGCGAAGGCGAAGAGCGTGCCGATGCTGGTGGCGTCGGCGAGCGCGCCCAGCGGGATCAGTCCGGCGGTCAGTGCGACGGCGATGCCCACGATCAGCGTGCCGGCCACCGGCGTGCCGCGCTTTTCAGAGATGCGGCCGAAGATCTTCGGCACCAGGCCGTCGCGGGACATGGACATCAGGATGCGGGTCTGGCCGTAGAGCACCGTCAGGACGATGCTGGCGATGGCGAGCACGGCGCCCACGGAGAACACCAGGCCCATCCACGGCTGGTGCGTGATTTCCAGGAGGATCTGGACCAGGGCGGCCTGGGTTCCTTCAAACCAGGTCCACTGGCGGGCGCCGACGGCGGCCACGGCCACCAGCACGTACAGCGAGGTGACGATGACCATGGAGAGCATGATGGCCCGGGGCAGGTCGCGCTGGGGGTTTTTCGCCTCCTCGCCGGCGGTGGAGGCGGCATCGAAGCCGATGTAGGAGAAGAATACGCGCGACGCCGCCGCCGAAACGCCGGCGGCGCCCATGGGCATCAGCGGGCTGAAGTTCCCGGCGTGGAAGGCGGTGAACGCGATGGCGCAGAAGAACAGCAGGATGATGATCTTGACAAACACGATGACGGTATTGATCCACGCGCTTTCCTTGGCGCCGCGCACCAGCAGGAACATGGCCAGGAGCACAATGGCCATGGCCGGCAGGTTCAGGAAGCCGCCGGAACCCGGTGGCTGGGAGATGAAGTCCGGCAGCGCCCAGCCGAAGCTGGCCACCGCCTCGTTGATGTACTGCCCTGCGCCGACGGCCACGGCCGCCACCGAGACGGCGTATTCGAGCACCAGGCACCAGCCGCAGATCCAGGCCATGCCCTCGCCCAGGGTGGCGTAGGTGTACGAGTAGCTGGAGCCGGAAACCGGAACCATGCCTGCCATTTCCGCGTAGGAGACGGCCGAAAGCAGGGCGGCGATGCCGGCAATCAGGAACGAGATGAACACGGCCGGGCCCGCCAGCGGCACGGAGTCGCCCAGGATCACCAGGATCCCCGTGCCCAGGGTGGCGCCGACGCTGATCATGGTCAGTTGCAGGACGCCGAAGCTGCGCACCAGCTTGCGGCCGTCGGAGCCGTTGCCGGCCTCGTGGAGCATCTGGCCCAGCGGTTTGCGGCGCATGAGCTGGGTGCCCAGTCCGACGGCGGGTCCGCCCCGGGTGCCGCGCTGCGGGCCGGGCTGTCCGTCGCCCTGCGGGCCACTGGCGGTCGCCTTTGACCGCGGGCCGAGCTGATCACGTAGTGTCATCCTCTAAATCCAATTCTTTTCGTGTCCTGCCGGTGCAGGCGGGCTTTCCCCTCACACAACAATAGGGCTGTGACGCCCGTCTCAAATTGTGCAAAACGTCCTGTACTGTTTTTGCATGAGACAAAATGCACCACGGGCCACCGCTGCTTTCAGCTTCACAGGCGGTACCGCCGGCGTGGACCCGGCTGTGATTCGGGCCAAGCTGTCCACCGCCCGAAACCCCGCCGGGCCAGGGCAGCCACCGGCCACGGTTAAGGCTACCGCCCATGGCCGCAGAACTCTTCACGGAGCCGCGCCGCACACGTCGCTGCGAGCCACCCATGGCGGCTGACGGCGCCGAGGGCCGCGTGCGGGCCCTGCCGCTCTCCGACGAGGAGGTGGAATCCCGCTTCCGCTCCGTCACCCTGGGGCAGTTCCTGGCCGAGCTCCCCTCCGAGTTGCTCATCCTGCACGAGGGCGACCTTGACGCGCGCCTGCGCTGGGTGGAACCCAGCGAGCTCGAGGATCCCACCCCCTATCTGATGGACGGGGAGTTTGTCCTCACCGCCGGGCTCCCCCTGATGGCCGACGGCGGATCGGCAGATGCGATTGAGGCGTACGTTGGGCGGCTGGCCGGCGCACGCGTGTGTGCCCTTGGCTTTGGCCTGACCCCCTACCACGACGAGGTGCCCCCGGCCCTGGCCGCGTCCTGCCGGCGCCACGGGATCACGCTGGTGGAGGTGCCGCCGTCGGTCCCGTTCGCGGCGATCGGCCTGCAGTTTGCGCAATTGCTCGAATCCGACTCCGCCAAGGTGTTCCGCAGCCTGGCGGAAACTAATCGGCTGCTCATGCGTTCGGTGCTGTCCCCGCGGCCGGACCAGGAGGTTCTGGGCACGCTGGTGCAGCGGGTGCCGTGCTGGGCCGTGCTGGTGGGGGCCGACGGAAAGGTGCGGGCCCGCGCCGGGGCCAACCCGGCCGACGTCGTCCTGCTGGGGCCACTGCTGGAGCGGCTGTTCCAGGGGTCCGGGCCGCGCGTGGAGGTGGACAGCCATCCCGCGCCGGGGTCCGAATTTGTGGTGGGCCACCCGCTGCGCAGCAACCGGGACGTCAACCTGGGCGCGCTGGTGATTGGCTCGGCGGAGCGGCTGGCGCCGGCGCACAACAACATTGTCTCGGCCGCCGTCGGGCTCCTGGAACTGCTCTCCCGGCAGCGCACCAGCGGATCCCTGGCCCCGAGCCAGCTGGCCACGGCCCTCCTGCTGCATCCGGAGACACTCGCCGGCGGGACGTCGCGGCAGGTATCGGCGGCCAAGGACCTCATGGCGCAGAGCCTGTCCTCGACCCGCTCCGCGCCCATGCGCGTGGTGCAGGGCGTCAACGTGGACGCGCCGCAGTGGCGCAGCACCGACAGCCCCGTGCGCGAGCTGCTGCAGTGGCGGCGGATTTTCGACACCAAGCTCGTGGAGATCACCGAGTACGGTTTCGCCGCGGTGACCCGGCTGAAGGTGGACGATTCCGCGGTGACCGAGGTGGAGCGGCTGGGCTGGCGGCTGGTGATCGGGGATCCCGTTGAGCCCAACGACCTCCCCGCCGCCTACCAGCGGGCGGGGTCGCTGCGTGTCCGGGCGCGCTCCACGGCCCAGACGCTCCGCGTGGATTCGGTGACGTGGTCCGTCACAGGGCTGCTGGGGCGTGAGGCCGGGACCATGCTGGCCGGGCAGGTGCTGGGGCCGCTGCTGGAGCTCGAGCCCGAACGCCGCGAGGTTTTGGTGGACGTGCTGCGCGCCTGGCTGGCCCACAACGGCAGCTGGGATGCCACAGCCAAGGCGCTCACGCTGCACCGCAACAGCGTCCGGCGGCATATCGGCACGGTGTTCGATCTGCTCTCCCGCGACCCCAACGACGCCCAAACCCGCGCCGACCTCTTGATCGCACTGCAGTATCTCTGACCCGCATCTATGTTGCAGATAATCGACCGGGAAGCGCTTTCATTCAGGGTTTCGGGCCAAGATGTGCAACACAGATCTAGGCTTGGCGGTCCCAATCGCGGTACAGCTCGGGGCGCCGCTCGGCCAGGTACGGCACGTCCCGTCGGCTGCCCCGGATGGCGTCCGCGTCCAACTGCGCGTAGAGCAGTTCGGCGCCGGGGCCCGCTGTGGCCAGGAGTGTCCCGCCTGGCCCGGCGATGACGCTGCCCCCGCCAAAATCCACCCCGGATTCAGTGCCGCAATGGTTCGCGTAGCCGATGGCCACGTGGTTTTCCAGCGCCCGTGCCCGCACTATCACCTGCGGGACCTCGGCAAAGCCGTGCGCCAGGGCCGTGGGCACCAGCACGACGTCGGCCCCCCGCACCGCCGCCGCGCGCACCGTTTCGGGGAATTCAACGTCGTAGCAAATCACCAGGGAAACGTTCAGCCCCTTGAAGTGCACGACACCGGGCGGCCGGGTTGCTCCGGTAAATGCCGTCCGCTCGTGCACACCAAAGAGGTGCACCTTCCCATAGCTGAGCAGTTCAGCCCCGGCCCCGTCGAGAAGGGTGGCCGAGATGTTCAGCCCGGTGCCGCCGTCGTGCATGGGAAGGCTGTAGACCAGCCCGATCCCGTGGCTGCGGGCCGTCTCGGCCAGTTCGGTCCGGATTTCCGGCAGGAGCGCGGGGTCAAACTCGGCGTGGATGCGCAGGGGGTCGTAGCCAAGCGGGAACAGTTCCGGTGTCAGGAGCACGTCCGCACCCGCGGCCGCAGCGTCCCTGGCGGCGTGGCGGATGGTGTCCAAGTTGGCGGCGACATCCAACGGGGCGGCGTTGGCCTGCAACAGTGCCAGCAGCATTCTTGCGGCTCCTCAATCAAGTGGCGTTTATTCCACAGTAGTGCCGGGAGCTCGGGGCTAACGGGGCGGAAACCACCACGGAGCGTCAAAATTGGGATGAATTACCCGTTGCCCGGGCCGCACGTTGGTCGCCAGGTTCGGTAGCATCGGCTGTACCGGTGCTGTTCGCGCCACACTGCAACGAATTGGAGCCCCCATGAAGCAGCTTCTCACCTTTGACGGCCACACGCCGTCCGTCCACGAAACCGCCTTCGTGGCGCCGTCCGCCACGATTATTGGCGACGCCTCGCTGGGTGCCAACTCCAGCGCGTTTTACGGCGTGGTGGTCCGCGGCGACACCGCCACCATCACCGTTGGCAACGGGACCAATCTGCAGGACAACGTGGTGCTGCATGCCGACTTCGGCTTCCCCACCACCATCGGCGACGGCGTCAGCGTGGGGCACAGCGCAGTGGTGCACGGCTGCACCATCGAGGACAACTGCCTGATCGGCATGAGCGCCACCGTCATGAACGGCGCGGTGGTTGGCGCCGGATCGCTGGTGGCCGGCGGCGCGGTGGTGCTGGAAGGCGCCGTGATTCCGCCCGGTTCGCTGGTGGCCGGCGTCCCGGCCAAGGTCCGCCGCGAACTGACGGCGGAGGAACTGGTGCACGTGAAGGAAAATGCGTCGCACTACGTGGAGCTGGCCCGCAAGCACAATGCCATCCACGCCTAGGCTGACCGAATGCTGGATACACCGACTTAACGCAAATCAATATTTGTTCGTTAAATTCTTGACCTCAAGGTCTTGATGGGGCACTCTTCTAGTTATGTTCGACGACGAAAGCAGCCCGCGCCGCAGTGCCGGCAGTTCCACCAAGCCCGGATCGCAATCGGCCCTGCGCAGGCGCAACGAGCTAAGGGTGACCGAGCAACTTCTCCGCGGCGGACCTGCAACACAGGCCGAGTTGTCCCGGCTGACGGGCCTGTCCACCGCGACGGTCTCCAACATTGTCAAGAGCATGCAGCAGGCCGGACTGGTCACGCTGACCGCCACGACAAGTTCCGGGCGGCGCGCCCACTCGGTCCGCTACATCGGTGACAGCTCCATCGCGGCCGGAATCGATTTTGGCCGAAGCCACGTCCGCGTGGTCCTGGCCAACAGGTCGTACCAGGTGGTTGCCGAACGCCAGATCCCCCTTCCGCTGGGGCACGACGCCACAGTCGGCATTGCCGCGGCCGCCAAGCTGCTGGACGAACTGCTCGTTGAAGGGGGAATTTCCCGCTCCTCGCTGGTAGGTGCGGGGGCCGGAATCCCCGGTCCCATCGACCGGCGAACGGGGAAGGTCATCCAGGGTGCCATCCTGCCCGAATGGGTGGGCATCAATCTCCATGAACGGCTCAAGTCCGCCCTGGAGCTGCCCGTGTTCATTGAAAATGACGCAAACCTCGGAGCCTTGGCCCAAATCACGTGGGGGGCCTACTCCGCCGTCCCCAACCTGGTGTTCGTCAAGATCGGCACGGGCATCGGTGCGGGCCTGATTGTCAATGGCTCGCTCTATTCAGGCAGCATCGGCGTCACGGGAGAAATCGGCCACCTTACCATCAACGAATCCGGATTGATCTGCCGCTGCGGCAACCGCGGCTGCCTCGAAACAGTCGCCTCGACGGCAACCATGATCCAGCTCCTCAGCCGGGACAAGTCGCATCCAATGGATGCTGAGGACATCGTCCGCCACGCCAAGGCGGGCGACTCCACCACCCTGCGTGTGCTCGAGGATGCCGGCACCGCCGTCGGCCGTGCACTGGCCACCATTTCCAACCTCATGAGCCCTGACGTCATTGTCATCGGCGGGCCGCTGGCAACGTTGGGCGAGCTTTTACTCTCACCCATCCGGCGCGGGCTTCTCCGCCACGCAGTGCCGGTTGTCGGAGAAAACACCACCCTGGCCACGTCGTCGCTCGGTCCCCGATCGGAAGCGTTGGGAGCCGTGTCCCTGGTCTTCCAAAGTGATCCGGCCAAGCAAACTACTTAAACCGTTACCATCCCGTTGCGTTAAAGGCTTGACGCCAACCGTTCAACCGAGTTGAATCTCCTAAGTACCAATTTTTTGCTCCACCGCGTCCCAGGCCCGGCGACGGCAGTGGCCACGTCGAACTGGCCCGTCTCCGCAACTGCGACGCAACGACAAAGACGTCTGTCTTGGAAAGCGATACGCACATGCCGTCCGCAAACCCCATCATTCTCCAGATGCGATCCATCACCAAGGAATTCCCCGGCGTCAAGGCGCTCTCGGATGTCTCCATCACCGTCCGGGCCAGCGAGATCCACTCCATTTGTGGCGAGAATGGCGCCGGCAAGTCCACGCTCATGAAGGTTCTTTCCGGCGTATACCCCTTCGGCAGCTATGAGGGAGAGATCGTCTTCCAAAATGAAGTTTGCGAGTTCAAGGACATCCGCGCCAGCGAAAATGCCGGGATCGTGATCATCCACCAGGAACTGGCACTGATCCCGGAATTGTCCATCACCGAGAACATCTTCCTGGGCAACGAACCCACCAGGTTCGGCGTGATCAACTGGGACGAGGCACGGCAGCGGTCGGTAGAGCTGATGGCCAGGGTCGGTTTGAGCGAGGACCCCAACACCCCGGTGAAGGAAATTGGCGTCGGCAAGCAGCAACTGGTGGAGATCGCCAAGGCCCTGAACAAGTCGGTCAAGCTGCTCATCCTCGACGAGCCCACCGCGGCCCTGAACGAATCCGATTCCCAGCACCTCCTGGACCTGATCCGGGGGCTGAAGGGCAAGGGCATCAGCGCCATCATGATCTCCCACAAGCTCAACGAGATCGAGCAGGTCTCCGATTCCATCACCATCATCCGGGACGGCAAGACGATTGAGACCCTTGATGTCAAGGCCGACGGCGTCGATGAGGACCGGATCATCAAGGCCATGGTGGGCAGGACCCTGGAAGCCCGGTTCCCCGACCACACGCCCAAGATCGGTGAAGTGTTCTTCGAGGTCAAGAACTGGACCGTGGGACACCCGCAGATCGCGGACCGCCTGGTCTGCAAGCATTCCAGCTTCAATGTCCGCCGCGGCGAGATTGTCGGGTTCGCCGGCCTCATGGGTGCCGGGCGCACCGAGCTGGCACGGTCCATCTTCGGCCGCTCCTACGGCAACTTCAAGTCCGGGCAGATCATCAAGGACGGCAAGGAGATCACGCTCCGCAACGTTCCCGACGCCATCAAGCACGGCCTCGGCTACGTCACGGAAGACCGGAAAACCCTCGGGCTGAACCTGCTCGACGACATCAAGACGACCACCGTTTCCGCCAACCTCAATGCCATCTCGACCCGCACCGTGGTTGACGTGGACAAGGAATATGCCGTCGCCGAGCAGTACCGCAAGCAGCTGCGTACCAAGGCCCCCAGCGTGGACGAGGGCGTTTCCAAGCTCTCCGGTGGAAACCAGCAAAAGGTGGTCCTGGCCAAGTGGATGTTCACCGACCCTGACCTGCTCATCCTTGACGAACCCACCCGCGGAATCGATGTCGGCGCCAAGTACGAGATCTACGGAATCATCCAGGCCTTGGCCGACCAGGGCAAGGGCGTCATCGTCATCTCCTCCGAGCTGCCGGAACTTCTTGGCATCTCAGACCGCATCTACACCATCTTCGAGGGCGCCATCACCGGTGTCCTCAATAAGGACCAGGCCAGCCAGGAATCGTTGATGAAGCGCATGACCGCTGCCAGGAAATCTGCCTAAACACAGGGAAGAAAACAGGACCCCACCATGAACGCCATCAAACAACTCTTCGGCGGCAACACCCGCCAATTCGGGATGATCTTCGCACTCGTCGCCTTGGTCCTCTTCTTTCAGTGGAAGACCGGCGGGGTGATCCTCACTCCCGACAACGTCATTAACCTGATCAACGGCTACTCCTACATCCTCATCCTCGCCATCGGCATGGTGCTGGTCATCATCGCCGGCCACATTGACCTTTCCGTTGGCTCCGTCGCCGCGTTCGTCGGCATCGTCGTGGCCCTCACCATGCGTGACTGGGGCCTGCCCTGGTACATGGGCATCGTCGTCGGCCTGGTCCTGGGCGCGCTCATCGGAGCTTGGCAAGGCTTTTTTGTTGCGTACGTCGGCATCCCGGCGTTCATCGTCACCCTAGCCGGCATGCTGCTCTTCCGTGGCGCCAACCAGTACTTCGGCAAGTCACTCACGGTCCCCGTCTCCACCGACTTCCAGTACATCGGGGCCGGCTACCTGCCCGAAATCGGCCCCGACACCGGCTATAACAATTTGACGCTCCTGCTCGGTTTCATCGTCGTGGCCGCCCTCATCTGGGGCGAGCTGCGCAGCCACCGCAAGGCCGTGGCCCTGGGCGCAGACGTCAAGCCGCTCTGGGTGACCATCGTCAAGCTCGTCGTCCTGTGCGGCGTGGTCCTCTACGCCACCTACCTTTTCGCCACCGGCCGCCCCGGCACGTCCTTCCCGATCCCCGGCATCATCCTCGGCGTCCTGGTCCTGGCCTACGGCTTCATCTCAGCCCGCACCACTCTTGGACGCCATGTGTACGCCGTCGGCGGCAACAGGCACGCTGCCGCCCTCTCCGGCGTCAAGAGCAAGCGCACCGACTTCCTCGTCATCCTCAACATGGCCGTGCTGGCAGGGCTCGCCGGCATGATCTTCGTGGCCCGCTCCAACGCCTCCGGCCCGTCCGACGGTGTCGGTTGGGAATTGGACGCCATCGCCGCCGTCTTCATTGGCGGCGCAGCAGTCACCGGCGGTGTCGGTACCGTGGTGGGCTCCATGATCGGCGGCCTGGTCATGGCGGTGCTGAACAACGGGCTCTACCTGATGGGCGTCGGCTCGGACATGTCCCAGATCATCAAGGGCCTGGTCCTGCTTGCCGCGGTGGTCTTTGACGTCTACAACAAGAGCCAAGGCAAGGCGTCCTTCATCGGCCTGATGATGAAAAAACTCGGCGGCCGGGACAATCCGGATCTGGCAGTGGCCGAGCCACTCAAGGACGCCGTCAGGATCGAATCCTAGAAACTTCCCTTCAGAGCAGCACTTCACGAAACCCAACAGAAAGCGGACAACAATGTTCAAGCTCAACAAAGCCGCCAAATCCATGGCGGTAGTCCTGGCGGTCTCCGCCCTGGCGATCACAGGGTGCGGCCGCGCGGAAACTCCCGCAGCTTCCTCCAGCGGCGCGCCCGCCGGCTTCGCCGCAGACTCCACGATCGGTGTGGCCCTTCCCCAGAAAACCAGTGAAAACTGGGTGCTTGCCGAAAAGCTGTTCAATGACGGTCTCACCCAGGCCGGCTTCAAGGGCGACGTCCAGTTTGCCAACAACGGTGTTGCCGAACAGCAGAACCAAATCAGCGCCATGATCACCAAAGGTGCCAAGGTCATCATCGTCGGAGCCATCGACGGCGGCCAGCTCGGCACGCAGCTCAAGCAGGCCAAGGATGCCGGGGCAACCATCATCGCCTACGACCGCCTGCTGCTGAACACGCCCAACGTGGACTACTACGTGGCCTATGACAACTTCAAGGTCGGCGAGCTGCAGGGCCAGGCCCTGCTGGATGGCATGAAGGCGAAGAAGCCGAGCGGCCCGTACAACATCGAGCTTTTTGCCGGCTCCCCGGATGACGCCAACGCCAAGGTCTTCTTTGACGGCGCCATGAAGGTTCTCCAGCCCAAGATCGACGACGGCACGCTCAAGATCGTCTCCGGCCAGAAGTCGTTTGAGCAGGCCGTGACGCAGGGCTGGAAGGCAGAAAACGCGCAGAAGCGCATGGACTCCCTCCTGGTCGGTAGCTACGGTACCGCTGCACTGGATGGCGTGCTGTCCCCGAACGACACCCTGGCACGTGCCATCATCACCTCCGTGAAGGCCGCGGGCAAGCCCGTTCCCACCGTCACCGGCCAGGATTCCGAGGTTGAATCCGTGAAGTCCATCATGGCCGGGGAGCAGTACTCCACGATCAACAAGGACACCACGGCACTGGTCAACCACGCCATCGACATGGTCAAGGGCCTGCAGAAGGGCACCAAGCCGGAGATCAACGACCCCACCTCCTACAACAACGGCACCAAGGTTGTTCCGGCGTTCCTGCTGGTTCCCAAGATCGTCACCAAGGCCAACGCGGCCGAGCAGTACGCCAATGACAAGGTCCTTGGCCCGCTGACCAAGTAGTCCGCGCCCAGGGCAGCATCACTGCCAAAGGCCCCTTCCGGCGTCGTACATCACGGCGCCGGAAGGGGCCTTCGCCATGTCCCACTTCGTCACTTCCCCGTGCCATCACGCAGTTGCTGGCAGAATGACGCCATGACCATTCCCCGTTTTGTCGGCCGACCCGACTGGTATTCCACCATCAACCCCGAGACCCTGGCCGCCACGGGCGCTCCCCTGCGCTGGGGCGTGGTCGCCACCGGCGGCATCGCCAAGACCGTCACCGCGGATCTGGCACTGCTGGAGGACGCGGTGCTGCAGGCCGTCAGTTCCCGCAGCGATTCCAGTGCGGCCGGCTTTGCGCATAAATTTGGTTTCGCATCCTATTATTACGACGGCGGACAGGACGGCCTGGGTGCCCCGGGTTACGTCCAGCTGGTGCATGACCCGGACGTGGACGTGGTCTACATCGCCACCCCGCACGCCCAGCACTACGACATCGCCAGGGCCGCCCTGGAGGCCGGCAAGCATGTGCTGTGCGAGAAGGCATTGACCATTACGGCCGCAGAAGCCCGATCGCTGATCGATCTGGCCCGGGCCAGGAAGCTGTTCCTCATGGAGGCCGTGTGGGCCAGGTTTGTGCCCGGCTTCCAGCGTGCCCTGGAGATCATCGCCTCGGGCGAGATCGGCGAGGTGAAGTGGGTCCGCGCGGACCTTGGTTTCGCCGCCCCGCAGGACGACTCCGCCCGCATCTGGGCGCCGGTCGACGGCGGCGGTGCGCTGCTGGACATCACCGTGTACCCGCTCCTCTGGGCATGGGCCACCCTGGGGAAGCCGGCCTCGTTGACCGCCACTGGCGAGCTGACGGCCCTGGGTGTGGACGCGCAGAACGCGCTGACGCTCGGCTATGACAACGGTGCACAGGCCCAGCTGATCAGCTACCTCGGGGCACAGGGGCCGCGGGCGGCCTCAGTTGCCGGGACCACGGGCTTCCTGGAAACGGTGGGCTCGGTGAACAACCCGAAGGCCCTGCGCATCTCAACGGATGCGGACGGCGAACGCACGGAAACCTTCGAACACCCGGGCCGCGGCTACACCTACCAGCTGCGCGAGGTGACCCGCTGCATCCAGGCAGGGCTGACCGAAAGCGCCACCATGCCGCTCGATGACAGCCTCGCCATCATGGAGCTGTTCGACGAGGCCCGCCGCCAGCTCGGCGTCACCTACCCCAACGACTCCCGCACGGACCTCTGACTCACACACCTCCCCACCAACGCAGTATCACCTTTGGCTCGTTTTTCCCCGACGCGGTATCACCGTTGGCTCGCTTTCTCCGGACGCGGTATCACCAAGTGATACAGGGTCCGCAGAAATGTCGCCAGCGGTGATACCGCGTCGGTCGTTAAGGCGGCAACGGTGATACCGCGTCGGTCGTTAAGGCGCCAACGGTGATACCGCGTCGATTGAGGGACGACGGCGGGTGGTCACCCTTCCTTGGAAAGGTGACCACCCGCCGTCGTGCTTGGGGGCAGCTTAGCCGACGCCCAAGTACGCCTCCTTGATGGCCGGGTTGGCCAACAGCTCCTTGCCGGTGCCGCTGTGCGTGATTTCCCCGGTTTCCAGCACGAACGCCCGGTGCGCCCGGGCCAGGGCCTGGTTGGCATTCTGCTCCACGAGCAGCACCGTGGTGCCCTGGCCATTGATCTCGGTGACGATCTTGAAGATCTGCCGGATGAACTGCGGGGCAAGCCCCATGGACGGCTCGTCCAGCAGCAGCAGCTTGGGCCGGGACATCAGTGCCCGGCCAATTGACAACATCTGCTGCTCGCCACCGCTCATGGTTCCCCCGAACTGCTTTTCACGTTCCTTCAGCCGCGGAAACAATGTAAACACACGTTCGAGATCGTCGCTGACGCCGCTACGGTCCTTGCGGCCAAAAGTGCCCATGTCCAAGTTTTCCAGGACCGTCATGGCCGGGAAAATCCCGCGTCCCTCCGGTGCCTGGGATATCCCCTGCACCACCCGGATATGGGCTTTCATCTTCGTGATGTCCTCCCCCATGAACGAGATGGAGCCGGCCGAGGCGTTCAACAGGCCGGAGATGGTCTTCATGGTGGTGGTCTTGCCGGCACCGTTGGCACCAATGAGGGAAACGATCTCCCCTTCCTCCACCGTGAAGGACATGTCCTTGATTGCCTGGATTCGCCCGTAATGCACGGAGATGTTTTTCAGCTCAAGCAAAGTCATCTTCGGGCTCCCCCAGGTAAGCGGAAACGACCTTGGGGTCTTCCCTGATCACTGATGGCACGTCGTCGGCAATTTTTTTGCCGAACTCCAGCACCACAATTCTATCGGTCACTCCCATGACCAGTTTCATGTCGTGCTCAATCAGCAGCACGGTGTAGCCGTCGTCCCGTACGGTCCGGATGAGCTGCATGAGCTCTTCCTTTTCCGCCGGGTTGAAGCCGGCGGCAGGCTCATCCAGGCACAGCACCTTGGGATCGGTCGCCAGCGCCCTGGCAATCTCCAGGCGGCGCTGGCTGCCGTAGGGCAGGTGCCGGGACAGCGTGGCGGCCTGGTCGGCGATGCCCACGAATTCCAGCAGGGCCATGCCCCGTTCGATCGATGACTTCTCCTCCCTGACGTGCCGCGGCAGGCGCAGGAGCGCCCCGACGACGGATGTCTTGTGGCGGGCGTCCAGGCCCACCACCACGTTTTCCAGTGCGGTCATCTCGCCAAAGAGGCGGATGTTCTGGAAGGTGCGGGCCAAGCCCGCCCGGGTGATCTTGTGCTGCTTGAGGCCGTTAAGCACCCGGCCTTCGAGCAGCACCTGGCCGCTGGTGGGCTTGTACACACCGGTCATGGCGTTGAAACAGGTGGTCTTGCCGGCACCGTTGGGCCCGATCAAACCGAGAATCTCCCCGCGTTTGATGGTGAAGCTGACATTGTCCAGTGCCAGCAGGCCGCCAAACTTCACGGTGAGGTTCTTGACCTCAATCAGGTCGTCGCCGACCTTGACGGCAATATCTCGTTCCGCTGCCGCAGCCTCGGCCACGTCCGCGTCCACACCGGGGATGCCGGCATGGCGCCCTGTTTCTTCAGTCGATTCGGTCATGATGCGGCCTCCTTCCCTGGTCCAGTCTTGGCCTTGGCGGCCTTGGCATCCGAGGATGCCTTCACGGCGGCATAAGCCTTCTGCCCATAGGCCAGCAGCTGTTGCCGCGCCGCCAGAAGGCCGTGCGAGCGGTAGATCATTACCACCACAAGCACCAGCCCAAAAATGAGGTACTTGTACTCGGCGATCGAAGTGAAGCGCAACGGAATGTAGGCCACTAGGGCGCCACCCAGAATGGCACCCACCTTGTTGCCCGCCCCGCCCAACACGACTGCTGCGACGAACAGGATGGAGGTGACGACGTCGAACTTGGCGTTGCTGACAAAGCCGACCTGCCCGGACATAAGTGCCCCGGACAGGCCGCCGACACCGGCGCCGATTGCGAACGCCCACACCTTGTATTTGAAAGTGGGGACGCCCATGGTCTCGGCGGCGTCCTCGTCTTCGCGGATGGCGATCCAGTTGCGGCCCACCCGGCTGCGTTCCAGGTTGCCGGCCAGCAGCAGCACGATTATCAATATTGTCAGGGTGAGCCAATACCAGGGCGTGCCGTTGGAGTTGGAGAAAATCGGTATGCCGCTGGCATCGGTCCCCGGTGGGTGGCCGATGTTTTGGAAGCCCACCTGGCCTTTTAGCGCGGGGATGATGGTGGCGAGAATGCGGACAATTTCGCCGAAGCCCAGTGTCACGATGGCCAGGTAGTCGCCGCGCAGACGCAATGTCGGCACGCCGAGCAGCACGCCAAAGAACATGGTCACCGCCATGGCCACCGGAATGGTCCACAGGTAGGGGATCTTCAGGAAGGTGGAGTCGGGGCTGGTCAGCATCGCCGTCACATAGGAGCCGACGGCAAAGAAGGCGATATAGCCCAGGTCCAGCAGGCCGGCATAGCCGATCACTATGTTCAGGCCCACGGCCACGAGTGCCCAGACCGCCATGGTCTGGCAGGCCAAGGGGAAGTCGTTGCCGGGTTCGGTGGAGATCAAAGGCGGGTTGATGATGGGCAGCAGGTACGCCAGGATCACCACAAGAATCAGGAATAGCCATTGTTTCTGCCGGGGCAGGGCCTGCCATTTCTCGCCCAGGCCACCAAACCAGCCAGAGCGGCGTGCGGCGGCACTGGAGCCGGGCGGGGTGCCAACGGCCCCGCGGTCCTCCGCCGCCTGGTCCGCCTTGGCCGTGTGGAGGGGGGTGGGTCCGTCTACCATGCTCATGCCTTGCTCCTTCCCAGCGACGTGCCCAGGATGCCCTCGGGCCGCACCAGCAGCACCAGCACCAGCACCAAAAACGCGACGACGTCAGTCCACTGGGAATTCCCCAGCAGGATTTGCCCGTAGTTGCCAATAAGACCGAGCAGCAGCCCGCCGAGCAGAGCCCCGCGGACGTTGCCGATGCCGCCCAGGACTGCTGCGGCAAAGGCCTTGATGCCCAGGATGAAGCCTCCGTTGTACTGGACGCCGGAGGGGATCTTCATGACGTAGAACAGGGCGGCGGCGCCGGCAAGGATGCCGCCGATCACGAAGGTGGTGATGATGATTTTCTCTTTATTCACACCCATGAGGGTGGCGGTGTCAGGGTCCTGGGCCACGGCGCGGATGCCGCGCCCGGTGCGGGACTTGCTGATGAAGCGTTCGGTGATGACCATCATGATCACGGCCGCGATGACGATGATCAACTGCTGGTCGTAGATGAAGGTGCCGAAGACCTCAAAGATGGGATTCGACTTGAACATGGTCAGCGCCGGCTCCGGGTTGGGGCCGCGGACCGCGAAGATCGTGTACTGGATGGTGAAGGAGGCGCCAATCGCCGTGATCAGGAAGACCAGGCGGGGTGCATTGCGTTTCCGCAGGGGTCTATAGGCCAGCCGCTCCAGCAGGAATGCAGTGAGGGCCGAAGCACATATGGCCACGACAAGCGCCAACAGCAGGTTGGCGATGATCGCGCCGACGGACAGATTCGGTGCGGAGGGGCCGAAGCCTAGGTAACTGAGGGTGAAGAACACCCCATAGCAACCCATGATGAACACTTCGGAGTGGGCAAAGTTGATGAGGTTCAGCACGCCGTAAACGAGGGTGTAGCCGAGGGCCACCAGGGCGTAAATGGAGCCAAAGGTCAGCCCGTCAAAGGTGGCGGACCAGAAGTTCTGCATCAGCGACGGGATATCGAAGGTGATCCAGGTGCTGTCATCTGCGGGGAGCATGGTTAAGAGGGTGGGAATCATACGGACATCCTGATCTTGGCAGCGCCCATGGCTTCGGATGGGCCGGCGGCTGCCGGTAGAGCGAACGGGATAAAACGGCACGCAAAGGCTGTGGGCCGGGGGTCCCCGATCCCACAGCCAGCTGCGCTCAGATCACTCGCCGATGGCGCCGATCGGAACGATCTTGCCGTTTTCAACCTTGTAGCCGTAGACGGTCGGGGCCTGGAGTTCGCCCTTGTCATTCCACTTGTAGTGCTTGCTCAGGCCGTCCTTGTCGTAGCTCTTGACCCAGCTAAGGAGCTTGGCCCGGTCCTGGTTGCCGGCGTCAATGCCCGCCAGGAGCACGGTGGCGGCGTCATAGCCCTCAATGGAGTACGTCCCGGGTTCCATGTTGTTGGCGGCCTTGTAGGCGGATTCGAAGGTGGGGATCAATTCACCGGGAATGCACGGGCAGGTGAAGAATGCGTTGGAGGACGCATCGCCGGCCTGCTTGATGAACTGGTCATCCTTGAGCCCGTCCGGGCCGATGAACGTTCCGGTGAAGCCCTTGGCCACCAGCTGCTGGTCGAAGGGGGCGCCTTCAGCGTAGTAGCCCGAGTAGAACACCGCGTCGGCCTTGGAGTTCATGATCTTGGAGATCGTTGCCGAGAAGTCCTTCTGGCCGGTGGTCACCTTGTCCGTGCCGATCAGGGCCGACCCCAAGCCGTCCGAGGTGGTCTTGCCCAGGCCGATGCCGTAGTCGGAATCATCCTGAACGAGGTAGACCTTCTTGGCGCCAAGCTTGCCGGTGATGAATTTCGCGGCCGCCGGTCCCTGGACAGCGTCGTTGCCCAGGCCACGGAAGAACGTGGTCCAACCGTTGTCGGTCAGTGTCGGGTTCGTGGCCGCAGGGGTGATGTGGACCAGCTTCTGCTGTTCGAAGATGTTGCCCGTGGCCTTGGACTCGCCGGAGAACGGCAGGCCGACGACGCCGATGATGCCGGCTTCCTTCGTGGCCTGCGTGACGGGGCCGGTGGCCTTGTTCGGGTCGCCTTCGGTGTCAAACTTCTTGAACTGCACCTGGCAGCCGGCGTTGGCCTTGTTGTGCTGGTCGATTGCCAGCTGGACGCCGTTGAAGATGTTGATGCCGAGCTGTGCGTTGGCGCCGGTTTCCGCGCCGATGTACGCCAGCGTGGTGGTAGCCGCGCAGGTGGCCTTGCCGTCGCCTGCGGGGAGCACCGCATCCTTCGGGGTTTCAATCGAGGTCAATGCGGGAATGTTGACGGCGGTGGAGCCTCCCCCGCCGGCGCTGCTGCTGCTTTCCGGTGCAGCCTGATTGGCGCAACCTGCCATGAGCATGCCAAGGGTTGCGGCAGCTGCGAGAGTCGTCATGACTTTCTTACGGTACATAGATTCGCCTTCCGGGCTATGTCGCAAGGACCGGCGGACGTCTTCGTCCCCGGATTTCCTTGCTCTTCACGAGAACTGACATTACCCTGCCAAATGTGGCGAGGGACACATTTAGCGTAAAGATCTGATAACAGAAGAAGATTTTGCGGCGAACGGTACGACGGCGGCGCCCAGGGACAATAAAAACCCGCCTCCTGTGGGAGGCGGATTTAAATTGTTGCCGGCGGCCGGATGTCAGCTGAGCGTGTCGATGGCCTTGTTCAGCGTGGCGGACGGGCGCATGATGGCGGCAACCTTGGCTGGATCCGTGCGGTAGTAGCCGCCCAGGTCAACCGGCGATCCCTGCACGGCGAGCATCTCGGAAATGATGGTTTCCTCGTTGTCCGTCAGGTCCGCAGCGACAGCGGCAAAGGCGGCTGCCAGCTCGGCGTCGGCCGTCTGGGCGGCGAGTTCCCTGGCCCAGAACTTGGCCAGGTGGAAGTGGCTGCCGCGGTTGTCGATCTCGCCGACCTTGCGCTTCGGGGACTTGTTCTCCAGCAGGAAGGTGCCGGTTGCGCGGTCAAGGGTGTCGGCCAGGATCTGTGCCCGGGCGTTGCCCTTGGAGACGGCCAGGTGCTCAAAGCTGACGGCCAGTGCCAGGAACTCGCCCAAACTGTCCCAGCGCAAGTGGTTTTCCTTGATGAGCTGCTGGATGTGCTTCGGGGCGGAGCCGCCGGCGCCGGTCTCAAACAGTCCGCCGCCCGCGATCAGCGGGACCACGGAAAGCATCTTGGCGCTGGTGCCCAGTTCCAGGATCGGGAACAGGTCGGTCAGGTAGTCGCGCAGCACATTGCCGGTGACGGAGATGGTGTCTTCGCCGCGGCGGATGCGTTCCAGGGTGAAGGCGGTGGCCTTCTCCGGTGACATGATCCGAATGTCCAGGCCCTCGGTGTCGTGGTCCTTGAGGTATTCGGTGACGTTCCGAATGAGGTTGGCGTCGTGGGCGCGGGTTTCATCCAGCCAGAACACGGCAGGGGTGGCCGATGCGCGGGCCCGTGTGACGGCCAGCTTGACCCAGTCGCGGACGGGAATGTCCTTGACCTGGCAGGCGCGCCAGATGTCGCCGGCGTCGACATTGTGCTCAATGAGGACGTCGCCGGCGGAGTTGACGATCTGCACCGTGCCGGTTTCGCTGATCTCAAAGGTCTTGTCGTGGCTGCCGTATTCCTCGGCAGCCTGGGCCATGAGGCCCACATTGGGGACCGTGCCCATGGTGGTCGGGTCAAACGCGCCGTGGGCGCGGCAGTCGTCAATGGTCACCTGGTAGACGCCCGCGTAGCTGCTGTCAGGCAGGACGGCGAGGGTGTCGTGCTCCTGGTTGTCGGCGCCCCACATATGGCCGGAGGTGCGGATCATGGCGGGCATGGAGGCGTCCACAATGACGTCGGAGGGGACGTGGAGATTGGTGATGCCCTTGTCGGAATCGACCATGGCCAGGGCGGGGCCGTCGTCGTACCCTTTCTTGATGGCTGCCTGGATGCCCTCACGGACGTCGGCGGGCAGTGCGTCCAGGCCGTTAAGGATGGACGCCAGGCCGTTGGCGGGGCTGAGGCCGGCCTTGGCCAGGGCGTCGCCATAGTTGGCAAACAGCTCCGGGAAATAGGCCTTGACGACGTGGCCGAAGATGATGGGGTCCGAAACCTTCATCATGGTGGCCTTAAGGTGCGCGGAGAGCAGGATGCCTTCGCCCTTGGCGCGGGCCACCTGGGCGGCCAGGAACTTGTCCAGGGCGGCGGCGCTCATGAGCGTGCCGTCAATGATCTCGTCCGCCAGGACCGGGAAGTAATCCTTGAGCACACCCACGGTGCCGTCGGAAGCGACAAACTGGATCTTGACCTTGTCGTCCTTGGCAATGACCACGGACTTCTCGTTGTGGCGGAAGTCGCCCTCGGCCATGGTGGCCACGTTGGTCTTGGAATCGGCACTCCAGGCACCCATGCTGTGCGGGTTGGCCCTGGCGTAGTTTTTCACCGACAGCGGGGCGCGGCGGTCTGAGTTGCCTTCACGCAGCACCGGGTTCACGGCGCTGCCCTTGATCTTGTCGTAGCGGGCGCGGACGTCCTTTTCCTCGTCGGTGGAGGGGTCGTCCGGGTAGTCCGGAAGCGCAAAGCCCTGGCCCTGAAGTTCGGTGATGGCCGCCTTCAGCTGCGGGATGGAGGCACTGATGTTCGGCAGCTTGATGATGTTGGCATCCGGGTCCTTGGCCAGGGCGCCAAGCTCGGCCAGCGCATCCTCGATCCGCTGGTCCTCGGCGAGGTAGTCGCCAAAGACGGAGATGATGCGGCCGGAGAGCGAAATGTCGCGGGTTTCGATGTCGACGCCTGCGGTCGAGGCAAACGCCTGGACGATCGGCAGGAGTGAATACGTGGCCAGCATGGGCGCTTCGTCGGTGTGGGTGTAGATAATCTTTGCCATGGGTGAGGCGTCTCCTACGAAAATTCTACGGATATCTGCGAAATTGCTTTCGATTTCGTTCCCCTCCAACTTACCCGAACGGGTCGCTTTGCCGGGTATCGGCCGGGGCGGGGGCCCCGCCATGTGACCGGGGAAGCTGACAGAAGCGTTGACAATCAGTAGCGTGGAACCATGAAGCTCACCGGAAAACTAGAAAAAGCCATCAATGCCCAAGTGACCATGGAATTCGAGGCGGCCGTTGTCTACCGGCAGCTCGCCATTGAAATGGATGTCCAGGACCTGCCGGGCATCTCCCAGTGGTTCTTCGCCCAGTCCGACGAGGAGCTGGTGCACGCCCACAAGTTCATCAGCCACATGACGGACCGGGACGCGCACCCAAAGATTGCGGCCATGCCGGCCCCGGGGCTGGAAATCGCGACCGTCCTGGACGCGTTCAAGGCGGCCCTGGCCAACGAGGAGAAGGTTTCCGAATCCATCCGAGGCCTGTACCGGCTGGCGCAGGAGGAGGGCGACATTGACGCCCTGCCGCTGCTGACCTGGTTCATCAGCGAGCAGCTTGAGGAAGAGTCCACGGTCTCGGAGATCATTGGCCGCGTGCAGCTCATTGGCGAAGACGGCAACGGCCTGCTTCGCCTGGATGCAGAGCTTGGCACTCGAGTTCCCGGCGCCGCAGAGTAAGGCTTACAGGAGAGAAATTTGAAGGGGCGGGCCACCGCGGTGATCCGCCCCTTTTCGTTGTGTGGCGACGTCCCCGTTGTGTGGCTACGTCCCCGGCGGGAACTGCTGCTGGTTGGTCATCTGCTGGTTTCGCTGCATCGCCTGCTGAACGGCCTGCTGGTGCGCCGCATTGTGCATGTCCAGCCCCGCATTCCGACCGATGCCCATGCCGCGCATCGCCACGGGCCGCATGGTGCCGTCGTCGTCCACGGACATCATGACGTATCGACGCCCCTTGCCCCGGAGCAGCATGACCACGGTGGTCACGATGCCCGCGGCAATCAGCACCGCCACCACAATGAAGAACACGGCAAAGAACGAGCCTGAAAACAGTACGCTCTCCAGCCAGCCGCCCAGACCGCCTCCGGTCGGACTTCCTGGCACAAAGTCGCCCTGCACACCATTGCCCGGCGCCGCATCGGGCGGGAAAGGGACCGGGGCGTCATCAAAATGGAGCATGGCCCCGGCCTACCGTGAACCGGTGGGCGGAATGGATTCGCCGCGCGGGTGCGGGACGAATTCCGGCGGTCCCGCGTCCGGGTCCGGCACCCTCCCGCGCAGCCGCCCCACGACCAGCAGCACCACCATCGCCACGATGACGAGCGCAAACACGCCCACTGCCACCACTACCCACACTGCACCCGACATGGTTCCACTCCCCCTGCATGATTGCTGCCCCCGTGTTCCGTTCAGCCAACCATGCCATCCCGGGCGGCATTTGCCCACCATTTGCGCGCTTAAAGTACGACGACGGGGTGTCGCCTTCACAAGGCCGTTTCACCTTTGGCCAGTGGTTCCCAAACGCCGCCCCACCCGGCGATACGGCGTTCGCCGATAAGGCACCAAAGCTGATACCGCGTCCCCCCAAAAGGGACCAAAGGTGATACGGCGTCGGTTAACGGACGGCGGCGGGCCAGCTGATGGCGACCCGCCGTCGTCGTGCTTTTTCCTAGTGGAAGAAGTGGCGGGAGCCGGTGAAGTACATGGTGACTCCAGCGGCGTTGGCGGCGGCGATGACTTCCTCGTCGCGGATGGACCCGCCGGGCTGGACCACGGCGCGGACGCCGGCGTCGAGCAGTATCTGCAGGCCGTCGGCAAAGGGGAAGAACGCGTCGGACGCAGCGACGGAACCGACCGAGCGCTTCTCGGAGACGGCGCCCTTGGCACCCGCGGCGCCGCCGGCGGCGTCAACGGTGGAGGCCACGGCAACGCCGAGCGTGTTGGCGCGCTCCACGGCCAGCTTGCAGGAGTCGACCCGGTTGACCTGGCCCATGCCGATGCCGACGGTGGCGCCGTTGTTGGCAAGGAGGATCGCGTTGGACTTGGCGGCGCGCACTGCGGTCCAGGCGAAGGCGAGCTCGGCCAGCGTCGCGTCATCGGCGGCGGGGCCGCCGGCGAGCGTCCAGTTGGCGGGATCGTCGCCGTCGGCGTCGATCCGGTCGGCCATCTGCACCAGCATTCCGCCGGAGACCTGGCGGACCTCGGCCGGGTAGCGGCCGTAGCCCTCCGGCAATGCGAGCAGGCGGATGTTCTTCTTCTTGGAGAGGATCTCCACAGCTTCGGGCTCAAAATCCGGGGCGATGACAACTTCGGTGAAGATGTCCTTCACGGTCCGGGCCATGCCGGCGGTCACCGTGCGGTTGGCGGCAATCACGCCACCGTAGGCGGAGACGGGATCACAGGCGTGGGCCTTGCGGTGGGCGTCCGCGATGGGGTCCTCTGCGTCCACGGACGCAACCGCGACACCGCAGGGGTTGGCATGCTTGACCACGGCAACGGCCGGGCCATCGAAGTCGAAAGCGGCGCGAAGCGCGGCGTCGGCGTCGACAAAGTTGTTATAGCTCATGGCCTTGCCGTGCAGCTGGTCGGCCTGGGCGATGCCCGACGGGGCTGCCTTGTCGACATAGAGCGCGGCCTGCTGGTGCGGGTTTTCGCCGTAGCGCAGCACCTCGGAGCGTTCCAGCGAGTAGCCTGCGTAGGACGGCCAGTCGATGACGCCGTCGCCGTCCTCGTCCAGGAACTGGGCGGACGTCCAGGCGGCCACGGCGTTGTCGTACGCTGCCGTGTGGGCAAAGGCGGCGGCGGCCAGGCGCTGGCGGGCCACCAGGGTGAAGCCGCCCTCGGCTGCGGCAAGCACCACATCGGCGTACTTGGCGGGGTCCACCACCACGGCCACGGACGGGTGGTTCTTGGCTGCGGCGCGCACCATGGACGGTCCGCCAATGTCGATCTGCTCCACGACGGCGTCCTGTTCGGCACCGGACTTCACGGTGTCCACGAACGGATACAGGTTCACCACCACCAGGTCGAAGGGCTCCACGTGCAGTTCCTCCAGCTGGCGGACGTGGTCCGGCAGGCGGCGGTCGGCCAGGATGCCGGCGTGGACCATGGGGTGCAGCGTCTTGACGCGGCCGTCGAGGGCCTCGGGAAATCCGGTCAGCTCGGAAACCTCGGTCACGGGGACGCCCGCGGCCGCAATCCTGGCGGCGGTGGAACCGGTGGAAACGATTGAAACACCGGCGGCGTGCAGGCCGATGGCCAACTCCTCCAGACCGGTTTTGTCGTAGACCGAGATCAGGGCCCGGCGGATGGGAACACGGTTAAAAGAGCTGGTCACAGAATTTCTCCAGGGGTTGGTCGATGATGGCGACACATTGAGTTTATGCCACTACCAATCGGTAGGCTTTCAGCCATGACTCCCCGAGATCACTCCCCCGCGCCCGTTGTGGACCCGGCCGGCGCTGCGGCCCCGGTGTCCGGCCCGTCCGCCGAGCAGCCGCCAGAGCTGTCCGCCGGCGTGCCGGCGGAGCTGCCGCGCCTGGTCAATTCCGTCATCTGGCCCGGCTTCGTGGGCACCACGGTGCCGGAGTGGCTGGACCGGGCACTGCGCAACGGGCTGGCGGGCGTGGTGTACTTCAGTCACAACATCGACCCCGACGCCCCCGAACAGGTGGCGGCGCTCTCTGCCGCCATCCGGGAAGCCAACCCGTCCGCCGTCGTCGGCGTGGACGAAGAGGGCGGGAACGTCACCCGCCTGCAGGCGCGCGACGGTTCCACCATCCCCGGTGCGGCGGTGCTTGGCACGCTGGACGACCCGGCGGTGACGGCCGCCGCCGGCCGCGCGATCGGCCGCCTCTGCCGGGCCGCCGGGGTGAACCTGGCCATTGCCCCCGTGGCGGATGTGAACACGAACCCCCTGAACCCGGTGATCGGCGTGCGCGCCTTTGGTTCCTCCACGGAGCTGGTCAGCGTGCACACCGCGGCCGCCTTGGCCGGGATCCAGTCGCAGCGGGTCGGCGCCTGCGCCAAGCACTTCCCCGGCCATGGCGACACCGTGGCGGACTCGCACCTGGACGTGGCCCGGGTGGAGCTGACCCTGGAGCAGCTTCGCGAACACCACCTGCCGCCGTTCCAGGCCGCGTTCGACGCCGGGGTGGCCGCCGTGATGAGCGCGCACATCATCGTCCCGGAGCTGGGCAGCGCGCCGGCCACCCTGAACCCCCGCGCCGGGGCGCTCCTGCGGGACCTTGGATTTGAGGGGCTGCTGATCACCGACGCGTTGGACATGGCTGCCGTCCGCGCCACCGTCGGACCAGGTGAAGGCGCCGTCCTGGCCCTGCTGGCCGGGGCGGACCTGCTCTGCGTGGGCAACCCGCTCAACGCCTACACCTCGGGCCTCGACGACGAATCCTGCTATGCCGAGGTGTTTGGCGCTGTGTTCGACGCCGTTTCCTCCGGGCGCCTGCCGGTGTCCGTACTGCGCCGCGCGGCCGGGCGGGTTGCGGCGTTTGCGCAGTGGTCCCAGGGCGTCCCCGATGACGCGTTGGCTGACAGCGCGGGCGGCTCCGACGGCCTGGACAGCGCGGATTGGGTGGATGTCGCCGCCCGTGCCTGCCGCGTGGACCGGGGATCCGGCGCCGTCTCGCTGGGCGGCCCCGACGCGGTGGTCACGCTGCTCGACGCCCGCACAGGGCACAACATGGCGGCCGGACCCACGGAAAATTTCATAGCCACAGCCTTGCTGGAGGACTACCAGGTCTTCGTGCCGGCAGTGTCCCTGCTAAGCCCGGAGGACCTGTCCGATCTGGTTTCCGCCGCCGCCTCACGAGGGGAATCAGTACTCGTCATTGTTGATTCACTCTTGTCACCGGACCAGCAGGCAACTCTTGCCGCGGTGGCCGCCGTCGCACCCCGGGCGCTGTGCATCAACGCCGGCCTGGCACCGGCCCCGGGGACCGCAACCGGCACCGCGTTGACCACCATCCATTGCCATGGATTCAGCCGTGTCAGCGCGGAAGCCGTGGTCAGCCTCCTCACCCCTGGCAGCTAAAACCCGCCGCTCCCTTGCGGATCACACATGCGCGCCACCACGCCCGCCCCGTGCGCATTCCTAGAGTTCAGTTTCCCCATGCGCCGGGCCAGCCACGAGTGTCGCGCATGACGAAAGTGGCTTAACGTATGCGCAAGACCGCACACGCGTGCTGCGCCCACGGAACGTGAAGTTTCCGCATGCGCACGACTCAGCCCGAATCTTGCGCGGAGTAGCTTATGCGCAACCTCCGGACCCCGGCCCTGCGGATGCGCGAAGCAGCCGCAGCCCCTGCGCAACATTCAGGCCGAACCCTGCACATAAGCGACGTGCCAGGGTCAGGCGCGGGAGGTGCCCGTGTCCGCGCCCGGGCCGGTGACCGCCTGGTGGGTGGCGCCAAGGGCGGCCACTGAGCGGTCGTACTGGCGCTGGGCCACGGCCACGAACAGGCAGTCGACCACCGCCAGCTGGGAAATTCGCGACGCCATGGCCCCGGCCCGGAATGCCGTCTCACGCACCATCGTGGCCAGGCACAGCGCAGCGTCGGCGCCGGCCGGAGACTCGGGTGCGTTGGTCACCAGCAGGGTCGGCGCCCCGGCCGCCCGCGCCAGCCGGAGGAATTCCACGACTGAGGCCGTCTTCCCGCCGTGCGAGAACACGACGGCGACGTCGGCGGCCGTCATCAGCGACGCACCCATGAGGGCGTTGTCCGCATTGCCAAAGGCAGAAACGTTCAGTCCAATGCGGAACAGCTTGTAGCGCAGGTCCTCGGCCACCACGGCCCCGGCGCCCACGCCGTACACATTGATGCGCCGGGCCGCCGCAATCAAGCCCACGGCCCGTTCAAGCACGGTCAAATCCAGGTTCTTGGTGGTTTCCTCAAGGCCCAGCACCTCGGAAAAGCGTATCCGGTCCACCATGTCCGCCAGGCTGGCGCCCGGGCTGATGTCGTCCCCAAACCCGGGGTCCCGGGCCTCGGCGGCGGCCGCACCTTCACGGCCCAGCTCCGTGGCCATGGCCAGGCGCAATTGCGCATACCCGGTCAGGCCGATGGAGCGGCAAAACCGGACCACGGAGGGGTCCGAGGTAGAGCCCAGCCGCGCCAATTCCGTCACAGTGTGCGTCAGGACCACGGAGGGATCGGCGATGATGACGTCGGCCACGCGCATGGCCGCGGGCGTCAGTGATGCCCGTTTGGCGTGGATGACTGACTGAATGCTCAACGAATCCTCCTGGCAAATTTCACCCAAGTCTATGGGTGCCGCGCCACAAATTCGTAAATAATTTACAATCGTTATAGACGGCTGGAATCCAAATTACCGGCCGCATCCAGAGCTGCAGGGAAGGCCCGCCTTGACCACCCCCATGAACGCCTCGAGGAACGCCCCGTCCACCCCCACGGACGCGCCAACGGACTCCCCAACGGACGCCGCCGTGAACACCGTACGCGGCACTCCCGCGGACGCCACTGTGGCCCTCCGTTCCGAGCTCGCCACACTGGTCACCGAGTCCGCCAATCCCCACTACCCGGATCTGGCCGCCCTCACCACCACGGAGCTCGCCGCGGCCATGAACACCGAGGACGCGCTGGTCCCCGCCACCATCCAACGGCACGTCCCCACCATCGCCGCCATCATCGACCAGGTCGCCACGCGGATGCAGGCCGGCGGCCGCCTCATCTACGTGGGCGCGGGCACCCCCGGGCGCGTGGGCATCCTGGACGCCAGCGAGTGCCCACCCACCTTCGGCACCGACCCCTCAAAAGTGGTGGGCGTGATCGCCGGCGGCAGCACAGCCGTCAACCAGGCCGTCGAAAATGCCGAGGACAGCGGGGAGGCCGCGCAACGGGACATGGCAGCCCTCAAGCTGACCAAAAACGACTCCGTGATCGGGATGGCCGCCTCCGGCCGCACCCCCTACGTCATCGCCGCCGTCACGGCCGCGCGCCAGCACGGCGCCTACACGGTGGGCTTCGCCTGCAACGAAAGCTCACCCCTGGGCAACGCCGCCGACACGGCCCTGGAGATTGTGGTCGGCCCGGAAATCCTCGCCGGCTCCACGAGGCTGAAGGCCGGCACCTGCCAGAAACTGGTCCTGAACATGATCAGCACCCTCACCATGGTCCGGCTCGGCAAGACGTACAAGAACTTCATGGTGGACCTCCGCGCCACCAACGCCAAGCTCCGGGCACGCAGCGAACGCACCCTGATGCGCGCCACGGACTGCGACTCCGCCACGGCGACCGCCACCCTCGAGGCCACCGGCGGCCACGTGAAGGCCGCGATCCTGGCCATCATGACGGGACTGCCGGCAACCCGGGCCATTGAGCTGCTCGAGGAGAACAACGGCTTCCTGCCGGCCGCCATCAGCGCCAACTCCACCACCGGAACCCACTGAAGTACGACGCCGGGAGCCCACCCATGCCTGCCACCCACCCACACCCGAGCACAGAAATACAACGCCTTCTGGACCAGGCAGTCACGGACGGCGTGGCACCCGCGGCAAGCTGCGCCGTCGTGCTTGAGGGGCAGGCACTGCCGGTGCTGACGGCAGGGACGGCAACGCCGGGGACGTTTTTCGACCTGGCCTCCGTGACCAAGCTGTTCACCGCCGTCACCATGCTGTCCCTGGTGGACGGCGGCGTGCTGGAGCTGGATGCCCCCATCGGGGAAAGGCTGCCAGCGTACGGGCGCGGGGAGAAGTCGCGGGTCACGCTGCGGCAGCTGCTCACGCACACCTCCGGCCTGCCCTCGGAGTGGCGCGGCTGGGAGCGTGCGCTGCGCGAAGGCCGGCCCTTTGACCGCGCCGCTCTGGTCAACGACCTCCTCGGCACGGACTTGGAAGCCGCACCCGGAACCCGGTTCGAGTATTCCTGCGCCGGATTCAATACGGCCATGGCGCTGGCCGAGCACGTGGCGGGGCAACCGTGGGCGTCCCTCGTTGCAGACAAGGTGCTGTCCAGGCTCGGCACGGACGGCATCACCGGAACACCGGAACCGGCCAAGTGTGCGCCGACCGAGAACCAGGCGGCGCTGGGCCGCGGCCTGGTCCGGGGCGTCGTGCACGACGAGGCGGCATGGTCGCTGGGCGGGCTCAGCGGCAATGCCGGCATGTTTGCCACCGCGGAGGGCCTGGCCCGCTTTGGCGAGGCCCTTCGCACCGGCCTGGAAGGAGTCCTCTCCCCCGGCCTCGCCAGCGAGATGTGGAGCAGCCAGCTTCCCGACATGCTGGGCAACAATTTCAACCCCCGCGATCCGGGCTTTGGCCACGGACTGGGGCTGCGCATCAACCAGCAGCCGTGGATGGGCACGCACGGCAGGGAGGCCCGGGGCCACGGCGGCTTTACAGGCACCTCGCTACTGATCGACAGGGAAAACGGCATCACCATTGCGCTGCTCACCAACCGCGTCAGCCCCAGCCGCGACGGGGATGACGCAACGGGGCTGCGCAAGGCCATGTCCGACGTCGTCTATTCTGGTAAAAATGACTCGAACTAACCAGGGACAGGCACCATGGGCACGAACACGGCAATGATCACCGGCGATGCGGTGGTTCAGGAACTGCCGTGGCGGTGGCGCGTGCAGGGCAGCATCTTCCTCATTGGCGGGCTCGGCTTCATGTTCGACGCCTGGGACGTGACGCTCAACGGTTTCCTCATTCCGCTGTTGTCAAAGGAGTGGGGGCTGGCGCCCGGGCAGGCGGCCTGGATCGGCACGGCGAACCTGATCGGCATGGCCGTGGGCGCGTTTGTGTGGGGTTCCATCGCCGACGTGATCGGGCGCAAGACGGCGTTCACACTGACGCTTCTGATCTTCTCCCTCTTTACGGTGCTGGGCGCCTTCTCCAACGACATGGTGCTGTTTTGCGTGTTCCGCTTCGTGGCCGGTTTTGGGCTGGGCGGGTGCATCCCGGTGGACTACGCGCTGGTGGGCGAGTTCACGCCGCGCAAACACCGCGGCCGGGTGCTGACGGCCATGGACGCGTGGTGGCCCATCGGCGCGTCGCTGTGCGGCGTGGTCTCTGCGGTGTTGATGGCGCAGTTCGGGAACTGGCGCCTGCTGCTGCTGGTCCTGGTGCTGCCGGCGCTGCTCGTGTTCTGGGTGCGCACGCACGTCCCGGAGTCGCCGCTGTTTCTGGTGCGGGCGGGGCGGCCGGAGCAGGCGAAAGCCGTCATTGATGAGCTGATCAGCCGCACGAGTGCCGTGGTGGGACCATGGAAACTCCCGGATCCAGCCGATGTACCCAAGCTGTCGCTGGGCAAGGTCCGCGACCAGCTGGCGGGACTATGGCGCTTTAACTGGCGCATCACGGGTATTGCGTGGTCGTTGTTCCTGACCATCCTGCTGGTGTATTACGGCGCCTTGACGTGGATGCCGTCCATCCTGGTGGCCACAGGCTACGCACAAAACAAGGCCTTTATGGCTACGGCCTCGATGACGGCGATCGGCTTCCTCGGAGTGGTGGCCGCGGCGCTGCTCGTGGAGCGAGTGGGACGGAAATGGATCCTGGCCGTGACGGGCCCCGGCGCGGCGCTGTCGCTGGTCATCTTCGCGCTGGTCCTGGACGCCCCGGCCGCCGCCCAGCTGTGGCTGCTGGTGTTCGGCTTTGTGGTCCAGGTGGCCATCCCCGTGCTCTATACCTACGTTTCCGAGCTCTACCCCACGCACCTGCGCGCCACGGGATTTGGTTGGGCGTCCACCGTTTCACGCGTCGGCGCCGGCCTGGTGCCGCTCATTTTCGGTTCGCTGCTGTGGCCGGTGCTGGGCCTGCCGCTCACGTTTGCCCTGACCGGCGCGCTGGTGCTGCTGGCCGTGGTCTGGATGGCCGTCTCAGCTCCCGAGACGAAGGGCGCTGCGTTGCACTAAGGGCCAAACGCCCCGTGCACAGCCCCTGCCCCAAGCGCGACGACGGACCCCCCCCTTCGGGCACCCGGTCCTGTCAGCCTTTGCCCACCTTGGGCCGGTATCCTGGGCCGGAATCCCGTTTCACTTTTCAAGGAGAACCATGAGTTCGCTGCTGCCCACCATCTTCACCACCACCGGCCTGATCGGCGGCTTCCAGACCGCCCGCGCCACGAAGAACCGCCAGCTGGGTGGCGCCGTCCTCGCCGTTGCCGGCACGGCCGCGTTCCTGGCCTGGAGGAAGAACGCGGGCACCGGAACGGCCGCCGCCCTGACAGCCGCCTATGTGCTGGCCTTCGGCGCGTCCCACCCGCTGGCGAAGAAGATGGGTGCCTGGCCGGCCGTGTACACGGTCACCGCCGCCACCGCCGCGGCCTCATTTCTGCTGGGCCGCAAGCGCAGCTAGCCGCCCCGGCGCTGGCCCCCGGCGCAGCGCCCCGGCGCCCCGTCCACGGCCCGACAGCCGGCAGCCGCACCGTAAACTGGACGGGTGCCGGGCAATTCGCCCCGCCACCCGTCCAAGAGAAGGCCGTGCATGGATTTGGCGTCAGATTCCACCACCATCCTGGGCAGCCTGTGGTTGTACCCGGTCGGCGCGGTGATGGTGATGCTCTCGGCACAGATCCCGCCCATCCCGAGCACCACCGCCTTTGTTGCTCTCGGCGCAGTGGCCGGACTCGACGGCGGACCGAACGCCCTGCTGCTGGTGGCAGCCATGATGGCCGGGGCGATGGCCGGGGACCTTGGCACCTATGCGCTGACGCGGCTGTTCGGCCAGACGCGCTGGGGCAGCACGCGTGGACCCCGGCGCCAGCGGGCGGTGGACTCCGCCACCCGGCGGCTGCGTGAGCGGCCCTACATCTTCATCTTGACCTCACGGTTCATCCCGCTGGGCAGGCTCTCCTCCAACATTGCCGCCACCGTGGCGGGTTACCCCCTGCGCACATTCACGGGGTTTTCCCTGGCGTCGGCCGTGGTGTGGTCGCTGTATTCGGTGGGCGTGGGCATGGGCACCCGGTTCTTCCCGGGCCTGTCCACGCTGGCCGCCGTCATCATCGCCATCGTCGCGTCGATTGCACTGGGCTGGCTCATGGGCAAGGTCTCCACGTTCCTGCTGGACCGGAAGAACCCAAGGCCCGGGGCCGGCGTCGGACCTTAGGAAAAAGCTCCAGGCTGCGCGCCAAGATTCCATGTTGCAGCACTTGGACGGAAACCACCCGTTTTCGGTGAAATCCGTCCAACAACTGCAACACAGTTGCGCAGGTCAGGCGCGGGCCAGGTCCCCGAGGACCTTGATGAGCAGTTCGCGTTCGGCCACCTTGATGCGCCCGTGCAGCGATTCCTCCGTGTCCCCGTCCAGCACTGGTACCGGAGTTTGGGCGATGATGGGGCCGGTGTCCACGCCGGCGTCGGCAAAGTGGACGGTGCAGCCGGTGACCTTCACGCCGTACGCAAGTGCGTCGCGCACGCCGTGGGCGCCGGGGAACGACGGCAGCAGGGCCGGGTGCGTGTTGACGTAGCGGCCGTTGAAGGCTTCGATGAACGACGCCGAGACAATGCGCATGAACCCGCTGGAAACCACGTAGTCCGGCTGGTGCACGGCCACGGCGTCGCGCAGCGCGGCATCCCATTCGGCCCGCGAGGCGTACTCCTTGAAGTTCACCTCAAACGTCTCCAGGCCGGCGGCGGCGGAACGTTCAATGCCGAAGGTGCCGGGCCGGTCGGCGCCCACCGCGGCAATCTCCACGGCCAGCTCCCCTGCGGCAACGGCATCAATGACGGCCTGCAGGTTGGACCCTGTCCCGGAAACCAAAACAACTATGCGCATGCCCCCAATTTTAGGGGCACGCGCCGCGCGGGCCCTATTCGCCGCGTTTCACGAGGGGAACTTGGGCCCGGTCCGCTTCCAGCCACGGTCCTGCCAGGGATCCAAGCACGACGCCGGCCCCCACCTCCGCGCCGAGCCAGAGCGCCGCCGTGAGAGGGTTTGGCCCCACCTCGGTGAGCCGGCCCAGGCCGATGGAGCCGCCGGAGAGCCAGAACAGGATGCCGGACAGGACTGCCGCCACGACCCCGGCAGCCACGCCCAGGAACAAAGTGGAGCCGGGGAGGGACAGCCAGCGCCGGCGGACCTTAAGCGAGAGCCACTCGTCAAAGTGGTTCTCGCCGGCACGAACGAAGAACCAGCCGGCCAGCAGCCCGCCCAGCACGGGAATGACCATGGCGGCGAAGCCCCAGCCCAGGTTTCCGGCGGGCAGCGCTGCCAGCAGCGGAATGGGCGGCACGGGAGCGACGGCGGTTCCCAGCGGTGTGACGGTGGAGCCCACCCCCAGGTTAAAGCCGGCGCCGCTGGACCAGGCCAGGGACCACGCGGCCAGGTTGGGCACAAACCCGAGCTGGCCCAGGGTCAGGGCGGCGCCACCGAGGGCACCTGCGCGCAGGCCCTGGTACACGCCGATCACGTCGGTCCAGCGGGCGGCGATGTTGACGGCCAGCAGCAGCGAGGAAAGCGACAACGCAGCAACCAGGGCCACAAAGCCCGAGCGCACCACGGTCCAGGCGTAGGAGCCGGCCCAGCGCTGGTCCTGGCTGGTCTTGGCTATCCAGTCGGCCGCGTTAACGCCAATCAACCGCCCCCATGAACCGGCCTCGCGCCGGGCCCCCACCACCAGGCCCAGGCCGGCGGGAATGACGGGCAGCAGCATGCTGGGCAGCAGCGGCGCCTCCACACCGGGGATGCTGCAGACAAAGCCGGTGGCCAGGCCCGCTGCGGCGTACACCACGATGGCGCCAAACAGCGGCTGCCACAACTGGTCGGTGTAGGAAGCCCGGGCCAGGCGCCGCCCGGCACGCCAGGACAGGAAAAAGGGAATGAGCACCAGGCCCAGCGGCAGCAGGTTGAAGGTGCCGGTTTCCACGGAGGCGGAGCTGGGGCCGTTCGTGACGCTCAGGTGGAGCGGAACCCCGTGCATGACCAGCCAAGCCTGTCCGGCCAGCCGGGCGATGACGGACATGTCCTTTTCAGCAAAACCGCCGGAAAACCAGACGGCAGCCAGCGGCACAACGATCACCAGGGCGGAAATGACAAAGACCTGCGCGGCCTCAAAGGCCCCCTGCAGTCCCAGCGGCATGGGCAGTCCGTCGCGTTGGCCCCGGGCCGCTTTCGTATTCATCGTCTTCCATGGTGCCACACGGAACCGCGCAAGCCCGTGAGAAGCGCCGATGGAAGGCTGAAGCGGGCGGCCGGGTGCCGTCGGGCCTGGCGGTGAAAAACAGCGTTAACGACGAATAGGGCCCGGAATCCCGAACCCTATTCGCTCCAGCCCTATGGACTAAAGAGGTTGCGCGGTTGCCCGCACGGTTACTTTAGAATTAGATGGCCTGGATGTTGACTGCCTGAGGACCCTTCGGACCCTGCTCAACATCGAAAGAGACCTTCTGGTTCTCTTCGAGGGAGCGGTAGCCCGAGGAGTTGATCGCGGAGTAGTGCGCGAAAACATCCTGGCTCTGGTCATCGGGAGAGATGAAGCCGAAGCCCTTTTCAGCGTTGAACCACTTGACGGTACCTGTTGCCATTATTTCTGTTTCCTTCTGAAGTTGGAGATTCCGCCCGACCTTCGGGCCTCCTATTTTTACGGTGTAAGTCCGCTTCTCCAGAAAAGCGACGTAACCCCGAGGGGCCGCGTCGCTTCAACTACAAAAAACGCAACACTACAACTACGTCCAAGTATACATATCTAAATGCCGAATGCCAGTAATCGATGAGAGGTGCGTCACTCTCCGGAGTCCGTTCATCAATCTGGTGGGATAAACCGCTGAATTCTAGGGGTTTTCGGCGCTCTCCAACGTGATGCGTCACTCAAAGGGCACTTTAAGTTCATTGGGGCTTAATGTTCGACGCCGGAGCGCGGACCATGCTCATTCGCCGAAAGTGCACTCCCGGCGCCCTAAATGCGGATCAAGCCACCGGCACTGTGCACCCGGCCGCCAGCTAGGCCCGGCCCAGTATTCCCGGGAAGTCGGACGACGGCGGGAGGTTGCCGTAGTTGAAGCAGCGGTCCGGTCCCAGCCGGGAGACGACAAACGCGTCCGCCACCGCGGGCGGCGCGTACCGGATCAGCAACGACGCCTGCAACGCCAGCGCCATCTTCTCCACCAGTGTCCGTGCCACGCCGGCAAAATCCGCAGGTGCCGCCCTGACAGGGGCCACTGCCTCCTTAAGCCCTGCCGCGAAGGAGTCGAACAGCTCATCCGCCCCGGAGGCTGCTCGCAGCTCGGCAAAGAATGCGTCCACGGATTCCGGATCCGTGCCCATGGCCCGCAGAACGTCCAGTGCAATCACGTTCCCGGTGCCCTCCCAGATCGCCATGACCGGCTGCTCCCGGTAGCGCATGGCCAGCGGGAAATCCTCGATGTAGCCGTTGCCGCCCAGGCATTCCATGGCCTCATAGGCGTGGTTCGGCCCGCGCTTGCACACCCAGTATTTAGTGACGGCCGTGGCGAGGCGGCGGAATGCACGTTCGGAGGGACCGGCGTCGTCGTCAAAGGCGCGGGAGAGGCGCATGCCCACGGCAGTGGCGGCCTCCGACTCCAAGGCAAGGTCCGCCAGCACATTGCCCATGGCCGGCTGGTCGACCAGACGGGCGCCAAACGCGCTGCGGTGGCGGGCGTGCCACACGGCCTCCGCCACGGACTGGCGCATGCCCGCCGCCGTGCCAAGAACACAGTCCAGCCGCGTTTGCGCCACCATGCCCATGATGGCGCGCACGCCCCGGCCGGGTTCGCCGATCCGCCAGCCGTGCGTGTTCGCGAACTCCACCTCGCCCGAGGCATTGGACCGGTTCCCCGCCTTGTCCTTCAGCCGCTGGATCAGGAACGGGTTGCGGTCGCCGGCCGCGCCCGGCAGGACCCGCGGCACCAGGAAGCAGCCGAGCCCGACTCCTTCCCCGTCCTGGGCCAAGACCAGGAACGCGTCGGACATGGGCGCGGAGCAAAACCACTTGTGACCCGTCAGCAGGTGGTGGCCGTCAAAGGGAACGGCCCGGGTGGTGTTGGCACGCACGTCGGAGCCGCCCTGCTTCTCGGTCATCGCCATGCCGAACAGGGCTCCGGGCTTGCCCGCTGCCAGCTCCGGCGAATACTCCCTGGAGTACAGCCGCGGCAGCCACTCCCCGGCCAGTTCCGGGTTCAGCCGAAGCGGCTCCACCGCGGCATGGCTCATGGAAATGGGGCAGGCGTGGCCGGGCTCCACCTGCGCAAACAGCATGAACGCCGCGGACCGGGCGGCGTTTGCCCCTGCCCCCGGCGCGGCCCAGGCGGACGTGTGCGCACCCGCAGCCACCGCCTGCCCGACGATCCGGTGGTACGAGGGGTGGTACTCCACCTCGTCGATCCGCTGGCCGTATTTGCTGTGCGTGCGGAGGACCGGTGGGTACTTGTGCGCCAGCCGGGCGTCGTCCTGAAACTGCGCCGAACCGACGACGGCGCCCACCGCCTCAAGCTGCGACGTCGCCGTTGCGGCTGCCCCACCAATGCTGCGCAGATACTCCATGAGCGGGAGGTTCGCCGTGTACTCGTTGACGTCCGTGCGCGGCGGCGGCTGGTTGAACACCTGATGGGTGGGATAGCTGGCCGGGGCGGTGGCCAGTGGTTCTCTCGGTGCGGCTGCGGTGCCGGCTTCATCGACGGTCATGGCTACAGGCTACGCTGCCGCCGTCCTGCACCCACAGGTACTGTCTTTTCAACCAGCGAGGCTGGCACACGCCGTGTCCAGGAACGCCGCCACCTCGCGCGGGCGGGTCAGCACGGGCGCGTGGCTGGAGTCGATCTCGGTCACCGCCGCACCCATCCGCGCAGCCATTTCCCGCTGCAGGGCCGGCGGCACGGCCGCATCCCGGGTGGTGAGCAGATAGTGGGTCGGCAGGTCCAGCCAGGCCGGGCGGCCCACGGCCGCCCGGTCCAGGCCGATGCGCGTCAGCTTTTGCACTGCCGCGCCGATCGCAGCGCTTTCGGCGGAAAGCTCGGCCGCAATGACCTCGCCGAAATGTGCCCGGTCAATATAGGTGTAGTTGCCTGCAATGACTACGTGTTGCGGGATCAAGCTGCCCGGGTGCCGCCGGGACAACCCGGTCACGGATTCGCCCTCGGCCGGCGCAAACGCGGCAACGTAGGCCAGCGCCTTCACCTTGCCGGCACCGGCACCACCGGAACCTGCAACAGACTCCCGTGCGGCTTCCCCCATCACGGCTCCGCCGTAGGACCACCCGACGAGCAACACCGGCCCCTCCACGGTGGCGAGGGTCCGGCGCACGCTGGCCACGTCGTCGTCGAACGACTCCAGGCCCAGCTGCGCCGCCACGGGGTCGTGGCCCAGGGCACGCAGCTCGGCGATGACACGCAGCCAGCTGGATCCATCGGACCACAGCCCATGCACCAGCACAATGTTCGCCACCGGGTGCCTCGCCTTCCAAGAGTTGCTTCACTGTACCAACCACCGGGGTCCCGCCCTCCGGGCGCTACCAACGCCCGCAAGCTCGCGTCGGGTCCCGGGCGGCCGCGGCCGCGGCCGGACCCCCGGCAGCCGGCAGGGCCCGCCGGGCGCGCGAACGGCGGCCGATGGGGGCCGCCGTCGTGCCTGGAGAAATTACAGCGGAAGGGTCATGCCCAGGGAGAAGTTCAGCCCCGTGGCAAATGTCAGGTACATCAGCCAGAGGCCGGTGGCCAAGTGCCAGAAGCCCAGCGCCCGCTCGCCCCAGGCCAGCCCGATGCTGTGGAAGAAGTCGCTGATGTAGATCAACGTCAGTCCCACAAACAGCAGCCCCACGGGCCAGTCGCCGGCTGCGAAGAACACCACCAGGCCCAGCACCGAAATGATGGTGTACGCAACGCACATCCCCGCGTTGGGGCGCGGGTCGGTGCCCTGCCACCGGTTATAGCCAAGCGCGAACCAGTGGATGCCGTAGGCGGAGAATGCCAGGGCCGCCATGTAGAGCGGCGCGTCCTTGAACACCTGGAACCAGGTCAGGCCGATGAAGAGGATGATGCCGGTGACCAGCTGGCAGAATCCCGGCAGCCAGATGCCCCACACGCCCGTCGACTTGTCCACTGACTCATTCCGCTTGGGCCAGTGGAACAATTCCTGGGGACCGTAAATCAAATATCCTGTCCCCAACCCAAAAAAGCCCAGCGCCAGCGGTGCAAACGCCGATGACGCAAAGATCAAGTTCATTGCCCTACTCCTTTGCAGTCTGAAAAAGATGTTTCAGCAGGCAGGTTCATAGGCATGCACTTCCTCAGTCCCCCGTGGGCAACCTCAAGTGGCGGTGGCGTAGGCGGGCGCCGCGGCCTTTTCCAGGCGTACGACGACGGACTTGGACACCGGGGTGTTGGACCCTTCCGCTGTGTCATCAAGGGAGACAAGCACATTTGCTTCGGGGAAGTACGCGGCAACGCAGCCGCGCGCGGTGGGGTAGCTGATGATGCGCTGCTGACGCAGCACACGGTCCACGCCGTCGGGCGCCTCGCTGTGGATGTCCACGTAGCTGCCGTCGGCGATGCCCAGCTCGGCGAGGTCGGAGGGGTTGACGAACAGCACGTGCCGGCCCTTCTTCACCCCGCGGTAGCGGTCATTGAGTGTGTACATGGTGGTGTTGAACTGGTCGTGGGCGCGGACAGTCTGGAGCAGCAACCTGCCCTCGGGCACCTCCACGGTCTCGATCCCGCTGACTGTGAAGATCGCCTTGCCGGAGGGTGTGGGGAAAGTGCGGCTGTCCCGCGGCGGGTGCGGCAGGACGAAGCCGCCCGGGCGGCGGACCTTGTTGTTGTAGTCCTCGCAGCCCTTGCAGACGTGGGCGATGTGCTCGCGGATGGAGTCGTAGTTGGCCTCGAAGCCGGCCCAGTCAATGGGGTGGTCACTGCCCAGCACGGCCCGGGCCAGGCGGCTGACAATGGCCATCTCGGAGAGCAGGTTCGCGCCGACCGGCTCCACCTTCCCGTAGGAAGCATGGACCGCACACACGGTGTCCTCCACGGTGACGAACTGTTCACCGGAGGCCTGCCGATCGATCTCCGTGCGCCCCATGGTGGGCATGATCAGGGCCTGCTCCCCCACAAAGGCGTGCGAGCGGTTCAGCTTGGTGGACACCTGGACGCTCAGCGTCAGCTTTTGCAGGGCGGCCTCTGCCACGGCGGTGTCGGAGATGGCGCCCACCAGGTTCCCGCCCATGGCGACAAAGACCTTCAGCTTGCCGTCGCGCATGTCGCGGATGCTCTGAACGGCGTCCGCCCCGTTTTCCCGCGGCGGGTCGAAGTTGAACTCCTTGCCCAGGGCGTCCAGGAATGCGGGCGGCATCTGCTCCCAGATGCCCATGGTCCGATCGCCCTGGACGTTGCTGTGGCCGCGGATGGGCGATGGACCGGCGCCCGGCTTGCCGATGTTGCCGCGCAGCAGGAGCAGGTTGATGATTTCCTTGATGGTGGGCACCGCGCGCTTGTGCTGGGTTAGCCCCATGGCCCAGGTGACGATGACCTTGTCCGCCTTCAGGTAGCGGGCAGCCAGCTCGTCGATTTCGGCGGTGCGCAGGCCGGTGGCCGCCATGACCACCTGGTCATCCACCTTTTCCATGTGCGCCCGGTATTCCTCCAGTCCCTGGCAGTGCTCCTCCAGGAACGCGTGGTCCAGCACGGCGCCGGGAGCTGCCGCTTCGGCCCGGAAGACGCGCTTGGCGACGGCCTGCATGAGTGCCATGTCGCCGGCCAGGCGGATCTGCAGGAACTGGTCCGCCAGGTCGGTGCCCGTGCCCACCAGGCCACGGGGCTTCTGCGGGTTCCTGAAGTTGATCAGCCCCGCCTCCGGCAGCGGGTTGATGGCCACAATCTCCGCCCCGGCCTGCTTTGCCTCCTCCAGTGCCGTCAGCATGCGCGGGTGGCAGGTGCCCGGGTTCTGTCCCATGATGATGATCAGGTCCGACTTCGCAAAGTCCTCATAGGTAATGGCGCACTTGCCCACCCCGATGGTGTCCCCCATGGCCAGGCCCGTGGACTCGTGGCACATGTTGGAGCAGTCAGGCAGGTTGTTGGTGCCGAAGGCGCGGGCAAAGAGCTGGTATTGGAATGCCGTCTCATTGCTGGTGCGGCCACTGGTGTAAAACACGGCCTCGTCGGGCGACTCAAGGGCGTGGAGTTCCCGGGCCACAATCCGGAACGCGTTGTCCCAGCTGACGGGCTGGTAATGGTCGGAGCCGGCCGGTTTGTAGACCGGGTCCACGAGCCTGCCCTGCTGGCCCAGCCAGTACTCGCTGCGGTCCCGCATCGAGGAAACCGAATTGGTTTCCCAGAAATCGCGGGGAACCGTCAGCAGCCCGGCTTCCCAAGTGACCGCCTTGGCGCCGTTCTCGCAGAATTCCGCGATTTTGCGGTCCGGCGGGTCCGGCCAGGCGCAGCTCATGCAGTCAAAGCCGTCCTTTTGGTTCATGGCCAGCAGGGTCTTCAGGGACCGGACGGGGCCCATGGCGGACAGTGCCTGCGGCATCGATTCCGTTAGGCTGTGGATTCCGGCCGCCGCCCGCTTGGGCCTGCTGACCACCAAATCGGCGTCTGAGTCATCCTGGACCGGGGGCTTACTGCTCATGGCCTACACAACTTTCCACTTGAAGAAAGATCTCTCCAGAGTGAAGGATGGAGCCGATCACTCCGCTTCCATACACGGCCTTGTCCAAGTTGCCCCACAACCCGCACGCCCGCTGGCATGGAATTAGCTGCTACCTCCCGGTCTATCATCGGCCGTTGACAAAGGCAACGGACGCGGTGGGTGACGCGGCTCACATGGGACGTCGGGCCTCACACGCCGGTGCGGTTAAAGGATCGAGAACAGCAGCCACGTCAGCAGCAGGCCCATCACGGAGATGATGGTTTCCATGACGGACCAGGTCTTGATGGTCTGCCCCACGGTGAGGCCAAAGTATTCCTTGACCAGCCAGAATCCGGCGTCGTTGACGTGCGAGAAGAACAACGATCCGGCGCCGACGGCCAGCACCACCAGGGACAGGTGGACCGGGGTCAGGCCCGTGGCAAGCGGCGCGATAATGCCTGCCGCCGTCACCGTGGCCACGGTGGCGGACCCGGTGGCGAGGCGGATCAGTACGGCGACAATCCAGCCGAGAAGCAGTATGGACAGGCTCGCCGCCACGGCGACCTTGGCGATCGCCGTCCCGGTGCCGCCGTCGACCAGCACCTGCTTAAAACCTCCGCCGGCGCCAACGATGAGCATCACGCCCACAATCGGCAGCAGGCTTTGGCCGATCTTCTTCGTCAGGACCTGTGCAGAGAAGCCCACGCCCGTACCGAAGGTGATCATGGCCAGCAGGACGGCAACTGTCAAGGCCACCACCGGGTCACCGATGAAGTCCAGCAGCGGGTGGATAGGGTTGCCCTTGGCCATCCACACGTCGGCGGCGGCCTTGATCAACATGAGCACCAGCGGCGACAACAGGGTGACCAGCGTGATCGCAAACGACGGCGTGCCGGTGGCGTCCGGGTCCTGCGCCCTGCCATGGCCATCCGAGGCGGAACCGTCCTTGGCCCTGACCGAGGCGGAACTGCCGCCGGCGCCCGAGGCGGAACTGCCGCTGCCCTTGCCCAACGCGCGACTGGGGGTGTCCGCCGTCGAGCCTCCAGTAACGGCGAGCGCAGCACCTGCCGCGCCGATGGGAACCATGCGTGCGGCCAGGATGCCAAAAAGCGGTCCGGCCACGATCACCGTGGGGATCGCGACTATCAGGCCAAGGGCCAGGGTGATGCCGACGTTGGCGTGCAGGATGCCGATGGCGGCGAGCGGGCCCGGGTGCGGCGGGATGAAACCGTGCAAGACGGACAGGCCGGCCAGGGCTGGGATGCCGAGCCGCATGGCCGGACCGTTGGTGCGCCGCACCGCCAGCATGACGACTGGGATCAGCAGGACCAGGCCGATCTCGAAGAACATCGGGATGCCGATGATGCCGGCGATCAGCGCCATCTTCCAGGGCAGCGTGGCCGGCCTGCCGCGCAGGAGGGTCTCCACCACCTTGTCCGCCCCGCCGGAATCGGCCAGCAGTTTGCCGAGCATGGCGCCGAGGGCGATCAGGATTCCCACGTAGCCAAGGACGCCGCCCACGCCGGTCTCGTAGGAGCCCGTCACCTTGTCCAGGGCGATGCCGGAGCCGATGCCCACAAAAAGCGAACCGATGGTCAGTGCCAGGAACGCGTGCATCTTGACCCAGACAATGAGGAGCACCACGATGGCGATGCCGATGGCCGCGATCACCAGGACCCGGGTGTCGTGGCCGGTCCAAGGTGAGTTGGCGGTGTCTGCGGTGGATTGGACTGCCCTTACCGCGCCTGCGATTGCGATGTCCACGGTTCCCTCATTTCCGCCCGGCCGCCAAGGCCGCGCAACCCGTTTTCAGCTGTCATTCGCCACCCTAAACCCCCGCCGCGCGGTTGGCCAGAGGTGGGCGCTGGCGGCATTGGGCGGACAAAGTTGGATTTGGGCACGCTTGAGACCATGACGGCGCAAGGGGTGGGGGTTCCAGCGGGCGTCGGGTTCCAGCGGGCGTCGGGCACAACGGCCGCGGCAGCCCCTGACGATAAAGGCTAGCCGCCGATGTAGGACATCTCGATTTTCTCGCGCCCCTGCCGCAGTCCGGGCGTCGCGGCGCTTCGCAGCTCCGAGTACCGGTCCGTTCGGGCTCCCCACAGCGCTCCCAAAGCACCCGCCAGCTCCACATCCGTGGCGCCGCCGCGCAGCAGGGCGCGCAGGTCAGTGCCAGCGGTGGCGAACAGGCAGGTGAAAAGTTTCCCGTCCGCGGAGAGCCGGGCCCGCGTGCAGCCGCGGCAGAACGCCTGGGTGACGCTGGAAATGGCGCCGATCTCCCCCGCGCCGTCGGCATAGCGCCAGCGCCGGGCGGTCTCACCCCCGTAGTTCTCCTCCAGCGGCTCCAACGGAAAGACCTTGTTGATCCGGGCAATGACCTCCGCGGACGGTACCACCTGGTCCATCTTCCAGCCGTTCGAGTGGCCCACATCCATGTATTCGATGAAGCGCAGGATGAAGCCTGTGCCGCGGAAGTGCCGGGCCATTTCCACGATGCTGTGGTCGTTGAGGCCGCGCTTGACCACCATGTTGATTTTGACGGGGCCCAGCCCCGCATCCTGGGCGGCATCGATGGCGTGCAGGACCTTCGCCACGGGGTAGGAGACGTCGTTCATGGACTGGAAAACGGCGTCGTCCATGGAATCCAGGGACACGGTCACCCGGTCCAGGCCGGCCGCCTTGAGCGCCTCTGCCTTTTGGGCCAGGACGGAGCCGTTGGTGGTCATCGCCAAATCCGGCGGCTCGCCTTCCGGCGTCCGCAGCGCCGCGAGCATGCCGACCAGGTCCTCGATGCCGCGGCGCAGCAACGGTTCACCGCCGGTCAGCCGGATTTTGCGCACGCCGTGGTCCATGGCGATGCGGGCGAGGGTCGTGATTTCCTCGAAGGTGAGCAGTTGGTCGTGGGGCATGAACACAAAGTCGCGGCCGAAGATCTCCTTGGGCATGCAGTAGACGCAGCGGAAATTGCAGCGGTCCGTGACGGATATCCGCAGGTCCCTTAGTGGGCGCTGCAGCGTATCGGCCAGCAGTGGGGCAGCCATCTTTCAACCCTCCAATACGGGTCCGTTAGTCACCGAACCACTACTTCCACCATAGGCCCGCACGACGGCGGCGTCGAGGGTTGGGAGGGCAGGCTGCGGTTGGGTTGGGGGTTCCGTTGGGCTGCGGGCTCCTGCGGACTTTGAAGCTGCGCACGCTTCGGCGCCGGCGCTGCGCCACTTCGCAAGTGGCGCACCACAGGAGCCTGACCGTGCGCAGCTTCAGGGCGTTGGCCCGCGGCTCATGCAGGCGGCGCGACAAAGGTTGTGTGATGCGGCAGCCTGTTTTCCCATGCGCCGAACCGGGGTCGAGTTTCGCGCATGCTTTGGTGCCGGGGCAGCGTGTTTATCACTGCGCCGAACCGGCTTTGAGTTTGGCGCATGGTGCACTCCGCGCAAAACTCCGGTCAGGTTGTGCGCATGCGTAAGCAGCGGCTTTCGGCATGCGCTGAACTCGCCACGGGTTCTGCGCTGAGGACACGATGCGCATAACCGGACCCAGGTTCTGCGCATACAAAATGTCACAGTGCCGCCATTTGCCGCAGAACACGTCAGAATTATGGTTGTGAGCGACAACATCAGCCAAGATGACGGCCAGGAACCGCTGCCGGGCCTTGCCGCCGCACCCGACCAAGCCCTGGCCCGCGAACTCGACGGGCTCCGCATGGACAATGCCCGACTGCGGAAACTGATTGAGCTGAGCGAGGCCGAAGCCAAAGCCGCGCAGCAAGACCAGCCGGCGTTCGCATCAGTCACAACACCGATCGGGCCGGTGACGATGGATTCCCCTCCTGAAACGAAGGTGCGGTTTTACCAGGCCCTGTTCCACGCCCGCACCGACGCTTACGCAACGCGTTGGGAGAATGCCCGGGACGGGCGGGCGGGCTGGGTGCCGGCCGTCGCGGGAGGGTGGCGGAAGGGGACGTCGCGGGACAACGCCAGCTTCCTGCGTCTCACCCCGGCAACCATTGCCGATCACCTCCGCGGGGCACAACACATCGGCTTCTACCCGCTGTTGAAGGACGACACGTGCTGGTGGGTAGCCGCGGACTTCGACGGTGCCGTCGCCATGATGGACGCCCTCGCCTATGTGAAGGCGGCCCGGTTCCGCGGCATTCCGGCGGCGCTGGAGATTTCACAGTCCGGTCGCGGCGCGCACGCCTGGGTATTCTTCACCAAGGCCATCCCCGGGGAACGGGCCCGCCAGCTCGGCACCGGACTGATCCATGAAGCCATGGGATTGCGCGGCAGCATGAGCCTGTCCAGCTACGACAGGCTCTTCCCGTCACAGGATGTGCATTCGGGAAAGGGCATGGGCAACTTGATCGCAGCCCCGCTGAACGGAAAACGCCGCAAACACGGCACCACCCTATTCCTGGACACCACCACGCTGGAACCGTATGAGGACCAGTGGGCGTACCTTTCCAGCCTGGACCGGCTCACCCCGGCGGCCGTGTCCACACTCATTCGCCGCCTGCCAGCCGTTCGTCTCGGCCAGGACGTCAAGAGGCTGGAACTGCCGCAATCATCGAAAATCGTGCCGCGTCCGGCCTTGATCGTCCGGGCCACGTTTGCCGCCCGCCTGACCATCCATTCGGCGGAGCTGGGCCCTGCCATGATCTCCGCCGTCAAACATGCGGCATCCATGCTGAACCCGGAATATTATGAGCGCCAACGCCAGCGCCGCTCCACCTGGAACATCCCGCGCATCCTGCACTTCTTCGACGAGACCCTCGAGGGCGACCTCATCCTCCCGCGCGGGCTGCTCCCCCTGCTCAGGCAGCTTGTTGAATCCGCCGGCAGCACGCTTCGCATCGAGGACCAGCGCACGGAAGGCGCAGCGGCGGACTTGGCTTTTGCCGCGGTGCTGCGGCCCGAACAGCAGCAGGCGGTGGACGCGATGCTCGCCGCCGAACAGGGAATTCTCGTTGCACCCACGGGCGCCGGTAAAACGGTCATCGCCTGTGCAGCCATGGCCCGGCGCGGTGTCCCCACCCTGATCCTGATCGACCGCAAGGCACTCGCGGAGCAGTGGAGGCGGCGGATCCAAGAGCTCATGGATGAAAAGTGCGGCCAAATAGGCGGCGGACGCTCCAAGACGACCGGACGCATCGACGTCGCGCTCCTTCCCACGCTGGCCCGGCGCGACAACGTGGTGGAACTGACCGCCTGCTATGGCCTGGTCATCGCCGACGAATGCCACCACGTGCCGGCCGCCGCCTTGAGCCACGTGATGAACCAGATCCCAGCGCGGTACTGGCTCGGGCTCACGGCGACCCCGTACCGCCGCGACAAGCTGGACGCGCTCATGTACCACCAGCTCGGCCAGGTGGAGCACACCATCGCACCCGCGGCACCGCAGCAACTCCCCCGCCATGAACTCGAGATCCCCTCGCCCGCGCTGGTGCTGGAATTACACCGCACGCAGTTCGCCTACAGCGGCGACGCCGATCCCGGCGAACAGGGCTTCCACAGGCTGTTCAGCCAGGACATGTTTGCGGACCCGGCGCGCTTTGAGCAGATATACGACGACGTCATGGAGGCCCACGCAGCGAACTCACGCATTCTTTTGCTCACCACGTCGAGGGCGCACCTGGAGCATTTCCGCGAGCGGTTCGAGGATGCCGGATTGAAACCGATTGTGTTCGCCGGCGGGATGAAAGCGAAGGAGCGGGAAACCGCCGTCGAGCTGTTGGAAGCCTCGCCGGATGACCAGCCGTTGCTGGCCCTGGGCACCGGGCAGTACATTGGCGAGGGCTTCGACTGCCCCAAGCTGGACACGCTGTTCCTGGCTGCGCCGATCTCCTTCAAGGGCCGGCTGGTGCAATATGTTGGTCGGATCACCCGGCCGTATCCCGGGAAGACACGGGCCGTGGTGCACGACTATTGGGACGAGCTCGCCCCGGTTTTGGCATCGTCGCTGGTCAAGCGGGCGCCGGGGTATGTGTCGCTGGGGTTCCCGGATCCGCGGAGGATGTAGCTCCACGGCATTTGTCACCGATGCGGCCAGATTGCTGGGCGTCACGAAATCGACCTTCATTGCCGACTCTGCACGCCAAGCAGCGCAAAAGGCCATTGCCCGTTCTTACGTGATGGTGAGGGCGCCGGAGGTCTTCGATTCCATGATGGCATCGCTCTTAGCGCCGGATGAGTCCGCAGCCCGGGATGGTCTGTCAGGCGTCGCCGCCTCATCACCTGCTGGCGGTATCATCGTTCCGCATGACCAGGCTGACGACCGAATTCGATCTCGAACACTTTGATTGCGGTGAAGTCACCTATAACAGTTGGCCTACCTAAAACGCAGTCAAGGCGGTCGAATCTGGTTCCGGCATGGTCTCTCTCCTGCTTGAAAATGATGGAAGAAGCGTCTAAGGAGTCCGGGGATGCTTCGCCATATGCCAAACGCTGATTGTCCGCGAGGCGTACCTAAACACCTCCAGGGAGACCTACTGCACCAGGATCCCGCATGGTTGCTGGCCAACCAAGATGGCTCTAGATGGAAACTTTGCGCGGGGACAAGGACCACCCGTGGGGTTGGCAATTCCCGAGGGTTGGGAGCGCGGCGGGGGGGCCGAGGCCTGGTCCGGCTCCTGCGGACTTTGAAGCTGCGCACGCTTCGGCGCCGGCGCTGCGCCACTTCTGAAGTGGCGCAGCGCCGGGTCCTGCCTGGACGCAGCTTCAGGGCATTCGCGCGGCTCATGCAGGCTGCGCGACAAAGGTTGTGTGATGCGGCAGCCTGTTTATCCATGCGCCGAACTGGGGTCGAGCTTCGCGCATAGGGCACTCTGCGCAAGACTCCGGTCAGGTTGTGCGCATGCGTGCGGAGCGGCTTTCGGCATGCGCCGGACTGGCCTGCGGGTTCTGCGCCCGCGAGGAACAATCTCCGGGCCGGTACCGGCCCAGCCGCCCCGTCGCCCGTGCCCGCCCGGTAGGCTGGCTCCCAAACGGGAAGGACAGGAGACTGAAGTGGCGGAGATGACGATTGCCGAGGTGATGGCGGAGCTGGCAGCGCTCGAGGACCCGAAGGCACGCGCGGTGAATGAGAAGCACGGCGACGACCACGGCGTGAATCTGGGCAAGCTGCGCGCAGTGGCGAAGAGGCTCAAGACCCAGCAGGACCTCTCGCGGGAACTCTGGGACACCGGCGACACCGCCGCGAGGCTGGTGGCCCTGCTGATCTGCCGCCCCAAGGAATTCACGCCGGAGGAATTGGACGCCATGCTGCGTGACGCGCGGATTCCCAAGGTGAACGACTGGTTCGTGAACTATGTGGTGAGGAAGAGCCCACACGCGGAAGGACTGCGCGAGGCCTGGTTTGACGATCCGGATCCGGTGGTGGCCAGTGCCGGCTGGGCACTGACCAGCGAACGGGTGGTGAAGCGGCCCGACGGCATCGACCTCGAAGGCCTGCTCGACCTCATCGAAGCGCAGATGAAGGACGCGCCGGACCGCCTGCAGTGGGCCATGAACAACTGCCTGGCGCAAATCGGGATCGAGCACGCGGAACTCCGGGCCCGCGCCGTCGAAATCGGCGAGCGTCTGGGGGTGCTCAAGGACTACCCGACTCCCCCGAATTGCACGTCCCCGTTCGCACCCATCTGGATCGGCGAGATGGTCAGCAGGCAGCAGGCCAAGTAGGCAGCTTGCGCCCGTTCCACCATTCCCTCAGCACGTGGCAACTGATGCGAAGCGAGGTCCCGGAGACCATGGTCCGGCCGCCCCTCAGGGAAGGTTGGGCGCAATCTTCCGCGCCAACGCGACGAACTGCCCACGTTCCGTCGCAGTCAGACCTTCCGTGGTCTGCCGCTCCAGCTCGCCCCACGCCGCCATGGTCCGCCCCTGGAGTCCACGCCCTTCCGGGGTGAGAAAGACCAACGTCACGCGGCCGTCACGCGGGGATTTTTGCCGGGTGATCAGCCCGGCCGCCTCGAGACGGCGCAGGGACTTGGCAATGGTGGAATGGTCCAGCCTCTGGGTGCGGCCCAACGCCTTTTGCGACTGCCCGTCCTCGGCCCACAGCTGCATGAGGATCAGTTCCTGCCCGGGAAACAGGCCCAGGTCCCCCAGCAGCCCGCCGGCCAGTGTGCGGTGGGAGCGGGCCAGGGCGAAAATTGCCCAACTCACGGGGTAGTCGCGCACGCCGACAAGGTTTTCTTCCAAGACCAGGCCTTCCAGGGTTGATGTTTGTTCGCTCCGGCCCGCACTTACATGGCCGGCCACCCAAAACTAGCAGAATCGGCACGGACTCCGCCGCGACGGCGGAGTCCGTGCCCCTGGGCTTCAGCCCACCGGGGCAAGTGCGCCCAGCTGCGGGTAGTCCGTGTAGCCGGCGGCTCCGCCCGTGTAATAGGTGGAGCTGTCCGGTTCGTTAAACGCGGCTCGAGACTTCAAGCGTTCGACGACGTCGGGATTGGCCAGTGCCCAAGTCCCGATGGGCTCCATGTCGGCAAGGCCTGCCGCGACGTCGGCGCCCAGGTCCTCCCGGCTGCGCCCGGCCCGCAGCACGAGCAGTGCGTTGGGCCAGGCGGCGCGCAGGTCCCGGAGGAGCTCGTCGTCACCAAAGTGGAACAAGTGGACGTAGGCAAGGTCCAGCGTGGCCAGTTCGGGCACCAGGTAGCGATAAAGGTCGCCGTAGTCCGCACCTTCGTCCACGCCGCCGATGTTCAGGCCCGGCGACAACCGGATCCCCGTCCGGTCGGCACCGATCTCGTCCGCGATGGCGGCGGCGACCTCAATCGCCAGCCGCGCCCGGTTCTCGATGGAGCTGCCATATTCGTCGGTGCGGACGTTTGCGTTCGGTGAGAAGAACTGATGAAGCAGGTAGCCGTTGGCACCATGGATTTCGACGCCGTCGGCACCGGCGCGGATTGCTGCGGCCGCGGCGGCCCGGAAGTCGGCGACCGTCGCCTTGATCTCCGCGGCGGTCAGCGCACGGGGCACAGGGGCGTCCTGCGGTCCGGCGGCGGTGAACATCTTGATGCCGGGGGCAATCGCCGACGGCGCGACGGGCTGGCGGTGGTGCGGCGTGTTGTCCGGGTGGGACATGCGGCCGGCGTGCATCAGCTGGAAGTAGATGGACCCCTGCGCCGCATGGACGGCAGAGGTCACTTCACGCCATCCCTCGACGTGGGCGTCGGTGTAAATGCCCGGCGTCGTCAGGTAGCCCTGCCCGTCGTCGGAAGGCTGGACCCCCTCGGTGATCAACAGTCCCAGCGAGGCACGCTGGGAGTAATACTCGGCGGTGAACGGGCCAGGGGTGCCGTCGGCGTTGGCGCGGCTGCGGGTCATCGGTGCCATCGCCAGCCGGTGATCCAGCTCCAGACGGCCAACCTTGGTGGGGCTCCACAATGTGGTCATGATTGGTTCCTGTTCTTGAAAATAGTGCCGACCCATGATTTATGTGGTCGACCACTTACTCTAGCACAATTAGGTGGTTGGCAACATAATTTGTTCAATTGGCCGTCGACGCTGTTTTCCAGCACGTCACCGGACGGGTGCCGGCGTCGGACCCCCGCGGTACCGTGGGTTCATGCTGATCGAGAAGCTGCACGTGGACGAGGTGGACATCGACACGGACCGGGTCGCGGCCATGGTCGCCGACCAGGTTCCGGCCTGGGCGGGCAAAACGCTCGAACCCGTGTATCCGGCCGGCACCGACAATGTCATGTTTGTCCTGGACCGGCACTTTGCCGTCAGGCTGCCGCGCACCCCGGGCGCCGCCAAGTCACTGGAGAAGGAACTTCTCCACGCCCCGCGGCTGGCCCCCATGCTGCCCGCCCCGATCCCGTGCCCGGTTGGATGGGGAAAGCCCACGGAGTCGTATCCGTTCAGGTGGTCCATTCTGCGGTGGATTGAGGGCAGCAATCCCGTCCCCGGCCAGGCGCCGGGCCTGTATTCCGCCAACCTCGCTTTGGACGTGGCCCGGTTTATCCGCGCTCTCCACAGCGTGGTGCCGCCCGCACCAACGGAGGAGCTGTTTTCCTACCGCGGCGAAAGGGCGGTGCAGTCGCGTGAACTGGAAACCAGGACCGCGATCGGCAAGTGCGGGGACTTCTTCGACACGGGTGCGCTCCACCGCGCGTGGGACATTGCCCTGGAGGCGCCGGAAGGAAGCGGGGCACCCACCTGGATCCACACCGACCTCCACCCGGGAAACCTCATGGTGCAGCACGGCCGGCTTCAGGGCGTCCTCGACTGGGGCGGACTGGCCGTCGGCGACCCTGCTGTGGACTTGATTGTGGCCTGGAACCTGTTCGGTCCAAAGGAGCGGCAGGCGTTCCGTGCGGAATTGAAGGCCGACGACGGCACTTGGGCACGTGGCCGGGCCTGGGCCCTGTCGATCGGGCTGGTCGCCTTGCCGTATTACCTGGAATCGAACCGCGCCCTGGCAGCTGTTTCCTGGTACCAGATCGGGCAGGTCCTGGTCGAGATCCCCGAAACGCAAACGGCCAAGGCGCAGGACGTCAGTGCGTGGCGCCGGCCGCCAGCTTGATGTCCGCAGCCGTGGACAGCGCCGTCCTGGCAATGATTTCCAGGCCGTGCGCCATCAGGGAAACCTCCATGGACGGGAGCCGGCCGTCGGACACCTGCCGCGGAGCGTAGGGCACGTGGACGAAGCCGGCCCGCACACCCGGCGCTGCCGCAAGCTGGTGCATCAGCGCATAAAACACGTGGTTGCACACGTAGGTCCCGGCCGTCTGCGACACTTCCGCCGGAATGCCCGCGCGGTTGAGCGCCTGCAGGCACGCCTTGAGCGGCAGCGTACTGAAATAACCCACAGGACCACCCGCGGCCACGGGCTCGTCCACCGGCGCGTTGCCCGCGTTGTCGGGGATCCGCGCGTCGTCCACGTTGATGGCGACCCGCTCCAGCGACAGCTTGGGCCTCCCGCCCGCCTGGCCCACGGCAAGGACGAGGTCGTACGGTCCGGCTGCGAGCGCCAAGCGCAGCGCTTCCCCCGCCGCACCGAATTCCACGGGAAGTTCGACGGCGGTGGCCGGCAGTCCTGAATCGTTCAGTGCCTCCGTGGCCAGCCGGGCGGCGGACCACGACGGATTGGAAGTCCCGCCGCCAAAGGGTTCAAAACCAGTAATAAGAATCATGGTTCCAGCCTATGCGCCGCTACGTCGTTCACCGAAGGCCCCCCGGGCGCTGCGCAGGAAGTAATTCCAATTTCGCCATGCGCAGGCCCGCACGCCGGGCGCTGCCCAGGAAGCCAAGCTGCGCAAGGCGGAGGCCGTGCCGTTGCGCATGAAGTACGCGGCGGCCGCGCTACCCACACAGCAGCACGCCGGCGCGGTAGCCGTAGTCGGCTTCCAGCCGGGCGATGCCGTCGGGGTCGTATCCGGTGAGCGCTTCCTGGATCACTTCGGCCGGCGCCGGGAATCCGGCATTGAGGTGGTTCAGGACCCAGACGGTGCTGCTGAAGGCCCATTCAAAAACCAGCAGGGCCCCCACCAATGCCGTACCGACCAGGTAGTGCGCCAGCGTCCACGGCGCCGTGCCGTGGACGGGCCCGTCCACCAGTGATGGCGTACCCAGCACGCAAAAGCCCGCGGCGAAGAATCCGACAAACACGGCCGATTCCGTGGCGCCGAAGGAGATGCCTGACCTGATGACCCATCGGCTGCGCACCATGAACTGCCAGTACACATAGGCGTTGATGACGGTCAGGGCCGCATACAGCCCCAGCGCCGCCATGGTCCACCACGGAACGGCATCGACCATGGGCGGCACCAGCACTGCACCGGCCACGGCAAGCACGGCAATCACCAGCGGCGGGAGGGCCAACAGCCGCCGGTTCCTCCGGGCCTGCGCAGCAGGCACGGCCGGCACAGCCTTGGCATCCCGGGAAAGCCAGGGTGGAACGGCCCGGGGCGCCGAACCCCGCGCCGCCGAAGCACTGGAACCATGCGAAGGGCCGCGGCCGGAACCGAACCCGGCATTCGGTGCGGTCTCCCCCGCGGCAATGATCTCTGCCGGGACGTGCCCCACCGGCGCCGGTGCGGAGTCGAAGTCGGCAAAGGCCTGCCCCACATAGCGGCGCTCGATCAGGGTGCGGTCCTTGTCAAAGGGCCGGTCCGGATCGGTCCACACATCGTATTCGTTGCCTTCGGCCGGAGCCCACAGCGGGTAGGAGAGCAGCCGCAGCTGCGTCACTTCCTCGCGCCCTCCCGCCACATGGGCAAGCTCCACATGAAACAGCGCCATGCCGTCCACCCAGCGTTTCTCCGAGGTGACCGAGACGAGCTGCGCGACGGAATGGTCGCCGTCGTCAATCAGGATCGCAAGAAGGCCGCGCTCATCCTGGGCCTGGCGCCACAGGATGCGCGCGTGCCGCACCATCTTCCGCGTGGGAACAACCAACAGAGCGGCCAGGGCGCCAAGCAGCAGTGCCTCGAGCCCGTCGCCGGACACGGCACGAACCACCGCGGCCGCGGCGCATCCCAGCAGAAGGCCGCCGAGCACGGCGGCGTAGGTGACGCGCCGGGCGCGGTGCGGGGCGACGGTGCGGCTGCGGGGAGCGGAAGCCTCTGTCAGGAATCCGTAGCCCATGACGTGCTTGAAGTTCGCCCCGATTTCCGAGCCCATGGCCAGCGCACCGACCACGCCCACCACGCAGAGCAGCGCCGGTATGAACAGGGCCGGATCGTCGAGCGTGTGGCCAAGGTGGAACGGGGAAAAGAACCCGAGCATCGCCACGGCCAGCGCCCACAGCAGCCCCACCAGCAGCAGCGCCCGCTTGGCCTTGTGGACATATCCGTCCCACACCACCGGCGCTGCGGGCAGCGGAATCCGCCCCGACCCCGGCAGCGCCCTCGACATTGGATACGCCATCAACGCCTCCTCAAGCCCAGTGAATCTTCATTCTCCCCGCAGGCGCGAGCGATGTCGAACCCCCGCAGTGCGGGCCGGGAATAGTTACGGCCCCTTCGACGCTTTCAGGAGGTAGCTGGCGGCTCCCAGAAGACGGCTGGCGCCTCATCATTTTTCACGGACCAGGACCTTTTCATGCCAAGCCCCACCCCGACCCTGCCTGACCGCCTCTCGGCACGCGACCGCACCACCATCACGGTGCTGCTGGTGTCCGCGTTCGTGGTGATCCTGAACGAGACCATCATGAACGTGGCCCTGCCGCGGTTGATGGAACAGTTCAACGTTTCCGCCTCAGCCATCCAATGGCTGGCGACCGCCTTCATGCTGACCATGTCAGTGGTGATCCCCGCCACCGGCTACCTGCTCACCCGCTTCCCCATCCGAACCGTGTTCATCCTCGCCATGGGGCTGTTCTCCGCCGGGACGCTGCTGGCCGGCCTTGCGCCCGGCTTTGAGGTGCTGCTGGTCGCCCGCGTCATCCAGGCGTCGGGCACGGCCATCATGATGCCCCTGTTGATGACCACCATCCTGGACCTTGTGCCCTCGCACCGCCGCGGCGCCGTCATGGGCAACGTCTCCATCGTGATCTCCGTGGCACCCGCGATCGGCCCGACGCTGTCCGGACTCATCCTGCATTCGCTGTCGTGGCGCTTCATGTTCCTCTTTGTGCTGCCCGTCGCCGTGGTGGCGCTGGTTCTGGGTTCGCGCCTGCTGCCCACCGGCACCAAGCGTGCCAGTTCCAAGCTCCACATCCCCTCCGTGCTCATTTCCATCCCGGCCTTTGGCGGACTCGTCTACGGCCTGAGCGGCATCGGCTCGCCCGACGTGGCGACCAAGCGGATCGCCGTCGTGGCGCTGGTTGTGTCGCTGGTGTCGCTGGCCGGCTTTGTGCTCCTGCAACTGCGCCTGCAGCGCAGGGATGCGGCCCTGCTGGACATGCGCCCGTTCCGACTCCGGCAGTTCACCCTTGCCCTGGCCCTGATGGTCATGGCCATGGTGGCGTTGTTCGGCGTGATCATCCTGCTGCCGATGTACCTGCAGAACGTGCGCGGGCTGGACGTGCTGTCCACCGGCTTGCTGATGCTCCCCGGCGGCCTGCTGATGGGCCTGCTGGCACCGTGGGTGGGGAAGCTGTTCGACAAGGTTGGCCCGCGCCCGCTGCTGCTTCCCGGAGGGCTGCTCCTCTCCGCGGTTCTCTTCGGCTACACGCAGCTGAATGAAAACACCCCACTGGCCGTCATCCTCGGCCTGCATCTGGTCATGTCCATCGCCCTGGCATTCATCTTCACCCCCGCTTTCACGGCCGGGCTGAACCCGCTGCCCCCTTCGCTGCACTCCCACGGCTCGGCCCTGCTCGCCACGCTCCAGCAGCTGGGCGGGGCGGCCGGCACAGCCTTGCTGGTCGGTGTCATGGCAGCCGGAACGGTCTCGGCCGCGGCGGCAGGCAAGACGGGTCTGGCGGCGCAGGCGGCAGGGTTCAGCAACGGCTTCCTCGTCGCGGCGATCGTTGCCCTGGGCATCGTGGTCATTGCCGCGTTCATGGCGCCGCAAAAGCCGGCCCCCGGGGCGGCACCGGACGGGGCCAACGGCATCCTGCTCCAGAGCCCCCAGGAAGTGCACTGAGTCTGTAGCGCTCCACGGGCGGCAACACCGCGTCGCCGCCCGCTTTGCATGTTGGACGCCAGCTCCGGGCCGGGGCACGCCGCTGTCCGCCCAAGGCACCCGCGCCAATGCTGGTAAAAAGGAACCATGACTGATCCCTCCAGGCAACCGGCTCCCCATCGCGAACAGCTGCTGCCGCCGCGCCCGCAACTGACCGGCTCGCTGGTTTCACTCCTCGGCTGGGTGGTGGTGGTCATTCCCATCATTGCCATGGCGCTGATCATCTTTGCCGCCGTCACCAATCCGGACACAAGCATCGCCACGTTTGGCAAGATCGCCCTGATTGTCCTGGGTGCCGCGCTGCTGTTCTGCATGATCGCCGCGCCCCATCTGCTCGGCCAGGCGGTGATCCACCGGGAGCGGGACATGTGGAAGGCCGCGCTCTGGACGGGAATTCCCACACTGGGCGTGATCCTCTACCTGGCCTTCCGGTGGCTGGTCAAGCTGTAGGGACAGGGGAAGCAGCGCCGTCCTGCACGGCGTTTGCCTAGCTTCACCTGCTACAAATGGTCCATGACCAGGCCCCACCGCGAAATTCCGTCACAGCGCCTGGCCCTGTCCGTCACCTCCATCGCCGCGGAGGTGAAACCACCCAGATCCGTCCTGTGGACCATCGGCATCACCCTGCTTGGCTGGCTTGTCCTGGCCTACCCCGCACTGCTTTTGGCACTTCTGTCCTACCTCTTCATGGCCGGCGCCCCGGCCAACCCGGCAACTGCCGGCACCGTGGTGGCCGGCCTGGCAGGCATGGTGTTTGTGCTTTGCATGGTCGCGGCCCCGCTGCTCACGGGCCTGGCCGTTTCCCGGCGGCGGCGGAGCTTGTGGGTCGGCGCCGTCGTCACCTGGGTCCTGACCGCCGTCGCGGTGGCCTACCTGATCGTGAACTGGATCGTTCCGCTCGCGTGAAGCCGGCCTCCCTGCGCGGCGCGCATGACCAAAGCGGCTCCTGGGGTGTTGACTGGGAGGCAAGGCAGTAGGCCAGAGTCGATTTAAAGGTGGTTTTTGATGGATACAGTAATGGACGTTTTGCATGTGGTGGCAGCCGTGTTCCTCGTGGGACCCATGGCGATCCTGCCCATGACCGCGCTGAGATCACTCCGGGCCCGGGACTCCGGCCAGGCCGCGTCCCTGGCGAAGAGCGTGAACCTTTACACACTGCTTTCGCTGATCGTGGTGGTCTTCGGCTTCGGCGCCATGTCCATGGCGGACAAGAAGTACGATCTGTCCGTTACGACGCCGTGGATCCTGATCTCGATCATTTTGTACATTGTGGCCCTGGTCCTGAACCTGGCCGTTGTGGTGCCCGCACTGCGCCAGGCGGCCGAAGAGTTTGCCGGAGCAGGGCCGGCCGTCGCTCCGGGCGTCGACCAGGCTGGTGCCGCAGCTGCGGTTGGCGTGAAGTCCAAGATGTACCCCCGTGTCGCCATGGGCTCGGGCCTTTCAGCGCTGCTGCTGGTGGCCGTGGTGGTCCTGATGGTCGCCAAGCCCTGACCCACCCGGTTCGACGACGCCGTCACCCGCCCGTGCGCGACGCCGGGCGGGCCCGCACGTGCATGCGCTCGCCCTGCGGGCCAAACAGGGACAGGAACTCCACGCCTTCCTCGCCGGCTCGGCCGAACCAGTGCGGCGTGCGGGTGTCGAACTCGGCAGCCTCGCCGGCCGCCAGGATGAAATCGCGGTCCCCGAGCACCACGCGCAGCTTGCCGCGCAGCACGTACATCCACTCGTAGCCCTCGTGGACCTGGGGGTCCGGCTGCGCCACGGACTTGCCGCCGGGGATCAGGTGCTTGAACGCCTGCAGTCCTCCCGCGCCCCGGCTCAGCGGCACGATGGTCATCCCGTGCCCGCTGATGGGCCGCAGGTGGACCCGCGGATCGCCGGTCTCCGGCGCACCCACCAGTTCGTCGAGCGGCACCGCATAGGCGCGCGCCAGCGGCAGCAGCAGTTCCAGGTTGGGCCGCCTCTGCCCGGACTCCAGCCGCGACAGCGTGCTCACCGAGATCCCTGTCGTTTCGGACAGCTCCGCAAGCGTCCGGTTCCGCTGCAGCCGCAGGCCGCGCAGCCGGGGCCCCACGGCCGCCAGCACATCATTCGTGTCATCGTCCATAGCCCTAGTTTGCCACTTCAGCAACAAATATTGCCACTGTGACCCTGCGGGAGAAACCATGGAGGGACCAGGCAAACAGAAGGCAGGAATCATGTTCGACGTACTCATTATTGGCGGAGGCCCCGCTGGCCTCAACGCGGCACTCATGCTGGGCCGGTCCCGCCGCTCCGTGGCCGTCATCGACGCGGGGGACCCTCGCAACGCGGCAGCCGAAGGTGTCCACGGTTTCCTCACGCGCGACGGCGTGTCCCCGGCCGAGCTGGGCCGGCTGGGCCGGGAGGAGGTGGCCCGCTACGGCGTCGAAGTTCTCAAGGCCACGGCCGTCGCCGCGGCGCGCACCGGTTCCGGCTTCACCGTGACCCTCGACGACGGCCGGACGCTCGATGGACGCCGGATGCTCGTCACCACCGGCGTCAGGGACGAACTCCCCGACATCCCCGGGCTGGGCGCGCACTGGGGCAGGGATGTGGTCCACTGCCCATACTGCCACGGCTGGGAAGTGCGCGACCGGTCCATTGGCGTCCTCGCCTCCAGCGCGTTCGCCACCCACCATGCGCTGATGTTCCGCCAGCTCAGCCCCGACGTCACCCTGTTCGTGGACAGCGCACCGCAACCGTCCGGCGTCGAACTTCAACAGCTTCAGGCGCACGGCATCACGGTGGTCCAGGGCCGGGTCACCGAGGTGCTCGCCGAGGGCGGCCACCTCAGCGGTGTCATGCTCGACGACGGCAGGAGCGTCCCGCTGCAGGCGCTGGCCGTGGTGCCGCGTTCCGTGGCGCGGTCGGCGGTGCTGGATGGACTCGGCATCGCCACGGTGGAGGGCCCCCTGGGCATGGGCAGGATCGTGGAGGCCGACGCGACCGGGCTCACCGTGGTGCCGGGCCTGTGGGTCGCGGGCAACATCGCCGATCTGGGCTCCACAGTGCTGGGATCCGCGGCGGCCGGCGCCAAGGCAGGAGCGTTCATCAACATGGACCTGGTCACCGAGGAGGCCACGGTGGTCGAGCCTGCAGCGGCGCGGTGACCGGGCCCTTCGGGATCTGGGGCCATTGAAGTCCAGGGCCGCCGAGCCTGTCCTTTAATTCCATTTGGTAGATTAATGGATCATGGACCCATCCCGGTCCCAAGCCACCGCGTTGAATGCGACACCTTCCAAGCGCCCGTCGGTCTGGTGGGGCGTGGGCATCACGCTGGTCGGCTGGCTCATTCTGGCGTTCCCGGCGTTCGCCACCTTGTTCCTGACGGCATCTGCGTTCTCGGGCTGCTTTCTGGAGTGCACGAAGCCCGAGCCGGCAACCGGGGTTGCGGGGTGATCATCCTGGCCGCCATGGTGGTGTGCCCGCCACTGCTTGGTGTGGCCGTGGTGCGGCGCAGCCGTAAATGGTGGATCGCGTTGGGCGTCTGCGCCCTCGTGGTGGTCGCGGGCATCGTCATTGCGGCGCTCTGATCATGGCGGCGATCGTGTGGGACCGCTGACCAGACGACGCGGCGGCCGGCCTACGGAGCCAGAGTGGAGGAGCAATCCTTGTCGGAGACCTTGGATTGCAGCGAAATGTCGGTGGCGCCCTTTTCGGAAATTTTCAGTTCGCCGCCGTGGCTGTCGGTGGAGCTGATCCCGGTAAAGCCGCCCTTGAGCGAATCGGTGCCCGAAATCGAAGGAAAGCCGCCCTCCTTTAGTATCGGGTTGACGGTCTTCATCACGGAGTCCCAGCCGCCTGAAACCTCGCGCAGCGAGTCCTTGGAGCGCAAGGTGCCAATCGTGAGGACGCACGTGCCGTCGTCGTTCTTGACGCGGCGGGTCTCCTGGCCCTGAACAGGAAGCCACGACTTCCCGGGATAGGCGCGGGCCAGGGCGCCGGCCAGATCGGTGGACAGCTGTTGGAGTCGCGGGCCGGCCTCGGCGGCGGTGGGCAGGGACGGGCCAGAGCAGGAAGCCGCCCCCAACCCTGCGCAGATCAGCAAAACCAGGGCAAGGCCGTGTCGACGAAGTCCATTCACCATGGTTTCACCCTATCGGGTCGGCCGGGTGGTCCCGATGGGGCGAACTCCCCATTGGCGGCCGGGAAACGCGCCACTAAGTTGGGACAATAGTCTGCCGAGGGCCCCAAGGAGCTTGCCCATGAACAACTTCATCGGAAACAACCCCGCGGAGCTGCGGGAATTCGCCCGCACGGCCGTCCACAGCGGGGAACAGCTGGAGCGAACGGCCGCCACGCTGTCGTCCGTGCTGGCACAGATCACGTGGAGCGGACCGGATGCCCAGCGCTTCACGGCAAAGTGGAACTCGGAGTACAAGGGCCAGCTGAGGCGGGCCGGGACTGGACTGCGCCAGATCGCCGAGACGCTGAAGAAGAATGCCGACGAGCAGGAGAAAGCCAGCGCGGTCGACGGCGATGGCGGTCACCCGGGAGGTAAAAGCGGGGACAAGCCCGGAAATCCAGATCCGGGCAAGGACATGGGCCCGTATCACAAGCTGCCCAAAGACATTCCGCTCGACAACAACGCCTTGGACCCCACCAACATTGCCCAAGGGCAGGTAGGCGATTGCTGGTACCTGGCCGCAGCGGCAGCAGTGGCGAAGAACGATCCGCAGTGGATCCGGGACCACATGTGGCAGAACCCGGACGGCACCTGGACAGTGAAGATGTACCAGGACGGCGAACCTGTTTATATTCAGGTGGAGCCTACAGTGCCTGAAAATGCCGCCACGGACGGCCAGGGCAACGACAACTGGCTGTCCATTTACGAAAAGGCCGGCGCGGAGTACTTTGGCGGCGACTACAAGGACATTGACGGCGGCTATGGCCAGGACGGGATCGAGGCCATCACCGGACAACCTGTGGAGTCCACGGGTGAATCGAACTTTGACGACATCTCGGAGCGGCTAAAAAACGGCCCGGTGACCGTCGGCACGGAGACGAATCCGGACGGCGCCTGGTTCTGGCAGGATACCGTTGACAACAACCACATCGTCCCGAGCCACGAATACATTGTTGATACCGTCCAGGACCACGTCAACCCGGACACCGGGAAGTCGGAGCGGATGATCCACGTGATCAACCCCTGGGGTCCCAACGGCGGCAACCTCGAGGGCGACGCTCCCCCGTCCGGAACAAACCAGCGCTGGGGCGATGCGTGGCTGACCGAAGACCAGTACAAGGAAAACTTCGACTCGGTCGCCTCCGGCACGGCACCCAAGAAATAGGAGACAGCCATGGAACCCGAAAAGGAAACCGTCAGCGCAGCCCAAGGCGCACAGCCGACTCTTGGGACCCTGCGGATCGGCATCATTGCCGTTGCCAGGCACGACGGCGTCGCCAAGGCCCGCCTGCTCCTCCGCCCCGCCTCTGGAGACGAGGCGGTGACGCTCACCGAGGGGAGTTCCCTCACGGTTCCCGGACACGGGCTGCTGACGTTGGAACAGGTATCCACCGAGGGCAAGGGCGCGGTCAGCCTGAGCCTGGCGCCGGCCGTCTGAAGGGCCCCGCCGCTCCGACGATAGATACCCCGGCCCTACTCCCCCACCACCACCACGGTGTACCCGCCAAACGTCTGGCCGTTCTGCGATCCCGTGACCCGGTACACATGGGCATTGCCGGCGCCGGGGTTTCCGTCGGTGGCCACGAACCCCACCTGCTGGCCATCGCCGGTGACTCCGCCACCGTTGCCGATCAGCCCCACGCCGCGCGGATTCGGCACGGCGCCCAGGTTGGGGAGCGCCGCGCCCACGGGAACCGGCGCGGTGATGCCGACGTCGCCCGTGGCCGCGCCGGTGCCGAGCCCAACCGCACGGTCCATGGTGACCAGGTGCAGCCACGGCATGGTCCCGGCGTCGGCCCTTGCCACGGCCAGCTGGGCCGGCTGGGCAAACAGCGGCCCCACGCCAATTCCCAGGGTGGGCAGCGCCGCGGCTTCCGAGGCACTCATCACGTGGATGTTGCGCTGGCCGACGTGCCGGTTTTGCGCGGCGTCCCAGGCGGGGTCGGACAGCGGATCGCTTGAGGCGTCGGAAATGCGGACCACCAGGCATTCGTGCCCGCCGTTGAGGTACTGCGCCTTCCAGGACACGGGGCACTTGACCACCTTGTGGGACCCCGCGGTGCTGCGCGCCTCCAGCGACGTCCACACGGTGCCGACCAGGTTCGCGTCCGATCCGCTGAAGCCCAGCGTCGGGTTGAACCAGTAGAACTCCACCAGAACCTCGTACGCGGGCGCCTGCCCGAGGTTCCACACGTGGGCGTAGAGCGTGTTGTCCTGGCCGGCGTCGGCCACCCCGCCCAGCACTGGCGGGACCGGCGGCGCGGCGTCCGGGGCCACGCCGGGCATCACAAAGATGTCCGGGCTCTCCCAAAACACACCGGTCAGCGGCCGGGCGGCGGTGTCGCCGGCATTGGCGCGGATGAACAGGAACGGCAGGAACAGGTCCGTGCGCGGCCCCGGCCACACCGTGTGGCCGCGGCCGGGAATCTGCACAATTCCGCCGCCCGTGGCCACGCCGCCGGACAGGGAGCCGTCGGAGGTCCCCGCATGGTGGGTCGGGCGCCCGGGCCCGGTGCCGCCGTCGTGCGTGGAACAAGGATCCGCGGGGCAGCCGTGCCGGCGGCAGGGGCTGCCCTTGCCACATGTGCAGTCCGACGCCGGACAGCTCAGGTTCACGTGCACCGTCACCTGGGTGGGCGGGACGGGTTCGGGACGGTGGCGGTGCTCCCGGTGGCCCTCATGCCAGTCCCGGTGGCCGCCGTGCTCCGGTCTGTGCGTCTCAAAGACCTCCCCGACCACTCCTTCCACGGCGTCCTCAACCTTGTCGGCGAAGCGGCCGATGTGGCCCAGGAGGCCGTCGTCCCGCACCCCGCCGCCGCGCTCTTCCTTGCTGTTCATGGCTGCACTTCCTGAGGCAACTCGTCGTGCTGAAAACTACTGGATCCGGGGCTCAGACTGCACATTGCATTCCCGGCCCGGGTAATGCAGCTGCAGCGGCAGGGGGTTGGCATACTGCGGATCGGTGTCCACGGGCACGGGATCCGGCCGCACCCAGGCATCCGCGCCCTCAGGCCACACCACCGGCGGCGGGAACGGGTGGAGCTGGCCGTCCTTCGGTGCGTCCTGGCCCGCCTTCATCCGGTCCCAGTCCCAACAGAGGTATGCGTAGCCGCGGTCCGCGTCGAGGTTGAAGTTCGCAATGAATCGCGGGTTGTTCGCGATCTGGCCAATGAGGTAGGCGGAAAACACGGCCGGATCGCCCAGCGGGTTCATCGACTCGCCCCGCTGCCCGCGGGAGGGGTGCTGGATGTACTGGCTGTTATGGCTGTCCGTGTCGGAGGGGCAGCCGGCGCCCTCGTAGTCCACGCGGGCCGCATTGCTGGTGGGCGCCGTGGTGCTCAGCAGCCGGTTCGGCATGGTGTCTTGCGGGTACGGTCCGGCCGCCGTCAGGGGCGCCTCGAGATAGTTTCCGGCTTTTTTCGGGTCGGGGTCGTTGGTGCGGTCCGGGAACGCCCACGGGCGCTGGTACTCCACGGCGTCGTCGTTGGCGATGCCGCCAAAGTTGGGCGGCTTCTGTCCCTTGGTGGTCCGCACGGGAAGCCACGGGTTGAGCGCGTCGATGGGGTCGCGCAGGCCCTCGTCGGTCAGGGCCGGGTCGCTGTCCAGGTTGCCCAGCGGATCCCAGGCGGCGGCCAGCGCCTGCTTGAACGCGCTGTCCACGGTGTGGCCCAGCGTGATGAGCTCCAGATCGATTTCGGAGGGCTTGCGAAGTTCGCCGTCGGGCCAGTTTTCCCCGGACTGCGGCATCAGGTACCCCATGTGGACCAGCACGCGGCGCAGGTTCTCGCATACCTCCCAGGCCGGTTCGATAATGCCGTCGTAGATGGCCTCTCGGACCGGCCAGGTGCCGGCCGACGCGGCCGTCTTGACGAGGTCGTAAATGAACTGGCCCGCGTCCTGGAGCACCTTGTTGGCCCAGTCCAGGATGGAGGCGATGGCTTCGCACAGCTGGGAAAGTGGGTCGTCGTTGGGGTTGACCCCGCTGAAGTCGGGCGGGCCGGAGAAGTCGTTGCCCAGGTTGTTCAGGTCCGAGGCCGGCGGCGTGAAGACCGTGGGCCGCTGCGGCTTGTCCATGTCGAACTGGGACACGTAGCTGCGCTTGAACCAGGACAGCATGAACCGGTAGGCCGCCTGCACCTCCCACGGCATCGGGAAGCCTTCGGGGACGGTGAACGGGGCGTCGGGGGCGATCTGCTTGCGGATGTCATCCAGCGCCATGCCGGCGTTGTCCACGCCCAGGATGCCCAGCCACTTGCCAATCAGCGAGGTGCCAAGGTGCAGGCCGTCCTGGAACGGCTGGCCCAGCAGGTTGCGCGGGTGCGGCTGGTCGCCCTCGCCGAGCTTGTTTTCCAGGTCAACCAGCCCGCCCTCGGACGGGTGCGCGTACACCTCGATGAACACCTGCACGATGGTTTCGGCCAGCCACGGCGGCAGCGCGCCGTCGGTGTCGAGCAGGGCTTTGCGCTGGTTCTGGCTGGCCTGGTCGTCGCCCTCGGGCAGCGGCTGGCGCAGGGCACCCTGCTTGGCGGCCTGAGGGAGGCCGTCGATGCCTTGCGGGATCTGCAGCGCAAAGTACAGAGCGGACTGGTTCAGCCCCGGGTAGGTGTCCTGGAATCCGCAAAACTCGTCGGCCGGGAGCAGCCCACCCGGCTTGGTCTGCTCGTAGTTGAAGGCGTCGATGTGGTTTTCAATGAGGTGGTGCCGCTGCCAGTGGGTCCGGAACGGCCCGCCGCACTGCTCGTTGACGAAGGAGTGGGCCACCACGTCCGTCCCCACGTGGCACACCCACCCCAGGGCAAAGGCGATGAGCTGGTCGGCGTGCTCCCGGGTGGCGGCGTCGTCGCTCCGGAGCATGTCCCGGGCATGCGCGATCATGCGCGCCGGGACCATGCTGGTGCGGCGGTAGTGGGTCATGTCGCTCCACAGGAACGCCTGCTCGTCAAAGCCCTTGCGCATCTTCAGGGAGAACCAGCCAAACACGTCGCCTTCGCTGAGGATTTCCTCGGCGGCCAGCGCCAGGAGGTCGTTGGCGAGTTCGGTGAACGCCTGCCCCAGGGTGCGCAGCAGCCCGCCGGTGAGGTCGTCAATGACCTTCCCTGCGGCGTCGACTATGGGGCCGATGGTGGCATTCCACACGGCCATGAACTTCTTCCAAAGCTGGTCCAGCTTGATGATGAAGCGCAGGATGGCCGCCCACGTCTGGCTGACCTCACCGAGGATGTCCACCAGGCCCGCGTACGGATCGTCCAGCCGGCCCTGATCGTCCAGGTAGTACATCAGGGACATTGCCAGCATGATCTCGTCGCACGGGATGGCGATGTTGTTGTAGTCCTGCAGGAAGAAAAACAGGTCCGGGCCGTTGGAGCCGAGGGCCGTGAACTTTGGCCAGGCCTGCATCTTGGCGGCGCATTCGGCCGGTTCCAGCCCTGCCAGCAGGTCCGGATCGAGCTGCTGTATGTCCAGCAGCGGCCCGTCCATGTCCCGGATGAAGTCGGAGGTGAAGCCCTCCTGGTTGGCCATCAGCTCGCTGACGCGACGGGCGGTGTAGATATGCGTGAACGGTCCAGGCATGACGGTCATCCCCTATAAAAGGACCCGCCGCAGCTCCCCACAACGAGCTCCATAGGGAGAAGTTTCGACCTGATCCTGTCCCAAGTCAACGGTTGACAAGGTATTTGGTCTTTTGGGCCTTTTGTTTGCGTACGACGCCGGAAGGAGGCTTGCGCTGTCCGGTTGGGGTGCGCGGCACAGGATGCGCGGCCGAGACCCGTGGCTGGTGGTCGGACCTCGGAAACCCCGGTGGTTGAGCTGGCCGAAACCGACCGGTGGCGGTGCCCGGTGTTGAGCGTCGGAAGGTGGGCCACGTCAGTCGTCGTTGGTGTGGGGCTTGATGTTGTATTCGATGAGGTTTTCGAGCGGGCTGTGGCTGCGGTCGAACCGCGGTGCTGCCGTGCTGGCTGCCCGGGCGCCTGGCGCCGTTCCCGCCGCCGCGCCGGTCCCCAGGCCTGCTGTCGTGTTGTTGCGGTGGTCGAGTTGTTGGGTGAGGTGTTTTTTGAGCCATTTGGGGTAGGCGGGTGGTTGGGCAGTGCGTTGTTTGGGGGCGTGGTAGTTGCCGTTGGGTGAGGTCCAGGCGATGCGGCCGTCGTTGGTGGTGGATGGTTTCCAGCCGCGGAGTTTGATGCCGTGGCGGTCGGGTTCCAGGTCCTGGCGGTAGTGTCCGTGCTTGTTCTTGTCGTCGCGGAAGTGCTTGAGTGCGTGGTGGCGCCGGCACAGGTTGTGGGTATTGCCGGTGGTCTGCCCGCCTTGGGCCCAGGCGGTGACATGGTCCACGTCGATGTCCATGACGGGGTTGGTGCAGTTCGGGAACGAACAGGTTTCATTCAACCCCCGCAGGAGTGTTTTCTCGGCTTCGCGGAGCCGGTATCTTTCCGGGGGCAGGTCCTTCAATGGGGTGTTGGTGACGGGGTCAACGAGGACGCGCAGGAACGTCTCGGCGTTGTTCAGGAGTTTGCGGGCGGTCTCTTCCGGGATCGGTCCGTGTCCGGCCAGGGTGGCGGGCTCGTTGGTGATCCCGAGCAGGCCCAGGACCGGGACGGTGATGATGACCTGCGCCGCCGGTTCCGGCGGTTCCGTGATGGCTTTCCCGGTCCGGGTGGCTTCGAGCTGGTTCAGGTAGTCCCGGACAGGGTCCTCGAGAATCCCGTCCACCACCCCGTCCACCAGGGCACCGGCCAGCTCCCCGACCAGGGCCGCCAGCCCAGGCTCCTGGCGTTCATGAACCTGGCCATCCGGGGCGGGGTGGTCCCCTCGATCCGGCGGATCCCCGGGACCGTTGAACCCATGGCCGTCAGTGCCGCGGTGGACACCGACGCCAGGCTGGTTTTCTGGTTCCGGGCAGAGCGCACCGGTGTGGGGGATGTTTTCCGGGTTCGTTTCGCGGGCCTGGAGCGCGGTCTCCTCTTTTTTGGTCAGTGGCCCGATCGCTGGGGACCGCGGGATGAAGACCCAGTCGGGCAGGACATCAACCAGCGTCAGCCCCGTGTGCCCGTCGTCCGCTAGAGGGGTGCGGCTGGAGAGCGTGTACACGTCGATGGTGACACCGGAGAATGCATCGTTGATGAAACGCGCACCCGAAAACGACCCACCACCGGTGGGCTGCCCGCC
>NZ_QJVD01000060.1 GCF_003219815.1 Arthrobacter livingstonensis
CGGTTGGCCAGGTCGTAGACGGCCGGCATGAGTTTCTTGCGTGCCAAGTCTCCAGTGACGCCAAAGAGCACCAGCGAGGACGGTCCCGCCACCCGGGACAAACGGCGGTCGCGGCCGTCCCGGAGCGGGCTAAGCCCAGACCCCACATTAGAATCAACGTAAGTAACAGACATTGTCGCCTTCTACCTTTCGATCGGTAACGGCCCGGCAGTGCGTCCGTTGACCGACAGTTACGAGAGTGTGTGCTCCCAGGTCTCCCCAAAGGGAACCGTGTCGCTGAGTGCAAGCGAGTACCTGGAAGGACCATGGCGGGTGACCAGAATGCCGGCACACCGTTGGGCCATCGCTACCCGCTGGAGTTTGGCCTCTGCATCGTCGAGTAACTCGTAAAGTTGACCGGGCTCGGTAATGAGGAGTTCCAAACTCTCAGTGGTCTGGCTACGCATGATGAACAGCTTCCTTCCCAGGGATTTGCCCCCCAAAGAGCCAACCCACTCATTATTGGTGTTTGTGGTGTGTCTTAGATCAAATACAGTGTGACGGGATCCCCATTAACAAACAGATGGCGGCAACCCATGCCGTCCTCGACGACCCATATCAGTGTGCCGTCGTCGGCACGATCATCAACGTAAGCCACGTAACGGAACGAATCCATGGACCAGACTTCAACACATTCCCCGTGTTGAAGGGAAGCCCACCCCTGGACAGGCTGCTGGTAGGGGATTCCGCGGCTTTCCCTAGGCTTTTCCAGTGCTTGTTGGCTCATGTCCTCCACCCTCCCGACGAACCAGCACTGCCCGAGGTGACGTCTCTCCACCCGGGCCAGGCATGGAATTCCAAGACTGAAGGCCCGGACGTTGCAGGGCCTTCACCCCAAAGGTGGCGTCCCGCGGCCTTCTGTAAGGGCGCGGGACGCCACCGTCAATCGGAGGGCTAGCTGATGGCGGCGCGGAGTTGCTTGGCTGCCAGGGCGGGGTCGGCTGCGCCGTAGATGGCACCGCCGGCGACGGCGACATCGGCGCCGGCACGCTGGACGGCTTCGATCGTGGTGAGATTGACGCCACCAGCGACGGAGAACGGAACACGGGCTTCTTCTCCGGCGCGGAGCAGCCCGTTCAAGTCATAACCGGGCTTGGCCTGCTCGTCCAAGCCAGCGTGCATCTCCACGAACTTCGCACCCAGCGCGCGGACTTCCTTGGCGCGGGTGACCTTGTCCGCCACACCGATGAGGTCAACGACGATGCCCTTGTTGTGGGCCTTGGCCGCCTTAACGCCACCGGCAATGGTGGAGTCGTCGGCGGTGCCGAGAATGGTGACCAGGTCGGCGCCGGCCTTGAAGGCGATGTCGGCCTCAAGTTCTCCGGCGTCCATGGTCTTCATGTCAGCGAAGACAATCTTGTCCGGGTGGGCCTTCTTGATGGCGGTGACGGCGGAGAGCCCGGCGGCCTTGATCAGGGGGGTGCCCAGTTCGATGATGTCGACGTATTCGGCGACCTGGCCGGCCAGTTCGAGGGCTGCTTCGGTCGTGAGGAGGTCCATGGCTACTTGGAGTTTCATGATGTTGCTTCTTTCTGTAGGGAACTGCGGTGGGTGTGGAAAATGGGGGCCTCAGTTATTCGAGGTTGGCATGCCTGAGCCAGAGCTGTTCAGCCGGTTCATCGGTGTTGTCCCACAGCGACTGGAAGATGGCCTCGGTGGCGAGGAAAAGTACCTGCTCAAAGAGAGACCCGGAGTACTGGCGGGAGACACTGGAGCCGTGGTCGGTCTTCTGCGCGGCCGGAATGATCACCAGCGCATCGGCGAGTCCAGCGAGCGGCGAATCGGGGTTGGTGGTGAACGCTGCAATGCGCGCTCCCGCCTTCGCCGCTGTTTCCGCAGATTTGACCACTCCCGAGGTCGTTCCCGACCCGGAGGCCACCAAGAGCAGGTCGCCGGAACTGATGGCAGGAGTGGTGGTGTCACCGGCGACGTGGACGGTCATGCCCAGGTGCATCAGCCTCATGGCGGCCATGCGCAAAACCAGGCCGCTTCGGCCAGCTCCGGCGATGAACACCCGGCCGCTCTGGCCGAGGTGGCCTGCTAGGCCCGCCATCTCCTGTGCATCGATTTTGGCCGCCGTGTCCGCGATCTCGTCCCTGACGAGGGACAGATTACGGATAATCTCACCTGCGGTGGTGTACACGGTTCGCGTCGCGCTTGCTGTCGGATTCACGATTTGTCCCCTTCGATTAGGTCATCGGCCTGTAGCGGCCGAACGGATGCTTTCCGGTTGATATCCATCATTCCGAAACAACCGGGCAGGGGTAACACTGTTTTTTGACGGTTCTGACTACACTTTAGGATTGGTCTAGCGTTTCGGCCGCCGGCGAACTGTACCGATGAGCGCAGCTGCGGGTTTTAGCTAAGCGCGTGAACCCCGCCAAGTCCGTTTGCGGAATCTGCGCCCAGAATCTCGCCGTCGGGTTTCGACACTTGCCGACAGCCCGGACGGGCTTCATCACCGGCCGTCCCTCACTTGGTTCAGGCGCCCGAGAATCCCAGGAGTAACTTGCCGTTCGTGGCACAATCTTTGGCCGTCGACAACCATCCAATGCCTGGTCCTTGGTCAGGCGTTGGATGGTTGATGGGCCGACTACGAAGGCCTGATTCGCAAGGGCGCACTGACTTCATGCATTTCGTCATCAAAGGGAAAGCGCTGACGAGGCCGAACTCCAGCGACGGGTTAATTGCCGGCCGGCTGGAGCCGACCATGACGAGGAACTCTCGCTGTTTCACTGGGTATGGGGCCCTCCGCGTGCCTATTGACGAGGGCGGAAGCTGGTCGGGTTGAAAGTCGGAGAATTGAAGGATTTATTTGTATAGACTCTCAAGTACGATCAAAGTCCTTTTAAGTACATCTGGACTACTGAGAATTGACCCGATTCGCAACCATTTTCGGAGCGCAGACTTTTGGCCTCGCCGACCTCATTTGAGCCGCAGATCTATCGGCCCCTGCCCGAAATCGAGAGAGCGGATGCCATTGTCGACAGAATCACGACGGCCATCGCCCTCGGGCTGCTCAAAGTAGGGGAACGCCTGCCCCCCGAAGCGGCACTGTCGGACATGTTTGGGGTCGGTGGTGCGACCCTTCGCGAAGCTTTGGGGGAACTTCGCGAGCGGGGAGTCGTCGAGACTCGCAGAGGTCGGAGTGGGGGAACCTTTGTCGTCAATCAGCCTCGACCTCAGCCCACCACCATACGGGATTGGTTTCTCTCAACGTCTGTCTCTGAAATACGCGACATCGGAGACGAACACTCGGCTATATCGGCCACGACCGTCCGTCTGGCCTGTGAGCGCGCGGAAGCACACGACGTCGACCGTCTGCAGGAACTTGCACGAGCATTGGTTCTGGCCACGACCCCCGAAGAGCGTGCACCTGCCGACAGCCGCTTCCACATCGAGTTGGCAGTATCGGCGCAGTCCCCGAGGCTTACCGATGCCGAAATCCGGCTTCAAGAAGAAACAGTTCAACAGCTATGGACTCCCCTCCCTGTGCCATTTGACCCCGAATCGGCTACCGCTGAACACTTGGAATTGGTCCGGGCAGTCGCCCAGGACCAACCCGAGAAAGCACAGAAACTGGTGCTTGAGCACATCAGGAGAAACATTTTCCACCTCATCGACGCGAAGCTCACCCTCGGTTACGCCCAATCAGTTCACGATGGCCAATGAGGCTCTTCGTGTTTCTTGATGAATACCAAGCCGCTGCGATAAGTTCATGCCACGGTCCTGGCGGCACTTCCCAATAGGATATGTGCCCAGTGGTTGGTTGAGATGCGGAACCGCGGGTAATCCTTTTGGTGGTATGGCTGCGCCGACCTTCGCAGTGGTCGCCCGGGTGTCCCAACAGTGTTTGGCTCTCGGGCCACCCTGGTTTACCACCGCCTTCATCCGGTCCGTTTCCGGCACGGTGGCGGCCTTGACCCAATGGCAAGTGCCACCTCATTTTTGAATTTGATGCACAGAGCGGAAACAGTGCTCATCAATTTCCAACGGTGTGGGCGCCAACAAGTCCACGGACGGCAACACCGTAGCCGCGGCGACCACGACCGCATTAGCCAACCACCGGGAGACCTTCAACGCGGCCGCAACATCCAACGCCGCAAGGTCAGAGCAGATCACTGCATCCTCGACGCGTCTCCTTCAACTGTGCCATGGACCATGCAAACCCCGGCACCCGCGCCGGTGGATTCATAAAAGGTTTTCCGGTCGTCATGAATGCGGCGTCGCCACAGAAAAGCCTTCGCTCTTGGACCACAGAAGCCTCGCATGTCCGACGACGTGGACGTCGCGACCCCGCTGGATTCGGCGCGAATGCATCAGGGACGCCAGAACACACAGCTCAGACAAATCGTACGGAAGTCCGAGGCGACCGTGACGACACGGACGCCGGCGGCGATGTCATAAACGGCAGAGATGACACACTGATCTGACAAATTGAAGAGGATCGTCGTTGCATATGGGCATGACTCAGTAAGCTGGATCAAGGCTCGCGGTTCCTGATGTGGGAAGAATGCTAGACACCTCCATCTCAACGCAGGCCCCAAGCCCCTATCCTGTTGCTACACGAACCCCGATTCACCACCACCCGGGAAGACGCGCCAATGAACCCCACTACTGAAGTCGTCCATGCTGCCAATGCCCTCACTTCGTGGATTAACGGCGTTTCCACCGAGATCGAGAAACTCTCCAGAAACGTTGCCACGCGGCTTGAAAAAAATCTCGTCGACAAGTCCAAGGTCGATAAGACTGCGCTGGTCGGTTTGGATGCACTAACACGGGAGTTCCTGACGCGGAACACTTTTGCTGTCGGCGCCGGGGCCTTCTTCGCGACGGATGCCGTTGAGGAGGGTAGCCGAACTGTGGAATGGTGGTCCCGCCAGGAATCCGGGGCCATTGGCAGGCTCGACTTTGACCTGACTCCAGGCAGCCAGCGTTATTACGACTACGAAAAGCTGCCGTTCTTCTCGACTGCGGCTACCACAGGTAAGCAGACCCTTTGGGGCCCGTATGTGGACTATCTCGGCTTCGAGGAATACGTCCTTACGTTCGCGGCACCGTTTTCTGTCCGAGGAACCTTTGCGGGGGTGGCGGGATGCGACATTCGGATCAAGGACCTGGAACCGCTCATCATGCCAAATCTGCGCGGCATCGCCAGCGATGCCGCGCTCGTCAACGCCAGCAACCGCGTCATTCTCGGAAACTCTGGACTTTACTTGGTTGGCGAGCGGATCAAGCCCGGATCTCCGGATCTGCATCGAATGACTCTGGATGTCCCCCACTTGGGGCTCTCATTGATCTACACCACATAGCTTGGGTATCCGAGAATCGTGATTTTTAGGGGCTGTTCGCTGGGCGAACCGGCCGTTTTTCAGTGCTTGATTCCGCCTCAGAATTGGCATGTGCCCTAAAGCATGGCGAGTTTGTATAAGAAGACCATTCGCGGCCGCCATACCGGTACCTGCGCCAGATGGGGTGGGTAGATGGCAAATCGAAGATGGTCCCTGAGCGGTACGTGGGCACCGCGGCCGACGTCGAGGCGCTCCTGGACGGCCGCGAGGAGGCCATGGTTCCCGAGCGGACCCGGCACCTGGATTTCGGTGCGGTGGCCGCCTTCTGGGGCTGCTGGATGATCTAGGCGTGGCCGGGTCCGGCTCGGATGCCGCTGTCACCGTCGACGAATTTGGCGCTGGCGGTCTTGAACCGGGTCAACGCCACGTGTTCGAAGCGCGGGCTGGCCGAGTCGTGGAAGAGCACCACGGCGGACCGGTTCACCAAGATCGGTGCCTCCTCCCTGGACCACCTCCGGATCTCAGGATGCGCTGCACGCCGTGCCCCTGGACGCTTTGGCGGGTATCGAGGAGAAGATGGCGCTGGCGATGATTGACCAGTTCGGGCTGGACACCCGTTCGATGGCGCTGGACATGACCAACTGCGCCTCTCTCGTTGACATCGGCAACGCCACCGCGCCAGTCGCCCAGCGAGGCAAGGCCAACAGAAACGCGCCGATCTGCGCCTGGTCGGCCTGGGACTGGTCGCCATCCGTGCCGGGGGATCCCGCTGCTCCCGCACCTCGCATCGGCAACGCAGAAGACGGTGGTCTTCGATGCCGGGCAGAACTCGAGAGTAAACATCGCCCTCCTCGCCGACACAGGCCTGGGCTACGTCGGCTCCGTACCGGCCAGCGATTGCACGGACCTGACTGCCCGCCCTAGCCGCGAGCAGCAGCAGCGTCGATGCGACTTAGCGCCGACCGCGCCGGGCTTCACATCTCCATGCCTGAACTCCTGAACAAACTCGCCAGCATCGGCTAAACCGTGCTCCTCTACCCCTCCAACGGCGGCCGACCCAAAGCCCGCCGCATGCCCACCGAAACCACCAACCTCAAAGTCCAGCCCTCCACGATCTACCAGGTGGACCGCTGGGCACCCAACAGTTTGGTCATAGGCTCCACAGACCCCAAACCTCGAAAACTCAAGTTGGGAATGAGCGGAATAATTGGGCTGGATTAAGGCACGCCTGCTGGACTTCAGGCGCAGCCCGCACCACCTCACCGCGGCCGTCGCCCAGGCCCATCACGGCGCCCGGGATCCTCACCGGCCCGCATTGCCGCGCGGTGGATTCGACCATATTCCAAGATGCGGTGGCCCCCCAGGACACCATTACCCAGCTCGTCGCCATAATCCGCCGTTTCGGCAGGACTATGGAACATGGCGCTCCTTTGATGTTGGTGCATGAGACCTCCTACGCCCGCACGCGGGTGGGGAAGCCGGAGATCGCCCGGGACGACAAGGAAGAGAAAGAGGAGATGGTCTCGGGGCTGGCCACCGACGACCTGGCCCTGCTCGGCACGGTGGACCCGGACACCCTGGAAGGAGATTCGCCGCAGGCGCAGGCGTACACGTGCATGCTGCTGGCCATGGTTCCGGTGCAGGACGTCGCGCCGGCCGAGGGCTCCGACGGCACCGACGGGCGGTGGCGGATCCCCCGGCGGTGGCCCTTGGATCGGATCGTCTCCATCGTGGACGCCGAGGCCCGGCACGCCTACACGTTGCGTTGCGTGACGATGGACGGGTTCAAGGGCCACATCAGCGCCGAAGCGGAAACCTGGCTCTACACCAACGCCGCCATGCCCCGGGTCTCTGGCCCCGGCTCCAGCGACGCGGACGCCGGGATCGAACTGCTCAGCACCGACACGACCATGACCGACGACGACACGGACTACCAGGTGCCGGGGGGTCGGCCCGCGGTGCCGGTGCCATGCCCGAGACCCTAGAAGCAGCCGGGCACCAGGGGCTGGTCAAGCCCAAGTACCTGCGCCCCGCCGTGCCCGGCGGCTACAACCTGGAAGACTTCACCCAGCGGGAACTTCCGCGGTTTCCAGTCGATCGAGGCCCTCAAAACGAATTAGTCCGAAAAATCCCGCTAGCGGACGAACCGATGGTGACGGTCGCACACATGGCTTCTGAATGCTTTCAACTTGCCAGCTCCAGGGAAGAATCAATCCTTTGGCAAACGTTAACAGTCAAAAAAAGTCTGGACTATATGAATTATGAGGCGTAGTTTTGCAGTCAGGAAGAAACGCACGTGACCGGCATCACCTCGGCGGGG
>NZ_QJVD01000061.1 GCF_003219815.1 Arthrobacter livingstonensis
AAAACCAAATAACCAATTCAATACAATAAATTGGTATCAATAAAACTTGGCACACTATTGAGTTCTCAAACAACAACACAGTTCGAGTAATTCCAGATGCTATTCACACCAGGTTTTCGTCGCCGTGATATTCATACTTTATTTCATTTGAATTCATTTTGTCCAATCCACACCCTGTGCGGCTGGTCACTCCATAAACCCAACAAACCCCCCAAAACACAACCAAATATCAACAACCTAAAAAGTCGACAATACCCGGAAGGAAATACTGGGATTTGATTTCCCGCAAGTTGGGAGCCCCTGCTTCTCACGAAGCGGCTCAACCTTGTGCAGGCAACAAAGAAAACAATACACACCAACCCACCCCCAACGCAAATCGGGGACGGGCGTGGGCCCAGCTCGACTACCGAGGCGGCTGAGCCGGTCCTTCGATTGGCGACGTGAGGAGACCCAAATCGAAGGGGCGTCACCAGCCGGGACCGGAGCGGTCCCTTCGTAGGCGACGTCAAGGAGGCCGAAGGTCACCCGCGGCCGGGACGTCACCGAGGAGGTACGGCTCCGGCCCAGTCGCCTAGCTGCCGAGTTCCACCATGGACAGCGTGCGCTTTCCGCGGCGCACCAGCAGGTACTTTCCGTGAAGCGCTTCCGCGGCACCGAGAACGGCATCCGGATCAGTGACCTTAGCATTGTTGACATAGGCGCCGCCCTCCCCCACCGTGCGGCGGGCCGCGGAGTTGCTGTTGGCCAGGCCGGCCGCCACTAGAAGGTCGACGATGGAGAGACCTTGGGCCGGCGCTATGGAACGCGGCAATTCGCGGGTCGCAGAGGCCAGGGTTGCTTCGTCCAGTCCGGCAAGATCGCCCTGGCCAAATAGTGCGGCCGAGGCTGCGATGACCTTCAGCGTGGCGTCCACGCCGTGGACCAGGGAGGTGATTTGGAAGGCCAACGTCCGCTGTCCTTCGCGGACCTGCGGCTTTTCGGCAACGGACTCGCCTATGGCTGTAATCTCCTCACGGGAAAGGAAAGTGAACACCTTCAGCCGGTCAACAACATCGTCGTCGGCCGTGTTGAGCCAGAACTGGTACATGTCGAAGGGGCTGCACATGGCGGCGTCGAGCCAAATCGCGTTGCCCTCACTCTTGCCAAACTTGGTGCCGTCGGAGTTGGTGATCAGCGGCGTGCCCAAGGCATGCACGGACGCGCCTTCAACTTTTCGGATCAGGTCCGCCCCACTAGTCAGGTTCCCCCACTGGTCGGAGCCGCCCTGCTGCAGCACGCAGCCGTACTGGCGGAACAGCTCCAGGTAGTCCAGACCCTGCAGAATCTGGTAGCTGAATTCGGCGTAGCTGATGCCTTCGTCGGAATTCAGGCGCGAGGCCACGATGTCCTTCTTGATCATGGTGCCGACCCGGAAGTACTTGCCGATGTCCCGCAGGAAGTCGATGGCACTCATCGGCGCGGTCCAGTCCAGATTGTTGACCATGCGGGCGGCGTTCTCGCCCTCAAACGAGAGGAAACGCTGCACCTGCCCTTCCAAGTAGCCAACCCACTCCGCAACGGTCTCCTTGGAGTTCATGGTGCGCTCCGCCGTCGGGCGCGGATCCCCCACCAAGCCGGTGGAGCCGCCCACCAGGCCCAGCGGCTTGTGACCGGCCAGCTGCATGCGTCGCATGGTCAGCAGCTGGACCAGGTTGCCCAGGTGCAGGCTGGGCGCGGTCGGGTCGAAGCCGCAGTAGTACGTGATGGGATCGCCGGCCAGCAGCTCTTCAAGGGCGGCCTCGTCGGTGGAGACCTGTACCAACCCCCGCCACTTAAGCTCCTGCCAAACATTGGCGAAGCTGGAGTCGTTTTCGGGGGCGCGGAGTTCAGTTTGCAAGGACACACCCCAAAATTACCAGCACGACGCCGGTTCGTCCGATTCGCCCTGCCCTCCACTTACGCTTCGATGCCCTCCGGCAGCGGCTCCGAGGCAATTAGGCGCAGGCGCTGGGTGGGGCGGGTCATGGCCACGTAGAGATCGCCAACCCTGCCACCGGCACCGGCCAGGAGTGCGGCCGGTTCCACAATGACCACGCCGTCGAACTCCAGACCCTTGGCTTCGTGCGGGTCTATCACCACAATGTCCTGTTCCACAGACCCGGCACCGTGCCCCACACGGGGTCCGTAGACGGCGCGCAAGGCAGCCGCCGTCTCAACCACGAGCGAGGGCGGGGCGATGACGGCCACCAGCCCGCCGGCGACGGCCGCCGTTTCCTCATCCATGACCGACACCACCCGGGATACCAGGCAGTCCGGTGCCACGCGGTCAACTATGGGGGCCCATTCGCCGTCGCGCACCGCCTTGGGGGCGGAGACCACCTGACCGGCAGCATTGGCCATGCGCACGGCCGACTCGGCGATCTGCGTGGGCGTGCGGTAGTTGACCGTCAATTCCTCCAGCGCCCAGCGCTCGCCCATGAACGGCGACAGCGCCTGGCGCCACGAGTCGGCCCCTGCCGCGGAACTCGTCTGGGCGATGTCCCCCACGATGGTGAAGGACTTCACGGGGCAGCGCCGCACCAGCAGGCGCCACTGCATGGGAGAGAGCTCCTGGGCCTCGTCGACCACCACGTGCCCGTACGCCCAGGTCCTATCGGTCAGTGCACGCTCGGCATTTGTCAGGGACTCCCCCTCGACAACGTTGTAGTCGGCCAGCTGCTCGGCGGTAAGCATGCCGTCCACGCCGGAGTCTTCCAGCTGCTGGTTCATGTTGGAGATGGCCTTCTCCGCATTGGCGAGGTCGCGCTTGCGCTGGGCATCGAGCGCGGCTTCAGCCCGGCCGCCTGTTGCGTCAAGATCGCCTAATAGTTCGGCAGCCTCATCCAACAGCGGAACATCCGACTCGGTCCAGGGTGCGTCGGCGGGTCGCAGCAGCAGTTCGCGTTCGGCATCCGTGAAGTTGGGGGTGACTGCGCGCAGGATCTCCGGCTTGCTGAACAGTTCCCGCACCAGTTTTTGGGGCCCCATCGGCATCCAGCACAGGTTGAGCATAATGCGCACATCCCTGGAGGAACGGACGTCTTCGGCAAGGTATGACCTGTCCGCAGTGTTACCCGCCCCGTTGGCCTCGATGTGTTCGCGCAGTTGTTCGGTCAATTCGCGCAGCAGGATCTTCACAAACGTCATGCGCGCCTCGTTGTGCGGCTTGCCCGTGGCGCGCGCCTTATCCCGGGCGCGGCGGACCTGGCGGGAGGTCAGCACCAGACGGGTGCCTTCGACGTCGAGCCTGGCATCCCCGCGCGGCAGGCGCTGGCGGTTGGCAACGGCGTCGGCAACGACCTGCGCCATATCGATGCGGCCCTTGAGCCGCGCAACTTCCGGGGATTCGACGGCCGTGGCACTGATGCCGGGCAGCAGGTGCCCCACGCTGGCCATGACCACGCCTGTCTCGCCCAGGGACGGCAGGACGCGCTCAATGTACTTCATGAACGCGCTGGAGGGTCCCACCAGCAGCACGCCGGCCGAGGCGAGCCGTTCGCGGTGGGTGTACAGCAGGTAGGCGGCGCGGTGCAGGGCCACGGCGGTTTTGCCGGTGCCGGGGCCGCCCTGTACAACCAGGGCGCCACTTAGCGGAGAGCGGATGATGCGGTCCTGTTCGGCCTGGATGGTCCCCACGATGTCGCTCATGCGGCCGGTGCGCTTTGAATTCAGTGCCGCCAGCAACGCCCCCTCCCCCTGCAGGTGCTCGCCCTCCACCAGCATAGTGTGGTCCAGGACGTCGTCCTCGATGGCCTTGACGTTGCGCCCGTTCAGGATCAAGTGACGACGCCGGCGCACCCCCAGCCGCTCAAACGCGGTGGCCTGGTAAAACGTCCCAGCCTCCGGCGCCCGCCAGTCCACCATGAGCTGGCGCAGGTCCTCTGTGGAGAGGCCGATCCGGCCGATGTAGCGCTGCTCGCCGGAGTCCAGGTCCAGCCGTCCAAAGGCGAGTTTGTCGTCGACGGCGTTCAGTTGGGCCAGGCGGTTCTCGTAGAGTGAGGCGAAGGCGTCACGCTCGGAACGGTTTTGGTGTGTGCCCATGGACTTGGTGCGCCGGACCTCGCCCAGCTGTTCCATTTTTTCGGCGCGAAGTTCATCCAGGCGGGCATAGAGGCCATCAACGTAGGAACGTTCATGGGCCAGCTCGGCGTCATACATGCAAAAAGCTCCTGTTTACGAAAGGCGGACCACCAAAAAGGCGGACCGTCTATTCTATACCCGCAAAGGCGGGAAGGGGTACCCGGCTCCGTGCGCACGGCTACACGTGCAGCAGCGACACAACCTCGCGGCCGGCGAGGTTGTCCCTGCCTGCCAGTGCGTCAATTTCCAGAACCACCCCGACGCCGGCCACCACGGCGCCCGCGCGCTCCAGCAGGGCCGAGGCAGCCCCAAGCGTGCCTCCCGTGGCGAGGACGTCGTCAAGTATTAACACGCGTGTGCCGGCAGGAATGTCGTCCTGGTGCAGTTCCAGGGTGGCCTGCCCGTACTCCAGCGCGTAGCTCTGCGCATATACGGCGCGGGGCAGTTTTCCGGCCTTGCGGATGGTGATGACACCGGTCCCCGTGGCATAGGCCGCTGCCGCCGCCAGCAGGAAGCCCCGCGCCTCAACCCCGGCCACGGCGTCGAACTTTCCGGCAAAGGCGCAAACGAGCGAATCCACCACTTGCCGCAGCGCCCCGCCGTCGGCAAAAACAGGGGTTAAATCCTTGAAAACAATGCCCGGCTTCGGGTAGTCGGGGACAGTGGCGCACAAGCGCTCAACAACTGCGGAAACTGGAGAATTTCCGGGGGTTTCGGGGATCTCGGGGATGATTTTGGACTGCGTGGTCGAGGTGGGGAGAGTCGGTTTCACCCCTCCACGCTACAGGCTGCGGAAACTGGGCTTTTTGGCAGACCAGAACGCAACGGCCCATCCCTGCAGGCCTGCTGCGCGAGGTGACCGAACTTATTGAGTATTCGGAGCAGCGGGTGCCGGCCGGCGCGGGGCACGCACCACTCCCGGCTTGAACTTGGAGACGGTGGGGTCGCCGTCAAGCCAGAACCGCCACGGATAGTCCGCCGTGCCGCCTGGCCCGCTGATGCCCACGCGCGGCCCACGCATCACCACGCCCGGAACGGGACTGCCCGGCAGCGTCACCGTTACCTCCCCGCCCAGCGCCGGGATGCCGTTGTGTCCAAGATTCAGCCCCATGGCCTTTGTGAGGCGAGCCGGCCCCTGCGCCAGCTCGTGGTCCCGTTTGGAGGTGGGGCGGCGCGAACGGGCCAGCTCCAGCCCCTCCACGACCTCGCCCGCGCGCATTAGGCACCCGGAGGACGTCCCCACCGGGCGGCACACCAAGTTCGCGCAAAAGTGCATGCCATACGTGAAATACACATACAGGTGCCCTGGCGGGCCGAACATGACGGCGTTGCGCTTGGTCTTGCCGCGGTAACTGTGCGCCCCAGGATCCGGGTCCGGGGAGTCCGCCGGGCCAAGGTAGGCCTCCACCTCCGTTAGGCGCACGACGACGGGCCCTTCCGGACTCTCGTGCCTCACCAGGGCGCCCAACAGGTAGGGCGCCACCTCCGTTGCAGGTTTCTGCAGGAGTTCAAGGATGTTGATCGGCTGGCCCATCTTTCCACGTTAGCAGGAGGGCCGACGTCCATCCTGCGGCCGATCCCCACATTGGATTCTGCCGAGTCGTCGACCGTGGCGGCGCGCGCTGGAATGCTGAGATGATGGGTCCGTGAAACGTGAATCCAATGAACACTTGGACGCCGTCTTGATCGGCGGGCGCGAGGAACGGTCAATCATCATCGTGGACTATGACAAAGGTTGGCCCCGGCGCTTCGATTCCCTTGCTCTGCGCGTCAAAGGTGCCATTCCTGGGAAAGCACTCTCGGTTGTACACATTGGCTCGACAGCGGTCCCAGGTCTGGCGGCGAAGCCCATTATCGACATCTTGTTGACCGTTCAGGATGTTGAGGATGAGGCAGGATTTCTTGTGCCACTTGAGAACGCCGGCTTTGTATTGCGGGTCCGGGAACCGGGGCACCGCATGCTGAGGACTCCGTCACGGGATGTGCACCTTCACATTTTTTCAGCGAAGGACGCCGCGGTGCCCAATTATGTGGCTTTCCGCGATTGGCTCCGCGTGGACGAAGCTGATCGCGCACTTTACGCCACAACGAAGAAGAAGCTTGCTGAACAGCGGTGGGATGACATGAATTATTATGCCGAGGCCAAATCCGACGTCGTCTCAATGATCCTTTCCCGCGCCCGAACTTGGCGCGGTCAACAATCTGATTCCTAACCGCACTGCGGTCCTGGTTTCCGGGCGCAGCTGCTGGGGCGCATCACGTGGGTTGCGTGTGTCCACCCTCCCCGTGGGGCCATGCTCCGGGCAGATTTCGGCCGGATCAGCTGGTAGGACCCGTTTCACTGTCCATCTGGTGGCGTGATTCCCACCTGTTTTTGGTGTTGTTTCCTCCACAGGGGGTGCTGTTCTAGAGGTATTCCACATTACCGAATATAGATCCGGGAATGTCAGTGCCATCACCTAAAATTAGGACTATGAAGGCAAGGGCAGGGACGCCGGGAACAACCGGCACCCACACTGGGACAGGGGCAGCTGGTGGACACATCCACCAGCTGATCAACCTCGCCGCCGCCCTCACCACAGCCACCACCACCGACGCCACCACCGACGCGACCGCACGCACTGCCGCCGCTTCCGGCGCAGGCGCCGATCCTGTGGTCCCGGCCCCGCTGGGAGTGAGCCTGGATTCCCTCGGCGATGCCGAAGTGATCGAGTGGGCACGGACCGTGGAACACCTCAGCCGCTACATCCAGGCCC
>NZ_QJVD01000062.1 GCF_003219815.1 Arthrobacter livingstonensis
TTGCTCAGTCCTTCCGTGACGACCGCCATCAAGTCTTCGACCACAGCATCTGACAGTCCGCCGTCGACGAGCCCTGCTATGTGGATTCGGGGTTCAAAGCCGGCATCGGCGGTTAAGACGTTGATCGTAGACAGCAGCCGATGGCTTAGAGGTTCCAGAGTGTCCTGAGGCGGGTGAAGGGAGTAAATGGTTTCCCGAAGTTGGCGGATCGATTCGTCGAGTTCGCTGGTGACGGTGGTCAGGCGCTCCAGGGAGGCCTCGTCAGTGATGGTACGGCGCAGGCTTTGCAAGCTTAGGCCCGCAGCGAAAATCCTTTGGATAACGTGGTCGTGCAGATCTCGGGCGATTCTGTCCCGGTCATTGGAAATCAGCACGGATTCCCTCTCCCGGTGTTGCCGGACCAAGTCAACGGCCAGGGCCACGCGTGAGCTAAAGAGAATGCTGGTGTCCACATCCTCCTCTGAATAGGGTGGTGCCTTTTCCGTCCGGGCTAGGATAACAACGCCCTGGCCTATGCCGGAAAGGCCCAAGGGCATCACCATCACGGGTCCAAGTTCGCTCCCATGCCCGGGGCCGAAGATATCCGACGCATTCCCAACACTCATCGGTACCCCGGAAGTCAGGACCGCAGCGATGACGGGTGGGAGCGCGAATTCCTGGCCGACCGTGAACGTCTGGACTCCGACCGCGGCTTGGTAGGAGAGCCTCTGCCCATTCGGGCGAGCAAACGCGATGACGGCCAAGGATGAGTCCGAGGCCGCCAGCGCATGTTCGGCGATCACCTCGAGGATCTGAGCATTGCCGTCGTCCCGGGTGGCCAGGATTTGTTCATTGGCTTCCATCCCGGCCTCCATCCACCGGCGGCGTCGAGCGCCTGCATCAAAAAGGCGGGCGTTCTCTATGGCTACACCGGCAGCCGCAGCGAGAGCAATACAAAGGGCCTCGTCCTCGTCACTGAATCCGTCGCCGCCCGCGTATTCCGCCAGATACAGGTTGCCAAAAACCCTCCCGCGGACCCGGATGGGCACGTCGAGGAAAGTCGTCATCGGTGGTTTGTTTGTCGGGTGGCCCGCATCGTTGGCATGCTCTTTGGAATCTTTGGGCCGTAGTGGTTCAGGTGCTTGGATCAGGTCTCCAAAGACATCGTTCCCGGTGGGCGGCTCCCCGCTGCGCGCAATCTGCTCTGCTCTGATACCTGTGGTGACGAAATGGCTCAACAAGTCGCCATCGCCAATGACGCCCAGCGCCCCGTATTGGGCTCCGACCAATTCACAGGCGGAGACAACTACACGATCAAGGATCGCGTCCAAACCAACGTCCTCCGCCATGGACACCACTGTGGACAATAGAACCTGGACATGCTCCTGGGTCGTCAGGAGCTCATCTGCTGTGGTGAGAAATTCATCGCGGAGAACCTCCACACGGTGTCGCAAAATATCACGCCACACCGGATACCACCACCCGGACATCAGACCGTGCCAATACCGGCGAGATGGTCGCTCCAAGGGACGGGACTAGGTCGAACCGGATGGATCTCTGTGCGATCAGCATGGGGGCGCTTCCTATGAGGTGTTCCGCGAGGATGGACTCAGCCCAAGCTCCGCTTCATAGTTTCATAGTAGGCCCACACCGATCAGTGTCCCCCAAGGTTCGGTGCCATTGCGGGGAGAGCTAACGACCTACGATTCGGTGGATCGAGACGTTACCGGTGCCAATACCATCGTGGCATCGAGGCGAAGTCCTTCTCGGATCTAGTAGTCTCCCGGGACGTTTCCTTGTACTCGGTGCGGCTTGCCCCACCGTCGCGGGTGCTGCCTCTGGCCGTGATCGCGTTCATCCACCTGCGTTCACGCACGCACCGTCATGGCAAAGGGGAATGGAGTAATATTTCTCATCTTTCCGGTATAAAATGACGGTTCCGGTCCACCAAATACGTCACCGGAACCAAGTATCCTGACCGTGGCATTGGACCAGTCACAGCTGGTCGGGACTCGCGGGCTTTTCCGAGTGCCCCATTCCTGGAGTCCAGTTGTCAATGGAGCTTGCCGCGGTCAGCACTGGCCGGGAGGGAGCCCTTCTCGCCGGTTCGCCGTCGGCCGACCCGGTGACCTCATTGAACTCCGCATCACTGGGATCCAGTACTGGCGCGATCAGGCCCGCCCCCACCAAGCAGCTGGTGGTTCAAGACGGCTGCTCCGGGTGCTTTTGATTCTCTTGTCGCGTTCGCTGATGCCGTTTCGCGGGCCAAGAAGGCGCCCAGTTCGCTGATGGTGCTCATCAACGGTGCCGGGAAGACGACTGTCGTGTTCTTGTCAACCCCCAGTTCCACGAGTGTTTGGAGGTTCCTCAACTGGAGCGCCAACGGGTGGGCCATCATGGTATCCGAGGCGTCGCCGAGTGCCGCTGCTGCCAATGATTCGCCTTCGGCGGCAATGATCTTAGCCCGTTTCTCCCGCTCAGCTTCCGCCTGGCGGGCCATGGCACGTTTCATGCTGTCCGGAAGCTGGATGTCCTTGAGTTCCACCAACGTCACCTCAACACCCCATTCCACAGTGGTCATGTCCAGGATTTCCCGGATCCCGGAGTTGATGACGTCAGTTTCGGCAAGCGTTTCATCCAAAGTGTGCTGGCCCACCACCTTCCTTAGCGTCGTTTGTGCTATCTGGTCGATCGCCGAGTAGACATTCTCGATGGCCACGACCGACTTCACGGCGTCCACCACACGAAAATAGGCGACAGCGGAAATGTCGACACTGACGTTATCGCGGGTAATAATGCCCTGGGACTGGATGGGCATGGTGATGATTCGCATCGAGACCTTGGGCATCCTGTCAATGACCGGGATGATCACCGCCAGGCCTGGCTTCTTGACACCGCGGACACGGCCCAGGCGGAAGACCACGCCCGTCTCGTATTGGTTAATCACGTGGATGGCCAGCACGGCTGCGATCAAAAGTAGAATGACGACGGCCACAATGATGGCGATGGGGAATGTCATGACGTTTCCTTTTAAAGAAGTGCTGAACGCTCGAGACTTTGCACGAGTGGACTATAAGCGTCAAGTCTGCTGGCCTGTCGCCACGACGGGCCCCTATGTGTAGTGAACATAACTCGTCGTTGACATCAACGCTAGCCGCGTTGATTCCTGGGGCGGAGAGTCGAAAGACCCCAATCACGTTACGGGAGTTATGGTCGCCCGCCCTAGAGTTCGGCGTCGAACTGCCGTGTTTTCGATTGCAGCCGAACACTAGTAAAATCCGAGTCTTTCAGACCTAAACATGGGCCGTCGGCGGGCTCCCCTCAAGACAACAGCTAGGCACCCCCGCATCTGCTCAAAATTTGGTTGACATCTGACTTGTGGATATTTGACTTGCAGATGCAAGGATTCTTAACATGCCTAAAGCTTTTCCGGAAAGGTTTCGCCGTGGCTTGGTCGAGGCTCATCGGCATCCGACCCGAGTTCACCCGCCCCTGTAACTATCTGGGCTGATTCGCTGCGCCTGTCCGCATGGACCACAAGCACCGGGCACCTCGTGTGCGCGGCACAGGCCGAACTGACCGAACCCAAGAGCATGCCCGCGAATCCGCCGCGTCCCCGGGAACCGACGATGAGCATTTGCCCTTTATTTGCCTCCTCGATCAGGACCTTTGCCGGCTGCCCGCGGCGGCACTCTCCGATGAGGCCCTCGGGCGGGTCGTCCCCAAACGCCTCCATCAAGGCCTGGTCCTGTATCTGCCTAGCAAGTGGCTCCCCGTTCAACTCTGAAGCGGCATAGGGGGCGAACACCACTTCCAGGTGCCAGGCCGTGACGGCCTTGATGGTCGCGCCCAGTGGGACGGCCAACTTTTTCGCCCACCTCAACGCCAAGACGCACTCCGGAGAACCGTCCACTCCCACCACAATGGGCAAACCTTCATAAGGTGTCGAACCGTCCATGACAACTACCGTCCTTCACGTGTCGACAGCCGGCCGTGCCACGAACGGCACGGCCTTTCAGGTTCAATGATTGCCGCTCCACGACGGCGATGCACAGGGTACAAGGACCCTGACTCCACGGTGCGATGCTGGAATCGATGGGATCGGTCGGTCGGTCCGTCACAACGGGGAGTGAACCATGAACAGCAATCGTGGGCCAACCATGCGGGCCACACCACAGGGTCCATGTCAGGAACGCTGCCACTCAGGTGGGAAAGGCCCGGCCGGCACTGGGGCACGGCCGGCTACTTGGACGGTGGCGCAATTGGACTTGCGGGACAATGATGCGCTTCGGCGGCGTTTGAGCCCCGAGGACAGCAGGCCCCGGCTGCTGGGCATAGGGGAACCTGCCCTGGATTGCCCTTGACCTGGACCATCCCGGACCGGACGGTCAGGAGAACTACGGCCAGGCTCCTTTGGTGGTCGGAGCCTGCTATGGCGGCCATCTTCTCCCTCAGGGGACGAATGGACGCCCCCTCCGCAGCGTGCGGGCAGCTCTCGTTAGACCCGGCGGTCAAAAGGTCGCCGCACAGGCCTTGGTGGCAGCCCTTGTCGTTGAGGGCTGGTGTCCGTGGCGCAGCTGGAGCTGCAGCTTGACCAATATGGCGGCGTCATCGAGCATGGTGATTCCGTTGGTAGAGTGCGGCGTTGGCTTGCCGGTTTCCGCCCCGGTTGAGCCGTCGTTTCTATACGCCAACCCAATCCGAGGGGGGTGGCGCAATTGTGTGGGCGCCGTCATCCCCCACCTTCATCTTTGACAGGCCAGTGCCAGCAAAGATTCCGGTTCCGGGACCGACGGGTGAAGCCGCGGATTCGGCTTCGCACCTGAATCCGCGGCTTCATCAGCGGCGCTTCAATACATATTCGTCCTTCAGGGGACGTTGGCAGCGGCGGCGTCACGGATGAGCCTGTCTCCGTCGTAGCTTGTGATGAAACGTTGCTTCACGAGGGCCTTCGTGTCCTTCTTCACGGCCTTCACGTAGGCTCCATGGTTTGGGTAGATCTGCTGGAGCAGGGCCTGGCTGAATGGCACTTCATGTCCGGCTATGAAGCAGAAGGACGCTCCGGTCGAACTGCCATACCACGTCGAGGTGGGTACATCGAGGAATGGTGAGCGCAGGCCACCGACGACATTGCCCCACCGGTCCAACACGGGTGCGTTGTTCTGCACGACGATCGGGGAGCCGTGTGGAGGGGCAATACCCTTGCGGACCCACTGATTCAGGTTCTGGAGCATGGCGTCAAAGAAGATGGCGCTTGGAAAACGGCTCCTGGGACCTTCGTTGCAGTCCATGGGTGGGACTGCACGTCCGCCTTTTATTATGTCTGCTGGTGCGGCTGAGAAGTTCAGCTCGGTGGGCGTAGCGTGCGCGGCGCCGGCCATCTCGTACTGGCGGTACGCGTCGGTGGGGACATCGCTGTCGGGTCTGCGGGCGGTGATTCCGAGCAGGTAGTCCGATTGGGACATCACATGAATGATCGGAACGCCCACGTTGGAGAACTGCAGACGTGGATCAGTAACGGCAGGGATAGCCTCACATTGATTGATGGGGTAGATCCCGGCAAAGGCGCCACCGGCCACTGCGACGATGTACGCGTCGTAAATGGACAGACCGGTCTGTTGGACTGCCCGTGGTGCGACGGCGTTGATGTAGTCGTACATGTAGCCGCCGGTTTGCGAGTAGCCGAACCCATACAACTTGAGTTCATGCTGGGGCTTCTTGCCGCTGTAGTACACCGGGCTCTTAGCAGAGGTGCTGCGCAGAAGTTCGCCAACCTGGCTGTAAATATCCCAGGCCAGGCCGTTTTCAGTGGTCCGGGAGCTGTCCGAAGGGACAGTGGCGCAGTTTGCCGGATCGCTGAGGGGCAAGGGGTTGTCCATGGCCAGCGGCTTGTACCGGGTGGGATTGAAGGTTTTGAGTGTTTGCATGGATACCGGCTTGATAGTGATGCCCACCCACACGTCTCCATTGCGGATCAGCTGGTCGTGCATGAGGCCCCACCCAAGATTCAAATCGAACAGGTTGGATGGATTCAACGGTTCCACCACGACGTTGCCGCTGAACTTGGCGACTTTGGCGGGGCGGCGGACCAGGATACGGGTTGTATAGGGTGCGTTGGCTGTGCGGACCACTGCCGGTCCGGGGGCTGGCCAGGTATAGACGTTGGCCAGTCCGCTGACGAAATACTCCTCCTCGACGTATCCGATGGCAGCGAGGTTCTCGGGAATGCGGGTATGCTCGGCGGCCCCGAACGGATACGACGTCGCGGTCACCTTGATCGGTCCGGTGATTTGCGGCGTCGTAACTGGCGCGCCCTTGGGTCCTTTGACCACAAGGGGTTTGGCTGCTGGAACGCCGGCACCGGGGATGGCTGTCGAGTCCGGGTTGGCAGCGGATGGCGCGTCTGCTGCCGCCGGGGGGGCCGGTGGCACCGTCGGTGTTGCTGTTGGCTGTCCAACTGCCGGCGCCACGGTCATCGTCATGGCTGCGATCACGGCCGTGATCCATACGCCCATCCGCACCCTCCCCCGGCGCGCACGAGGGCGAAATGAGCGCGGAAAATTATTGGGACTGGTCATGCTTCCTCCAAGTGGATGCTGTCCGGCACTAGCCGTAAATTCATCAGATGCCCAGGGTAAATTCAGGATAGTGTGCCGCAACTAACGGCACAAGGGGCCGCGTTGACTCATCAAAGATGCCCGCGTAGCTGCTATCGAAGAATCATTTGGTAGTGCCCGCGTAGCGGCGCGTCTG
>NZ_QJVD01000063.1 GCF_003219815.1 Arthrobacter livingstonensis
CTACAACAAGAAACGCGCCGAAGGGAAACGGCACAACCAAGCCCTGATCGCCCTTGCCCGGCGCCGCTGCGACGTCCTGTTCGCCATGCTCCGCGACGGCACCTTCTACGAAGCACCAGCAACCAAAACCGGCTAACAACAAAAGGCCAAGCAGCTGGCGGGCACACACCGCCAGCCACTCATTCCTGCCCAAATCAGCAACCGCGAAATCACGAAAAATATTTGCCCCAGCGCTTGACAAAGAACATAAAGACACCCCCGCTGTGGGGTATCTAGGGGCAGAAAAGTCCACCCCTAAGGGTGAAGAAGTTAACCCCTCTGAGAAATAGGCTTTGGGGATGGAATCAGCCCAAATCATGAACAGACCCATGAGTGAAGACGACGAGCTCGGCCGGGCAACCGTTCGGGAACTTATTGTGAAACTGGCCCTGACCGAGGACCAACTTAGAAGTACCGCCAACCCCGGACGGATCGCAGCCCTTGCGCGCCGCGAGCAGGCAATTGTGGCAGCGTTGCACCAGCACGAACTCATAACCAAGGGCCCGTGCCACCCACCCTGCCGGGCCCAGGACAGTACTACTCAAACCACACAGCGGCCCGAAAATGAGGGCCGCGACCACCATTCACCTCAGTACTTGAGGGCGGTTATCAGCACATTTGTTTGACTCGAAATCTGCTTGCCCCCTTCACTTCACCGATCAATCAACTCGCCCTTCCGTCGTCTCGGGATTGCAGGGGCCAGAATGGGGATGGGGAAGTGCCAAATGCGAGCGAATTCCGGCATCCGCATGCTGATGGTGGGGAAGACCTGTCCCGGAGGGATTCCTATTCTGGGACACGACACATGGGGAAACGGTACTTCTAGACTGCCCACAAGCAGACCCGGGGTACCGTGTTCCAACGGTTTATATGGCAATGATGCGCGGACAATAATGGTCGCAACGGCAGATGATGCGCTAACGATGAAATGTGAGGACTGATCGTGAACGGTTTGGGAACGCTACAGCCATTTGTGACTCCTGTGGTAAAGCTCAGCCGCCTCTTTGAAGCCTGGAACGTTGAACTCTACGCCAAGCTTGATTTGCTTCAGCTTTCTGGCAGCACCAAGGAGCGGACGGCAAATGGGTTGATTGAGGAACTCCTTGGTTCAAGACGGCTCCGGACCGGGGGCATGATCATTGAATCAACCTCGGGGAATCTGGGAATCGCCCTGGCACGGCAGTGTGTGGTGCGAGGCGTTAGGTTCATGGCAGTCGTCGATGAAAATGCTAACCCCGTGGCCTTGGAGCTCATGGAAGCGTACGGGGCGACAGTGAATCGTGTTCAGACTCCAGCCGACGGCAACAAACTCGCTGCGCGCCGCCGCCGGGTCAGTGACCTGTTGGCAGCGCACCCCGGGTCCGTGACCACCAACCAGTATGGCTCCTTGGCTAACCCGCGCGCGCACTTCGATTCAACCATGCCCGAAATTATTGCCGGCTCGGGGGGAAACTTGGACTATCTCTTCGTTGCAACCAGCACCACCGGCACCCTGCTGGGCTGCCAGCAGTACATTCGGACCCACGGCCTTAACACCAAAATAGTAGCTGTTGACTCCGTTGGGTCAGTGCTCTTCGGAGGCACCGCCGGAACTCGTCGACTGCCAGGCCTCGGCGCCGGCGTACTGCCGGAGTTGGCCTCCTCTGCCGAACCGGACTTGGTCTTTCAGATAGAGGAAATTGACATGGTGCGCGGCTGCCGGCGGTTGGCTGACCGCGAGGGCATTCTGGCAGGTGCGTCCACGGGGGCCATTGTGGCCGCCCTGGGAACGCTGTTGCCCAGTCTTGAGGAGGGCTCTCGTGTTGCGTTCATGGTCCACGACACCGGCGTTCCCTACCTGCAGACTGTCTACAACGACGAGTGGGTGAGCACCGTGTTAAACGAGGACCCGGACCACGTAGCCGACACTGAGGAGTTCTCGGACCATTGATCCGCATAGCTGTCATTGGTGGCGGACCGAAGAGTTTGTTTGCCCTGCTCGCGCTGAACGACCACATTCCATTCACTTCATCGTCGCGGGTCGCGGTGGACGTCTATGATCCGCTGCCCCCTGGGGCCGGGAGTGTGTGGCGTGTGGACCAGCCCGAGACGTTGCGATTGAATGTGAATGCGGGCATCGTGGATGCCTCCTCAACGCTGAGTTCAGAGACCTTCGCGGAGTGGGTTGACCGAGTGGCACCGGAAATGACTGGCGAAAAGTATCCGCCACGGAGGTTGGTCGGCCGGTACCTCCGGGAGCAGTTCCGGCTTTTGTCCCAGCACGGGAACATCATGGTGGCCCATGCCCCGTTCGTGGTCAGCGGCGTCGAACGCGACGGCGAGCACTGGCGTGTGAGTGGGCCGTTCGGGACCCAGCAGTATGAAGAGGTTCTCCTGGCCACCGGACACGGCCTCGCGCAGGACCGCACCGTGGAGCCGATGCCCGGGGCACTTAATTCACACCCCTTGATCGGCGATTACGCCGCCCTGACCACAGCGGATATCCCGGCAGGGTCCGAGGTGTGGATTCGTGGCGCCGCCTTGACGGCCTACGATGTGGCGTTGCTTCTGAGTGAAAGCCGGGGTGGATTCTGGCGGCTGTCGAAGGACGACGACGGCGGCGCCCCATGGGGATTGCTTTACCGTCCCAGCGGAAAAGAGCCCCGGCGAATCACCTTATCGTCGCGGAGCGGATCGCTGATGGATCCCAAGAGCGAGACGGTGCCGGACGACGTCGCATTTTGCCTGGAGGAGCACAAGCAGCGGCTGCGTCAATGGGGCGCGAAGGTGCGGGGCACTCCGCCCGATATCGAGGTTAATCTGGACGGACTGTGGGTGATCCTGCTTCATTGCGCCCAGGATTGTGCCCGCGCCATGGACGTGACGGTCAGTGCGCTGGCACTGTGGCGAACGGCATTGACGGGACAGTCCGTCGAGGCGAGCTGTCGTCCCATAAGTTTCCCGAAAGCACCCAGCGCTAGTGCACACTTGCGGAACAGTCTCGCGGTGAATCACCTCGAGGCACCAGTCACCACGGGCTGGCTTTGGGCCAGGGCATGGTCTGGACTGTACGCCGAGCTGGTGCCTGCGATCGACCGCGTGCCACGGAGCGTTCACGCATCCCGCCATTTTGGCAGAGTCGCCCATCACCTGGAAAAGTTTGCTTTCGGACCGCCGGAGCTCACGGCGCGCAAATTGGTGGGGCTCTTCGACGCCGGAATCCTTGACGTCGCGGGGGCTGGGGAAAATCCGACGCCCGGGTCCATTTTCATCGATGCGGTCACTCCTGGACCGGGAGCGCTTCGCGCGGCGGCACCGGCAGGACGTGCCAACAGCGAGGTGTTCGCGGGGCTCTTGACCGCGGGAGACGTCTCGATCCGCCCCGGGGATCGTGGACTGCTGACCGAAGCTGACGGCACCTGTCTGGCGCAAGACGGCTCACGTAGTGAATCCCTGGCCGCGTTGGGTCGACCCACCGAAGACCCAACATTGGGTCACGACACCCTCAACCGTTCTCTCCATGGGGAACATCGTTTGTGGGCTCAACGCATTGCTGGGCTCGTCACCGGCACACTCGACTCATAGGACATCGTGATGAACGAAAAAATGTACGGAACTGCCCCGTTGACCGCCCGGCTTGAACCATGGATGGAGGAGCTCGTGGGCAACCCCACCCTCTGCAAGGAGCTAATTGACGCGCACGGTTCTCCCGTCAATGTCCACGAATACGGTGCCATGGGACGGAACGTCAGCGAACTGCGTACCGCAGCAGTTGCGCATCAAATCGATTTTCAAATCTACTTTGCCCGCAAGGCGAACAAGACCCTGGGAGCGATTGATCGGGCCGTCCGTGAGGGGTGTGGAGTCGACGTCGCAAGTCTCAACGAGCTGCGACAGTGCCTTGACCGCGGGGTGCCGGCCGATCGGATCATTGTCAGCGCTGCTGTAAAACCCAAGGCCCTGCTTCATCTGGCCATCACGTCGGGGGTGACCATCAGCCTGGACAACGAAGACGAGCTACGCGACTCGATCGCCCTAGCCGATGACAAGGGCGGGCAACTCACCGTCGCGTTGCGGCTGGCCATTGATCACCCGGCCATCCCGCCCACCCGATTCGGCCTCCCGGCCTCCCGCTGGCTGCAAATACTTTCCGACGCCGAACCGGGCTCCGCCATCGAGGTGGCTGGCATTCACTTCCACCTCAACGGCTACGACGCCCACGCACGTTCCCTTGGAATTCACGAAGCCTTGCATGTCATCGAGCAGTTGCGAATCATGGGCCACGAACCGAGCTTCGTGGACATGGGTGGCGGAATACCCATGTCGTATTTGGACAGTGCCGAGCAGTGGAAGGATTTCTGGGCTCGGTTGGCACTGTTGCCCGACGACGATGAGTCCCTTACCTGGAAATCGGACCGGCTCGGAGCCTCGGGAGGAATTCCCGGATCCGCTGTCTATCCCTACTACCAGGGCCTCATCAGGGGAGCATGGCTGGAGCAAGTGCTCGCGTATGTGCCAGAGCCTGGTTCAAAGGCCATTGGCTCCGCGCTACTTGATGCGCAGATTCAACTTCGCTGCGAACCGGGCCGCTCACTTATGGATGGTTGCGGGCTGACGCTTTCCGAAGTTGCTTTCAAAAAGAAACGGAGCGACGGAGTTCCGTTGGTGGGTTTGCATATGAACCGGACACAGTGCCGCTCCACGTCAGCTGACTTCTTACTTGATCCCGTGCTCGTCCACGCTGCGCCGTCAAACCGGAAACGAACATTCGACAGCGCATTCCTGGTGGGTGCGTACTGTATCGAGGAGGAACTTCTGCTGCGCCGACGCTTTGAGTTTCCTGCCGGCGTGGCAGCCGGAGACCTGATCGCATTCCCCAATACCGCCGGATACCTGATGCACATTGTAGAGAGCGCCTCCCACCAGTTGCCCCTTGCAGCCAATGTTCTCTGGGATGGATACGAGTGGGTAGCCGATGACATCGACCAGATGCGTCTATGACTCTTGGTCCAATCGCGTTTGAGGAGAGCCATCCGGGGGCGAAGAATACTCCAAACGGCGCTTCTAAAGACAAATCTATCCAAGTTGACAGAAAACCTTGTCGTTATCCCACAGGCCATGCACGGCATCCTTTACTCCAGCAATTTCGTTGGCTCCCACTGTCTGGATCGAAGGCAACATGGGCGTCACTCGGGCGTCAAACGTCTGGCACCCACAGTCTTAATAGTGGGGGGACGACGCACGGACAGGCTTCGCGTAATCTGGGCGCGATCGTCTTCGCCGTTCTCTTTGCCCGCATGTGAAGGCAATCACACCAGTAATTTGTGGTCAACGATGCAGCCTGAACTCTACTAACCAGGGCAGGGGCCCCGGACCTACTACGTCGTTCGGAGTCATGGCTGCGTATCCGCGTCGCCAACTGCCAAGTACCGCACCTCACTCTGGGTAAGGGGACGATTGTGTTCACGGGTTCGTCCACATGGCGATTGAGGTCAAGTTCGGCAACCTCCACGGCATTCCGGCAAGAACGGAGCATCCATTCCGGCCCTCGAAGCACCATTTCAGAGTCATTCACCAGTGCAATACGAAGGTTTTCAAGTCGCCCACGATAGGGCGGGAAAGTACACCCCTAGGGGTGAAGAAGTTAACCCCTCTGAGAAATATGCTTCGGTGATGAATTCAACCGAAACCAGGAACGACATCACCCCGGATGTCGCCGACCTGGACCAGGCAACCAATTGGGAACTGATGCCGCAACCCAAACCCGCCTGGGCTAAGAGCATCTCCTACTACCCATACGAGACGGCGGCCCAAAAAATGAGGGCCACACCCACACAACAGGCCATGTCGGGTTTGGTCGACCCCGTTCTTGCCCGATCGTCGGCTGACTTGCAGGCAGCGGCCGCGAAGGTGGTGGTCAGCGATGCCGGCATCGAGATCCACGGATACGTGGTTACCTGCGACGGGAACCACGTCCGTGTCGTGTGGGCTGTAGCCTCCGGTCGGCACCGTCAGCGCACGTTCAAATCCGAGACGGTTTTCCAGCCAGGCGACGACCGTCGCTGGGACGGATACCTCATCCCTCATGAGCGGCTCGCCGCGATTCGTCAGGTAGCCCGCTGACCGCGGCGGACGGGCGCGACATAATGTACGCCCGACGCCACAGCCCGGTACTTCAACTGAAGGATCTGACCGCAAGCAATGGAAACGCCAGAACTTCTCCACTGTTCCGTGACTCGACTCCCGGCAATGCGTTGCAGGAGTCAGCCGCCCGAACCATGGCTCCTGGCACCTCATCTTCTCTAATGGATATTGGCTGGCCCGGGGCTGGCTGGCAGACTGGTGCTACTCCGGCCAGGTGTGACTCGCTCATTTT
>NZ_QJVD01000064.1 GCF_003219815.1 Arthrobacter livingstonensis
TGTCACCGATGTGATGAGACATCGAGTGTCACCACTGTCCTGAGGCAGAACTGTCACCGATGTGCCGAGACATCACACGTCTTAAAAACTACCCACCACTATTGACCCACGCACCTAGGCATGTCGGACTCCACAACCATCAAGAACGGCCGCATAGCCTTCCCGATAAGTGGGGTAAGAAAACACGAATCCAATCTCCCGTAGCCGGTTGTTGTCGCAGCGTTTGCCGCGGCTCACCTGCGCACGCGGGGAATCGTTGGCAACTTCCGGCGCGGGCAGGTCAAGGCTGCGTGCCAAGAATTCAACGACTTCGCGACGATCGACCGGGAGGTCATCGACGCCGATATATACGGTCTCAGGCCACTTCTGCATGGTCATGAGGTGCACGATGGCTGCTGCGGCATCGTCACGATGGATCCGACTAGTGAATTCTGGCTCAGACGAGATCGTCGCGACCCCCTGACGTACACGATCAATTTCCCGAGTGCGTCCTGGCCCGTAGAGGCCCCCAAGGCGCAGGATCGTCGCCTCGGGAATCAGCTGGAGCAACGTCTGCTCTGCTTCTTGCAGCACGACTGCCGTCGGCGAGGTGGGTTCGGGCGAAGTGGTCTCGTCGACCCAGGATCCGTCATCAATGCCGTAGACCGCAGTTGATGAAACATACACCACTCGAGGTGGCGCAGCGCAGTCGTTCCGGATGGCAGCGGCGACACTCCGAACACTCTCGACGTATGCCGCTCGATATCCATCTACGCTGCGATCATCGGGGCTCATGGCAATTACCACGATGGTGGTGTCCGTCGGAAGTGTCGGCACCTCTGCGGACAGATCAATCGCCTGTCCTTTAATTTCGGGTGGTAGTTTCTCCGATGAGCGTCGAAGTCCCATCACCTGATGTCCCAGAGAAGCGAACCGCAGCCCGGTTTCAGTTCCAAGGTCACCGCAGCCGGCAATCACAACAGTCATTTCATACTCCTCAGACCACACTTTTCGTTTGGATATTCTCGAGGCCCGGTTGCCGAGCAGCGGGGCACAGTAGGAGCTTATCGAAGCTCCCAGTTGGCATCAGCACGGCGCACCGCTGGCATATTCGATATTGGACGGCCACAGAGAGTTTGGCTATCAGACACTTCGGGCTTTCAGAATCGTGTGCCGTTATGGAGAATGAGACGATGCAGACACGTCGTGATGAGCCTGGAGCGGTTCCGTCAATTGTCGGGCAGGCGCAGGATTTCGATTGGGCTTCAGCCCCCGATGCACCGCACGAGCTATTCCTGCGCTGGCTTCGGGACGCGACCAACGCCGGTGTACCTGAAGCCCACGCAGCGACACTCTCGACTGTCGATGCGGACGGCCTGCCAGATGCTCGAGTGCTAACCGTTAAGGACGTGAGCGGCGACTGTGGCTTCAAGATCGCCACGGGTGACGAATCGCCCAAAGGCCACCAATTGTTGACGAATCCCAACTGCGCCCTAACCTTTTACTGGAGTCCACTCGCCCGAGCGGTACGGGTCCGTGGAACCGCTCAACGAGCTACCGCTGCAGAATCAGCGACAGACTTCCTCGCATGCCACCCCCAAACCCGAGCCAACGCTTTGGCCGCTCCACAGAGTTCCACCTTTTCAACTGATGCCAGCCGAGATGAACTGATCAGACAAGCCCAGGCCGCCATGGAACTCGATCCCGGGATAGTTTCTCCCCAATGGACCGTTTGGACTGTCATACCAAAATCAGTTGAATTTTGGCAGGGCGATCCGAACCGAAACCACCAACGCCTCGGCTACATACGGACCAAGACCGCATGGGACAAGCAACGCTTATGGCCCTGACGTACCGCCACGAATAATTAACCGTCCCGCAGAAGGTTCCCCCATACGGACAGGCTCTGGTGGCTTCCATTGGCAAGCTGCAATGCAGTGTCTGCCTAGCTCAATGCGCCCCTTAGCGTACGATTTTTACCGTTTTCTGAGGCGCCCGCATAAATGGGGGGGTCAGTTCCTACTCACTCCCTGTTTAGTAGGCCGGCCGGTTAGCGACGCAAAACGTAGCTAAAAATAGTGCGGGGCGGACAAGGTATGCATATAGATGCACGTGCCTTGCCCGCCCCATGGGTTGCGTTGCTGTGGCCGTCTCAAGCTGTCGAGGACCACCTACAGCTGGTACTGCTGGTGTTGCTGTGTCCGTCTGCTGCTGCTTGACGGCCAGGTTACTGCCGGTACTGCTGTGGCCATCTCAAGCTGTCGAGGACCACCTACTGCTGGTACTGCTGGTGTTGCTGTATCCGTCTCCTGCTGCTTGACGGCCAGGTTACTGCCGGTACTGCTGTGGCCATCTCAAGCTGTCGAGGACCACCTACTGCTGGTACTGCTGGTGTTGCTGTATCCGTCTCCTGCTGCTTGACGGCCAGGTTACTGCCGGTACTGCTGTGGCCATCTCAAGCTGTCGAGGACCACCTACTGCTGGTACTGCTGGTGTTGCTGTATCCGTCTCCTGCTGCTTGACGGCCAGGTTACTGCCGGTACTGCTGTGGCCATCTCAAGCTGTCGAGGACCACCTACTGCTGGTACTGCTGGTGTTGCTGTGTCCGTCTCCTGCTGCTTGACGGCCAGGTACTACAGTGCGATTTTTTTGCCGTTAAGGCAGCAACTGCAGCTGCCTTAAAGAGGGGGCAAATTGTTCTTTACTTGCCGCACGAAAAAAAATATAGAACTGCTTCCTGAGAAAATCCTCAAAAAAACCTAAATTTTCCCTACATTTGCGGCAATGGGGTTGAACACCAAGCACAGCAAGGTCGCGGGCTTAAAACTCGGTCCTGCCGGATGCGCAAGGGTGACTTAGTGGCAGGGGCCTATCGCCCAATTCCGGCCCATTCCTACCAAGACCCCGGTTTGGCTTGCGATTCTCCTTAACTCCCTCGCGGAGGGGTGTTCCAATTTCCAAGCATGTGGAACACTCCCCCAGCGACACTGCCCCGCCGATGAAATGTGCCAGCATAGCGCGGAACCTGCGGGTAGCTAAAGTTAGGTCGAAAGTGCTGGCAGGGGCGTGCGTGCGGAACGGGTTTTTGGCCTGACCCATTCGCTGGCCACCTTCCCCGCGTCACCGGCATGTGATGCACCGGCTCGTTTAGCGTGTCCATAAAATTCTTCGCCGACGGCTTGGACCACGAGACGGGAGGTACTCTCACTGATGCGCAACGGCGTCTGTCTTTTTTCGGATTTGCCGTGGTGTCTCGCCGGGGTCGGGGGCTTGATCGCCGAGTTGTGTCCGCAGAGTCTCATTTTCCTTCTCCAACACCAAAACGAGGCGGATGCCGGAGAGGTTCAGGCCCAGGGAGAGAAGCTCCGCGATCCGTCGCAGGGTCACCAGGTCCTGCTCGCTGTAGCGGCGTGTGCCGCCTTCGGTGCGTCCCGGCGCCAACAGACCCTTGCGTTCGTAGAGCCTGAGGTTCTGCTGGCCCGTTCCGAGGAGTTCAGCCGCGACGGAGATCGCGTACAGGCCCCGTGCCTGCGGGTTGGATACCACAGTAGTCCGCTCCTTAGTTGCCATCTTGGATTGCTGGAAGAAATGCACCTTGCACCAGTGTGCCAGTCGTGCTATAAAAAATCTATGTCATCCACAACAGATCGTGGCAGGCATGAGAGAACTGAAAAGCTACAACTGAAAGCTAAATGACACTGAGATCAAGTGGCGTTGTGAAGGAGTGAGTAAGCCATGTTGATGCGTACAGACCCGTTCCGTGAACTCGACCGGCTCGCCCAGCAGGTGCTGGGAACTGCGGCCCGCCCGGCAGCGATGCCGATGGACGCCTGGCGTGACGGGGACACCTTTGAGGTGGAGTTTGACCTTCCCGGGGTGGCCCCGGACTCGATCAGCCTGGATGTGGAACGCAATGTCGTCACCGTCCGGGCCGAACGTCCGGGCCTGGACGGGAACAAGGAAATGCTCGCCGCCGAACGCCCCCGGGGCGTGTTCAGCCGCCAGCTGGTTTTGGGCGAGAACCTGGACACGGAGAACATCGAGGCCAGTTACGACACCGGGGTGCTGACCCTGCGCATCCCGGTGGCCGAGAAGGCGAAGCCGCGCAAGATCGCGATCACCACCAAGGAAGGAGACCGCCAAGCCATCAACGCCTAACCCACCCATACCAAGGTAATTTCCCCAGACCGGGAAGGCAGGCCAGGTCCGCGAAGGGATATCGGGCGATCGCCGTAGGGCACGCCACAGCGCCTCAAGCGCAACAAAAAGCGGTAACTGTTACTGTCTCCCGCACCGGCGGTCCCCGGTCCCAAAGACCGGGGACCGCCCCCAACCGTCAGCTGATACCGCCCCGGCGTGCCGGGCACCGCGGGGCTCGCGAGGATGTGAGCTGTGATGAGAAGTTCCCCGGACTTATATGCCGTGCTGCACCTGGCCCCGCAGGCCACCCCAGCGGAAGTGCGCCGCGCATACAGGTCCCTGCTTCGACGACACCACCCAGACGCCCGCCCGGCGCCGGCCACGCAGGGCGAAGTGGCCACCGAGCACGAGATGCTGACGCAGATCATGGACGCACACGCCGTACTGGCGGACCCCATCCGACGGGCCCGCTACGACCATAACCTGCCTGGCAGCCAAATAAGGCAGCCGACAGACAGACGGGATGAGGACAGCGGAGAAGACCTCATCCATGTGGAACATGGGTACAGGCCCCCCGCAGCACCGCACGAGCGTCCCTCGATCATTGTCGGTCCGCTACGGTGGGGACCACCACGTCAAGGAGGTATCTTTTGATGAGCGCATGGCACCGCTTCGATTCACCCTTGCTGCCGGCTTTCCACGAACGCTTCGAGCAGCGCTGGGGCAAGGGCACCGCCCCTTTCTTGGATCCCGAACTTCACGAACAACCACTGCCCCGGGCTCAGTGGATCAACCCCGACACCGGGGCGGCACTGGCCGTTGTCCCGGTATGGAACGATGACGATGACGCCCACCGCTCCTTCGCCGTGTTCTACCTCCCACCCGCAGGAGACATCTGGCTGCTACGTCCAGGCAGCACCGACTACCTCCAATCCCCGGGCAAGGATCTCATCACCCTGCGCAACGACGCCTTCAAGAAAGCCGTCGACCACGCCGAAACCTTCATTCACGGCCCCGGCAGCCACTAATTCTCGCCCTTGGCCGCGCCAGTTCATCGCACGGGATGGCCCCGCGCCCTCCCACAACCTGCAGAAGCCACCGAGCGACTTAGTTAGCCGGGCCCTATTTTCACGTCAGGATCAAGCCAGAACTGGGACTCACTGCTGGGTGTTGGAGGATCCGGAATCGGACCGTGCGCGAGGATTCTGTGCGCAGATCCAGCTTTTTTTGACTCGCCTGTCATGTGCTATTTGTATAATTACATTGTGGATAACCAGTCGTTGTCGTTGCTGCTGCCCATCGTGGTGGGCGTGCTCCTGCTTGTCGTTGCCGGGTGGGTGTTACAGGATGCGCGGTCCCACGAAAAGCAGCACCGGCCTGTGACGGTCACTGTCCTAGGACTCACGGTGGAGAGCTCACGCGTGTGGGCTGGGTTGTGTCTTGTGCTTTTTGCTTTCGCGTTCCCGCTATACCTTGTCGCCAGGCATCACTGATATACCCGACACCGAGTTGAGCTCGGCGGTTGAGGGGTCACGCCCCGGACGCTGCGTCAGTTCGGGGCGCACGCACCTGATTCTGTGCCGTGCGTCCTGGACTGGCCTCGGCGGCCGTACCGCCCAAGTGTGGTCCCTGAGGTATCGCTTGAAGTTCCCCGGTGCTGGTCGGCACTGCAAAGGCCATGAACCCATGATTCCCCGCCTCGCGGTACCTTCTGGCTGCCTTCACGAGTCCGGGCCTGGCTACCTGTTGCAGGTCTTCGACCCCACACCCCGGGGCAAAATAGGGGCGCGAGAGCGCATCGGCGAGCCCCAGGAACTGAAGCACCAACTGATCAGCGCTCATCCCGGGCCCTAACTTTGCTGGTCCTGACGAAAGAGGCAATTCTGACCCTTCTATGCTTCGAGTCAAGCCATAAGCGTTTGTAATTTCCTGAATAGTTGCCGGGCAATAGATCGCTTGA
>NZ_QJVD01000065.1 GCF_003219815.1 Arthrobacter livingstonensis
CTGCTAAGAAGTGCCGCCCGGACGGTGGCATGAATTCATCTCAGCGGGCTGGTATTCACCACGAAACGCGAAGAGCCCAATTACCGGATGAGCCATATGCCTGCAAATGACCCTTATGCCGGTACGGCCTTAATTCCCATAGGCCGCCTTGCAGCAGACGGAACTACGGCGGGTCCACCCCATGGCACCGGTTGCCACGAACAAGATGATGCCGACGATCGCGAGCAACACCAAACCATGGAGGGTAAAGCCCAAAATGGCCACCATCGCCCACACCACGAGCAATACGACGACCGCCGATCGTTGTTCTCACCTTCACTTTCTCCATCGGGAACCGACGATACAGAAGTTGATGCACTTTGGAAGCACCCTGCTGTTGCTCGTCAACTACGGCGGCCAGACCCTGATTCACTGCCCCGCACTTGAAATAGATTCGCTTTCGTCCCCCTTTCATTTGTTCTGCCCATTCCAAGTCCCGCCAACATCGACGGGAGCCCCAACCCAATGGATAATCCAATTTAAGAATAGGGTTACTCATGGTTAAATTAATCCCGGTTGACAATGGAATCAACGGGTGTGGGCAAGGCTGGATGCGAGGATGACAGGCCATTTCGCGCAAGGACAACGCCGCAGCCGCCGCCGAGGCCCGCGAACACCTGGCCCGCTCTGATGGCTTGACTCGAAGCAACGGAGGGTCAGAAGTCGCCTCCACACCAGTCCGCGGAATTTCGGAGTTATGCAGACGAACATGGGCACGAAAGTGTCAGAGGTACCCTGCACAGAGCCACATTCTGCTCAATCGTGCTCTGCGCCAACCGGCACTCTTCAGAAGTCTTCTTCACCAACCAATAGGGCTGAAGATATCGTAACCGCGCGGATGTCGACGTGGGTCGATGTGGACCGGGATCACCGTCAGGGGTCGCCTGTCTCGCCGCCAAATTCTGAGCTGGCGGGCTTGGTCATGTGACGCCCTCCCCTGCTCCGCGACCCCTGCCTAGAACTCGGTTGTGCCGCGGAGTCGGCGGGGCCGGCCGTCCGGGTCCACCACGAAGCGGCTCAGCGGGTCGGCCCACAGGCGCTGCAGTGGCGGCACGGGTTCGGGGATGTGGTGTCGAACCTGACCGACGGGACGGGGCGAGCGGCCGCCCGTATCGTGCCACCGGTCGAGGGCGTCGGCGGTGGACTTCCAAAGTCTGAGCGCCGATACCGGGTCCTGGAGTCGTGGATCGTCCTGTTCCAGGCCCAGGTGTTCGGCCCAGAGTTCACACCGCAGTGCGTGCGCCAAGGACGAGGACGCGACGTGACTGGTATCGACCACGGCGCAGGTGAGCTCGCTGTCCGTCGTCCAGGATCGTCGGTTGAAATTGTCCGAGCCGCAGGTGAACCAGGCGTCGTCGATGATGCAGATCTTGGCATGGACATAGATCGGGGTTCCGGAACTGTTCTCCAGGTCGAAGACGCCCACCCTGTGGGGCGCAACCTCGCGGAGCATCTTAATGGCGCGCAGTTGCCCCAGCCGCATGGGTGGTCCTTTGAGAGCGCCGTCCGAGTCGGGTGTGCGCGGCACCACGGCGATGACGTTCAACTCGGGGTTTTGCTCGAGGGCCGCGGCGATTCCTGCTACGACGTCCGTGGCCCAGAGGTACTGGTCTTCGATGTAGATTAGGGACCTGGCGCGGGCAAACGCTTTCGTGTAGGCGCGGGCGATGCTGCGTTCCCCCTCAGGGGCGAACGGGAAGGGGGGCCGCTTGACCCCATAGGTGCGCAGCAACTGCACGGCGTGCGGACCCGCCGGTGGTGGCGGCGGTGCCACCTCGGGCAGCGGCTTAGGGTACCGCGGCATCCGGGCGAGGCGTTGCAGCAGCATCCGATACGGCGTGCGCCGATCCAGGGGGTGGGGATCGTTCCATCGTTCAGCGAACACTGCCAGGACATCCGCCACCACGGGGCCGCGCAGCTCGAGTGTGGCATCGTGCCACGGGGGCCGCGTCCCGTAGAGGGAATCCATGCTCACCGCCTGCGGGTCCCCGGAGTGCTCCGCATCGTCCCGACGGCTGTGCGAAAGATCGATCCCGCCAACAAAGGCCACGTCCCTCGAGGGGTGGTCGCGGTGACGGATGACGACCAGCTTTTGGTGATGGGAACCGAACAGGCGGACCCGCTGATCCAGCAGAACTTCGCCGCCGGCGTCGTTGATCTGACGGCTCAGCAGCTCGTTGGCCCGACCGCTGATGGGGGCCGAAACACGCTCCCCATGCGATCTCCAGACAAGGCCGCGCACTTCCACGCCCGCGCGCGCCAAACCTGCGAGCATTTCCCCGATTGACGGCCCGCCCGGCAGCAGCCGCTCGTTGGCGTCGCCGCGCCAATCCGTGAACCACACGCGGTCACCCGCCCGCAGGACTGTCAGCTCCTCATGCAGCCGTCCGAAGTACCCCGCTCCATGAATCAACGGGCGCACAAGATTGCCCTCCGACCACGACGGCGAACCGGCACCGCCAGCATGCACCTCTGTGGCCAGGTTTCCCCGCTCATCGCGGCTCAGAAACCACGAACCGGCGTCACTGTCCACGTCGCATTCCTTCCTACCCTCGCCAAGGGGCCCATGTCTGATCCCCAAGATAGACCACAACCGCGTGTCCTCCTATCACCAACCGACCCTGACGCGCCCGGGTCCCGCGGAAGGCGCCTCTCGAGGCGGCTGGGCAGCTCCGCGACCTGGCCAACCCTGTACTGCCACGCCGGTGGCTTTGCGGTACATGATCCACGCAGCGTTTTCCGACGTGCACGTCCCGTCTGGCCTTGATGCCCATGTTGTGTGGGACAGTGGAGACATGGTCCCGACTTCCCACCGGCGCGAGCAGCACGCTCCCGAGCAGCGGAACGACGATTCCGTGCGTGAACCTCCGGCACAGGTGCTGCTGGCGTCTGTCGTGCACCTTTCCGAGGCTATGCACGGTGTCCGCACGCGAGTGGCGGGAGTCAGCGGCTTCATCCCCACAATCATCGCCTATCCGGGCTACGGCAGCACCACATGGGTGCGCGTGCTCGCCCGGGTCGTCCTCACCAGCGAGCCTGCCGCCGCCAGGGGAAAGGTCCGCGGATGGCGCGCCTTCACCAGCGTGCCCGTCCGGCACAGCGAGGTCGAAGTGGAAATCGGCGGCGTCATCCACCCAGTCCGAGCCGACGACGGTGGACTTGTGGACGTGGTCCTGCAAGTCCACCTCGCACCGGGCTGGCACCCCGTCGTTTTGCGCAGCCCGGGGACGGCCCCGGCCCAGGCCCAGGTCCTGATCGTGGCGCCGGACGCCACGTTCGGCATCGTGAGCGACATCGACGACACAGTCATGGTTACTGCGCTGCCCAGGCCCCTGCTGGCCCTTTGGAACACCTTGGTCCTCAGCGAGCGGGCACGCACGCCCACCCCCGGCATGGCAGTGCTGCTGGACCGGATCGTGGCCCGGCATCCCGGGGCACCCGTCCTCTATCTGTCCACCGGGCCGTGGAACGTTGCGCCGGCCCTGGCCCGATTCCTGGCGCGGAACCTGTATCCGAAGGGCATCCTATTGCTCACCGACTGGGGACCGACACGGCAGCGCTGGTTCCGCAGCGGACGGGAGCACAAGCGCAACAACCTTGAACGACTCGCCCGCGAATTCCCCGGCGTCCAGTGGCTTCTCGTTGGCGACGACGGCCAGCACGACCCGGAAATCTATGCCGACTTCGCCCGCGCCCACGCCGGACAGACCGCCGCAATAGCCATCCGCCAGCTCTCCGCCGGTGAAGCCCTGCTAGCCGGCAGACGCGCCCACGAGGACTCCCCCGCCACCGAACACGGCCCCGTGCCCTGGGCGACCGCGCCGGACGGGGCCGGAATGGCCGCACAGCTGGGTAACTACGGCTTACTTTAAACCCGGTCCGGCCGAACATGTCGCAGCCATCCCAACGTGCCCGCGGAGCGACGGCGGCCTCTGATGCTACCCAATAGCTGGCCAACATGGGGCCCTTTGCTCCGTTCATAGCTCCCTACCGGGCACCCACGCCACCAAGCCTAACTCCGACCGGACACTCGCAAAGGCCGGCGCTCAGTCTCCAACCAGGATCAACCATGTCTCGCTCCCGTGGCCACCCACCGGCGCCATGACCCGAACCGTCCCGGGTTTTATGCCGTTTTCTATTGAGAGAATGGATAGCATGCCTAAGCAGTACACCCCTGAAGTTAAGAGCCGTGCCGTGTCCTACGTGATGGACCGTGTTATGTCGCAGGACATCGGTGACAGTTCTGTATCAACTCATCGGTGACACTTCCGGGGGTTTTGGTGGTGACACTTCCCTGCGGTGCCAACGGAGTTTGGGGCTCTCGGGGATGATGGCAAAGAATGACGGGTGAATAGGAATGAGCCTGTCAATGCCCGAATCCGCCTTGCGATCGCCCAGTGGCCCGATGACGCACCACGCGGGTCGGTGAGCACGTTTTGCGCCGAGCACGACATCACCCGTAAGACGTTCTACGCAATCCGGGCCCGGGCACGGGAACGAGGGCCAGGCCGCTGCCCTTGAGCCACGCGCCCGCCGGCCGAAAACCTCACCCACGCAGCTCACCGAGGACCGCAAGGACGAGGCGCTGCAGGTCCGGGCTGCTCTGGAGTCCTCCGGGCTGGACCACGGACCCATCAGCGTGCACGACAAGATGGTGTCTCTGGGGATGGATGCTCCGTCCGTGGCCTCGTTGGCGCGGATCTTTCGGGAGAAGAACGTGGCCCGGTCCGAACCAAACAAGAAACCCCGGGCCTCGTACCGCAGGTTCGTCTACCCGGCGCCGAACGCCTGCTGGCAGTTGGACGCGACCGAGTACGTGCTCGCCGGCGGGCGCGAGTGCGTGATCTTCCAGCTGCAGGATGACCATTCGCGCCTCGCCATCGCCTCCCACGTGGCCTCCGGAGAGACCAGCGAGGCGGCGCTGACGGTCGTCAAGAAGGGCATCTCCGCCCGCGGGGTTCCACAAAGATTATTGACTGACAATGGTGCGGCCCTGAATCCCTCACGCCGCGGGGTCGAAGGGCAACTGGTCGCCTACGTGACCTCGCTGGGTGTGGAGGCGATCACCGGCAAACCGTACAAGCCGACCACCCAGGGGAAGGACGAACGTTTCCACCAAACCCTGTTTCGCTGGCTGGACAAGCAGCCCATCGCCCAATCCCACGCGGAGCTGCAGTCCCAGGTCGATGGGTTCGACCACGTCTACAACACCGAGCGTCCGCACCAGGGACTGCCCGGGCGCATCACACCCCAGCAGTCGTGGGATGCAACAGCCATTGCCGAGGAACCCAGGCCAAGCCCGATCCTTCCAGAGCCCAATTCACCCGAATCAAGAACCCTCGGTGTGGCCCAACGCCTGATGGCAGCAGTGGAGCAAGAAGCCGCCGTTTCGGCCACCCGCACTGTGAAAGAAGGCACGCTGGCGACCCTTGGTCTGGAGAGGGTCACCGGCAGCATCATCCATCCCTCCGGCACCGGAAGCCGGAAGCTGAAGGTCTATTCCAACGGTGTCGTCAACATCGGACGAACCATATTTTCCCTGACCGCATCGATGAGCGGACGAACCGTCATCGCGAGCTGGGATGACGGTGGCGTCATCTTCGCCAACGCCGATGGGGAGATCGTTGCCGACTATGCTTGGCCACCGAAAAGCACTGCCTACGTCGGCATCTCCAAGTCCCGCCCGCTCATTGGCAAGGACCAGAATCCCGGGCAACTGTCACCGAAGTCCTGATACACCAACTGTCACCAATGTCCTGAGGCAGAACTGTCACCGATCCCTTGAGACATCACACTACGTGATGGACCGGATGGATCGTTATAAGTCTGTCTATGCTGCGTGTGCTGAGATGGCGCCGAAGCTCAATGTTGGTAAAGAAACGTTGCGACGCTGGGTTCTCCAGGCACAGGTTGATGCCGGTGACAGGACCGGGCCAAGCAGTGGAGAGCTCGCCGAGATCAAAGCACTCAAATCCAAGGTCAAGGACCTTGAAGAAGCGAATGAAATCCTGAAACAGTCAGCGATTTTC
>NZ_QJVD01000066.1 GCF_003219815.1 Arthrobacter livingstonensis
GTTGTTGTTTGAGAACTCAATAGTGTGCCAAGTTTTATTGATACCAATTTATTGTATTGAATTGGTTATTTGGTTTTGTTGTTGCCGCCCCTGTGGTGATGGCAGGACTGTTTAGCTGGTTTCGAATTTAGTGCACATTTTTCCTGTCTTTTTCCGGTGGGATTGTGTGTGTCTGTTTGTTTTATTAACGGAGAGTTTGATCCTGGCTCAGGATGAACGCTGGCGGCGTGCTTAACACATGCAAGTCGAACGATGAACTGGCGCTTGCGTCGGGGATTAGTGGCGAACGGGTGAGTAACACGTGAGTAACCTGCCCTTAACTCTGGGATAAGCCTGGGAAACTGGGTCTAATACCGGATATTGACTTTTCACCGCATGGTGTTTTGTTGAAAGCTTTAGTGGTTTTGGATGGACTCGCGGCCTATCAGCTTGTTGGTGAGGTAATGGCTTACCAAGGCGACGACGGGTAGCCGGCCTGAGAGGGTGACCGGCCACACTGGGACTGAGACACGGCCCAGACTCCTACGGGAGGCAGCAGTGGGGAATATTGCACAATGGGCGAAAGCCTGATGCAGCGACGCCGCGTGAGGGATGACGGCCTTCGGGTTGTAAACCTCTTTCAGTAGGGAACAAGGCCACACGTTGTGTGGTTGAGGGTACTTGCAGAAGAAGCGCCGGCTAACTACGTGCCAGCAGCCGCGGTAATACGTAGGGCGCAAGCGTTATCCGGAATTATTGGGCGTAAAGAGCTCGTAGGCGGTTTGTCGCGTCTGCCGTGAAAGTCCGGGGCTCAACTCCGGATCTGCGGTGGGTACGGGCAGACTAGAGTGATGTAGGGGAGACTGGAATTCCTGGTGTAGCGGTGAAATGCGCAGATATCAGGAGGAACACCGATGGCGAAGGCAGGTCTCTGGGCATTAACTGACGCTGAGGAGCGAAAGCATGGGGAGCGAACAGGATTAGATACCCTGGTAGTCCATGCCGTAAACGTTGGGCACTAGGTGTGGGGGACATTCCACGTTTTCCGCGCCGTAGCTAACGCATTAAGTGCCCCGCCTGGGGAGTACGGCCGCAAGGCTAAAACTCAAAGGAATTGACGGGGGCCCGCACAAGCGGCGGAGCATGCGGATTAATTCGATGCAACGCGAAGAACCTTACCAAGGCTTGACATGAACTGGAAACGCCCGGAAACGGGTGCCCCGCTTGCGGCCGGTTTACAGGTGGTGCATGGTTGTCGTCAGCTCGTGTCGTGAGATGTTGGGTTAAGTCCCGCAACGAGCGCAACCCTCGTTCTATGTTGCCAGCACGTTATGGTGGGGACTCATGGGAGACTGCCGGGGTCAACTCGGAGGAAGGTGAGGACGACGTCAAATCATCATGCCCCTTATGTCTTGGGCTTCACGCATGCTACAATGGCCGGTACAATGGGTTGCGATACTGTGAGGTGGAGCTAATCCCAAAAAGCCGGTCTCAGTTCGGATTGGGGTCTGCAACTCGACCCCATGAAGTCGGAGTCGCTAGTAATCGCAGATCAGCAACGCTGCGGTGAATACGTTCCCGGGCCTTGTACACACCGCCCGTCAAGTCACGAAAGTTGGTAACACCCGAAGCCCATGGCCCAACCCGCAAGGGGGGGAGTGGTCGAAGGTGGGACTGGCGATTGGGACTAAGTCGTAACAAGGTAGCCGTACCGGAAGGTGCGGCTGGATCACCTCCTTTCTAAGGAGCACCAAACACCGCGAGATGGCCCGCATGGGTTGTGTTGGTGGTGTGAGGAGTAAAGACCTGCTGCCAGGACATTCGTTCCTGGGTGGGTTGCTCAAGGGTGGAATATCAATAAAGCAGCCTTTTGATCGGCATCTGGCGACCTGGTTCAAGTACAACCCTTCACGTGTGGGGGGTGCGGAACGGACTGTTGGGGTTGCTGGGTGTGGGTTGTTATGCGTTTGGCACACTGTTGGGTCCTGGAGCAACAAGGACCGCTGAATGTTCCCGGTGCCCTTTGGGGGGTGTGGGGGTTGTTTGGTGGTTGTGTTGTGCCTGGTTTCCTGCATGCGACCTGTCGTTGGGGTGGTGCCGGTTCCTTGTTTCCTGCTTTTGTGTGGGGGGTGGGGGTTGGTGTCCTGGTGGTGGGTGTGTGGTGGGGTTGTTGTTTGAGAACTACATAGTGAACGCGAGCATCTTTATAAAGAAGCAATTTCTTTGAGATAATTTGAACCTGGATCTGATGCTGTTGCACCTTTTTTGGGGTGTGGTGGTGTTGGTTTTCATGGTTCTCTCGATATGGTTTTGTTGACTGTTTGTGTAGTCAAGTTTTTAAGGGCACACGGTGGATGCCTTGGCATTAGGAGCCGAAGAAGGACGTAGGAATCTGCGATAAGCCTCGGGGAGTTGATAACCGAACTTTGATCCGAGGGTGTCCGAATGGGGGAACCCCGCTACCCGTTGCAAGGCGAGGTGGTGACCCGCATCTGAATATATAGGGTGTGTGGAGGGAACGTGGGGAAGTGAAACATCTCAGTACCCACAGGAAGAGAAAACAATAGTGATTCCGTTAGTAGTGGCGAGCGAACGCGGATCAGGCTAAACCGTGCCATGTGTGATAGCCGGCGGGCGTTGCATGGTCGGGGTTGTGGGATTTACCGTTCCAGGTCTGCCGGCCTGGTGGGGGGAATGGTGCATGTATAGGTGAAGGGCTTTGAATGGCCTGCCGTAGAGGGTGAGAGTCCCGTAACCGAAATGCAGTGCACTCCCTGGTATTCATCCCAAGTAGCACGGGGCCCGAGAAATCCCGTGTGAATCTGTCAGGACCACCTGATAAGCCTAAATACTACCTAATGACCGATAGCGGACAAGTACCGTGAGGGAAAGGTGAAAAGTACCCCGGGAGGGGAGTGAAATAGTACCTGAAACCGTGTGCTTACAATCCGTTAGAGCCACCGAGCCCACTTGTGGGTTGTTGTTGTGGTGATGGCGTGCCTTTTGAAGAATGAGCCTGCGAGTTAGTGTTACGTCGCGAGGTTAACCCGTGTGGGGAAGCCGTAGCGAAAGCGAGTCTGAACAGGGCGTTGCAGTGGCGTGATCTAGACCCGAAGCGAAGTGATCTACCCATGGCCAGGTTGAAGCGTGTGTAAGAGCGCGTGGAGGACCGAACCCACTTCAGTTGAAAATGGAGGGGATGAGCTGTGGGTAGGGGTGAAAGGCCAATCAAACTTCGTGATAGCTGGTTCTCCCCGAAATGCATTTAGGTGCAGCGTCGCGTGTTTCTTGCTGGAGGTAGAGCTACTGGATGGCTAATGGGCCCTACAAGGTTACTGACGTCAGCCAAACTCCGAATGCCGGCAAGTGAGAGCGTGGCAGTGAGACTGTGGGGGATAAGCTTCATGGTCGAGAGGGAAACAGCCCAGACCACCAACTAAGGCCCCTAAGCGTGTGCTAAGTGGGAAAGGATGTGGGATTGCTTAGACAACCAGGAGGTTGGCTTAGAAGCAGCCATCCTTAAAAGAGTGCGTAATAGCTCACTGGTCAAGTGATTCCGCGCCGACAATGTAGCGGGGCTCAAGTACACCGCCGAAGTTGTGGATTTCGGATATATAGGCAAGCCTTCGTGGTTCAGCCGTCCGGAGTGGTAGGGGAGCGTCGTGTGGGCATTGAAGCCGCAGTGTGAACTAGCGGTGGAGCCCACACGAGTGAGAATGCAGGCATGAGTAGCGAAAGACGGGTGAGAAACCCGTCCGCCGAATGATCAAGGGTTCCAGGGTCAAGCTAATCTGCCCTGGGTAAGTCGGGACCTAAGGCGAGGCCGACAGGCGTAGTCGATGGACAACGGGTTGATATTCCCGTACCGGTGAAGAACCGCCCATATTGAACCGGTGATACTAACCACCCAAAGCTTTTTCCTGCGTGCCTTCGGGCCAGGGGAGGAAGGTGCGCGTGGGATACTGAACCGGGGAGGTAAGCGTATTAACAGGTGTGACGCAGGAAGGTAGCCGAGCCGGGCGATGGTTGTCCCGGTCTAAGGATGTAGGGAACACGATAGGCAAATCCGTTGTGTGGTCATTTGATTGGCGCTCCTGAGATCTGATGGGACCCCCGTTAGGGGGAATTTGGTGATCCTATGCTGCCTAGAAAAGCATCGACGCGAGGTTCCAACTGCCCGTACCCCAAACCGACACAGGTGATCAGGTAGAGAATACTAAGGCGATCGAGAGAATTATGGTTAAGGAACTCGGCAAAATGCCCCCGTAACTTCGGGAGAAGGGGGGCCTGCCCCGTGAAGGAGATTTACTCTCCGTGAGCGGGTGTGGGCCGCAGAGACCAGGGGGAAGCGACTGTTTACTAAAAACACAGGTCCGTGCGAAGTCGCAAGACGATGTATACGGACTGACTCCTGCCCGGTGCTGGAAGGTTAAGAGGACCGGTTAGCCCACTTGTGGGCGAAGCTGAGAATTTAAGCCCCAGTAAACGGCGGTGGTAACTATAACCATCCTAAGGTAGCGAAATTCCTTGTCGGGTAAGTTCCGACCTGCACGAATGGAGTAACGACTTCCCCGCTGTCTCAACCATAAACTCGGCGAAATTGCAGTACGAGTAAAGATGCTCGTTACGCGCAGCAGGACGGAAAGACCCCGAGACCTTTACTATAGTTTGGTATTGGTGTTCGGAGTGGCTTGTGTAGGATAGGTGGGAGACTGTGAAACCGCAACGCTAGTTGTGGTGGAGTCATCGTTGAAATACCACTCTGGTCACTTTGGACATCTAACTTCGGCCCGTAATCCGGGTCAGGGACAGTGCCTGATGGGTAGTTTAACTGGGGCGGTTGCCTCCTAAAGAGTAACGGAGGCGCCCAAAGGTTCCCTCAGCCTGGTTGGCAATCAGGTATCGAGTGTAAGTGCACAAGGGAGCTTGACTGTGAGAGGGACACCTCGAGCAGGGACGAAAGTCGGGACTAGTGATCCGGCGGCACATTGTGGAATGGCCGTCGCTCAACGGATAAAAGGTACCTCGGGGATAACAGGCTGATCTTGCCCAAGAGTCCATATCGACGGCATGGTTTGGCACCTCGATGTCGGCTCGTCGCATCCTGGGGCTGGAGTAGGTCCCAAGGGTTGGGCTGTTCGCCCATTAAAGCGGTACGCGAGCTGGGTTTAGAACGTCGTGAGACAGTTCGGTCCCTATCCGCTGCGCGCGCAGGAAATTTGAGAAGGTCTGTCCTTAGTACGAGAGGACCGGGACGGACGAACCTCTGGTGTGTCAGTTGTACTGCCAAGTGCATCGCTGATTAGCTACGTTCGGATGGGATAACCGCTGAAAGCATCTAAGCGGGAAGCCCGCTTCAAGATGAGATTTCCATACACGTAAGTGTGGGAGGCCCCCAGCTAGACCACTGGGTTGATAGGCCGGACGTGGAAGCGAGGACTAAAGACTCGTGAAGCTGACCGGTACTAATAGGCCGATAACTTACACTACACAAAGTACCCCCAGGGGTGAATGTACCTTCAAAAGCCATTCACCCGCCACGGGTACACTGCATGCTCGCGTTCACTATGTGGTTCCCAAACAACAAACCCCCGGGCCAAGTTGCTTGCCCCCGGGAAACCAAAAAACACCGGGAAACCCGGCCGTGGCCAAACCCATCCGTGGGTCAGGCCCGGGACAAGGTTTCCTGTATAATAAAATACTGTTGTTCAACACAGGAACACCCAACAAGCCACCCACCCCGCAAAGGGGTTGGGGAACGAGTTACGGTGGTCATAGCGTGGGGGAAACGCCCGGTCCCATTCCGAACCCGGAAGCTAAGACCCACAGCGCCGATGGTACTGCATTCGACAGGATGTGGGAGAGTAGGACACCGCCGGACAACACCAAAAA
>NZ_QJVD01000067.1 GCF_003219815.1 Arthrobacter livingstonensis
CCCCGCCGAGGTGATGCCGGTCACGTGCGTTTCTTCCTGACTGCAAAACTACGCCTCATAATTCATATAGTCCAGACATTTTAAAATTAAATGTTTTTATTTCAGTCATCCCTCGCGTATATGAGGCTGGCGTGCCCGCCAGGAGCCAGTGCCTAACGGGCAGGCCATTGGTGAGTGAGCAGTGAAGTGGTCGCCCCGAGCCGAAACTGGGACTCGTGCCAGGCCTGGGTACGGCCTGGGGTCGATACCTTGCCGGCGGCTCTCTGTCCTTCGTCGTTCGCAGGATGTTGGTGAGCACTGACGCCGATCGGTGCTGGGAACAACAGCAGTCTCGCTGAGCCGCGGGTCGGTGCCCGGGAAGGCTGACAGGTATAGGTTCAAATAGCGAACCCGCCGACGTTCATCTGGGGTGGCATTTTCCGGTGCTTCAGAATAGAGGGTGTGGCAGGGGTCTGGCTGAATCCGACAGGATTTTTGGAGCGATTTTGCGACACAGTTCGCGAGGCTTCGGAAGCCGAGGGCTGAGCCCCAGAGATGCTCCAGCCGGACATTGATCGCTTTAGTGGGCCCGTTGGATGTTTCGGATCGCTCGAAGTAGGCCAGAACGTCTTCTGCCCTGCGCTTGAGCGTCCGGGCCATCGTTTTGGACTCCGTGAGTGCGGCCGCCACGGCTGTGCTGAGGGAATCGACCACCCGCATCTGCTTGCGTCTTTGGACACTGCACGGTTCCCGGCAGGCGGTATTTATGTGCTGATAGATGACCCGGCTAGCTTCAACTTCAACATGCGTATGGGTGGCGATCAAGGCTTCGAGGACGTTGTTTTGTCTGTGAACAGGTCGGCGCCGGGGTCCAGTGCCCTTGGGACTTTGTAAAGCGGGTCAGCTGCCCGCCCGCGGTGTCCTCACAGTGCCCGCGGAACGCCTGGTGTGTGTGATCAACTATTTGTAGGCCGTTTCAGCCGAGAATGTGTGCCAAGTTGGTGGCCCATTTTAGGCCAAAAGAGCGGTAAGAATTAGGCCAGTCATATCTTCGTGGAATCAAGGTTTCGGGGCTGGCTTGGCGATAGAGATCACCCGTGGTTCGGGGCCTTGCCCAGTGTGTCAGGGACATGGGCCCGCCACCCACAGATAAGTTCCTTACGGCGCTGCCATTGCAAAGCGTGTGCGCCGGAAGGGCTGGAAAGCAGATGACGGTACCCATGTCGTTACAAGAAAATATCAGAAAATTGGACTCCCGGGGAGTCCCTGCGCGTGAGATCGCCCGGAGGCTGGGCGTTAGTCGGACCTCGGTGGCTAAATACGCCGGGCAACAGGATTTCTCCCCTGCACCACCAACCTCGTTGGCCAGGGCCGGCGCGTCGGTGTTGACGGGGTTCGAGCACATCATTGAGCGGTGGTTGGGCGAAGATGCACGCCGCCCACGCAAGCAGCGGCATACGGCCAAGCGGGTCTTTGACCGGCTCCGGGAGGAGCATGGTTTCATCGGCACCTATTCCCCGGTGCAGCGCTTCGTGAAGAAGTGGACGGCGCTGAACCGGACCGCCGGGGAGGGGTTCACGGAGTTGGTGTGGCCGGCCGGCACGGTGCAGGTCGATTTCGGCCAGGCGGAGGCGATCATCGCCGGGATCCGACAGGTCCTGCACATCTTTGTGGTGTCCTTCCCGTTCTCAAACATGCGCTTCGTGCAGGCGTATCGGGGCGAGACCTCCGAGTGCGTCGCCCATGGGCTGCGCACCGTGTTCGAGCACATCGGGGCCGTGCCGAGGCACATGGTCTTCGATAACGCCACCGGTATCGGAAATCGGGTGGGAACCCGGGTGACCGAGACGAGTTTGTTCGCTGCGTTCAAGGCCCACTACCGCTCTGAATCTAGGTATTGCAATCCGTACTCCGGACATGAGAAGGGCAGCGTGGAAAACGCGGTGGGGTTCCTGCGCCGGAACTTCATGGTCCCCGAGCCGGAGGCCGCCACCCTGGACGGGCTCAACAAGGTCCTGATGGCCCGCTGCGACGCCCTGGCCACCACCGTGCACTATCGCAAGGGCCTGCCCTTGGGTGAGCTGTTCGCCCAGGACGTGGCGGCGTCCCTGGAGTTGCCGGGGGTCGGTTTCGATGCGGTGCGCTACGAGTCCCGGAAGGCCGACAAGACCGGAAACCTGCTCGTTGACGGAAACACGTACGCGGCCGGGCCCGCCTTCCATGGGCGGCTGCTGACCGTGGGGTTGGGACATGAGCTGGTGCAGATCCTTGATGAGCATTCCGCACCGGTCCGCACATTCCCGCGCGTCTTCGGCCGGCAGGCCGAGACGATTTTCGACCCTGCATCCCTGGTCCCGTTGCTGGTGACCAAACCGGGGGCGTGGTCGCATTCCCCGTTGCGGGCACTGGTCACCGACCCGGTGCGCGACTGGCTGGACAAGGCAACAGCCACCGATCGGCGCCGCCTGTTCAACGCCGTGGAGGCGGCCTGCCCGGCGGCAGGCTTCGACGCCGCGGTGGCCGCCGCCGACACCCTGATCCAACGCGGAGACGCAGCGGCCCTCGTCCGCGTCCAGTGGCCGGGAGGGGGCGGTGCGGTCTCCCGGATCGGGGTGAGATCAATGACGACAGCGATGTACTTGTCTCCGCTGCGAGTGTGCCCCTCAGACATGTTCGTCGGTGCCAATGACTTTCACGCAGTCGAAGCGGCGCGGGTCATCGATCACTCCACACGGCCCCTCGGCAAGAACGGCGTTGATAGCTACATTCGAGGTTGCGCCCAGCGCCTCGGCCACCCGGGCGACTGTACGGTGTTGGCACACGATCCCTTCCAAACCCAACGCAGTCCGCGGCGGGAGAGTTTTAGCCTGTGGCCGGCAGCCTTCGACGGATCTGGCTGCCACACCTGTCAACACCCAGTACATCAGTAGTGCCGGGTGTGCACCAGCAGTGTGGTTGGGCGCCGAACGATCGGCTAATGGCCCAGCTGGCGGATCTTCGTGTCCCAGGGAACGCCCTGGCACCCACCCTTCCGGCGCCAGTCATTAGGATCAACAAACACGGCGGGAAAGGACGGCACCATCCGGGCCTAGATGCTGCCCGGCCACATCGAGACCGAGCCTGTCGACGCGGCCGGGTGTGGTCAGGTAAGGGGCAGTAGGTAGCGCTGAAGACGGCGGCCTGGGGGTGGAAGAATCACGATCTAGACAATCCGGTTCTCTCCAAGGCCGTCGCCTCAGCCGAAACAACTCCCGCTCCGGATCCCTGGTACCGCAGCGCTGGCCACACTCTCAATTCTGAAGAGTCCTCAAACGCCAACCGTCACTTTATTATTCGATAGTCTGGATTCGTGCTGGGAATACAGCCAGATAGGGATATAAAGCGCCAATACGATGAAGCCAATTAGGGTTGAGGTCCAGCCGACCTCAAGGCTGTTTAGGTAGACTAGGCCGATCAAACACAGGGGGACATTGAACAGGCCAAAGACCATGGCAACATTTTTCCAGTTTTTGGGTGCTTTGAAAGGCCTTTCCAGATCAGCAAAGGCAGGGTGCTTTTTGGCCCTGACGTAGGCGAACAGGCTTATGCCGTTGGCAAAAGTATAACCAATCGCCGAGGCCGCAACAATTGACGCAGGGTTTCCCAGGGAAATCAGTACCAGGTTGAAGGCTCCGATGACCAGCATGGCAACAAACGGAGTTCCGTGGCGGTTCAATTTTCCGAGGGACTTGGGAAGATTGCCTTCCGTCGCCATGGAGTGCATGGCGCGGGAAGAACCCAGGTATGCCGTTTGAATGATCAGTATCATGGCAAAGATCAACATGATGATAGTGATCATGGAGCCAGCTTGGCCAAAGGCAGCTTGGGCGACAGGAATCAGGGGCGACACAGGTTCGGCCAGTACACCCCTAACACCCAGTACACCGATCACTGAAGATTGCACCAATACAAACAAGAGGAAGCAGATGATGCCGCAGGCAAACAACGCTTTGGGGACATCCTTGGACGGATTTTTGTATTCAGGACCGTAGATGGCTGCAGTTTCCCAGGCACACGCACTCCACTGGGCGATCGCGAAGATACCAAGGAGAATCAGGACATGGTGCAGATCCCAGGCCCAGTCAGTCGGCCACCAGCTGCCGGTGATATTGGACAGTTCAACGTGTCCGGTAGCAAAAGGAGCCACGGCCAGGATGACCAGTGGTATCAGAGATAAAGCCGCCAGGATGTAACCCAGCTTGGCGCCATCCTTGAGGCCAAACCAGTTCACCACGAACAATCCGGTGAAAATCACCACACCTGCCATCAAAGACAGCTGATACTCAGTAAAGGTCTCGCCCAGCACCGGAAACAGCCCATGAAGGTAACCGCCGACCAAGATGGAAAAGATCGCCAGCACCGGTGTCCAGGCAAACCAGTAGCTCCAGGCGCTGAAGCCGCCGATCAGCTTGCCCTTATCATACTTCCCCTGGTAATTTTCGGTGCGAAAAACATGCTGCGCGATGCCCGGCAGGCCAGAGGCTTTGGTAAAGGTGGTGGCCATTTCGGCATAGGCGGTGCTTTGCATGAAACCCTGAAGGACCGATAATCCCCAGATAAGGATGGCTGCGGCCGACATGTAAAGCGGAATATAGCCTAGAGAGGGCAGAATCAGCAAAGGCACACCCAGCGCAATGGCCAGACCCTGCTTCCAGTCGATCGACCTTTCCAGGTGATCGTCTCCATTCAAACGTTTTTCACTCATAACAATCTCCCTTACAACGTAAAGTCGTCTGATTTTCTAGT
>NZ_QJVD01000068.1 GCF_003219815.1 Arthrobacter livingstonensis
AGCAGGGCGTTGCCGCCCAGTGCGACGATGATGCGCACTTATCGGTCCCCTTGGGTCATGGAAGCGAGGGAACTGAGCATGACGGCCTTGATGGTGTGCATGCGGTTCTCGGCCTGGTCGTAGACGCGGGACGCTGTTGAGTGGAACACCTCGTTGCTGACTTCTGCCCCGTTCAGTCCGTAGCGGTTGAAAATCTTTTTGCCAAGGGCTGTGGTGCTGTCGTGGATGCTGGGCAGGCAGTGCAGGAACTGGGTTTTCGGGTTGCCGGTCCGGGACATCATGGCGGCGTCCACGCGGTACGGGGTCAGCAGTGGAACCCGGTGGTCCCAGGATTCCTCGGATTCACCCATGCTTACCCATACGTCCGTGTAGAGGAAGTCGGCTCTGGCGATGGCTTCGTCCACGTCCGTGGTGACAGTGACCCGGGCGCCCGATTGTGCTGCGATGTCCTGCGCCGCGGCGACCACGGCCGGGTCGGGTTGGAGTGGTGCAGGGGCTGCGATTCTCACGTCCATGCCAAGAATGGCGGCCGAAGTCATGAGGCTGTTGGCCACGTTGTCGTGTCCGTCGCCCAGGAAGCACACGATGACGTCCTGGAGGGGTTTGGTGGTGGTTTCCATCATCGTGAGCATGTCCGCCAGTGCTTGGGTGGGGTGCCATTCGTTGGTGAGGGCGTTCCAGACAGGGATGGAGGCATGGTTGGCGAGCTCGTTGACACTATTTTGGCCGAATCCGCGGTAGGCGATGCCGTCGTAGAAGCGGCTGAGTACCTTTGCCGTGTCCTCAAAGGACTCGGAGCTGCCCAGGTGGCTGCTGGCTGAATCCATGTAGGTGCATCCTGCGCCCTCGTCGTGGAGGGCGACCTCAAACGCGCTTCGGGTCCGGGTCGATGGTTTTTCGAAAATGACGGCGATGTTTAGTCCGAGCAGACGCGGCACAATGGTGCCAGAGGCCCGTTGGTGTTTGAGCAAGGTGGCGTCGGCGAGGAGCTGCTCATAGGCGGGCCGCGACAAGTCGGTGTCGCGGAGCAGGTGCCCAATCGTGGCGGTCTGTGGTGTGGCGGTGGTCATGAGTTCCTCTCCTTATTCGGCGGGGTCGCGCTGGATCGGGCAGGACATGCAGCGCGAGCCGCCGCGGCCGCGTCCGAGTTCGCTGCCGGGCACGGTGATGACCTCTATCCCGTTCCTGCGTAGGAGGGTGTTGGTCGTGACGTTGCGGTCGTAGCCGATGACGACGCCGGGCTCGAGGGTGAGGTAGTTGTTGGCGTCATCCCACTGTTCCCGTTCGGCGGCCCGGCTGTCTTCGTTGGCCGTCAGTACGCGCAGTTCGGGGCGGCCGAGCGATTCGCCGATGAGGTCGAAGAGTCCGCGTTCGGGGCCCACGAGCAGTTGCTCTTCTTCGGGGTCATCCGGTGTGGTGATCGTCCAGGCGCGAAGGGATGCTTGCTGCACGTTGGGATATAAGACGAAGGTATCGACGTCGATCATGGTCATGAGCGTGTCCAGGTGCATCATGGCGTGGGACTTTGGCAGTTTGATGGCGATGACCGATGTCGCCTGGCCCGTGGTGAACAACTGCCGGGCGAGGAGTTCCACGGCCATGGGGCTGGTTCGTTCGCCCATGCCGATCAGGACTGTACCGTGGCCAAGGATGTGAATGTCACCGCCCTCAATGGTGGAACGGGTCCGGCTTTCATCGACGTTGTACTGAAGAAACGCAGTGTTGGCGAACAGCGGGTGGTATGCGTAGATGGCACGGACATGGTCGGTCTCCCGGACGCGGGCCGGTTTGGCCATGACGTTGACGTTGACTCCGCCATAGATCCAGGCGGAACTGTCGCGGGGGAACAACGAGTTTGGTACGGGTGGAACCAGAAATCCGTCGGCGCTCAGGGCCTGTGCGTACAGGCTCGGCGATGACGTGCCCGGGATGTCTTCGGGCAGGATGCCGCCTATGAGTAGTTCGGCGAGGCGGTCCGGGGATTGGCCGGCGAGGAAGTTTTGCAGGTGCGGGGCAAAGGAGGGGCCGAACGAGTCCGGTGTGCAGAGCCTTTGGAGCACGAAGTCCCTGGCCTCGTTTAGCTCCATGGTTTGTGCCAGGAGCTCGCCGAAGTGGTGCACTTCTATCCCGCGCGAGACCATGGCGTCGGCGAAGCCGTCGTGTTCCGATCGGGCCCTTGCCGGCCACAGGACATCATCGAAGAGCAGGTCCTCTCGATTCTGTGGTGTCAGCCGGCTCAGCTCGGTTCCGGGACGGTGGATGATTACCTGACGGAGCTTGCCGACTTCTGAATGGACGCCCAAAGTCAGCGACGTGGGGGTTTCGGTGATGGGCTCGGCGGTGGGAATTGCCATGGGATGACTCCAATTCGAGGGATAAAAAGGGTTTGGTATGAGGGGGGATTTTGTTTTAGGCTCTTTGGGCAGCAGCGGTGGTTCCCTCCGCCGTCACCGGTGTCCCGCCGTCGTGCTTTGTCGAGACCCGCAGCCAGATGTACAGGGGCACTCCGAGGAGGAAGCAGAAGACGCCGTAGTAGCAGGCTTGGGCGCCGCTGCCGGCGAGGGCCCAAAACGTGAAGGCCAGTGCGACGCCGGCGATGGTGACATCTTTGGTGAAGTGTGCCCAGGACGTTTCGCGGCGGTGGGTGATGAGCCAGAACAGCTGTGCGCCGGCGGAAAACATGTAGGGAATGACGGCGGTAAACACCGTCAAGAGCAGCACGGTGGTGAACACGTTGGAGAAGTTTGTGTAGGCGAGCACGGTCAGCGCGGTGGCAAGGACGGTCGAGGCGAGGATTCCAAAGATCGGCATTCCGCGCCTTTCACTGGCAAAGACGCGCGGGAACATGCCGTCCTTCGCGGCCGCGTACGGCATTTCGCCAACAATGAAGGTCCAACCGACAAGGCAGCCGAGGCCGGAGATGATCGCGGCGGCGGCGATCAGCTGGCCGCCGAGGGTGCCGCCGAAGATGGCGTTGGCGGCATCACTGAACGGGGCGGTCGAGAGGCGCAGTGCCTTGTTGCTGACCGTGCCAAAGACCACGAGCGTGCCAAGGACGTAAATGACGGCGCAGATGATGGTGCCCCAAACAGTGGCCCGGCGGACGTTCCTTTCCGGGTGGCGGACCCGGCCTGCCGCCACGGACGCGGTCTCGATCCCAAGATAGGCGAAAAGCACAATGGCCCCGGCCCCTGCGATGGCGCTCCATGCGCTGGTGCCGGAGGAGTTGAACGCCCCAAAATTCGCTCCCTTGAGGAAGAATAGACCGACGATGGCGATGAACACCAGCGGCACGACCTTCAGCACCGTGAAGATGGCCTGTGCCGCGCCCAGGGTCCTGATCCCAACGACGTTGATGAGGACCGGGATCCACAGCCCCGCGGTGGCAATGACGATGGACCACCAGATGTTGTGGTCCTTGTTGACAAAGACCTCGACATATCCGGTCAGGGCGACGACGATCGCGGCGTTGCCGGCCCAGGCGGTGACCCAGTACGACCAGCCTGTGAGGAACCCGGCGAAATCGCCGAAGGCATCACGCGCGTAAAGGTACGGGCCGCCGGAACCCGGGATGCGTTGGGCCAACCAGCCAAACACGATGGCCAGTGCCAACGCGCCAATGGTCACGAGGACGAAAGCCACCAGGCTGATGGGGCCGAACATGGCCAGGGCCGAAGGGATGCCGAAAACGCCGGTGCCGATGACGGAGCCGATCACCAGGGCGGAAGCGGTGGGCAGGCCGAGCCTGCCAGGGACAACGGACTTCTTGCGCGGGTTGACCTTCGTGGGCTTGTACATGTACTGATCATCCGGCCGGAAACGTGCGTGCAAAAGGGCCATTGGTCCCGCCTGGCGTGGGTTTCGGCGTTTCTTTGCATTCGGGGAAATAGGGTCCTTTGGCCGTGGGGCGCGGGCGGGCGTGGGCCTAGAGTCATGACTACACCCCTGCGTCCGGGTGTCAGGAAAGGGTGACGGATCATGCAGGACCGCAATGAAGCCACCAGTCAGCCAGACTCCAGGGCAATGGTCCAGAACCAGACGAGACAACCGCTCTGGTGCGACCACTGTGACACCGAGGCGGACATTGTCATTGGAGCGGTCTGCCGCCGTCATTGGTGCCCGCCCGGCCAGGTGGAAGTCACGTACTTCTGCACCCGATGCGATGCCATGTACGGGCACCTGGTCACGGAATCAGCGATCAATAACTACCTCATGGACGTGAGCAGTGACAGTGGAAAATGTGGTGCGCTGCGCGCCGACACCGTCTTCCGCGAACTGAAGCCACCACCATGAATGACAGCATTGTTGACAATCGATTTGCTGGAACACGGCGACGGCCGCCAGTGCGGGATCCGGCATTGGCCGCGCCACAACCCTCCAGCTACCGCGGGAGGGCACC
>NZ_QJVD01000069.1 GCF_003219815.1 Arthrobacter livingstonensis
GCCTCCAAGCACTCGGCTACAACGTCACCCTAATCACCCGGGAGGCAGCCTGACCCACCTTACTTTCGTATTAGCCGGTCCACCACCGGGCGAACAGGGCGCTGACAAGCGCTTTTGAGACATTGACTTTTTGACCGTCCCGTAAGACCAGTCCGATGATTTGTCCGGTGAAGGGGCGGAGGGTAAACGGTACATGAATTCACCTCGCGTGAACCTCCTTGCAAAGTGCCGCCGGGCTTCAGTGGTTCAAGTCGCAGCTGGCATCTTGACTCCGCTGAGCAGTTGAAGGTAATGGCGTCCCCGGAGTGGTTGCCAGGTTTGCGGCGAGCCCGGATATGCTCAGGGTATTTGAGCCACGTCAGATGGCGTGGCTGGCTGGCCTTAATAATCGCTGTAGGATCCACTGTCCCGACCAGGTGGAACATTCGGCGTCGGGCGGTAGATATGGCATGTTTACGTCTTTGCTGATGTTTTGGAGTCCAGAGAGCAGGGCGATCGTAGGCTTCATCGTTACCCGCTGAGGCGTTGGGGGCCCGGATGGGTAGAAACCGCGTGTTCCCAAAACCTTTGGGTCTTTCCTTGCGCAGGAGGGGCCGGAGCTGTTGAAAAAGGGGAGCGGCATTGCGAGGAAATTTTGCTGAATTGGGGGAGTAAAGGGGGAGTTGCCTTCGTCTGCCCATGACCTGCGGGACATAATCGCAGTTCAGAGGCCCTTTTGCGCCCCGGGCCGGACTCGAACCGGCGGCCAAGAGAAACTCAGGACTCTCATGCCGACGGCCTCCGTTGCCCCTCGAAAACTCCATGTTTCCAAGGTAGTTCGGAACAGCGGGGCCTCGATGACATGCCAACAACTGGCGTGGGTATTCGTTGAAAAACGTGAGTAAAACGTGACGAGGACCTTCAGCGTAGCGCTGGAACTGCTGTTTGATGGCCGTTTGCAGGTTCATCGACATAGCTGATGGCATGTCACTGTTTTTGAAAGGAGTGCTGTGTGCTTCAACGAACTTCGTTGTTCGTGGCCTCATTTCTGTCCGGCGGGCCACGCAGGCTGTTGAGACTGCGAAGCTGGCTTTTGGGCGCCGTTTTGGTGGGGGAGCAGAGAGTGAAGGTCAAGAAATTAGGCGTTGGGATACTCCCGTTTGCCTTCTCGACCGTCATGGATCTGGATCTATTTCGTGAGCGAAACTGTGAACGTACGGGGGACTTCAAGGCCAAACTCGACAGCTCTGTTTTCCGCACCGGACTAGACACGATTCCGGACACCGTGAACCTAATACTCCCACAACATTAGGTGCCTAAACGTAGGGTGGTTGTGATTGTCAACGTCCTGCGCCGGATTAGTCGCGCCGGCATTTCCTCTTTCGCCAAGCTCGTCGGGCCCTGAGCTTGTGCAGGCTTCTTAGGGTAGGTCTTCACAGCGTGGTGATCATTCCGCCGTCGATGGTGAAGTTTGATCCAGTGGCATTGGCGGCCTTGTCACTGGCAAGGAAAAGCACGACGTCGGCAATCTCGGCCGGGTGGCTGAACCGTCCCGTCGCCGCACTGGATGCGGCGGCGGAGGCCACAGCGGCGGGAGTTTGGCCGGTTGCCTGGGACACGGTGTCGGCAACGCCTCCACTGCCAAGCCACAAGTCTGTCTCGACCGGGCCTGGGCTGACACAGTTCACCCGAATACCTTGGTGGCCATATTCCTTCGAGAGTGACTTGGCGAAATTCCAGAGGGCCGCTTTCGCTGCGCTGTAGTCCATGACGTCGGGATCCGGAAGGAACGCATTGACGGAAGCCACGTTGACGATTGTTCCACCGCCGGCGTGCAGCATTGTTGGAAGGACGGCTCTGGTGACACGCATGGCGGCCAGGAAGTTCAGGTTCAGGGAAGCTGCCCAGTCATTGTCGGAGATTTCCAGGAAGCCACCAAGCCGGGTTTTGGCGGCGCCGACATTGTTGACGAGAATATCAATTTTGGGCCCTGCCGCATTGGCCAGTGCTTGACCTCCGTCCGACCCCGCTAGGTCAACAGGGACGAAGGTGAGCTGAACGCGGCCCAGAAGTTCGTCCAGCTCAGGGGACGTTGACCGTGCGCAGGCAACGACGGTGGCACCTTCGACCAGGAGGGCCCGAACTATGGCAAGACCTATTCCTTTGCTGGCGCCCGTAACTACGGCAACTTTCCCTTCCAGACCAAGATCCATTGTGCTAGAGCCCCTTGCCGCTCAGCCATTCCAAGGTGACGTTTGCGACGTCGTCCCATCCGTTGTTAATGGCCAGGGAATGACCCCGCCCTTCGAACTCATGGTACTCAGTGACGGATTTGGCATTGTCGGCGTAGAGCTTGAATGCCTGCTGTACAACAATCTTGGGTGCGGTGTGGTCTTCGGTTCCTGCAGTCAGGAGCAGTGGACCCCTTTCCGCTGTGTGGGTGTCAACGGTGGCTGGAGAATTCTTTGCGAAGTTGGCGGTTGCATCTTCAAACAGCGGGCGTCCGGGCCCCGGAATGGTCCACCTCTCAAAGAGTTCGTTAGACTCACTCTCCTCCAGCGTGTTGCCAAAGCTGTAGTGGAACTGTTTGGCGTTCAGGGACACCGTTTTCTTACGGTTTGCCGGGTTAGAAAGTACGGGGAACGCTGTCTTCAGCGCCGAGAACGGCAGTGCCTTGACGCCCTTGATGGGTGCCGGGTCGATGGCCACTGCGGCTGCGGCATAGCCGTGGGCCAGTAGCTCTTGGGCTATGAGGCCGCCGAAGGAGTGGCCGATGACGATGGGCTTGACCTCGGGTTCGCCGATGAGGTCGGCATAGTGGTGGCAGATCGCTTCAATCCCGACATCATTCATCCCGTCGGGTTCTTCGCGGGTGGCGGCGACGGTTTCGCCTTCTCCTGGCCATCCCGGAGCCGTTACGGCATAGCCGTGGGAACGAAACTTCCCCAGCCACGGGTCCCAAGAGCTGGAATGGAGCCACAGGCCGTGGATGAAAACAACGGGGACGGGATGGTGGGAGCTTTCAGTGGATTCTGACATGGCCTAGTTACTTTCTGGACGGGAAATTAGCTTTCTTCAAAGGGCGAGACCAGAAATATTTACGGACAGCTTACGCTCAGTTTTCAGCCATGGCTACAGGACGACGAGGGTCATCTAAAGTGGTGGCGAAATGGGGTGCGTGCCTCGTACCAAAGTAAGTAGACCCGAAAGATGGAGTCCTGCTGCTCCCAGGTACTTTCTCGCTCGTCCACCTGTTCAATGTTCATAGTCATCATGAGCTGGGCCGTGATGGCTTAACCCACGTCGATGTCTACCGAGCAACGGTCCCTCAGGGTGATGTGAACTGTTTTGGTAGTGGTTCTCTTATGGGTCCCGTTGCGCATCTGGCCAACCGGAAGGCTACCAGGCTGGAATGCCGAGTCTGCTGGGCACCGTCGCATGCAGTCACAATGGAAGTTCTTGGGCCAACCGATCGTGCCCGGTGCCAAAAGAAGGGCGAACGGAGGGGCAATATTTCCGAGCCCCCTGCCGAAATAACGTAGACCCAGAAAAACCGCGGATTGCCGGCGATTTTCTGCCCCCAGATCGAAAAACGTGACGAAAACCGGAGTCGGAATTGGACCTCCACAAGCCAAAAACGTGAGCAACTTTTCCTCCAATAATGTGAGTAAAACGTGATTTGACCCCTCGGAGCACCTGGCAAAAATAGTAAAACTGCAGGTCAAAGCCACATTTGGTGCCTCGGGCCGGACTCGAACCGGCGGCTAAGAGAATCTCGCCATCTGGATATTGTGGGGTGCCGCTGTCTATCAATATCCGTGTATTCTCGGGAACTTTCGCCGTTCCAGGCGCTTATGACATGTCAGCAATTGCCGTGGTTTTCGGTTGAATTAGATGGGTAAAGGATGAGTGACACTGCTGAAGCCTATGTCGTTATCGTAGGTGGACCGTGAAATCTGTGAAAACAGGCTCAGCGGTGGTCCTTCGTAGGCCAGCGAGCGTTACCGTCTGTGTGTAGCGGTTTACGCCGTGGCCTCGGGTTGAACCGTCCCGGAAATTATGCCGCCAGTTTTCTGGCAGCTTCATCGGGTAACGAGCCGCTTATTTCATCGTAGTAG
>NZ_QJVD01000006.1 GCF_003219815.1 Arthrobacter livingstonensis
AAAACCAAATAACCAATTCAATACAATAAATTGGTATCAATAAAACTTGGCACACTATTGAGTTCTCAAACAACAACCACACCCGGCCAACACACCCGAAAAGCACCGAAAAAACCAGTAAACAATCCGCAACGATCAGCGCCGGAGCAACCACACAAACTTACCCGCCAGCACCCCGGAAAGCAAATCCACCAAACAGCAGACCGCACAACCAAAACACCACAAAACAACCGGAAAACCGGCCCAAAACCACGGGATTTTCGCAGCCCCGTTCACCGGGGCAACTCGAAAAACAATACACACCTTTCGACGCTCACGCAAGTCGGTGGCCCCCTCCGCTGGGCCGTCCGTCCTCTGTCCCTGTCCCCATCTTCATACCCAGCCGCATTGAAGGACCGGATGCGCAGCCAGCACGCCCAGGCCGCTGGCTTGGATGGTCGAAGTCCGGGTCGTCCAGGGCTGCCTGAGCCTGCGTATAGGGAGTTTCGTCAGCCCATCTGCGGATATGGCCATTATTTGCGTTGGCAGGGGATCCGCAGTGGCCCGAAAGTACAGCTCTGGCGGCTTCTGGCGAAGACCGCGGGCCACTGAAAGTACAGCTGTGGTGCCTGCTTGAGTTCTGGCGAAGACCGCGGGCCACTGAAAGTACAGCTGTGGTGCCTGCTTGAGTTCTGGCGAAGACCGCGGGCCACTGAAAGTACAGCTGTGGTGCCTGCTTGAGTTCTGGCGAAGACCGCGGGCCACTGAAAGTACAGCTGTGGTGCCTGCTTGAGTTCTGGCGAAGACCGCGGGCCACTGAAAGTACAGCTGTGGTGCCCTGGCGAGGGTGGAACCGACCTTTTCCGTACATTCGGACAGTCCCGGGCCAGATGACGGCTCCCAGACCGCCACACGTCTACTCGCGCGGGCCGTTCTTGGCACTCACCGTCATGGGAGCTGCCACTTGCGCAAACGCCCCGGGCCCATATCTGGCAGCCGCAAATGCCCGCACCAGGCCAGCGAGGAAGGGGTAAAAACAAAGAAATCCCCGGCAGAACCTGAGTTCTACCGGGGATTTTCAAATGTGCGCGAGGGGGGATTTGAACCCCCACGCCCTTTCGGACACTGGCACCTGAAGCCAGCGCGTCTGCCGTTCCGCCACTCGCGCATTTGGTCTCTTCCACCGTTTCCCTTTCAGGTTTCAGTGGAACAGCGAGATCAAGCCTATAGGAGACTCTTCGAAATTCCTAAACGCACGTTTCCGATTGGCGTGTCGCCCTCCGGACCGGGATGCCAATGCGCCCTGCAGCCCCTAAAACACGGCGATTTCACCCTTCCATGAAGGACACTTGATGCATCATCCCGGGGTATGAAATCCACCCCTGGCGCGGCCTCCAATAAGGTTTTTCCAAGCCACGCCCAGTAGTATCGACGTTGTGGATCGTTGCCCGTGGGACGGGCGACTGATTCTTAACGCGTGTATTCACGCATTATGGGGACAGCCATAGACCAAGAAAATTTGGCGGCGCCAACGTCAGGTGCCGCAACCACGGAGAGGAGAAGACAGCATGGGATTGTTCGACAACGTCGAAAAGGGCATTGAAAAGGCAGTCCGCGGCGCCTTCTCCCGAGGGTCGAAGGCCCTCCAGCCGGTGGAGATTGCCAGTGCCCTTCGCCGCGAGCTCGACGACAAGTCCATGACCCTCGACGCCGGCCGGACCCTGGCGCCCAACGTCTTCAACATCCAGCTGGGCGATTCCGACTTTGACCGTGCGCGCTCATGGGGCGTGGCCCTTGCCGAGGAACTGTGCGACGTCGTCATCAACCACTCCCGCAGCCAGGGTTATGTACTGCAGGGACCCGTCCGGGTGACGTTCAACCACCAGGACGAGTTGCGGCCCGGCCATTTTGAGGTGGCCTCGGCCACCGAGAAGGAAAAGGCACCCACACCCTCAAGTGCCGGTAATCCCCGTTCGGGAATGCCGCCGGCCGCGCCCGGCCACGCCCCTTCCCGGACGCAGCAGGGGCCGGCACCCGTTTACAAGCGCCAGGCGCCAGCTCCACAAAAAACTGCGTCCGACGGCCAGCCCGTTCTGGACATCGACGGGCAGAGATACTCCCTCAATGCCAGTTCCATCACCTTGGGGCGTTCCTCGGAGGCAGACATCCTCATCGATGACACGGGAGTCTCCCGCAAGCACCTGGAGATCCGCACCCGCGGCGGCGTCAGCACCGCAGTCGATCTTGGATCCACGAACGGCAGCTACGTCAACGGCCACCGGGTGCACGGCAGCGCCGAACTGACCGACGGCACCACCATCACCATGGGCCGGACAGAGATCACCTTCCGCATATTGTCGGCACGAAACGGCGGCCGTTCATGAACGACCTGAGCCTGACAGTCACCATTTTGCGCTTCGGCTTCCTGATCCTGATGTGGATCATGGTATTCAGCGTTGTGGCCGCGATGCGTCGCGACCTGGTGATCGGGCGCAAGGCCAAAGTTGGCGCGCCCACTGCGCGTCAGGCTCGCAGGCATCCCGAACTCGTGGACGAGCCGGCCCCCTCCAAGGCCCACGCCCGCGAGTTGGTGGTGACCGAAGGTCCGCTGGCCGGGACCACACTGGAACTCTCCGGAACGCCCATCCTGTTGGGCCGCGCCCAGGAAGCCACGCTGGTACTCGAGGATGACTATGCGTCGGGGCGCCACGCAAGGCTGTTCCCGCAAGGCACGCGCTGGTTCATTGAGGACTTGGGCTCCACCAATGGCACCTACCTCGGCGGCACGCAATTGACGCGGGCGCTCCCCGTTGAACTTGGCGTCCCGGTTCGGATCGGCAAAACGGTCATCGAATTGAGGCCATAGGCATGGCCGAACACCCGTTGATCCTGCGCTACGCGGCACGGTCGCACGTTGGCTTGGTCCGGGCGAAGAACGACGACTCGGCCTACGTCGGAAAGCATCTGGCCGTGGTTGCCGACGGCATGGGTGGCCACGCGGGAGGCGACGTCGCCAGCGCCTCCACCGTGCTGGACCTGATCCACCTGGACCACGACGGCTATAGGGGCGACGGCGCCGGCACCGACCTGGCCGACGAAATCCAGACCGCCAACTCCCTCCTGTCGGAGCTGGTCCATGTCAATCCAAAGCTGGCCGGCATGGGCACCACCGTCACGGCACTGCTGCTGTCCGGGGAGCGCCTGGCGTACGCGCACATTGGCGATTCGCGTGCATACCGGCTCAAGAACGGTGTCTTCGAGCAAATGAGCACGGACCACACGTTTGTACAGCGCATGATCGAGGAAGGCCGCATGACCGAGGCCGAGGCCGAGGTCCACCCCCACAAAAACGTGCTGATGCGTGTGCTGGGCGACGTCGATGCCTCCCCCGAGCTGGACTTGACGTACTTTGACGCCGAACCCGGGGAACGCTGGCTGCTCTGCTCCGACGGGTTGAACTTTGTCCGCCACGAGACGGTGGAGGAAGTTTTCCGGACCACCAGCAACCTGGCCCACTGCGCAGAAACACTCATCGACCTCACCCTGGCCGTCGGATCCCCGGACAATGTCACCGTGGTTGTTTTTGAAGTTGCCGAAGCCGTTCCGGACGATACCGCCACCGCCGCGCTGGAGACCATCAGCGTGCCCGTGAATGCCGAAACGGCCTCGGATGACGATCTGCCAATACTGTCCCTCGCCGACACTCACCGCAGCCAGGACGACGACGGCGCAGCGCCTCTGGAGGACTTCGGGGCTGCAGCCGTGGTCCGGACGGGCGGCGGCGAAGCCGGTGGCGACGAAAGCGATGGGGCCGGAGACTCCGAGGCGCGTTCCGGCGAAACGATTCCGGCAAATACCGAACGCGACGAGGCACCCACGGATGGACTCGACGCCCACATCCGTGCCGCCGTCGTGCGCCACGAGCTGTCCCTCCGCCCCCATGAGCTGGTGGGTGCCGCGGTCACTGCGAATGCGGAGGGGAAGATTCCGCAGCTGGCACACCATCCCGCCACTCAACGCGCGGCGACAGTCCTGACCCACAAGCCTGTCAAGGCTGCCGCAACGGAGGAGGACACCGAACAGTCCCTCCCGCGCGCCCGGTACCGGACGTGGGTGTTTTCCGTCCTGGGCGTTCTGGCGGTAATTGCAGTGGTTGCCGGCGCCTGGACCGCGTATGTGTGGACGCAGACCCAATACTTTGTGGGTGTCTCCCACAACAATGTGGCCATCTTCCAGGGCGTCTCACAAAACCTGGGACCCATCTCGCTCTCCCACCTGCAGCGGGAGACCACCGTTTCCGTCGACTCCCTGCCGGAGTATTCCCAGCAGCTGGTGGTGCAGACCATGCCGGCCTCCTCCCTGGGCGCCGCTGAACAAATTATCAGCGACCTGCAGTTGGGGACAGGGTCCAGCACGCCTCCCTGCAGTCAACCCGCTGCCACCCCTTCGCCCTCCGGCACGGCCAAGGCCACCCATGGCGGAAGTTCCACCGCCAGACCTTCAGCCACCTCTGCCAAGCCGTCGGCGAAACCCTCCGTTACGGCATCGGCCAAGCCAACCGCAAAACCTTCCGCCAAGCCAACCGCGAAAGGCACGGCCACGCCGTCGTCCTCAGCGTCCGCCACCCCAACATGCACCCCCGGAGGTGGACAATGAGCCAACTTTTGACGGTTGCCAAACCGCGCCGCAACATTGAACTGCTTTTGCTGGTCCTGGCCATTGGCATGGGCGTCATGGCCAACGCGCTGGTCAACCTCAACCTTGGCCGGACCTTCGACAACGATTTTTACACCCAGGCGGCCGTCCTGGCCGGTCTCTCGCTCGCGGTGCACATTACCCTGCGCTTCCGCGCGAAGTATGCCGATCCGGTTATATTACCCGTGGTGGTGGCGCTCAACGGGCTTGGATTGGCCGTGATCCACCGGCTCGACATTGTCACCGGCGACACGGCCGGCCAGCGCCAGTGGCTCTGGACGGGACTTGCCGTGGCCGCCGCCATCGCAGTGCTCTGGCTCCTCAAGGACCACCGGATCCTACGGCGCTTCACCTACATCTCCTTGGTCCTGTCCGTGTTCCTGCTCCTGCTGCCCCTGGTGCCGGGCATCTCCGCCGGTGATGTCAACGGCGCCACCGTATGGATCAAGCTCGGGCCCTTCACCTTCCAGCCCGGGGAAATCGCCAAAATCACGCTGGCCACCTTCTTTGCGGGGTACCTTTCCTCCAACCGCGACCTGATCCTGCTGGCCGGGAAAAAGATCGGCCGCCTGCAGCTGCCGCGCTCCCGCGACCTGGGACCGATGGTCGTGGCCTGGATCGCCAGTGTGGGCGTTCTGGTGTTTCAGCATGACCTCGGCACCTCCATCCTGTTCTTTGGCCTCTTCATGGTCATGATCTACGTGGCCACGAGCCGCATCAGCTGGGTCTTGATCGGCCTTGTCCTCATGGCCGTGGGCGGATTCGCCGCGTACAAGATCTTTCCCCACGTCACCCGCCGGATCGACACCTGGATCCATGCACTTGATCCCCAGGTCATCGGCGCCACCGGCGGCAGCGGCCAGGTCGTGGAGGGCCTGTTCGGCATGGCCAACGGCGGACTGATGGGCACCGGCCTCGGGGAAGGGTCCCCGGATAGCGTGCCCCTGGCCAACAGCGACATGATCATCGCCAGCATTGGCGAGGAACTCGGTCTCGTGGGGCTGTTCGCCGTCGTATGCCTTTATGCGCTGTTCATTGCCCGCGGCTTCCGGGCCGCACTGGGCACCAGGGATTCCTTCGGCAAACTGCTGGCCGTGGGGCTGGCCTTCGCCTTCGCGCTGCAGTGCTTCGTGATCATCGGCGGTGTCACCCGGCTTATTCCCCTGACCGGGCTGACCACGCCGTTCCTGGCGGCCGGCGGGTCCTCCCTGCTCGCCAACTGGATCATCGTTGCGTTGCTCCTGAAGATTTCCGACGCCGCCCGGCGGCCAACTGAGCCGGCCGTAAAGCCCGATGACAAGCCCCGGAAGGAGGTGCATGCATCATGAACCAGGCCATTCGAAACTCCTGGATAGTTGCCATTGCACTGTTCATCCTGCTTTTTGGCTCCATCTCCTATGTGCAGTTCTTTGACGCCGATTCGCTCAATGCAAACCCCAGCAACAACCGCCAGTTGTTGAAGACGTTCTGCAGCGACCGCGGACCCATCCTGGTGGGCGGCCATCCCATTGCGGAATCCGTCGCCACGGATTCGGACTGCAAGTACCAGCGCAAGTACAACGACCCCCTGCTCTACGCAGGCCTGACCGGATTCTTCAGCAAGTACGCCGGCCAGTACGGACTGGAATCGGCCATGCGGGATGAGCTGGCGGGCACCACCAACGAGGCGTTGTTTGACCGGATCTCGCAGGCGTTCACGGGCGCCCGGCCGCAGGGCCAGTCGGTGGAGCTGACTATTGACCCCGCCATCCAAAAGGCGGCCTTTGACATGATCCCGGACGGCATTGCCGGCTCCATAGTGGTGATGAAACCCAAGACCGGCGCCATTGTCGCCATGGTCTCCAAACCGTCCTACGACACCAACCTGATGGCCAGCCATGACCAGAATTCCGTCGACGCAGCCTACGCGAAACTGGTGAACGAGCCCGGCATCAACTTGTTTGGCTCGGCCGCCTACACGAAGACCTATGCGCCCGGTTCAGTGTTCAAACTGGTGGACACAGCCGCGGCCCTGGCGTCCGGCAAGTACAACAAGGACAGTGTGCTGCCCAACCCGGCGGCGATGAAGTTCCCCGGCATCGCCTACACGCTGCCCAACTACCTGTATGGCCAGTGCGACACCCAGGACAAGGCCACCTTCACCTTCGCCCTGGAAAACTCGTGCAACACGCCTTTCGCCAGCATTGCCCTGGACCTCGGTCAGGACGCCATCACGGCCCAGGCGGACAAGTTCGGCTTCAACGACAAGTCCCTGAGATTCCCGGATTCGGTCACTTCCAGCAAGTTCCCCGGTTCCTCGGATACGCTTGACGGTCCGGCCCTGGCCCGCAGTGCCATCGGCCAGCAGGATGTCACGGCCACGCCCCTGCAGATCGCCATGATGACAGCGGCCATTGCCAACGGCGGCAAGCAGATGAAACCCAATCTGGTTCAGACCGTCCGCACCCCGGACCTGAAAACGGTGGAAAGCCTCAAACCGGAGATGCTGCGGCAGTCCACCACCCCGGAAATTGCCCAGCAGATCACCGATTGGATGGTCAGCGTGGTGGACAACGGCATTGCCGCGGCGGCGGCCGTACCCGGGGTGCAGGTCGCCGCCAAAACGGGTACCGCCGAAGTGGGCAATACTGGTTTGAACAACGCATGGTTTACCGGTTTCGCACCGGCCAATGATCCGCAATATGTTGTGACGATCATGATGCCCAACGTCGACGTCGCCACCGGCGCGGCACTAACAAGTCCCAATGCAAGCAAACTCTTCAAGGCGGTGTTGAAAAAGTGAGGCCTACTTCAGGAATCACCTTAGGCGGCAGATTCCAACTCACCTCACGCATTGCCATTGGCGGCATGGGCGAAGTTTGGAAGGCACAGGACATGGTCCTGGGCCGGATTGTCGCAATTAAGATCCTCAAGGACGAATACACGGGGGACCCCGGCTTCCGGGCGCGCTTTCGCGCCGAGGCCAAGCACACGGCACTACTGAACCATGTGGGGATCGCCAACGTCTTTGATTACGGCGAAGAGGACGGTTCCGCGTACCTGGTCATGGAGCTGGTCCCGGGCGAGCCGCTGTCCACGTTGATTGAGCGCGAGCATGTGCTCTCCACGGACTGGACGCTGTCGATGATCGCCCAGACCGCGCGCGCCCTTGCCGTGGCGCATGCCCAGGGACTGGTGCACCGTGACGTGAAACCGGGCAATCTGCTCATCACGCCTGAGCGCCGGGTAAAGATCACCGACTTTGGCATCGCCAGACTTGCCGACCAGGTGCCGCTGACCCAGACAGGCCAGGTCATGGGCACCGCCCAGTACCTGGCCCCCGAACAGGCCACCGGCCAGGTGGCCACCGGCTCCAGCGACATCTATTCCCTGGGCGTGATCGGCTATGAGTGCATCACCGGCCACCGCCCGTTCTCCGGCGAGTCCCAGATTGCCATTGCCCTGGCCCAAGTCAACGATGCACCGCCGCCGCTGCCGGACACCCTGCCCACCCCGGTGCGCGCCCTGCTCATGTCCATGCTGGCCAAGGACCCTGCCAACCGCCCGGGCAACGCCCTGAAACTGGCTGAGGCCGCCGAGGCCATCCGCGCCGGGAACATCAAGGCCGCCCACGCCGCCGTGCCGGGCATGCTGCTTTTCGAGGCCACCACCGGACCCATCACGGCGCCGGTGGACATCAACTCCACCGCCGCCACCTCCGTGGTGGGCAGTGTTTCCGAACCAGGCACGACGGCGCTGCCCACCGTCAGCGGCGACGCCATCGCCGCCTCGTCCCCGACGCGCGCCGAGATGCTCGGCGCCGAACGGCCCTGGGACACGGATGCGGAAGGGGGCGATGATCCCCTCCTGGACGATTTTGATGCAGAAGATGCCCCCGCGAAACCGGCCAAGGGCGGACGCAGCCCGTGGACCTGGCCCGCCGTTGCCTTGATTGCGCTGCTGCTGTTTGCCGTGGCGGCCCTGCTGCTCCAAAGCTGGGGCGTGTTCGACCCCAAGCCGGCGGCCACCGCCTCGCAGTCCGCCCCGCCGTCGGCCAGTTCGGCACCCGCAGAGACCCCGTCCGAAACCCCGTCGGAGACGCCCACGCAGGAGCCCACCACCGAGGCACCCGCGGAAGTGACCGTTCACGCGGACCAGTTCAAGGGCCAGCCCTTTGACCAGGTCCGGACGCAGCTCAATGACATGAAGCTGAAAGTGGCCCGCACGGACGCGTTTAGTGCAGACGTTCCCGCAGGCTCAGTGATTGACCTCAGTCCCACCGGTCCCATGGCACCGGGCACGGAGGTGACGGTCACCGTCTCCAAGGGTCCGGAACTGGCGACCGTGCCTTCCTTCCAGGGCCAGACGGGCGACGCCTACGACAAGGCCCTGACGCAGGCCGGCTTCGTTCCGGCCCGTGCCGAGGAGGCATCAGCGACCGTCCCCCAGGGCACCGTGGTCCGCGTGGTCCCCACCGCCGGTTCACAGGAGGCCAAGGGCACCATCGTGAGCTACTACGTCTCCACCGGGCCGGAGGTGAAGGCACCCGCAGCCACGGACCCCGCCACCACGGCTGCCGCGCCGAAGCCGTAACGAAACCGCCGCCGTGCGGACAGCACCAACCGAACTGCCCACCAACTGAAAGGACACAGGCACGATGAGTGTTCCACGCGTCCTCAGCGGACGGTATGAAATCGGCGAACTGCTGGGCCGTGGCGGCATGGCTGATGTCTACATGGCCCGGGACATCCGGCTGGGCCGCACCGTCGCCATCAAGCTGCTGCGCGGCGACGTGGCCAGGGAATCGCAGTTGCAGGCCCGCTTCCGGCGCGAGGCCCAGGCCGTGGCGGGACTCAACCACCCCTCCATCGTTGCCGTCTATGACACCGGCGATCACTTGGGCGGGGACGTGCCGGGCGACGGGGCAAGTCTGCCCTACATCGTCATGGAGTACGTCCACGGCAAGACGCTGCGGGACTTGGTGCGGGCCGACGCGATCAGCATCGACCAGGCCATCGACTTTGCCCTGGGCGTGCTGTCGGCGCTCGAATACAGCCACCGCGCCGGCATCGTGCACCGGGACATCAAGCCGGCCAACGTCATGGTGGTGGATGACTCCGAGGGCCACCTGGGGGCCGTGAAGGTCATGGACTTTGGCATTGCGCGGACCATCTCCGATGCCGCCGCCACCATGACCCAGACCCAGACTGTCATGGGCACGGCACAGTACCTTTCCCCCGAACAGGCCCGCGGTGAATCCGTGGACGCCCGCAGCGACTTGTATTCCGCAGGCTGCCTGTTTTACGAAATGCTGGCCGGGCGCCCGCCGTTCACCGGGGATTCACCCGTGTCCGTGGCCTACCAGCATGTCCGCGAGGTCCCCCCGGCCGCGAGCTCCTTCAAACCCGAGGTGTCCCCAGCCCTGGACAGCGTCCTGCTGCGAGCCCTCCAAAAGGACCGCCAGGACCGTTTCCAGGACGCCGCCTCCTTCCGCCGGGCGCTTCGTGCCGCCCGCACCGGTGTCACGCTGGCTCCCTCACCCGCCCCCGCCGTCACCGACCCCCTGGCCACGGTGGCCGCGCCGTCCCCCACCCCAGTGGCGGTTTCCGCCGGTCCGGGGTCCGCGTCGGTTCAGGAGGACGGTGGTCCGGCCACCCGGGCCATGGCGAAGGTTCTGGCCGGGGGCGCGCTGACCACGGACGACGGCGGCACCCCCGAAGTGCCCGGGGAACAGGACCGCAGTGTCAAGCGCCGCCGTCGTGCCTGGATCACGACGTTGTTTATCTTCCTGGCCATCATCCTGGCCGGAGGCGGGGTCATCGGCTACAACCTGATGAACGCGAAGCCGCCCGCGGCCGTGCAGGTCTCCATCCCCTCGGTGGCGAAGATGAGCGAAATTGACGCGACCACGAAGCTTATTAATTCGGGCCTGGATCCACAACCCAGCACGGAGTACTCAAAAACCGTGCCGTCGGGTCTGGCAATAGGCACCGATCCGCCCAGCGGCGGCCTGCTGGACGAACACGCCCCCATCGTCCTCCTCGTTTCCAAGGGCCCCTCGGAGGTCAAAATCCCCACGGACCTGGCCGGCCGGACGGAGTCGGAGGTACGTGCGGAGTTGTCCGCCCTCAACCTCACGTTCGAGCCCAACGACTTTGTTGACGATCCGCGGATTCAGGCCAACCTCGTGGTGACCACCGACCCAGCACCCGGGCAGACCGTTCCCGTGGGGCAAACGATCACGCTGAAGATCTCCTCGGGCGAGGTGGCGATGCCCTCCCTGTTCGATCTGACGAAGGATCCCAAAAAGGTGGAAAAGGCCGTCGAGGATGCCCTGAAGAAGACTTCACCCCTTCTGCAGGTGACGTTCACGACCGAGGAGAATTCGGCCGTGGCGCCTGGGATGGTCATTCGGCAGTCGGAGGATGCCGGCACCGAGGTGCCGCAGCGGAGCGCCATCACGGTCACCCTGGCGAAGGCGCCGGCGAAGCCAACGCCGTCGCCCACCCCCACTCCCACGCCCACCAAGGCAGCCAATAAGCCAAACGAGACGGCTTCGCCGACCCCTCCGCCGCCGGAAAACTGAAGTGGACGCTTAGGCGGGCTTGTTGATGAGCGGGCTCAACGTGGCTGCCTTCGCCGCCGCGCCCTTAAGACCAACGGATTCCAGCCAATTTCCCACCATCTGGTAGCCGCCCTCCGTCAGCACGGATTCTGGGTGGAACTGCACGCCGCACAAGGGTGCCGAGGTGTGGGCCAGGCCCATGACCACGCCGTCCTCCGTTTCAGCCGTGATCTCCAGCACCTCCGGAATGCTCGCGCGGACGGCAGCAAGTGAGTGGTAGCGGGTGGCCGTGACGGGGCTGGCCAGCCCCGCGAAGACGCCGGTGCCGTGGTGAAGCACGCTGCTGGTCTTGCCGTGCATGAGCTCCGCGGCGTGCGTGACCACGCCCCCATAGGCTTCGGCCAGCGCCTGGTGGCCCAGGCAGACACCGAACATGGGCTTGGCGTTCCCCCCGCACCACCGGATCAGCTCAATGCACACGCCGGCTTCGGCGGGCGTTCCCGGCCCCGGGGATACCAAGACCCCGTCCCGGGCGGCAGCAAGCTCAACAGCCTCGGCCAGCGTGACGTCGTCGTTCCTGACCACAGTGGTTTCGGCACCGAGCTGCTGCAGGTAGCCCACCAGGGTGTAGACGAAGCTGTCGTAATTGTCGATCACTAAAATGCGTGTGGTCATGGCTGGGTCGTTCCACCAATCGTTGAATCGTTGAGCGGGTTGAATTGGTTCAACCACGGGAATACGAACTGCATCAGGACCAGGACGGCCGCGGCGATGAACAGCACGGAAGTAAGTATGCGGAACCACAGGGGGCCGGGCAGGTGGCGGAAGATCCATCCATACATGGCTAGCCTTTCGACTTGTTCGCGGCGACTTGGCCGGCAATGGCCGCCGGGGGACCGGCACTGGTGGGCTGCCAGGCATCCATGACGGAGTAGGCGATGATACGTTCCGAGGATCCAAACCGGGGGTTGCAGCTGGTCATGGTCAGGAAGCGCTCGGTGGGCTTGGCGTCCGGCCGGGTGGGAACGGGAAGAAGCACGTCAACGCGGTCCGGCAGCACGATCTGGTTGTTCCGGAACACATACGTGTAATAGCCGTCGTTCGTCTGGACATAAATCCTATCCCCGGGAACCAGTGTGTCGATCGCGTCCAGCACGGCACCGTGGGTCTGCCGATGGCCGGCAACGGCAAAGTTGCCGACACCGCCCGGCATGGCCGACGCTTCATAGTGGCCCAGTCCAAGGGTATTCAGTTGTTCCATGGCAGTGCCCTCGACCAGGGGCCTGCTGTAGTTCCTGCCGAACCGGGGTACGTAGACCACGCCAAAGACCGTCCCGGGCGCGTTCACCTCCGCCATGACGGGGGGCGCACCGTAGTTCCTGGGCGGCGAGCCCGGTGCGGCCACGGGGGCGGTGGGGCCCTGGAATTTGTCCGCAAACTGCGTGAGCGCCTGTTGCTGGGCATTGTTGGCGTCAATGTTGGTCCACCACAGTTCCCACACCACAAAAAGCAGCAGGATGACGCCGGCGGTGATGAGCAGTTCGCCCAGCCCCTGGACCAGGGTGCGGAAGAAACCTTGCCGCGGGCGGTGTCCTGCCGCCCGTCGCCGGTTGCGTGCCCGGCGCTTCCGCGCGGCCGTGTTTCCGGAGAGCAGTTCGTCCACGCCCACGGCGGAATCGACATGCTCTGGCGATCGAACCACGCGCGGGAATCCCCTCATAAGGTGACGGGCGGATCCCCTAAAATCTGGGACCGGCCATTTACAGCTAGAATTACGTCAACAATACCGGCAGTCCGGCGCCTTGGGGCAATTCGCCCAGCTACGCCACGGGCAATGGACGGCCGTCCAAGCAGTGGCCCGGCCGCTGCCAGTTCGAGAAGCCAAGGAGCTCCCGTGCCCGAGTCAAAATCGCGTCGCCGCCCCACCAAGGGCCCGGCCCAAACGCCCTCTTCGAATGTGCAGAAGCCCAATGCGGCATGGTTCCTGCCGGTCATGGTCACGCTGATGCTGGTTGGGCTGTTCTGGATCATCACCTACTACATCTCCGATGGCAAATTCCCGATTCCAAACATCAACAACTGGAACATTGGCATTGGCTTCGCCATTGCCCTGTCCGGATTCATGATGACGACGCGGTGGCGAAGCTAGGGACTAATCCTCCACCTCACCGGCTTTACCGTAGTCACCGGTGACATATTCGCCCTTGGCGTCCGACTCGTCGTGCCCCGGAACATCGCCGGCCGTGCCGTAGTCCGCTTCCACAAACCGGCCCGCTGAGCTGTCCACGGCTGCGTTTTCAATGCCCGTGTCGCCGTAGTCGCCTTCAACGTACCGGCCCTGGCCGTCCGAGCCGTGGTGGCCTGGTTCCGTTCCTGCCTTGCCGTAGGAGCCCTCAACGTAGCGCCCATGGTCCTCCGCCGGCACATTCCCGCCGTTTTCCCTTGCCTGGTCCTTTGCGTGTTCACCGGACATTGTTCGTCCCCACTTTCCACTGTGCTTCCGGCTGCCGCAGTTGGCGGCCTCGTCCGTTATCTGTGTATTTTTCAGTCTAGGCCGCATACCCCACTTCGCACAGGGGCGGGCCCCGACGCAAACTTGCCGCCAATCCCGCGGGAACGGCGGCGGGATCCGCGGTTGGCCGGCCGGAACACCATGCGGGCATACAAAGGCCCCCGCGGGGGGTGCGGGGGCCTTTGCTTCGTGCTCTGTGGCAGCCAGCTGGGGGACTGGCCTGCCACGCCTTCTCCAACCCACTTCGTGCCTTGGAGAGTACGCCTCCCCCCAGGACAGATCCTGGCGGGCGAGCCATGTTCCCAAGATTACGGAAAAGTGGATCTGTGAAGCACGAGTGGCAGCTACTCATCTTTTTAGGGCGCGCCACTCTATTTCGGCGCGCCACTACCTGCTAGCGGGCCGGCTCGGCAGCCGCGGTGCGGGTCCCATGGTCGTCACCCATCAGGTCTTTTTCCCTCATCAGGATCGCGAGCTGTTCCCTGGACTGCAGATCCAATTTGATGAAGGTGCGGTACAGGTGGCCCTCAACGGTGCGCAGGGAAACCCCCAGCCGCCCGGCAATGGCACTGTTGGACTCACCCACGGCAACGAGCAGTGCAATTTCATGTTCGCGCCTGGTCATTTGTGGCAGGCCGTTGGAAGTGATGGCAGGTGACACCAGCCCCGGCAGTCTGTCCCGCATGGCCACGACCTTGGTGGCAGTCTTGCGGCTGTGGTGTACTTTTCCCGCGTCCTGGTAGCCCTTCTGGGCACGGCTGGCCAGTTCAGCGGCAATGAGTTCGAGCCCGTATTCCATTGCCGTGGTGCTCGCTTGATCAAGGCCTGCAGGGTCCCCGGAAAGCATGGCGCGGGCCCACTCCTGGTAGAAGCCGCGACGGTCGGATTCGATCATGTCGGCCACGACTGCCATTCTGGGCACTACTGACTTTTCACCGATACGGACCAGCAGCGACAGTAGCGTCAGTTCGGTTCCCGTGTAGCCCAACTCACTGCAGTCTTCCCGTAGTTGGTGCAGCCTGCGTATCCCGGCATCGGCCTGGCCGGTGATGACCTGCGCCGCGGCCGCATATGCGGCACCTTCCAGGTGGTAGAACCGGCTGCCCCTGCGGTCCACTGCGTCGAACTGCTTCAGCCGGTCCTGCGCGCCGGCAGCGTCCCCGCGCATGGCGAGGCAGTAGGCAAAAAGGCCCTGGGCCATGGGGAGGACCAGCCAGGGGTCATAGTCCATGAGTGCGGCTACTGCCGGGCGGAGCGCCGCCAGCGCCTCGTCAACGTGTCCCCTCTTGCTGTACATCATGGCCGCACCCAGGTCCCTGAGTCCGCCGGCAAACAGCATTAGGTCAGGATTGGTAACAATCGCCGGCTCCAGGAACTGCCGGGCCAGCTCCCAGTCCGCGTCGTAAATGAAGGCGGAGACCGCCCGGGCATAGGCAAGAAGGGCAATATCCGGACGTGGAAACCCGTCCGTGCTTTCCAGCTCGGCAATCACTTCGCAGGCAATCCTCGAAGCCGAAGTCAGGCGTCCGGTGGTGGTGAAGATTTCACACAGCATTGATTTCAGGAGTGTCTGGTCAATTCGGTTTGCACACAACGGGTGGGCCAGCAGCGCGTGGAGGCGGTCTAATGCTGCCAGGGCATGCCCCAGGGACAAATCCATCGTTGCCTGCAGAATCGACACTTCGATGTCGGCCCGTGTTGAATCCGCGGCAAGGCGCACTGGACCAAATCGTTGCTCATAGGACTTCAGCCCCGCCGAAAAATGTGCCTCGTAGCCCTGCTCCGGGGAGTAGGCGAGATGCACGGCCCGGAGGGCGGCAGCCCCGACGTCGGGCGTCCGGGCCAGGTCAAGGCTCTTGGATGCCAGAGTGCGTGCCTGGTCCGCCCAATTGTGGTTTAGGTGTGCAATGGACCGCTGGGCCAGAAGCGCCGCCGTGTGCTGTGGCGACACGTGGAGGCTGCTGATTTGCAGGGCGTCCTTCACCCTTAGCAGGTGGTTGGCCATCGTGGCTGCCGAGACGATTTGCCCGTCCCCGACTGGCAGTCCGCAATCAAGGGCCCAACGGGTGAAATTGATGACCATTTCCGGTCCGGAATCCGGCCCCGGGGTGACGACCTTCCCGACGTCAACCAAAAGCCGGCGCCTGCGGCCCACCGGCGCCATCTCGCGGATGGGGCCGGCCGTTGCCGGACGGGAGAGTTCCATGGTCATGGTGGTGCCGGGGGAGATTACCACCAGGTCACGCTGCTGGATGTCGTCAATGGTGTCGGTGTCCGTCAGGTCCAGCAGCACGTCCAACGGCAGTGGGCCGGCCAATGCAAGGATTTCGATCATGCGCCGCGATTCCGAAGTCAGCTGGTCGAGGTCCATCTGCAAAAAGTCGCGAGACTCCGATCCCAACCCGTCGCCGGGATGGTTAAGCATCCACACCCCGTCCGCCAGTTGCAGGGAACCTTCCTCCAGGGCCCCGGCCACGAGCCCCTTGAGTACCAGGGGGTTTCCGGCCGAACGGCTGGACAGGTAGTCGGCTGCGGCACCGGAGACCCTGCCGCCAAGCACATTCGCGATGAAGTCCTGCACGTCCCTTGATTTCAGCGGAGCCAACTCAAACCGGGCCAGGTGCCCGTCCCTCCACAATTCGCGCATATGGGTGTGGTGACCACCCGGATGGTCCACCAGAATGAGCTTGGCATCCGTGGACATGATCACCTGCGTGATGACGGCGGCGCTTTGCTCGTCCAAGTACTCGCCGTTGTCGACCATGAGGAAAACTTTTTCAGCGGTGGCGAATTCCGACTCAACCTGTCCCAGCAGGCCGCTCAACACCTCATAGAAATCGCTGCTGCGAACCAGCTTCTGTCCTACGCGGGCATTGACCGCGCCAAAAGGCACCAAGGACAGGGCCTTGCTGGGGGAAAGCCTGATGGTGGTGCAGCCCGAACCCAGGGCTGCAATGACGCGGCCCAGCATCCAAGTCTTGCCGGCACCGTGTGGTCCCACGACAAGAACTCCCCGGGAAGACCGGTCCTCGAGCTGCGCAACAATGTCGTCCACATTTGCCCGGCGGGCCATAGTTCCCCTCTTCCCCCGCCACGCCCGCAAATTCAAAACGGCGAGACCCGATACGGCTAGAAAATTTGACCATGCCTAGCAACATGCCCCAAGTCCTCAGTCTAAGGACGCCGCACGGTTTAGTCGACATATTAAGTGCTTCGTCTGGAACAAGGCGCAATTCGCAGCGGGCTGGCGGGAGTGGACGCCGGCCTGCGGTGCCTATGGAACACTGCGGTCATGAGGGAACTGCTTCACATGCAATGGCTGGCCACTGCCGCGACGGTCAATCCCGGGCTGCGGAATCAGCTCCTGGAATGTTGACGGGACGTGTCCGATGCCGGCGGCGCCGCCGGTTCCGCTTTCCCTCCCGTAGCTGATGCGCAGGTTTTGTCTTCGATTGACCCGCTAGTCGGTCCCTGGACCAGCGGGTCAATCGACTCCTGCTTGCCACGGTGGATGATGAACTGGCCGGCCGCCCTCCGGCTCCCCGGGGGCGACAGCGACGAGGTGCTGATGATGCTGACCCTGCCCGCACGCCGAGCGTCAATTCCAGCCACGTGCCTGGCGAACCCCGTACCGCAAGGCAGCTTACCGCGGGCTTCCCACCTCGACAGTTGTGGGATCCGAAGCTGGCAGCCATCATCGGAATGCTCTGAGCTGCGGTGATGCTGTGCATCTCGCGCGGCGATTCCGCGTTACATGGCGCACTCCTGCGCCTCGTAACCAAAGCGCCTCCCCGCCGGTGTTCGGAGAGTATCGCTGCCTCAGCTACCCCGCCCACTCAAAATGCTCTCCACGGCATCAGCTAGTTCCACGGTCGGCCAGCGGGCGTCGAACTCCATTGAAGCCCCGTCTCGGTGTGACCAATCTTGAACCCGTGGGCTTCGTCTGACCCGACCCCATTTCCGTCTGCATCGATGTCGTCACCGTCCCGGACCCCGAGACGGTGGGATACCGCGCGCACCTCGATCTCTCCACTTCCTTCGCGGTGTTGCGCGTCGCTGTGGATGACCGTGGGCAGGCGCGTTGCGTACCCATCTCGACCCGATGCCGTACCCCGCTGATGATCAAGCGGACGAGGTGGCCAGGCTGACGGCTCTGGGCGCCACTGACGCCGACATCGGCCAGGTTGACGTGCCATGGGTGTGCCTCGCCGACACAGAAGGCAACGAGTTTTGCGGCCTCACCCCGGGCTGACCCAGAGCCTCGGCTCTCAAACGCGCGTCCAGGCGATGCAGACTCAGATGACGTAAGCGGCGCGGCAGGTGATGGCAAATTTGGCCCTCATCAACTTCATCGAGGCGTGCATTAGCCGTGCCACTGTCGATTGAGAGGTCCTGAATCCCGGCTACCTGACACCGACCACCGGCCATGCCATCAACCCTGCGCCCGATGTCATGAAATTGGGACAAGTGCCAAAAGGCTCGGGAACCTACAGGGCGTAGCTGCGGATCCTACAAGGACGGCCGTGCCCGACGGTTATTCACACAGTGTCCACAGAGTTGTCCACAATGAGGTTGTTCATACCCGTTGTGTCGGTTACTTATCCACCGACGTTGACAACTGTTTCGGGCTATCCACAGGCGACTTTCGAAAACCCCCGGTCGTCAGTTGTTCACAAGGTTATCCACAGAAGTGGATAACCTTTCCGCATTTACCGCACAACCTCCACTAATTTCCCCTCTCAAAGTAATCCACAGCTGTGGAATTACATGTGTGTAACTTAGACCCAGTGTGAACAACCTTGTGGAGAACCCCGTGTTCGACGAAAATATAGTTACTAGAACTACAAGTCTGTAAGTTATGCCCATGTGTGGACAGAGCTGTGGACAAGTGGCGAGGCGTGCAAGCATGGAGGCATGGAAATCACCGGTTCGCTCGACGCCCAGCGCTTTTCCCCACAGGCTCCCTCCCAGGAAGACATTGACGAGTACCGGCGCCTGAGCGCTGAGCAGGCGGCAGGTGTGGGGGTTGTCAGCACGGTGTGGCGGGGGCGTGACTACGCGGCAACGGTGACCGCCTTCGTGCCAGTGTCCTACGACCCTCCGACAATGCTGGTCAGCCTCTACGAGGGTTCCAGGATTGCCGAGGCTGTCGCGGAGTCGGGCCAATGGGCGCTGACGCTTCTCACCGAAAACCAACGGCGCCAGGCGAACTGGCTTGCAAGTCCGGGCACACCCATTGAGGGCCTTCTCACGCAGCTTCCCTTTCGACGCGGGCCGGCAACTGGCAGCACTGTGCTGGAGGGCGGACTGGCCTATTTTGAAGTCATCACAACGGCCGTGCACGAGGCAGCGACCCACCTGCTGGTGGTTGGCAATGTGGTGTCAATGGGGAGCGAAGCAGTGGTGCGCGCCGGTCTTTCGCCGCTGCTGCACTACGCCGGCGACTACCGCGCCATCAAGCCACAGTAATGTCCGAAGGAGCTCCGGGACCGCGTGCGCAGGCGCTTAGGAAAGAGTGAAGGCGGGGAAGGATGAGAGCTTGTACAGGGTCAACCCCAGCATGAGAAGCACCACCACGGCCATGCCACCCCACTGGACGAGAACCCGGTTCCTGGCCGGCGCATAGGCAATGGCTACAGTACACAGTGCGCCGGCTATCAGACCACCCAGATGGGCCTGCCAGGCGATGTTGGGGATGAAGAAGCCCAGGGCGGCGTTGATCAACAACAGCACCACGATTTGACGCAGGTCCCCGCCACGTTGTTTTTGCACCACAAACAAGGCGCCGAACAAGCCAAAGATGGCACCGGAAGCTCCCACCACTGCCGTGTCGATGGGAGACAGCAGCAGCACCCCGACCGAACCTGCCAGGGCGCTGATCAGATAGACGGCAAGGAACCGTGCCCGCCCAAAGGCGGGCTCCAGGGCATGCCCCAGGATCCACAGCGCATACATGTTAAACGCGATGTGCATGATGTTCGTTGAATGCAGGAACGCAGAAGTCACCATGCGCCACGGTTCACTCTCCGTCAAGAACGGGGCATAGGCGAAGGTCTGAAAGATGAAACCATTGGGGACCACCAGGTCCAAAACATAGGCAGCAACGCACACCGCCATCATGGTCAGTGTCACCACCGGACGGCCAGTTCGCACCGCGCCGCCAAAGATGGTCCTCCGGGCGGGCATGGAGCTGGCTGTTTCCTTCACGCAGTCCACGCACTGGACGCCCACGGCGGCGCTGCGCTGGCATTCCGGGCACGTCGGCCGGCCGCACCGCTGACAGCTCACATAGGAGACCCTGTCCGGGTGTCGGGGACAGACCGGGGCACCGGCTGTGGGTCCGGCTGCGGGATGAGGAAGGCTCATGGATTGGATCCTTGAATGGGGAAGTAAAAAAATATCAGGCCGCCGGTGGTGGGACGGTCGACGCCACTGCGGACTCGACGGGTCCAACCACCGGCGGCCTGAAGCCTCAGCGATGCTTAATTAGATGTTTTCCACCGTGACGGAGTTGATGACAACATCCTCACGCGGCTTGTCGCCCGGCCCCGTGGCAACGGCTTCAATGGCATCCACAACAGCCTTGGAATCGGCGTCGACAACCTCACCGAAGATGGTGTGCTTGCCCTGAAGCCAGCCGGTGGGGATCGTGGTGATGAAGAACTGCGACCCGTTGGTGCCGCGGCCACCCTGGATGCCCGCGTTGGCCATGGCAAACTTGTAAGGCTCGTTGAAGTTCAGGTCGGGGTTGATCTCGTCATCGAACTGGAATCCGGGGCCGCCAATGCCGCGCCCCAGAGGATCCCCGCCCTGGATCATGAAATCCTTGATGATGCGGTGGAAGATGGTCCCGTTGTACAGCGGCGCATTGGTCTTCTCCCCCGTTTCCGGGTGCGTCCATTCAATTTCACCGGTGGCCAGGCCAACGAAGTTATTGACAGTCTTGGGGGCGTGGTTGCCGAAGAGGTTTACCACGATGTCGCCCAGGCTGGTGTTGATAGTTGCTTTTGCAGTTGGGATAGCAGTCATGCCGCCATTCTGCCATGGGAAACCGGCATTTTTCCCAACGGGTCCGCGCATTCCGCGCCGGGCGAACTGTTCCGGGATAGCACGCGGACACTGTCCGACGTAGGCTAATCAATGAAGACGCCGACACCTGGAGGAAAAACGTGAAGAGCAAAGACCGCTTTACCCATGGCTTGGAAGACTCGCTGAATGCCGGGGTGGACAATGCCCGTGACTGGGCCGGACCCCGTGTGGAAAGCGCCAAGGAATGGACGGCGCCCCGCGTGGAGGCCGCCTGGGGCTGGGCCGCGCCCCGCATTGAAAAGGGCTTCGACGCCGCCTCGCCCATCGTCCAGGACGGCATCCGGAAGGCTGCCCGGTACACGGCCGACGGCGTCGCCGCCGTTACGCCGAAACTGCAGGGTGGCCTGGAGCGGCTGGCGCCCAAAATATCCGAGGCAGTGGATGAGGCCGGACCGCGCATGCAGGAGGCCCTGGACCACGCAACACCGGCCATCGCGGCTGCCCGTGACAAAGTGGTAGGCGAATACATTCCGAAGTTCTCGGAAAAGCTCGGCGATGCTGCCAGCGCCGTGGCCGCCGCATTGGACAACGCCAAGACATCTGAGCAGGTTGACTTGGTCGTGGCCAAGCTGTCCGGGAGCAAGAAGGCCATCAAGAAGGCGGAGAAGGCTGCTGCCAAGGGCGCCAAAACCGCTGCTGCGGAGCTCAAGAAGCGCCAAGGAAAGAGCGGCAAGGGCTGGATCGTGGCCGGCGTCCTGGTGGCCGCAACAGCCGCCGGTGTCGCTGCCTGGAAGGCTTCCAAGCCCGTTCCGGACCCGTGGAAGACCCCCGTAACCGTGCCCGCTGCGGCGCCCGCCCCCGCCGTCGTCCCGGCCCGGGAAGCGGAGGTCCCGGCACCTGTTCCCGCGGACGACGCCGTTGCCAAGGACACCCCGAGCCCCACCATTGCGGTGGATGCCCAGGCGGAGGCTGCCCCTGTTGCTGCGGAGGAAACCGTCAAGGACTCCACCCCCAAGCCCAAGGACCCCAACAAGTAACGAGCCCGATCGGCAGCCGCCTTCCTCGAAGCGCAGCTGCAGGGAAGGGGCCCGCGACCGTCAAGGTCCGGGCCCCTTTTGTTTGCTCCGGATACCGCCCCGGCCCTGCCGCGTCACCACCACGGCGAGGCCGGCAATGATCAGCCCGAGCCCCCAATAGGTGCCGGACGGAAGCGTTTCACCGAGGAAGTACGCGGCGAGGAGGGCAGCCCCGGGAATTTCCAGCAGGATCATCATGGAAACCACCAACGGTGAAATGGTGGCGAGCAGGTGGTTGAAAATGGTGTGCCCGAAGATTTGCGCCGCAACGGTTACGGCGAGAATCCCCCACCATGCCTCCGGCGGGAGGCTGATGAGCGGCTGGCGAAATACCAGGCACAGGCCCAGCAGCAGCAGCGAGGCCATGGAGTAGCAAATGCCCGTGTAAAGGGTGGTGGACATGCTTTTACGGGCCCTGGACCCGGCAAGGGTGTAGATGGCGGCGAGGGCGCCCCCGGCCAGTGCCAACACATCTCCCAGGAGCGCCTGGCCGGACACTCCCACATCAAAGCCGGTGATGACCACAACGCCGGCCAAGGCGACGCCCAACCCCAGAATGATGGCCCGGGCGGGCCTGCGTCCACGTACCCACTGGAAAAGCGCAATCCAGGCGGCCTGCAGGCACACCAGTGCTGTCGCCGCTGCCACGCTGGTCAACTTCACGGACGTGACAAAGCAGGCGAAGTGCAGGGCCAGGGCCGTGGCTGCGATGGCTGACCACTTTAGCTCGTCGCGGGTGAGGTTCTTGATGCCATTCCGGTTGCCCAGCAAGGCCGGGGTGCCCATGGCCACCGCGCCGAGGGCGTTGCGCCAAAAAGCGATGGTGAGGGCCGGTGCGGCCGTGGCGGCCATGATCGGCCCCGAAGCCGAAACACCCAAAATGCCGATGACGGCCAGGAACAAGATCACGTCTCAACAGTAGGTCACTGAAGGGAAAACGCAGGGTGCTGCTTTCGGTCTGGAAGCCGACACCAGTTGAACCGGCACATTCACAACTTGTGGCCGCCAGTCCGCTTTAAACGAATTCACCCCGGTCCGCGGGGACCGGGGTGAATTTCCATGGTGGAGGCACGGGGACTCGAACCCCGAACCCCCTGCTTGCAAAGCAGGTGCGCTACCAATTGCGCCATGCCCCCATGGGGTGTTTGAATCTTTTTGCGAAGCTAGTTGACGGTGTCCGTCGCCTTGCTCCAGGTTGCCTTCGCAACCTTTGAATCCTGCCACTTCTTGTTCACCAGGACTGCTGCGCCAAGAGCTGTGATGAATATCAGCAACTTCTTCACAACGCATCCTGCCTTTACAAAAAACGGTAGATTCGGTGGGCGCACCAGGACTTGAACCTGGGACCTCTTCGTTATCAGCGAAGCGCTCTAACCGCCTGAGCTATGCGCCCTCATCAGCCCTCATCGGGCCGAGATAAAACTTTACCCCACACAATCACAAACTCACAAATCGGCGGGTCCGGCATACTGCCGGGCCCGCCAACTCACGAAATTTGGGGGATTATTAGTCGTCGGTGAGGGTTACACCAATGCCGCCCACCAGCGTGGCTGAGATGTTGTAGAGCACGGCCGACAGCATGGAGAGTGTGGTCAAAAGCACCACATTGACGACCGCGATGATGGTGGAGTATGACGCGACCTGGCCCAGTGATGCGAACTTCATCAGGTCGAACGCCGCACCGCCTTCGGAGCCCTGGATATCCGTCATGAGGGCATTGACCTTGTCGAACAGGCCGATGACGTCCAGCACGGACCACAGAACAATGGCGGCAACCACGGTGATGATGCCAAGTGCAACGGACAACAGGAAGGCCATCTTCAGCACAGACCACGGTTCCACCTTGCTGACCAGCAGGCGCGCGCGCCGGGCCTTGGCCTTGGGTGCGGGCTTGACCAGTGGTGGCCGGGCGGGTGCCGGCCGCTTGGCAGCGACGGGCGCGGATTTGGTTGCCGAGGGCGCTGCCTTGGTGGCAACGGGCGTACCAGGACGCTGCGCTGGGCGGGCCGGTGCACTTACCCGCGGGGCGGTACCTGGCCGCGGATTCGGGTTATTCGTGCTCAATCGGTACCTCCATTTGTTGCGTCATGGTCGTTTAACGGTACTTCATCAGGCTGGACGTTTGCTTCAAAAGCGTCATTATCCACGGTATCAGCCGCAGGCTCGACGCCGGTGTCGCCATCAGTGCCGCCCTCATCGGCCGGTATTTCCCCATTTTCCGCATCGTCGTCATTGTCGAGTCCACGTTCGCTGTTGCGGGCCACTTCAATGATGCGGTCGTTCTTGTCCGGCTTGGCGAAGATGACACCCATGGTGTCACGACCCTTTGCCGGTACTTCGGCGACGTCGGAACGGACAATCTTTCCACCGCTCATTACCACCAGGACCTCGTCGTCTTCCCGGACGATCAAGGCGCCGACCAGGTCTCCGCGGTCCTCAACAAGCTTCGCGACCTTGATCCCCAGGCCGCCACGGCCCTGTAGGCGGTATTCGGAGACAGCCGTACGCTTGGCGTAGCCGCCCTCCGTCACAATGAACACGAAGGAATCGTCAGTGACAACATTGGCCGCCAGGAGTTCGTCACGCTCGCGGAATTTCATTCCTGTCACACCGGAGGTGGCCCGCCCCATGGGGCGCAGGGCCTCGTTGGTGGCGGTAAACCTGATGGACTGGCCCTTGCGCGAGACGAGCAGGAGATCGTCGGTGTCGGAGACCAGCTGTGCGGAGACCAGTTCGTCGTCGTCGCGCAGGTTGATCGCGATGACGCCGGCGGAACGGTTGGTGTCGTAGTCCTCCAGGCGGGTCTTCTTCACAAGTCCGTTCCGCGTGGCCAACACCAGGTACGGTGACTGCTGGTAGTCCTTGAGTTCCATGACCTGGGCAATCTTTTCATCCGGCTGGAACGCCATCAGGTTCGCCACATGCTGTCCCTTGGCATCACGCCCGGCCTCGGCCAGCTCGTACGCCTTGGCCCGGTAGACCCGGCCCAGGTTGGTGAAGAACAGCAGCCAGTGGTGCGTGGTGGTCACGAAGAAGTGTTCCACCACGTCGTCGCCGCGCAGCTGCGCGCCCTTGATGCCCTTGCCTCCGCGGTGCTGCGTGCGGTAGTTGTCACTGCGCGTGCGCTTGACGTAGCCGCCGCGGGTGATGGTCACCACCATCTCCTCTTCGGGGATGAGGTCTTCCATGCTCATGTTGGGGTCGTAGCCCATCATGATCTCGGTGCGGCGGTCATCACCATAGCGGGCGGTGATGTCGGCAAGTTCGTCGCTGACAATGCCGCGCTGTACCTCGGGGTCGGCCAGGATCCGGTTGAATTCGGTGATCATGGTTTCCAGTACGTCGCTGCGGTCCTGGATTTTCTGGTGCTCCAGGGCAGCGAGCTTGCGCAGCTGCATGTCCAGGATGGCCTTGGCCTGGATCTCGTCAATGTCCAGCAGTGCCATCAGGCCGTCGCGCGCCTCCTCCGAGGTGGACGAGCGGCGGATCAGTGCGATGACCTCGTCGAGGGCATTGAGTGCCTTCAGCAGGGCACGCTGGATGTGTGCTTCCTCCTCGGCCTTCCGCAGGCGGAAGCGGGTGCGCCGGACAATGACGTCCATCTGGTGCGTCACCCAGTGCCGGATGAACGCATCCAGCGGCAGAGTGCGTGGCACACCGTCCACGATGGCCAGCATGTTGGCACCGAAGTTTTCCTGCAGCTGCGTGTGCTTGTACAGGTTGTTGAGGACCACCTTGGCGACGGCGTCACGCTTAAGCACGACGACGAGACGCTGGCCCGTGCGCCCGGAGGTCTCATCGCGGAGGTCCGCAATGCCTGAGATCTTGCCGTCCTTGACCAGTTCGGCAATTTTGATGGCCAGGTTGTCCGGGTTGGCCTGGTAGGGCAGCTCGGTGACCACCAGGCACGTGCGACCCTGGATCTCCTCGACGTTGACCACGGCGCGCATGGTGATGGAGCCGCGGCCCGTGCGGTACGCGTCCTCGATACCCTTGCGGCCAAGGATTTGAGCGCCCGTGGGGAAGTCCGGTCCCTTGATGCGCTCGATGAGCGCCTCAAGCAGTTCCTCGCGGCTGACTGTGGGGTTGGCCAGGTACCACTGCACGCCCGCGGAAACCTCACGCAGGTTGTGCGGCGGGATATTGGTGGCCATGCCGACGGCGATGCCGGAGGAACCGTTGACGAGAAGGTTCGGGTACCGCGCCGGCAGGATCGTCGGCTCCTGGTTCTTGCCGTCGTAGTTATCCTGGAAATCAACGGTTTCCTCGTCGATGTCCCGAACCATTTCCATGGCCAGCGGAGCCATCTTGGTTTCCGTGTAACGGGGTGCGGCCGCGCCGTCGTTCCCGGGGGAGCCAAAGTTGCCCTGACCCAGGGCCAGGGGGTAACGCATGGTCCAGTCCTGGATCAAGCGGACAAGGGCATCGTAAATCGATGAGTCGCCGTGCGGGTGGTACTGGCCCATGACCTCGCCCACCACGCGGGCACACTTGTTAAAGGAGCGGTCCGGGCGGTAGCCGCCGTCGAACATGGCGTACAGGACGCGGCGGTGGACCGGCTTCAGTCCATCACGCACATCCGGAAGGGCACGGCCCACGATGACCGCCATGGCATAGTCAAGGTAGGACCGCTTCATCTCTTCCTGCAGGTCGATCTGTTCGACCTTGTCATGCAGTACATCGCCTGTCAGGACCACTTCGCCGGAACCGTCGATGTTCTCTGAACCGGGATTCTCAGGGGTTTCATCACTCATAGTCGTTTATATTCCAATCCCAATATATGTCTGGTTCATCATATTCATGTCCGGGAATGCAGTGCCCGGCCTAGACATCGAGGAACCGGACGTCCTTGGCGTTTTGCTGAATAAAGTTGCGTCGCGATTCCACGTCTTCACCCATCAGGATGGAGAAGGTTTGGTCGGCTTCCGCGGCGTCGTCCATCGTGACCTGAAGCAGGGTGCGGTGGGCCGGGTCCATGGTGGTGTCCCACAGTTCCGAATAGTCCATCTCGCCCAAACCCTTGTAGCGCTGGATGCCGTTATCCTTGGGGATCCGTCGGCCGGCCGCGGCTCCCGCAGCGAGGGCGGCGTCGCGCTCCTTGTCACTGAACACGTAGTCATGGGGGGCGTTGGACCACTTGATCCGGTACAGCGGCGGCTGGGCCAGATACACATAGCCGCTTTCAATCAACGGCCGCATGTAGCGAAACAGCAGCGTCAGCAGCAGCGTGGTGATGTGCTGGCCGTCCACGTCGGCGTCGGCCATCAAGACGATCTTGTGGTAGCGCGCCTTGTCGACGTCGAAATCCTCGCCAATGCCGGCGCCAAATGCCGTGATCATGGCCTGGACCTCCGCGTTGCCCAGCGCCCGGTCGAGGCGGGCGCGCTCCACGTTGAGGATCTTGCCCCTCAGGGGCAGGATGGCCTGTGTGGTGGGATTCCGCCCACGGACGGCCGAGCCGCCAGCGGAGTCACCCTCAACAATGTAAATTTCTGACAGCGCCGGGTCCTTGGATTGGCAGTCCTTGAGCTTGCCCGGCATGCCTCCGGATTCCAGCAGTCCCTTCCGGCGTGTGTTTTCACGGGCCTTGCGGGCCGCCATGCGCGCCTGCGATGCCTGGATGGCCTTGCGGATGATGTCGCGGGCCGGCCCCGGGTTGCGTCCGAGCCAGTCGCCGAGGCCGTCGGTGACCACCCGCTGGACAAATCCCTTGACCTCGGAGTTTCCCAGCTTGGTCTTGGTCTGCCCCTCAAATTGTGGTTCGCTGAGCTTGACGGAGATCACGGCGGTGAGTCCTTCGCGGATGTCGTCGCCGGTAAGGTTGTCATCCTTTTCCTTGATGATCTGCTTTTCCCGTGCGTAACGGTTGATCAAGGAGGTCATGGCCGCGCGGAAACCCTCTTCGTGGGTTCCACCTTCATGGGTGTTGATGGTATTCGCGTAGGTGTGCACGCTTTCGGAGAAGGACGTGGTCCACTGCAGGGCCAGTTCCACCGCCATGTGCCGGCTTGTATCCTCGGTTTCAAAGGCGATCACGTCTTCGTGCACCGGCTCGTACCTTTTCGACGAGTTCAGGTACTTGACGTAGTCCAACAGTCCGTCAACGTACATGTACACCACCTCCCGCTTGCCGGTGGTGACGTCCTTGCCTTCGGGAATGGCATCCAGGTCCGGGTCCTCGTCCACGACCTCATCAACGCGCTCGTCGGTCAGCGTGATCTTCAGCCCCTTGTTCAGGAAGGCCATCTGCTGGAAACGGGCACGCAGTGTTTCAAAATCGAACTCGACCGACTCGAAAATTCCTGCATCCGGGTAGAACGTCTGCGTGGTGCCCGTCTCGGTCGTAGCCTCGCCCTTGACCAGTGTGCCCTGGGGCTTGCCGCCGTCGGCGAAGCTCATGCGCCACACAAATCCCTGGCGGTGGATCTCAGTCTCGACACGGCTGGACAGCGCGTTCACCACGGAGATGCCCACACCGTGCAGGCCGCCGGACACGGCGTATCCGCTGCCGCCAAACTTTCCGCCGGCATGCAGGATGGTCATGACGACTTCAACGGTGGGCTTGCCCTCGGTGGGGTGGATGTCCACGGGAATGCCGCGGCCGTTGTCCACCACCTTGACCCCGCCGTCGCCGGTCAGCGTAATTTCGATGTGGTCACAATACCCGGCAAGGGCCTCATCCACTGAGTTGTCAACCACTTCATAAACGAGGTGGTGCAGGCCGCGCAACCCGGTGGAGCCAATGTACATGCCGGGACGTTTCCGCACGGCCTCCAGTCCCTCCAACACTGTAATGTCGCTGGCATCATAGTGGGGAACCTCGGCAGGGGGCGCCTGTTGTGCAACGGCATCCCCGGAAACGGGGCCTTCCACGTCCGCATTCATCGCGTTCCCCGGGTTCTCCGGGTTCTCCGGATTATTCTCAGTCACAGGCGCGTTCGACCCCTTTAGATAGTTCGCTGGATTGCCACCGGCGGGCATGTCACGAAGACCGCAGCCCCGTGCACTTTCCTGCCCTTGGAAGACTCATGTTGACCACTTCAACCGGTGCCATGATTCAAGCCATGGCACCGCAGAGAGGCGGTCCTCCTTCCAATTCTACCTTGTGGAAGCGCACAAACCGGCACAAACGTGCTCTGGGACGCGAGAAATGCCCCCTGGAATGGAATCGTTGAGCCCTTTGTGAGGGGATGTACGCCTGGAGTGGTTTCACCCGCCCTACAGCGCAACTGGCAAGTTTTCCGCGCCCGCCGGATCTCCCTGCCCCACGCTATCCGTAAGTGTCCCGCGGTCCCCGTCCCTTGACGCTGCGGAAGCCCTTGCGCCAGTTGGGCGCGGCCGGACCCAGGACAAGGATCCTGGTCACGACGCCGACTCCCAGTTCGTTATCAAACTTGGCCAGAAGCGAGGATGACAGGAGCCTTAGCTGGGTGGCCCAGCTGGTGGAATCGCAGCGCACATGCAAAGTGGTGACCTCAAAACTCTCCGGCCGACAGTGTGCGGCGATATCCACCCCCACCAGGGTGTCCCACTGCGCCATGACAGAGCCAACCGCCAGGGGCGAACTCCAGCCGCGGTCTGACACGAGCCGGCTGACCACCCGCCCCAGTCCCTGTGGGTCCCGCCCGCCATCCAGCGCATCCAGGAATGGCGCACGTTTGGCCTTGGGCACGGATTTCTCTCCGAGGCGGCCACGGGGTATCCGCAGTTCGCCGCGGCTTTTTGCGATGGTCCGCATCCGGTTCAACGCCGCCTGCGGAGCGTCAACCTCGGTAACGTGGTCCTTCGCTTTTGCCTCCAGCCGGCTCTTGCGACCGGTTGCGTCGTCGCTGCCGCGGTTTTTGGCGGAACCGTCAGTCGCCATCGGACGTTGCTTCATGCTCGCTGGGCGCACCGTGGCGCGGCGCCGCCTGGACCGCTCTCCCCGCGTCGTCGCCAGGGGCGATGACACCACCGGGAATGACCTTTACCTGCGCGCCGGCCAATTCTTCGGGAACGTCCCCCGCAACGGCAGCAGTCACCAACACCTGTTCGGCGCTGCCCACCATGGCCGCGAGTTTGCGCCGCCGCTGCGCATCCAGTTCCGCAAAGACGTCGTCAAGGATGAGGATCGGCTGGTTTCCGGGAATGTGGGAGTCTTCACCCAGGACATAAAATGACGCCAAACGGAGGGACAGTGCCACGGACCACGATTCACCGTGCGAGGCGTAGCCGCGGGCCGGTGCCAACCCCAAAAGCAGTTCCAGCTCGTCGCGGTGCGGCCCCACCAGGGACATGCCCCGTTCAAGTTCACGGGTGCGGGAGGCAGCAAGTGCGGACACATACTTTTCGGTAAGTTCTTTCACGCTGCACAACGACAGATCCTCCACCGCCGCTCCGGAAGGTGCGGATGGGGTCCCGGACTCCCCGGGGACCCCGGCGTCGTGCGGGATGGCCAAACTCCCGAAATCATCCAGGCTGCTGCGGTAAATGGCCTGCAGCAGCTTGGAACCGTCTGTCAATTGTGCGTAGGCCTCGGCCATGTGCGGTCGCAGGCGGTTTACCAGCTCGAGCCTGGCTGCCAGAAGATTGGCGGCAGCGTCCGCCATGTGTGCGTCCCATACATCCAGGGTGGACAGATGTCCCTCATTGACTCCACTGCGTGAAAAGTGCGCCGCCCGGGCGGACTTCAGCAAGGCATTACGCTGCTTGAGGACCCTGTCGTACTCCTGCCGGGTGACGGCGTGCCTGGGCATCAGCACCACCAGCAAGTCATCCAGGAAACGACGGCGGTTGGCCGGGTCCCCCTTGACCAGCGCCAAATCTTCGGGGGCGAAAAGGACGCTGCGGCAGATACCCAGAACGTCCCTGGCCCGGATGGGGTTGGCCCTGTTTATACGTGCGCGGTTGGCCCGGGAAGCATTGATTTCCACCTCCACCACCAGCTTTTGCGCACCCCGCACCAGCTTGGCCCGGATCAGCGCCTGTTCGGTGCCAAAACGCAACAGTGGCGCATCCGCGCTGACCCGGTGGGATGACAGGCTGGACAGGTATCCGATGGCCTCCACCAGGTTCGTCTTGCCAAGCCCGTTGGATCCCAGCAGGACCGTTACGCCAGGGGACAGCTCGAGGTCAACCTGTGCGTAGCTGCGGAAATCCGTCAGGGAAAGATGCTCAAGAAACACGCGTACTGCTTAGCCTTGTTGGTGGTGGGCTAGGAGCCGGCTGGTTTGGTGGCGTGTCCACCAAACTGGTGGCGCAGGGCTGAAACCATCTTCATGGCCGGGGAGTTGTCCTCGCGGGAGGAGAACCGGGCGAACAAGGCGGCCGTGATCGCGGGGGCAGGCACGGCGTTGGCAATGGCCTCCTCCACGGTCCAGCGTCCCTCACCGGAGTCTTCGACGTAGTCGTCGATGCTCTCAAGTCCCGGATCCTCATCAAGGGCCTTGACCATGAGGTCCAACAGCCAGGAGCGGACCACGGTGCCCTTCTGCCAAGCGCGGAAGGTGCCGGGCAGGTCCTGGATGATTTCCTTCTTGGCCAACAGTTCGTAACCTTCGGCATAGGCCTGCATGAGCCCGTACTCGATGCCGTTGTGCACCATTTTGGCGTAGTGGCCAGCTCCGACGTCGCCTACATGGACAAAACTGTCGGCACGGTCACCCTCGGGGCGCAGGGCATCCAGGATGGGCATCGCCCATTCCACGTTTTCCACCGAACCCCCGGCCATCAGGCCGTATCCGTTCTTCAGTCCCCAGACGCCGCCGGAAACGCCGACGTCCATGAAGCCAATCTTCTTTTCCGCCAGGAGGGATCCATGCCTTTGGTCCTCGGTAAAGCGCGAGTTTCCGCCGTCGACGATCAAGTCCCCGGCGTCCATGTGTGCCGACAGTTCCGTGATGACCGAATCCGTGACATCACCGGACGGCACCATGACCCAGATCAGCCTCGGCGCCGGAACGGCTGCTACCAGGGCCGCCAGATCGGGAACGTCCGTGACGTCAGGATTGCGGTCATAGCCCGTCACCTCAATGTTCGCCGCACGCATGCGGGCCCGCATGTTGAAGCCCATTTTTCCAAGTCCGACAAGTCCGACGTGCACGGCGTTTCTCATTTCTGGTTGGCGATGGTACTAAAGCACTAAGGATGAAGCTATTGGTTCGGCAACCTTACAGGCATGACCAGGTAGCGGTAATCGTCGCTGTTCTCGCCATCGATGTCATCCTGGGCCGTCAGCATGGCCGGTTTTGGCGCGGATGTGAAGGAGAAGCGGACGTATTTGCTGTCAAACGCGTTCAGGCCCTCACTGAGGTAGTGGGGGTTAAAGGCGACCGTGATTTCCTCCCCGACCAGAGTCGCTTCCAGGTTTTCGGACGCCTGGGCATCCTCGCCGGTTCCGGCATCCAAGGTGAGCTGCCCGTCGGTGAAAATCAGGCGGACCGGGGTATTGCGTTCTGCAACGAGGGATACCCGTCGCACTGCCTCGGACAGGGTGGTTGTTTCCACGGTGGCGTAAATGGGGGTGTTGTCCGGGAAAAGTGAGCGGATCTTGGGGTAGTCGCCGTCGACCAGCAGCGACGTGGTACGGCGTCCGCCGCTTTCAAAGCCGATCAATTCACTGTTGTCGGAGAGGGCGATGTTGATGTTTCCGGAACCACCCAGGGTCTTGGCAACTTCGCTGAGGGTCTTGGCCTTGACCAGCGCCCCGGTGGAGATGCCCGGCGATGTGGGGTTCCAGCGAATTTCGCGCAATGCCAGCCGGTAGCGGTCGGTGGCCAGCAAGGTGATCAAGTCGCCTTCAATTTCCATCTTCACGCCGGTAAGGATGGGTAGGGTGTCGTCCTTGCTGGAGGCAATGATCACCTGGGAAACCGCTTGGGCGAATGCCTCACCGTCGACGGTTCCGCTGAGTTCAGGCAGGGCCGGCAGCTCCGGGTAGTCGTTGACGGGCATGGTGGCCAGATGGAACCGGCTGCTGCGGCAGGTGAGTGTCACTTTGGATCCGTCGGTCTCGACATCGACCGGAGCCGATGGAAGGCTGCGGCAGATGTCTGCCAGCAACCGGCCCGATACAAGAATGGTGCCTTCCTCGGCGATGTCGGCAGGAATTTCCAACCGGGCTGAAATTTCGTAGTCAAAGCTGGCCAGGCTCAGTGTGCCAGCCTCCGCCTTGAGCAGGAGTCCCGACAGCACGGGCACCGGAGGCCTGGGTGACAAGGAACGTGCGGCCCAGCTGACTGCTTCGGTCAGAACATCCCGTTCGACTCGGAACTTCACGGAAGGGTGCCGCCTTTCATCGTGCGAAAAGTGTGGTGTGACGGAGGTGGAATCCCAAAGCCCTTTTGGGACCTGGAAGTTCCACTGTGGAATTACATGCTTGCAGACAGCTTAGCCCTTTGACCAGCCGAGACTGACATTGTCATTCGCCCTGCCCAGGCCGGGGATGGCGTGGAAGGAAAATGTTGTTTGAAACGAAGAATTATTGGGATTGGTAGTGTTAATAAGGCCTGTGGATACTGTGGATAACCGTGCTGGTCTGCAGGATCCGGGCGATCTGCCCTGTGCACAATTTGTGGGGCTGTTCCGTTGTCGGTTGTGGGTGTCGGTGGAGAACTTTTTGCGCCAAATTTGGCATCCACAGCCGGACGGGTAGTTATCCGCAGGAGTTCGTTGGTTGTGCACCTAAATGTCCACAGACTTATCCACAACTGTTAATTACTGAAAATCTTCGCCCGATGCGCGAGCTCACCCTTCGCGCTGCTGCTGCTTGATCTTGTTGGTCAGCTCGGTTACCTGGTTGTAGATCGCGCGTCTCTCTGCCATGAGTTCACGTATTTTGCGGTCCGCGTGCATAACAGTGGTGTGGTCGCGTCCGCCAAATTCCTGGCCGATCTTGGGCAGGGACATGTCCGTCAACTCGCGGCACAGATACATGGCAATCTGGCGGGCCGTGACCAGGGTCCTGGTCCGGGACTTGCTGCACAGCTCTTCCAGGGAAATATTGAAGTAGGCGGCCGTTTGACCCAGGATCGCCGTGGAGGTGATTTCCTGGGCGCCGTCGTCGGTAATGAGATCTTTCAGGACCATTTCAGCCAGGCCCACATCCACCGGCTGGCGGTTGAGGCTGGCGAACGCGGTCACCCGGATAAGTGCGCCTTCAAGCTCGCGGATGTTGGTGGAAATCTTCGACGCGATGTATTCAAGGGCGTCGTCGGGGGCGGACAAGCCTTCCCCAATGGCTTTCTTACGCAAAATGGCGATGCGCGTTTCCAGTTCCGGCGGCTGCACGTCCGTCAGCAGGCCCCACTCAAACCGTGACCGCATGCGCTCTTCAAAGCCCTGGAGCCGCTTGGGGGGAAGGTCAGAGGTGATGACCACCTGCTTGTTGTGGTTGTGCAGGGCGTTGAAGGTGTGGAAGAACTCTTCCTGGGTGGCGTCCTTGTTGGCCAGGAATTGGATGTCGTCGATGAGCAGGATGTCCACGTTGCGGTAGAGCTGCTTGAAGCTGGCACCCTCGTCATCGCGGATGGAGTTGATGAAGTCGTTGGTGAATTCCTCCGAATTCACATATCGAACGCGGATGCCTGTGTAGAGGCGGCGGGCATAGTGGCCAATGGCGTGAAGAAGGTGAGTCTTGCCCAGGCCTGAGTCACCGTAGATGAACAAGGGGTTGTAGGCCTTGGCGGGGGCCTCGGCCACGGCCACCGCGGCGGCGTGTGCAAAGCGGTTGGATGATCCGATCACAAAGGAGTCGAAGACGTATTTGGGGTTGAGGCGCCCAAATTCGTGTGAGGTGCTGGGCAGCATGGGTGAAGGCCTTGAGATGTTTTCGAGCGGTTCGGACCGGTCGATCCGCTCGTTTCGTTCGGGATGGGCGGGGACGGGCTCCGGGACCGTCTCTTTTTCCTTCACGGGAGCTGTCAAATCCGCGTTGACGCTGAAGGCGCAGCTGATTTCCTCCGGGAAGACCTGCCGCAGGGCGTCAACCAAAACCTTGTTGAGCTGGGTTTGGAGGACTTCCCGGGTCAATTCGTTGGGAACGGCCACGAGGAGGGTGTTGCCAATGAGACCCTGCGGCTGGGTGAGGACAACAAAGCCGCGCTGCCGCGGTGACACCCGGTCGTCCCGTTCGAGAATGCGGATAACCCTGCGCCAGGAACTACCAACGTCATTGATTTCCTCAGTGCTCATTGACTGCTCCACCTCACTGCCGGTGGTCAAACCCACCGGAATCTCGTATATACGCGCTCATTGCCCTGTGACTTCCCTTACATCGCCGGCGGTCGCCGGCGAGTGAGGAAGGTTGAGCCAACAACCGTCATCCACAGAGTTATTCACAGCCGTGGATAACTTGCCACGGGCCAAGCCTAAGGTATGAAAACGACAGAAGATAGCGGGGAAAACTGCTTGTGGATAAATGTCACACAGCAGGATCCTGCCAGACGCCGTCCACACAGTTTTTCCACGGGTTATCCACGGAAGTTTGCACAGCCTCCGCCAGCGACGCTGGAATTCCGGGACAAATCCGTCATACACGGCATGGCCGCCGGAACACCGCCGTTTGACTGGCGGGTCCGCCATGACCTAACGTTATGAAGTCCCATGTGTCTGCTTTGCGCTCTTGCGCGGGCTCCTTGTACAAGGAGTGAAAAGCAGGCATCCGTATACTTAGCGTCGGCCTGTTCTTCCCCTTACTTAGCTTCGGGCAAGGCGCATCTTTAGATTGTCTTGGAGTAACTACCGTGAGCAAGCGGACTTTTCAGCCGAACAACCGCCGTCGTGCCAAGAAGCACGGCTTCCGTCTTCGCATGCGTACCCGCGCCGGCCGTGCCATTTTGGCCGCACGCCGTGGCAAGGGTCGCATCGAACTGTCGGCCTAAACCAATAACTGCTTGACGATCCGTCGAGCCTTACAGAAGTAGCGGTTGATCGCAGGGTGCTGGCCACCAGAAACAGAATGCGGACAGCCGCTGCTTTCTCACATACTGTACGTTCCGGCGTCCGCAATGGACGCCGGAACTTAGTGTTATATATGGTGTCTACTTTGCCCGATGAACCCAGCCAGGTTGGATTCATCGTGTCGAAGACCGTTGGGAACGCTGTGACCCGGAATCTCGTTAAGAGGAGACTAAGGGAAATAGCTGTTGAGAGCGTTCGAACGCATCCCTATGGAGTCAATGTTGTGGTGCGGGCCTTGCCCGTCTCCGCAGGTGCCTCCTGGGGCGAACTTGTCAACGACTACCAGCGGGCATTTTCCAAGGTTGCATCCCGGCTTTCGGGACTTCCGGCGGAACAGCAGTCCAGCTGGATGCCACCACCGCTACAGTAGACGAGGCTTGAAGGATTGAAGGAGAAGATATCCGTGACCCAAGCCAGACTTGTCCGTCGCGCACTCAACCGACCGGCCGTCGTCGTACGGTTCTTTTGGCATCTTCCCCGCAACATCCTGATTGCTGTCCTGAAACTGTACCGGCGCTTCATCTCACCCATTTATGGGCAGGTGTGCCGGTTTTTTCCATCATGTTCGGCCTACGCCCTTGAAGCAATAACCGTTCATGGTGCGGTCAAGGGCACCTGGTACGCAGCCCGGCGCATTGTACGGTGCCATCCTTGGAATGCCGGCGGCCTTGATCCGGTACCTTCCCCGGTCCACGTCCACTGGGATGATCCGTCCAAGGTCCCCTTCATTGTCCAACTGAATCATCCAGACCACTTTCTGGCCGTTCAGGCGGAGACACAAAGCCGCCCGGCGGCTTGAGGAGAATAGAAAAGAAATATGGATTTCCTCCAGACGATTCTGACGCCCTTCGAGTGGCTCGTGTCAATGATTATGGTGCTGTTCCATGACGGACTGACCTACATCGGGCTCCCCGCCGCGTCCGGCGTCACCTGGACCCTTTCCATCATCGGCCTGGTGTTGGTGATCCGCGGGGCCTTGATTCCCGTCTTCGTCAAGCAGATCAAGGCGCAGCGCGGGATGCAGGCGCTGCAGCCGGACATGAAAAAGCTCCAGGCCAAGTACAAGGGCAAGACCGACCAGCTGTCCCGCCAGGCGATGGCGCAGGAACAGATGGGGCTGTACAAGGAACACGGCACCAACCCGTTCTCCGCCTGCCTGCCCATGCTGATTCAGATGCCGTTCTTCTTCTCCCTGTTCAGGGTGCTTTCCGGTGTGGCCAAGGCCAACGCAAGCGGCAAGGGCATCGGCGCCATGAGCCCGGACCAGGTGGCCCAGTTTGACCATGCCACCATCTTTGGCGCTCCGCTCTCCGCGGCCTTCCTGCCCCAGCTCCAGGGCGGGGATCTTTCGGTGGCCGTCGTGGTGCTGTCCCTGATCATGATCATTGCCATGATTGCTTCGCAGTTCATTACGCAAAAGCAGATCATGTCCAAGAACATGTCCGAAGAGGCCATGCAGGGACCGTTCATGAAGCAGCAGAAGATGATGCTGTACGTATTGCCCCTGGTCTTTGGCATCGGCGGCGTGAACTTCCCCATTGGCGTGCTGATCTACTGGACCACCACCAACATTTGGACCATGGGACAGCAGTTCTTCGTGATCCGCCGCATGCCCACCCCCGGGTCGCCGGCGTACAAGGAATACCAGAAGCGCCGCGAGGCCAAGGGACTGCCCCTGCTAGGCGCGTCCAAGAAGGCCGTGGTCGCCGAAGTTGAAGAACTCCCCGCGCCCAAGCTCCAGCGCAACCAGCCACAACGCAAGAACAGGAAGAAGAAATAATGCCTGCTGAAACTGAGATTGCCGCCGAAGAAACTGTTCCCCAGGACGGTGCAGCAGGAACGGGCCGCCTCGAAGAAGAGGGCGACATTGCAGCTGATTACCTGGAAGAATTATTGGACATCGCCGACATTGACGGTGACATCGACATTGAGGTGCGCAACGGGCGGACCTACATCTCAATCGTCTCGGATGAGGAAACGGATTCCCTGAAGGACCTGGTGGGCCGCGACGGCGAAGTGCTCGACGCCCTTCAGGAGCTGACCCGTTTGAGCGTGCTTTCCGCAACGGACACCCGCTCCCGTCTCGTTCTGGACATCTCCGGTTACCGGGACCGGCGCAATATCGAATTGACCCGGATTGCCAAGGATGCAGCGGAACAAATAAAGGCCGGAACTGCATCGGTGGCATTGGAAGCCATGGGTGCGTACGAACGCAAGATCGTCCATGACGCCATTGCCGAGCTGGGTCTGGAGTCCGAGTCGGAGGGCGAAGGAGCCAGCCGCCACATCGTCGTGACCGCCGGCCAGTAGGCAAACACATTATTCAACAAATTTTTCGGTCCCGCCCATCTGCCTGTTGGCCAGTGGGCGGGACCGCTTGCGAGGGGACTCCCGTTGTGGCAGATCTGACTGCTGAAGAAGCCATTGCCGCTGAAAAGATTTTTGGTGGCCGCCTGGACCTGGCCACACGCTACGTGGAGCACTTGGCCACCTCGGGCATTGAGCGCGGCCTCATCGGTCCGCGGGAGGTGCCGCGGCTGTGGAGCCGGCACGTGTTCAACTGCGCCGTGGTGGCGGAGCTGATTGACAACGGCGCCAGGGTCGCCGATGTGGGCAGCGGCGCAGGGCTACCGGGACTTTGCCTGGCAGTCGCCCGTCCGGACTTATACCTGACGTTGATCGAACCCCTGGAACGCCGGGTGACATGGCTTGAAGAAGTGGTCATGGACCTGGGACTGAATAATGTGGAGATCGTCCGTGCCAGGGCTGAAGCCGCCGTTGGGAAGGTCGAATGCGAAGTGGTGACGGCCCGCGCTGTATCGGCGCTAAACACCCTCGTGCCCTTGATGATTCCACTTCTTGGCGGCCAGGGGGAATTGTTGGCCATCAAGGGGCGCAGTGCAGCGGAGGAGATTGCCAAGGCCGCGAACACCATCAAGAAGTTTGGCGGGGTGCAGACCGAAATACTGGTTGCCGGTGCCCAGATTCTTGCTGAACCCACCACGGTGGTGCGGGTCAAGGTGGCGCGCCGCTGATCCCCCGTGCTCCATGGTTGAACCGATAGGCTAGTAGATGGCAAACCCGGCCAAATGAAAGTGAGAGTGTCAGCGTGACCAGCAGCGAAGCAGCTTCGCAACGGATCCCACCATTCATGTCGTTGGGATCGGCACGATCTGATGCAGCCGGTAGGTTCGGGACAGTCAGTGACACAAATACCTTCGATCAACCTAAAGCAGTTGATTCTTCCGCTAATGGGGATGTTTCACGTGAAACATCCCCAGGGGGAGGCTTATCATTTGATAAGGAATTTGATCACAGCAGCCCCATTGCAAGCCAGCTGGTCAGCGAAACGAAACGACGCGAACGGCTCCTGGGACGGAAGCTGCCACGGCCAGGAAAGACCCGCATTCTTACAGTTGCCAATCAAAAGGGCGGCGTTGGTAAAACGACCACGACAGTTAATATTGCAGCAGCCCTTGCCTCGGCCGGACTTCACGTCCTGGTAATTGACATCGACCCGCAGGGAAATGCCTCGACTGCCCTTGGCGTGCCGCACCATGCCGAGATCGACAGCATCTACGACGTGCTGATCAATGACTTCGCGATGTCGGATGTTGTGGCAGCATGCCCTGACATCGACAATCTGTATTGTGCGCCAGCGACGATTCACTTGGCCGGGGCGGAAATCGAACTTGTCTCACTGGTGGCGCGTGAGCAGCGGTTGCGCCGCGCGATTGATGAGTACGTAAAGTACCGTGAAGACGAGGGCGAACAGCGGCTTGATTTCATTTTCATCGACTGCCCGCCGAGTCTGGGGCTGCTGACTGTCAATGCCTTCTGTGCGGCAAATGAGGTGATGATCCCCATTCAGTGCGAATATTATGCATTGGAGGGACTCAGCCAATTATTGAAAAACATCGAAATGATTCAAAAGCACCTTAATTCTGATTTGGTTGTGTCGACGATTCTTTTGACAATGTACGACGGACGGACCAACTTGGCAGCGCATGTTGCCGCCGATGTGCGTGAGCACTTCCCGAATCAAGTGCTACGGGCCCTTATACCGCGTTCCGTGCGCATTTCCGAGGCACCAAGCTACCAGCAGACAGTGATGACATACGATCCTTCGTCCACGGGGGCCTTGTCGTATCTTGAAGCCGCCGCCGAACTCGCCGAACGCTAGACTTCTTCTCATGGAACACCCCTACGGTGTTCTTCATTTCTAAAACGCAGTTCAGATGGCCTGGCAGTTAGCCAGGGCTCGTTCTATGGAGGACAAATCAATGACCGACAAGCGTAGAGGCCTTGGTCGCGGCTTAGGTGCCTTGATTCCCAATTCGGCGCAGGACGAATCCGGTTCATCCCCCTTGCCGAGCCGGCCAGTGGACCTGTTCTTCCCGGAACCCAAGGGCAGGAAGACACCTCCCGCAACGCGGGAGCCACGGAAGTCACCAACCAGGGCAGTGGATACTGTCTTGGTTGAAGTCCCGGGGGCCCGGTTCATGGAACTTCCCGTTGGGGACATCCACCCCAACCGGAAACAACCCCGCACGGTCTTCGATGAAGACGACATGGCGGAATTGGTCCACTCCGTCAAGGAAATTGGCATCCTGCAGCCCATTGTGGTTCGCGAATCCACCGAAAAAGGCGATCAGCCCTACGAATTGGTCATGGGTGAAAGACGCTGGCGTGCCTCCCAGGCCGCGGGCCTTGCGACCATACCTGTCATTGTCAGGGACACCACGGACGACAACCTACTCCGTGACGCACTTCTTGAGAACTTGCACCGCAGCCAGCTCAACCCCTTGGAGGAAGCCGCCGCGTACCAGCAGCTTCTCGAGGACTTTGGCACTACGCACGAACAACTGGCGGATAAGATCGGACGGTCACGCCCGCAGGTCTCCAATACCCTGCGTCTGCTTAAACTCCCGCCCGTTGTACAGCGGCGGGTTGCTGCTGGCGTTCTTTCGGCCGGGCACGCACGTGCTCTGCTGTCATTGCCAGGGTCCGAGGCGATGGAACAGCTGGCCCAAAAGATCGTTTCCGAGGGCATGTCGGTCCGCGCCACCGAAGAGGCGGTGCAGCTCTACCGAACGCCGGCGGAGGATCACAAGACTCGAGTCACCAAGCCCAGCCCACGGCATGAGCGGCTGGACTTCCTGGCGGGATCCTTGTCCGATCGCCTGGATACGAACGTCAAGATTTCCCTCGGTGCCCGAAAGGGCAAGGTGAGCATTGAGTTCGCCTCAGTTGAGGACCTGAATAGAATCATGGATGTCTTGGCACCCGGCTCGGACTGATTCCAATTCGAGGTTAGCGGCAGTGTTTCACGTGGAACACTGCCGCTTTTCTCGTTTTTGGAGTTCTCCAGGATTGATTCTAAGGACCATAATGCATTTGGATTTAATGGCAAAGATTCAAAATCTAGGCGTCAATACTGTTCCCGCTGGGCATGTTTCACGTGAAACACTGGCGCACCATTGTTCTAGTCTTTTGATGAATAGCTCGATCGGCACGCCAAACACATCATGAATGTCAGCGATGGCGATTCGAGAGTTTTCTCGAGATCCATGATGGCTCAATCATCGGCGAGTCGCGAGGCTCATGTTTCACGTGAAACTGTCGACGGTAATCCAAGATGGTATACAGGCCGGAAGGATGGTACACGCGTTCCCTCCTTCACCAGTGTCATGCGGTATTCGATCCAATTTAATTCCGACCAGAGCAAACGTCGGAGCTGATCCAGCTCACGTGCTCCTTCCGGAGGCTATGAACGGCCTGGTCTTGTGCCTTCTCCCTAGATTGGGAGGGCATCGTCACCGAGCATGTGGAGTCCCGCATGGGCGTGGACGGACGACCGTGCCGCAGCTGAAAACAGTTCATCTGAATCCGATTCATGCGGGTATTGCTGTAGCACTCAACGGCCGACACTTGGAACCGGGGTTCAGATTTTCCGAATTTGTGCTGAGGCCCTATTACGCCCAGGGGCACCTGACGCGTGGCTGATTCACGTCCGGGACACGCACCTCGGCTGGCAGGGGCAGGCCGTCCGTGCCTGCGGGGGGGGCGAGACTACCTCTGCCCGCAGGGAAAGACTCCAGCGACTCTGATCGCCGGCACCTCCCTGCTGCTCTTCTAATGGCCTGTCGGCTCTTCCGCGGGTAGACGCGGGCATCGTGAGGCTTTGGGGGGTCAAATGGCCGTCAGTAGCCCGTAACGGCGGTCTCCGCGGTGACGTCCATAGTGCTCGTCTTGATGAAGGCGGCGGCCGGTACTCACCAGTTGCCTTGTCAGTCGCCGCTCCGTACTCGATTCGGGGACGTTTGGTCCTCGGAGGAAGCTAAGACCCCGACGACACCGGACGCCGACGCGTTTATGGTCTGATTGCTTGCTAGCGGTTACAGCGACATGCCTTGCGCCCCGCCCTGCATGTTTCACGTGAAACACGATCCTCCCGTACGAGGAAGTGTGAAGGACGCTGCGGCGTCATACGTGAAACATAACCGGCTCCCCATTGGGAGGGATAGGTACCAGTCAAAATCAGGTTCCACGTGAAACACGCCGGTCTCAACTATTCGCGGTACCGCCGTGGTGCTTGTTGGCGGTGCCGCCGCCAATACAGCTGCGGCCGTAGAGTGGCAACAACGCTGGCCACGCTGCGTGTGGGGGACACCTTGAAAGTCGCCATCAACTACGCCGGTCCCAACGCCAGCGACCTTGGCCATCTTCTCCATATGCATCCCGGCGAATTACGGAGCTTTGAAACCAGTGTTGGCACGGCGCAGGTTTTCCACCCCGAAGCAAACCAGGACAGTTGCACAGCTGTCATGTCGGTTGAGGTCGATTCTATTGCGGTGGCCGGAAACAGGCACCTGAGGCGCGGCATCGGCGCGGAGTCACTCGACGATTACGTCAATGATAGGCCGCATGCCTCGTCGTCCATGCGGCCGTGGCCCTGGGGCAGTTCTTTCGTGCCGTTATGACGGGGCGCTGCAGGCGCGTCCGGAACTGGTCGGCGCTGCCATTCCGATAGCGATAGCCCTGACTGGCGTGCCTGCGAGGGGCGGTGCCGGAATGGTGCGGCGGCTGTTTGAACCCCTTGGCTGGAATGTCGATGTCGAAACCATTGCCCTCGATCCCGAATATCCGGGCTGGGGCGAGTCGCACTATGTCTATCTGGAACTGAACGGGACGATCTGTTTGTCGACCGCGTTGTTCCAGATCCATGCACTACTGCCAGTCCTGACCGATTCGAAACACTACTGGGTGGGTGATGATGAAATTGCGAAACTGCTCCGTGCCGGCGTTGGGTGGTTGGCCGGCCATCCCGGGAAGGAGTTGATCATGACCAGGTACCTTGCACACCACCGGGACATGGTGGAGGCGGCAGCCAGCCTCATGGTTGAGGGCGAAGGCGGTTCGGCTGAGGGAAAAACAGCCGGGGACGGACCGGCAGAAGTCAATTTAACGTCCACGGTCGTCCCCTTGCACACGCTGCGTGGCGACGCAGTCATGACAGAACTGAAGGACCTGGGAGCCCGTCGGGTGGTTGATATCGGCTGCGGAGAAGGCACGCCCATGCAGCGCCTCATGGCCGAACCACACTTCACGAGGTTCATTGGCACTGATGTCGCGGCGTGGGCGATGGGGTGGGGTGAGACCAGACTGCGCATGGACGAGGTGGGCGACCGCCACCGGGAACGGGTGCGCTTGATCCAATCATCGGCGAGGTACGCGGACGATAGGATCGCCGGACTGGACGCGGCCGTGCTCATCGAAGCCATTGAGCACATTGGGTCCGAAAGGCTCTCCGCGGTGGTGGCCAAAGTATTTGTGCATGCCAGACCCCGGGAGTCGTGGTGACAATACCCAACGCGGAGTACAACCGGCTGTATCCGTCCCTTCCGCCGGGAACGATGCGGCACGCCGACCAGCGCTTCGAATGGAACAGGCCGCAGTTCCAGGAATGGGGGAGTCAGTCAACGCTTCCCACGGCTACGGCGTGGAGTTCCGTGCGGTGGGGCCGTCGATCCCACCGCTGGCTCGCCCACCCAATTGGCGCTCTTCAGGAGAAGCCGACGATGGCTGAACGAGGCATGCCCAAACTCTGCTTGCTGGTGCTGGTGCTGGTGCTGGTGGGTGCTGGTGCTGGTGCGTGCTGGTGCGTGCTGGTGCGTGCGAGTGGCTTGGAAAAGTCCACATTGCCGGCGCCCACTTCCTCCCCTTCGAAGTGCTCTCCAGCGACTTTTTCCGGGGACTGGTCTCCAATGACGAGAGTGACCAATCCGCAAAGAAGGCTGCATTTGAGTCCCTGAACTTCGTGGCAGGCAGGCGGCTCGACGTCGGACTGCTGACCGTCGTCGACGCCACCAACGTGCGCCCTGATGCCCGCCGGGAACTGGTACAGCTTGCCAGGGACCAAGACATCCTGCCGGTGGCCGTGGTGCTGGACGTGCCCGAAGAGGTGTGCCTGCGAAGGGACGAATTGAGGGACGACCGCATTCTGGGCACCACGGTCATCCGCCGCCGGCATGACCAGCTGCGGCACTCCTTGAAGTCCCTGAGACGGGAAGGCTTCCGCACCGTTCATGTCTTTCGAGGCGAGGTGGAAATCGCTGCGGCAAGCTTCCGGCGCGATCCCTTGTTGGATGACTTCACCGGGGATGACGGCCCCCTTGACGTGATCGGCGACGTTGATGCCAGCCACGCGCAGGGTCGCAGGGCCGTGTTTGTGGGGGATCTGGTGAACCGCGGACCCGACATCCCGGGGGTGCTGCGCCTGCTGATGGGAATGGTCCGCGGGAGCCATGCCCGTGCCGTGCCCGTCAACCGCGAGGACAAGCTGGTGCGTGCCCTCAAGGGTAGGAAGGTTCGTGGCCGGCCCTCGCCCAGGGTGCAATCATTCGCCGTGTATGGCGATATGACGGGAGAAACGGACCATATGGCCCGCCGGTTCCGCTACGCGTGGGTATGGGCTACAGGAGGCTGTCACGGTCCTCTAGGCACACGCCAACGTTGGAGGCCGAATGGGTGAATGGGACCATTTGCTTCGACACCGGCTGCACCTTTGGCGGCAAACTGACGGCCTTGCGCAACCCGGAGAAGCAAGTAGCAGTCTCCGTCCCGGTGGAAAGGACCTCGTTCGAACCGGCGAAGCCGCCGACCCCCGCAGAGCCAGCCGTTCGCGGTCGGGAACCGGGGATGCTCAAGATTGACGACGCACTCGGTCGACAGCTCATCGAGACCTGAACCCACGGCTGGGATTGGCGTGCGCGAACAGCATGCCGCTGAAGCCTTGGAAATCACGAGCCGCTGAGCCATCGATCCGCGATGGTTGCCATATCTTCCTCCCACCATGAGCTCTTCCGGGGCCTCAAGCCATCGCGGTATCCTGGACCACCCGCGGGATGCCTTTCGGTCCCACCGCAGGGATGGAGCTTGGACGACATCTGCGGGGAGAGGAACGTGGGATCGCGGGCTGTGGTGTTGATGGCCAGGAATCCTGCCCGATTCGGGGCACCGGATAGTTGGAGGGGAACGGTCCATACGCGCACCGGCCGGCCACTTCTTCGCGAAGGACATGGCCGATGAATTCCTTGGCCGGGTTGATTCGGCCGGGGACAAGGGCGGGGATTTGGCATGAGCTGGACACCGACCGGCTGCTGCTGGACGCTTAGCTGCTGCCTTGGTCCCTCAAAGCGGGGGACGTGCTCAGTGGACACCATGCCGCCGTTGGCGCTGCTGCCACCTCAGCGATTGGGAACTCGGTGGAGCTGCCTAAACAGGCATCATTGAACGGTGTCGACGTCCACGAGGAGCTTCTGCTAACTGTTGCGCGGGACGCCAACGCCCAGGCCTATGTGGCCACCTACCTCAACTACGTTGCGGCATCGGACGGACGGGCTCGAGGGCATCCAGCTGGCGCCCTTTCAACTCCTCGTGAGTGACGGACGCACCTACTCCGACAGGGATCACGGATGGCACCTGGGGCTGGGCGGGTGTTTGGTGGAGGCGGACCCCGAATTAATCCGCCCGATGCGATCGCTGCGGGTGGACGTCAGCCAGGAGGCCTCCGTTGACGTGGGGACACAGTGGTGGGAGGGCCTCCCACCAACCGGCGGTGGGGGAATGGTGGTCAAGCCGTTCGCCAATCTTGTCCGGGGTGCCAAAGGACTGTGGTTGCAGCCCGGGATCAAGGCGCGGGGCTGTGAATACCTTCGGATCATTTACGGACCCGATTACACGGAACCGGGTAACTAACCTCGCCCGGCTTCGAAACAGGAATGTGGCGCACAAGAGGTCCATGGCCCTGCGCGAATATGCCCTCGGCATTGAATCGTTGGAGCGACTGGTCGCGGGGGGATCCGTTGGGGCGGGTTTACCAGGCCGTGGTTGTCGTTCTGGCAATGGAGTCCGGGACGGCCGGCCCCAGGTTGTAAGAAGAGCTAAGGTTTCACGTGAAACAGACAGCCGGCTTCGAATTCCCGGGATATCGGACGCGCCGCGGGTCGATCCCCGCAAATCCAGATACCGCACTTGACGCTTAGGATCGATCTGGGAGAAGCCGTTAAATAGTGCTGGACCGGACAAATGTCCGGCCCAGCACCTTCTACCCTGTTGTCATTACTGCAGGTAGTCAGCAAATTCCTTTTCAATGTACTGCTTGGGACGGGCTCCAATGACGGTGTTCTTCACTTCGCCGCCCTGGAACAGGTAGATGGCAGGGATTGAGGTGATTCCGTACTTGGCGGAGATCTCCGGGTTGGCATCCACATCCACTTTGACGACCTCAACCTTGTCGGCATGGTCCACTGAGATTTCATCGAGAATGGGGCCAACCTTGCGGCAGGGGCCGCACCACTCGGCCCAGAAATCGACGATGACAGGCTTGTCTGAATTAAGGACGACGTCGGTAAAAGTTGCGTCGGTTGCGCTCTTCGCGTTGCTCATGGTTATCAACTCTCTCTTAGGAATTCGGAATTAGGAGTCAGTCCTGCTCGGCAAGGTAGTGTTCCACGTCGAGGGCGGCAACACAACCGGACCCGGAAGCGGTGATGGCCTGGCGATAGGTGGGGTCCACAACATCGCCGGCGGCAAACACTCCCGGAAGTGAGGTCTTCGAGGACCGCCCGGAGACGGCGATGGTGCCGGCCGGGGTCAGCTCCAGGACATCCCTGACCAGGTCGACCCGGGGATCGTTGCCTATGGCAACGAATACTCCCGTGACGGCAAGTTCGCTCTTCCCGCCGGTGACCAGGTTGTTCAAGGTGACGCCCGTGACCTTGTCGCCGCCCTCGACGCTGGCCACCTCGGAGTTCCAGATGAACTTGATCTTCGGGTGGTTTAATGCGCGATCCTGCATGATCTTGGAGGCCCGAAGCGTGTCGCGGCGGTGCACCACGGTCACGGAATCGGCAAACTTTGTCAGGAAGATGGCCTCTTCCATGGCCGAATCGCCGCCGCCAATGACAGCGATGTTCTGGCCCTTGAAGAAGAAGCCGTCGCAGGTGGCACACGAGCTCACGCCATGGCCCACAAGTCGCTTCTCGCCCTCAACGCCCAGCTCGCGGTAAGCGGAGCCGGTGGAGAGGATTACGGTGCGGGCCTTGAACTCCTGGCCGTCGGCCAGGACCACGGACTTAACCGGACCATCAAGGGAAACGGAAGCAACGTCGTCGTACATGACCTCGGTACCGAAGCGTTCGGCCTGCTTGCCGAAGTTCTCCATCAGGTCCGGGCCCATGATGCCATCGGGGAAGCCCGGGAAGTTCTCCACGTCGGTGGTGTTCATCAACTCGCCGCCGGCGGTAACGGAGCCGGCGATCATGAGCGGCTTGAGGTCGGCGCGTGCGGTATAGATGGCGGCCGTGTAGCCTGCCGGGCCGGAGCCGACGATGATGACGTCGCGGACATCACTGGCGGGGGTAGCTTTCGTGGTCACGGGGATGTGTTCCTCTTCCTTCAAAATTCAGCCTCTGAAGGCTTTTGCTGTTACGTCTTGCACAACTGGATCGGGAAGCAGAATATTCCGTTCGTGCCCGGCCCGCGCGCTGCCCGGGCCGGGCACATGGGCTACTTGACGCTGATCTCGGCAATCTTCAGCCCGAACGGATACACCTTGAATGGCTGCAGCCGCGGGAGCTGGGTGAAGCTGATGATCACGTACTTGGCCTTGACGCCTGCCGCTGCCTTCAAGGTGAAGTCGGGTGCGCTGAAGGAGCCGCTGCCAATCTTCACGGAACCGTCAAGCGAGGGCTTGCTGTTGGTGAGAATGTTGAACTGTCCGCCGGAGCCGCCAATCTGGTTGATGGTCACCGAGCCAATGGTGGATTCCTGCTTCAGTTCGATGGCCAGGTCGGCGCTGTCGGCAACGCCGGCAAAGGTGTCATTGGAGAATTCAACGGTGGGCCAGTAGGTGGCCTTGTTGCCGTCGGTGGCGTCCTTGAGGCGCGGGAGGAAAATGTCGTTATAGCGCTCCGCGCCTGGGAGGTAGGCGGTGATGTCGGTGATGCCCTTGATGGCCGGCGGGACAACTACGGGTGCCGGGGCCTTCGACGGCGCTTGGGCACCGGTGGACGGCTGGGATGCGGTGGTGGTCTTGTCGCCGCCGGCAACGTTGCCGCCATTGAACAGCGAACCGATGTGCGAGATGGCGAAGACCAAGGCGGCGGCAATCAGCACCGCAACGATGATCCCGGTCAGCCAGCGGCCACCGGAGCGGGGAGAGTTGCCGTCGTCGGGTTCGTCGCCGTCGCCCTCGGAGTCATAGTCTGCGGCGGCGTAGCCCTCACTGGCCAAAAGGGCCGCCGCCGGAAAGGTGCCACCCCTTTTGGGCTGTGCTTCCTCCGCGGCTGCGGCGTCAGGGTCGTCGTTGGTGTAGCTGTAGTCATCATCGCCCCACAAGGTGACCTTCGGCGTCGCCGTGGTTGCGGCAGGGGGAACGGGCGCCGGAACCACGGGGGCGGCCGGAACGGCAGCCGTGGGTGCCTGAGCGGGTGGCGCGGCAGCGGGCGGCTGCGTGGGGGCGCGCCGGACCACCGGCGACGGGTGCGCCGGCGTCAGCGGGGTGTTGTCTTCGTAAACGTACGCGCCGGCGGACGGCGCGGCGTCGCGGGCCGAACCGAATATTTCCGTCCCGAGGGTGTCGGTGAAGAACGGCTCGTGGTAGACGCCGTCGTACTGCTCTTCGGAATCTTCGGTGGGGACCACCAGATCCAGGAGATCGGCAGGGGTGGTCCTGGCGGCAATGAGGTACGTGGAGTCGTCCTGGGTGCCCAGGTCAAGAATGGACACATTGGACACGCGTTCGCCCGTGGCAACCTCGCGGGCGCTCTGGGTCAGGTTCTGTGAATTGTCCACGGCCGAGACCAGGATACTGACTGGTCGGTTCAAAACCTGGTCCAGTCCGTCCAAAATGACGTCGTCCTCGGCGGAAGCCAGGATGCGGCCGGTAACCTTGTAACGGCCGCCAAGGATGGAGCCCACATCAATGGGTTGTGGCACAGAATCCTCCTTGAAAATTCACATGGATTCCCGAACACTGCGTGCGCGGGTCGTAATTGAACTGATTCTATCGGATGTGACAGGAATTTCCGGTGTCTGGGCGCCCGTACGGGGCCCGGATATATGCGTTTTAGCCGTTGGATGTCATCCGGGAACGGACTTTGGAAAGCAGAGGCGCCAGAACGTCATCGAGTTCACGGACTCGAAGGACCTTGAGCATCACGAAGTAGACGGCCGCCATGGCGGATCCCACCACGGCCAGCGTCACCAGGGAGGCCGTGATGGAGGTCCACAGGAAACCCGTGGGAGTTGAGCCGCCAAAGAACCGCAGAGCCACCAGCCCCACCACCCCGGCCACTAGGGCTGCGGCCAGGAACCGCATGTAGGCGCGCAGGATCAGCCCACCACCGTAGTTGCCCAGGCGCTTCTTCAGGTAGTGGTGGCTGAGGAAGGGGCCAATGAAGTTGTTGAGCGTGTAGCTAACGGCCAAGCCATAGATGATCAGCGGCGGTGGGAGAGCGGCGGAGGCCAGTACCATCGCAACGCTGGTGGCAACCACGATGCACTGAATAAGGAACGGTGTCCGGGCGTCCTCGAGGGCGTAGTGCACACGGTTGAGAATGAAGTAGACGCTAAAGAAGGGCGCGCCGATGGCCAGGATGGCCAGGGCGATGGCGATCTGGCGGCCGGAAATTTCGCTGTTGCCGCCAAAGAGCATGCCCAGCGGACCGGACAGGACGATGAGCGCGATGCTGGCAAACACGGTGGCCACGCCGGTGGTGCGCAGCGCGGCGGAGAGCGAGCTGCGCAGGCGGGTGAAGTCGTGGGCGGCGGCCGCCCTCGCCATGGCGGTGAACATGACCGTGGCAATGGACAGCGCAATGATGGAGTGCGGCATGATGTACAGCTCGGTGGCCCGGTTGAGCTCGTAGATGCCGGGGATATGGCTTCCACCGCCGCCGGCGCCGTCGGGCTTGCTTCCCGAGGAGATGGTGGCGACGCGCAGGACCACCAGGTAGCTCAACTGGCCAATGACCATGGTTCCCATGGTCCAGCTGGCGATTTTGGCTGTCGCGCCGAGGCCCGTGCCGCGCAGTCCGAACTTGGGCCGCAGCTTCAAACCAAGCCGCTTGACCGGTATGACGAGCACAGTGGATTGGACCACGATCCCCAACGTCGCGGTGCCAGCCAGCAACAGGGTCTGGGTCATGGTCCAGTTGTCCACGGTGTGCTGGTGGGACCGCGAACTGCCGGCCACCAGGATGAACATGAGCAGACCGGCAATCGCCACCACGTTGTTCACCACCGGTGCCCAGGCGTAGACCTTGAAGGCGTTGTGGGCGTTGAGGATTTGCCCCAGCAGCGAATACAGCCCGTAAAAGAAGATCTGCGGGAGCAGAAACAGCCCGAAGGTGATGGCCAGTTTCAGCTGTCCGCCGGAGAATGACGTGAGCGTCCCCATGATGGGGACCACTAACGCCGTGACGATCACGGTCAGCACCAACAGACCTGTGACACCCAGGGTCAGCAGCCGGGAAATGAATTCGCTGCCCCTGTCCGGCTGCCTGCTTGCCTTGGCGATCTGCGGGATCAGCACGGCGTTGAACACGCCTCCGGCCACCAGCAGGAAGATGATGTTGGGCAGGTAGTTGGAACCTTCAAAGACGTCGGCCACGGTGGTGTCGGCGATCGCTATGCCCAGCACCACCCCCTTAATCAGGCCCAGGATGCGCGAAACCAGCGTGCCCACGGCCATGGAGGCGCTGGAGCGTGCGGCCGTGGCCCGCTCAGGTGTGGTGCCTACCCCCTGGCCTCGCGCCTCCTGGCCCCGCGGCTCCGGGACCCGCGCCGTCGACCGCCTGGCCGACAGGAGTGCCGGACGCCGGCCAAGCGGTCCCCGGGCAGGTCCCCGGACGGACGGGATCGACGGCGGGAAGGCGGGTTTGGCCGGGATTCTCACCCGTGGTTCGTTAGGCATCGTCCCCATCATCTCACTGGAGCCCGAAAGTACGCTGGCAGGGCCAGGTCCTTCGGCAAGGGCGGCCTAAAAGTATTCCGGCAGGAGGTCCCGGGCGAGATCGGTGATGCGGCGCTCGTTGGGAAAGGACAGCTTGCGGCCCAGCTCGGCGATCGGCACCCAGGCAACGTCCACGGCCTCGTGGTCGGGATCATTTTCAATGGTCAGGAAGCCGCCCGTGGCACGCAGCAGGAAGTGGTGCACCGTCTTGTGGACCCGGTGGCCGCTGACAGTGAACCAATAGTCGATGCTGCCCAGCGGCGCCAGGATGTTCCCGGCAATGCCGGTTTCCTCCTCGATTTCACGCACGGCGGCCTCCGAATACGTTTCCTCGCCCTCCGGATGGCCCTTGGGCAGGCACCACTCGAGCCGGCCGCCGCGGTTAATGCGGGCAATGATCGCCACCCGCAGACCGCCGTCGTGCTGTTCCACCACCACTCCACCGGCGGAAATTTCCTCCACGGTGGGCAGCTGGCTGGCGGGGTTCTGCACCGCGGGCACGGCCCGGGAACCCAATGCCGGTGGCAGTGGGCCACTCTTGGGCGCGCGCGGTACGGGGTGGACCATGAAGTCCACTCTAGCTATCTTTGTGTTCGGATGATGACAGGGCAGAGGTGCCGTTTTCCGCCGCTGTCGCGCCGGTGCGGCGGCGCGGGCGAAGGGCGGGCAAGGGGCTGGCGTGGCCGTGGCCCGGCACCAGGGGCGGTGTTGCCGTGGCCCGGCGGCGGGCGGGCCAAAAAGTCTGGCATCCTTAAGTAACTATGCAAATGGCGCCAGATACCTCAAATTTAGACCCGGTGGTCCTTGAACTGGGGCACCTCTTTGCCGACGCCGGTTATGAGCTCTCGCTGGTGGGCGGTCCCGTCCGCGACCTGTTCCTGGGAAGGGTCTCCCCTGACCTGGACTTCACCACCAACGCCACACCGGATGAAATCCTGGCGGTGGCGAAAAAATGGGCCGATTCGCACTGGGAAATGGGCCGGGAATTTGGCACCATCGGATTCCGGAAGCGCGCGCGCAGCGGGGTGGTCCTCCTCATCGAGGTGACCACCTACCGGGCCGAGGCGTACGATCCCGAGTCGCGCAAGCCCGCCGTCGCCTTTGGCTCGTCCCTGGAGGCGGACCTGGGGCGCCGCGATTTCACCACGAACTCCATGGCGCTGCGCCTGCCGTCCCTGGAGCTGGTGGACCCGTACGGCGGCGCCGCCGACCTGGCCGCGGGCCTGCTGCGCACGCCCGGCACCCCGGAGCAGTCGTTCTCCGACGACCCGCTGCGCATGATGCGCGCCGCCCGTTTCACCTCCCAGCTGGGTTTTGCCATCCACCCCGACGTGCACCGGGCCATGGCGGACATGGCAGGGCGCATCAGCATCATCTCCGCCGAACGCGTCCGTGACGAGCTGGTCAAGCTGATTTGCGGTGCCCACCCGCGCGCCGGCATCGATGTCCTGGTGGAAACCGGACTGGCCGATCTGGTGCTGCCGGAAGTGCCGGCCCTGAAACTGGAATCCGACGAGCACCACCGGCACAAGGATGTCTACCAGCACTCGCTGCAGGTGCTCGAGCAGGCCGCCGCGCTGGAGAGCGGACCCGAAGGCCCCGTGCCCGGCCCCGACTTTGTCCTGCGGTTTGCCGCGTTGATGCACGACGTCGGCAAGCCCAAGACCCGCCGCTTTGAGCCCGGCGGCGCCGTCAGCTTCCGCCACCACGATCTTGCCGGGGCGAAGCTGACCGCCAAGCGCATGAAGGCGCTGCGTTTCGACAACGACTCCATCAAGGCCGTCTCAAGGCTCGTGGAGCTGCACATGCGGTTTTACGGCTATGGCGACGCCGGCTGGACCGACTCCGCGGTGCGCCGTTACGTCACCGACGCCGGACCCGTCCTGGAGCGCCTGCACCGGCTCACACGCTCCGACGTCACCACCCGGAACCAGCGCAAGGCCGACCGCCTGTCCTTTGCCTATGACGACCTTGAGCAGCGCATTGCCGTGCTGGCCGAACAGGAAGAGCTGGACTCAATCCGCCCGGACCTGGACGGTGGGGCCATCATGGCCCTGTTGGGACTCAAACCCGGGCCCGCGGTGGGCCGGGCCTACAATTTCCTGCTGGAGGAGCGGATGGAACACGGTCCACTGCCCAGGGAAGCCGCCGAAGCCGCGCTGCGCGCCTGGTGGGCGCGGCAGCCGGAATCACGGGCCCCCGCCAACACCGATCCGGGCGAAACCGCCAGCCCGGCCGCTCCCAACAGCACCGGCGACTCCACGACGCCCGATTCGTAACCGGCACACAGGCCCGGCCCGCCGGGTGCCCCAACAGAACAGGACCAACGCATGAGCAACACACCCGCATTTGAAGCGGAAGGCGCCACGCCGCTGACCCACATTCCGGTCCCCGGGGGGCCCAAGCTCTGGCTGCTGCGCCACGGGGAGACCGAGTGGTCCCGCAGCGGCCAGTACACCGGCCTGACGGACCTGCCGCTGACCGCGGAAGGCGAGGATCAGGCACGCTCCGCCCGTCCTGCCCTGTCCGGCACCGACTTTGACCTGGTGCTCACCTCACCCCTGCAGCGGGCCCGCCGCACAGCGGAACTGGCCGGCTTCCCCGACGCGGAAGTGGAGCCGAATGCCGTCGAATGGGACTACGGCGACTATGAAGGCATCAACAGCGCCGTGGTGCGGGCCGAGAACCCGGGCTACCTGATCTGGGACAGCGGCGTGCCCAACGGCGAGACGCTCGACGCCGTGGCGGCCCGTGCCGATGCCATCGTCGGGCGGGTGCGTGCACCCCTGCCCGACGGCAGCATGGCCGCCAATGTGCTGCTGGTGGCGCACGGGCATTTCCTGCGCATCCTGTCGGCCCGCTGGCTGGGCCTGGCCCCGGGTGACGGCCGCCACTTTGTGCTGGGCACGGCCAAGGTGTGCACCCTGGGCTGGGACAAGAAGACGCCCGCCGTGGAGCAGTGGGGGCTGTAGCGGGCCCCGTGTCCGTATATTCAACCGGCACCCGGGTGCTGGCGGCTGCCGCCTGGACCTTTTGCGCGTTCTTTGCCGTGAACCTGCTGCTGACGGGCACGACCGGGACCATCTGGCACTTCCTGCCGTCGCTGTTGCTGGTCGCGTGGGGGATTTACCTGCTGCTGTGGCGGCCCCGGCTGGTGGTCCTGGCGGAGGGCGTCGCAGTGGTGAACATCCTGCGCGTCCACAGGATCCCCTTTGGCGCGCTGCGGAACCTGCGCGTTGCCCAAAACGTCAGCCTGGACACCACGGCCGGGCGCATCGCCAGCTGGGGCGCCCCGGGCGCGGGCAGGCTGGGCCCGCGACTGGGCCAAGGCAACAGCGGCCATGCGGCGCGGGCCGCCGGCCGCTCATCCGCCGCCGGTGCCCCCCGCAATGTGCAGCTGCCGCACAGCCAGACCAGCATCGAGTCGGCCTGGAACGCCTGGGAACAAGGCGCCAGCGACAGGGCCTCCGCGTCCGGTGGCGGTCCCGGCCGTGCTCTGCCGTCCGACGCTGCCGGGAGTGTGGTGACGAGCCGCTGGGACGCAGGGTCCGTCGTCGTAACCGGGGTACTGGTGGCACTTGTCGCCGCCAGCATCCTGACGTAGGCAGGGCCTGCCGTGGAGGCACAAACCGTTCAAACGCATGCCGTTCAAACACGAAGGTCCGGTCCCGCACTCCGGGGAGCACGGGACCGGACCTTCGCACCGTGACCGCCTAGGCGGCCACGGTGCGGTGGTGCTAGGACTTGAAGCCCACGGCGGTCCAGTCGATTGACTGGAACTGCGCGGCACCGTAGTTGACCAGGCCGTTCGTCACGGCGTAGGTGTTCGGGGTGGGGGTCAGCGGGATGACCGGAACGTAGGCGAAGATCGCCTTGTCGATCGCCGTTGCCAGCTCGATCCGCTTGGCCGGGTCAAGCTCGGCATTGGCCTTCTGCCACATGTCACCGAGCTTCTCGTCGGTGATGCCGGTGAAGTTCTGGCCGGAATCCACCGGGTAGAAGATCGACTCCGTTGAGGAGACGGGGAATGCGGTGCCGGACCAGGCAAAGCCGGTCATTTCGAAGTTGGACTTGAGTACGTAATCGGAGAAGAACTTGTCCGAGGGAACGGTGTTGTTCTTCAGCGTGATGCCGACGACCTTCAAGTTGGCCTGCAGCTGCTTGAAAATCTGCTCCGACACCGGGTTGTTGGCGTCAAGCGTGTACGTCAGCTCCAGCTTCTTGCCGTCCTTGGCCTGGATGCCGTCGGAGCCCTTGGTGTAGCCGGCCTCCTTGAGCAGTGCCTCGGACTTGGCCGTGTCAAAGCCGATGGCGGCCGAGCCGTCATCTGAGTAGCCCTTCTGGCCCGGCATGTAAATGTAGTTGTTCTGGCTCGTGACGGGTGCGCCGATGGGGCTCAGGCGGCTGGCCGAGATGGTGTCCCGGTCCACTGCGCGGGCAACAGCCTGGCGGATCTTGACGTCGGCCAGGGGTCCCTTGGAGCCGTTCAGCGTGACGTGGTTCCAGGTCAGGCCGCCCGTCTGCTGGACGGCGCCGTCGGCGCGCTTCTTGGCCGTGTCGTAGTTGTTTTTGTTGGTGCCGATGCTGAAGGCATCCAGTTCCTTGTTGGCGTACGCCTGGGCGAGGCCGTCACGGGAAACAACCTTCATGATGATCTTTTCCAGCTTCGGCTTCTGACCCCACCATTTGTCATTGGGGACGAGCGTGACGACCTGGCCGTTCGTGTCAACCTTGGAGACCTTGAACGGGCCGTCGGAGGGCAGCGGCTTGGACTTGTAGCCCTCGTTGAATGCCTTCACATCGGAGGCGATGGCTGCCGGCAGGATGCTGGCGGTGGCTGTGCCCGCCGTGCTGCCACCCAGAATCGAGGGCCAGTCGGCGTTTTTGTTCTTGAAGGTGATCTTGAAGTTCTGGTCGGTGTCTTCCTTGGTGACCGAGGCGATGTCCTTGTAGACGTTGTCGGAAACCGTCTGGTAGTCCTTGTTGGCGCCGCTGGAAGCCTTTACCGTGGCTTCAAAGTCCTTGTAGGTGACTGGTGTGCCATCCTCCCATACAGCCTTCGGGTTCAGCTTCACCTCGACCACCTGCGGATCCTGGCTGACCAGCTTCACTTCGGTGGCGTAGTCGGGGTTGACTTCCCAGCCGCCGTCGGCCGTGTTGCGCACCGGTCCGCCCGTGGTCGGGTCCATGATCTGGCCAGTAGAGACATTGTTGCCGTCCGCCTGGAGCGTGTTCCAGTTGTCCGGCAGCTGGTCGATGGCCAGCGTCAGGGTGCCGCCGTCCTTGACGGCTGCATAGTCTGCCTTGGTCCAGTCGACCGTGGGCAGCGTGGCGGTGTCGGCGGCGCCCTTGCTGTTGTCCACATTGGGCTTGTCGCTGCCTCCGCCGCCGGCGCTGCAGCCCGTGACGGCCAGGGCCAGAGTCAGGACTCCGGCACCCACCATTTTCTTGATGTGTTTCATTGTTTCCTCCCTAGGGTGGCCCGTGACGGGGGATGATGTTCCGTCGGACCGTGATGAAAAGGTACGTGATTAGGACATGAGGCCGATGTGTTCGGCATGGTGGCAGGCAACGGAGCTTCCCTTGACGATCCGCCGCTCAGGGTCGGCGGTGCGGCACTGTTCCTGCGCGGCGGCGTCCATGAGCTGGTAGAGCGGGCAGCGGGTGCGGAAGTTGCAGCCGGTGATGTCCTCCGTGGGGCTGGGCAGGTCCCCTTCCAAAATGATGCGCCGGCGGGTCCGTTCCACGGACGGGTCAGGGACGGGAACGGCGGAGAGCAGGGCCCGCGTGTATGGGTGCTGCGGATCGTTGAAAATATCCTCCGCGGGACCGCTTTCGACGATCCGGCCCAGGTACATGACTGCGACGTTGTCCGCGATCTGGCGCACCACCGCCAGGTCGTGGGCCACAAACAGGTACGACAGGCCCAGCTTTTCCTGCAGGTCCTCGAGCAGGTTGATGACGCCGGCCTGGATGGAGACGTCCAGCGCGGAGACGGGTTCGTCCAGCACCACGATCTTCGGGTCGGTGACCAGGGCACGGGCAATGCCGATGCGCTGGCGCTGCCCGCCCGAAAACTCGTGAGGGTAGCGGGAAGCCATGGAGGGGTCCAAGCCCACCAGGTCCAGGACGTCGCGGACCTTTTGCAGCCGTTCCCTGGCCGGCACGCCGTGGACCGTGAGCGGTTCGGCCACGATGTCCTGGACGGGAAGGCGCGGGTCCAGCGACGCCATCGGGTCCTGGAACACCACCTGGATGTCCCGGCGGAGGGCCCGGCGCTCCTTGGTACTCATGGCGGCGACATCCCGGCCGTTGACCATGATCTGGCCGGACTGCGGCTTGGCCAGTTCCAGGATTTCCATAATGGTGGTCGACTTTCCGCAGCCGGATTCGCCCACCAGTCCCAGGGTCTGGCCGGACCTAATGTCAAAGCTGATGCCGTCCACGGCACGCACCGTGCCGATGGTGTGCTTAAACACGGAGCCCTTGGTCAGTGGGAAGTGCCGCACCAGGCCCTCGACCCCAAGCACGCTCTCCGGGACAATTTCCGCCCGTTCCTCAAGCGCCACGGGCTCAGGGACCGGGTAGATCCCCGTGCGGTTCAGTTTGCCCGAGGCAATCTCATCCACGCGCAGGCACGCCGAAGCATTCAGCGGCTTGCCGGAAATGGGTGTCAGCGGCGGCTCCGTGGTGCGGCAGGCGTCGATGGCGATGGGGCACCGTGGGGCAAAGGGGCAACCGGGCGCCAGATTGCTCAGCATGGGCGGCCGGCCTTCCAGCGGCACCAGGCGGGTGTGCCCGGCCGTGGCCAGGTTGGGCATCGAGCGCAACAGGCCGATCGTGTACGGCATGGACGGGGCATGGAACACCTCGTCCACCGTGCCGGTCTCCACAATCCGCCCGGCATACATGACGGCGATCCTGTCCGCATTGCCGGCCACCACGCCCAGGTCGTGGGTGATGAGCACGACGGCGGCGCCGGTGAGGTCTTTCGCCTTTTGCAGCACCTCCAGGATCTGGGCCTGGATGGTGACGTCCAGCGCCGTCGTCGGCTCATCGGCGATGATCAGGCGCGGGTTGTTCGCGATGGCGATGGCGATCATGGCCCGCTGGCGCATGCCGCCGGAGAATTCGTGGGGGAAGGCCTGGGCGCGGCGCTCCGGATTGGGGATGCCCACCACCTTCAGCAGTTCAACGGCGCGGGCGTTGGCGGCCAGCTTGGACAGGTTTCTGTCGTGGAGCTGGAGGGCTTCGGCGATCTGGGTGCCGATCGTGTAGACCGGGGTCAGGGCGGACAGGGGGTCCTGGAAGATGATGGAGATGCCTTCGCCGCGCAGCTTGGACAGTTCCCTGTCGCTGCGGCCCAGCAGGGACCGGCCCTCGAAGAGGATGTCACCGCTGATCTGCGCCGAGGACGGCAGCAGTCCCATGACCGCCAGGGAAGAGACGGACTTGCCGGAGCCGGATTCGCCCACAATCCCGAGAAACTCGCCCTTGTCCACGTGGTAGTTGACCCCGCGGACGGCGGTGACGGCGCCACCGGGCTGCGGGAAGGTCACCCTGAGGTCCCGCACCTCCAACAGGTGTTCGGACGTGTTCGACGGCGTGTCCCCGTGCCGCGGGCGGGTGCGGAGACGGGGGGAGGCTGAATCAAGGCTGGGGGCACTGTTAGTCACGGTTGACTCCGGAAGTTGGGTCCACGGCGTCGCGCAGGGCGTCTCCGACCAGGCTGGCGGACAATACCGTAAATACGAGGATGGCGGCGGGGAAGATGAAGAGCCAGGGCCGGGTTGCCGCCGCGCCCTGGCCGGCGGCCAGGAGGGTGCCCAGGGAGACGTCGGGGGCTTGGATGCCGAAGCCGAAGAAGCTCAGCGTGGTTTCGCTGAGGATGGCGCCGCCCACGCCCAGCGTGGCGTCGATGATCAACAGCGAAGACACGTTCGGCAGCACATGCCGGCGGATGATGGTCCAGGTGTCGACGCCCATGAAGCGGGCAGCCTTGATGAAATCCCGGTCGCGCAGGGACATCGTCTGCGCACGGATCACGCGGGCCATGATCATCCAGCCGAATCCGGCCAGCAGGAAGATCAGGGCCACCCAGGACAAAGACTTGAAGATGGGGCTGAGCAGGATGAACAGGAACAGGCTCGGCAGCACCAGCAGCAGGTCGATGAACCAGATGATGATCCTGTCCCACCAGCCGCCCAGGTAACCGGCGACGGCGCCGACCACGCCGGCAATGATGGCCGCGAGGGGTCCCACCAGGAGCCCGATCACCAGTGACTTGCGCAGGCCCACGATGGTTTGGGCGTAAATGTCCTCGCCAATGTCGCTGGTGCCGAACCAATGCAGCCCGGTGGGGCTGGAGCCCATGTTGTAGACGTCGAGATCGGTAGCGTTCCAGGCGTTGGGGATGAGGCCAAAGGCGGCCCACAGAATGACGGCGACCAGGCCAACAAGGCCGACCCAAAAGCGCGGTGTGCCGCGCAGCCGGGAGACAACGAGGCGGAAGCGGGATACCGGCTTCCTGCCCGTGACGGTGGCTGGCTCGCCGGCGCTGGTGTCCGCGATGGGCATTTCTTCAAGCATTGACATGTTTATACCCGCACTCTCGGGTCAAGGGCGGCATATACAACATCGGAGAGGGTGCCGGCAATGAGCACCAGGATGGCGTTGAACAAGATGGCGCCGGTGAAGGCGTTGATATCGCTTTCGGTGATGGCCTGGACCAGCATCTCGCCCATGCCGTGCCAGCTGAACACCAATTCCGTGACGGCCGCGCCGGCCAGCACCGTGGCGAAGGAATAGGCAAAATAGGTGGACATGGGGATCAGTGCCACCCGTACGCCGTGGCGGACCAGCGCCGAACCGCGCGTGCGGCCCTTGGAACGGGCGGTTCGGATGTAGTCCGCGGACAACACGTCCAGCATGGCACTGCGCTGGTAACGGGAATAGCCGGCGGCGCCCATGAGCGCCAGCGAAATGGTGGGCAGCAGCAGGTGGGCCGCCCGGTCCAAGAACAGTGTCCACCAGCCGCCGTCCAGGCCCGCCGTATATTCGCCGGTGAAGCTGATCAGCTGCATTCCCAGGATGTTGTTCAGCCCCGTGGCCATGATCATCAGGAGGATGCCGATGACGAATGACGGCATGGCCAGGATGGTGAAGGAGGCGTAGGAGATGACCTGGTCGCTGGCCTTGTACTGCCGGACCGCGCCCCAGACGCCAAGGACGACACCGAAAATCGCGGCGATGATGGTGCCAAGGATGAGCAGCCGCAGGCTGGTGCCGGCCCGTGCCGCCATCTCGCTGATCACCGAGGTGTTGTGGATGGTGTCGCCGAGTGAGCCGTGGGTGACCAGGTTGACCAGCCAGGTCCACAGCCGCGCGACCACCGGGGTGTTGGGGTTGACGCCCAAGCCGTTCAGGATCGCGTTGATGGTTTCATCCGACGGGCGGGGGTTGCGCCCCAAGTAGCGCCCGGCCGGGTTAAGGATGAGGCTTGCGAGCACATATGCGCTCAGTGTTGCGATCGCCGAGAGGATTGCGTAATTGATGAATCGCTTAACAATGAAGCCGATCATGGGACCAGCCCCCTCTGGGCGGCGCATGAGGTCCCGTCAAGACGACGGGCCACCTGCTGCCGGGGTGAGTGCAGTGGCAAAAAATCATCCTTATACATGGTTCGCCGCACGGGCCAGGGTTGGCGGCCGGATAGCAACGAAGGGTTGTCATTCCCAAGGCATCATGGAGAGTGTGTCCCTGGCGCCTCTACCGTGCCAATGTACCGTGGATCACAAGCGCACAGTCCGTTATCCCGCATCGCCGCCCGGCGTGGCGTACCTACCGGTAACCCCAACACGCGGCCTTTGGGACGCAATTCCCCGGAATAGTGCGGAAGGCATCGATGCCATGCTGCGCCCGCAATGTAATAAAAGCGTTATGAAGGCGCTGGCGCGTGATGTGGCAGGCCGGCCCTTTGCGCAGCCCGTGGATAGTTCCGCTTCCACAGTCGCACAACTGCGTTTTCCCGGCCCTTTGCGTGGTTGGTTCTGCCGGCCGCGGGGACCCGGGGCGGCGGTCCGTGCCGGGCGACCATTTGCTCCTAAAAAATTTATTTATCGAATTCGCGTTGCGGGCTGGTCAAAGTGCCGATGAATGGGGTACTTTATAAATTAGTTCCGATGAGTTCCCTCGGAATGTCCGCTTGCGTGTTGAAAGGAGGCCATGATGTTTACATTTATCAAGTCCGGAGTTATCGGCGATTCTCTGGCCTCAACACGTCACGCCGGCAAGGCGTCGTAGCCCCTCACAAGGCTTCGCACGCATCCGGGTCGCCTGCTGAGGCTGCCCGAGATCAGTCATCCCCGATGAGGATGTCCTTCCCAGGCCATGCCTGGCCGTCCGTGGTGAACTTACTCCGCGGCGCCCGGCCGCATTCCTGCTTGGACACCAGGGGCTGACCACCCGCCGACCCACATCGGCATTGACGCACAAAATAATTCGCGCCTTTTTGTGCTCTCATAATGCCTTTTTCGCAAGGAAAACAATGGCTTTATTTGCCGCGCCAAAAATACGAGATATCCATACACCACTTGTGCCTGGGAGGGGGTGAATCAATTGAAATCAAGACAAACGATATCGGCCGTCAAACGAGTGTTCTTTGCTCCCGTCGACGACCGGGAGTTCAACGAGATGCGGGAGCAGCAGCAACGCCAGATCCTGAGGATCGACCTGTTCAACATCCGGTAAGGCCTTCCGCACGATGCGAAAGGAGGCTTCGGGATGATTGCCACTCATCAGCAGGAAAAGAACCACAAATATGGACGCGTCCCTTATGGCGCCACCGTAAACGGTGAACAGCCCGCGCTGCCCGGCGCGGGCTGTTTCATTTTCGCGCTCCTTCTTCCCCTGCCGGGACTCCCCTCAGGGTAGCTTCGAGCCGGTAGGCTCGTGGCATGCAGGATTCACAGGCCCCGGAGCGGCCGCGCCGGCACCAGATTGTTGTCCCCACGCGCAGTGACCCCCTGCTCCGGTTCATGACCGAACCCGTGGGCGGGCCGTTGGGCCGCCGGACCTCGCCGGGCCGCATTAGCGCGGGGTTCTTCACAGTGGAACGCGTCCTGGTCCTAATGGCCGCGGCGTCCGCCCTCATTGCCGTGGTCGCAAAGGGACATTGCCGCCAGACGGGATGGAGCACGCCGGACCAGTACTCAACTGTGTGTTGGTCGGAGTTCCCGAATTCCTTTGTGGATCATGACCTGGGGCGTTTGTTCCCCTATTTCAGCCCGGGCACCACCTTTGACCGCCCTCCGGTGGCCGCCGTTGTCGCCGGGCTGACCGGATGGTTGGCCGGTTTCGTCAATGGTGAGTCGCGGCTGCTGGCATTCTTTGACATCAACGCGGCGTTGATTGCCGCCGTGTGGATCTTCACCGTTGTGGTGGTGGCCCGCACGGCCGGGAGGCGTCCTTGGGATGCCGCCATCGTCGCCGCCAGCCCGCTTCTATGGCTGACCGCCTACGTTAGCTGGGATTTTTGGGCGGCAGCCCTGGTGGCTCTGGGCCTCTACCTGTTTGCCCGGCACCGTTCCATTTTGGCGGGCATTGTCCTGGGGGTGGCGGCCATGGCGGCGCCCTTCGCGCTCGTGGTTCTCCTGGCCCTGCTGGTGCTGGGCGTGCGGAGCAGGCAAGCCACGCGGCTGCTGGAAACGCTGGCCGGGGGCGCCGTGGGATGGCTGCTGGTGCTCGCCCCGGTGATGGTCCTCAATCCGGCGGGATGGGGCGCCTACGTGGCTTCACTGCTGACCGGGCCCGCCTCGCAATCCTCGCTCTATGGCGGTTACAACCTCGTCGCGGCACGAGCGGGGCTGCCCGCCCTGGGCGGAAACGCAGTAAATGTGTTGGCACTTGTCCTGTTGGCACTACTGGTGCTGGGCGTGGTGCTGCTGGGACTGTATGCCCCGCGGCGGCCGCGGGTGGCCCAACTGGCGGCCATGGCCGTGGCAGGATTCATCGTGGTCGACAAGTTCACCGAGCCGTGGCACGCGGTCTGGCTGCTGCCGCTGTTGGCCCTTGCCCTGCCGCGCTGGCGGCCCGTGGTGTGCTGGCAGGCCGCCGTTCTGGCCCACGTGTTGGCACTGCTGCTGTTTCAGGCCAAGGAACTGGGACAGATCAGCGACCAGCACGCCATCGACATGCCGTACTTTGTGCTGGCCGCGGCACTGGGCGCGGTGGCCACCTGCGTGTTGCTTGCCTTGATCGTCCGGGATGTGTTGGAGCCGCAGTTCGACGTCGTGCGCCGTGGAGGGGTGGACGATCCCCAGGGCGGAGTCCTGCTGGCGGCACAGGCGCCCGAAGCGCAGGTCACTGACACGGGGCGTCCCGCGGCAAACGTGCCCAAGGGGGCTGCCCAGGCCGCGGCGCCCGAAACAACGGGGCGGCCGCGGCATGGTTGATGTTGCGGTTGTCGGGTCGGGGCCCAACGGACTGGCCGCCGCGCTCACCATGGCCCGGGCGGGGCTGTCGGTCGCCGTCTTCGAAGGAGCGGGTGCCGTGGGCGGGGGGACGCGCACGGCGGAACTCACCCTGCCCGGGTTCCGCCATGACGTCTGTTCGGCCGTGCACCCCATGGCGCTGGCATCACCGTTCTTTCGCGCCTTTGAACTCGAGCGGCGCGTCGAGTTGTTGGTTCCGGAGATCTCCTACGGCCACCCGCTCGACGGCGGCAGGGCAGCCATCGCCTACCGGGACCTCGACCGCACGGTGGACACCCTGGGCGCTGACGGTGCTGCCTGGCGTTCACTTATGGAGCCGCTTTTGCGCCGGCTTGACGGCGTCATTGACTTCACCCAGAACGGCCTGCTCAGGTTCCCCCACGACCCGCTGGCGGCCTTCCTTCTCGGCTTGCGCACGCTCGAGCAGGGTACCCCGGCATGGCAGCTGCGGTTCCGGGAAGACGAGGCGCCCGCCATGCTCTCCGGGGTTGCCGCGCACGCAATCGGCAGGCTGCCAAGCCTGGCGACGGCAGGGGCGGGGATGCTGCTCGGTGCCCTGGCCCACGCGGGCGGCTGGCCGGTTCCCAGGGGCGGCTCACAAGCCATTGCGGACGCCATGGCGGCTGACCTGGTGGCGCACGGCGGAGCCATTGAGGTGGACGCACCGGTGACCGGCATTTCCGGCCTGCGTGCCGAGACCGGGGCCAAGGCCGTCATCTGCTGCGTCACGCCCCGGGCGTTGGCCGGCCTGGCCGCCGATGAATTACCGGCCCGCTATATACGTCAATTGGAATCCTTTAGATATGGCGCCGGCGTGTGCAAGGTCGATTTTGCCCTGTCGGGCCCGGTCCCGTGGACCAACGCCGGGCTGCACGGTGCCCCCACCGTTCATCTCGGCGGCACGCGCGCCGAGATCGCCAGAGCGGAAAACCAGGTCCTGTCGGGCGGCCATCCGGAACGCCCCTACGTATTGGTGGCGCAGCCCGGCGTCATCGACCCCACGCGGGCACCCGCCGGCCGGCACACCTTGTGGGCCTACACGCATGTGCCTGCCGGTTCCACGGAGGAGCGGACCGAGGCCGTGTCGGCGCAGCTGGAGCGGTTTGCCCCTGGATTCCGGGACCTGGTGCTGGCCAGCCACACCGTCTCCGCCGAAGAGCTGGGCGCCTACAACCCCAACTACATTGGCGGGGACATCAGTTCCGGCGCGGTGACGATGACCCAGCTGCTCCAGCGCCCGGTGGTGGCCCGCGAGCCCTGGAAAACCCCGGCAGCGGGCCTCTACCTTGCTTCAGCATCCACGCCGCCGGGACCAGCGGTGCACGGGATGGCGGGATGGCTGGCCGCGCGGTCGGCCCTGCGCCACACCTTCTCACTGGGGACTCCTGACTTGTCCCTCAGGTAGCGCCCGAGCAGCTGTGTGCTCTGCCTGCCTGAATTTCAGCCTTCCCGGTCACCGCGGGACCCGATCTGGCCAGTCAATGGACGGCGGTGCCGTCCAACTCCCTCAGTTGGCGGCGGTGAAGCGCGTGCGCACGTGCCGGGGGGTTTCAAGTTCGTCCAGCATGGCGACGGCAAAGTCCTGTGTGGAGATCCGCTCGCCTGCCGGGGAATCGCCGCCGAGGACATAGTGGCCGGTGCGCTCACCCGGTGCGATTTCGGGCGCCGGCGCCTGGACGGTCCAGTTGACGCTTTCCGGCAGGGCCTTGATGGCGTCCAGGGCGATGGCTGCCGTGCGTGCCTCGGCGCGGTACGCGTCGGGGAAGCCGGGGCGGTCCAGCAGGCGGGTGCCGTCCACCAACAGGGTGCCGGCGCCGCCCACGACGACCGTGCGGGTGGTGCCCACATTGGCCATGGCTGTGGCCGTGGCGTCGAGCCACAGCTGGTGGTCGCCGCCGGTGCGGCTTGGCCCGGTGGCAAGCACCACGGCGTCGTGGGCCTTCGCGACGGAGGCGACAGTTCCGGCGTCGGACTGGTCAGCCGCAACGGCAGTGGCGGAAGCGACGTCCGCCACGGCGTTGCCGGAGCGGGAAATGGCGGTGACCACATGGCCGCGCCGCACTGCTTCTGCCGCAATCTGTGAGCCGACCATTCCAGTGGCGCCAAATATGGCAATCTTCATGGGGTTCTCCTTTTGGTAACGCTGTTGGCGTCTTGTCGAAGCTGATGAGACAATGGTATTCAGAAGATACTGAGACATTCAAAGATACTGGGTTACCTTATGGATACCAAAGGCGCCAGCTTCATCGGCAATGTGATGGACCCCGACTGTCCCTCACGCATGGTTTTCGCCCGCATCGGGGACAAATGGGCGACGCTGGTCATTCAGGTGCTGGCGGAGGGGCCGCTGCGGTTCTCGGAGTTGCGCCAAACGGTGCACGTGGTGACGCCGAAGGTCCTGACACAGGTGCTCAGGGCACTGGAGCGTGACGGCCTGCTCACACGCACCGTCTTTGCCCAGGTGCCCCCGCGCGTGGATTACGAACTGACGCCGCTGGGCCGGACCTTGTTGGAGCCACTTAAAGCATTGCGCGAGTGGGCGGAAAGTAACGTGTCCGCCATGCTGGCGTCCCGGGACGACTACGACGAGCGGGAAGACGCGGCCATTCTGCGGCCCCCGGGGCACCCGGGAAGGTAGGCTGAAAGGATGCAGCCAACGTCCATCGGCAGGCGGCGCGCGCCCGTCATGGAAGACGTGGCACAGCGCTCTGGCGTCTCCCACCAAACCGTCTCCCGCGTGCTCAATCAAAGCCCGAATGTCAGTGAAAAGACACGTCAAAGGGTCAGCCAGGCGATCGCCGAACTCGGCTACCGGAGGAACACTGCGGCGCGGTCCCTGGTGACACGGAGGTCGCAGACCATTGGCCTGCTGGCGAGCGAGATGAGCGAATACGGGCCCTCCAACACCTTGCTTGCAGTCCAGCAGGCGGCGCGCGAGGCTGGTTACTTTGTGAGCATCGCCGGCATCCGGGAGGTCAACCGCACCACCATCACCGAAGCCTTGACCCGGTTCCTTGACCAGGGCGTGGACGGGATAATCGTCCAGGTTCCCCACGCCGGCATCCTCGAGACCCTGCACGAGCTGAACCTGGATGTCCCGGTGGTTGCCATCGGCGCTTCGGGAGTCAACGGTTTCAGCGGGGCCATGGTGGACCAGGAAGCCGGTGCCCGGAGCGCTGTGCAGCACCTCGTGGACTTGGGGCACCGCAGGATCGCCCACGTGGCCGGGCCCGATGGCTGGATCGACGCCGAAGCCCGGGTCGCCGGTTGGCGTGGCGTGCTCAGTGGAGCTGGCCTCCCCGAAGGACCGGTCGTGGCCGGAGACTGGACGGCAGCGTCCGGGTACCGGGCAGGGCTGGAGCTGGCCAGGGACCGTACCGTCACTGCCATTTTTGCGGGCAATGACCAAATGGCCCTGGGCCTTTTGCGTGCCTTGAACGAGCAGGGCCTCCGGGTGCCACAGGACGTGTCAGTGGTGGGCTTTGACGACCTGCCCGAGGGCGCCTATCTGCTTCCGCCGCTAACCACTGTTCGCCAGGGATTCGAAGAACTCGGCCGGCACTGCATCGACGCCATGCTGGCCAGGCTCGGCGGCGGGGAGAGCCCCCCGACCGAGGTGGTTCTTCCCGAACTGGTGGTGCGTGCCTCCACTGCAGCCTTGACTTAGCGCAGTCCCCAAAGTCCGGCCCCGCAAGTGCAGGGAACGATCAGTTTTGGCCGACCGGCATCACAAAAGCGGCCCCGCCGGGATGGGTGGGCCGCTTTTGTGGGGCTGCGGGGTTACTTGGTGGCGGCCTTGGCCCGCCGCTTGTTGAAGACGTCGAAGGCAACGGCAGCGAGCAGCACCAGGCCCTTGATCAACTGCTGGTATTCCGTTCCAACACCCATGATGGACATGCCGTTGTTCAGGATGCCAATGATCAGGCCGCCGATGATGGCACCCACCACGGTGCCGATGCCACCGGTGACGGCGGCGCCACCGATGAAGACGGCGGCGATGGCATCCAGCTCAAAGCCGTCTCCGGCCTTGGGGTTGGCCAGGTTGAGTTGGGCGGTGAAGACGAGGCCGGCCAGGGCGGAGAGCACACCCATGTTGATGAACAAGGTGAAGTTGACGCGCTTGGTGTTCACACCGGACAGTTCCGCGGCGTGGGCGTTGCCGCCGATGGCGTAGATATGGCGTCCCCACACGGAATTCGCCATGACGGCTGAGTAGCCCACCATGAGCACACCCATGACGATCAGGACTATTGGCGTTCCGCGGTAGCTGGCCAGCAGGAACGTGACGAGCAGGATCAGGGCCGAGGTGAAGACCAGCTTGAGCAGGAACCAGGAGAAGGGTTCATCCTCCAGGAAGTGCTTCTTGCGGGTGGCCCGGCCCTTGATGTCCGCGTAAACCATCCCGGCCGTCGCCAGGACGCCCAGGATCACCGTCAGCGGTTCCAGGAACGACGTTCCGCCGCCAAGGTCCGGCAGGAATCCGCTGCCCAGTGCACGAAATTCGTCCGGGAACGGGGAGATCTGCTGGTTTTGCAGGGCAATCTGGGTCAGGCCGCGGAAGGTGAGCATGCCGGCGAGCGTGACGATGAAGGACGGTATGCCGAAGTAGGCAATCCAAAATCCCTGCCACATGCCCACCACGGCGCCCAGCACCAGGCAGGCAATGATGGCCAGCCACCAGGGCATGTGCCACTGGGTGATCATGACCCCGGACATGGCACCTACAAACGCGACGACGGAACCGACGGAGAGGTCAATGTGCCCGGCGATGATGACCATGACCATGCCAACGGCCAAGATGAGGATGTAGCTGTTTTGCACGATCAGGTTTGAAACGTTGATGGGCGCCAGCGTGATGCCGTTTGTGGTGATCTGGAAGAAGATGATGATCACGATCAAGGCGATGAACAGCCCGATCTGGCGGAGCTGGCCGGTCAGGTATTGCAGGGCGGAACTAACTGCGGTCATCGTGCGTCCTGGTCCTTTGCTTGGGTCATGAACTGCATGAGGTATTCGGCGGTGGCTTTCTCCCGCGGGACGTTGGCCGTGATGCGGCCCTCCGCCAAGGTGTAGATCCGGTCGCAGATGCCCAGCAGCTCGGGCAGTTCTGAGGAAATGACGACGATGCCTTTGCCGTCGTCGGCGAGTTTGTTGATGATGGTGTAGATCTCGTACTTGGCGCCGACGTCGATGCCGCGTGTGGGCTCATCCAGGATCAGGACATCCGGGTTGGCGAACATCCACTTGGAGAGCACCACCTTTTGCTGGTTCCCGCCGGAGAGCTTGCCGGTCAGGGCCGCTACATTCGGGGCCTTGATGTTCATGGACTTGCGGAACCCTTCCGCTACGAGGCGTTCCCGGTTGCCGTCCACCCAGCCCCAGCGGGAGAGCTTGTGCAGCGCGGCTCCGGAGACGTTGCGCATGATGTTGTCCAGAAGGTTTAGCCCATAGCGCTTGCGGTCTTCCGTTGCGTAGGCGATACCGTGCTTGATGGCGGCGGCAACGGAGTTCGTCTGGATTTCAACGCCTTCCTTGTACACGCGGCCGCTGATCCTTGAGCCGTAGCTGTGCCCGAAGATGCTCATGGCCAGTTCGGTTCGCCCGGCCCCCATCAGCCCGGCGATGCCGACGATCTCGCCTGCGTGGACGTCAAAATTGGCGGATTTGACCACCTGGCGGGACTGGTCCACGGGGTGGTGCACTGTCCAGTCCTCGACGCGCAGCAGCTCGGCGCCGATGGTGGGCGTGTGAAACGGGTACCGGTTGTCCAGGTCGCGGCCCACCATGCCCTTGATGATGCGCTCTTCGGTGATTTCGTCAGCGTGCATGTCCAGGGTTTCAATGGTCTTGCCGTCGCGGATGATGGTGACCTTGTCCGCCACGGCCTTGATCTCGTTGAGCTTGTGGCTGATCATGATGGACGTGATGCCCTGCTGCTGGAAGTGCTTGATCAGGTTCAGCAGGTTGGCGGAGTCGCCGTCGTTCAAGGCAGCGGTGGGTTCGTCCAGGATCAACAGCTTCACCTTCTTGGAGAGGGCCTTGGCGATTTCCACGAGTTGCTGCTTGCCGACGCCGAGGTCGGCGACCTTGGTGGTGGGGTGGTCGTTGAGGCCGACCCTTGCCAGCAGCTTGGAGGCTTCTAAGTTGGTCTTGTTCCAGTCAACGAAGCCACGGGTGGCCATTTCATTGCCCAGGAAGATGTTTTCGGCAATGGACAGGTAGGGGCTCAGGGCCAGTTCCTGGTGGATGATGACGATGCCGGCGGCCTCTGAGGACTTGATGTCCTTGAACTGGCACAGCTTGTCTTCAAAGTGGATTTCGCCGTCGAAGGTGCCGGAGGGGTAAACCCCGGAGAGCACTTTCATAAGTGTGGATTTTCCTGCGCCGTTTTCACCGCAGATGGCGTGGACCTGGCCGCGCTGGACTTCCAGCGAGACGTCCTGCAAAGCCTTGACTCCGGGGAATGTCTTGGTGATGCTGCGCATGTCAAGGATTGTCGATGTCACGCTTGTCCTTCATCTCGCGTTGGTGGTGTGGGGAGTGGACCGTGCCGCGGCAGCCGGGCTGCCGCGGCAGGGAACAAACGCGTTACTTCAGGTCTGCAGCGGTGTAGTAGCCGCTGTCGATGAGCTCCTTGGTGTAGTTGTCCTTGGTGACAACCACTGGCTGGAGCAGGAAGGTCGGAACAACCTTGATCTTGTTGTTGTAGCTGGTGGTGTCGTTGACCTCGGGGGTCTTGCCCTTGAGGACGTCGTCGGCCATGGCCACGGCCTGGTCGCCCAGCTTGCGGGTGTCCTTGTAGATGGTGGAGTACTGCTGGCCGGCAATGATGGACTTCACCGAGGCGGCCTCGGCGTCCTGGCCCGTGATGACGGGGAGGGCGCTGCTGGCGTAACCGGAGGCCTGCAGTGCGGAGATGATGCCGATGGACAGGCCGTCGTAGGGCGAGAGGATGCCATCTACCTTGGCCCCGGAGGAGTAGGTGCTGGCGATCAGGTTCTGCATGCGCTTCTGGGCGGTGGCCGGGTCCCAGCGCAAGGTGGCGATCTGGGTGAAGCCGGTCTGGCCGCTCTTGACCACCAGGGTGCCGTCGTCGATGTACTTCTTCAGCGTCTTCATGGCGCCGTTGTAGAAGAACGTGGCGTTGTTGTCATCCGGGCTGCCGGCAAAGAGCTCAATGTTGAACGGGCCCTTTTTGCCCGTTTCCTTGCCTGCGTCATCAAGGATGCCCAGCCCCGTCAGCAGCGAAGTGGCCTGCTCGACGCCAACCTTCTCGTTGTCAAAGGTGGTGTAGTAGTCGACGTTTTTGTTGCCGTTGATCAGGCGGTCATAGGCGATGACCTTGATGCCGGCCTTGGCGGCGTTGTCGAGCTGGTCGCTCAGCGCGGTGCCGTCGATGGAGGCGATGATCAGGACCTTGGCGCCCTTGGTGATCATGTTGCTGACCTGCTGGACCTGCTGCGGGATCTTGTCGTCGCCGTACTCCAGGTCAGTTTTGTAGCCAAGCTTCTCCAACGACGCCTTGATCGCGTCACCGTCCTTGATCCAGCGCTCGGAGGTCTTGGTGGGCATGGCGATGCCGATCAAGGCCCCGCTGTTGTCCGCCGCGCCACCAGTGGTGGCAGCCTCGCCGCCGCGGGTTCCGCAGCCAGTGGCACCCAGCGCCAGCCCAAGTGCCAGGGCCCCTACGATCAAACTTTTGAATTTCATGGTTAATTCCTTCATGTCCTGAGGGCGTCAATGTCCCGGACCAGGCGGAAGCCGTGCGGTCAAGACGCAGAATCGCAAAGAGGCGGTGGCAATCGGTCACCATCAATGTGAGCGCTAACACTCGGGCTAAAGTGTAAGCCCTGCCACACCGGCCGTGTCAAGTGGCGCGCCGGCGGCACGGCAAGCGGCGCGCCAACGCAGTTGACAAGAATAAATGTTAGCGCTCACAATTGAGATTCAGTACACACCACCGTCATGTCCTGAGAGGCAGCAATGAGCAACGTTTCACCCCCGCCCGGGGAGGGCGGCATTCCCGACGCAAGTGCCCAATATGTGGTCGGCGTTGATTTTGGAACCCTGTCCGGGCGTGCCGTGGTGGTTCGCGTGCGGGACGGCGCCGAGCTGGGCAGTGGTGTGTTCGACTACCCGCATGCTGTTCTTGCTGACTCGCTCCCGGAAGCGGGGTCAGGGGTCCGGTTGGGCGTTGACTGGGCGCTGCAGGTGCCCAACGATTACCGCCTGGTCCTGGCCCATGCGGTTCCTGCCGCTGTACGGGACGCCGGGATCGATCCCGCGGACGTGGTGGGGATCGGCACCGACTTCACGGCGTGCACCATGGTCCCCACCTTGGGCAACGGCACGCCGTTGAATGAGGTCCCCGGTTATGCCAACCGCCCGCATGCCTACGTGAAGCTGTGGCGCCACCACGCAGCACAACCGCAGGCTGACAGGATCAACGCGCTGGCCGCCGAGCGCGGGGAGCCGTGGCTGCCGCGCTACGGTGGGCTGATTTCCTCCGAATGGGAGTTTGCCAAGGGCCTGCAGCTGCTGGAGGAGGACCCGGAGCTGTATGCGGCCATGGACCACTGGGTGGAGGCAGCAGACTGGATTGTTTGGCAGCTGACCGGGCGCTATGTCCGCAACGCCTGCACCGCCGGCTACAAGGGCATCTACCAGGACGGCCAGTACCCCTCGGCGGATTTCCTGTCCGCACTCAACCCCGACTTCGCCGGCTTTGTCGCGGACAAGGTTGCCCACCGGATCGGCAGGCTGGGCGAGGCCGCGGGCACCCTCAGCGCGCAGGCCGCGGAATGGACAGGCCTGCCGGAGGGCATTGCCGTATCCGTGGGCAACGTGGACGCGCACGTCACTGCGCCGGCCGCCCGCGCCGTGGCCCCCGGCCAGATGACGGCCATCATGGGCACCTCCACCTGCCATGTCATGAACGGCACCGAACTGCGCGGGGTCCCCGGCATGTGCGGCGCGGTCGACGGCGGCATTCTCGACGGACTGTGGGGCTATGAGGCCGGCCAGTCCGGCGTCGGCGATATCTTTGGCTGGTTTGTCAACAGCGGTGTTCCGCCGCAATACCACCACGACGCCGCGGCGCGCGGCCTGGGAATCCACGAATACCTCACGGACCTGGCCGCCGCGCAGCAGATCGGCCAGCACGGCCTCATCGCCTTGGACTGGCATAGCGGAAACCGTTCGGTACTGGTGGACCACGAGCTCTCCGGCGTCATCATCGGCCAGACGCTGGCCACTAAACCCGAAGATAGCTACCGCGCCCTGCTGGAGGCAACGGCCTTTGGCACCCGCACCATCATCGAGGCATTCAACGCCTCGGGAGTGCCCGTGACCGAGTTCGTGGCTGCCGGCGGGCTGCCCAGGAACCGGCTGTTGATGCAGATCTACGCGGATGTGATCGGTCTGCCGGTGCGCACCGTCGGCACCACCCAGGCGCCGGCACTGGGTTCGGCCATCCACGCGGCCGTGGCCGCCGGAGCCTACCCGGACGTCCACGCGGCAGCGGATGTCATAGGCGCCGCACCGGCGGATGTGTATGAGCCGGTGGCCGAAAATGTGGCCGCCTACAACGCGCTGTTTGCCGAATACACCGCCCTGCATGACTACTTTGGCCGTGGCGCCAACGGCGTCATGCACCGGCTAAAGGCCATCCAGCGGGCAGCACTCACCGGCCGCTCCCGTGACTGCTCCGCCAGCGGGGTGCCCGCGGGGGACGCCACGGAACGTGCGGCTGCGCCCGGTGCGGGAGTGTCGGCATGAGTGACCATAAAGCGGCGGCCGCCGCAAAAAACCTGTCCGGGAAGGTTGCCGCGGTCCGTGCCGAGGTGTGTGCCTTGCACGCGGAGCTGACCCGCTACGGGTTGGTGGTGTGGACGGCTGGAAACGTTTCCGCGAGGGTCCAGGGGGAGGAGCTGATGGTCATCAAGCCCTCCGGGCTGGCCTATGCGGAGCTGACACCGGAATCCATGGTGGTCACCGACCTGTTCGGAACCCCGGCGGCAGGTGACTGGGGAAACCCAACGTTCGCTCCGTCGTCGGACACGGCCGCGCATGCCTATGTCTACCGTCACATGCCGGAGGTGGGCGGGGTGGTGCACACCCACTCCACCTATGCCACGGCCTGGGCGGCGCGGGGGGAGGCGATCCCATGCGTGCTGACCATGATGGGGGATGAATTTGGCGGGGACATCCCCGTGGGGCCCTTTGCGTTGATCGGCGACGACTCGATCGGGCAGGGCATTGTCGAAACCCTCCGGGACTCGAAATCGCCCGCGGTGCTGATGAAAAACCACGGCCCGTTCACCATCGGCAGGGACGCCCGCGCGGCGGTGAAGGCCGCCGTAATGTGCGAGGAGGTCGCCAAGACCGTCCATGTCTCCCGCCAGCTGGGCGAACCGCTGCCCATCGACCCCGCCTTGATCGCCTCCCTGCACGATCGCTACCAAAACGTCTACGGCCAATAGGCCCTCCCGAACCTTAGGAAATCATGACCAAGAATCCCGCAGCGTCCGTATCGCTGGACCAGTATGAAGTGTGGTTCCTCACCGGTAGCCAGCACCTGTACGGCGAGGAGGTGCTGGCGCAGGTTGCCGCCCAGTCCCAGGAGATTGCGGACGCGCTCAACGCCTCAGGCGCCCCCGTTAAGCTGGTGTGGAAGCCGGTGCTGACGGACTCCGACGCCATCCGCCGGACCGCCCTTCAGGCAAACTCGGCGGACCACGTGATTGGCGTGACCGCCTGGATGCACACCTTTTCCCCGGCCAAGATGTGGATCCAGGGCCTGGATGCCCTGCGGAAACCGCTGCTGCACCTGCACACGCAGGCCAATGTGGAGCTGCCGTGGGAGGACATCGACTTTGACTTCATGAACCTGAACCAGGCCGCGCACGGCGACCGCGAGTTCGGCTACATCCAGGCCCGCCTGGGCATCCCGCGCAAGACGGTGGTGGGGCACGTGTCCAACCCGGAGGTGCAGCGCCAGGTGGGTGTGTGGCAGCGCGCCGCCGCCGGCTGGGCCGCCGTGCGCGGGCTGAAGCTGACCCGCTTTGGCGACAACATGCGCAATGTGGCCGTCACCGAGGGAGACAAGACCGAGGCCGAGCTGCGCCTGGGCGTCTCGGTCAACACGTGGAGCGTCAATGAGCTGGCCGACGCCGTCCACTCCTCCGCGGAGACGGACGTTGACGCGCTGGTAGCCGAATACGAGGAGCTGTACGACGTCGCCGGGGAACTTAGACGCGGTGCGCCCCGGCACGAATCCCTGCGCTACGGGGCGAAGATCGAGCTTGGCCTGCGCTCCTTCCTGGAGGCGAACGGCTCGGCTGCCTTTACGACGTCGTTCGAGGACCTGGGTGCCCTGCGCCAGCTGCCCGGGCTGGCGGTGCAGCGCCTGATGGCGGACGGCTACGGCTTTGGCGCCGAGGGGGACTGGAAGACGGCCATCCTGGTCCGCGCCGCGAAGGTCATGGGCGCCGGGCTGCCCGGCGGGGCGTCCCTCATGGAGGACTACACCTACCACCTGGTGCCCGGTGCGGAGCGGATCCTGGGCGCACACATGCTCGAGGTCTGCCCTTCGCTGACCACTTCTCGGCCGCGCCTGGAAATCCACCCTCTGGGCATTGGCGGCAGGGAGGACCCCGTTCGGCTGGTCTTTGACACCGACGCCAGCGCCGGCGTGGTGGTGGCGCTCTCCGACATGCGCGACCGCTTCCGACTGGTGGCCAACGCCGTCGAGGTGGTCCCGCTGGAGCAGCCGCTGCCCAAACTGCCGGTGGCCAGGGCGCTGTGGAGCCCCAAGCCGGACTTCGCCACCTCCGCCGCCGCCTGGCTGACGGCTGGCGCCGCGCACCACACGGTGCTGTCCACCCAGGTGGGCGTCGAGGCGTTTGAGGACTTTGCCGAAATGGCCCAGACTGAACTGCTGACCATTGACGACGGCACCACGCTGCGCGACTTTAAAAAGGAGATCCGGTGGAACCAGGCCTACTACAAGCTGGCTGGCGGACTGTGACCGGTGGTGTGAACGGGGATCAATACCTGATCAAGTCCGGCGACTACACGGCCCGGATCGTGGCGCGCGGGGCCGCCCTGTGCGAACTCCAGCACCGCGGCCGCGACCTGGTGGTGCCCTTCGCCGCGGACGGGCCGATCCCCGACTTCAGGGGCATCATCGCCGCGCCGTGGCCCAACAGGGTGGCGGACGGCGCGTACCGCTGGGAGGGCACCGTCAACCACCTCCCGCTCAACGAGCCGGAGCGCGGGACCGCCTTGCACGGCCTTGCCCTTGACCTGCTGTGGACGGTGGAGGTGCACGAAGACGAACGCCTGGTGCTGAGCTGTTCCGTGCAGCCCTCAAAGGGGTATCCGTCGGAATTGTTGCTCCAGGCAGAGTACAGCCTGGGCGTCGGCGGGCTGCACTGCGCCGTGACGGCGAGCAACGTGGGCGGTGCTGCCGCCCCCTATGGGGTCTGCCCGCACCCGTACCTGGTGGCAGGGGAGGCACCGCTGGACGAGTGGACGCTTTCCTTCCCTGCCGAGTCGTTCCTGCCGGTGACGCCGGACCGGCTGCTCCCGCTGGACCTCGCCCCGGTGGCCGGCCACAGCTTTGACTTCCGCGAGCCGGCGCTCATTGGCAGCACCGAGATCGACCATGCCTTCACCAACATTGCCACCGACGACGCCGGGGAGTCCCGCCTGCTGCTCACCGACCCGTCGGGGACCTTTGTGGGGATGCGCTGGGACGAAAACTGCCCGTGGCTGCAAATCCACACGGCGGACAAGGCCGCACCGGCCGCCAGCCGGCTGGGCCTCGCCGTGGAACCGATGACCTGCCCGCCGGACGCGTTCAATTCGGGCACTGACGTCATTCGGCTGGCGCCGGGGGGCACCCACACGGCAGGCTGGAGCATTTTCGGCGGGTGAGGCAGGTCCGGTTCATCTTGTAGCATCAAGGGCAGTGTCCTGCTGTGTGCTGGACCCCTGATGAATTGAGGAACTGATGCGGGCTACCGTCAAGGACGTTGCGGCCCGTGCGGGGGTATCACCTAAGACTGTCTCCAATGTGGTCAACGGGCTGGTGCCGGTCAGCGAACGCACCCGGTCCAAAGTGGAGGCTGCCGTGGCCGAGCTGGACTATGTCCCAAACCTCTCCGCGAGGGGCCTGCGCAATGGCCGCACCGGCGTCATTGCCCTGGCCCTGCCGGATTTGTCCACACCGTATTCCGCGGAGCTGGCCCATCATGTGGTGGAGGTGGCCCACGAACAGGGCTGGAGCATCCAGATTGAGGAGACGGGCCACGACCCGCGCCGGGAATTTGACCTGGTCTCCAAGGCCCGGGCCAACCTGATCGACGGACTCATCCTCAATCCGGTGGCGCTGGATGAGAGCGCCATCCGGGTGGGTGGCAACCTGCCACCCATGGTGCTGCTGGGCGAGGTGTCGCAACAGCGCGTGGACCAGGTCGGCGTGGACAACGTTTCCGCCGCCCGCGACATGACGCTTGCCCTGGCCGGCAGCGGACGACGCCGGATCGCCGTGTTGGGCCCGAACGGCACCAGCCGCTCGGCGACGGCCGGGGTGCGCACCCAGGGGTACCGGGAGGCACTTGCCCAGTTGGGCATTCCCCATGATCCGGCGCTGGAAATCGTCTGCGACGAGTGGACGCCCGGCGGCAGCGCCGCCGCCCTGACTGCCTTCCTGGCGGGGCATGAACTGCCGGAGGCGCTCTTTTGCTTCACTGACTCCCTGGCCATTGGCGCATTGAGCGTGCTGACTGCCTCCGGGCACCGGGTTCCGGACGATGTACTCGTGGCCGGCTTTGACAACGTGGCCGACGGCCAATACGCCGTCCCCGCGTTGACCACCATCTCCGTGGACAAGCGCGCCATGGCTGAAAACGCCGTACGCCTGCTCACCGAACGCATGGCCGATCGGAGAAAGGAGCCCGTCCACCTGGAGCTGCCGTACCGCTTGATTGTCCGTGCCAGCACGGGTGCGCTCCCGGCTGGCCGTGCGCGCTAGCGTCCGGCTATTTATCCAGGTACCGGGCTACTTGCCGAGGTAACGAAGGAACATAATTGTGCGCGCTCACAAATAACTCTTGCGCCCTCGATTACAACGATGTAATCTGTGTCTCAGGTCACCCCGCGCCTTCCGACGGTGACGACTTTCTAGCTCCGGTTTTTGACTCCGGCCCGACACGGGCGTCCGGCCCTGCGCACTATCTGCGGGAACACATTTTTACGCGAACAAAGGAGTGAGCGATGTACCCAGCAAGTGAACCATCCAGTTCCGATCCGACCAGGCGGCAGCTGCTGCGAGGCGGCGCACTGGCCCTGTCCGGCGCGGCGGCCGCAGGCCTGTTGTCTGCCTGCGGTGGCACTGCCTCCGCGGCGGACGTTGAGCAGCTTCGGTTCTGGCACCTGCTCTCTGGCGGTGACGGCATTAAGATGCAGGCCATGATCGACACCGCCAACGCATCGCAATCGGCATACAAGGTGTTGCCCACGGTCCTGGCGTGGGGCGCCCCCTACTACACCAAGCTCGCCATGGCCTCAGCCGGCGGCCGTCCACCGGAAGTGGCCATCATGCACGCGGCCCGGGTGCCCGGCTATGCGCCCGGCGGACTCCTGGACCCATGGGATCTGGAGCTGTTGGCAAAGCACGGGGTCACGAAGGCCGACTTCGCCCCGCGCATCTGGGAAAACAGCCAGCTGGATGGCAAGGTATTCTCCATCGCGCTGGATTCCCACCCCTTCATCTTGATGTACAACACCGAGGTGGCCGGCAGGGCAGGCGTGCTCGGCGCGAACGGCCAGCTGGAGACCATCACCAGCGGGGACCGCTTCAAGGAGGCGGCCCTCGAAATGGCCAAGGTGACCGGAAAACACGGACTTTCCTACGGCTACCTCAGCGACGGAGCGCAAATGTGGCGGATGTTCTACACGTTCTACCTCCAGCACGGCGCCTCCATGGAACTGCTCCAGGGCCAGAAGGCAAAGGTTGACCGGGACGTTGCCGTGGACGTGCTGGAATACATCCACTCGCTCCTGGACGGCAAAATCGCCACGGCCAGCGGCGACGGCGGCACGGCCATCGCGGAGTTTGCGGGCCAGGATTCGGGCATGCTGGTCAGCGGCGTGTGGGAACTTCCCACCATGCAGACGGCAAAGATCCCCTTGGACGCCATGCCGATCCCGACCCTTTTCGGCACACCGGCCGCCTTTGCGGACTCACACGCCTTCGTCGTGCCGCACCAACTTAATCTGGACGGGCGAAAGCGGGAATACGTGTACGCCTTTGTTGCCCAAATACTCAAGGGTTCACTGAACTGGGCCAAGGCCGGGCACATCCCCGCATTCCAGCCCGTGGTGCGTTCAGAAGAATACAAGAACCTGGTGCCGCAAGCCCACTACGCCGGCGCCGCGGACATCATCAACTACGATCCGCGTGCCTGGTTCACTGGCTCCGGGTCCGATTTCCAGGCGTACTTTGCCGAGAATATCCAAAATGTGTTCCTCGGACGCACCCAAGCCAAGGACGGCTGGGACTCCTTCGTCCGCCGCTTGGACACCCTGTTATCGAAGCCAAACCCGGTCTAGGTGGCGGACATGGAAACACCATTCATATTGGCGAGAATTTCTTTTGCGGCAAGGGAGCCACGGCAATGAGCACAACCATCGAAACCCGGCATGGCAGCGCTCCGGCGCCCCCTGAGAATCGGCACGAGTCACGAAAACGGCGCGACAGGATCCATGGCTGGTCCTTCATGGCACCATTCCTGGTGTTCTTCGGCCTGTTCCTCATCTGGCCCCTGATTTACGGGATGGTCATGAGTTTCACAGGAAAGTCCCTGACCGGGGCCAACAGTTCCTTCCTGGGCCTGGCCAACTATGCGGAGGCCCTCGGGGATACCGACATGTGGCATTCGCTCGGCAACACCTTGTACTTCACCGTTATCAGCACTATCCCGCTGGTACTGGTGGCACTGGCCATGGCCGCGCTGGTCAACATGGGCCTGCCGGCCCAATGGCTGTGGCGGCTTTCCTTCTTCGCCCCGTTCCTGCTGGCCTCCACCGTGGTCTCGCTGTTCTTCGTGTGGATGTTCAATCCCCAGCTCGGCCTCATCAATTTCGTGCTCGGCAAGGTTGGCATTGCACCGGTCGACTGGCTGAACAACCCGGACGTGGCCATGTGGTCAATTGTGATCGCCACCTTGTGGTGGACTGTGGGCTTCAATTTTCTGCTGTACCTGGCAGCCATGCAAAACATCCCGGAGGCCCACTATGAGGCGGCGCAGCTCGACGGCGCCGGAGGGTGGCGCCAGTTCTTCTCCATCACCCTCCCGCAGCTGAACCAGACCACCATCATGATCGTCATCCTCCAGGTTTTGGCGTCGCTGAAAATCTTTGACCAGGTGTACCAAATGACAGGGGGCGGCCCTGGCGGTTCCACCCGCACCATTGTGCAGTACATTTTTGAGTCCGGTTTTACGGGCTACCGGCTGGGCTATTCGGCAGCCATCTCCTACATCTTCTTTGGCCTGATCGTTTTCGTCTCGATTGCCCAGTTCGCCGTCACCCGCAAGAGGAGTGCATAAGACATGGCCACCACCCTTACCGCACCGGGCCGCCAAAGCCGCCGGTCCGACGTCGCCCCCGAAGGGAAGCGCAGCAAGCGCAGGAAGCGCCTTTCCCCCGCCCTCATCATCGCCACCGTCATCGTCGCGGTCCTGGCGCTCACCTGGCTGGTACCCTTCGCATGGGCCACCATCACCGCTCTTAAGAGCGAGACGGAGGCCGCGGCGGCGCCCATCTCCCTGGTGCCCAAATCCGGCTTCACCCTTGATGCGTTCGTCAAGGTGCTCCAGCAAGGCAACATCCCGGCCTGGACCTGGAATTCGCTGTTCACCTCCGCGGTGGTCACCGCCGTCACGCTGGTGATTTCGGCGCTGGCCGCCTACGCCCTGTCCCGGATCGACTTCAAGGGCCGCAAGGTGCTCATGACGGTCATTGTGGCCTCACTGATAGTTCCGCCGCCCGTACTGATCATCCCGCTGTTTTACCAGATGGTCTCCTTCCACATGATCGACACGTACTGGGGCATCATCCTGCCCCAGGTGATCGCCCCCGCCATGGTGTTTGTGCTCAAGAAGTTCTTCGACCAGATCCCGCGGGAGCTTGAGGACGCCGCGCTGGTTGACGGCGCCGGCCGGATCCGCATTTTCGTCCAGGTGGTGCTTCCGCTGTCCCGCCCCATTCTGGCCGCCGTCGCGATCTTCGTCTTCATCGGCGCCTGGAACAACTTTCTGTGGCCGTTCATCGTCACCAACGACAGTGCCATGCTCACCCTGCCCGTGGGGCTGCAGACCATCAAGAGCGCCTACGGCATCCAATATGCCCAGAACATGGCGTCGGCCCTGCTCGCCGCGCTCCCCCTGATCCTGGTGTTCCTGTTCTTCCAGCGCCAGATCATCAAGGGCATTTCCACCACCGGCCTGGCTGGAACCTAAAGCCTGACCCCATTTTTTCGTTCCAACAAATAGTTACTAGGAGAATCAATCACATGTCCCATGCACGGATTAGCATTGACCGCGACTTCACCATCGCCGAGGTGCCGCACCGCCTCTTCGGATCCTTCGTGGAGCACATGGGCCGGTGTGTCTACACCGGCATCTACGAACCCGGCCACCCGGACGCCGACGACCAGGGCTTCCGCAAGGATGTCCTTGCCCTGACCAAGGAACTTGGCGCCACCGTGATCCGCTACCCCGGCGGCAACTTTGTCTCCGGCTACAACTGGGAGGACGGCATTGGGCCTGTTGGCAACCGCCCCCGCCGCCTCGACGGTGCCTGGCACTCCCTGGAAACCAACGCGTTCGGGCTCCACGAATTTGTCGACTGGTCGAAGAAGGCCGGCACCGAGATCATGGAGGCGATCAACCTTGGCACCCGGGGCGTGGAGGCGGCCCGCGAGATCGTTGAATACGCCAACCACCCGGGCGGCACCTACTGGTCGGATCTTCGCGCCAAGAACGGCCACAGGGACCCCTTCGACATCAAGCTCTGGTGCCTGGGCAACGAGATGGACGGCCCGTGGCAGATCGGCCACAAGACCGCCTCGGAATACGGCCGCCTGGCGCAGGAGGCCGCCAAGGCCATGCGCCTGGTGGACCCGGATATTGAGCTGGTGGCCTGCGGGAGTTCCAACTCGGGGATGCCCACCTTTGGCGCTTGGGAACAGACCGTTCTCACCCACGCCTACAACGAGGTTGACTACGTCTCCCTCCACGCCTACTACCAGGAGCACGACGGCGATGCCGCCAGTTTCCTGGCCAGTGCCGTTGACATGGACTACTTCATCGAGTCCGTGGTGGCCACCGCCGATTCCGTCCGGGCCAAGGGCAAGCACAAGAAGCACATCAACTTGTCCTTTGACGAGTGGAACGTCTGGTACCAGCGCGGTTCCGACGATGAGGACCAGCCGGAGCAGGTCAACAATTCAGGGTGGCGCGAGCACCCCCGCGTCATCGAGGACAAGTACAACGTCACCGACGCAGTGGTGGTGGGCACGCTGCTGAACTCCCTGCTGCGCCACGGCGACCGGGTAAAGATTGCCAACCAGGCCCAGCTGGTCAACGTCATTGCCCCCATCCTGGCCGAGGAGAACGGCCCCGCCTGGCGCCAGACCATCTTCCACCCGTTCGCGCGCATGGCCGAACTCGCCAAGGGCCAGATCCTGCGCACCAACGTGGTCTCGGACAAGGTGGAAACAGCCCAGTTTGGGGGTGCGGACCTGGTGGACGTCAGCGCCACCTGGAACGAGGAGAACGGGCGGATTGCCTTGTTCTTCGCCAACCGCGGCCTGGACGAGGCAGCCGATGTTGAGGTGGCGCTGCGCGGCTTCGACGCCGGACGCGTCACCCGGGCCGAAGTCCTGCGCGTCCCCGAGGGCGGGGACCGCTTCACAAGGAACACGCTCCATGCGCAGGACCAGGTGGGACTGGTGCCGTTAAACGGTGTCAAGGCCGCCGGGGACGAACTGAAGCTGACGCTGCCGGCACTCTCCTGGGCCGTCGTCGAACTTGAGGTTGGCAAGAACTAGCCCGGGCCGGGCGTGGCGTCTAGCCCCGGCGGTCCAGGGTGCCCACTGTCTTGCCCTGGGCGTCCTTGACGGTCAGGACGTTGCCGTCGATGCTTCCTGAGGCGGCCTTGGACAGCCAGCTGTCGATGCCGTCGCAGGCGATCTGGGTCTTGCCCAGCTGCGGGAACGTCAGCTCGCCGGAGGCCAGCATCCACTGCCCGGTGAGGCGGTTGCAGCCGTCACTGCCCTGCAGGTAGCCGGCTGTGTCGCCATTCTGCTCGGCGCCGAGCGACAACTCCAGGTACGGCTGCTTGTCCGTGTTGTAGCCGTTGCCCCAGGTCCCCACCGGGCCGGTTGCGGCGCCGCAGGAGGAGAGGACGAAGGCAAGGACAAGGCTGCCGGCCAGGGCGAGGACGCGTTTCATGAAAGGGTGTCTCCGTTTCGGAAGCTGATGAATCGTAGTTTCCCCATGTTATGGCATGGGCGGGACTCCCGGCGCCTTATGGACCGCAGTGACAGCGCCGCCACGGCCTGGCTACCGTGCGCCGACGGGAGACATCGTGGAAACCGCCGCGGCCAGCACGCCGTCGCGCATGGTGGCGACGGCATCGGTCAGCGGGACGAACTCGGTGTCGTGGGTGACCATGACCGTGGCCACCTGGAAGTCGTCCGTCACCTGGCGCAGCAGCCGCACAATTGATTCGCTGCGCTCATGGTCCAGGGCCGCCGTCGGCTCATCCACCAGCAACACCGATGGCGAGCCCATCAGCGCCCTGGCAATGTTTACGCGCTGGCGCTGTCCGCCGGACAGCTGGTGTGGGCGCTTCCTGGCGGAATCGGCCAGCCCCACGATCTCCAGCAACTCCGCGGCCCGGGACGCCGCCGCGCGCAGCGACTTCCCACGCAGGTGGTCGCCAATGATGAGCTGTTCGGCCGCAGTGAGGGAGGCGAGCAGGTTGGGCTGCTGGAAGATGATGCCCACCTTGTCCCGGCGCAGGGTGGTCAGGGCTTTGTCGGACAGCCCGGTGGCCTCCATGCCGTCAATCGTGACGAGACCGGAGGTGGGCTTGACCAGCGTGGCGGCCACGGCCAGGAGGCTGGACTTGCCGGAGCCGGAAGGGCCGACCAGCGAAACCATTTCGCCGGCGTCGACGTTGATGGTGACGTGGTCCAGGGCGGTGACCGTCCCGTCGCCGTCCGGGTATTCGAGGGTGACGTCGGCCAGGGACAGGACGGGGGAGTTCAGTTCAGACATGGGGGATTCCTTAAGTTTGTGGCTGTTGACATTGAAGATGATGCCCTTATTCCCGCGTGGATCGGTGGTTATCTCCAATCTCAACGGGCAGTGGGGGTCAGCTGCCGCCGAGGGCGATGAGGGCGTCGACCTTCGTGACCTCGCGGACGGCCAGGGCGGCGCCGGCCAGGCCCAGGAGCACAATGCCGGCCATTGGCAGCAGCGTGGTGGCCGGGGTGACCAGGAACGGGGCTGCCTTGGCGGCAAGGAAACCGCCGGCCACGCCGATCAGTCCGCCCAGCGCGGCGCCCGCCAGCAGCACCATGGCGGCCTGCGTGAGTGCGTCGCGCAGGAGGTACGAAACGGACGCACCCATGGCCTTCAGGACCGCGATATCGCGGGTGCGCTGGACGGTCCACACGGTCAGGAAGGCGACAATCACCAGCGCGGAGATGCCGTACAGGAATGCCTGCATCATCAACAGCGAGCCGTTCTCGCTCTTGTAGCCGCCCAGGCCCTGGAAGGATCCGCTGCGCGTGGTGCTCACGGTGGCGGCGGCGGCGTTGGCGGCACCGGCATCAACGGAGGCCCCGTCGCGGTACGTCACGGCAACCACGGTGGCCACCTGCGCCGGATCACTGAGGTGGGCCAGCTTGGTCCAGGTGGGAAGCGTGGTCCAGACCACCGAGGTGTGCGAATACCACTGGTCCGCAACCACAGCGGAGACCTTCAGCGTGCTGCCGCCCAGGGCCACGGCGTCGCCCACGGCCAGGTGGAGCTCCTTGGCCACATTGTCACCGATGATGACGGTGGAATCGCTGAGGCCCGACGGCGCGATCCCGGCTTTGGCGCCTCCCTTGCCCACACCGAAGACGGCCACGTTGGTGGTCCCTGTTTTCGTGCCTGGGGCGGCCGCGTGGGCACCCTGGAAACGGGTCTGGCTGATGCCCAGCGGCACGGCCGAGGAAACGCCCGGCTGTTTGGCCCATAAATCAACCTGCGCCCGGGTGACCTGGCTTTCGGTGAAGGAGACCTTGGGGTCGTTGGCGCCCGGGGCACCAAACACAACCTGGTCCACGGGGGCCTGCACGGACTTGCCAAGGTCGGCAATGGAGGAGGTGGACTGGTTGCCCAGCCCGGCGGTCAGGCCGGAGAGCAGGACCAGCAGCAGGCTGATCAGTGCCACTACGCCGCCCATCAGGGCGAAGCGGCCCTTGGCAAAGCGGATGTCTCGGATGGCGAGGAACATGTGCGTGTCTTCTTTCTGTGGCGGCCCTGGCTTGGGCCTCTTTCCTTACTTCCACTGTCCTTTCTTTCGCAGCGGTTTCCATCGCGGAGTTGGATGATCCCTGCGGACCCGATGGTTGAACCCACAGTCAACCGTTTGGTTGATACGGCGTGCGTGGCCACCGCCTAAGCTGGGGGCATGTCTGTCCAGAACGAGCCGCCAGTGTCCAGTGTTGCCATCCTGCGCTTCCTGCGCGTGGCCCTGCACGTGGGCTTTGCCGTTTTGCTGGCTGTGGCACTCATCCGGCTGCTGACGGGGCAGCTGGACCGGCCCGAACGCTACGTGCTGCTCGGTGTTGCCCTGGTGCTGGCGGCGGTCTACCTGGCGGGGACGGTGGCGGAAAAGCGATTCTCCACGGGCAGCGCCGCCAGGAACCCGAGACGGTACGCGTACCTGTGGCTGGCCATTGTCACCGTCCTGTGGGCCGCGCTGCTGGTGGGTTCGGTGGAGTTTTCCTGGCTGGTCTTCCCCTTGTTTTTCCTGCACCTGCACCTGCTTCCGCGCTGGGCCGGAAATGCCGCCGTGGTGGTCATGACGGCCGGGGTCATTGTGGCCCAGTGGCTGGCCTCGGGTGCCGCAGTTCCCCCGCTGCCCGTGGTGCTGGGACCCGTGTTTGGGGCGGGCTTTGCCGTCGTCACCTCCAAGGCGTACCTGATGCTGTACCAGGAGGGCGAAAACCAGCGCCGGGCGGCGGACGAGCTGCGCCGCACCCGTGCGGAACTGTCCGCCAGCCAGCATGAGGCAGGAGTGCTGGCCGAGCGCGCCCGGCTGGCCCGGGAAATCCACGACACCCTGGCCCAGGGCTTTTCCTCCATCGTCCTGGTGGCCCGGGCGGCCGGGCGCTCCCTGGATTCCGGGGACCTGGAGTCCGCCCGCGAAAGCATTGGCATGGTGGCGGCCACGGCGTCGGAAAATCTGGCCGAGGCTCGCAACTTTGTGCGCGGGCTGTCCTCGCCGGCGCTGGAGGGCACGTCACTGGCGCAAAGCCTGGCCCGGCTGTGCCAAAAGACCCAGCTGGAGGCGGCCGCCCGCGGCGTGAACCTGAACTGCACTTTCCGCGTGGACGGGGATCCTGTGGACCTGCCCCAGCCGTACCGCGTCACCCTGCTGCGCGCCGCCCAGGCGAGCCTGGCCAACGTCTGGCTGCACGCCAACGCGGGCACCACCGTCCTCAGCCTGGCCTACCTGGGCACGGAGGTGACACTTGACGTGTACGACGACGGCCGCGGCTTTGATCCGTCGCCGCTGGCCGGCGCCGTGGCCGGGCGGGCGGGCGGCAGCGGGTTTGGGCTGACGTCGCTGCGGCAGCGGGTGGCGGCACAAAACGGCACGCTGGAGATAGAGTCGGCACCCGGCGAGGGGACCGTGGTGGCCATCCGGCTGCCACTGGCAGTGGCGACGAAAGACGAGGGCACGGCATGAGCGAAATACGGATCCTGCTGGTGGACGACCACCCCGTGGTGCGGGCCGGGCTGCGCGCCATGCTGACGGACTTTGAGGGGTTCACGGTGGTGGCCGAGGCACCCGAGGGGGCAGCCGCCATCAAGGAAATCCAGCGGCTGCAGGCCCTGGGCGAGCCCCTGGACGTGGTGCTCATGGACCTGCAGATGGGCGCCGGCATGGACGGGGTCACCGCCACCAGGGCGATCAAGGGGATGCCGTCGGCGCCGCCGGTGCTGATCCTGACCACCTACGACACGGATGCGGACATTTTGGCGGCCGTGGAGGCCGGGGCCAGCGGCTACATGCTCAAGGACGCCCCGCCGGAACAGATCCGCGCGGCCGTCCAGCAGGCAGCGGCCGGCCAGACGGCCCTGGCGCCGGAAGTCGCGGCGCGGCTGCTGGGGCGCATCCGCAACCCGCAACCGGTGCTGTCCCCCCGCGAGGTCCAACTGCTGGAACTGCTGGCCACGGGCATGAGCAACAAGGCGATGTCCAAACAGCTGTTCATTTCCGAGGCGACGGTCAAGACGCACCTGGTGCACATTTACGACAAGCTGGGCGTGGACAACCGCACGGCCGCCATTGCCATCGCCACCCAGCGGCGCATTATCCGCACCGCGGGGTAGCGTCGGCCGGCGGCAAACCAACCACCGGGCCTAGCGCACCACCACCGCGGGCTGGGTCAGCGGCACTGCGGACGGTCGCCCGCAGCCGCTGTCGATGGCCACGGACTGGCCGGTGTGGGCGGAGCGAAGCAGCGACTCCATGACGTCCAGGGCGTGAAAGGCGAGCTTTCCGCCGGCGCGGGGCTCCCCGCCGCCAGGCGTCAGGGCCAGGTCCTGCAGGCCGATTCCCCGGGCGGAATCAACATAGCCGCCGGACACCGGCAGCACCTCCCACTCTGAAGCGCCAAGGGCGTGCAACAGCACGTCGCCGTCGAATTGGTTGGGGTCCGGGACCACCAGGGATCCGGTCTCGCCGTGGATCTCGATGTTCGACGCCTTGGTGGCGACGGCGTCGAAGCTCATGACAAGGGTGGACAGTGCGCCGGATTCGTGCACCAGGACTCCGGTGACGTGGGTGTCGGTGGTGACCGGAACTCTCTCGCCCGCGCGCGGCCCCGTGGCGATGGTGCGCGAGCCCCGGGTGTGGCTGGCCGCGCCGATGACGGACTTCACCGGGCCCAGCAGGGTGACGAGCGCCGAGACATAGTAGGGGCCCATGTCCAGCAGAGGGCCTCCGCCGGGCACGTAGTAAAAGTCCGGGTTGGGGTGCCACCGTTCGTGCCCGGGCGTGGCCATGGTGGCGGTGGCCGAAATCGGCCGGCCGATCAGGCCGTCGTCGATGGCGCGGCGCGCGGTTTGCGTGCCCGTGCCCAGCACAGTGTCCGGAGCGCTGCCCACGGTGACGCCGGCGGCCGCAGCGGCGGCCAGCACTTCCCGGCCTTCCCCGGTGGTGGCTGCCAGCGGCTTCTCCCCGTATACGTGTTTGCCCGCGGCAATGGCGGCCAGTGCAATTTGCGCGTGGGCCGCGGGGATGGTGAGGTTCAAGATAACGTCCACCTCGGCGTCGTCGATCAGTTCCTGCACGCCCAGGGCCCGTACGCCGGGGAGCCCGTCCGCCACGGCCTTGGCCCGGGCTGGGTCGAGGTCCGCCACCGCAACCAGCCGGACCGCGTCCAGCGACGGGAGGGTGGAGAGGTACTGGGCAATGATGTTGCCACAGCCGACGATGCCGATGTTCAGGGGGGTGTTTAGCGGCTGGCCCACAGCATGCCTCTTTCGATGATGGTCTTGACATTCGGGTTTTCCAGGATGTCCACGTGGTGGCCGGGGGTGGCCACAAAGATGCGGCCCTGTCCCCATTCGCGCGTCCAGATCGCGGGGGAGGTCACCTCCCGGTGCCACGGATCCCATTCGCGCACTTTCTGCGTGGTGGTGGCCAGCACGTCGATGTAGCTGTCCGTGAGCACCCAGTATTGTTCGGTGACCAGGTCAAAGCTGCCAATCCCCTCGGTGATGGGGTGGCTGGCCGCGGCGGGGAGCATGTTCACGGTGTACGGCACGTAGTTGTCCGGCTGTCCGCCCGTGCGCTCCGAGGGGTGTTTCCCGGGGTGGCAGGCGAACTGCCCGCCGATCAGGTGCAGGTAGTCGGAGTTGTTGCGGTAGGAATCGGCTATGCCGCCGTGCCAGCCGGCCAGGCCGGTGCCGGCCTCGACGGCGGCCCGCAGGCCCTCAAACTCCGCAGGCTCGATGGTGGTCATGGTGTTGCACTGGACAATGAGGTCCACGGTCAACATGTAGTCCGCGTCTGCGTAGACTGCCGGGCCTTCTTCCACGCGGACCGTGTAGCCGTTCGCTTCCAGGTGCGGGATGAAGAGCCCGGTGGCTTCGACGGGCTGGTGTCCGTCCCAGCCGCCGCGGACCACGAGTGCGTTCTTGTTGCCAGTCATGCGTCTTGTCCTTTGATGGTGGTCCATTGGCTGTTGTTGGCTGCGCTGTCCTTCACGGCGGCCAGCACGTGCTGGACGGTAAGTGCGTCGGAGAACGACGGCGTGGGCTGGGTTCCGGCTCCCAGTGCGGTCACGAGGTCCGCCACCTGGTGGGTGAAGCCGTGCTCGTAGCCGAGCCCGTGCCCCGTGGGCCACCAGTTGCCCACATAGGGGTGGACGGGTTCGGTGACCATGATGCGGTGGAAGCCGCGCGCGTCCCCGGCGTCCGTGCCGTCGTAAAACTGCAGGAAGTTCATGTCCTCAAAGTCGAACGCCACGGAGCCGAGCGTTCCGTTGACCTCCAGCCGGTTCGCGTTTTTGCGGCCCAGGGCGGTGCGGGTGGCCTCAAAGATTCCGATCGCGCCGCCGTCGAACCGGGCCGTGAACAGGGCGGCGTCATCAACGGTCACCGGGCCCATGGGGGTGTCCGCCGTGACTTCGCCGTGCCCGCCAAGGCCCACCAGCTCCCCGCCCACGGGGCGTTCCTTGGTAAAGGTTTCCAGCAGTGCCGAGACGCCGGTGATGTTCAGGCCGGAGACAAATTGGGCGGTGTCGATGCTGTGGGCGCCAATGTCACCCAGCGCGCCGGAACCGGACTTGGTCTTGTCCATGCGCCAGGTCAGGGGGGCGTTCGGATCAGTGAGCCAGTCCTGGAGGTACTGCGCGCGGACCTGGCGGATGGTGCCAAGCCGGCCGTCCTGGACCATCCGCTTCGCCAGGGCCAGGGCCGGGGTGCGCCGGTAGGAGTAGCCGCACATGGCGAACACGCCGTTGCGCGCCGCCTCGGCAGCGACGGCCGCCATCTCCCGCGCCTCCGCGACGGAATTGGCCAGCGGCTTCTCGCACAGGACGTGCTTGCCGGCCCTGAGTGCTGCGATGGCGATCTCAGCGTGGGTGTTGCCGGGGGTGCAGATGTCGATCAGATCGATGTCGTCGCGCTCAATGAGCCGGCGCCAGTCGGTCTCGACGGACTTCCACCCCATGCGTTCGGCGGCTTGTTCGACGCCGGCCCTATTCCGCCCCGCGATGGCCGTCAGTTCGGGGATGAACGGCAGCTCGAAGAAGCGGTGTGCAGTGCGCCAGGCGTGTGAGTGGGCGGCGCCCATGAAGGCGTAGCCCACCATGCCCACCCGCAACGCGGGGGGTGATTGCTGATCCATGGGAAAGGTACTTTCTGATTGCGTGGATTATTTGCTGAAGCCGGCGGTCAGCCCGCTCAGCAGCTGACGGCGGCCCAAAATGTAGAGCACAAGGATGGGCAGCGTGGTCAACACCACCGAGGCCAGCACGGCTGGAATATTGACGGAGTACTGACCCTGAAAGCTCCACAGGGCCAGGGGCAACACCCGCAGTTCCGGACTTTGCGTCAGGATGAGCGGGAGCAGGAAGCCGTTCCAGACGCCCAGGCCGTTGTAGATGGCAACCGTGACGATGGCCGGCTTGGTCAGCGGAAGCGCCAGGCGCCACATGGTCTGCCATTCGGAACATCCATCCAGCCGCATGGACTCGAACAGCTCGTTCGGAACATCGCGGATGAAGTTGGAGAGGATGAGCACGGTTAGCGGGATGGCGAAGGCGATGGAGGGAAGCACCAGGGCCAGCAGCGAATCGTAGAGGTGCATCTTAATGATCAGCAGGTAGACCGGGATGATCGTGGCCTGCAGGGGAATAGCCAGACCCATCAAAAACAGCGCGTTGACCCCCTTGAGGAACTTTCCCCGGCCGCGCACGATGGCGAACGACGCCATGAAGGAGAAGGCCACGGCGGGCACGGTCGAGCCGACGGTAACGATGACGCTGTTGAGGAAGTACCGGCCAAAATCGTTGGCAAGCACCATCCGGTAGTTCTCCAGCGTCGGATGGGCTGGCAGGGCCAGGGGGTTTTGGCTGAAGTAGCCTGCCTGGCTCTTGAAAGAGGTGACGGCGATGTAGTAGATCGGGATGATGATGACCGCCAGCCAGATCCACCCGGCAGCACCTGCGGGGAGATTGAGCTTTCGCAGCCGGCGGCCCATGCCGCTGCCCCGTTGAGGGGACGCTTGGGTCCCTGTGGGGGCTGGTTTGGACAAGGTGGTTGTCATGGTTACAGGCCTTCCAATTGGCTGCCGTTTTTGTCCTTGCCACCGAGCCGCTGGAGCAGCAGGGCCAGGCCGAGGCCAAGTGCCACCAAGATGACAGCGGTGACACTGGCTTGGCCCATCTGGTTTGCCTTGAAACCTGTCAGGTACATGTCCAGGGCCAAGTTTCGGGTCGCGTTGCCGGGCCCGCCGTTGGTGAGCACGAAGATCATGTCGAAGTACGTCAGTGCCCCCACCACCATGAGCGTGGATGAGGTGATGATGGTGTACTTCAGCTGCGGGACGGTGATGTAGACGAACTGCTTGAACCGGCCCGCACCGTCGATCTCCGCGGCCTCGTACAACTGCCGCGGAATCTGGCGCACCCCGCCTTGGTAGATCAGCGTGTGGAAGGGGATGAACTGCCACGACACCACGAAGATCACCACTCCAAGCGCCAGTTGCGGCTGTCCGAGCCAGTCCTGGGCCAGAATCGGCAGGTGCAGGCCCGCGGCCAGCCCAAAGTTGGGGTCAAGCAGTGACTTGTAGGCGATGGCGATCGCGGCCGAGGAGAGCAGCAACGGCAGGAAGTACAGCACCGCCAACAAGGCCCGGTACTTTTGTGAGCCCGCAGAGAAGACGCCCAAAAGCAGGCTGATGGGTGTCTGGATGAGCCATGAGACCGCCATGATGATGAACGTCAGCCCGAGCGCGTGGTACATCATGGGGTCCGCGAACGTCCGCAGCCAGTTTGCCGCTCCTGCGAAGGAGATTGAGCCAATGCCGTCCCAGTTCGCGAAGCTAAGCAGCAGCACGCCGGCCAGCGGGGCGATCGCAAAGAGCAGGAATAGCGCCAGGGCCGGCAAGACCAGCCAGGCCAGTGAACCAGTCTTTCCCTTGCTTTGCGCCCCGGTGCCAAGGGCGGATAGGGATGTGGTGGCTGTCATTGGCCAAGGGTCGCGTTCATGTTGCTGGCGAACTTCTGCGGCGTGATGGACTTGGTGAACAGCTGGTCGATGTTGTTCAGCAACGCCTCGGCTGCGGTGGGGCTCAGGGCCTGGTCCCATGACTGCTGGAAGTTCGGGGCGTCCTTGGCCAGGTTGTAGACGAAGCCCAAGAAGTCCTTGTCGTCAGTGGCTGCCAATTGAGCGTCAATGCCGGTAACAATCGGCACGGCGCCGGACTGGATCCACGCGGTGACTTCGGCGGGGGTGAGCATGCCGGTCGCGAAGTATTTCTTCGCCGTATCTTGTTCAGCCTTCGTCGCCTTCGCGGAGATGGACATGTACTGCCCGGGGTTGCCGATGCTGTTCTTCGGGTCCCCGGTGCCGCTGCCGATCGTGGGAAAGTTGAACCAGCCGAGGTTGCCCTTCTTGACGAAGTCGCCGCCGTCGTTCTTCATGCTCCCGTAGGTCCACGCGCCGTGGAGCATCATGGCCGCCTTGCCGGTGTAGAGCAGAGCCTGGTCGGCGTTGGAATCGGCGGTGATCGAGGAGAAGCCCTTGATGAATCCATTGGCCGAGATCAGCTCCTGGATCTTGGTCAGCGCCTCGATGGCCGCGGGATTGGACCACGCATTGGCCTTGCCAGCGAAGATGTCGTTAAACACCTGGGGGCCGCCGATCCTGTCAAACATGTATTCCAGCCACATCATGGACGTCCAGCGGGATTGGCCGCCCAGGGAGATGGGTGCGATTCCCATGCCGTTGAACGTTTTGGCCAGTGTCAGGAGGTCGTCCCAAGTCTTGGGTGGCTGTACATTGGCCTTGGCGAAGACCTCCTTGTTGTAGAAGAAGATGATGGGTGCAACCGTCTCGTTGGGCAGTGCGTAGATTTTTCCGTCGATGGTGGCGGCACCAAACGACGACGGGAACAGCCGGTCCTTGACCTTCGGGTTCTCGGCAAGCCACGAGGTCAGGTCGATGACCTGGTTTGCCTTCGCGTAGGTCTTCAGGCCACCGCCGCCCCAGCCGTAGATCATGGTGGGTGCCTCACCGGCGCCAATGGCTGTCTTGATTTTTGTCTTGAAGGCGTCGTTCTGAAAGAGCGTGAGCTTGATTTGGTTGTCGGGATTCGCCTTGTTGAAGACATCGATCGAGTTCTTTCGAATGACCTCCCCGGGCGCCCCTGTCAGGGACCAGATGCTGGCGGCGACGGCGCCGCCAGAGCCGCCTCCGGGCCCGGCCGTGCCACAGGCGCTCAGGCCCCAGGCTGCCAGCGGGGCCACCACTGCAAGTGAAAGAAATGATCGTCGCGATGCAAGCTTGCGTTCCATTCTTGTTCTCCGTTGAAAAGGCCGTCGCCGGCGATGTCGAAACATTTCGCAAATAATTCTGCGGTTGGGATGAACTTAGCCGTGTTCCACATCACACGTCAAGGAGAATTTTGGAAATATTGACGCCGGTTATGTACTCAGGCACACTGTTGGGGATAGAAACTTTTCGAGGAATGGAGCGCAATGCGTGTGGATGGCAAGCGGGCCAAGCCGGTGCTGGCCACGGTGGCTGCGCTGGCAGGGGTATCGGCGCCCACCGTTTCCAAGGTGATCAACGGCAGGGACGACGTCGCTGCGGACACCCGCGCCCGGGTCCAGGCGGCACTGGACAAACTGGGTTATGAGTCCCCGGTCCAACGCAGGGCGCGCTCCACGGGGCCGGTCATGGTGGACCTGGTGATCGACGGCATCAACAACCAGTATTCCCTTGAAGTGCTCACCGGCATCCTGGACTACGCGGCCAGCGAGGGCGTGGAGATTGTGCTCAGCAATGTCACTCCAGGACGGCTGCACAATGCCAACCATGAGCAATGGGCGCAGCGCATGGTGGAGTCCGGGCGCAAGGGGCTGATCCTGGTCACCTCGGAGGTGACGGCAAGGCAGCTGGAATCCTTCAAGCGCCGCGACATCCCGGTGGTGGTCATTGATCCGCTCAACCCGCCCCACAGCGGCTTTGTCAGCGTGGGGGCCACCAACTGGGCCGGCGGGAAGGCGGCCGCAGAGCACCTGCTGTCGCTGGGCCACCGGCGCATTGCGTTCCTGGGCGGCCCCGAAGCCGCCGAGTGCAGCGTTGCCAGGCTGCACGGCTACCTGGCGGCGCTGATGGGCCACGGCATCGCGGCGCGGCCGGACTATGTGCTGGCCGGTGGGTTTAGCCGGGACTTCGGCATTTCCGGCACCGGCCGGCTGCTGGCCCTGCCGGAGCCTCCCACGGCCATTTTTGCCGGCAGCGATGCTACGGCGCTGGGTGTCCTGGATGAGGCACGACGGCGGCACTTGCGTGTGCCGGAGGACCTCAGTGTGGTGGGTTTTGACGGCACCGCCCTGGCCGAGCAGGCACTGCCCCGCCTGACCTCCGTGGCGCAGCCGCTCAAGGAGATGGGCCGTGCGGCACTTCGCTCCGTGCTCCGGCTGGCCCAGGGGGAGACGCTGGACTCCCTGCACGTGGAACTGGCCACGGAGCTGGTGGTCCGCGATTCAACGGCGGCGCCTGCCGCTTAGCCTCCCGTCCACCGGGCGCCCGCCGGTAGGGTGGCGCCCGCCGCTGGGTCTGCGCATGCCCCCGGGGCCCCGCCGTGACCGAATCTGTGCGACCTGCCGAAACAAAAAGTGCGCTTAAGGGATATTGTGTGAAGTTGTGAAAAGCCTGTTTGATTTTGGGTATTCGGCGTAGGCTCGGGCCTAACGAGTGCGATGAAGCAGGGGGACCTTTCGGTGGCGTTTTCCCAAGGCAAGTCCCGGTCATTCCAGTTGGGCATGGCCGTTGCATGCACGCTGCTGGCGTCGGGCGGATTTGTCGGCGCGGGCTATGCCGAAAACTCCGTGGCTGACAACGCCGCAGCCACGGCCGCCGCGCAGCCGGCGGTGCACTCCTCCAGTGACCAACCCAGTGTCCAGCCAATGATTGCCGCAGGGCTGGATTCCCTCGCGACACAAAGCGCGGGGATCAAGATCTCTTTTGCCGACACGTTGATCCTCGCGCGCAAGACAACGCCCAGGACTCGCTTTGACCTGACAAATCCCAATGCCAACACGGCCGGGCTCGCACAATACGCCAATGCCCTGCGCGGAGGCATCCCCGAAATGTCACCCGGCCTTATCTCTGAGGTCCGCGGGGACATCCTGGCCGCTGCCTACCAGGGCCTGGGCCACAGCTACGTCTGGGGCGGTACCAGCTTTGCCTCCGGTTGGGACTGCTCCGGCTTTGTGCAGTGGGCCTACGCCCAGGCCGGTGCTGCCCTGCCCCGCACCGAGCAGTGGCTGCCCATGGTCCAGACCAAAAACCCCCAGCCCGGGGACCTGGTGGTCCAGAATCCCGACGGACCCAACCACTGGTCGCACATTGGCATCTACATTGGCAACGGCCTGATGATTAGTGCGTTGAATCCGTCGGTGGGAACCATCCTGCACACGCCGGCGTCCACCAGCAGTTCCTCCACCTACTTCACCATGCCGGAGTTCGCCGCCCAGGATGAGAAGGCGGCCAAGGCAGCAAAGGACAGAGGCGCGAAGGACGCCTCGAGCCTCAGGGACGCCAGCAGCCATCCAGGCAAGACGTCAAGCAAATCCGCCAAGCCCACGCCGAGCGACAAGCCGACGCCGAGCGTGACGGCCAAGCCGACGCCGACCGACAAGCCGACGCCGAGCGTGACGGCCAAGCCGACGCCGACTGAGACGGCCAAGCCGACGCCGACTGAGACGGCCAAGCCGACGCCGACTGAGACGGCCAAGCCGACGAGCACTGTGACAAAGCCGCCCGCGACGACAAATCCCGCCACGGCGACGCCCGTGACCACTGCCGCCGTTGCCCCGGCTGCGCCGGCAGCCACGGGCTGGTACACCACCGTTCCCACCGTCACGCTGGCGGTCGTGGACAAGGCTGCCGTGGCACAGACCGAATACCAGATTGGCGACGGCCCCTGGGTTCGGTACACCAAGGCGTTCGCCCTCCCGGACGGCGTCAACTCCGTGAAATTCCGCTCCATCGACCTTGCCGGCGATCTGGAAACGGCAAAGACATTGGGCTCCCTTAAGGTGGACACCACCGTGCCCTCCATCACCGCAACAATTGCCGACCGCACCGCGACGATCACAGCTGCCGATTCCGGTTCAGGCATTGCCGCGGTCGAATACTCCACCGACGGCGGAACCACCTGGCGGGCTTACACGGTGCCCATCAAGGCAGGGGTTGACGGCGTGTCCCTCGCCTACCGCGCCACCGACGCGGCCGGTTTGACAGCGACTTCCACAAAGGATGCCGTGGTGGCTCCGGTGGCAGGGACGCAACCCGGTGCGCCGGTGCAATAGCTCCCCGTCGAGCCGGAACGGGCCGTTTAATTTTGGCGGCCCTGCAGATACTGCAGATACTGCAGGACAGCGAGGACGCGGCGGTGGTCGCCGGCCGTTTGGTGCAGCCCCAGTTTGAGGAAAATGGAGCTGATGTGTTTTTCCACGGCGCCGGCGCCGACCACCAGGGCGCGGGAGATCGCTGCATTGCTGCGCCCCTGCGCCATGAGCCCGAGGACCTCGGTTTCCCGCGGGCTGAGCGTGCTGGTGGGATCGGCGGTGCCGCGGTTGGCCAGCAGCTGGCTGACCACATCCGGGTCGATCACAGCCTCACCGCCGGCCACGCGCTCCATGGCGGCGGCAAAATCCTCGAAGCGGGCCACCCGGTCCTTGAGGAGGTACCCCACACCGGCGCCGGCGGACGAACCTGCCAGCAGTTCCGTGGCGTAGCTGAGCTCCACGTATTGGGAGAGCACCAGGACCGCAACTGACGGGAACGCGGAACGGATCTGCAGCGCGGCCCTCAACCCTTCATCCCGGTGCGACGGCGGCATGCGCACGTCGGTGATGACCAGGTCCGGGACATGCTCGGCCACCGCCGTCAACAGGGATTCGCCGTCTCCAACGGCGGCACACACCTGGGCGCCGGTTTCTTCAACCAATCTGACAAGACCTTCACGGAGCAGGACGGAATCTTCTGCCAAAACAACTCGCATGTCCTTCAGGTTAGCGGTTGGGTGGCCGCTGCGTGCAGCGGGATCGACGCGCGCAGGAGAGTGGGACCGCCTTCCGGGCTCGCGATGTCCATGGAGCCGTCCACACCGGCCAGGCGGTCCACCAGCCCGGCCAGCCCGTGGCCCTTGCCCACGTGGGCCCCGCCCCGGCCGTCGTCGTACACCTCCATCGTCAGTGCGCCCGCCGTTGCTTCGACAACGACGCTGGCGGAGGTGGCCCCGGCGTGTTTGGACACATTCGCCAGCGCCTCGGAAATGACGAAGAAAGCCGCGTTCTCGGCACTTTCCTCCAGCCGCCCGCCGTCGTCCAGGTTGCTGGTGAGCCGCACCGGAACCGTGGCGCGGGTGGCCAGTGATGCCACGGCGGCGTGCAGGCCGCGGTCGGCCAGGATGGGCGGGGCGATGCCGCGGGACAGTGCACGCAACTCGGCCAGCGCCTCCCGGCTTTGCTCCAACGCGCCGTCCATCAAGGCCTGCGCGGCCTCGGGGTCCCGGGCCATGTGGCGTTTGGCGGATTCCACGTCCATCTGCAGCCGGATCAGCCGTTGCTGGGGGCCGTCGTGCAGGTCGCGTTCAATCTTGCGCAGCATCCGGACCTCCTGCGAGACAACTTGGGCGCGGCTGCCGGCCAGCTCGGCGCTGCGGGCGCGCAGGGCCGCGTTTTCGTTGGTGAGCAGACTACGCGCGATGCCCGCATCAATGGAGGCCAGCAGGTGTGTGATGAAAGGCAGGGTGAGGACGAAGACGACGGCGGCCACGAGTTCCAGCAGCACCTGGGCGTCGGCGGGGTTCATGTCCAGGCGCGTGTCCAGGCCGAGTATGGTGGCCAGGTCAGAGTCTTCCGGCGGAAGGTAAATGCGCCAGAACCACTTGGTGAAACCTCCGGCAATAACGCCCAGCCATGTGATGGTGACGCAAAAGGCGACGGTGCGGAACACGAATGACACCAGCGTCCCGTGGAGCAGGTCCTTCCACTGCTGCGCATCGGAGAGGCTGTGGAGCATGCCCCTGATGGTGCGCCGGTTTGCCGCTTTGTAGTGCACGGGAGGAATCCCTCCGGTCCAGCGCACGAGCGCCGACCTGTTGGCAGCGGCGAATCCCCGGGCAACGGCAAGGCACAGCACGAGGACGGGCAGGCCAACCCAGATGACGAAAATGGAGACTCCCACGGCGAACAACGTCACAAGAATGATGAATGACGCCAGGGAGACGAGGAAGCCCGGCAACAGGTAGGCCAGGTCGGAGCCGATCTGGCGCCACGTTGTTCCGCGGAAGATGAGCCAGGAACGCCGGCTCTTGACGGCTTGGGAATCGATCATGCTTCCATCCTTGCCGCGTGGGAGTGATGAAACCATCATGCCAGCCGCCCATTCCGGGGTGGGGACAACCCCCGGTCGTTGCCACTACTATTATCGAGAACCCGGCAACGGCGCCGCCCGGGGGACTGGGGCCAAGCTGTTTCCCATCCGTTTGACCCCGGAGGACGGCCTATGAGCGCAGTAAACCCCGATGACGGATTCCGCTCGCGGCTCCGGCTCTCCGGAGGCAAGGACCGGGTGGTGCTTGTGATGGCCCTCGGCGTTCTCAGTGCAGTCAGCCCCATGGCCACGGACATGTACCTGGCCTCCATGCCCCGGGTGGCCGATTATTTCCAGACGTCCGCCTCGGCCGTCCAGCTGACCCTGACCACCTACATGGTGGGCATGGCCTTCGGGCAGTTTCTGCTTGGTCCGGTCTCCGACATGGTCGGGCGGCACCGGTTGATGGTCGCCGGCAACGTCTTGTTCCTGGCCAGCTGCCTGGCAATCGTGGTGGCTCCCAGCATCGGGGTTGTCATAGCCCTGCGTGCTGTCCAGGGCGTATCCGGGGCCGCGGGCGTGGTGATTGCCCGCGCCATCGTCTCCGACATATCCACCGATCGGCAGGCTGCCAAACTTTTCTCCGTGCTGGCGACCATAACATCCCTCGCCCCGGTCGTTGCACCCCTGCTGGGCGGGATGATCGCCAGCGTCGCCCCGTGGCAGGCAGTGTTCTGGGCACTGGCAGGATTCGGGCTGCTGATGCTGTCCGGCTCGGTGTTCGTGGTCCCGGAGACGCTGCCGGCGGCAAAGCGGCACCGGGGCGGACTGGTGGGCATTGTCGGCATTTCGTGGGCGGTCTTGCGGACTCCGTCCTTCATGGCATACGCGCTCACGTTTGGCTTTACGTTCGGCTCACTTTTCTCCTACATCTCCGCCTCGTCCTTCGTGTTGCAGAACGTGCTTGGCTTCTCCGCGCTGGGCTATTCCGCGGTCTTCGCGGTCAACGCGGGCGGCGCCATCGTGGCTGCGCTCATCAATACCCGGCTCGTGGACCGGATTGAACCCGGCACGATCCTGCGCATGGCGGTCGTGACGGCCTGCGTGGTCAACGTGGCCGGCCTCGGTCTGGTCCTAGCCGGCATTACCGGCTGGCCCACCTTGGCCCACCTGTTCGTCAACCAGGCCTGCCTGGGTTTCATCATGGGCAATGCCGTGGCCCTGTCGCAGGGACGCGTGCCCGGGCGGGCCGGTGCGGGCTCCGCCGTGCTGGGGACGGTCCAGTTCCTCTTCGGAGGATTGGTGAGCCCCCTGACAGGTGTCGCCGGGCAGCACACTGCCGTGCCGATGGCGGTTTCCATGGCGGCATGCTCGGCGCTGGCCCTGGGCGCCGTGCTGACAGCAGCCCGCCTGGCCCGCGCGGAAAGATGATATTTCCCGGATGCTTGATCCGCGTCCCGAGGATGGTGGGGCCGTCATGCCAGCCGCCCATTCCGGGCTGGGGACAACGCCACCGGCCGCAGATGGGAGGATTAAGGGGTGGGACACATTGACGTTGCAAACATTGACTACTTCCTCTCCGACGGCCGGCAGCTGCTGAACGGGGTGAACTTCCGCGTCTCCGACGGCACCAAGACAGCGCTGATTGGGCCCAACGGTACCGGCAAGACCACGCTGCTGCGCATCATCTGCCAGGACATCAAGGCCGACGAAGGAGCGGTGTCGCGCTCGGGCAGCATGGGCGTCATGCGTCAGTTCGTGGGCCAGGTGCGCGACGAAAGCTCCGTCCGGGACCTGCTGCTCTCCGTTGCGTCGGCGACCATTGCCGCCGCGGGAAGGGCCGTGGACGACGCCGAAGAGGCCATGCTGGAACGTGACGACGAGCCCAGCCAGATGGCATACGCGCAGGCCATCGCCGACTGGGGCGACGTGGGCGGCTACGAAATGGAAACCACCTGGGACGAAGTCACGATGGCCGCCATGGGCGTGGACTTTTACACGGCACAGTACCGCAAGGCGACCTCGCTCAGCGGCGGCGAGCAAAAGCGGCTGGTGTTGGAGGCGTTGTTCTCCGGTCCCGACGAGGTGCTGCTCCTGGACGAGCCCGATAACTACCTTGACGTTCCCGGCAAGCGCTGGCTCGAGGGGAAAATGGCGGCCTCGGACAAGTCGGTGCTGTTCGTCAGCCATGACCGGGAGCTGCTGGCCAACGCCGCAGACAGGATTGTCACGCTGGAACCGGGCATCAACGGCGCGTCGAGCTGGACCCACGGCGGCGGCTTTGCCTCCTATGTGAAGGCGCGCGAGGACCGCAATGCCCGTTTTGAGGAATTGCGGAAGCGTTGGGACGAGGAGCACGTCAAGCTCAAGGAACTTGTCATCATGTACAAGACCAAGGCCGCGTTCCGTTCCGACATGGCGAACCGCTACCAGGCAGCGCAGTCGCGTCTGGCGCAATTTCTGGAGAAGGGCCCGCCAGAGGCCTTGCCCATTGAACAGAACGTGAAGATGCGGCTCAAGGGCGGGCGCACGGCCAAGCGGGCCATTGTGGCCACGAAATTGGAGCTGACCGGGCTGATGAAGCCGTTCAGCACCGAGGTCTGGTTTGGCGACCGGGTCGGCGTGCTGGGCTCCAACGGTTCAGGAAAGTCGCACTTCCTGCGTCTGCTCGCCGCCGGCGGGTCCGATCCGGACAAGGAACACGAACCCGTGTCCGAGGTCGAAATTGCCCATGTGCCGCACGAAGGGTCCGTGAAACTCGGCGCAAGAATTCGGCCTGGTTTCTTTGCCCAGACCCATGCCCGGCCGGACCTGCTGGGCCGGACGCTGCTGGACATCCTGCACCGCGGCGACGAACACCGCTCGGGGTTGGGCCGCGAGGCCGCCGCCGGTGCGCTGGACCGCTACGGGCTGGCCTCCAGCTCGGAACAAAAGTACGATTCCCTCTCCGGAGGCCAGCAGGCGCGGTTCCAGATCCTGCTGCTGGAGCTCTCCGGCGCCACGCTTTTGCTGCTGGACGAGCCCACGGACAACCTCGACCTGCATTCGGCCGAGGCCTTGGAGAAAGCCATCGACTCCTTTGAGGGCACCGTCCTGGCCGTCACGCACGACCGCTGGTTTGCCCGCTCCTTTGACCGCTTCCTGGTCTTTGGCTCCGACGGCAAGGTGTACGAAACCGAGGAACCCGTCTGGGACGAAAAGCGGGTCGAGCGCGCCCGATAGAGCCTTCGGGAGAGGGTTGGCCACTTCTGAATCCTCGATTCGCCCGGCGGAAGATGGGACTGTGTTACCCGTCAAAACCGGCAACCGTGCCGGCCGGCCCGGACGGGCGACGCCGATGGCGGCAAGGTGTGCCTGCCCTGGCTCCACTTCGGATATGCGTGGAACCCGGGGCGTGTGCTGCGCATGGCAGAACCCCACTTCCGACATGCGCGTAACCGGGGTCGAGTGCTGCGCATGGTGTACCCCGCGCACAACCCAGCCCGGGTCGGGCGCATAACGAAAGTCGAACGCCGCTTTCGCCGTGCACCGAACCGATGTCGGGTACTCCTCATGGTGCACCGTGTTCACGGGGCCATCGGGGTGTCATCGTCTCGAACTTCAATGGGGGAGGAGCTGGTGTAGCGATCAAAAACCGAGTATGACTAGGTTTCACCAACTGTGGTGAAATAGACTGGAGGCCATGTCCGCTCCGCAAACCCGAGGGCGCTACGCCAAGGGCGTCGAGCGCCGGGAACAAATCATCCAAACGGCCACCGACGTTTTTGCCACCGAAGGATTTGAAGGAACCGCACTCAAGCGCGTGGCCGAGCTGGTGGGCGTCCGCGAAGCCACCTTGTTCCACTACTTTGGCAGCAAGCAGGAACTGCTGACGTCCGTACTGGAGGAACGTGACCGGCGTACTGCCGAGGATGTGCAAGCAGGCGGCGGCCTCACCGAGTCGATGCCCTCGATTGCCCGGCGGAACGCGACCCAACCGGGCCTGACCACCCTCTATGCCGTGGCCTCGGCCACGGCCAGCGCGCCGGGACACGCATCCCACGAATTTTTCCTCCAACGGTTCCGTGCGGTGGTTGACAATGCCGCCGGGGACATCTCCGCCCGGCAGGCTGCCGGCACCCTTCGGACCGACCTCCCGCCCGCGGTGCTCGCACGGCTGCTGGTGGCGGCGTCGGACGGACTGCAGCTGCAGTGGATGTATGACAAAACCATCGACATGGCGCAGGACCTGGAATCCCTGGTTCTTGCCCTTTTTGCCCCAGCGGTTGCCCCAGCCGCCCCCACCAGCAAGTGAAGAGCAACCCCACCATGAACAAGCCAACGGTCCGCCATGCAGCCATGGCCACCTTCGCCGTTTTTGCCATCAACGGCTTTGTCTTTGCCAGCTGGGCCGCCCGGATCCCCACCGTTACGCGTGTTCTGGACCTGACGGCGGGGGAGATGGGGCTACTGCTGCTGACCATTGCCGCCGGCTCCGTCATTGCCCTGCCCCTGGCCGGGACAGTGGTGGCGCGCCTGGGCACTGCGTCCACGGTCCGGGTGGGCGGCTTCACCTCCTCGTTTGGCGGGCTGATAGTGGCCACGGCGCTCGCGCTGGGTTCCGTTTCCCTGACGGCCGTGGGGCTGTTCTTCTTTGGTGTGGGAATTGGCTTGTGGGACGTGTCCCAAAACGTGGAAGGCGCCGACGTGGAGCGGCGTCTGGGCAGGACCGTCATGCCGCAGTTCCACGCCGGTTTCAGCGGTGGTGCCTTTGTCGGGGCACTGGTGGGGGCGGGGCTTTCGGCCCTGCATGTGAGCATGTCCGCCCACCTGTTCGCCATTGTGGTGTTGGTTGTCCTCGCCATGCTCGCCATCCCGCGATACTTTCTGCCGTCCCCCGTGGCGGCGCAGGCGGTGCCGGCAGACCCGCCGTCCGGGGCCTCCCGGGAGATATTGGGCCGCAGCGCATGGAAGGAAAGCCGCACCCTGCTGGTGGGGCTGGTGGTGCTCGGTGCCGCACTCACTGAGGGCGCCGCAAACGACTGGATTGCCAAGGCCACGGTTGACGGACTGGGCGCCACCGAATCCGGGGGGGCCATCATGTTTGCCGTGTTCGTGGCGTCCATGACCGCGTTCCGGTTCTTTGGCGGGCGGTTCATTGACGCTTACGGCCGGGTGCCCGTCCTGTACGGCAGCCTCGGCGCGGCCCTGGTGGGCCTGACCCTTTTTGTGGTGGCGCCCAACGTCTGGCTTGCCGGTCTCGGCGCCGTCCTCTGGGGTGCCGGTGCGGCGATGGGCTTCCCCATGGGCATGTCCGCCGCCGCCGACGACCCCGCCCGTGCCGCCGCCCGCGTGTCCGTGGTTTCCACCATCGGCTACGTGGCCTTCCTGGCCGGGCCGCCGCTGCTCGGATTCCTGGGCGACCATGTCACCATCCGCTGGGCGTTGCTGGCCATCGGCGTTGCCATCATCGCCTCGATCCTCACGGCCCCGGCCGCCAAGCCGCTTCCGGCCGAGGCCCATGAGGCCTATGAGGACGCCGGCAACTGAACAGTATGCCGAATAAGGCATTTATGCCGCACCAGGCACCAGAGGAGCAGCGTCAGGCCCAGCCCCAGCAGCGCCCCGGCAATGGTGTCGGAGAACCAATGCGCGCCCAGATACATGCGGCTGTACATCATGGCCACGCTGAGAATCGCGCCGCTGACCCACATCCACAGCCTTCCCAGCACGACGGCGGTTGCCACCATTGCTGCCACCGTGGCACTTACATGCCCCGACGGGTATGAACCGGAATCCACGTGCACCAGGCTGTCCAGGGGACGGTGCCGGCCCACCAACAACTTCAGCAGCTGCGTGGCGGTCAGGGTGCCCAGACTGGCGCCGGCCGTGAAGAACGCCAGCCGGCGGTGGCGCACCAGGAGCACCAAAAACAGTGCAATGGCGTAGAGCAACATGCCAGTGTTCCCGGCAAAATTCAACACCAGATTTGCGCTGGTGAGCCACGGCGTCCGCGAGCCGGTCAGCGCCGCGTGCCAGGCGGCGTCGAGCCCCTGAAAGAAGGGGTGGTTTGCTGAAGCTGCCAGCACCAGGGCGCCCGCCGCCACCACTGCCAGGGCGCAGATGGATGTCCACAGCAGGACAGGCGTGGAACCGCGCAGCGGCCGCAGTTCGGCGGCGTTCGGAATTCGGGCGGGCATCCAGCCAGTCTACGGTTTTCAAGCCACAATCCGGTGGCAGGGGCCGGCGGCGAAGCGTGCCGTCATCCGAAGGGACGACCCTGAACGGACCCTGATTCATCCCTGAGATTGAAGAAAACGCCGGCTCGGGTGCGTACGGTGGTGGATAAGGGCGGAGATTGCCGCACGCTTTTCACCCAAGTGACGACACCAAAAGGGAAGTCCACATGATCGAGGCAGTAAACCTGGCCAAGCACTACGGTGCCAAGACCGCGGTGGGCGGTGTCACCTTCACCGTCAAGCCCGGCATGGTCACCGGCTTTCTGGGTCCCAACGGCGCCGGCAAGTCCACCACCATGCGCATGATCGTGGGCCTGGACAAGCCCTCCGCCGGAACCATCACGGTCAACGGCAAGCCCTATGCCAAACACCACGATCCGCTTCACCAGGTGGGCGCCCTGCTGGATGCCAAGGCCGTGCACACCTCCCGCAGCGCCTACAACCACCTGCTGGCCATGGCCGCCACGCACAACATCCCCACGAGCCGCGTCAATGAGGTTATCGACATGACCGGGCTGGCCGCCGTCGCCAAGAAGAAGGCCGGCGGATTCTCCCTCGGCATGGGCCAGCGGCTCGGCATTGCCTCGGCCCTGCTGGGCGATCCCCAAACCCTGATCCTCGATGAGCCAGTCAACGGGCTGGACCCGGAGGGCGTGCTGTGGGTGCGCAACCTGGCCAAGCACCTGGCCGGACAGGGAAAAACCGTGTTCCTGTCCTCGCACCTGATGAGCGAGATGGCGCAGACCGCCGACCACCTCATTGTCATTGGCCGCGGGCAGATCATTGCCGACGCGCCCATCGCGACGATCCTGGCCGGGAGTCAGCAGGCGCGGGTCCGCGTCCGCACCGCCGACACCGCACGCCTGGGCCAGCTGCTCAGCGCCAACGGCGTGCAGGTGCAGAACAATGAAAGGGAGACCCTGGAGGTCTCCGGCGTCGATTCGCGCCAGATTGCCCAGGTCGCCCTGGAGAACCAGGTACTGGTCTACGAGCTCACCCCGCTGACCACTTCGCTGGAAGAAGCGTACTTTGACCTGACGAAGGATTCGGTCGAGTACCACTCGCAAGAATTTGACGATGCCGCCGCAGAGCCGGCCCCCGCCTTGAAGGGACTCCAAAAACGATGAGTACGACGACGATTCCCGCACCGTCCGCTGCTGCCGGCACGACCGGGCTGACCTTCCTGGGCGTGCTGCGCAGCGAATGGATCAAGTTCCGCTCCCTGCGCTCCACCCAGCTGCTGCTGCTGTTCACCTTTGTCGCCGTGGTGGGTGTCGGCATCATTGCCGCCTTCCTGCGCGGCACCATCATCGACCAGATCATGAAGTTCGGGGCCACGGGTCCCACCGAACCGGGTGCCCCGGCCGGACACCAGCTGACCCTCGAACAGGCCATTGACGCCGCGAACGCGCAGGGCATCAGCATTTACGGCATCCCGATTGCCGGGCTGCAGCTGGGCATCCTGGTGTTGGGTGCACTGGCCGTGCTGCTGATCGCCTCCGAGTTTGGCACGGGCATGGTCCGCTCCACCATGACGGCAGTGCCCAAGCGCCTGCCGGCCTTCTTCGCCAAGGCCATTGTCCTGGTGGTGGTGTCCTATGTGCTGACCCTCGTGGCCGCTTTCGTTACCTTCCTGATCTCCATCCCGATCCTGCACGGCTACGGCATTGACATGTCCCTGGGCCGCGACGGCGTCGTGTACACCATCCTGATGGGCGGCGTCTATGTCGCCGGCGTTGCACTGACCGGCCTCTCCCTCGGAACGCTGATCCGCAGCTCCGCCGGCGGCATCATCGTCCTGGTGGCCCTGTTTTTCCTGCTCGAGATCGGCACGTCACTGCTGGGTCTGGTCCCCGGCGACTTCTGGAAGTACGTCGGGCAGTACGTGCCCAGCGTGGCCGGCGGCCGCATGCTCGAAATTGGCGACAAGGCCGCCTTTATCAGCCCCCTGTCCGGCGGGCTGATCTTCCTGGGCTGGATTGTCCTGGTGACGGTGCCCGCCGTCATCACCCTTAAGACCCGTGACGTGTAGGAAGGTCTTTTGCCCGGCTCTGCCGCCGGGCTTCTAGACTCACCCTTATGGGCACACATGACCAGACGGGGGCTGCGGAACGAACGGCCGCAGCCTCCGCCGACATACCTTCCGCCGCGCGGCGGGCCGACGAGTTTTCGGCCAGCCGCCGCGGCGTGGTGCGAAAGTACTTTTACAACCATCCCCGCGTCATGGACGTGGTGGTGGTGGTCGTGTATTTGCTGGCCAGTTCCGCAACGCTGTTCAACCACCGGATGGTCGCCAACATTCCAGTCCACCTGGTTCTGGTCGCCGCCTCCTGCCTTGTGCTGGTGTTCCGCCGGGACAGGCCGCTGGCCGTACTGGCCATTTTGTCCGTCTTTGAAGTCATCAACATCGCGATGGTGCCCAGTGCCAGCAACATCGGTGCCAGCCTGTGGTTTGCGCTGTACGCAGTGGCCCTGAGCTACCGGGGCGTTTTCAGCTTCTCGGTGGCCGCCGTTGCCTCGATTCCGCTGATTGCCTACACCCTGCTTTTCTATCAGTATCCGGCGGAATTCCTGACGCCGGATGGCCCCAGTGCCGGCGAAAGCAACGTCATCACCGTCATCGTCTTGGTCCTGGCAAACGTCATTGCCACGGGACTGGGCGCCTCGGTGCGGCGCGGGCGCGAGCACGAGGCCGAACTGCGGCAGTGGGCAGTGCGCAACGCACAGCTGGCCTCCATCGCCGAACGAAACCGGATCGCCCGGGAGATGCACGACGTCGTGGCCCACTCCCTGACCGTGATGGTGGCACTTTCCGACGGGGCCGCCGTTGTGGTCAAAAGAAACCCGGACCAGGCGGGGGAGGTGTTGGGCCAGCTTTCCCACACCGGCCGGACGGCGCTGGCGGACATGCGCCGTGTCTTGGGGGTCCTGCGTGACGACTCCGGCACGGATTCGCGCTCGCCACAGCCGGACCACACGGACCTGGCGGCGTTGTTTGAAGGGTTCCGGCAGGCCGGGATGCCGCTGTCCGTCACGCAGTCCGGCCCGTCGCTGCCCGGTGACCCTGCCCTGCAGCTGACGGTGTACAGGATTGTGCAGGAGTCGCTGACCAACGTGCTGCGCTACGGCACCTCCGTATCCCGGGTTCGGGTGCTCATTGACAACGATCCCGCGCAGGGCACGTTGAAGGTGGCGGTCGCCGATGACGGCCACGGCTCCCTCGACGCGTCGATGGGGACGGGGCAGGGCATTGTGGGCATGCGCGAACGGGCACGGATTTATGCCGGAACGGTCGACGCCGGTCCTTCCTCGCATGGCGGCTGGACCGTGGACGTGGCGCTGCATCCAGCGGCCGGGCGCGACTAAAGGGCACGCCAATGAAGGACACCCCGCCAATGAAGGACACCAGGAGAACATGTTGAACGCCGAACCCATCAAGGTCCTGCTCGTGGATGACCAGCCCCTGCTGCGCATGGGGTTCCGGCTGATTCTGGAGGGCGAGGACGATCTCACCGTCGTGGGGGAAGCCTCCAACGGGATCGAAGCGCTGGCCGCCGTCGACCGGCTGGCACCGGATGTGGTCCTCATGGACGTGCGCATGCCGCTCATGGACGGGATCGAGGCCACGGGCAGGATTTCCGGATCCGCTTCCGAGGCCCGCGTCATCATCCTGACCACCTTTGACCTGGACGAGTACGCGTTTGCCGGGCTGCAGGCCGGGGCCTCGGCGTTCCTTTTGAAGGACGTGGCCCCTGCAGAACTGGTCAATGCCGTTCGCCTGGTGGCCAGCGGGGACGCCGTGGTGGCACCCCGCGTCACGCAGCGGCTCCTGGAGAACTTTGTGCGCTCCCGGCCCGCCCGTACGCCCATGCCGAGGGACCCGCTGCTCGATGAACTGACGCCGCGGGAGCTGGAAGTGGCACAGTCCATTTCCCAGGGCCTCTCCAACGCCGAGATTGCCCACCAGCTGTTTCTGTCCGAGGCGACCGTCAAGACGCATGTGCGGCGGATCCTGACGAAGCTGCACCTGCGCGACCGCGTGCAGGTGGTGGTGTACGCCTACGAGACGGGCATGGTCACCCCGAGCAACCCGGACTACTGAGCCGGAGACGCACCGGCACCATCAGCCCAGGTCGAGCGGCCGTACCGTCCCGTAGGGGATGGCCAGGTCCTCGCTGGTCAAGGGCCGGGGCTCGGGAACTTCATTCGTGGCAAACGCGGAGGTGATTCTGTCGGTGCGAAAGACGCGCAGGGCATTGCGGAGCCGGCACCATGCCACGAGGTACCAGTCGCCGTCCTTGACGACATAGCCCATCGGCTCGACCTCGCGTTCGCTGACGGAGCCGCCGCGGTCAGTGTAATTGATGCGCAGCACGCGGCCGGTGGCTGCGGCATCGGCAACGGCGCGCGGTGTGCCCGCAGGGACGGTGGCGGAGGAGTCAAGCAGGTGGATGCTTCCGGCCAGTCGCCGGGCGGTTTCGGCGTCACCGGGCTGCATGGCCGCGACGAGCTTCCGCAAGGCCGACGACGCCGTCGAGCGAAACGGCGTGGCCTTCATCCGGTGCAGCGCCACGGCCATGGCTACGGCCTCCCCGGGAGTCAGGTTCACCGGCGGCAGTGTCCTCGCCTTGTCGAGGCAGTAGCCACCCGTCCTGCCGGGCTCGGCCCAAATCGGCACGCCTGACTGCTGCAAGGCACCGATGTCCCGTTCCATGGTGCGCGTGCTGACCTCGAAGCGTTCGGCGAGCCAGCGTGCACTGCGTGGGCGGGGCGAGACTGCGCGCAGCTCTTCCACGAGGGCGTAGAGGCGGTCGGTGCGGTTCACGGGCCAAGCCTAGCGGGGGTTTCCGGTGGCGGACCTGCTTTGGGGCGGCTGTGCGGGTCGGTCCCTTCACTGCCGGCGGGCCCGGCTGGACCTTGCCGGTGGAGGGATTGAGGCCTGACTGCCCGGCGGCGGCGTGTTTCCCACCCAGATATTTATTGTGGTCCGGCACGTTTCCCCGTTTCCAAATGGGGTTACCATTGCCATAACAGCAACTGGTCGACGGCGGAACATATCATGGATTCTCCCAAGGAACATATTGCGCCAACCCCCGGACAGCTGATCATCGCCAGGCTCGAACGCCTTGACGTCTGGTCCCTGTCTTACGTTTTTATTGGAATCATCGGCCTCGGATTCCTGTTCACCTTTTACGATATTTTCGACATCAACGTCTCCTTTATCCAGACGTGTGTCGACCTGAAGCCCGGCTGCACCCCGGAGAATGCCCTGGGCGCCCTGCCATACCCCGTTGTGCTGAACCTGGCCGGCTACGTGGTGGGCACCCTGGTCCTGAGCCCGTACGCTGACAAGGTGGGACGGCGGAACATGCTGCTGATCACCATGCTCATCACCGGACTCGGCTCGCTCTACAACGCCCTGGCACCGGGGTACGTCAACTTCAACATCGCCCGCGTCATCACCGGCATTGGCATCGGCGCGGACCTGGCCATCGTGAACACCTACATCAACGAAGTGGCGCCCCGGCGCGCCCGGGCAAAATTCACCACCATCATCTTCATCATGTCGGCGCTGGGCGCGTTCGTGGGAATCTGGCTTGGACTGATCCTTACCACGCCGTCCACGCCGTGGCCGCTGGGGCTGCCGTTCGCCGTGGCCGGACCGGGGTTCGCCAACGGCTGGCGTTGGATGTACGGTGTGGGCGCGCTGCTGGCCCTGGTCGCCATCGTCCTGCGGGTGCAGTTGCCGGAGTCCCCCCGCTGGCTGATCGGCCATGGCCGGGTCAGGGAAGCGGACGAGGTCGTCAGCGCGATGGAGTCCCGGGCCGTCCGGCACGGGGACTTGCGCGAGCCGGTGCTGGCAGACGCCGCAGCCCTTCCGCCGCCGCCGTCGAAAATGCCGTACCGCGACCTGTTCACCAGCCCGCTCTACCTCCGGCGGATCGTGCTGCTGTTCGCCGTCTGGTTCATCGGCTACATCACCGTCTATGCGTATGCCTCGGGGTTCACCAGCATCCTGACGGCGCTGCGCTTCCCGCCGCCCGAGGCCGGGGTGATAGCCGCCGTCGGCACCATCGGCTTCGTGGCCGAGGCCATCATCATGTCGTTCCTGGTGGAGAAGCTCGAGCGGCGGTTCTGGCTGCCCATTGGCGCAGCGGTGACGATTATCGGAGGCATCCTCATCGCCGCGGCCGGAACCACCATCACCGTCTCCTTCATCGGAGCCATCCTGATCTTCGCTGGCTTCAACCTCTGGGTGTCGCCGACCTACGCGCTCACCGCGGAAAGTTTCCCCACCCGGGCCCGGACCACCGGCTTCGCATTGGTAGACGGTGTGGGGCACATCGGCGGTGGCATCGGGGTCTTGGTGATTGCGCCGTTCCTGCCGCACATGTCAGTCTTCTGGGCGTTCATGCTGATTTCCGTATTCATTGTGGTGGCCTCGATTCTGGTCCAGTTCACCCCGCACACCCGCAACCGTCCGCTCGACGTGATCTCGCCCTGACGGGCTCCCGGGCCGGCGCCGGGCCGTGATTGAATCGGAGCATGACTTCTGTTGAGCACATCCTGGACCTTCGCGACTACATTGAGGCGTCGCCGTCGAGCTTTCACGCGGCGCACGAGGCCGGCCGGCGGCTCGAGGCGGCCGGCTTCACCCGGCTGCTGGAGTCCGCCGAATGGCCCCGGCACGGCAGGCACTTTGTCATCCGCGACGGTGCGCTCATCGCTTGGGTCACCCCGGAAGACGCAACCGCGACCACCGGGTTCAATATCCTGGGCGCCCACACGGATTCGCCGTCGTTTAAGCTCAAGCCAAAACCCACCACGGGGCGCTTCGGCTGGCTCCAGGCGGGCGTGGAAGTGTACGGCGGGCCGCTGCTGAACTCGTGGCTGGACCGCGAGCTGCAGTTGGCGGGCCGCCTGGTGGACCTTGACGGCACGGAATCGCTCGTGGCCACCGGGCCGCTGCTGCGCTTCCCGCAACTGGCCATCCACCTGGACCGCGCCGCCAACGACGGGCTGAAGCTGGACAGGCAGCAGCACATGAACCCGGTCTGGGGCCAGGGTCATCCCGGCAAGGAGGACCTGCTCGGGCTGCTGGCGGACAGGGCGGGCGTGGATGTGGCCACGATTGGCGGCTATGACATCGTGGTGGCGGACACGCAGCCGGGCCAGGTGTTTGGCGCCAACAATGAATTCTTCGCCGCCGGCCGCATGGACAACCTGACTTCCGTCCACGCGGGCCTGACGGCGCTGATCAACGCCTCCCAGGCAACCGCCGGCACCGTCGTCCCCGTGCTGGCCGCCTTTGACCATGAGGAGATTGGCTCGGGTTCGCGCTCGGGCGCGTGCGGCCCGATCCTGGAGGACATCCTGACCCGGGTGTCTGACGGGCTGGGCGCCTCGGTGAGCGACCGGCGTCGTGCCTTCGCCAATTCCTTCTGCGTCTCCGCCGACGCCGGGCACGCGGTCCACCCGAACTACTCGGAACGCCACGACCCGGCCAACCTGCCCGTGCTCAACGGCGGTCCGCTGCTGAAGATCAACGCTAACCAGCGCTACGCGACCGACGCGACGGGTGCCGCGATCTGGGCCGGGCTGTGCAGCGCGGCGGGCGCCCCCTACCAGGAGTTTGTCTCCAACAACGACGTCCCGTGCGGCTCCACCATCGGCCCGCTGACCGCCACACGCTTGGGCATCCGCACCGTGGACGTGGGCACTCCCCTGCTGTCGATGCACTCGGCAAGGGAGCTGTGCGGCGTGGACGACCCCTTCCACCTGGCCCGCATCGCGGAGACCTTCTTCCGGACGGCGGTGTAGGCAGTTAGGCTGCGGTGCAAGCAGGAATCCTCAATACAGCCTCAGTGTTTCCTCCACGTTGTCTGCGTGAGCCCTGAACGAATAGGGTATTAGGGGCGGCGCCGCCACGGGCGGCGCCGCACAGGTCAATATTGACGTAACACGCATACGATATGGGGGACCGCGTGACGCAGACGCCGCACGAGCCAGACACTGGGGAACTGTCCCAGTTCCAAAACCCGCAAGGGTCCGAAGAACCAGGAGTGGGCAGTCCGGCTCCGCCCGCAATGGCGGGGGTGGGCGGGGCCGCCGCCCCGGACCTGCCGGCCGCCCCGGCAGCCGAACCAACCGAAGTGCCGGCTGCAGGGCCTCATCCGGCGGTCATCTCGGCGGGCAACCACGACAAAGGGACCCGTTTGCCGGCATCCCTGGTGCCGGCCCGGTGGTGGACGGGAGCGGTGGCCGGGGCGGGCGCCTATGTGGCCACGCTCGTGGTGGCCCTGTTGCTGACGCTGCTCGCTGTTGTGGGATTGGCTGCCACCGGGTCCTCCGATTCCATCGACGTGCCCAGCAACCCGCTGGTTTCCAACAGCGACCTTCCGTCGCCGTGGTCCATCTTGTTCCAGTTCGCGGCCCAGCTGCCCGCCCTGGGCATGCTCGGTTCGCTGAGTGGCGCCGTGTCGATCGATGCGGGCATGTTTGGTAGCGTGCAGGCAACCATCGGGATCACCATGGTGCCGCTGGCGCTCACCGCCATTTCCGTCGTGGCACTTTTCTGGGGCTCCAGGCTGGCTGAGCGGCTGGCGCCGTCATCCGGCAGGCTGCAGCGCTGGGCGCAAGCTGTGGTGGGCGGCATTGCCTTTTCATTGCTGCTGAATGTTATCGCCACGGCGGCATCGATCAAGATCACGGCGTCCGAGCATGCCGCCATCAATCTCAATGCCGGAAATTTCGCCTCGATCTTCGTCGCCTTCATCGTCGCGCTGTTGGTAGGCATCGCCGCCCGGACCGAACGTCGGGATCAAAAGACCGTCTCCGGGCGGGTCGCCTACCTGCGCTCCCTGCTGCGTGACGCAGTGCTCGCCGCCACCGTGCATCTGGGCGCATTCGTCGTCATCGCGGTCCCCGTAGTCGTGGCCGTCGTAGGCGTCAAGGCAGGGTGGGCGGCATTTCTCTCCTTCCCGCTGTGGGCACCCACGGCAGGGCTGCTCCTGTTCGGCATGGGGCACCTGGCGGCTTTTGGCCGCTCCGCCGAGGGCAGCCTCGGCGGAGGATTGGGAAGTTCGTCGCAGAGCGCCTACGGATACGCGGTCGCCGGCCTGGACGATTTCGGGATTCCGGCTTGGGCCGGCGGGCTGCTGGTCGTGCTCGCTTTGTTGGCCATGTGCGCCGCTGCCACCTGCTGGTACCTGCGGCGTGGTGCGCAATCGCCGTCGAACCCCCTGAGCTGGGTCTACCTGCCCGTCGTGTTCCTGATCACCGGCACATTCGTCACCTGGCTGGGATCGGTCTCCGCAAGCGGACACGCAGGATCCCTGGCCAGCGGTTCCGCGGGTATCGGGTTGGCATGGTGGACCCCGTTCCTGATGCTCGCGTGGGGTGGGGCGACGGATGCTGCCTCCAGATTCCTGGCACCGAAGCTGGCCCCGGTCCTGCCCGCAGCCCTTGTCGCCTTCGTACAAAAGTATCCCTCGGCCCTCCATGACACCGGGTTCCAGGTCCAGGCCGGCACCCCGGCTGCGAACCTTTCCCAGGCCCGCGCCCAGGCCCAGGGCCACGGAGAGGCTCCTGTCGCCACACCCGTCGATCCGGCACGCGCCGCAACGGCCCTGCCTCGAGATCCCGGCAACCCGGAGCCGCCGGCACCCGTCGTCGTGCCCCGGCCTCCGATGTCCAAGAAGGCCAAGCGCAGCCTTGCGCTCGTCGGTGGCGCCATCGCCCTGGTGGCCGTCCTTGCCATCGGCGCAACGGTGGCCGTGAACGTGGTTCGCGGCTCCCACGGCCCCGACAAGGCGGTCTCCGGGTTCCTGGATGCCGTCGTTGCCGGTGATGCCGCCAGGGCCATGGAAATCGGGGATCCCAGCATTCCCAACGACCAGCGCGGCCTGCTCTCCAATGCCATCTATGCGAAAGCTGCAAAGCGTGTGGACAGCTACAGCATCGTCTCCACCACGGTGGACGGGGACGGCGCAACCGTCCGGGCCGAACTGCGCCAAAACGGCACAAAGGTCCCGCTCACCTTTAGCCTCGTGAAGAAGAACCCGGGTTTCCTGGACCCGCACTGGTGCCTGCAAAACGTGCCGATGGGCTCCGTGGCCGTTGCAGTGCCGGGACAGGCTGACTCCGTGACCGTCAACGGAGTCGACGTCAAGGTTGGCAACAGTGGCACCAGCGACAGCGGCGTGCTCCGTCTACCCGCCTTTCCCGGAAGCTACACCGTGGGGCTGCCCGCGTCCTCCAAGTACCTTTCGGCCGATCCCGTGACCGTCGACGCCCGGCTTGGTGAGCAGGCGCCGTCAATGCCGGCAACGCTGGAGACGCGGCCCAACGAGGCGTTCGGCAAGGAGGTCCAGGCGCAAGTGAACAGCATGCTCACCACGTGTGAAAAGTCCACGGACATCCGGCCCGAAGGGTGTCCCTTCAGCCGGTACACCTCGGGCAAGGTGCGCAACGTTGTGTGGAAGGTTGCCACACGACCGACAGTGACGGCCGCTTCCTACGGTGAGGGCACCTGGTACCTGTCCACCGACAAGGCCGGGGCCGCAACGGTGAGCTTTGAGCGCGACAGCTCTTACGGCTTCGGCACGCCCAAGTGGGAAAAGGACTCTGAAAGCGACATCAGCATCCAGGTCAGCGGCAAGGTCGCCCTAGACGGCGAAACCCTGACCGTCTCATTCGCGAACTGACAGCACCTGACCCGGGCACGGCACCTCGGGGGGAGGGACGGCATCGGCAATCACCGGCGTCGTCCCTCCCTTGTTGGCTACTGGGCCAGGCTCACGACCAGGTTGATGGTGGTGGCCAGGATGCCGGTGCCAAACACAAATGCGAGGAGGCTGTGCCGGAGCGCGGCGGACCGCATGGCGCGCGTGGTGATGTTGGTGTCCGAGACCTGGTAGGTCATGCCAACGCTGAACGCCATGTACGCGATGTCCGTGTACTGCGGGGGTTCGTCCTGGTTGAAGCTGATTCCGCCGGGCTCGCCGCCATAGTAAATCTCCGCATAGCGCAGCGTGAACAGGGTGTGCACCAGCAGCCATGACATCGCCGTGCACGTCATGGCCAGCAGCGCCAGCAGGAACTTGCCGCTGCCCGCCACGTCCTTGCTGCCCACGATCACCAGCACGACGGCGGCCAGCGAGCCTACCGCGGCCAGCAGGATCAGCAGGTCCGAGGTGTTGCGCCCGGGGTCCTCCTCCTGGGCGTGCGCCGCCGTGCGGGCATTGTCCATGGGGGCAATGGTGAGCCACACCCAGAGGTTGTAGACCAGGGCCGCGACGGTCCAACCCACGGCGGGGGCGTAGACCCACGCGCCAAAGATGCCGGTGGCCGCCGCGGCGAGGGCGCCGCCGGCCACCATGCCGGCGAGGCGCAGCCGGCGGTGCCGCGTCCGTTGCGAAGTGCTGGAGTCCATGGGGTGATCATGCCACGGAGCGGGGCCGCTCCGCCGGAGCCGCGCCCCGCCCCTCAGGGAAGCGGGCCGGTGGCGCGGGCGAGGAGTTTTCCCAGCAGGCCGGGGTTCCCGGCGGCGGCGCCCATCCGTGCCTCCTTGACCCAGTCCGGGTCCAGGGCACCCCAGTTGATGGACCATCCGGCGCTGCGGGCCAGCTGCTCCAGGAACACAGCCTGGCTGCGGATGTTGCCGTCCCGAAATGGATCCAGCACGGCCATCGCACCCCAGTGGCGGGCCACCGCCACGGCAAAGGCGTCGCGGTCCAGCCCCGTCAGGAAGTCCTCAGTCTTCAAAGCGCCAAACACGTCGTCGGCCGCGGACTCAAGGAATTCCGGGCGGCAATGGACGACGCCGGTGCCCCTGGCCGCCCTGTCCGTCTGCCGGAACGTGCCGGCCCATTCATAGAGCTCGCCAAACAGCCGCCGGTGGATGGCCTGCAGGTGCCCGAACGTGAAGGTCGGATCCGCCGGTGCCGCGGCCAGCGAGGCCAGCCCGAGCTCCACCAGCCCGTTCTCGACCCGGCTCAGCCCAAACTGGTCAACGAGGCTGAACTTGTTCCGGAGCACCTCGGAATTGGGGTAGGTATATCGGTCAGGCATGGCAGTTACTGTACCTCCGGGAGGGTGGCGGCGAGGTAGCGGCGGACCGCCGAATCATGGGTGGAGGTGCCCCGCAGGATCCTTCGGGCGAGGCGCTGGGAACGGCCGTCCGGCCGCCCGCCGGCAAATTCCCGGATGGCGGCGGCGAATTCCATGCCCTTGGCGACTTCCTGCTCGTCCAAACCGCTGGGGTTCTGCGCTGCTGGCATCTGCGAATTCCTTCTGGGCCGGTCCTGTCTTCTAAGGCTCACTCTATGCGCGTCGGCAGGCTTCGGGTGGAAGAGAGGGACGGCTCATTGGCCGTGCCTTCAGTGGAGGGTGGTGATGGCCGGTGACAGGAGGTCCCGCAATAGTTCGGAGCCTCGGGAAATAGCGATGATGCGTGCCTCTATGGCGCCGTCCAGGCCCAGCTTGTCCCAGTGGATCTTCCAACCGGCCTGCGTGGTCATCTGGTCAAAGAATGCCGACTGGCTGCGTGTGTTGCCGTCCCGGACCGGGTGAAGGGCTGTCAGCTCGCCTCAATGATGGGCAAGGCGTGCGGTAAGGGTGTCATGGCCCAAATTGAGCAGGAAGTTGTCAGCAACGATGCCGGCAAACACATCCTTGCCAAAAGACTCAATGAACTCGGGGCGGCAATGCGCAACCCCTGTTCCCATGGCCTGCGTGTCCGTGGTTCGGATTTCACCAGTTCACGAATAGAGCCGTCCTACGAGGCGACGGTGGATGGCCCGCAGGTGTGGGAAGTCGAACGACCCGGGGATCGGGTGCTCCCGGAATCGGGCGAGCCCGATTCCGGCCAAGTCCTCTTCAGCTGGATCGAGAAGCCTCTGATCCCGGATTCCCGCGATATTGATGAGGATGTCGGTGCCCGGATAGGTGTACTTGTCCGGCATCAATGTCACTCTCCCGTGGCGAGAATTTCAGCGAGTCGAATCTCCACGGCCTCATCGGCATCGGACGAGGCGGGCATTACGCTTGACCGACCCGAGCCAAGGAGAACAAATTCGGATTGAAAGTGGTCGCATCGCCCCGGTCGCCCCTGTGGCGAGGGTTACGCACAGGGGCGACCGGCCGCCGTCGTGCGTCCTGTAAGATGGACAAGTCTGTGCTGGCACCGGACCGGGCCACAAGCCCTGGTCCGAGAGTGGCGCAGGCACCGCAAATGAACCTCCTGTTACGGAAAGACCGTAACCGCCCAGCCCAAAGGAGGTGGGTTCACATATGCGTCCTTACGAATTGATGGTAATCATCGACCCCGAGGTCGAAGAGCGTACCGTAGAGTCGTCGCTTCAGAAGTTCCTCAATGTCATCACCAACGATGGTGGAACCATCGAAAAGGTTGACATCTGGGGCCGTCGCCGTCTGGCGTACGAGATCCAGAAGAAGGCTGAAGGTATCTACGCCGTAGTGAATTTCACTGCTGCCCCGGCTACCGCCCAGGAACTTGACCGCCAGCTTGGCCTCAACGAGACCATCCTGCGCACCAAGATCACCCGTCCGGAAGAGCAGAAAGTGGTTGCCGAGTAATTTCGGTCCCCCACCTTTCGTTCTTTCACCGTAGGAAAACACCCAAGCAGGAAGCAGGAGCAGATGGCAGGCGAAACCACTATCACGGTCATTGGTAATCTCACCAGCGACCCAGAACTCCGGTTCACACCGAGCGGTTCGGCAGTAGCGAACTTCACCATTGCGTCGACTCCGCGGACCCTTGACCGGCAGAGCAACGAATGGAAGGACGGCGAAACGCTGTTCCTCCGCGCGTCAATCTGGCGTGAAGCGGCCGAGAACGTGGCCGAGTCCCTCACCAAGGGCACCCGCGTCATTGTCTCCGGCCGGCTGAAGTCGCGGACCTACGACACCAAAGAAGGCGAAAAGCGCACCGTCATGGAGCTTGAGGTCGACGAGATCGGCCCCTCGCTGCGCTACGCCAATGCCAAGGTCAACCGCACCCAGCGCTCCGGCGGTCAGGGTGGGAACAACTTTGGTGGCGGCAACGGCGGCCAGGGCGGCAACTTCGGCGGCGGAAACGCTGCCGGCGGCCAGGGTGGTTTTGGCGGCAATTCCGGCGGAGGCAACTTCGGCGGCAATGGCGGCCAGCAACAGCCCCAGGCTGCACCGGCGAACGACCCCTGGGCAACGCCCGGCGGCGGTTCCACCGGTTGGGGCGCGGGTCCGGACAACTCCGAGCCCCCCTTCTAGCACTATCAATAGTGCGGCAACCGCCGCACGCACACCATCCCGCGGATTAATATCCACGGGCTCCACGAATACTAAGGAGCTCCACGATGGCTAAGGCTGAACTCCGTAAGCCCAAACCAAAGTCCAATCCCTTGAAGGCCGCTGACATCACTGTCATCGACTACAAGGACGTAGCATTGCTGCGCAAATTCATCTCTGACCGTGGAAAGATCCGTGCGCGCCGCGTCACGGGTGTCACCGTTCAGGAGCAGCGCAAAATCGCCCAGGCAATCAAGAACGCCCGCGAAGTTGCACTGCTGCCCTACTCCGGCGCTGGCCGCGGTTAAGGGAGATAAATAAACATGGCAAAGCTCATTTTGACCCACGAAGTATCCGGTCTCGGTACCTCAGGTGACATTGTCGAGGTAAAGAACGGTTACGCACGTAACTTTCTTCTGCCCCGCGGTTTCGCCCTTCCCTGGTCCAAGGGTGGCGAGAAGCAGGTTGAGTCCATCAAGGCTGCCCGCGCCGCCCACGAGCACGCTTCCGTTGAAGCTGCCCAGGCCCAGGCTGCAGCACTCTCCGCCAAGCCGGTCACGCTGACCGTCAAGGCTGGCGAGTCCGGACGCCTGTTCGGCACCGTCAAGACTGACGATGTTGCAAAGGCTGTTGCTGCTGCCGGTCTCGGCAACATCGACAAGCGCAAGATTGAACTGCCCACCCACATCAAGTCGGTTGGCACGTTCAAGGCAAATGTCCGTCTTTACGAAGACGTCACAGCCGTAGTCACCCTGAACGTGGTTGCAGGCAAGTAGCCTAAGACAACGCTTCACAGGCAAGGCCCGGTTCCCGCGAGGGAGCCGGGCCTTGCCTGTCCTTGCGCGGCTATAGGTTTCTGTGCGCCTGAAGGGATTCGACGACCTGCGTCGTCATGTGCCGGTAAGTGGTCCCGATGAGCTCCCGCAGCACGCCCAGATCGACGTTGGCCAGCTTGTTGACGTATACGCAGGCTGAGCCGCTCTTGACGGTCCCCAGCCGTTCCAGGAGATGGTCGACGCCGGGCGGCTCGCCGGTTTCCTCGTGCATCATCGCCATGAGGGCCCGGGCGTCCGCGCGGTGGGTTGCGTCTTGTTGTGCCCTGACGGTGCCGCTGTCTTCGGTACCGCCACCGGTTGCCTCCTAATGTTGCCACCAGCCTAGTGGGGTCCGACCATGCACCGGCACGTCCGCCCGGGTGTCCTGCCGGAGCCATTGTCCTGCGGGAGCCTGGCTTCGGCAAGGGGCAGCGGGTGCCGGCGGGGCGGCCCAGCGGTTCGTGGTTACTCGTGAGTACATGCCTTCGCCCGCATAAGTGCAGGTCAGCGTCCCGCGCCGCGTGTCCATGATTCACAGGGTGGGCATATAACTGTGGATATCTCATTGGCTATCCCTGTTTTTCGGTGTTGTCAACATGCAAGTTGTGGATGAGAGTTGCATGATGAATTCTTTTCTTCCACAGGCCGCAGCTAGCGTTTGCGCAGGTCAGAACCATATGGGTGATGCAAATCATCGCTTATCCACACTGTTTTCCCCATCCTGTGCACAAGACATGGCACTTAATGCACAAGTTATCCACAGTGGTGGTGGATGACGGGGTTGGTAGTTGTCCACAGAGCGTCTACCGTTGCAGGGGATCCCCTCCGCCGAGCGACGATAATGTCGTTATGAGCTGGTAGGACGGGAGGAAGAAATCTCGCGGAAACCCAGCGGTTTCGAATTATGTCAGACCAGCAGGTACGAAAGTGGGCACAAGTCATGTCAGCTCCAGCAAGGGACACCGCGGAGTCGTCCAGGGAGCCGGACTTTGCCCGGACGCCTCCGCAGGACCTCGTAGCGGAACAAAGCGTCCTAGGCGGCATGATGCTTTCCAAGGATGCCATTGCCGACGTCGTTGAGGTCCTGCGCGGGAATGATTTCTACCGGCCCTCCCATGAGAGCATTTACGAGGCGATTCTTGATCTCTATGGCCGCGGCGAACCCGCCGACGCCGTCACCGTGGCCGATGAACTGACCAAGCGCACCGAAATCGGCAAGATTGGCGGGGCTGCCTACCTCCACCAGTTGATCCAGTCCGTCCCCACGGCCGCCAACGCCGGCTTCTATGCCGAGATCGTGGCCGAGCGCGCCGTGCTGCGACGCCTAGTCACCGCCGGCACCAAGATCGTCCAGATGGGCTATGCCCAGGACGGCGAAGTTGAGGATGTGGTGAACGCCGCCCAGGCGGAGATCTTTGCCGTGGCCGAGCGCCGCACCACCGAGGACTACGTGATCCTCAAGGACGTCATGGAATCCACGGTGGATGAGATCGAGGCGTCCGGCCACAAGGGCGAAGGCATGACCGGTGTCCCCACAGGCTTCTATGAATTTGATGAACTGACCAACGGCCTGCACCCCGGACAGATGATCGTCATCGCCGCCAGGCCGGCCGTGGGCAAAAGTACGTTCGCACTTGACTGGGCCCGCTCGGCTGCCATCACGCACAATATGGCCACCGTGGTGTTCTCCCTGGAAATGGGCCGCAATGAGCTGGCCATGCGCCTGCTCTCCGCCGAGGCCACCATCAGCCTGCAGGACCTCCGCAAGGGAACCGTCAAGGATGACCAGTGGTCCAAGATCGCCACGACCATGGGCAGGATGAACGACGCCCCGCTGTTCATTGACGATTCGCCTAACATGTCGTTGATGGAGATCCGCGCCAAGTGCCGCCGCTTGAAGCAGCAGCACGACCTCAAGCTGGTCATCCTCGACTACCTCCAGCTCATGTCCTCTGGCAAAAAGGTGGAATCGCGTCAGCAGGAAGTCTCCGAGTTCTCCCGCGCCCTGAAGCTCCTTGCCAAGGAACTGCAGGTACCCGTGGTGGCACTGTCACAGCTGAACCGTGGCTCCGAGCAGCGCACGGACAAGAAGCCCATGGTGTCCGACCTCCGCGAATCGGGCTCGATTGAGCAGGACGCGGACATGGTGATCCTGCTCCACCGCGAGGACATTTATGACAAGGAGTCCGCGAGGGCTGGTGAGGCCGACGTGATCGTGGCCAAGCACCGCAACGGTCCCACCAAGACGATCGTCGTGGGGTTCCAGGGCCACTATTCACGGTTCGCCAACATGGCCAGTGACAGCGGCGGCGGAGGGTACTAGCCCTGGGTCTGAGGATGATCCGTACGGAATTTCACGCTAAGGAACCTGCCGGATGGAACCAACCTAGCTTTGAATTCAATGAGTCCCGCCGGGGGAACGCCAACCGCTGCGCCTACGCCGTGGTTCCGTCCCCTCACAACGGTGGAGCAAGACCACTCCATAAGGTGGACTGGCAGGGAGCGGGCGAAGACAATTCTCGCCTTGGACCTCCCTGAAATGCGGCAGCTAATCCAAGCGGATCCCAAGTATCTGAGCAGGGTGGACACCCCTGTCCTCATTGATGAGTGGCAACATGTCCCGGAGGTATGGCACCGTGCCCGCCGCCTCGCCGACAGTGACTCGACCGGCGAACGATTCATCCTGGCTGGCAGCGCTGCACCTGTGGGCGCCCACCTCCACTCCGGTGCCGGGCGTATCATCAGTTTCCGTATGCGGCTTCTCTCCATCGCGGAACGCCACTTGGCAACGCCCACCGTTCGGTCCGCGATCTGCTCAATGGAAACATCCCTGACATCCACGGTTCCAGTGACGTCGAACTGCGCGACTATGTCCGCGAGATCGTCGCCTCTGGCTTCCCGCAGGTTCGGCAGATGAGTGATCGCGCCCGCGGAGTTTGGCTAGATGATTACATCGAGCGTGTCATCACTCACGACTTCACTGAACAGGGGCACCGCATCCGGCGGCCGGAACTTCTGCGGGGTCGGCTGCGAGGGTATGCCTCGGCCACCGCCTCCGCAACCACGTTTGCCAAGATCGGCGCCAGTCTCGACCCAGGCGAACCAGCAGGACCAACGAAAAAACCTCGATTGCCTACGGTGACGTTCTCAGCAACCTATATCTGCTCGACCAAGTCGACGCCTGGTCGCCCAGTCAGAAGCTCCTGGCACTAGCGGCCCTCGCGCCGAAGCACTTTCTTGCCGACCCGGCGCTTTCCGCGCGACTACTCAACCTCAACGAGGCCAAACTGATGGCTGCCGCTGAGCCTACAACCAACAATGGGGACCGAACTCGCCTCGGCGATTTCTTCGAAGCGCTCGTAGCTCTCAGCCGCCAAACCTATGCAGCGGCAAACGACGCGCAAGTGTCCCACTTCCGTGACCATGACGGGCGGCATGAGATTGACTTCATTATCCACCGAGGACACACAGAAGCCGTGGGTTTTGAAGTGAAGCTAAAGTCCTCGATCACCGACCGCGACGTCCGTCACCTTCTCTGGTTAAACGAGTCACTCCCCGACCAAATCGCGGACCTCGTCATCATCGACACCGGCGCCCACGCCTATCGTCGACAAGACGGCGTGGCGGTTATCCCGCTCACGTTACTCACCGCCTGAGGGGCAGCATACGGGCGTGGAAACATGTGAAGCTGTTGGCGCCGACGCTCGAGGTGCGGCACCCGCAAACCGAACCTCTTGTGGGACGGTCGGTTGAACACGCTGGGCCATTCCACTCAATGGTGCGTGTTGAGAGTTGGCCATCCGGCGCCCGCCGCTTCGTCAATGGAGGAGAGAACGATTATTTGTAGACCTCACGGCGGTGTGCCTCCCGGACCACGCTTACGACAAGAACCTCGTCGAGCACTTCATAAAGTACTCGATAGTCACCAACACGGATTCGCCAGGCATTGCTTTCACCAGCGAGTTTCTTACATCCAGCTGGCCGGGCATCCTGGGCGTGCGCGGCCCCCGACGGCGTCGACGATCTCGATGTCCAACTCGGTATGGTCGCACTGCCACTGCTCGTTCGCGCGGCCGGCGGTTCGCCGGAACACCAGCTCGAAACGGTCCCGGTAGGCCGCGTGGCCTTCAAGCGCGATCGTGCGCAGACCGGGATCGATGGCGGCAACGACCGCCCGGACCGTTGAGTAGCCGGGGGGCGGAAAGACCGCGGTCGAGCGCGACGGCACAGATCCGTCGGTGGATGAACGCGATGGTCGGTGCCGGGCGGCGGAGCGCGAGGCCTTCGATGGCGCCAATGATCTCGGGCGGGAGCGAACGGCTCCCGCGGTCCGAGCGTGGTTGGCGGCCCAGGGTCTTGACCGACCCGCCAGCGCGGAGTCCTGCCGTCAATCGTTGCAGTGTGCGGAGGGCGATGCCGGTCTGACCGGAGATCCTGGCGAGGGGAACACAGTCGTCGAAGTGCTGCCGGAGCAGCGCAACGCGTTCTTCGGCGGACAGCGGATGCTTCATGACCGGGCAGCCGCCTGCTGGTGGCGGTAGAGCGTCGCGCGGCTCCAGCCCACCAGACGGGCCGCGTCCACAGCTGTCCGCCCGTTGGCACGGGCGTCTCGTGCGATAGCCAACTTGTCGGCAATGACCAACGGGTCGGACGATGGCCGCCCGAACCGTGTTCCGTTCTGCCTCGCCGCAGCGATGCCGGCATTAACGCGCTCAACAATCAGTTCGCGTTCGTACTCGGCGAGGGTGGCAAGCATATTCAGCATCAGCCTTCCCGTCGACGTGGCCGGGTCAATCCCGTCAGAGATTGACCTGACATGGATGCCACGTTCCCGCAGCAGCTTCACCGTGTTCAAGACATCGATCAAGGATCGGCCGAGCCTGTCCACCCGCCAGACCACGACGGTGTCGCCTTCGTCTGCGTATTCGAGGAGTCTCTTCATGCCGGGCCGCTCGACCGCGGCCCTCCTTCCGGAAGTGAAATCAGCGAAGACATCACGTTTCTGAACCCCCGCAGCAACCAGCGCATCAAGCTGCAACTTCGCGTCCTGGCTCGAGGTACTCACGCGCGTGTATCCGAGATGTCTCACCCGGCTATTGTGCCTCAGAAACCTCCGGCCAGCACCCGGCTGAGACGATTTACGGTGAGACATCTTTCCGAGACACGCGGCCGCCCGGCACGACGTCGATTACTTCGATCCTCAAAAACATGACATCCGTGTCTCGAAAAACTGTAGATTTCCAAGACGCGCCCCAGATTGGACTGAAGCAATCATGAAAGATGAACCTGTCGCCCCGTCCTCGAGAGCGACCTTCGAGTGTGGTGAGTTGGAGCGGGCCTAGCGAGCGAGGTCAATTGCCAAAATGGGATACCCGTCCGCTTGAAAATGGCTGCTCCTACTTCTCGCGCTTGCTTAACGGAGCACTGCACCGTATATTCGGACTACTGCTCCGATTAGAGCAGTTCAGCTTCCTGTCCTGGGATGAGCGCACATGTGTCGCCCGATCGCCGCTTCGCGGTTGATCACAGAAAGCTAGGTCCAGATCAGCGAAAGCGAGTACACATCGTGACCAGCATCAGCATCAGCATCAGCATCATCGGCCTCGGGACTTACGCCCGCGCCGTCGGCACCCGCGCGGTCGAGGGTGGCAACGCCGTCGAGGTCATCGGCCGCGACGCGGCCAAGGCCAAGGACCTGGCCGCCGCGCTCGGCGGCGGCGCCACGGCCGGGACATTCGGCACAGCCCCGGCCGGCGACATCGTAATCCTCGCCGTCCCATACGCCAGCGCCGTGGACGTCGTCCGCCAATACGGGGACGCGCTGGCCGGCAAGATCATCATCGACATCTCCAACACCTTCACCGCACCCGACGACACTGAGCTGGTCACGTCTGACGGCTCTTCCGGTGCGCAGGAGATCGCCAAGGCCGTCCCGGCTAGCTCGCACGTCGTGAAGGCGTTCAACACCGTCTTCGGCCACATCCTGGCCCTGGGCCGCCCGCTGGACGTGCTCTTCGCCGGCGACGACGCTCGGGCCAAGGCAAGCGTGTCGGCGTTCATCGAGAGCCTCGGGCTGCGCCCGCTCGACGTCGGCGGCCTGGCGATGGCGCACTGGCTGGAAGGGACGGGACTGCTGATGATGGGGCTGGCCGGCCACGGCGCGGGGTTCAACATCGCCCTCGGCGTCGACGTTGTGAGCAACGTAAACGACGTGCCGGAACTGAGCACAGAGAAGATCACCCAGGTTGTCCGGTCGTATATCGAGTTGGCGGGACACGGGAGTGCTGCGGGACACAGGAGTGCTGACGAAGTGGCGGCCCTCTTTGCCGACAACGCAATCTTCGAGAGTCCAACCGGCGGCGACGTCCATCGCGGAATTGAAGCGATTCGCAGTGCCTATCACTCAATATGGGACGGCCGAGAGCAGCGAGTCGACCTAGTCTCGCTGAACGTGGCCGGCGGAGAAGCAGCCGTTCACGTGCAGGTCGTCTCTGCCGGCCAGCGTGTCGACGTTATCGACGTGATGACCTTCGACGAAGACGCCAAGATTTCGTCCTTGCGGACTTACTTCGGCCCGTCCAACGTAGTCACGCTGTAGTGAAACCCCTTTGTCGTCCGCGTGGCCTCCAGCATGGTTCTTGCGGCTTTGTGGCCGCGTCGTCTCGCGCGCTATCGACGCTCGTTCCTACCCCCCTCTGCGTCGACATTCTCGGCTGAGCGCACTCGCGCCCGGCTGCCTCGCGCCTTCCGCTGGCGGAGGTCCCCACACCACCATTTCTTCCGCCCCATCACTCACAAGGATGAAGTACATGCGCGTTTTGTTACTGGCGGGACCGGCCATTCCGGTTCACACATCATCCCCGAACTCATCGCCGCCGGGCACGAGGTGACAGGCCTTGCCCGATCGGATGCTTCCGCGGCGGCGCTGTCAGCGCTCGGCGCGACCGTCCGCCGTGGCGACCTTCAGGACCTTGACGGGCTCAAAGAGGCAGCGGCTGACTCCGACGGAGTCATCCATGTCGCGCACCGGCAAGACCTGCTTCCGTTTGGCGGGATGGACGCCGTGGCTGCGGCAGAAATCCCGGTCATGCTCGCCTACGGTGAGGCACTCGCGGGAACGGGAAAGCCGCTGGTCGTGGCGGGGAGCGTCGGCTCGTCCGGGCAGCTGGGCCGTCGGGCCACCGAGGAGGACCCGGCTCTGTTCGTCGATGATGAGCACAGGGGCACCCTGCGGGTGCGCAATGTCGTCGAAACCACCGTTATCGGCTTGGCCGAGCAGGGGGTGCGGTCTTCGGTCGTGAGGATCGCCAATATCGCGCATGGCACGAGCGACCGTGCCGGTTTCCTGCCCATGCTGATCGCGCTGGCAAATGAGCGTGGCTTCGCCGGCTACCCCGGAGACGGCGCGAACGTCTGGAACGCCGTGCACATCCGCGATATCGCTTTATTGTTCCGACTGGCGCTGGAAAAAGGTGAGGCTGGCCGATACTGGCACGCGGTCGAAGACGAAGGAATTCCCTTCCGCGAGATCGCCGAGGCCATCGGCAGCCGCCTGAGTTTGCCCGCCGTGAGCATTCCCCTGGACGAACTGATGCTGCCGGGGTACTTCGGATTCATGGCGAACATCGTTACGCAGAGTTACCCGACGTCCAACGTCATCACCCGGGAGGCCCTCGGCTGGGAACCCACACACCCCGGCCTGATCGCCGACTTGGACAACGGCCACTACCTCCCCGAGGGGCGCTCATGACAACCGTGGGAATCATCGGCAGCGGACAGATCGGCACCACTCTCGCGCGGCTCGCGATCGGCGCTGGGCATCGGGTGGTGCTCAGCAACTCGCGCGGTCCCGAAACGCTCGCGGCTACGGTCGCCGAACTCGGGCTACGGGCGTCCGCGGCGACGAGCGCGGAGGCCGCTGCGGCCGGCGACATCGTGGTGGTCACGGTGCCGGTCAGCGCGTTCCCGGATCTGCCCGTCGCGCCGCTGGCAGGGAAGATGGTCATCGACACCTGCAACTACGGCCCCGAGCGCGACGGGCACATCCCCGAGCTCGACGGTACGTCGCTCACCTCGAGCGAGCTGCTGCAGCGGTACATCCCGGACGCCCTGCTCGTGAAGGCGTTCAACAACGTCTTCTACAAGCACCTGCTGTCCCTCGCCCGCCCGGCGGGGGCGGCCGACCGCACGTACCTGCCGATCGCCGGCGACTCCGCGCCGGCGAAGGCGGCGGTGACCGAATTCATCGACTCCATCGGGTACAGCGTGATAAACGCTGGATCGCTGGCCGACAGCTGGCGGCAGGCGACGGGCACGCCGGTGTGGGGAACCCCGTACGGGCCGTACTCGGTCGAGTCGGGCCGGCCCGCCGGTGGGGACGCCATCCGCGCGGCGCTGGCCATCGCAACTCGATAGCCGCGGGCCGGTCTCTCTCCGCTTGCGCCGTAGGCGGGTTAGTCTAAGTGGGGCGGTGCACCGATTATGCAAAGCACCGCCCCACTTGCTAACCAGGGAGACATATGCGAGCCGATGCCAGAAAGAACTACGATCGCCTGCTCGTGGTCGCGCGCGAAGTCGTGACCGAGCACGGAGCCGATGCATCACTGCGTGACGTCGCCCGCAAAGCGGACGTCGGGCTCGGCACCCTCTACCGTCACTTTCCTACGCGAGAGGCGCTGATTGAGGCGTTGCTTCGTACAGACGTCGACGAACTGACGGCTCAGGCGGCCGACCTCGAGTTGTCGGGCACGCCGGAGGATGCGCTACTGACATGGTTCCGCGGCAGCGTTGCGATCACACACGAATACCGGGGTCTCTCGGGACTGCTGGTGGCCGCGCTCGAGGACACCGAATCCGCACTCAATGCCTCGTGCGTTGCGTTGCACGATGCGGGCACCCGGCTTCTCTATCGCGCTCAGGGCGCGGGCGTGGCGCGGGCCGACGTCGACGGCACTGACTTGTTCGCGCTGGTCGCAGCGGCTGCGTGGGTCTACGACCAGCCCTCGCTAGCGCCACGCGCGGACCATCTCTTCAGCGTGATATCGAGCGCAGTCCTGCCCAACGAAGCAAGCCATGTCGTCACTCAGGAACGCCCCGGGCCGCCACGCTGACTGCCTTCGGCGGCGAGTTCCGCCACGCCCAATGTTCCGCCTCGAGGCGTCATCAGCGTGTTGCAGGTGGGGAGGCTGTCCCTGTGTGCAGACGCTCCACTTCCTGTGCCCGCTGACGGAGGCGGAAGGACTCACCGGACCAGGCTACGCCGGCCGCTTCGATCACGAGCGGATCAACCAGGGGCGGATGGATGGGAGCGCGTCCTCGCTGACTCTGTTCAGCGAGGTCTCGCTGAACTCTTCAGGCCGTCGATACCCGGGCTGCGATGGGCGGTGCCGGCGGCCTGGCTCCGCCCATCCTGGGTGGAGAGAACGGTGGACCGGCCGACATTGCGCAGCCGCCCGTCGACCGGCAAGCCCGTGACGAACGCCTGCGGCCGTATCGACGGGCCTATAACAGCCGCGCACGGCGCGCTGTCCGCCGGCTGCTCGGCCCCCGGGCCCGGGGGCTCAGCCGGTGAATTCGTTGGCACCGAGGGCGAAGTCCCAGTGGCCAACCCCGTTGCCGGCGAGGCCTACCGTGACCACACCCACTCCTTCCAGCCAGTGCGCCATTTTCAGGCCGCCGACGTCCAGCGGGCGCAGCCCGAGGCTGCCGATGAATGCCGCCACATCCGCCTTGGCGTGCGCATTGTCGCCCGCGATGAAGACGTCGGGCCGGCCCTTCTCCAGGACATTACGGAAGACGGTGTTGAATGCCTTCACCACGCTGGCGCCGGCCGGGGCCACCTTGGCGACTTCCTGCGCGATCGAGGTCTCCTCGCTGTGGGCCAGTCCGTCAAACGTGGCGTTGAAGGGGTTGCTGATGTCTACGATGACCTTGCCCTCGAGGGCATCTCCGTACGCGGCGACGACCGGAACGACTCCGTCATACAACAGGGCCGTGATGACAATGTCCCCGGCGGGGATGGCGCCCCACTTGCCTGTCGTCGCACCGCCGCCCAGAGCATTGGCCAGGCCATCGGCCTTGGACTGATCGCGTCCCATGACCTCGACGGTATTGCCGCCCGCCACCGCGAGCGTGCCGATGGTACGGGCCATGTTCCCCGTACCGATTAGTGTGATGCTGCTCATAAGGGTGTGCTCTTTTCTTTGTTCTTCGAGGTGTCGCCCTGTCTCATTCGTGCGCGTTCGAGATCAGTTCGTTGTGGCGACGGGCTTTTTGGGGTGTGCCCGCGGCATTCCTGGTGCTTGATTCAGATCACTGTGGTGCCGCCGTCGGCGACCAGCTCCTGGCCATTGACGTAGCTCGAGTCGTCCGAGGCGAGGAACAACGCGACCGACGCGATCTCTTCAGGGCGGCCCATCTCTCGCCGCGGGATCACAGACGCGAACATCTCTTTCAACTCCGGGCTCAACACATCGCCCATCATCGGCGTGGCGACCGAGCCGGGGGTCAGAACGTTCACCCGAATCTTCCTGTCCCTCAGCTCGGCAACCCACACCCGTGCGAAGGCGGGAAGCACGGCCTTGCTCGCTGCATACACGCTCCAATCCGGGTAGCCCCGAAGCGACGCGTTGGACCCGGTCATAAAGATCGAGCCTCCATCGCTCAACAACGGCAGCGCCTTCTGGACAGTGAACAGAGTGCCGCGTGCGTTCAGCGTGAAGGCCTCGTCGAACTGCTCCTCGGTGATGTCGCCGAGCTTGCTCTGCGCCCCGCCCCCAGCACTTGCCCACAGCACGTCGATCGTGCCTTTTTCCTGCTTAACCGTCTCGAACAAACGGTCCAGATCAGCGAGATTGGCCGAATCGGCCTGCACACCGGTCACGTTCTGGCCGATCAGCTTGACCGCGTCGTCCACCGCGTCCTGCCGCCGGCCCGAAATGAAGACGTAAGCGCCTTCATCAACGAACAACTTCGCACCGGCCAGTGCCATCCCGCTTGTCGCGCCTGTGATTACCGCAACCTTGCCATCGAGCTTTCCCATGATTACTCCATTCAATCGCCGTGCCGATGTTATGTACACCGATCTGCGTACTTAACTTATAGGGCGGCCGTGCCGGGCGTCAAGCTATGCACACCGATCGGTACCACCTGGGGTATGCTGGGGCGTATGACGGAGTTGGAGAAGGGGCCGCGAGGCCTGCGCCGCGGCAGGGGCGCACGAGAACGCATCCTCGGCGCGTCACAGCAGCTGTTCGGTGACCAAGGCATCAACTGCACCGGCATGGACCAGCTATGCGCGGTGGCCGGAGTGTCCAAGCGGACGCTCTACCAGCACTTCGCCGGCAAGGACGAGCTGATCGCCGAGTACCTGCGCCGATTCGATCCCGACATCCTGCCCGAAGTCTTCGACCGCACCGACCTCCCACCCCGCGAACGACTCCTCGCCGTCTTCGATATCCACTCACCCCTGTGTCCGTTCATCGCGGCGGCCGTCGAGATCCAGGACCCGGACCACCCGGCACGAGTACTCGCCAGTGACTACAAGAAGGCATTTGCGGCGCGGCTCACCGAAACGGCCCGCGAGGCCTGCGCCGACGACCCCGAACAGCTCGGCGAGCAACTGGCGCTACTCCTGGACGGCGCCTCGGCCCGCAGCCGGGTCCTCAACACCGACGCCTTCGCCGCCGCCGCCGCCATCGCCGCCGTCCTCGTCGACAACGCCATCCCCGCAGCATCGGCACCGGCCACCGCTTCGCTTAGGAACTGACCGGCCTGCAAAGCCGCCCAGAACCGCTGCGCCAACTCAGGCCGATACGCCGACGACAACTGCGCCACAACACTCTTCACCCGCTAAGTGTTGCGACCACCGCAAGAACCCAAGGATCGGCTTACGCGCATTGGGGTGACATGTAACGCTGCGAAAAGGCCGCCATTTATCGCTGCGAACCACAGTCGACTCCACCGTGGGTTTTTCGGTGAACTGTTCGATGACGGAGCCCTATGTGACGCACTCATCTACATGTCTAAATTTTTGGTCGGCTATGCCCGTGTGTCCACGGAAGAGCAAGACGTCACCGCCCAACGTGATGCCCTGGCTGCCCTTGGCGTTGAGCCGGAACGCGTCTATGGTGATCACGGCTTCACCGGCAGGAACAAGAATCGCGCCGGATTTCGCGAAGCCCTCGCTGCGTGCCGGGCCGGAGATACGTTCGTCGTGACCAATCTCGACCGCCTGGCCCGTTCTGTTCGGGACGCTCACGAAATTGCAGACGACCTCGCCAGCCGCGAAATCAAACTCATCATCAGTGGCTCCGTCCATGGCCCCACCGACCCAATGGGCAAACTGCTGTTCAGCGTCCTGGTGATGATCTCCGAGTTCGAAGCCGACCTCATCAGCATGCGCAGCCACGGAGGAATGAAGGTCGCCAAGGCCAACGGACGGCTTCGGGGAAAACAGCCAAAGCTCACCGTGAAACAGGAAGCCCACCTTCTGGGACTGCACGATGTGGGGAAATACACCATGGCCTAACTGGCCGAGCCATTCTCCATCAGCCGATCCACCATCTACCGGGCCATTGAATGCGGACAACGCAGGGCAGCCGAGCCAGTACGCTCCTGAGAATTGCATGTGACTTCTGATTGGCTCACTCAATGTGAAGTTAGGCCAAGGCTCGAAGGCTCCGTCCGCGATCCCACGGACTCCGTCGGTGCCGATTCCGCCATTCAATGCCGGAATCGGCACCGACACACCCTAAACGTGAATTTCCGTACCGATCCTCTTCAGACCCCCATCCGCCCCGAGTTCCGGGGCAGGCGGGGCCTGCCGGAACCGTGACTCGATCCGCTGGCCGGCGTAGCAGCCGCCAACGATCAGTGCTGCGCCGAGGGCGCCGAGCCAGCCGAGCGTTTCCCCGGCGAGCAGCACGCCGGCGAGCACCGCCCAGACCGGCTCGGTGCCCATCAGCAGGCTGGCCCGTGAGGCAGAGGTGCGCCGCACCGCCCACAGCTGCACCACGAACGCGAACACGCTGGCGGCCAGTCCCAGGAACAGCACGCCCAGCCAGCCTGACGGGCCAAAGGCAAAGGCGGCTGCCACCATCCCCGTTGGGTCCAGGGCAATCCCGGCCACAGCGCAAACGACGGATTGGATAAGCGTCACGGTGACGGAGCTGTAGGGCTTGTTTCGGGTCAGTGCACCCAGCAGCGTCACGTGGAAGGCCCGCACGGCAGCCGCCGCCAGCATCAGCAGGTCTCCTGGATTGGGCGTCCGGAAGCCGTCACCGGAAACCAACAGTGCCACGCCCACCACACCCACTACGGCCGCCACAAAGAATCCCGGCGGCAGCCACCTCCGCGTGGCCACGGAATCCAGCAGCGGCGTGAACACCACGGTCAGGCTGATGATCAGCCCGGCATTGGCGGCTCGGGTCTGGGCAACGCCATAAGTCTCGAGGAACAGCACCGCGGCCTGCGTCAGCCCCAGCAGTGCCCCGGTTCCCAACTCCGCCCGTCCGGGCCTGCGCCGCACCCGCCAGGCCCACAAGGCGCCCAGTGCCAGCGATGCCACCAAAAACCGCCAGCCCAGCACGGCCGGCACTGACGCGGCGAGCGTGAGGTCCTTGGCCACCAGATAGCTTGCCCCCCACACCACGGCAACCGCCAGCAGTGCCACGTCAATGCCAAACACGCGGCCAAAACGGCTCCATAAATTGTTCACCCTCCCATCCTGAATCGAAAAACACATTAGTACCAGATGCAAATGCAGTGCCTAATACATTAGTTTGGACTTATGGAAATAGGTCAATTGCGGGCACTGCGCGAGGTGCAGGCAAGGGGAAGCATCGCCGCGGCCGCGACGGCACTGCACGTCACGGCGTCGTCCGTTTCCCAGCAGCTTTCGGCATTGCAGCGCAAGGCGGGGACGGCGCTGACCTACAAACAGGGCCGCCGCACCGCGCTGACACCGGCGGGCCTGGCGCTCTGCCATGCCGCAGCGGACGTGGAGGTGGCGCTCGCGCGGGCAGACACGGCCGTGGAGCGGTTCGCCGCCGACGCCGAAGCCCCGGTTAGCGTGGCTGCTTTCCACAGCGCGGGGCTGGCCCTGTTCCGCCGGCTTGAGGAAGCGGTGGCAGGCAGCGGCGGCCCACGGCTGGCCCTCTCCGACGAGGACGTGGCCCAACAGGACTTTGCGGCGTTGGCGGCCGACTATGACCTGGTGATCGCCCACCGGCTGGCCAACAGTCCCCCCTGGCCTGCCACGGTGCACGCCACTGCGCTGGCCCTTGAACCGCTGGACGTGGCTGTCGGCGCCGGCCACCGGCTGGCCCGGCGCAGGAGCCTGGTCCCGGCGGACCTGCGCGGTGAGCAATGGATTTCGGTGCACCGCGGCTTCCCGCTGGAAGGGGCCATCGAGATGATCGGCACGCTGGCGGGGGAGGAGGCCGCCATCGCGCACCGGATCAACGAGTTCATAGTCGCCGCGTCGGTGGTGGAGCGCGGCTCCTGTGTCTCGCTCATGCCGCGGTACACGGTGAACCGACAATATTTCCCGCAGCTGGTGCTTGTCCCGCTTCGCATGCCGAAACTGGGCCGGCACATCGACATCCTGGCGAGGCCGGAAGCCCTGGAGCGCACCGGTGTGCAGCTGGTCATCCGGGCCCTGCAGGGAGTCATGGCGGAACTCATGGACGCCGGGGCACTGGCCGCGCCGATACGCTAGAACCATGCCCAAACCCCTGCCGCCCCAGACCACGTCCGGGCCAGCGCCCGGGCCATCGACCTCGCGGCAGATCCTGCACCTGGCGGTCCCGGCCTTTGGAGCGCTCATCGCCGAACCGCTGTTCCTGCTCGCCGACTCCGCCATCGTGGGCCACCTGGGCGTTGCACAACTGGCCGGCGCCGGCCTGGCCGCAACGGTGCTGCAGACCGCCGTCGGACTCATGGTGTTCCTGGCATATTCCACGACACCCGCCGTTGCGCGGCTGCTCGGTGCCGGACGCCGGGCAGAGGCCCTGGCGGTGGGCCGCGACGGCCTTTGGCTGGCACTGGGACTCGGGCTGGTCCTGGCCGCCGCAGGATGGTTCACGGCAGGCCCCCTCCTGTCGGCCATGGGCGCGGGCGGCGAGGTCCTGGGTTTTGCCCATGAGTACCTCGTTGTGAGCATGGCGGGCATCCCGGCCATGCTGCTGGTCCTGGCAGCCATGGGAGTACTGCGCGGACTGCAGGACACCCGGACGCCGCTGCTGGTGGCCGGGGTCGGCTTCGCCGTGAACATCGCCTTGAACTTCACCTTCGTCTACGGACTTCACCTGTCGGTGGGCGGCGCCGCGCTCGGCACGGTCCTGGCGCAGTGGGGGATGGCCGCGGTGTACCTGGTCATTGTGGTGCGGGCCGCCCGCGGGGAAAGCGTGGGCCTGCGCCCCGACTGGGCCGGCGTGCGCGCTGTTTCCCGTGTGGGCGGCTGGCTCATGGTGCGCACGCTCTCGCTGCGGCTGGCCATCCTCGCCACCGTCCTGGTGGCCACCTCGCAGGGCCCCGTGAACCTCGCCGCGCACCAGCTGGCCATGACGCTGTTCACGCTCCTGGCCTTCGCCCTTGACGCCCTCGCCATCGCCGCCCAGGCCCTCATCGGAAGGGAGCTCGGCGCGAACAACGTCCCCGCCGTGCGCGCACTCACCCGCACCATGACCTGGTGGGGCGTGGGCTTTGGGGTGGTCACGGGGCTGGCCCTGTGGGCGGCGGCCCGGGGCGTGGGCTGGCTGTTCACCAACGACGCCGGTGTCCACCAGGCGCTCGCGGCCGCCTTGGTCGTCATGGCCGTTGGGCAGCCGCTGGCGGGCTACGTCTTTGTGCTGGACGGCGTGTTGATCGGCGCCGGCGACGCCCGCTATCTGGCCCTGGCGGGGCTGGCCAACCTCGTGGTGTACCTGCCGCTGCTCTGGTGGGTCAGTTCGGCGTCCCTGGGCGACAGCCCCGTGGCCCTGACCTGGCTGTGGGCGGCGTTCAGCCTGGGCTACATGGCGGCCCGCGGCCTGACCCTGGGCCTGCGCGCCCGGACGGGCCGGTGGATGCAGGTGGGAGTGCCCGCCGGCCGCGGCTAGACTTGTCGGGTGAGTGATACTGCCGTGCCGCAAGGCGCAAATTCAACCGTGACCAGCACCCCCATGGCCCAATTGTGGCAGCCGGTGCTGTTCCGCTCCATGGTCACCCTGCTCTTTGGCATCATCACCGTATTTTTCGGGGCCCCGGACACGCTGGGCCTGTGCCTGAACTTTGGTTGGTACTTCCTGGTCCTGGCGGGCTCGCATTACTGGTTTGTGCGCCGCCTGGCGCTGCCCCGTGGCGACACCAAGCACCTGGCCCTTTTGGGTGCCGCAGCGCTTCAGGCCGTGGCCGGCGTCGTGATCTTTATTTCCGTCAACACGGTTCTGGCGGCCTGGCTGGGAGGCGCGGCGCTGCTGCTCATGGGTGCCGCGGAGCTGTTCGCGGCGCTCACCTCGGCGCGGTCGCAGCTGCGCAGCGACTGGCTGATCTCCGGCGTGCTGGGCCTGGGCACCGGCCTGCTGCTGCCCTTTTTCATCAACGCGGGGCCGCACGCGCTCCTGGGCGTCAGCGGGGGCGGTGCGCTCATGACCGGGGCGCTCTGGCTATTGTCGGCCCTCACCCTGCGCCATGACGTCCGGACGCCAAAACGAAAGTAAACTAATCACTAAGTGTTCTACTTTGCGTAGAATTCACCGAGGTGAACCGGTGCCAACCAATAAAGAAGGATCCATCGTGGGCAATGCAGAGCCACAGAACCCGAAGTCGGGCAATTCCATCAAGTTCCCCCTGAGCTTTTCCTTTGCTCTCGGCGCCGTGGCCGGCATTGTGGTGCTGGTGGCTTCCGCCGGCGGCACCGAGCACGGGCTGCGCTGGGACCTTGGCGGCATCGCGTTTGGCATCGCCTTCATCGCCTCGCTGCTGATCTCCTCACTGCTGGTCATGGGCCACAAGGAAAACCCCGACTACCTCAGTGAGGGCTCGGGCGTGAACCGCAAGTCATCCGACCGCATGCCCGGCGCCAAGCCGGCTGCCACGCAGACCCCGGAACGGAAGAATGACGGCGGCACCCCCGCCACCTGATCCCCGCCACGGGCGCGGGCTGCGGTAACCGTCCGTTCAATCCCGCAGGGCCGCCAAACTGGACGTGATGCGCCCGAACACGGCCGCGTCCACCACGACTCCATGGCGCTTGAGCGCTAAAACGGCCGCGCCCACCACGCCGTCACGGACCAACACCGGAACTGCACCCGTGCTGCCGGCAGGCGCGTGCAGGGCCAACTCCGCCATGACGGCGGCCGCCACCGTGCCGCCCTTGGTCAGCACGCTGCCGCCGAACACGAGCGGCCCGTCCTCCCTCCCGGTGGTGACCGCCAGCAGCGTCCGGGCAAGTGCGGCAGCCGCACGGTCAATGATGTCCCGGGCAACGGCGTCGTCCACTGCTTCAAAGACCAGCGGCGCAAATCGTGAGAGTTCAATCGGCGCCAGCCCATACGTCTTGGCGATCAGTTGCTGCTGGGCACCCACGCGGCCCTGGGTCCGCAAGGAGCGGTCCGCCGTGATGGCCAGCTCCGCCAGCAACAGCTCCGTCAGTGCCGTGGCCTGCTCGCGTCCGTCCAGGGCGGCAGCGACCGCGCGCACCACCTCCCGGCCCAGCCAAAAGCCGGCACCATTGTCGCCCAGCAGCCATCCTGTCCCGTCTGCCACCGCGGCGAGTTGGCTGCCCGCCACGCGCGCCGCCACGGCACCGGTTCCGGCGATCAGCGCATAACCATCGTCTTGATGACTTCCGGAATAAAAAGTCCCTAAAAGATCAGATTCGATCACCACGTCTTGGAGGAGGCCCAGCGCGGCGAACCGTTCGCGGAACAAGCCCACCGGAAGTTCAAGGGACGCGCCGGCCATGGCGACGGTGACCGAGTGGAGCGGTGCGTCGGAGCCTCCGAGTGCTGTGGCGGAGGCCCTCAGCTGGGCGTCGACGGCACCGTCAAATCCGCGGGAAACCGGGTTTCCACCACCCGAAACGCCATAGCCCAGGCAGTCCCCGGAAGCCATCACCAGGACGGCCCTGGTGGACGTTCCACCAGCGTCAATTGCAAGGTAATTCTGCATCGTTACCATTCTGTGCCTTAGTTGTGACTTGACTTACATCCACGATGATAATAGTTTTCAGTTAGTTGCCACCAAAAAGAAACGGATTTTCATATGTCGACATTCACGCCCTCCAAGGCAGTGGTGAATGCTGCCGGCGTGGTGAACCGCATTCAGGCCAAGCTACCCGATATGCCGGCGGCAATGGCCAAGATTGGCACGTTTCTTTTGGAGCATCCACAGGCACCCCTGGAGCTTTCCATCATGGAGCTGGCCGGGCAGACCAAGACCTCCCCGGCCACCGTGACCCGCTTCTGCCGCCTGCTGGGTTACACCGGCTACGTGCCGTTCCGCGTAAGCATCGCCTCCGACGTCGGACGCAGCGACGCCCGCGAATCCTGGAAGGCGGACATCGGCCGCGCATTCGGTCCCGACGACTCGGCCCGCGACGTCCTGAGCTCGCTGGTGAACGCCCATACGCGTTCGCTGGAGGAAACGGCCGCCGTCATGGACCTGGCCCTGATGAACAAGATTGCCCGGCGCATCGCCATGAGTACGCACGTGGACATTTACGGAATTGGCGGCAGCGCCGTCATGGCCAAGGAGCTGCAGTCGCGCCTGTACCGCATCGGCGTCAACGCCCACCACTGGTCAGAAGTCCATGCCGGGCTCACCAGCGCCGCCATTCAGGACACCAACTCGGTGGCCATCGGCATTTCCAACACGGGCCGCACCGAAGAGACCATCCAGATGCTCCGTGAGGCCGGTGAGGCCGGCGCCTTGACCATCGCGTTGAGCAACAATCCCGGATCCCCCTTGGCTGAAAGTGCCGATGAGGCCATCATCACCTCCGTCCACGAACAGTTCCTGCAGCCGGACGATCTCTCCGCCAAGCATGTGCAGCTGCTGGTCCTTGACATGATCTACCTGCTGGTGGCCCAGGTGAATTTCACCCAAACCACCTCCACGCTGGCCGCCTCCGCCGCCGCCGTGGCCCCGCACCGCCGCCCCACCCGGGCCGCGCGCCTGGAACTGGGCAGCCACCGGGGGCCGCGCAATAACGGAAGGAACAGCAGCCATGTCTGAGTCCATCACGGCATTTAGCCGCCAAGTCTGCTCCCGTCTGGAGAAGATCACCAGTTGGGCGGCGGGCGGCGGCCTGGACGCAGCGGCAACCGCGTTGGCGGAAACCTTGGCCGGCGGCGGTGTCATCCAGGCGTTTGGCACCGGCCATTCCGAGGCCTTTGCCATGGAAATTGCAGGCCGTGCCGGCGGGTTGATTCCCACCAGCAAGATCGCGTTGCGGGACCTGGTCCTGCACGGCACGCGTGAGGTTGCTGCCCTGGGCACCTTGGAAGGGTCCGTCCTGGAGCGGGACAGCAGTGTGGCGGAGGAGCTTTTTGACCTCTCGCCGGTGGATCCCCGGGACATCTTCATCATTGCCTCCAACTCCGGCGTCAACGCCTCGATAGTAGGTTTGGCGCTGGTTGCCAAGGCGCGCGGTCACAAGGTGATCGCCGTCACCAGCCTGGCACACACCAATGCCGTTGAAACAAAACACCCCAGTGGGATGCGTCTCAGCGAAATTGCGGATATTGTTATCGATAACAAGGCACCTTTTGGTGATACAACCCTTGAAGTTTCCGACGGAGGAGGTGTGGGTGCAGTGTCATCGATAACAGGAGCGTACATCGCGCAGCTGTTGACGATTGAGACCGTCCAATGCCTGATCCGTGCGGGGAGAAAACCGCCCATCTATATTTCAGCAAACATCCCGGGCGGAGATGACCACAACAACGCTCTGGTGGGCCAATATGCCGGCCGGCTCAGGCGTGAGGCGTGAAACTCAACGGCAGGACAGTTGACGAAAAGCGTTGACCGCGTGAAGTCAGCAGCATGAGCAGCAGGACCCGTACAAAAAGTACAAAGCAGTACCTTTTTTTAGCGTTCGTACCATCAACGGAAGGCAGTACACAAAATGAGTATTTTGAACAAGCCGCTGCAGCGACGCGGATTCCTCCGCGGCGCCCTGGCCACCGCCGTGATTGTTCCCCTTGGCGGGGCCCTGGCTTCCTGTGCCGGCGGCGGCAGCTCAAGTCCCAGCTCGGCAGCAACGGGCGAGATGTCGGCAACGAACCCTTTCGGGGTGGCCAAGAACGCCACCCTTGACGCTGTCATCTTCAAGGGCGGCTACGGGATTGACTACGTCGACTTCGCCGGCAAGATCTTCTCCAAGAACTACCCCGATTCCAAGGTCCAGATCAACCCGTCCACCGACATCGCCCAGCAACTCCAGCCCCGCTTCGTGGGTGGCAACCCGCCGGACCTGATCGACAACTCCGGCGCCAAGTCCATCGGCTTCAGCACCATCCTGGACCAGCTCGAGGACCTGACTTCCATTACCGAGGCCAACAACCTCGAGGGCACTAAGATCTCCGACACCCTGTACGACGGGGTCCTGGCACCGGGCACCTTCAGCGGCAAGCTGGCAGCCATCAACTACGTGCTGACCGTCTATGCCATCTGGTACTCCAAGTCGCTCTTCGACGCCAACGGCTGGAAGGTCCCCACCACGTGGGACGAGGCCATGGCGCTTGGCGCCCAGGCCAAAGCCAAGGGCAAGTACCTCTTCGTCTGGGGCAAAGAAGCTGCAACCTACTATCAGGAAATGGCCATCGCCTCCGCCATCAAGGACGGCGGGGACCAGGTGCGGCTGGATCTGGAAAACCTGACGGCGAACTCATGGTCCGCTCCGGCGCTGCAGGCCGTGTTCAGCGCATTGGAAAAGATCGTCAAGGCCGGCTATGTCAAGCCCGGTGGCTCCGGCACCCAATTCACCGCCGCGCAGGCCCAGTGGAGCAACAACCAGGACGCCCTGCTGTACCCGTCCGGCTCCTGGATTGAGAACGAGATGAAGGACCAGACCAAGGCGGACTTCAAGATGACCGGCGCACCCGTGCCGGTGGGGACCGCCAGCCCGAAGATGGCACAGACGGGCCTGCACTCCGCTGCCGGCGAGCCCTACATTGTTCCCACCAAGGGTGCGGACGTGGCGGCGGGCAAGGAACTGCTGCGCATCATGCTCTCCAAGGACGCAGCAACAAACTTCGCCAAGACCAAGCTTGCCCCCACCGTGGTCAAGGGCACCGTCCCCGCCGACGGCTTTGGCTCCACGGCGCTGGTGTCCCAGACGGCAATGCTCGATGCGGCAAAGAAGGACATTTTCACCTGGAACTTCATCGACCTTTACGGCATGAACGGCGACATGCTGGTGGTCTGGAACTCCTTCCTTGATGGCAAGCTGGACACTGCCGGCTTGACCAAGGGCCTGCAGCAGATCTCTGACAAGGTTCGCAACGACAGCTCGGTGACTAAGATTGAAGTGAAGTGACACAAGTCAGCCATAGCGTCAAACCGGACAGCGGCGTTCCCGCCGCTGTCCGGCGGCGCCGGAAAAAATTGACGTTTGACAAGATCAGCTTCATGGCCGTCTTCCTGGGCGTGCCGTTGGTGATCTATCTGGTGTTTGTCATCTCGCCGTTTGCCCAGGCGGTGTATTACTCGCTCACCAGCTGGAGCGGCTTCAACAACAAGATGCCGTTCATTGGCTTGGAAAACTACGTCAAGCTGTTCCAGGACAACATCTTCATGATTGCCGTGCGGAACAGCATCATCCTGGCCGTCTTCCTGCCCGTGATCACAGTCATCCTCAGCCTGATCCTGGCCACCCTGGTCACCATTGGCGGCAGCAGCCGCGGCCAGATCAAGGGCCTGCGGGGGGCAGGGTTCTACCGCATCATCTCCTTTTTCCCCTATGTGATCCCCGCCGTCGTCATCGGCATCATCTGGGGACGGATCTACGATCCCAGCGCGGGGCTGCTCAACGGCATCCTGACCGGCGTCGGCCTGGACGGCTTCGACTCCTACCCGTGGCTGGGCGATTCCCGCACCGCCATGGTGGCGTCCATGGTGGTGATTGTGTGGGGCTTCGTGGGTTTCTACATGATCTTGTTCATCGCCGCCATCAAGGGCATCCCGGCGGAAACGTATGAGGCGGCACGCATTGACGGCGCGGGCCGTTTCCGCACCGCCATCAGCATCACCATCCCGCTGATCCGCGACAACATCCAGACCGCTTACATCTACATGGGCATACTGGCACTGGACGCGTTTGTCTACATGTCTGTCCTGAACTCCGGCGGCGGCCCGGAGAACTCCACCCTGGTGATTTCCCAAAAGCTGTTCACCACGGCGTTCAACAAGGGACAGTTCGGCCTGGCCTGTGCCATGGGCGTTGTCCTGGCGGGTCTCACCTTGATTTTCTCGGCGCTTGTTTTCCTCGTGAACCGGCTCACCGGCGGCAGCAAGGACGTGTCTGAATAATGTCACTTAAACTTTCCAAGCGAACGTCCGGCACGGACGGGCTCGTTGCGCACAAGGCCAAGGACACTCCGGGCGATAAGGCGGTGGCTGGCGTTTCCCACGTCATGCTGGCCCTGTGGTCGTTGATGGTGTTGGTCCCCCTGGCGTGGACCGTGATGTCCTCCTTCAAGACGTCCACCGAGATCTTCGCCTCGCCGTTTTCCCTGCCGGAACACTGGAGCTTCACCAACTACGTCAGCGCGTGGAGCACCGCTGGAATAGGCAGCTACTTCCTCAACACGGTGATCGTGGTCGGCTGTGCCCTGGTCATCGTCATGGTCCTCGGTGCCATGTGCGCCTACGTCCTGGCCCGGTACGTGTTCCCGGGCTCGCGGGCCATCTACTACCTGATGCTCGCCGGCCTGACGTTTCCCATCTTTCTGGCCGTGGTCCCGCTGTTCTTTATCCTGAAGAACATTGGTCTGCTGAACACCTTGCCCGGTCTGATCATCGTTTATGTGGCATTCGCCCTTCCGTTCACGGTGTTCTTCCTATTTTCCTTCTTCAAAGCCTTGCCGAACGAAATTGCCGAGGCGGCGCAGATCGACGGGGCCGGGGAATGGCGCACGTTCTTCCAAGTCATGCTGCCCATGGCCAAGCCGGGCATGGCCTCGGTGGCGATCTTCAACTTCCTGGGCCTGTGGAACCAGTACCTGATCCCCGTGGCCATCAACACAACCGAAAAAAATTGGGTCCTGTCTCAGGGCATTGTGGCCTTTGCCAACAACATGGGCTACGCCGTGAACTTTGGCTCGCTGTTCGCGGCCGCCGTGATCGTGGTGCTCCCCGTGTTGGTTGCCTACGTGTTCTTCCAGCGCCAGCTCCAGGGCTCGGTGTCCGCGGGAACCTTGAAGTAGCGGGCATTCCCCCACTCGTGCGGGCAGTTGATGACAATGTCTGGATTGGACATTGTCATCAATTGCCCGCTCGAGTCATTTGTTGGCGGACTGGCGACGCCGGTAGGCGGCCACGTGTGCACGGTTGCCGCAGTTTCCCGTGTCGCAATAGCGGCGGGATCGGTTCTTGGAAAGGTCGATCAGCACCGCCTGGCAGTCATCGGCCGCGCACACCCTCAGCCGGTGCAGTTCCTTGCCGCGGATGACGTCCACCAGCGCCATGGCGGCCTCCACCCCCATGCGTTGCGCGAGCGGGGCGGCCGGGGCCGTGGCGTGCAGGTGCCAGTCCCATTGGTCGTGCCGGACCAGCTGCGGCAGTGCCCGCGCCCGGGCCAACAACTCGTTGACCATGCCCACCGCCGCTGACTCCTCCGCTGTCCACATGCTGCGCAGCTCCCGGCGCATGGCGCGGACGGCCTCGAGCTCGGCGGCGGAGTGCTCGCGTGAACCGGAGAACTGCTCCTGCGCGGTGAATGCGTCCAGCTCGGCCTGCGTTGTGAGCGTGTCCGTGCCGGCCACGGTGCCGTCCGGGAGCACGTCGAAGGGGGCGGTGTTGATCAAATTGGCGGCGGACACCAGCGCCACTTCCGTGTCATTAGTAAAGACCACGTTGACTCCTGACATTTGACGGGGGTACTGTCATGAGTCTAACTCCTTTCACTCATGACATACGGACACTTCCATGACAGCTTCAAAGAGCTCCACCCCTGCGCCACGGCTGGCCGAACCCACCAAGGTTGCCTCCCCGGCACTGTTGTTTGCCTTTGCCTCAGCGGCCACCTTTGCCCTGTCCGGACCCTTCGCAAAATCGCTGTTTGAGGCCGGCTGGTCACCTGGCGCGGCCGTGGCGGTCCGCATCGGGGGCGCCGCCGTCGTGCTCTTGATCCCGGTGCTCATCACCTTGGTGCGGCAGTGGGCGGCCGTCAGGGGTTCGCTGCTGCGCATTGCCATCTACGGCATTGTGCCCATTGCGCTGTGCCAGCTGTTTTACTTCAATGCCGTTTCACACCTGTCGGTGGGAGTGGCGCTGCTGCTGGAGTATCTCTCGCCCGTGCTGCTGGTGGGCTGGGCCTGGCTGTCCACCCGCACCAGCCCGCGGCTGCTGACCATCGCCGGTGCCGTCTTTGCCGTGTCCGGGCTGCTGCTGGTTCTGGACCTGGCCGGCAGCACCAAGGTAAGCGTCGAGGGGATCTTGTGGGGGCTGGCGGCCGCCGTGTGCTTGTCGGTCTTCTTCGTCATGTCCGCCCGCGCCAATGACAACGTCCCGCCCATCCTGATGGCCGGTGGCGGCATGGCGGTGGGCGCGGCCTTGATTTTTGCCTTGGGCCTGGCCGGCATCATGCCGCTGGCCTTCAGCACCGCCAGCCCGGTCTTCGCCGGGCACCTGGTGCCGTGGTTTGTGCCGGTGCTGGGGCTGGTGCTCATCACCACCGTGTTTGCCTACGTCTCCGGCATTGTTGCCACGCGGGGGCTCGGGTCCAAGGTGGCGTCCTTCGTGGCGCTCTTTGAGGTGCTGTTCGCGGTGCTGTGGGCCTGGATCCTGCTGGGCGAGATGCCGCGCCTCATCCAGTTGTTGGGCGGTTTGTGCATTATGGCCGGCGTGGTGATGGTCCGGCTGGACGAGCTGCGGGGCAGCCGGCTGCGTGGCCCGTCCTACGTAGTGGAGCTGGACACCGTGCCCGCCGTGTTGCCCACAGAGGCGCCGCAGCAGGGCTGAGGGGAGCAGCCGGGGGACAGCCCTGGCGCCAAGCCGCCTTGGGCTTGGCCCGGGACAGCCCTACCGGGCAAAGCGGCGCAGCCGCAGCGAGTTCGCCACCACCAGCACTGAGCTGGCGGCCATGGCAGCACCCGCGATCATCGGGTTCAACAGGCCGAGTGCTGCCACCGGGATGCCGATCGCGTTGTAGAAGAATGCCCAGAACAAGTTCACCTTGATGGTGCCGAGCGTTTTCCGTGAAAGCGCAATGGCGGTGGCCACCTGGCCGAGGTCGTTGCCCATGACCGTCAGGTCCGCCGCCGCAATGGCGACATCGGTGCCCGAGCCCATGGCGATGCCGAGGTCGGCCTGGGCCAGGGCGGCTGCGTCGTTGACGCCGTCGCCGGCCATGGCCACCGTGGCCCCGGCGGCCTGCAGCTTCCTGACCGCTTCGACCTTGCCCTCGGGCAGGACATCGGCAAACACGTCCTCCGCCGTAATTCCGACGGCGGCTGCGACCTGTGCGGCCACGGCTGCGTTGTCACCGGTGAGCAGGATGGGCCTCAGGCCCAGTTCCCTGAGCGTGGCGATGGCCTCCGCGGAACCGGCCTTGACCGTATCCTTGAGCGCAATCAGCCCCGCAGCTTCGCCGTCCACCGCAACCCAGATCGCCGTGGTGCCGCGCTGCTGCTGTTCCAGCAGTGCTGTCTTGGCTGCTTGTGAAAGCGCGACGCCGTTTTCCTCCAGCCACCCTGCCCTGCCGGCCAGCACGGTGCGGCCCTCGATGACAGCACGCACTCCGCCGCCCGGTGCCGACATGAAGTCAGACAGTTCGGGCAGGGTGCCTGCCGCGCCGGCCTGTTCGAAGGCGTGGGCCGTGATGGCACGGGCAATGGGGTGTTCGCTGTGGGACTCCACGGCTCCCGCCAGGCGCAGGATGTCCGATTCCGGCAGGCCGGCGAGGGTAATGACATCGACCACGCCCAACCTGCCCTCCGTGACGGTGCCCGTCTTGTCCAGCAGGATGGTGTCCACGGTGCGGGTGTCCTCCAGAACCTGGGGTCCCTTGATTAAGATGCCCAGCTGGGCGGCCCGTCCGGTGCCTGTCAGCAGGCCGACGGGGGTGGCCAGGCCCAGTGCGCAGGGGCAGGCGATGATCAGCACCGCGACGGCGGCCGTGAACGCGGCCTGAATGTCGCCGCTGAAGACCAGCCACAGGGCGAAGGTGAGCACGGCGATGACCAAAACGATCGGCACGAAGACGGCGCTGATCCGGTCCGCGAGCCGGGCGATGGGTGCCTTGCCGGCCTGGGCGGCACTGACCAGCCTGCCCATCTGTGCCAGCGTGGTTTTGCTGCCCACGCGGGTGGCCCGGACAAGCAGGCGGCCGGAGGTGTTGATGGTGGCGCCGGTGACGGCGTCATCGACGGTGACGTCGACGGGCAGGGATTCACCGGTGAGGAGTGAGGTGTCGACGGCGGAGGTGCCGTCGATGACCACGCCGTCGGTGGCGATTTTCTCGCCGGGGCGGACCACAAAGACCTCATCCACGGCCAGCTCGGCGGCAGGGACCTTCACCTCGACGCCGTCGCGGAGCACGGTGGCGTCCTTGGCGCCCAGGCTGAGCAGGGCCTTCAGGGCATCGCCGGCCTTCGTCTTGGCCCGTGCCTCCAGGTAGCGGCCCAACAGCAGGAAGGTGACAACCACTGCTGACACCTCAAAGTACAGCGGCGCATGCCCGTCCATCGCCATGCCGTGCGCCGTCATTTGCGGGTCCATGGCCAGTTCGACGGCGGAGAAGAGGAAAGCCGCGATGACGCCGATGGACACCAGGGTGTCCATCGTGGAGGCCAAGTGGCGGGCGTTGATGGCCGCGGCACGGTGGAACGGCCACGCCGACCATGTCACCACCGGCAGGGCCAGGACGCCGACCACGAAACCCCATTGTGGGAACTGCAGGGCCGGGAACATGGACACCAGGAACACCGGGACAGTGAGGATGGCGGCCAGGATCAGGCGCGGCCGCAACGAGGCGGCGGTCCCGCCGTGGGCCATGTGGTCGTGTCCGGCCCCGGACTGGTCGCCGGAGGCGTGGTCCATGCCCGCGTGATCTGCAGTGGCGGTTCCGGCGCCGTGCTGTGCAGTACCCGGGCGGGCGTCGTGCGCGAGGTGCGCTCCGGCGTCGTGCCCGGAAACGGGCGGGTTCTTCAAGGTGGCCTTGTAGCCGGTCGCGTTGACGGTGTCGATGATTTGCTGGTTGGAAATGCCGGCGGGGACCGTGACCGCGGCTGTTTCCAGCGGGAGGTTCACGGAAGCGCTGACGCCTTCGAGTTTGCCCAACTTGCGCTCAACCCGGCTGACGCAGGACGCGCAGCTCATGCCTTCGATGTCGAGCTCGACCATTCGGGGGCCGGGTGCGGCGGGTTGGGACAAAATGTCTGAGGCGCTCATGGCGCTCCTTACTATTTCACTAATGGGCTAGGCGTTGTTGGCGACGACGAGGTACCCGGCTTCCGCGACGGCCTCGGAAATTTCTGCCGGGTCGAGCGTCAGGGTGGAGGTGATGGCAACCTCGGAAATGCCGCCGGCGTTGAGTTCGACAGCGACGTTTTCCACGCCCTTGAGCCCGGTCAGTTCCTCGGTCACGGAGCTGACGCAGTGTCCGCACGTCATGCCGGAAACGTTGATCGTGGTGGTGTGGCTCATGGTGCTAGCTCCTGAGTAGGCGGGAAATGGCGGCGGTGGCCTCGGCCACCTTTTCGGAGACGAGCTCCGCATTGCCGGTTGCCTGGGATTCGTTGGCGGCATTGACGACGCAGTGCGCTATGTGGTCCTCGAGCAGGCCGATGCTCACGGCATGCAGGGCCTTGTTGACGGCGGCCATTTGGGTGAGGATGTCGATGCAGTACTTGTCTTCCTCGACCATCCGGGCAATGCCGCGGACCTGCCCCTCGGCCCGCTTGAGCCGGCGCAGGTAGGCCTGTTTTTCTTCAGTGTAGCCGTGCGGGCCGGGGTGTTCTTCTTCCATGGTGGTCATGCTTCGAATCTATACCCCCATAGGGTATATGTCAAGTACCCCATGGGGGTATTCGAGCTGACGTCACAACCTGCCTGAAGCAAGTTACCGGCAGGAAAGTATTGCCGGGCGGGCCGCCGGTGGGAAGACTTGACCCCATGGCTAATATCGGAGAACAATCAGGAACCACTTATCTGCTGGCCGTGGGCACCAAGAAGGGCCTGTGGCTGGGCACCAGCGCCGACCGGGCCAACTACGTGTTCACGGGCCCGCACTTTCTGATGAACGAGATCCCCAGCATCGGCATCGACACGCGCAATCGCAAAACCCGCATCCTGGTGGGCGTCCGGAGCGAGCACTGGGGTCCCACTGTGTCGCACTCGGACGACCTCGGGGAAACGTGGACGGAACCTGAAAACGGCGCCATCACCTTTCCGCAGGACACTGGTGCCGCATTGGAGCGGGTGTGGCAGATCCAGCCCGACAGCGAAGGCAGCCCCGGCGTGGTGTGGGCGGGCTGCGAGCCCATCTCGGTCTGGAAATCCACCGACGGCGGCGAGCACTTCGAGCTGAACCGCGGGCTGTGGGACCACCCGCACCGGCCCGAGTGGGGTGCCGGATTTGGTGGTGCGGCGGCGCACACCGTGCTGCCCAGTCCCACGGACCCCAACACCATCCACATTGCCATGAGCACCGGCGGCGTCTACCGCAGCACCGACGCCGGAGCCACTTGGGAAGCCCGGAACAAGGGCATCAGCGCCGGCTTCATGCCGGACGCCGAGCCGGAGTTCGGCCAGTGCGTGCACAAGATCGCCCGGGACCCCAACAACCCGGAGACGCTCTACGCGCAAAACCACCACGGCGTCTACCGCAGCGATGACAACGCCGACACCTGGAATTCGATCGCGGACGGCCTGCCCACCGACTTCGGCTTCACCATGCTGACGCATCCGCGCCGCTCCGGGACGGCCTGGGTTGTCCCGATCATGGCCGACAGCGAGCGGATCCCGCCCGGCGGCCAGCTGGCCGTCCACCGAACGGACGACGCCGGTGCCTCCTGGACGCGGTTGTCCGACGGTTTGCTGGAGCCGGACTTCAATGTGGTCCTGCGGGATGCCGCCGCAGTGGATACGGAAGAGCCCGCTGGCGTCTACTTTGGTACGCGCGGGGGCACCGTGTACGCCAGCGCCGACGAGGGCATTAGCTTCACCGCCGTCCTTACGCAGCTGCCGGACGTCCTGTGCGTCCGGGCCGCCGTAGTGGAGCTTTAGACGGCATGGGTCTGGAGGGTCCGGGCGGCAGGGAGCCGGATGTGGCGGAAGTCAATGTGCTGATACCGAGCCTCCTGCGGCCCACGGCCGGCGGGCAGGAGGGACTGCGTCTGGGCGTGGACCCGGGCGGCTCCACGGTGGCCGAGCTGCTGGACGCCATTGGCGCGCAATACCCGCTGTTCAACCGGAGGGTCCGGGATGAGACCGGGGCGCTGCGCCGGTTTGTGAACATTTACCTGGACGGTGACGATGTCCGGCGGCTGGACGGGCTGAAAACCCGCGTTGCCGCCGGCCAGGAAGTGATGGTCATCCAGTCCGTGGCCGGCGGCTGAGGCGGCTGAGTCGGCTGAGGCGGCAAAACGAGCGAATCCGCCTAAACGGCGTCGAGGTCCGTTTCGAGCATTTTGGCCAGCGAGTCGAGGGCGGCGTCCGCACCGTCGCCCTCGGCCCGCAGGACCACGGTGCTGCCGTGTTCGGCGCCCAAGGTCATCAGGGACAGGATGCTGCTGGCATCCATGGCGTCCTCGGCAGGGGCGCCGTCCATGGCGATGGTGACTTCGACGCCCACTTCGCCGGCCGCGGCGGCAAACAGTGAAGCGGGGCGGGCGTGCAATCCGGAGCTGCTGGCAACGGTTGCTTTACGTTCGGACATGGTTCCTCCTGTTGGGGCTGTTGCTGAACATCAAGTGGGACTAAAGGCCAAGCTCGGCGAGGACGGGCAATTTCTCCCGTGCCCGGTCACGCGCTTGCGCGGGAGAAGTCGCCGACAGTGCAAGCCTAGCGATTTCCTGGGCCTCTTCCAGCGTCACGGTGGCCAAAACGGCGCCGACCGCCGCCAGCGACCGGGCCGTCATGGACAGCGTTGAGACGCCCAGGCCCACCAGCACGACGGCGAGGGCCGGGTCCGCGGCCGCCTCACCGCACACGCCGACGGGCTTTCCGCTGCCTTCGGCGACAGCGCCAGCCACCGTCAGGCGTACCAGTTGGAGCACTGCCGGCTGCCACGGGTTGTTCAAGGCGGCCAGGGGCCCCAGCTGCCGGTCCGCTGCCATGGTGTACTGCGTGAGGTCGTTGGTGCCCAAGCTGGCAAAATCAACTTCCCGCAGGATGGATTCGGCCGTCACGGCCGCCGAGGGCACCTCCACCATGACGCCCGGCGTGTTGAGGCCGGCGTTGGAGCACATGGCGGCAAAGTCGCCGGCTTCCTCGGGCGTGGAAATCATGGGGGCCATGACCCAGACGTCCGCCGTGGACCCCTTGGCCGCTTCCGCAACGGCCGCTAGCTGGCGTTCCAGCACGCCGGGGGAGGTGGTGTCCGTGCGGTAGCCGCGCACGCCCAATGCGGGGTTTGGTTCCGTCGCGTCCGTCAGGAACGGCAGGGGCTTGTCCGCGCCGGCGTCGAGGGTGCGGACCACAACCTTCTTTCCGGGGAAGGCGTCAAAGACTCCGCGGTAGGCCTCGACCTGTTCGGCAATGGAGGGTTCGGTTTCCCGTTCCAGGAAGCAAAACTCGGTGCGCAGCAGCCCCACGCCCTGGGCACCCGCCGCAGCGGCCTTGACCGCATCTTTGGCCCCGCCAACATTGGCGAGGAGCGGGACGAGGTGGCCGTCCGCCGTCGTGCCGTTTCCGTCAAAGACGGAGAGCGTGGACGCGTTGGCCGCCCAGGCCGCCGCCGCTGCGCGCTCGGTGTCGCCGGGGCCGGTTGAGATGGTCCCGGCGGCCCCGTCGACATAGACTTCCGTGCCGTCCGCCAGCTGGTCAACGCCGGCGGCGGCGACCACGGCCGGCAGGCCCAGTGACCTGGCGATGATGGCCGTGTGGGACTGCGGTCCGCCGCCGGCAGTGAGCAGGGCAATGACCGTGGCGGGGTCGAGGGTGGCGGTGTCCGCGGGGGCCAGGTCCTCGGCGACGAGAATGAAGGGGACCTCCGACGCCGGGATGCCGGGGGCCGGAACGCCGCGCAGGGCGGCGACGACCCGCGCACGGACGTCAAGGACGTCGGTGGCCCGCTCGGCCATGTAGCCGCCCAGGTTCACCAGCATGGCCGCCACGGCCTCGGCCGCTTCCCAAACTGCCCGCTCCGCCGAGGTGCCGGCGTTGATCAGCTTGACGGATGCCTTGATGAGCATGGGATCCGTCGCCATGAGCGAGGTGGCTTCAAGGACGGCCTTTGCGTCGCCCGCGGCCGCAGCGGCACGGGCACGAAGTTCCACCTGGACGGCCTTGGCTGCGGCCGTCAGTGCGGCCGCTGCGTCTTCGGCGCTGGTCCCCGGAGCCAATTTCTCCCCTGCGGGCGGTTCGGCCAGGGGGCGGGGCATTTGTCGTACGGGTCCGACGATTCGTCCGGGGCTGACGCCAACTCCTGGGAAATTCTGCATTGAAAGTCCTCAATTCCTTCTTATCTGGCGGCGCCCGCCGGCGGACGCCCCGCGGCTGCCGGGTGGCCAAAAATTGTCCTGTGATTCACTTCATATAGCATTGCTATAGGTGCTAGGGTAGCAGTCATGAACTTCGACGGCCAGCTTCCACCCAAAGCCAGGCTGCTCAAATCCGCCGCTGAATTGCTGGCCAATTCAGCGGGCGCGCCAGTCTCGACCCGGCAAATCACCGAGCTGGCGGGCGTGACGGCACCCACCCTTTACCACCACTTTGGCGACAAGGAAGGACTGTTCAACGCGGTCATCGATGCCGGCTTTGAGGAGTACGTCGCCGGCGAACACAACTTTGCCCCCACCGGACAGCCGCTGGCGGATGTGCGCCAAATCTGGGACAACCACCTGAAGTTCGGCTTGGACAATCCGCAGTTGTATTCGGTGATGTTTGGCAACATCCGCCCGGAAAGCCGCCCGGTGCGGGTGGCCGAGGCGGAGGGCTTCATGGAGGAAATGCTGGACAAGGCCGCAGCCGCGGGCCAGCTTTGCGTTTCGCCCAAGGAGGCCGCCCGCAGCATCCTGGCCGCCAATGTCGGCGTCACCTTGATGCTGATTGCTGAACCGGCAGCGGACCGTAATTTTGATTTGTCCGACATGACCCGCGAGGCCGTGATCTCGGCCGTCTCCTCGGAGATGGAACTGCGCACGGCGGCGGCACCGTTAGGTGCGTCGTCGGTGGTGGTGGCGGCCATCGCACTCAACGCCGCACTTGAATCATCCCACCCGGAACAACTCTCAACCACAGAGTTGAAGCTGTTCCTGGAGTGGCTGCACCGCATCTCCAAAACTTCATAGCAACACCACCATCCATCACCCACCTTTCTGCACAGACGCAGGACCCATGGTTAGGAATCTTTCATGGCAACACCATCAGTGGCCGCCCCCAAGGGCGGTGTGCGGGTTGGGGTGCAGAAATTCGGCACCTTCCTCTCGGGCATGATCATGCCCAACATTGGAGCTTTCATCGCCTGGGGCATCATCACCGCCCTGTTCATTCCGGCGGGGTTCTTCCCCAACGGGACGCTCGGCGCCTTGGTGGGACCGATGATCACCTATCTCCTTCCCCTGTTGATCGGCTACACGGGCGGAAAGATGATCCATGGCGTCCGTGGCGGCGTGGTGGGCGCAGCCGCAACCATGGGTGTGATTGTCGGCACCGACATCCCCATGTTCATCGGCGCCATGATCATGGGTCCGTTGACGGCCTGGGTGATGAAGAAGCTCGACAAGGTCTGGGAAGGGCGGATCAAGCCAGGCTTTGAAATGCTGATTGACAATTTTTCCGCCGGGATACTGGCCTCCATCATGGCGGTCCTGGGCATGCTGGTGGTGGGTCCGGTCGTCCTGGCGTTCAGCAATGGCGCCGGTCACGTGGTTGAATTCCTCGTCAACCACGGCCTGCTGCCGCTGACCAGCATCTTCATTGAACCGGCCAAGGTCCTGTTTCTGAACAACGCCGTCAACCACGGCATCCTGACCCCCCTGGGCACCGAACAGGCACTGGCGCAGGGTAAGTCCATCCTGTTCCTGCTCGAAGCAAACCCCGGTCCCGGATTCGGCCTGCTGCTTGCCTACGCCATCTTTGGCAGGGGCCTGGCCAAAGCCTCGGCTCCCGGCGCGGCGCTGATCCAGTTCGTTGGCGGCATCCACGAAATCTACTTCCCCTACGTGCTGATGAAGCCAATCATGATCCTTGCCACCATCGGCGGCGGCATGACCGGCATTTTCATGCTCGTGCTGACGGGGGCCGGCCTGCGTTCGCCCGCCGCCCCTGGCAGCATCATCGCCGTCTATGCGGCAACCGCCAGCGACAGCTACCTGGGTGTGACGTTGTCGGTGGTGGGCGCCACTGTCGTGTCGTTCCTGATCGCCTCCTTCATCCTAAAGACCAGCAAGGCCGGCGAAGACGACAGCCTGGGCGACGCCACCGCCAAGATGGAGGAACTCAAGGGCAAGAAGAGCTCGGTCTCATTCGCCCTGGCGGGTGCCGCCGCCAAGGGCCCGATCTCCTCAGTTGTTTTCGCGTGCGACGCCGGCATGGGCTCGAGCGCCATGGGCGCCTCGGTGCTGCGCAACATGATCAAGAAGGCCGGCTTTCCGCAGGTCAAGGTCACCAACTCGGCCATCGCCAACCTGACTGACACATACGACGTCGTCGTGACCCACCAGGATCTGGCGGCGAGGGCGGCCCCGTACACCGCCAGTGCCACGCACTTCGCTGTGGACAACTTCATGAACAGCCCCCGCTACGAGGAAATCGTTGAGCTCGTTGCGGCCAGCAATTCCCCTGACGCGGCGGCCGCCACCGCCGCCGCGGATGTTCCCGGGGACACCGATGAAGCGGCCGGCGGCAACATCCTGGCCCGTGAAAGCGTCATCCTGAACGGCTCGGCCTCCTCCCGGGATGCGGCCATCGACGAAGCCGGAACGCTGTTGCTGGCGCGCGGGGCGGTCAACGCCGCCTACGTCGCGTCGATGCACGAGCGCGAAGAGTCCGTGTCCACCTACATGGGCAACTTCCTGGCCATCCCGCACGGCACCAATGAGGCCAAGGGGAACATTGCCAGCTCGGCCGTGTCCATCATCCGCTATCCGGAGGGCATCGACTGGAACGGCAAGCCCGTGAAGTTCGTGGTCGGCGTGGCCGGGGTCAACAACGAACACCTGGCCATCCTGTCCTCGATCGCCCGCGTCTTCACCGACAAGGACCAGGTGGCACGGTTGGAAAGCGCCACCAGCGTTGATGAGGTTTTGGACATCTTCGGAAAGGTCAACGCCTAGTGAAAACAGTACATTTCGGTGCCGGCAACATCGGACGCGGCTTTGTGGGGCTGCTGCTCCACAACGCCGGCTATGAGATCGTTTTTGCCGACGTTGCCGGGGCTCTCATCGATGAGCTGGCAGCGGCGGACAGCTACGACGTCCACGAGGTCGGCGACAATCCGGCGGTGCACACCGTGGACAACTTCCGCGCGCTGAACTCCGCCTCCGCGCCGGACTCAGTCGTCGCGGAAATCGCGACGGCGGACATGGTCACCACGGCGGTGGGCCCGAACATCCTGAAGTTCGTGGCCCCGCTGATCGCCCGCGGCATCGCGGCCCGCGACGCGGCTCTGGCCCCGCTGCAGGTCATGGCGTGTGAGAACGCCATCAATGCCACGGACATCCTGGAGGAGGCCGTTCGCGCTGACGGCGCTGCGGGTCCGGCCGCCTTGGACGCGGCCGCCGTTGATGCACGTGCCGTGTTTGCCAACACGGCCGTGGACCGGATTGTGCCCAACCAGGCTCCCGGCCAGGGCCTGGACGTCACGGTGGAGACGTTCTTTGAATGGGTCATCGACAAAACCCCGTTCCATGGCGGTGAACCCGCCATCGGCGGCGTCACCTTTGTGGAAGAGCTGGCCCCCTACATTGAACGCAAGCTGTTCACGGTGAACACCGGGCACGCCGCCACCGCCTACTTCGGCTACGCGGCGGGGATCGAGAAAATCTCGGACGCGATGGAGGATCCCGGCGTTGCCGTCAAGGTGCGTGCCGTGCTGGCCGAAACCAAGCAGCTGCTCGTCGCCAAGCATGATTTCAGCGACGCCGAACAGGAAGCGTATGTGGAGAAGATCCTGCGGCGCTTCTCCAACCCGTACCTGCCGGACACCGTGGTGCGCGTGGGCCGTGCACCGCTGCGGAAACTGGGCCGGCACGAGCGGTTCATCGGCCCGGCCGCCGAGCTGGCGGAAAACGGTGTGACCCCGGTTGCCCTGCTCGAGGCCGTTGGCGCCGCACTGCGGTTCCACGACGCCGGCGACGCCGAGGCAGCCGAGCTGGCCTCCATCATTGCAGACAACCCTGCCGCTGCCGCCACGGAGCGCATCACCGGGCTAGCTCCTGCGCACCCGCTGTTTCCCGCCGTCCGTGATTTGATCGCGGCGGCAAAGACTGGGTAATTTTTCGGCGCGATGCGAAGGGCCGGACGGTTGACCGTCCGGCCCTTCACATTCCCTCGGTCCGCGGCGACGCCAGAACGGTCAACCGGCAGCCAATCCGTGAAGCCGGGGCCAACTCGCGAGACATCCCCACAAGAAGATAGGCCGTGCTCGCGAGGTGACACCGGTCTCGCGTACGACCGCGCAGAAATGCTCCGGCGCCATGGCTGATGGACCGGCGCCATGGCGCTCCGCAACGGCGGCTACGGATGCACCACTGCCTTTAGTGCGCCAGGATTGGCGCCCGCGCTCAGGGCTGATTCAACATCGAAAAGGCCGTGGGCCGAGGTGACCAGCCCGTCCAGGTCCACTTGTCCCGACGCGGCCAGTGCAATGGCGGTGGGCCACGTATTCGCATAGCGGAATGTGCCGGTGATCAGCAGCTCCCGCCCCTGCACCAGCGGAACCGGCAGGGCAATGGTGTCCGATCCCATGCCCACCAACACGCAGCGCCCGCGGGGCGCCAGCCGGGCCAGGCCCCCCAAAATGGCCGGTTCGGCGCCCGTGGCGTCAATGAAAACGTCAAAGGAGGGTTCCACGTGAGGCTGTTCCCCTGCCATGAAGGTATGCGTCGCGCCGTATATACGGGCCACCGCCAGGCGTTCGGCACGCACGTCCGTCAGTGTCACCACGGCGCCGGCGAGCTGGGCCACCTTGGAAATGAGCAGCCCGATGGGTCCGGCACCAGCCACCAACACTGCATCACCAAGCTGGATCCTGCCCGCCTGCCGCGCGGCCAGCGCCACGCTGAGCGGTTCCAGCAGGGCGGCGGCGTCGTCGGAGACGGAATCCGGGACCGGGTGGCAAAACGCTGCCGGGTGCACTGCGTATTCGGAAAACACCCCGTCGATGGGAGGCGTGGCAAAGAAGCGCACGCCCGGGTCCAGGTTGTAGCAGCCCGCCAGCGACTGGGCTGACAGCGGGTCCGGGATTCCGGGCTCCAGCGAGACACGCTGGCCCACCGCACGGTTCGCAACCCCGGCCCCCAGGGAGACGATGACACCGGCCGGTTCGTGGCCCAGCACCAGGGGGGACTCCACCACGCAGGGCCCAATCCGGCCTTCGGTGAAGTAGTGGGTGTCCGATCCGCACACCCCGACGGAGGTGATGCGCACCAGCACCTCGCCGGGTCCCGGGGTGGGGACCGGGCGCTGCTCGGTGCGCAGTTCCCCCTGGCGGACCAGGACTGCGGCGGTCATGGTTTCCGGCACGGGTTCGACGCCGGCCGGGGCCCCGGGTGCCGGGGCATTGGTTGGGAGGGTGGCCATCTCTATTTCACCGCGCCCATCGATAGTCCGCGGACCAGCTGCTTCTGTGCGACCCAGCCGGCGATGACCACCGGGAGCGAGGCCAGCACGGAGGCGGCGGACAGCTTGGCCAGGAACAAGCCCTCGCTGGTCATTTGCGAGACCAGGAACACCGGCACCGTGGCGGCGTTGGCGGCCGTCAGGTTCAGTGCAAAGAAGAACTCGTTCCAGGCAAAGATCACGCAGATCAGCGCCGTGGCCGCCAGGCCCGGAGTGACCATGGGCATCAAGATGGTGCGCAGGGTCTTGATGAGCCCGGCCCCGTCCATCGCGGCGGCCTCGAGCACCTCGGACGGCACCTCTTGAAAGAAGGAGCGCATCATCCACACCGCAATGGGCAGGTTCATGGCGGTGTACAGCACCACCAGGGTCCAAATGTTGTCAAGGGCCTTGATTTGGCCGGCGATGACATAGATCGGCATGATCACGGCCACCACGGGCAGCATCTTGGTGGAGATGAAGAAGAACAGCACGTCCTGGGTCTTCTTCACGGGCCGGATGCTCACGGCGTAGGCTGCCGGCACGGCCAGCAGGACCACAAACACCGTGGAAACACCGGTGGCAATGAGTGAGTTCAGGAAGTACGCCCCCGCGCCGTTGCCCAACACGGCGGCAAACTGGTCAAGGGTGGGCACAAAGAAGAACACGGGCGGGTTGGAGGCCGCAACGGACTCCTGCTTGAAGGCCGTCATCACCAGCCAGATGACGGGGGCAAAGAAGACAAACGCGAGCAGCCACGTAAGGGTGGTGGCGGCGGAACCGGAGAACCGGCGTCGTGCTTCACGGGACTTGCGCTCGGCAGACTTGGGAACGGCGGGGCGAGTGAGGGTGGTGGTCACGGCTTAGTCCTTTGTGTCAAAGCTGCGGAAGATCAGGCGAAGGGCGAAGGTGGCGATGATGATGGTGGCGATGACCACCACCACCCCCATTGCAGCCGCCTGGCCAATGTCGAAGCCCAGGAAGGCCCGCTGGTAGATGTAAAACGGCAGGTTGGCGCTGGCGGTGCCCGGCCCGCCGGCGGTCATGAGGTAGATCTGGTCGAAGGTGTTGACCACGTAGATGGTGCCCAGCAGCACACCCAGCTCGATGTAGCGGCGCAGCGCCGGCAGCGTGACCCAGAGGAAAGTCTTGGTCCAGCCGGCGCCGTCGATCTGCGCGGCCTCCAGCACGTCCTTGGGCTGGGACTGCAGCCCGGCCAATACGAGCAGCATGGTGAACGGGGTCCACTGCCACACCAGCGCCATGAGGATCGAGACGATGGGATGTTGCGCCGTCCAGTCCACCGGCGGGATGCCCACCAGGGATATCACCCAGTTCACCAGGCCGAAGCTGGGGTTCAGCATGGAGACGCTCCACAGCGTGGCCCCGGCCACGGGCATGATGAGGAACGGGGTGATGAGCATGGTGCGCACCACGCCCTGGCCGCGGAACTTGCGGTCCAGCAGGAGGGCGAAGATGATGCCCAGGACCATGGCCAGAAACACGCAGCCCAGCGTAATGACAATGCTGTTCACCGCGGAGCTGCGGAAGGTCGAATCCAGGAAGATGTCCGCGTAGTTCTGCAGGCCGGTGAATTTGTTGCCGTCCGGGCGCAGCAGGTTCCAATTGCGCAGCGAGTACCAAATGGTGACAAGGAATGGCAGCTGGGTGACGATGATGGTGAACACGAGGGCCGGCAGCAGCGGCCCGCGGCGCCGCCAGCCTTCGGCCTTGGAGATGCCTTTGGGAGTGTCCTTGAGCTGGTGGTGCTTGAGATTGTGGCGATCAACCAGGGTGGTGGCCATCACTTCCCTCCTTCTTGGTAGGACTGGGCCACTGGCTCTGCGTAAAGCTGTGCCTGTTTCAGTGCCTCATCAACAGTCTTTTGACCGGCTATTGCGGCCGAGATTTGCTGGCTGACCCGGGTGCCGAGGTCCTGGAACTCGGGAATGCCCACAAATTGCAGCCCGGGGTAGGGGACGGGATTGACCATGCTGGTGGACTGCTTCGCGCTGTACATGGCGTCCAGCGTGGGCTTGGCGTAGGCCTTGGCCACCTTGGCGTACTCGGGGATTTCGTACGTTGACTGGCGGCTGCCGGGCGGCACGCGTTCCCAACCAATCTTGTTGCCCACCAGTTTGATGTAGTCCTTGTTGGTCATCCAGGAGATGAAGTCCCAGGCGGCGTCCTTGTGCTTGCTCGTGGTGGGGATGGCCAGCGACCAGCTGTACAGCCAGCCCGCTGACTTGGTGTCCTGGACGGGTGCCGGGGCATAGCCGGACTTGCCCGCCACCAGCGACGACGCGGGGTCTTCGATGCTGGAGACCATGGCCGTGGCGTCATACCATATGGCCGCCCTGCCTTGGCTGTAACGGGTGATGCAGTCGCCGTAGCCGCTGGTTGCGGCCCCGGGCTGGCCGGCGTCGTGGAGCAGGTTCACGTAGTTGGTGACGGCCGCCTTGACTTGGGGGGAGTCCAGTTTTGCGTTCCACTTTTGGTCAAACCACTGACCGCCGTAGGTGTTGATGACGGTGTCCAGCGGCGCCATGACCTCGCCCCAGCCGGCCAGGCCGCGCAGGCAGATGCCGGCAAAGTCCTTGGACGGGTCGTTGAGCTTGCGGGCAATCTCGCCGATCTGCGCCCAGGTGGGGTGCGCCGGCATGGTGATTCCGGCCTGCTTGAACAGGTCTTGGCGGTACACCAGGAAGGATGACTCGCCATAGAAGGGGACGGAGTACATATCGCCCTTGTAGCTGAGCGCGTCCTTGATGGTGGGGATGAAGTCCGCGGTGTCGTAGCCCGGTGTGGCGTCGGCCAGCGGCTGGAGGTTGTCGATCCAGCCGTTCTTCGCCCACATCGCGGTTTCGTAGTTGGAGATCATGACGACGTCGAACTCGCCGCCGCCGGTGGCCACCGATGCGGTGATCTTGGCGCGGGCCTCGTTCTCCGGCAGCGTCACAAACTTCACGTTGACGTTGGGGTGCCTGGCCTTGAAGTCGTCCTGGAGGGAGACGGCGTCCTTCATCTGGGGGTTGGCCACAATGGCCACCACGATGGTTTCCTTTGAGGTGCCGCCGGCCGGCGTGCAGCCCGTCAAAGCCAATGCGGCGGCAGTCGCGACGGCGAGCCATTTGGCAGTGAACGACCCGGGCCGGCGGCGCCGGCGCGCCGTGTGAAGAAGAAGTGGGGGGAACTTCATTGGTCTCTCTCAGTCTGTTTGCTCATTTGAGACTACGATTACGCTCATTTGTTAAGTGACTTTAGCCATATATACTCATCTGAGCAAGGACTAACGCTCAAAAGGTTTTTCAAGGAAGGTGCCGCGTGTCCCGGTTAACGCATGAAGAGCTGCTGGCAAGCATTGGCCAGGCCTACTATTTGGACAACCGTTCCAAGGTGGAAATCGCCACCGAGCACGGCATCTCCCGCTTCCAGGTGGCCCGCTTTCTGGATGAGGCGCGTGCTGAAGGCATAGTCCACATTGAGATCCGCCACCCCGGCCGCGAGGCGGCAATCGACGCCGGCGCGTTGGCACATGCCCTGGGTATCCGCCGGGTGGTGGTTGTAAAAAACGTCGGCGACGAGTTGGAGCAACGGGATTTGCAGGCCCACGCCGTGGCCGGCGAACTCATGCGGGACGTCCGCACCGGCATGACCATTGGCATCTCGTGGTCGCGCACCCTGGATCTGGCCGCCCGGCATGTGAGCGAACTTCCCAAGTGCAACATTGTCCAGCTGGCCGGAGCCCTCCCGGTTCCTGGTGGCGGCAACCCCCTGGAACTGGTCCAGCGGCTGGGCCGGATGGGCAAGGGTGCCACCTGGCCCATGTGGGCCCCGCTGGTCGTGGACAGTGCGGCAACGGCCAACGGTTTGCGCCGGCAGCCGGAAATTGCCGACGCCATGGGCAAGGCTGATTCCCTGGACCTGGCCGTCGTGGCACTCGGCGCCTGGGGTCCCAACCTCTCCACCGTTTGGGACAGGGTGGACAATGCCGTCCGCCAGGAAGCGCTGGCGAACGGTGCGGTGGCGGAATGCTCCGGCAGGCTGATTGCCGCGGACGGCGCACCGGTGGCCTCCGACCTGGACGCCCGGGTGCTCTCTGTCACCGTTCCGCAGCTGCGCGGCACGCCCACAGTGATTGCTGTTGCCCACGGAAACGGCAGGGCCGCGGCCGTCAGGGCCTGCATTGCCGCCGGAATTGTCCAGACACTGGTTGTTGACGAGGCCCTGGCGCTCGCCCTGCAGGCTGCAACACCCGCCCGGAAGGGAAAGTCCGCATGAACATTGTGGTGGGCGTGGACTCCTCCACGCAGTCCTGCAAGGTGTTGGCCGTGAACGTGGAGACGGGTGAACAGGTTGCCACGGGGTCCGCCACACATCCGGACGGCACCGCCGTCGACCCCGGAATCTGGACCTCGGCACTGTCCCTGGCATGGGATGCTGCCGGCATTGCCGGCCTGGGAGGGCAGGTCATTGGCGCAGCCGTTGCGGCCCAGCAGCACGGCATGGTGGCCGTGGATGCAGGCAGCGTCCCGGTCCATGATGCACTGCTGTGGAACGATGTCCGCAGCGCAGCCCAGGCCGCCGGCATGGTGGCTGAACTCGGTGTCGAGGCGTGGGCGGACGCCGTCAATCTGGTGCCCGTGGCCTCCTTTACCCTCACCAAGCTGGCGTGGCTGGCGCACAAGCGCCCGGACGATGCGGCCCGGGTGGCGACAGTTGGGCTGCCGCACGACTGGCTGAACCTCCAGCTGACCGGCCGGTGGAGCACGGACCGCAGCGACGCCTCCGGAACCGCCTATTTTGACCCCCGGACCGACCGGTACCGGACGGAACTGCTGGAGCGGTTTTTTGGTTCCGTGCCGGCGCTGCCGCCAGTGCTGGCGCCGGAGGCAAGCGCCGGAAGACTCTTGCCGCGCTGGGGTGCAAGTGCCGCCGTCGTGGGCGCGGGCATGGGGGACAACGCCGGTGCTGCCCTGGGGCTGGAACTGGCGCCCGGGGAGATTGTGGTTTCCGTGGGCACCTCCGGAACCGTTTTTGGCGTTTCAGCCACGCCCATCCGCGACGCCTCGGGGGAGGTGGCGGGATTTGCCGACGCCACCGGCGGCCACCTGCCGCTGCTGGCCATGATCAACTCGGCGCGCGTCCTGGCGGCCGGGGCTGCGATGCTCAAGGTGGATCTGGCCGAATTTGACCGGCTGGCGCTCGCCGCGGCACCGGATGCCGGCGGGCTGACCCTGCTGCCCTACCTCGACGGGGAACGCACGCCGAACCTGCCCGACGCCACCGGGACGCTGGTGGGCATGACCCGCGCCAACATGGTGCCGGAAAACTTGGCGCGGGCATGCGTGCTGGCGGTGCTGAACCCGCTCGCTGACGCCCTGGCTAAACTGGCCGGCCTTGGCGTTCCGGTGGAGCGGGTGCTGCTCATTGGCGGCGGCTCCAAGTCGCGGGCCCTGCGGGAGGCTGCGGCTGCCGTTTTTGGCGTGCCCGTGGAGGTTCCCCAGGCCCGAGAGTACGTGGCGCTGGGAGCAGCCCGGCAGGCGGCCTGGGCCGCCACGGGAAAACTGCCCGTGTGGGGCCGGCGGATCGAGGAGTCGTTCGAGCCGGCCGGGGACTGGGGAGCCGTGGTGCGCGAACGGTACATTGCCGCTCGCCGGGCGGTTTACGCGCTGTAGTCCCCACTTGCCGGCCCATCCGAGCACACCCAGCCGAGCACCCCTGCCGGTGCCGCGAACTGCCGGTGCCGCGCCCACGGTGCCATAATGATGGCATGACCCGCACACGAGTGAGCACAACAGTGGATGCCGATCTCTTGGCCGAGGCACGTCGGGTGACGTTGGGCCTTGACGACGCAGCTCTCATTGATGCGGCACTCAAGGCGTTGCTCGTTCGCCACCGCGCCGTGGAACTGGATGCAAGCTACGCCGCCTACGACGAGCACCCGCTCGCCGAGCCGGACGAATGGGGCGATCTGGCGTCGTTTCGGCAAGCCGCCTCAGCCTCATGAGCGCATTGCCGGCCCGGGGAGAACTTTGGTGGTGCGAGCTTGCCGAAATCGGCCGTCGCCCCGTCGTCGTCCTGTCACGTGACGCGGCGATCCCCCGACTTGGACGCGCCCTCGTCGCACCATGCACGACGACGATTCGAGGGCTTCCCAGTGAAGTCGTCCTTGAGCCAGGTGACGACCCGGTCCCTCGTCGCTGCGCAGTCAACCTCGATTCCGTCGAGAGCCTCTCAATTGCCGTGCTGGTCACAAGGCTCGGCCGGCTGGCCGATTCCCGCATGCGCGAGATCTGCGGTGCTCTCGAGGTGGCGGTCGACTGCCAGGGCCTGCGCTGAAGCGGCACGCCGCCATGAAACCAAGTGCGAGTGCGCCGTGTCAGTCCAGCGCCACGAGCGCCTCAACTGCCGCCCGGGCGCCCTTGTCGTGCAGGGTGTCCAGCGTGCGCAGGTATGCCTGAGTGAACCGGGCATTGTCCACCAGGTCGCCGAAGACGTCGCGGTTGCGCAGGAACGCCAGCTTGTCCCCATGCTGCTTGGCGGCGGCGGCCATGAGCGGTTCCTTCAGCCGGTCCACAACCTCAATGGGCTGCCCCGACTCGTCCGTCCCTTCGGCGTAGCGCGCCCAGGAGGCGACGATGCCGGCGGAACGGGCGATCTCGCCGTCGTTCGCCAGGTTGATCCGGATGACCGGGACCAGCCATTTGGGGATGCGGTCCGAGCTCTCCGCGCACAGGCGCGCAAGGGTGTCGCGGACGTGTTCGTTGGAGTAGCGCTCAATCAGCGTTTGCTTGTATAGCGGCAGGTCCACCCCGGGCAGTGGCGACAGCGTGGGCCCGCCCTCGTGGTCCATGTAGTCCAGCAGGAACGTCGCAAACAGCGGGTCCTGGGCTGCCTCATGGGCGTACCGGTACCCGGCCAGGTAGCCGAAGTAGCACAGGCCCTGGTGTGTGGCGTTGAGCAGGCGCAGCTTCATCAGCTCGTAGGGTTCCACGTCTTCCACGAGCTGAACGCCGGCGTCCTCGTACGGCGGGCGGCCCAGCGGGAAGGTGTCCTCCAGGACCCATTGCTCAAACGGTTCGCACACCACCGGCCACTGGTCCACCACGCCGAATTCCTTGGCGATTGCGCTGCGGTCTTCATCCGTGGTGACGGGCGTGATCCTGTCCACCATCGAGTTGGGGAACGCCACGTTGTCCCGCATCCACGCACCCAGCTCCGGGTCCTTCAATGCAGCGAACGCGGTGAACATCTTCTTCGCCACGTCGCCGTTGCCCTGGATGTTGTCGCAGGACATGACCGTGAACGGTTCAATGCCGCGGGCACGACGCCGGGCGAGGGCTTCGGCGACGAGGCCGAACGTTGTGCGCGGGGCTGCGTTGGGCGACAGGTCGTGGACCACATCCGGGTTGCCGGCGTCGAACTCGCCCGTGACGTGGTGGAAGTTGTAGCCGCCCTCGGTCACGGTGAGCGAGACGATGCGCGTGTCGGGGGAGGCCATCTTCTCGATGACCGCGCCGGGGTCTGCCGGGGCGAACAGGAACTCCGTGACGGAGCCGATCACGCGGGCTTCGCGCGTGCCGTCCGGGTGCTTCAGGAGCAGGGTGTAGAGGCAGTCCTGCTCGGCCATGACGTCCGCCATCTTTTTGTCATGCGGGAGCACGCCTATGCCGCAAATGCCCCAGTCAAGTGCTTTTCCGGCGTTCATGAGCCGATCCAGGTACATGGCCTGGTGGGCGCGGTGGAAGCCGCCCACGCCGAAGTGCACAATGCCGGTGGTGACCTGGCTGCGGTCGTAGCCCGGGACGCCAACGTTCCCCGGCAGCGTGGAAAGGTTGGTGGTATTGAGTTGCGGCACAATGAACTCCCTTGCAGACGTGATCCGGATCCCATTGTATCAAATGAGCTTTTGGCATGCGCTCATTTGAGAAAATATGCTTGCGGGCCACTTGTGGGAGGCCACGGTGGATGGTCGGCGTCAGTCACTGCCGCGGCAGGACCTCCTGCGGTAGGTTGATCTGGAAGATCGTGCGGATCACCATCAGCAGAAAGACGTGCCCATGGCCAAGGAACTTGCCACCCAGCTCATTGAACAACTGCAGTCCGCCGGCGTGCGGCGCATCTACGGGATTGTGGGCGACAGCCTGAACCCGTTGGTGGATGCGGTGCGGAAAACCGGTGGAGCCAAAAACGGCGGCATCGACTGGATCCACGTCCGCCACGAGGAGGCTGCGGCATTTGCCGCCGGTGCCGAGGCGCAGCTGACCGGGGAACTGGCCGTGTGCGCGGGGTCCTGCGGGCCCGGCAACCTGCACCTGATGAACGGGCTGTACGACGCCAACCGCACCGGCGCGCCCGTGCTGGCCATCGCCTCGCACCTGCCCAGCGTGCAAATTGGCAGCGGCTTCTTCCAGGAAACCCACCCGGACCGGCTCTTTGGCGAGTGCTCGGTGTACTCCGAGCTGGTCAGCACCTCCGACCAGGCGCCGCGGGTGATGCACAATGCCATCGCGCATGCCGTGGGCCTGCGCGGGGTGGCCGTCGTGACGCTGCCCGGAGACATTGCCAGCCTCCCGGCCACGGCGCCGTCGCCCCTGCAGCGCCCCCTGCGCCCGGGCCGCCTGGTCCCGGCACCGGAAAGCGTGCAGGAGCTGGCGGATGCGATCAACGGGGCGGCCAAGGTGGCCATCTTTGCCGGCGCCGGCGTCCAGGGCGCCCACGACGAGGTGGTGGCGCTGGCCGAAAAGGTGAACGCCCCAATCGGCCACAGCCTGCGCGGCAAGGACTTCATCCAATACAACAACCCCTATGACATCGGCATGACCGGCCTGCTCGGCTACGGCGCGGCGGCCGAAGGCATCGAGGACGCGGATCTGCTCCTCCTGCTCGGCACCGACTTCCCCTACGACCAGTTCCTGCCGGCCACACGCACCGCCCAGGTGGACCGGGCGCCGGAGCACCTGGGCCGGCGCACCGACGTTGACCTGGCCGTCCACGGCGACGTCCTGTCCACCCTGGCGGCGCTGCTGCCCCTTGTTGAGGCCAAGAAAAACTCCAAGTTCCTGGACGCCATCTTGAAGAAGCACGACAAGCTGATGAACAAGGCGGTGGGCGCCTACACCCGCAAGGCAGAGAAGATCGTGCCCATCCACCCGGAATATGCCGCCTCCCTGCTCGATCAGATTGCCGCCGAGGACGCCATCTTCACGGCGGACACCGGCATGTGCAATGTGTGGACGGCCCGCTACATCAACCCGCTGGGCACGCGCCGGCTGATCGGCTCGTACCTGCACGGCTCCATGGCAAACGCGCTGCCGCAGGCCATCGGCGCGCAGTCCGCGTACCCGGACCGGCAGGTCATCTCGGTCTCCGGTGACGGCGGGCTGTCCATGCTGTTGGGCGAGCTCATCACGGCCGCGGCCCACAAACTCCCCATCAACGTGGTGGTGTTCAACAACTCGACCCTGGGCATGGTGAAGCTGGAAATGCTGGTGGATGGGTTGCAGGACTTTGGCGTGGACGTCCCGGACGCCAACTACGCCGCCGTTGCCGCGGCGCTGGGGTTCCACTCCGTCCGCGTCACCGACCCGGCGGAAATTGCCGACGCCTACCGGGCCGCCTTTGCCCACAACGGCCCGTCACTGGTGGAACTGATCACGGATCCACAGGCCCTGTCCATCCCGCCGAAGATCAAGGGTGCCCAGGTGGTTGGCTTTGCCACGGCCATGTCCAAGATCGTGCTCAACAAGGGTGCCGGCGAGGCCGTCAGCATGGCACGCAGCAATTTGCGCAACATCCCCCGCGGCTGAGCTGCCCGGCGAAACCCACCTCGACGCAAGGAATCACATGCTCACCGCCGCCCTCGTCTTCGCCGCCCTGGCCGCCCTGGTCCACGTGTACATCTTCGTGCTGGAATCCCTGCGCTGGACGGCCCCGGCCACCCGGAGGACGTTCGGCACCACGGGGCAGGAAGCCCAGGCCACGAAGGAGCTGGCCTTCAACCAAGGCTTTTACAACCTGTTCCTGGCCGTCGTGGCGCTCGCCGGCATCATCGCCGCCGTGTCCGGCCACCACGCGGTGGGTGCCGCGCTGGTGCTGGCCGGATGTGGTTCCATGCTCGCGGCCGGGCTGGTGCTGCTCATCTCCTCGCCCACCAAGGCCAGGGCGGCACTGGTGCAGCTCACGCTGCCGCTCATCGCCGTCGTACTTGTCCTGGTGGGGCTGGCGGTGTGAACCATTGAATCGCAACGCCAACGGGCATAGCGTGGAAGCACATCCGAAGGGGGTGGCCAAAGTGGAAATTCATCTGTGGTGGCTTGAGTTGGACCTGCCGGCGAAGGAGTGGCTGCGCGAGAACCTGGAGGCGGAATCGGTGCCTGGGCACGTCCTCTCCGCCGTGACGGCGGCCGGCGGCGAGGTGGTTGCCGGCACGCTGACCAGGAGGGAGTGGGCGTTCATCGAAACGCAGTCGGAGTTTGTCGACTGAGCGCACCTCCTGCGCGTGGTTCGCGGCCGCTGCCGCCGGAAATGTGATATTAACTTCGGAGGCGGGACAGGCACGCCGTTGTAAGGGACAATGGAAAGGATGACTTCCCCCATAAACACCCCCAGCCCTGTTGCCGCGCCCACTGTGACGGCCACTACGACGCACCCGGTCGGCCGCAACGCCCAGGTCAAGCCCGCCACGGAGGGCTGGAAGCAGGCAAAGGGCCCCGAGGGGCGACCGCTGCTGCAGTTCAAGTCACCCCGCGTGTCCCAGCCGCCGGCGCACCTGGCGGACATGTCACTGGCCGAGCGCGAGGCGAAGTTCAAGGAGATGGGCCTGCCGGCGTTCCGTGCCAAGCAGCTCTCCGTGCATTATTTCCAGCATTACACCACCGATCCCGAGCTGATGAGCGACCTCCCCAAGGACCGTCGTGCCGAGATTACGGACACCATGTTCCCCAAGCTGCTGACCGAGGTCAAGCGCCTCACCACGGACAACGGCGACACCGTGAAGTTCCTGTGGCGCCTCTTTGACGGCTCGCTCGTGGAGTCCGTCCTCATGCGCTACCCAGGCCGCGTGACGCTGTGCGTGTCCAGCCAGTGCGGCTGCGGCATGAACTGCCCGTTTTGCGCCACCGGCCAGGCCGGGCTGACGCGCAACATGTCCGCCGCGGAGATCCTGGACCAGATTGTGCAGGCCAACCGGGTCATCGCCGAGGGCGGGCTGGGCCACCTCCGCCGCGACGGCGGACACGACGCCGAACGGGTCACCAACATTGTCTTCATGGGCATGGGCGAGCCACTCGCGAACTACAAGCGCGTCATGAACGCCGTGCACCGCATGGTTGCCGATGGTCCCGAGGGCCTGGGCATGTCCGCCCGCGGCATCACCATCTCCACCGTGGGCCTGGTCCCGGCCATCAACAAGCTGGCCGAGGAAAACATCCCGGTGACCTTCGCACTGTCCCTCCATGCCCCGGATGATGAGCTGCGAGACGACCTCATCCCCGTCAACGACAAGTGGAAGGTGGACGCCGCCCTGGACGCCGCATACAACTACTACAAGGTCACCGGCCGCCGCGTCTCCATCGAGTACGCGCTGATCAAGGACATGAACGACCACCCGTGGCGCGCGGAGCTGCTCGCCAAGAAGCTGAACCAGCGCGGCCGCGGCTGGGTCCACGTGAACCCGATCCCGCTAAACCCGACCCCCGGCTCAATCTGGACCTCCTCCGAACCCGCGGTGATGCAGGAATTCATTGACACCTTGATTGCCCACGGCGTCCCCACGACGCTGCGCGACACCCGCGGCAAGGAAATCGACGGCGCCTGCGGCCAGCTCGCCGCCGCCGAATAGCGGATCCCCGGAGTTCCCAGGACGACGGCGGAGCTGGGGTTCCGCCGTCGTCCCCGGTTTAGGCGCGGGGTTGCGTCCTCCACACCACCACCCATTGCGGGGCCTGTTCCTATTGCCGGGCAAAGTCCGCCACCACATACGCGGTGGTGGAGCCAGGCTCGATTTCGGTGCGGCCGGCATCCTGGATGACCGGCCCGGAGGCCTTCCGGGCACCCTTGCGGAAATCCCTGCCGGACGCGTGCACGATCCCCACCGGGAATCCGGCGGCGGCCCACGCATCCACGGCGTGCGGGCCGGCGTCGAGCAGCCAGGCAAACAGGGCATGGGCAGCCTGCGCCGCCGCCTTGCCTGTGGACATGCGCAGCGAATCGTTGAGCACGACGGTCAACGGCTGGCCGGGAAGAGCTCCGCCGTCGGGCAGCTGAGTGCCGGAGACCTGCAGCTTGGTCAGCAGTTTCGGCAGCCCGTCCGCCGGCAGGGGCGGCAGGCCCGCCGCGCTCGCGGTTCCCACTGTCGCCAGCACGTGGTCAGGGAACGCAGCCAGGACCTTGGCGAACATCTTCGCGTCCGCCCGGCGGACCGACTTGGCAAAGGCGCCCGAGGCCCACAGCTGCCAGGAGGGATTTTCGGGGTCGCGCATGAACGCCTGCACGGAGGCCAGCGCGGCGGCGGCGATTCCCTGATCGGCGCCGGCAGGCTGCACCCGGTCCACCAGCAATATGATCGGTTGAACCAGCTCGCGCGGGGGCTCTTCTTCGGGGGACGGGGCGCCGGCGACTTCATTCACCGCACCAGCCTATGCCGCCGCGGGGGCCCGCTCCGGACCGCTGGGGAGTTGTGGGAAAGAATTTATCCTGCCCGGGACTGCCTGCCCGCAAAAATATGGCGTGGCTGGCCGGATCCGAAGGGCGCCGGCGGGCCCGTCCGGCATATGCTGGGAGTGTTGGACAATGAACGCAAGGCCAGCCCGCAAGCAATGAAGGGACCGCGACCATGACCGAAGCCACCGTCCACACGGACACCGCTTGGACCAACGCCACCGCACTGTTGTTTGACCTCGACGGCGTGCTGACGCCGACCGCCCTCGTGCACGAACAGGCATGGCAGCAACTCTTTGACGGCTACCTGGCAGAGACCGGCCATGCCGGCTACCGGGGAAGCGACTACTTTGACTTCATCGACGGCAAGCCCCGTTTTGACGGCGTCCGGGACTTCCTTTCCTCCCGGGGGATTACCCTGCCGGAAGGGCCCCTGGATGACGATCCGGCCCACAACACCGTCCATGGGCTGGGCAACCGCAAAAACCTCGTTTTCAACTCCATCATCGAGTCCAACGGTGTGGAACCCTATCCCGGATCGGTGAGGTTCGTGGAAGCCGCACTGGCCCGCGGCCTCAAACTCGCCGTCGTCTCCTCCTCGCGGAACGCACCCGCCGTGCTTAAAGCCGCCGGACTTGACCACCACTTTCCCGTGGTGGTGGACGGCCAGTTCGCGGCCGGCCACGGGCTGCCGGGCAAACCGGACCATGCCACCTTCAGCTACGCCGCGGAACTGCTGGGAGTGCCCACGCAGGACTGCATTGTGGTGGAGGACGCGGTCTCCGGCGTCCAGGCCGGGAGCGCCGGAGACTTCCGTTCCGTGATCGGCGTGGACCGGGGTGCCGGCCGCCAGACACTGCTCGACGCCGGCGCCACCGTGGTGGTCAACGACCTGGCCGAGCTCCTCTAACACCAGTACTGTCGCCCTGCCCGCCTTTGCAGATGCACCTGCCCAAAGAATCCCCCAAAAGGAGACCAATCCATGGCATTGATCAGCTCCGACCGCCAGCGCTTTCCCTGCGATCCCTGGAAGCTTGTGGAGGCGTCCCACCGGCCGGACGACGACGGCACACTGGAAACGCTGATGGCGCTGGGCAACGGGCATCTGGGAACCCGCGGTTCACATGCCTTTTCCGGCCCCGGGGTGCTGCCGGGCACGTTCATCAATGGCTTTTATGAAACCTGGGACATCCAACACGCCGAGAACGCCTTTGGCTTTGCCCGGACGGGCCAGCGCATTGTCTACGTCCCGGACGCCAGCAATTTCACTGTCATCATCGACGGTGAACACCTCCAGCTGGCCGAGTCCACGGTCCTGGACTACCGGCAGAGCATTGACTTCGCCACCGGAGTCCACGAATCCGCCATTGTTTGGGAGGCCCGCTCCGGTGCCAAGGTCACCACAGTGTTGCGGCGCGCCGTTGGCTTTCAATCCCGGGGATCCCTGGGCATTGAACTGACGATCTTGGCGGACCAGGAGGTCTATGTCGACGTGACGAGCGCTGTCGTGGATCGGCAGGACCAGCCTGCCACCGAGCCGTCCCTCAACGATCCCCGAAGGCCCGGCCGCCACGCGGACAGGATCCTGCAGCCGCTCTACCTGGAAGGGTCCGGCGGCGCCCTGGACTTGGCGTGGGAGACGGCATCCTCGCACCAGCGCGTGGCCTTGGCCGTCCGCCACCAGATCAATTCGGAGGAGCAGCCGTTTGAGACCCTGGTGGCCGAAGACGTTTCCACTGTCCGCTACGTCCTGGCCCTCGAGGAAGGCGGGACGTTCCGGCTGGAAAAGTCCGTGAGCTATGCGGTGGGCGGGGAAAGCAACGCTGAAGACCGGGGAGAGGTGCTTGCCGCCGAAGCAGGGGCCGCGCTGCTGGACGTCGAGGCCATCTTCGCCGACAGCGCCGACCATTACCGCCGCTACTGGGACGTGGCGGACATTGTCATCGGCGGCCAGCCGGAGTTGCAGCAGGCGGTTCGCTGGAACCTGTTCCAGCTGGCCCAGGCCACCGCGCGGGCCGGCGTCTCCGGCATCCCGGCCAAGGGCGTCACAGGTGCCGGGTATGAGGGCCACTATTTCTGGGACCAGGAAATTTATCTCCTGCCATACCTGACTTATACGAACCCGTTGGCGGCCCGGCAGGTCCTTGAATCGCGCCACCAGATGCTCCCCACGGCACGCCGCCGTGCCGCCGAACTCAGCGTGGACGGGGCATTGTTCGCCTGGCGGACCATCAACGGGCTGGAGGCCAGTGCCTACTATGCTGCCGGGACGGCGCAGTTCCACATCGCCGCCGCCATTGCCTTTGCCGCCAACCGCTACGAGTGGGCCACGGAAGATCCCGCCTTTCGCGACGAAATCGGCGCGGACCTGCTCATTGAGACGGCCCGCATGTGGGCGTCCCTGGGCTTCTTCGGCAAGGACGGCATGTTCCACATCCATGGAGTCACCGGCCCCGACGAATACACGGCTGTGGTCAACGACAACCTGTACACGAACGTCATGGCCCGCTTCAACCTGCGCAAGGCGGCCGCCGTCCGGGGACGCCCAGACGTCACCGAGCGCGAGCAGCAGGTCTGGCAGCAGGCCGCAGACCGCATGTGCCTGCCCTACGACACGCACCTTGAGGTTTTCAGCCAGGACGCGGACTTCATGACCTTGGAGCCTTGGGACTGGACCACGCCCAGGGACAAGTATCCCCTGCTGCTGCACTTCCACCCGCTGGTGATCTACCGCCACCAGGTGCTCAAGCAGGCCGACACCGTGCTGGCGATGTTCCTGCAATGGCGGGACTTCACGCCTAAGGAAAAGCAGCGCGCGTTCGACTTCTACGATCCCATCACCACCGGGGATTCCACCCTGTCAGCCTGCGTGCAGGGCATCATGGCGGCGGAGGTGGGTTACGGCCAAACCGCGCTGAAGCACTTCACCGAGGCGGTCTTCATTGATCTCGACAACACCCACGCCAACACCGTCGACGGGGTGCACATCGCCTCAGCTGGCGGGATCTGGAGTTCGCTGGTGTGCGGCTTCGCCGGCATGCGCGACCAGGCGGAGATGCTCCACTTTGACCCGCGCCTGCCTGCCAACTGGGACAGCCTATCCTTCAAGCTGAACGTGCGCGGGGCCCTGCTGTCCGTGTCCCTGGCCTCCGATTCGATCACCTTCAACCTGCAGGACGGCCACGAATTCGGACGGCTTGCCGTCGACGTTCGCGGCACCACGGTGCAGCTCAGCCCGGACGAGGACGTCAAGGTGGCCCTGGATCCGGCGCCCGTGGCAACGCGCGCCGTCTTCCCCAGTTCCTTCCCCACCACCGGCATCCCCATCATCGGAAAGGGGCTGTCCTAGGCGGCGGACACGGCATTCCTCCCCCGCGTCGAGAGTGCAGCTCAGCCGGCCCGCCAGAGCTGCACTGTCGGCGCGAGCAGGGATCCGCCGGCCCGCCGTTTCCGCGCCCTCAGGCGCTGATGGGCCCGTGTGGCAAGCTGGATGGTGCGGCACCGCCGCCGCACAGTCATTGTTTGCCGCCAGGAGCCCGCCATGTCCCGTCCACTCACCGTCGCCGCCCGGGCACAGGTGCCGCCGTTCCAAGTCATGGACATCCTGGGCCGCGTTTCGCAGATGCGCGCCGCAGGGCGCGATGTCATTTCGCTGTGTGCCGGGGAGCCGGGAGGTGGTGCGCCGTCGGGGGTCTCCGCCGCGGCCGCTGCCATCCACGCGGCCGGAACCCCGCTGACCTACACTCCCGCGCTGGGCATCGCCGAACTCCGGGAGGCCATCGCCGGGCACTACCGGCGCTGGTACGGACTCGACATTCCGGCCCGAAACGTGGCAGTGACCACGGGGTCCTCCGGCGCGTTCCTGCTGACGTTCCTCTCAGCCTTCAATGCCGGCGACCGCGTGGCGCTGGCCCGGCCGGGCTATCCCGCCTACAAGAACATCCTGCGAGCTCTCGGGGTCGAGGTGGTGGAGCTGGACTGCGGCCCGAACACCCGTTTCCAGCCCACACCTGAACTGCTCGACGCGGCCGTCCGGACACACGGTCCGCTGGCCGGGCTGGTACTCGCCTCCCCGGCCAATCCGACGGGCACGATGGTCTCGCGGGACGAGCTTTCGGCACTGACCCGATGGTGCGTGGATAATTCGGCGCGGCTCGTCAGCGACGAAATTTACCACGGGATCACCTATCCGGCCGCGGGTTCATCGGATCCCCAAGGGGTGTGTGCGTGGGAACTGCACCGGTCCGGCGTCGTGATCTCCAGTTTTTCCAAGTACTGGGGCATGACGGGATGGCGGCTGGGGTGGGCCCTGGTGCCGGACGACCTCATCGGAGTGGTCGACGCGCTCGCCGGGAACGTGGCGCTGTGCCCGCCGGCCCCGGCCCAGATGGCGGCCGTGGAGGCGTTCAGCAAGGAATCGTATGCCGAGGCGGATGCGGCCGTGGCGGAATTCGCCCGCACTCGCGCCTACGTGCTGGCGAACCTGGAACGGCTGGGCTGGGCCGATGCCGCCCCGGCCGACGGGGCGTTCTACTTGTACGCGAACCTTGGTGCGGCCATGGACGGCTTTGCCGGCTCGGCCGCCTACTGTTCGGCGCTGCTGGAGGGAGCCGGTGTGGCGGTGGTGCCCGGCCAGGACTTCGACGCCGTAGGTGGCCGGGCCACGGTCAGGCTCAGTTTCGCGGCCGGGTATGACGCCGTCCGCGAGGGCCTGGAACGGATCGTCGCCTTCCAGACGCCCCAGACCGTGTGAGGACTGCGCGCTTATTCCTCCACAGATGGGGGAGTGGGGCGCGTGTTCCACAAAACGGTGCCATGCCCTTTTGCAGGCGCCCCTGCGTTGCCATTGTTGTTCCATGGAAAGGAAAACCCATGGATGAATTTAGCGACCCCAACGATGACGGAACCGCGGAAGGTGAGGTGGATCGGCAGTTTTGGCAGCTGCCGAATTCGCTTGCGACCCCTTTTTACAACGAGTGCCTGGTGTGCTTCCTGGTTCGAGTCGTGCCCATGTTGGAGCCGGCGGGTTTCGCCATGACCCTTGTATTCCGGGAGACTAATGCTCCGCGTGCCACCAATCTTGGTCCCCGGTTACAGCAGTTGGGCATCCATGGTGACACGCAGCTCCTCCAGTGGGGTGTCGTGGCCAATGAGTCCTTCTGGGAGACAAGAACGCTGCGCCGATTGTGGAATTCCCCTGGGAGCACCGGATTGTCTCGGTGTCAGAAAAGGATCCACGCAACCTTGCGATTTGTGGTCTTGGCGGCGCGACCCGACGGCAGAACGTTTCGAGGACTGGCTGGATCGCAGATACTGAGACGGGCTTCACTGGTTTGATGATCAGCGGCACCCAAGCTGCGCTTCAAGCGCAAACCGGGTACCGCCGTAACTACTTTTGCAGGTGATCCACCAGGGACTCGGCGATGCCGATGTACGTGCCCGGGGTCAGGGCCAGCAGGCGGTCCCTGGCGCCGTCGGACAGGCCCAGACCGGAGACAAATTCCTGCATGCGGGCGCCGTCCACGCGGTGGCCACGGGTCAGGTCCTTCAGGCGCTCGTAGGGGTCTTCCATGCCGGGAACCCCGGCGACGGCCTCGGCGCGCATGACCATCTGGATGGCCTCGGCCAGCACCTCCCAGTTGTGGTCCAGATCTTCGGCGAGCACGGCCTCGGCCGTGTCCAGCCGGCCCAGGCCGCCGAGAACGTTGTTGATGGCCAGCAGGGAGTGGCCGAAGGCGACGCTGATGTTGCGCTGGCTGGAGGAGTCGGTGAGGTCGCGCTGCCAGCGGCTGGTCACCAGAGTGGCGCCCAGGGTGTCCAGAAGGGCGTTGGAGATCTCCAGGTTCGCCTCGGCGTTTTCGAAACGGATGGGGTTGACCTTGTGCGGCATGGTGGAAGAGCCGGTGGCGCCCGGCACGGGGACCTGGGCAAAGTAGCCGATCGAGATGTAGCTCCACACGTCTGTGCACAGATTATGCAGGATGCGGTTGAAGCGGGCCATGTCGGCGTAAAGTTCAGCCTGCCAATCATGCGACTCGATTTGCGTGGTCAGCGGGTTCCAAGCCAGCCCCAGGGACTCCACGAAGCCGCGGGCGACATCCTGCCAGTTGGCGGACGGAACGGACGCGTAATGGGCAGAGTAAGTGCCGGTGGCGCCGTTGATCTTGCCCAGGAATTCGGTGTTGGCGATGCGGTCCAGCTGGCGGGTCAGGCGATGGGCCGTGACGGCCAGTTCCTTGCCCAGCGTGGTGGGCGTGGCTGGCTGGCCGTGCGTGCGGGACAACATTGGCACGGCGCGGTTTTCCTGCGCCATTGCCGCGATCCTGGCCACGAGGGCCCGGGCTGCCGGGAGCCAGACGTCCTCCACAGCGCCCTTGATGCCGACGGCGTAGGAGAGGTTGTTGATGTCCTCGCTGGTGCAGCCAAAGTGGACCAGGGGCTTGAGGCGCTCCAGACCCAGGGCGGCCAGGCGGTTGCCGATGAAGTATTCCACGGCCTTGACGTCGTGGAAGGTGACCCTTTCAATCTCTGCCAGTTCGGTGATGGAATCGGCATCAAATTCGGTGACGATGCTGCGCAGCCCGGCCTGCTGTTCGGCGGTCAACGGCTCCGCGCCGGGCAGCACGTTGTTGCTGGTGAGGTGAATGAACCACTCCACCTCAACACCCACGCGGTCGCGGTTCAGTGCTGCCTCGGAGAGGTAGTCCACCAGCGGCGCCACGGCTGCTGCGTAGCGTCCGTCGAGCGGGCCCAAGGCGATGCGATCTGGGGAGGCGGCCAGGGACAGGCGGCCGGAAGGGATATGGGCAAGGGCGGGGGCGGAATCAGACATGGCCCAATTCTTTCATGAACCGCCGATTCTTCGTCCAGTGTGTCCCTGTTGCAATGTGGCCGCAGCGGCGGCCGGGCTGCTCGGCCGCGGGGTGAGGCCTGAACCGCCCGTCGGTCGCACTGCTTCCTGCACAGCGCGGGTCAGCCAACGCCTTGTCCCCGATCCGCGGCGGGGGCATGGCGTCGGCATTTGGCGGTGCTTAGTGTCGGAGGATGAGGAAGGAAAACACCGCATGGGCAACTCAATGACCGGACTGGCTGGGCAGGTCAGCGGGTCGGCGCAGCTGGCACCCCAGGTTCCGGCGGGGCCGTCGCCGGACGACGTGGACGTCGTCGGGCAGCGGGTGTGGGAAATCGCCCAGGAAATTGATGAGCTGCGGCGCGAACTTGCCAGCCTGCACGCCACCGAATGGCAGTCCGCCGCTGCGGACGCCTTTCAGGACCGGCTGGCCGAACGCACCACCGCCTTGGCTGCCGTGGTGCAGGATGTACAAGCCGCCGCAATGGCAGTTGTCGCCTATGCGGCCAGCCTGCGCGCTGAAGCCACACTCCGCCCGGGCCCGGTGTTCGTTCCGCTCCCCGGGGCGGATTTTGGTGCTGGACCCGGCTCGGGAGCACAAGGCTAGGAGAGCTGCCATGACACAGGACCACGAACCCGGGACATCGTTTACCACCACCGGCGGCGTTGGGTCCGTGCGCTACGTTCTGGGCGAGGTTTCCGCGGCCGGTGCCCGGCTTGGCCGCGTGGCATCCCGCCTGGAACCGCTGGTGGACCGACTGCAGTCCGAATGGGGGTTGCTGGGCTCGGCCACGGCCAACGCCCCCAACCACCCCTATGCCGCGCTTGACGCCATGAGGGCGTGCGTATGGTCGTCCATGCGCGGTCAGGCCGAGGTCGCAGACCTCGCACGCCGAACAGCCGATGCCGCCAAAAACTACGACGCCGCCGAGGCGCACAACGCTGCCGCGGCAGCCCAGAAGGCCCGGCTGGGGGCACTCGCGGCGGGAATCCAAACCTGGACGCTCGGCCCCTTCTCCGCATTCAAATTCTGGGGTGACACTGCCGCCACCTGGTCACATGCCCGGGAATATGGCCTGCGCGACGCCACGGAGGACCTCTTGAACAAGGGCGGCGGCTACGCGGCCGGCGTGCTGGGGCCCGGATTGGGCCTCTTCTATCTTTTGACGCATGCCGGACTCCCGGATCAGGCAGGAGCTGGAACCGCGGCGGCAAATGGCGCCCGAAAGTTCTTTGACTGGGCCGGACTGTCCAAACCGGGACACCTCGAAATGAGAAAAGTTCCGGCCGGTGAGTGGAACGCACAGGCCGGGGACTGGCGCCCGGGCCACGCAGTCCCGGACCCTTCCGAAGCCGTGGAGATGGAGGTGGGTCCGCAGGTGGCAGGTCTGCTGGCCGGAAGCCAGGATGCCTACACGTACCCTCCCGGTTCCATCATTGTTGACCGCCTGGAACGGGCCGGCGGCTCTCATGCCTGGATTGTGCATTTGCCGGGCACCGAGGACTGGTCACAGGTGGACAGCGAAAATCCGTGGGACCTCGAAGGGGACCTGGAAGGCATGACTTCCATGCAGCAGGCCCAGTTCAAGCAGCAACAAATTGTGGTGCAGGAGATGATGAAACAGGCACTCCAAGACGCAGGCGCGCTCCCCACAGAGGATGTGATGATCACCGGCCACAGCGGAGGGGGCATTCACGCGGCCGCAGCCGCTGCAAGCCCGGCTTTCCTGGCCCAGGTCAATGTTAAGATGATCATCATTGCCGGAGCCCCCGCCAAGAACCAGCCTGTTGCACCCGGCATCGACGTACTTGACCTTGAAAACGAAAACGACATCGTCCCCGCGTTGGACTACGGCCCGCCGCCGGACTCAGCGAACTGGGTGACGGTGACATCCCACCGGCCCGGCGCCACCGAAGGCGTGGGGCCGATCGGTACCATCAAGGACGCCCATGACCTGGGCAACTACATTGATGACGCCGCAGCGCTTGAGCGCAGCGATGACCCTGGCATCAAGGGCGCACGGGACGCAGCGGCAAAGTTCATGGGTGCCGGCGTGGGGAGTGTCGGGGCCATGCGCGTGGCCCGGACACTCTACCAGGGCCGCGACGTCAATGACCCGAAGCCCGCAAAGCCCAAGCCCCCGACGAAGAAGGAAAGCACGTCGCCGGGATACCGGTGATGCGGACGGGGCCGGCTACTGGCGTACGCGCGACCTGGTCAGCCCGCTCATCAGCATCGAGACAACGCTGATGATCAGGGCCGCGAGGATGGCCGTCCAGAAGAAGTGGTCAATGGTGAAGTGCACCGGTGTGTAGGAACTCAGCCACGAGGTCAGCCACAGCATGGCCGCATTGATGATGATGGTGAACAGTCCCAGCGTCAAGATGGTGACGGGGAGCGCCAGCACCTTCACGACCGGCTTCACCAGGGCGTTGACAACACCGAAAACCAGGCCGATGAAAATGAAGGCCAGCACCGTGTTGAGCGTTGCGTTGGACGTTTCCAGACCGCTGGTGCCGGTGGCCGTCACTGCCATGCCGGGAAGAATCCAGCCCGCAATCCACAGGGCAACAGCATTGACAAGCACCTGCAACACAATTCTCTTCATGCTGCCATGCTTTCACAGACCGCGTTCCGCTGGCAGCCCCCGCGCTGAATTAGGCTAGGGGCATGACCTTGAACAGCCACGCCCAGCAGCCCGGTGTCCGCCCCCGTCCCGTGGTGGGCCGGCTGCCCAAATATGCGGCGGGCAAGCCGCCGCTGACGATACCCGGGCTGGATAGCTTCAAGCTCTCATCCAACGAGAACCCGCTCGGCCCGGTTCCAGCGGTCCTGGACCTCCTGCGCGGGGGGCTGGAGGTGCACCGCTACCCGGACACCAGCTGCACCGCCTTGCGCCATGCACTAGGCACGTTCCTGGACATACCGGCCGACGACGTCGTCACGGGCGCCGGTTCCCTGGGGGCACTGAACCAGATCCTGGCGGCGTTTGCCGGAGCGAACGACGACGGCACTCTCGACGAGGTTCTCTACGCGTGGCGTTCCTTCGAGGCCTACCCCATCTGCGTGGGCCTGGCCGGCGCGCAAAGCGTCCAGGTGCCGGTGCGCGCCGACGGCACGCACGATCTTCCGGCGATGGCGGCGGCGGTCACCAAAAACACCAGGGTGGTGTTGCTGTGCACGCCCAACAATCCCACCGGTCCGGTGCTGCGGACCGCCGAGACGGAAGAATTCATCAGGCAGGTGCGCTCCGACGTTGTCATTGTCATCGATGAGGCGTACCAGGAATTCGTCCGTGCAGCCGACGCCGTGGACGGCATCGCCATGTACCGCAAGTACCCCAACGTGGTGGTGTTGCGTACCTTCTCCAAGGCCCACGGGCTGGCCGGTTTGCGGGTGGGCTACTCGGTGTCCGGCCCGGACATCACCGCATATCTTCGCTCCGCCGCCACTCCGTTTGCCGTCTCCGGCATCGCCGAGCAGGCTGCCGTTGCGTCCTTGGAAAATTACGGCCAGGTTGTGGAAAGGGTACAAAGCCTGGTGGACGAACGCGACCGGGTCACCGCGGGCCTGAAGGCGCTTGGCTGGGACATTCCGGAGGCGCAGGGCAACTTTGTGTGGCTCAACCTTGGCCCCGACACTCCCGAATTTGCCGCCCTCGCTGACAGTCATGCCTTGTCCGTGCGGGCGTTTGGCGCCGAAGGTGTCCGGGTCAGCATCGGTGAGGTTGAGGCCAACACGCGGTTCCTGGAGATCTGTGCGTCCTATACAAAAGCGCCACGGCGTTCCTAGCGATTAACAAAGGCATGAAAAGCCTGACTGTACCGATACAGTTGAAAATCGAAAATGGAAATATATGCACATGACGGAATGCATTCCCGTTGAGGCATATATCGACACCAACGAGCCGGCGCAGCGGGTCCTTGCGGAACTGCTGCGGCCCGGCAAACGAGGAGACGGTATGGGCTCTGCCCAGCAATCTGCCACCGGCACGCGGCCTTCCGGCGACGGCACCGAACGCACCGGCGAGGCTCAAACGGGCCGGTACGCCGGCGCTTCCACAGGCGTGCTGCAGGCCAACGGGGTGGGCGAGGAGGACATGGTCCAACTCCTTGACGCCGGCGGAACGCGCCACGCGGACGGCACGTTCAGTCCGTACATCGACGCCCTCGACGCGGAAACCCTGCGCGGCTTTTACGCTGACATGGCCACCGTGCGCCGCTTCGACGCGGAGGCCACGGCGCTGCAGCGCCAGGGCGAGCTGGCCCTGTGGGTTCCCGTCGTCGGCCAGGAGGCCGCCCAAATTGGCTCCGGCCGAGCCATGCGCCCGGCCGACTACGCCTTCCCGACCTACCGTGAGCACGGCGTCGCCCTGACCCGCGGCCTGGACCTGGCGGACCTGCTCGCCCTGTTCCGCGGCGTTTCCAACGGCGGCTGGGACCCCCGCGAAAAGAATTTCCACCTGTACACCCTGGTGCTGGCCGCCCAAACGCTGCACGCAGTGGGCTACGCCATGGGCATCCAGCGTGACCTGGTGGCCGATCCCGCGACCGAGCCGGCCGCCGTCGTGGCTTATTTTGGGGACGGGGCCAGCAGTGAGGGCGACGTCCACGAATCCATGGTGTTCGCCGCCTCCTACAACGCACCGGTGGTGTTCTTCTGCCAAAACAACAACTGGGCCATCTCCGTGCCCTTTGAAGTCCAGTCCAAAATTCCGCTGGTCAACCGCGCCGGCGGCTACGGCTTCCCCGGCATCCGCGTGGACGGCAACGACGTCCTGGCGGTGTATGCGGTGACCCAGTGGGCGCTCGAGCATGCCCGCGACGGCCGCGGCCCGGTCCTGATCGAGGCTTCAACGTACCGGGTCGGCGCGCACACCACGGCCGACGACCCCACCAAGTACCGCCTGAACGCGGAGGAGGAGTCGTGGAAGGCGAAGGATCCGCTGGCGCGCCTGGAAACGTACCTGCGCGCCGCGGACCTGGCCGATGACGCCTTCTTCGACCAGGTAAAGAACGACGACGACGAGCTGGCTGCCCATGTGCGCCAGGCGACGCTGGCCCTGGGCGGGGCGGACATCCGGCAAAAGTTTGCCACCGTCTACGCCGAGGCCCACCCGCTGGTGGCCGAGGAACTGGCCTGGTTTGAAAATTACGAGGCATCCTTTGCCGATGCGGACACGCAGGCGTCCACAACGCAGGGCGGTGCCGCATGAGCACAATGACCATTGCCAAGGCGATCAACGAAGGCCTGCGCGCCACCCTGGCCAACGACCCCAAAAGCTTCCTCATGGGCGAGGACATCGGTGCCCTGGGCGGCGTCTACCGCGTCACGGAGGGCCTGCAGGCGGAATTTGGCGGGCACAGGGTCATGGACACGCCGCTGGCCGAGTCCGGCATCATCGGCACCGCGATCGGCATGGCGCTGCGCGGGCACCGGCCGGTCTGCGAAATCCAGTTCGACGGCTTCGTGTTTCCCGGGTTCAACCAGATCACCACGCAGCTGGCCAAGATCCACACCCGTTCCGACGGCCAGCTCAGCGCCCCGGTGGTCATCCGCATTCCCTATGGCGGCGGCATCGGCTCGATCGAGCACCACTCCGAATCCCCGGAGGCGTTGTTCGCCCACACGGCGGGGCTGCGCATCATCACCCCGTCCAACGCGAACGATGCCTACTGGATGATCCAGCAGGCTGTTGCGTGCAAGGATCCCGTCATCGTCTTTGAGCCCAAGCGCCGCTACTGGCTCAAGGGTGAGGTGGACACGGAAAACTCCCCGGGGAATCCCTTCACGGCCCACGTGGTTCGCGAGGGCACCGACGCCACCATCGTTGCGTACGGCCCCCTCGTGCCGGTGGCACTGGCCGCTGCCAACGCCGCTGCCGACGACGGACACAGCGTGGAGGTCATCGACCTGCGCTCCATCTCGCCCATCGACTTTGACACGGTCGAGGCGTCCGTCACCAAGACCGGCCGGCTCATCGTGGCCCACGAGGCGCCGACCTTTGGCGGCATTGGCGGCGAAATTGCCTCGCGCATCAGCGAACGCTGCTTTTACTCCCTCGAGGCCCCCGCCATCCGCGTGGGCGGCTTCCACATGCCGTACCCGGTGGCCCGCGTCGAAGAGCACTACCTCCCGGACATTGACCGCATGCTGGAGGCGTTGGACCGCGCCTTCGCATACTAGGAAGGCCCACATGTCAGAGCTGTCCCTTTTCACGCTGCCCGACGTCGGCGAGGGCCTCACCGAGGCCGAAATCGTCTCCTGGAAAGTCCGGTTGGGCGACACCGTGGCCGTCAATGACGTCATCGTGGAAATTGAAACAGCCAAGTCCATCGTGGAGCTGCCCTCTCCCTACGCCGGCATGGTGGCCCAGCTGATGGTCGCCGAGGGCGACACGGTCGAGGTGGGCACGCCCATCATCGCCATTGGCTCCGACGCGCCCGCAGCTCCCGCGGCTCCGACGGCTGCCCCCGCCGGGCCCGACCCCGAAGCGCAGGACATGAAGCCCCTGGTCGGCTCCGGTCCCAAGGCCGACGCCGTCAAGCGCCGCCCGCGCGCGGGATCGGGCACCGCTGTGGTGGCGCACGCGGTGCCCGCAGCGGCACCGCCCGCTGCCGGCCCCGCACCTGCGGCGGCATCGGCACCCGCCCAGGTTCCGGCGTCGAACATCACCGGCGGCGGCACTGCGGCCAAGGCCAGCCGGGTCCTGGCCAAGCCTCCGGTGCGCAAGGCCGCCAAGGACCTGGGCATCGACCTTGCGGACGTTTCCCCTACGGGCCCGCGGGGCGAGGTCACGAAGAAGGACCTGCTCAGCCATCAGGACCAGCGCACGGCCGGCCGGGACGGCACCGGCGCGTTCTGGGCGCCGGCCGCCGGTTCCGGGCTGGCCGGGGACCCCCGGGTGGAGCGCATCAAGGTCAAGGGCGTGCGCAAGGCCACCGCCAAGGCCATGGTGGAGAGTGCCTTCTCGGCCCCGCATGTGAGCATCTTTGTGGACGTTGACGCGTCGCGCACCATGGAATTTGTGAAGCGGCTCAAGGCCTCGCGCGACTTTGAGGGCATCAAGGTCTCCCCCTTGCTGATCCTCGCGAAGGCCGTCATTTGGGCGGCGGCGCGCAATCCCTCCGTCAATGCGACGTGGACGGGGGATGAGATCATCGTCAAGCACTTCATGAACCTGGGCATCGCCGCAGCCACTCCGCGTGGGCTTATGGTGCCGAACATCAAGGACGCGCAGGACCTGTCCCTGAAGGAACTGGCGATTGCATTGAACGAGCTCGCCACCACGGCGCGGGCGGGCAAGACGCAGCCGGCGGACATGGCGGGCGGCTCCCTGACAGTGACCAACATCGGGGCCCTGGGCATTGACACCGGCACGCCGATCATCAATCCGGGCGAGGTGGCGATTGTGGCGTTCGGAACCATCAAGCAAAAACCGTGGGTGGTCGACGGGGAAGTTGTTCCGCGCTGGGTCACCACGCTGGGCGGATCGTTCGACCACCGCGTCGTGGACGGGGACCTCTCCGCCCGCTTCATGGCCGACGTCGCGGCGATCATGGAGGAACCGGCACTGCTGCTGGACTGAGCTAATTGTGTATCAGTAACTGCAAAAATCCGTGGCAATTCGCGGAATGTATGCAAATTCTGGTCCGCCGCTGACCGTCACGTGTTGATCCAGTAGCGGCGCTTGCCGTCGCGGCTGTCCTCGTGCACGCCGCCGTTCCCCTCGATGGTGGCACGGGAGGCGGTGTTGTCCTCGTCGCAGGTGACCAGGGCCCGGTCAATGCCGAGCTGCCGTGCGATAGGGAGGGCATCCTGCAGGGCCTTTTGCCGCGTGACCGCGCCGGCGCGCGGAAGGACGCACGCTGTAGCCGATGTGTCCGCCCGCGTTGAGCAGGAAGTCGTTGAGCACATGCCGGATGGCGAGCGAACCGAGCACGGTGCCGCCGTCAGCGATCCACAGGTAGGTGCACGGCACGTACCCCGGTTTCCGGGGGCTGTCCGGCAGTGCCTCGGCAACTAGCCCGTCCACAAAGCGGCCAAAGTCCCCGGGATCCTTCAGCTGGTCCAGCGGTCAGTCCTCGCCGCCGCCGCCATCCCTGTGGGCACCGTCGAATTCAAGGGCGGCCTCCAACCAGGAGGAGTGGTACTTCGTGTCGGGACGTTCCAGGGAGGCCATTGAAGCATCGTACCGGAACGCGCAGGCGGCGGCCGCAGGATGGCGGCCGGCTCCTACCGCCGCCCGAGGCGCGGGCTGGCTAGTTCGCGCCGATGGCGTCCGCCAGCACCGGTGCAAGGCGCCTGACGCCCTCGCGGAGCTCGGATGGCGGGACCGCGCTGAACGCCAGGCGCAGTTTGTTGCTGGGGCCCCGGGCCGCGGAGAAGGCGGCGCCGGGCACAAACACCACGCCCGCATCGATGCCCTTGTACAGCAACGGGTACGTGTCGATCCCCTCCGGCAGGGTGAGCCACACAAAGAAGCCGCCCTCCGGCGTCGTCCACGAGACACCCTCGGGCATGAACTCGTCAAGCGCTTCCAACAGGGCCATGCATCGTTCCCGGTACAGGCTGCGGTAGGTGGCGACCTGGCCCAACCAGTTGTAGTTGCGCAGATAGTCGCTGACCAGCAGCTGGTTGAACGTGGGCGGGCACAGTGTGACGGCCTCGCTGGCCAGGTAGTAGCGCTGTTTCAGGTGCGCCGGCACCAGGGCCCAGCCGATGCGCAGCCCGGGCGCAAAGATCTTGGAGAACGATCCCAGATACAGCACGTCCTCGGGGTTGGCCGCGCGCAGGGGGGCCGGCAGGACGCCGTCGAACTTCAACAGGCCGTAGGGGTTGTCCTCCAGCACCAGAATATTCGCCTCGCGGCAGATGTCCACGATTTCCTGCCGGCGTTCCGGGGCCAGCATCACCCCGGACGGATTGTTGAAGTTCGGGATTGTGTACAGCAGCTTGATGCGCTTGCCCTCGGCCTGCAGTGCGGCGATTCGCTCCCGCAGCAGGGAAGGAATGATCCCGTGTTCGTCGCCGGACACCGGCTGGACGTCCACCTCGTAGGCCTCGAAGGTGTTCAGTGCGCCGACGTAGGTGGGGTCCTCGAGCAGGATGACGTCGCCGGGGTTGCAAAACACCTTCGCGGCAACGTCCTGGGCGGACTGGGAGCCGGCCGTGATGACCACGTTGTCCGGATCCGCATCGAGGATGCCTTCGGCCGCCATCACCTCGCATATCTGCGTGCGCAGCTCCAGCGTGCCCTGGCCGCCACCGTACTGCAGCGCCTCCAGCCCATGTTCGGCAATGATTTTGGCCGCCGTGGCGCCCAGCCGATCCAGCGGCAGCGACTGCAGGTACGGGTTGCCGCCCGCCAGCGAAACGAGCCCAGGCTGCATGGAAATCTCAAACACGTCACGCACCGCGGACTGCTTGATGTTCGCGGCTCGGGCCGAGAGAAGGGCATCGTGGCGGTGGCCGGACTGGGGTGCCGCCTGGGCGGCAGAGCCTGCCCGGGCCAGTGCGTCCACGGCTTCCTCGGACAGTGTTTCCTGGGACTGTGTTTCTTCGGGCACGGTGTTGGCGGCAGCTTTGGCGCCGGAGTCTGGAGTGTTCACGGTGTCAGGATACAACCAATGTTGCTAAATAGGCATCAAAGGTTTTTCAAACAGGGCCTCATTTGAGACTCAAGGCCGAGCTCAACGTTTTTCCGTTGATGGTGATGGCCACCGGTGCGCCAGCCGCCTTCTCCGCCGTGAGGAGCAGCTGCTGCTCAACGCGCGGGATGTCGCACTCCCCGCCCAGCTTCAGCGTGCCCGCCAGGTGTGCCGTGATGACGCTCCCGGCGCGGTCCACGGACAGTACTTCCAGGCTGGACTGCCACAGCGCATTGTCCAGGCCGGACTGCCCAAGCTGCTGCGAGTGGTCCGCCAACAGCGTCCGCAGCGCGCCCTCCACCGGGTCGGTGAAGCTGATGGCGGCGCCGGTCACGGCCACGGCGCTGTCGCCGCAGCCGACGGTTGGCCCGGAGACGCCCGCGTCGCCCTGGGCAATGTAAAACAGGGTGGGGGAGGCCGTGACCGGCATGACTGTCGGGTCATCGCCCGCTGCAGGCTGTGCGGACGACGCCGGAGCCTGGCTTGGGCTGCCCTCCTGGGTTGACGGCTGGGCGGCCTGGGCGGTGCCACCGGTGGTGGTGCCCGGGGGAGTGGCACCCGGGGTCACCGTGGGCGCAGTGCTGCGTGCCGCCGTCGTTCCTCCGGAACAGCCCCCGAGCGCCAAGGCGGCACAGGCTGCCAGAACCAGAACCGGGTACCTCCGAATGGCAAACATGGCGTCCTCCCCGGGTGGTCCCCCACGTGGCCGCGGGCCGGATGGTCCGCGTGATTCCAGCGTAGACGGACCGCTGCGCAGGGCGCAGGGAAATGGCCGAAGGGGAGCCGAAGCGCAATGTCATTGCGCGGCGGTCACGGTGGGGTGTCCCCCGGTCACCGGCCAATCACGGACGCGCGGCGGTATGTCAGGTGCGTGACCAGTTCCGTGGCGCGGGCGCCAACTTGAACAAATTCCAAGCGGGGCAGCCCGGCAAACAACCGCTCGCCGGAGCCGAGGACCACCGGCGCCAGGTGCAGCCGCAGCTCGTCAATCAGGCCCGCGGCCAGGAACTGGTTGACCGTCGCGGCCCCGCCGGCAACGGCCACGTCCAGGCCCCCGGCGGCGGTGCGGGCCTGCTCCAGTGCTGCCTCAATGCCGTCCGTGACAAACGAAAACGTGGTGCCGCCCTCCATCACCAGCGGGTCCCGGGCATGGTGGCTGAGGACAATGACCGGTGCGTGGTAGGGCGGGTTCCCGCCCCACCAGCCGCGCCACGGTCCCTTTCCTTCGACATCCCAGGTTTCCCACGGACCGCGAACGGGTCCGAACATGTTCCGGCCCATGATGAAGGCCCCGGCATCGGTGATGGCCGCCATCTCGGGCGCATTGGCGTCGGGCTGGTCAAACATCCAGGTGTGCAGGATCGTGTCCGCCCCTTCACCCATGGGATGTTCCAGGCTTTGATGGGGACCGGCCACGAATCCGTCCAGTGAAAGCCCGATGTCGCAGTTGACCATGGTCATGGCAGGCGGGCCAGAAACTCGGCGATGCGGGCGGCCATGACCTCAGGGTCCCAGCTGTGGTTGGCGGCCGGCAGCGTCTCCTTGCGGGCGTGGGGCACGTTCGCTGCAATGGACTCGGCGGCCGGAGGCATGATCGGCAGCGTCTGCTCGCCCACCAGGGCCAGCGTCGGCGCCTCAATGGACGCCCACAATTCGGCGCGCGGGGCGGACTGGGTCCAGGCAAGTGACTCGGAATCGGCCTCCAGGGACGGGCCCATGGATGTCATGACCGGCCAGCCGGGGCCGTTCCGGGCTCCCTCCAGCCATTGAGGCGGCATGTCCTTCATGAAATAGGCAATGGTTCCGTCGGCATCCCCGGACGCGATCCTGGCCCGCAGCCCGTCCAGGAAATCGGCGCCGTCGTTGCCCAGCTCCTCCCGCAGCGGAACCTCCCACAGCACCAGGGCTGAAACGTCCAGCCCTGCCGCCGCGGCCGCCAGCGCTATGGCGCCCCCGGAGGAATTTCCGTACAGGGCCACCGGCCCACCCGCCACTGCGCTGAGCGCGCGGAGGTCGTCAATGGTGTCCGCGAGCGTGAACGACGGCGCCTCCATGCTTTCGCCGCGGCCCCTCCGGTCATAGTTGAGCACGGAAAAGCCGCGAGCTGCCAGCAGGCCTGCCATGGCCACCGTGGTGGGGTCGAAGCCGCGGAACTGCATTGCCCCCGCCACCAGGATGACGGGCGGACCCGATCCTTCGATGTCGTAGGCGATGCGCGTCCCGTCGCGGGAAGTGGCAAAGCTGCTCATGCGTGCCTCCTAGAGAGTTCTAGACGGCACGCTACGCGGATGCGGGCGTGCCGTCCAGAACTTTTTAAGATGCGGGTGCCTTGCCGGTCCGGGCGGGCCCCGGCGGGCGCGTCTCGCCCTGCCGAGCGCGTCTCGCCCGCCCGCCCGGACCGGCCGGGAGACCCTAGACCAGCTGCCGCCAGTCCTGCGCCAGGGGCAGGCCATGGGCGCTGGAGACCGAGTGGTGGGCCACCTGTCCGCCGGCCACGTTCAGGCCGGCCGCCAGTGCGGAATCGGCTTCGAGTGCCGCAGCCACGCCCTTGTTGGCCAGGGCCACGGCGTAGCGCAGGGTCACGTTCGTCAGGGCATAGGTGGAAGTGTTGGGGACGGCGCCGGGCATGTTGGCCACGCAGTAGAACACGGAGTTGTGGACCATGAATGTGGGGTTCTCATGGGTGGTCGGGTGGGTGTCCTCAAAGCAGCCGCCCTGATCCACGGCGATATCCACCAGCACGGAGCCGGGCTTCATCTTGGCCACGAGCGCGTTGGTGACGAGCTTGGGCGCCTTGGCCCCGGGAATCAGGACCGAGCCAATGACCAGGTCTGCCCCCAGCAGTGATCGCTCAATTTCCAGGGTGTTCGACGCCACGGTTTTGAGGCGCCCCTGGTAGAGGGCGTCCAGTTCCTGCAGGCGGCTGATGTTGATGTCCAGGATGGTCACGTCCGCCCCGGCGCCAATGGCCATGGCTGCAGCGTTGGTGCCGGACACCCCCGCGCCCAGGATCACGACGTTGGCAGGCCGGACGCCGGGAACGCCGCCCAGCAGAATTCCCTTGCCGCCGGCAGGTGCCGTCAGGCACTGGGCGCCAACCTGCACGGACAGGCGCCCGGCCACCTCGGACATGGGGGCCAGCAGGGGCAGGGTACGGCCCATCTGCACCGTCTCGTAGGCAATTGCAGTCACGCCGCTGTCCAGGAGAGCACGGGTCAGCTCCGGCTCGGCGGCCAGGTGCAGGTAGGTGAACAGCACCAGGCCCTTGCGGAAGTGGGAGTATTCGGTGCTGATGGGTTCCTTGACCTTAACCACCATGTCGGCCCGGCCCCACACCTCGGCCGCGTCCGTCACCAGCTCGGCACCGGCGCCCGCGTATTCCTCATCCGCGATGCTCGAGCCCAGGCCCGCCCCCCGCTCGACCAGCACGGTGTGGCCGTGCTGGATGAACTCGTGCACGCCGGAGGCCGTTATGGCCACGCGGAACTCGTTGTTCTTGATCTCCTTGGGAACGCCGATGATCATGATATTTTCCTTCTGTTCGTGCGGAGCTGGTGGGACGCTGCCGTTGCTGCGCCCGGAACGCGCATCTGATACGTTCCACCCTATGGTCGGAATGTGGGACAGCTCATGGTCCCGTGGGAGGGAAGCGGGGCGCCACCTCGCAATTCCGGGCCTTTTTCGCCCGCTCTTTCGACAAATGTCGAGCCGCACCGGGCCAAGTGTCGCTTGCTGTCTGTCCGGGGACGTACCCTGAATCCATGCGGAACCAGGAGATCGAAGACCTCGTCGAGCAACTCGCCGTCGAACTGGGCCGCGGGCTCTCCCTGGAGGACCTGGACGGGCTGCTGCTGGCCTACAGCGCCAACCAGTCGCATGCCGACCGGGTGCGCGTGAACTTCCTGTTAAGCAAGCGGGTCCCCGCGGACGTCAGCGCGTGGCAGCTGTCGCATGGCATCGCAGCGGCGGTCCGGCCCGTGGTGGTGCCCGCCAATGCGGCGCTGGGCATGCTGGGCCGGGTGTGCGTGCCGCTGCTGGTCCGCGGCTTCCGCGTCGGCTACCTCTGGGTCCAGCAGGATTCCCAGGATCAAAGTGCGACGGCGATCCTCGCCCAGCTGCCCCACGTGCGGGATTCGGTGGAGCTCCTGGCCACGCTCCTGCTCGACTCCAACACTGCCGAGTCAAGCCAGCGCCGCGCCCGCGAACAGCAGTTCCTCGCCGCCGTCGACGGTGACAGGCACGCCATCGATGTCATTTCCGAGTGGCCCAAAGTCCGCCAGCGCGGGCCATGGCAGGCGGCAACGGTGTATTCGGCACCAGGTCCGGGCCCCGCGCCGGATCCCGATCGGCGAACCGCCCGGGATCCCCTGGCCGCGGTGCTGGTCCACCGCAGCGCCGGGCTGCAGGCGAGCGTGGGCGTCGACGACGCGCTGTTCAGCGCCGGGCTCGGCACGCACACCGTGATGTTGTTCCGGGCCGTGCAGCGCCGCACCGCCCACGCCGACGTCCTGGCGCGCTACGCGGCTGAGCTGTCGAAGCGGACGGGGGCCCCGGCATCGAACGCGGTGATGGGCATTGGCGAGCCATTCAGCTCGCTGCGACAGCTGCCCGCGGCGTGCCGGGAGTCGCGGATTGCGGCGCAGGCGACCGCCGTGGATCCCGGGCTGGGAGCCATTCTCGACGTTCGCGGCGCCGGCGTGTACGAGGTCCTTGCCGGCGGCGCGGCCGACCCGGACGACAGCGTGTACTACCGGCTGCTGCGTGACCGGGACGACGCCGCCGAGCTCTTTCCCGTGCTGGAGCTCATGTATGACAGCGACGGTGCCGTGGCCGGGATCGCCGGGCAGCTGCACCTGCACCGCTCCACCGTCTACAACCGGCTCTCGCGGGTGCGTGGGATCATCGGTGCCGATCCGCTGGCCGGCCGTGTCCGGCTGGAACTGCACCTGGCCCTGAAAGCGGCGCGCTGGGCGGGCCGGCCGCGCCTCTGAGCTGAATCTATATTGCAGTTGTTGGACGAAAAACGCCGAAAAACCGCGATTTCGGTCCAACAACTGCAACACAGTTTGTCCACCAGCTCAGGCACGCGACCCCTCGTGGACAGCGTGGCGCAGCAGCCTGCCCGTCGGCGTGACGCCGTCGATCTCGGCACCGGCCAGGAAGGTGCGCCGGACCACCCCGGTCAGGGATGCGCCGTCGTACGGGGTGATGGCGTTCTTGTGCAAGAGCTGGGTCGCGTCCACCACCTGCGCCTCGTCGGCGGCGAAGATGGAGAAGTCGGCGTCGGCGCCCACGGCCAGCCGTCCCTTGCCGGAAAGGCCAACGAGATCCGCCGGGGCGGAGGACATCCAGCCCACCACTTTTTCCAGCGGGATGCCGCGCTTGCGGGCTTCGGTCCAGATCAGCGGCAGACCCAGCTGGAGCGAGGACACCCCGCCCCAGGCCACGGCGAAGTCGCCGTTGGCCAGGTCCTTCAGGTCAAGGGTGCTGGGGGAGTGGTCGGAGACGATGCAGTCAATGGTGCCGTCCTCCAGGCCCTGCCAGAGCAGTTCCCGGTTGCCGGCCTCGCGGATCGGAGGGCAGCACTTGTAGGCGGTGGCGCCGTCCGGGATGTCCTCGGCCTGCAGGGTCAGGTAGTGCGGGCACGTCTCCACGGTGATCCGAAGGCCCTCGGCCTTGGCAGCGGCGATGAGCGGCAGGCCCTCGGCGGAGGACAGATGCAGGATGTGGGCGCGGGCGCCGGTGCGCCGGGCCGCGTCAATGACCCGGGCAATGGCCGCGTTCTCGGCGGCGCGCGGACGCGAGGCCAGGAAGTCCGAGTAGTGCCGACCGGGCACGGCCGTGATCTCCTCGATGGTCCGGGAATCCTCGGCATGGACGATGAGCAGGGAACCGAAGGAGCCGATCTCGGCCAGATCGCGTTCCATCTCCTCGGACTCCAGATGCGGGAATTCGTCCACGCCTGAATGGATGAGGAAGCATTTGAAGCCGAAGACGCCCTCTTCGTGCAGGGGGCGCAGGTCCGCGGTGTTGCCCGGGATGGCGCCACCCCAGAAGCCGACGTTCACGAACGTCTGGCCGGCGGCGGCCTCGCGCTTGAGCTCAAGGTGGGGGACCGTCGTCGTCGGCGGGATGCTGTTCAGCGGCATGTCCACCACGGTGGTGACGCCGCCCGCCGCCGCGGCACGGGTGGCCGAGGCGAAGCCCTCCCAATCGGTGCGGCCGGGCTCGTTGATGTGGACGTGGCTGTCCACGAGCCCCGGCAGCAGTGTTTCCTCCGGGCCCAGCTCGATGGTCTCCCGGCCCGCCAATCCGGTGCCGAGGGGCTCGACGGCGGCAATCACTCCGGCGTTGATGCCCACCTCGTGCGCGGCGGAGCCGGCTGGGGTGAGGACGCGCGCGCCGCGGATGACAAGGTCAAAGGTGTTCGTGTCAGACGGTGTTGCTTTAGACAAGGGAAATCTCCTCTTCCAGGGCCGCAGCCAGTTCCATTCCAATGGTTGCACCAATCCGTTCCAACAGCTCCCCCGCATGGCTCATGCAGCGGGAGATGTCCGGTTCCAGCTCGGCGAGGGCGAACGTCCGGGCGAACCCGGCGTCGCGAAGTGTGGCGTCATCGAGTGTGGTGCGCCCGCAGACCGCCAGCACCCGGACCCCTGCCATTTCCGCCGCGGCGGCGACCCCCAGGGGGGCCTTGCCGCGCAGGCTCTGGCGGTCCAGGCTGCCTTCACCGGTGATGACCACGTCCGCGCCCTGCAGCTTTTCCGAGAGCTGTGTCAGCTCCATGACGACGTCGATGCCAGGACGGCGCACGGCGTTCAGCACGGCCAGGGCCGCGTAACCGGTGCCGCCGGCGGCCCCGGCGCCCGGGTGGTTGCTGGCGTCCACCGACTGCATGCCGAGTTCGTTGGACAGCACCCGGAAGTAGCGCTCCAGGGCGTCCTCGAGCTGGTCGACCTGGGCGCTCGTGGCACCCTTTTGGGGCCCAAACACGGCCGCAGTGCCATCCGGGCCCAGCAGCGGATTGTCCACGTCGCTGGCCAGGGTGAACCGGGTGCCGGCCAGCCGTGGGTCCAAGGTTTCCAGGACAATCCGGGACACTGTGGCCAGGGCCGCGCCGCCGGGGGCTACGGGCCGCTCCCGGGAGTCCAGGAGCTTCGCGCCCAGGGCTGCCAGCATGCCGGCGCCGCCGTCCGTACAGGCACTGCCGCCCACCCCGAGGACAATGTCGGTGCAGCCCTTGTCCAGGGCGGCGCGGACCAGCTGGCCCGTGCCAAAACTGGACGCCGTGAGCGGAACCAGGGTGCCGCCGTCGAGCACGTGCAGGCCGGATGCGGCCGCCATCTCGATGACTGCGCGGGTTCCCTGGACGGCGAAGTCCGCGTCAACCGGCCCACCGGTGGGCCCCTCCACCGACGCGGTGACCCGGGTGAACCCGGCGGCGACGGCAGCATCTACGGTGCCCTCGCCGCCGTCGCCCAGCGGGACCAGTTCGATCTCCAGCGCCGGGTTGGCGGAGCGGATCCCCGCGGCCAGGTGCCGGGCCGCCTCGGGTGCGGACAGGGACCCCTTGAACTTGTCCGGGGCCAGGATGACGCGCATGGCAGGTGCCTAACCCTGCAGGGCCAGGATGGCGGTGGGGGCGTCGGCGGAGGATTCGGCCAGGCCCTCGAACTCGGTCATGTTGTCCAGCTCCGAGCCCATGGAAATGTTGGTCACGCGCTCCAGAATGGCCTCGACGATCACGGGAACCTGGAATTCCTCCATCATTTCCTTCGCCTTGGCAAAGGCGGCCGGGAATTCCTCGGGGCGCTCCACGCGGATGGCCTTGCAGCCCAGGCCCTCGGCCACCTTGACGTGGTCCACGCCGTAGCCCGCTGCAGTGGCAGAAGAATCAGTCGAGTTGATGTTCTCAAACGCCAGCGACACCTCGAAGTCCATGTCGAAGCCTCGCTGCGACTGGCGGATCAGGCCCAGATAGGAGTTGTTGACCACCACGTGGATGTACGGCAGCTTGAACTGCGCGCCCACGGCCAGTTCCTCGATCATGAACTGGAAATCGTAGTCTCCGGACAGCGCCACGACGGTCTGCCCGGGCTTGCCGCGGACCACGCCCAGGGCGGCGGGGACGGTCCAGCCCAGCGGGCCGGCCTGGCCGGCGTTGATCCAGCGGCGCGGGCCAAAGACGTGCAGCATCTGGGCGCCGGCGATCTGGGACAGGCCGATGGTGGAGACGTAGGTGGTGTCCTCGCCGAAGGCCGTGTTCATTTCCTCGTAGACGCGCTGCGGCTTCAGCGGCACGTTCTCGAAGTGGGTCTTGCGCTGCATGGTGCCCTTGCGGGCGGTGCATTCTGCGGCCCAGCCCGTGTAGTCAGGTGCCGTGCCGGCGGCCTTGCGCTCGCGGGCCACGTCCAGCAGGATCTCCAGCGCGGCGCCGGCGTCGGAGGCGATGCCCAGGTCCGGGGCGAAGACGCGGCCGATCTGCGTCGGGTCGATGTCCACGTGGATGAAGGTGCGGCCCTTCCGGTAGGTGTCCAGGCCGCCGGTGTGGCGGTTCGCCCAGCGGTTGCCGATGCCGATGACGGCGTCGGACTCCAGGAAAGAGGCGTTGCCGTAGCGGTGGGAGGTCTGGATGCCGACCATGCCGGCCATCAGCGGGTGGCTGTCGGGGATGGAGCCCCAGGCCATCAGGGTGGGGATGACGGGGATGGACAGCAGCTCGGCCAGTTCCACCAGCTTGGCTGAGGCGCCGGCGTTAATGATGCCGCCGCCGGCCACGATCAGCGGGTGCCTGCCCGCGAACAGCATGTCCAGGGCCTTCTCGGCCTGCTGGCGCGTGGCCTTCGGCTTGGCAGCTTCCAGCGGCTCGTACAGGTCAATGTCGAATTCAATCTCCGCCATCTGGACGTCAAAAGGCAGGTCAAGCAGCACGGGGCCCGGACGGCCGGAGCGCATCAGGCCGAACGCCTTCTGGAACGCCCCGGGAACCTGGCCCGGCTCCTTGACGGTCATGGACATCTTCGTGACGGGGGTGGCGATGGACTCGATGTCCACGGCCTGGAAGTCTTCCTTGTGCAGCTTGGCCAGCGGTGCCTGGCCGGTGATGCACAGGATCGGGACGGAGTCGGCCCAGCTGGCGTACAGCCCGGTGATCATGTCCGTCCCGGCGGGGCCGGAGGTGCCCAGGCAGACGCCGATGTTGCCGTCCGCGGCGCGGCTGTAGCCGTCGGCCATATGCGAGGCGCCTTCAACGTGGCGGGCCAGCGTATGCCGAATGCCGCCGTGGGCCTTCATGGCCGAGTACAGCGGGTTGATGGCGGCGCCGGGCAGCCCGAAGGTTTCGGTGGCGCCTTCCTTTTCCAGTATTGCAACGATCGCGTCAACTGCGCGCATCTTGGTCATGGTGTGCTCCTTGGGAGAAATTTTTGGGGTGTTTTTGGGTGTACTGCAGGCGCCGGCGCCGCTTTTTGGCGGACGACGCCGGTTCCTGCGTGGGTGTCTGGCCGGCGGTTGGCCGGGCGGCTGGGTGTGTTTCGGCGGCTACTTGCGGCCGGAAAGTGCGGCAGCCTGCTTGAACAGGCCCGAGTGGTCCAGGCCGCCGTCGCCCTGGGCCACGAGCGAGCCGACCAGCTGTGCAACGGCCGCTCCGAGCGGGACGGCGACACCGGCTTCGCGGGCTGCCGCGGTGACGATGCCGAGGTCCTTGTTGTGGAGGGCCAGGCGGAAGCCGGGGTCGAAGTTGCGGTCCAGCATCTTCTGGCCCTTCTGCTCGAGGACCTTGGAACCGGCCAGGCCGCCGCCGAGGACCTTGAGCGCGGCGTCGGTGTCCACGCCGTAGGCCTCGAGGAAGACGATGGCTTCGGCGAGGGCTTCAATGTTGACGGCCACAATGAGCTGGTTCGCTGCCTTGACGGTCTGGCCGGAGCCGGAGGGGCCTACATGGACAATGGTCTTGCCCACGGCGCCAAGGATGTCCGCCGCGTCGGCGAAGTCCCCAGCCGTGCCGCCCACCATGATGGAGAGGACGGCGTCGATGGCTCCCTGCTCCCCGCCGGAGACGGGTGCGTCGAGGGGGCGCAGCCCGGCGGCCGTTGCATCGTCGGAGAGGCGCTTGGCCACGTCCGGGCGGATGCTGCTGGCGTCAATCCACAAGGTTCCCTTGCAGGCGTTGGCGAATACGCCGTCGTTGCCGCTGACCACCGCCTCGACGTCGGGGGAGTCCGGGACCATGGTGATGACGGCGTCGGCGTCCTTGACGGCGTCGGCAATGCTGGTGGCGCCGCGGCCGCCGGCGGCCGCGAGCTTGTCGGTGGCGGCCTGGCTGCGGTTGAAGCCGGCGACCATGAACCCGGCGTTGACGAGGTTGACCGCCATGGGCAGGCCCATGATCCCGAGGCCGATGACTGCGATGTTTTTCATGAGGGGTCCTTAAGGGAAAGCGTTGTCGGGTTGCTTAGTTGTTGGCGGCGGGTTCGCGGATGGCCCAGGTGAAGGCGTCCGCGGCGGCGGCCTTGTACTCAAGCCCGATGTGGCCGGTGTAGCCCAGTTCGCGGCTGCGGGCGATCCATTCGCCAAGGGGGAGCCCGCCGGTGCCGGGGGCGCCGCGGCCGGGGTTGTCGGCAATTTGGATGTGGCCGAAGTCCTTGGCGTGGCTTTCAATGACGGCGGCGACGTCGTCGCCGTTGACGGCCAAATGATAGAAGTCGGCCAGCAGCTTGATGTTGTCCGCGCCGGCCTTGGCAATGACGTTCAAGGCGTCCTGGGCTGTCTTCAGGGGGTAGGCGGGGGTGCCGGAGACCGGCTCCAGCAGCACCGTGCCGCCGATCTTGGCGACGCCCGCGGCGGCTGCGCGGAGGTTTTTCAAGGCTGCCTCGTCCTGTTTCTCCGGCGTGGCGCCGTCCTGTCGGTTCCCGTAGAGGGCGTTGAAGCCCTTGCAGCCGAGACGGCCGCCGATCCCCGCCACAACGTCGATGTTGTCCTTGAATTCCTGCTCGCGGCCGGGCCAGGAGACCAAGCCGCGGTCACCGGCCGGCATGTCCCCGGCGTTGAAGTTCAGACCGGTGAGCTGAACGCCGGCGTCGGTGATGGCGCGCTCAAAGGCGGTGACCTCGGCGTCGGCAGGGACGGAGGAGGCGAAGGGCCACCAGAACTCGACGGCATCGAAGCCCGCGGCCTTGGCGGCTGCCGGGCGTTCGAGCAGGGGCAGCTCCGTCAGGAGGATGGAGCAGTTCACTGTGTACGTCATGGTGGGTCCTTCCCGTGGAACGTCGGCGTTCCGGTTGCGGTCATTCCACAGTTTCAGTGCGGTTGTTTTTACCGCTTCATATTTTCACTGTGAGAATTTCGTAATGTGGAATTTAGATTCTGCTTTATGAAAAGTCTAGGCATGGCGCGGCGCGGAGTCAAGGGGGTTGGCAGGCTTTGATGTGTGCCACGGCATATTCCGCGCCCATTGAGGCACCATCATGCGCAACGCTGCGACCGTGTGCCGCGTATAAGTCATGGGAGGGACTTCCATCATGCGCAGCCGTGGTGCCTGGCGTTGCGCAGGAAGGCAAGCTGCGCAGGGTTGGAGGGTAGGCCTTACGCATAATGTAAGCCGGTTTCCGGCATGCGCAACGCTGCGTCCGCAAGCCGCGTATAAGTAGGGCGTCCAGCCCTGCGCATGATTCATGGCGGCTTGTGCGCAGCGTGACTCATGTCCTCTATTCGCGGAGAATGCCGCGCAGGTGCGAAGCGACGTTTCATCATGCACTGCGCCGGTGTACGGGTTGTTCCCGTGGCAGATGGCTTCGGCCCGCCGGCACCCCGAAGGGGGTTCGCTGTTAGCGCCGTCGCGGCCTCCCAACACTCGCTTCGTCCCCGGCGGCTCGCACCGTTCGCAAGCTTGCGGCGGGGCCCCCGCCGCCGTGGGCCCACGTGCGGGGCCCCTCGGCTGTTAGGCTGGCGCGCATGCACTCTGCGGGGGAACGGAACAGGCCGGAACGCTCGTGGGTGGTGGCGGCCGTTGTGCCCGGCCTGGCGCTCGCCGCCATCGCGGCGGGAATCCTGATGGCGGCCGGGGCTGGCGGGACGGGCGAATTCGGCTGGTTTGCCTATGCGCCGTTATCCGGAGAAGCATACGTCCCGAGCGCTGTGTTGTTTCTTGGCCCGCGGACATATGCAGGCTTCGCGAGCCTGGTCGTTGGCCTGCTGGCACTCGCGTTCTGGTCCGGCTACCGCACCGGCAGCGCGCGCTCGACGGGCAGGTCCTGAGGGCCCAGAGCCAAAAATGCCGCCGTTGCCGCACTTTCGCCATGGTTGGACCGGTGGCAGAAGTCCCGTGACTGGCCGCGGCTGCCCGTGCGGCGGGGTTACTGGCCGGTCATGGGTCGGTATGAGGCACTGTAGCGGACCGTCGCGCCCTGCATGCCGGGGTGCGGTCCGGCGAATTCCACGTGCCCATCAGCGCTGCTCTCATTCTCACCGCTCTCGCCTGCTCCGGCACCACTGCTGCCGAGCAGGCTCCGAGTGAGGGATTCGCCGTCGGCCATGAGCTCGTCAACGGCCGCGGCCAGGTGGGAATCGTCGGGGCTTTCGCCGCCCAGTGAGGCCGCAAGCACGCAGCGCCGGATGAGTTCCTTGGCAAAGGAGGCCGTGGTGCCTGCGACCCGTGCTGCGGCGGCCTGAAACGCCGGATCCGAGAAGGACAATCCGCGCGAATAAAGGCGCAGCAACGCCAGGCGTTCCGGCTCCGAAGGCAGCGGGATCTCCACGGCCAGGTCAACGCGGCCGGGCCGCTGGGCCAATGCGCGTTCGAGCATGTCCACGCGGTTGGTGGTGAGCACGAACGCGACGTCGGAATCGCTGTCCAGCCCGTCCATGGCGTCCAGGACCTCAAACAGCAGCGGCTGCGGGCCGTGGCCAAAGCTGCGGTCCTCCGCGATCAGGTCGACATCCTCCAACACCACGACTGACGGCGCCAGGGCGCGGGCCAGCTTCGCAGCTTCCGAGATGCGGGCGAGCGAGCCGCCGGAGAGGAGCACCGCCGTTGTGCCTTCGCTTTGGCTCAAGAGGTAGCGGACGGTGTGCGTCTTGCCGGTTCCGGGCGGACCGTACAGCAGCAGGCCGCGCTTGAGGTGCTGGCCGTGGGCCTTAAGTGCCTGCGCCTGCCGGCCGATGCCGAGGCTGTGGTCCTCCACCCGGCTGAGCACGCCGTCGGGCAGGATGACGTCGCTGCCGGGTAATTCGGGGCGCCGGATGAACGTCACCCCGCCCACGCCGGGGCCGTAGTCGCTCACGGCCAGGGAGATGACCTGGCCCTTGAACACACTGTTGCTTTGCAGGTGGCGGCGCACTTCGGCCAGGAAGACGGCGGCCGACGGCGGATCCGCCGACAGGACCTCCAGCGAGGCAAAGTTGCTGCCGAATTGCGGGTTCGCGTCGCGCTGCAGCACAGCCAGCGGCGATCCGTCGTACGCGAAAATCCACAGGCCCAGCGCCACCACCTGGCGCTGCTCGTCAGGGCCCACGGCTTCGTTTTTGTAGTCGGGCCGGGAGAGCGGGAAGCGCGGGTACATCAACGACTGCTGGATGATCTCACTCAGTGACATGTGGTTGCGCTGGTCCCCGCCGCCGACGCCCACCAGGCGGCTGTCAGGGTCCCGTGCCGCGATGGCCTCCATCAGGATGTCCAGGTCCACCAGGCGGTGCGCCGGTAGTTGCTCCACCACCACGGAAAGCTCGGCGGCCGGCATCCCCATGTGTGCGTTGAGGACATCAAGGACCTGCCTGCCGTTGGGCACCGCGTCCATTCCGGCCTGCGCCAACTGCACCAGCGAACCAAAGTCCTTGACGAACATCCCCAATTTTTCATCCATGGGCAGACACTAGCAGAGCGCCCACGCAGAACTGCGGAAACCGCGGTGACCCCTGGGTGTTGCTGAAGCTGGCGTTGAGCCAGGCGGGGGACGCGGCGTGCGGCCGCCTGGTCAAGGGTCGCCGCCATCCTTGTTGAATGCACAGTGTGCTACCTATGGCGATGAACCGAGCTAATTGCTGGAGGAACGGACAATCGCAGGGGCTAGATGAACGAGTGGTCTCGAGCTGAGCATCTGCATGACGCTGAAGTGAGCGCGTCGGCCCACCTGTCTGCGCCGGCACGTCGCTTCGGGCTTGACCGTCCTGAACGAAAGTAATCAGGATGTCGGTCCCCCACTCAAGGACCGACCCTGTGGAAGGACCTTGGGCAGTCACCCTGAACAGCCCCAGCCACGTACGCGAGCCGAGCCCCGGCCCGTCAGGGTCCCCGCTTGCGAGAAAAAGCCCACTGTTCGCCGCCATCTCGCGGGCAATATGCACAGGCTGCCCGAGAGGGTCGGGAACAGTCACGTTTCGACGTTCAACCATCTCTGCATCTCCAATGGGCCAGTACGGCGGGAATGGAGGAACCGGCCCTTTCTCCGAGAATATCCGTGACTGGACAATAGCGGCTGGTTTGAACGGCCAGAGCAGCCACTACTGCCCAGTGAGCACCGTCTCGTGCGGACCGCCGTCGTGCCCTGACTGGCGGTCGTCGCCGTGATTGCCGGAGCCGTGATGACGGCAGGGGCCGGCGGAACAGGCGAATTTATAACGGTTGGGTATGCGCCGTTGTCGGAAGGAGTGTTCTTCCCCAGCTCCGTGTTGTTTCTTGGCCCGTGGACATACGCAGGCGTCGCGACCCTGGCCGCTGGCATGCTGGCGCTCGCATTCTGGTCCGGGTACCGCACGGCCAGGCGGCGCTGGGCGGCCCCCAACGCAAAATGCAGCCGTTTCCGCACTTTCGCCATAGTTGCAACTATGGCGAAAGTGCGGAAGCGGCGGCAGAAACCGCAGGAGCCCTAGGTCAGCTTGATCTGGCGGTTCATGTCCTTGTACAGCAGGTAACGGAACTGGCCGGGACCGCCGGCGTAGCAGGCCTGCGGGCAGAACGCGCGCAGCCACATGAAGTCGCCGGCCTCCACCTCAACCCAGTCATTGTTGAGCAGGTACATGGCCTTGCCCTCCAACACGTACAGGCCGTGCTCCATGACGTGGGTCTCCGGGAACGGGATGACCCCACCCGGCTGAAACGTCACAATGTTGACCTGCATGTCGTGGGCCAGGTCGGACGAATCCGTGAAGCGGGTGGTCTTCCAGGCGCCGTTCGTATCGGGCATCGCGGTGGGCTCCACCTCGGCGTCACTGGTGACGAAGGACTCGGCCTCGTAACCGTCGAGCCGCTCGTAGGCCTTGCGGATCCACTGGAAGGAGACGATGCTGTCCGAGACGTTTTCCAAACCCCAGATGGCGCCGGCGGCCAGGTAGGCGTAACTGCCTTCCTCAAGCGCGTGCAGTTCGCCGTCCAGCGTCAGGTTGACCTTGCCCTTGGTGACAAAGATGACGCCTTCAACACCGGGCTCAAATTCGGCCTTGGGTGCGCCGCCGCCGGGACCGATCTCCACGATCAGCTGCGAGAAGGTGGTGGCAAACCCGGAGATCGGGCGGGCCAGGATCCAGGAACGGGAGTGGGTGAAACCCGGCAGCGTGCTGGTCACGATGTCGGTCATGACGCCCTTGGGAATGACCGTGTAGGCCTCCGTGACGATGGCCCGCTCGGTGGTGAGGTGCGTCTGCGGCGGGAGTCCGCCGGTGGGGTGGTAATAGTTGCCAGTCATCTTTGGCTCCTTACTTCGAAGTGGATACTGCCAGCCGCGGGTGTGCCAGTGCGGAAAGCTGGGATTGATCGAGTCCGGCAAGTGCCTGGACCTCGTCGGCGCCCACGGCCCCGCACACTACGCCGCGCAGGACAAAGTTGGCCAGCGCGCGGGCTGTGGCCGGTTCGTCCATGACGGCCCCTTCGGTGCGTGAAACATAGTTGGCGAGCCTGGCCGCCGCAGCCGGCAGGCCCTGGCGGTAGAACGCGTAAGTGGCGGAGAAGCGGCTGGGCAGGTGGGCCGGGTGCATGTCCCAGCCCTGGTAGTAGCCGCGCTCCAGGGAGCGCCGGACCAGCCGGCCGTGCAGCCGCCAGGCGTCCTCCGTGCCGTCGCCCATGGGGATGACGTTGCTGGAGCCGTCCGAAAGCCGGATGCCCGTGCCGGCAACCGCCAGCTGCATGACTTCCTTGGCGAAATCGGCGACCGGGTGCTCCATGGACTGGTACTGCGCCGCGATTTCCAGCGAGGCGCTGTAGTCGTAGGTGCCGTAGTGCAGCGCGCTGATCCGGCCAGGAATCTCATGGGCCAGCCGGGCCACCGGCGAGGTGCCATCGGCGCCGAGGATCAGCTGCGGGGTTTCCACCTGCACCTCAAAGCGGAGCCGCCCGGCGGGCAGGGAGTGCGCGGCCTCGAGACGGCCGACGGCGAAGTCCATCGCCTTAACCTGGTCCACGGTGGTCACCTTGGGCAGTGTCAGGACAAGACCGAATGGCAGTTCGCCGGCGTCGGCCAGAGTGGAGACAAACAAGTCCAGCGTGCGCAGGCCGCGGGCCCGGGTGGCTTCCTCAAAACATTTGAACCGGATGCCGATGAACGGCGGGGCGGTGCCGGCCGCAACAGCGGTGGCCACGGACCGGGCGGCTGCGACAGCGTCCGCGTCCTCGGTCTCGTCGCCACGGTTTCCGTAACCGTCCTCAAAGTCCAGGCGCAAGTCCTCGATGGGCTCCGCGGCAAGTTTTGCGGCAACGCGCGGGGCCACGGCGGCGGCAAGGCCGCCGTCCTGGCCCAACAGCGTGCCAAGCCGTTCGAGTCCGCCGTGGGCCTCGGCCGCTGCCAGGGCCTGGCGGCCCCAGTCGGCGGCAAGGTCCGGGGTGAACCTGTCCGCCGGGACGTAGACGGTGTGCACGGGCTGGCGGGAGCCGTCGTCGCCCGGGTAGTTGCGGTCCAGTAGCTGGTCGGTGGCCTGCAGGGACGCGTCTATCCGGGCGAGGTCGGCCGCCGATAGTGACGGCACGGGGCTCATCAGCCGGCCGCCAGTTCGTAGGCGGGGACGGTCAGGAAGTCCGCGTAGTCCTCCGACAGGCAGATCTCGGCGATCAGCTCACTGGCCGGCTTGTAGTACTTGGCAAAAGCGTGATCGCCGACTTCGCCGTGCAGTTTGGCTGTTTCTTCGGACAGGATTTCCTTAACCAGCTCGCGGGTGACCGTCTTGCCGGAATCGGCCAGCGTCACCGCGTTGTGGATTTGCTGCCACACCTGGGAGCGGGAGATTTCCGCGGTCGCCGCGTCCTCCATGAGGTTGTGGATGGCCACGGCGCCGCTGCCGGAAAGCCAGACTGCGGTGTAGGCGACGGCCACGTAAAGGTTAAGGCGCAGCCCGTCCTCGGTGACGGTGCCCTTGGCCGAGGCGATGTCCAGCAGCTGGTCCGCCGTAACGGAAACTTCGGGGCGCTGCCTGTCCAGCTGGTTGGGGCGCGCGCCGAGGACGGCGTCGAACACTTCCTGGCAGACGGGGACCAGGTCGGGGTGGGCCACCCAGGAGCCGTCGAAGCCGTCGTTCGCTTCGCGGGTCTTGTCCGCGCGCACCTTTTCAAACGCGGCGGCCGTGACCTCGGGCTCGCGCCGGTTGGGGATGACGGCGGCCATGCCTCCCATGGCGAAGGCGCCGCGCCGGTGGCAGGTCTTCACGAGAAGTTCGGTGTAGGCCCGCATGAACGGCGCCGTCATGGTGATCTGGCCACGGTCCGGGAGCACAAAGGCGGCCCCGGCGTCGCGGAAGTACTTGATGATGCTGAACAGGTAGTCCCAGCGGCCGGCGTTCAGGCCTGAGGCGTGGTCGCGCAGTTCGTAGAGGATCTCGTCCATTTCAAAGGCGGCCGGGATCGTCTCGATGAGGACGGTGGCCCGGACGGAGCCCTGCGGGACGCCAAGGTAGTCCTGGGCAAACACAAACACCTCGTTCCAGAGCCGTGCCTCCAGGTGGCTTTCCATCTTCGGCAGGTAGTAGTACGGGCCCTGGCCGTTGGCGAGCAGGCGCTTGGCCGTGTGGAAGAAGAGGAGGCCAAAGTCCACCAGCGCGCCCGAGGCGGGTTCGCCGTCGACCATCACATGGGTCTCCTCCAGGTGCCAGCCGCGGGGCCGGGCGACGACGACGGACAGCGGCGCGTCCGCGCGCAGCCGGTATTCCTTGCCCTCGGGGGAGGTGTAGGAAAGCGTTCCCAAGGCGGCGTCGCGCAGGTTCGCCACGGCGTCGACCACATTGGACCAGAGCGGGGTGCTGGCGTCCTCGAGGTCGGCCAGCCATACCTTGGCCCCGGAGTTCAGGGCGTTGATGGCCATCTTGGCAGGGGACGCCGGTCCGGTCATTTCCACGCGGCGGTCCGTCAGGGCGGCCGGGGCCGGGGCAACGTGCCAGTCGCCGGCGCGGATGTCAGCGGTCTCCGGCAGGAAGTCCAGGCCCCCGGTGGCGGCGACACGCTCGCGCTTGAGGGCACGCTCGGCCAGGCGGTCCTTGCGGGCCGGGTTGAAGCGGCGGTTCAGTTCGGCAACGAAGTCCAGGGCCTCCGGGGTCAGGATTTCCCCGGCGCGGGGGATCGGGGTGGGGTCGGTGACGACCACCGATGCGGTGGGGAGGGAGGCGTTGGTCATGACTGCGTCCTTTCGTTCGATGTTGCTGCGGCGGCGGCCACTGCGGAGGCGACGTCGGCGGCCACGTGCGGGTCAAAGACGCTGGGGATGATGAAGCTGGCATTAAGTTCGGAGGCATCGACACGGTTGGCAATGGCAGAGGCCGCTGCGACCAGCATATCGCCGGTGATATCCGACACGCCGGCGTCGAGCAGTCCGCGGAAGAAGCCGGGGAAGGCCAGGACGTTGTTGATCTGGTTCGGGAAATCGCTGCGGCCCGTGGCCACGACGGCGGCGTGCCTGGAGGCGAGGACCGGGTCCACCTCGGGAGTGGGGTTGGCCATTGCAAACACGATGGCGTCCTTGGCCATGGCGGCAATCTGCTCCTCGCCGAGGACATTGGGACCGCTGACGCCGATAAAGACGTCCGCCCCGTCCATGGCCTCGTGCAGCGTGCCGGTGAAGTTGTCGGGGTTGGTGTTTTCCGCCAGCCAGGCACGGTGCGCATCCGTGTGCTCCTCGTTGCGGTGGACGGCGCCGCTGCGGCCGCACGCCACAATGTTGGTGGCACCCTGGGCGATGAGCAGTTGGATGATGGCGTTGCCCGCGGCGCCCACGCCGGCCACCACGATCTTGACGTCGTGGATCTTCTTGTCCACGACCTTCAGCGCGTTGGTCAGCGCCGCCAGGGTGACGATGGCCGTGCCGTGTTGGTCGTCGTGGAAGACGGGAATGTCCAGTTCCTCGCGGAGGCGCCTTTCAATTTCGAAGCAGCGCGGTGCCGCAATGTCCTCCAGGTTGATGCCGCCATAGACGGGGGCAAGTGCCTTGACGATCATGATGATTTCTTCGGTGTCCTTGGTGTCAAGGCACACCGGCCAGGCGTCGACGTTGGCGAACTGCTTGAACAGTGCCGCCTTGCCTTCCATGACGGGCAGGGCCGCGGCCGGGCCAATGTCGCCCAGGCCCAGGACGGCGGTGCCGTCGGTGACGACGGCGATGGTGTTGCGCTTGATGGTGAGGTTGCGGGCCGCGGCGGGATCCTCGGCGATCGCCATGCAGACGCGGGCGACACCGGGGGTGTACGCCCGTGAGAGGTCGTCGCGGTTGCGCAGGGCCACCTTGGGGACGACCTCAAGCTTTCCGCCGAGGTGCATGAGGAAGGTGCGATCCGAGACGTGGAGGACGGAGACGCCGTCGAGCGCCTCAAGGGCGTCGCGGACGCGCTCGGCGTGGGCGTCGTCGGTGGTGTTTGCGGTGATGTCCACGATGATGCTCTCGTGGTGGGATTCGGTTACATCCAGGGCCGTGACGGCGGCACCGGCCGCGGCCGCGGCGGCTGCCAGTTCACTGGTGACAGTGAAGTTGGAGGGTGCGCTGACACGCAGGGTGATGGAGTTTCCGGGGCTGGGGTTCGCCATTGAATGTCCTTTGTGTGGGCCCGGAGGGGCTGCCGGAGTGCATATTAGTTTTCGTATGATGGATATTATTATCTATCTAGCGGAAATACAAGCCCCGTTGGCGGGGCGGGCCAAAATCCCACAATGTGATGTATCTTTAGGAGTGAAACGCAGTTTTCACGATGTGGATAAATTGCAGCATGGGAGTGGTTGGCCCCAGGGAACCAGGAGCGACGGCAATGGCGGCAAAGGCAAGCGGCGGGGTGCAGTCCGTCGAGCGGGTGTTTGAACTGCTCGAACTCATTACGGATGCCGGCGGCGACGTGACGCTGAGCGAACTGTCCGGTTCCACGGACCTGCCGCTGCCCACGATCCACCGCCTGCTGCGCACACTGGTGTCGCTGGGCTACATCCGCCAGCTGCCCAACCGTCGCTATGCACTGGGGCCCCGGCTCATTCGCCTGGGTGAAGGCGCCAACAAGCAGCTGGGGGCCCTGGCGCGGCCGCAGCTCAAGATGCTGGTTGACAGGCTGGGTGAAACCGCCAACATGGCCGTCCTGGAATCGGACATGGTCATCTACATCGCCCAGGTCCCGTCGCCGCACTCGATGCGCATGTTCACCGAGGTGGGCCGCCGCGCCCACACCCACGACACCGGAGTTGGCAAGGCGCTGCTGGCCCAGCTGGACAATGACACCGTGCGCGGCATCATCGCCCGCCAGGGCATGCCCACGCCCACCACCAAGAGCCTGGGCACCATCGAGGGACTGCTGGCTGATCTCGAGCTGATCCGGGCACGCGGCTACTCCATCGACGAGGAGGAGCAGGAACTCGGCGTGCGGTGCTTCGCCATGGCCGTCCCCAATGCGCCCACGCCCACGGCCATTTCCGTCTCCGGCCCCGTCACGCGCGTCGACCAGGCGTTTGCCGACCGCGCCGTGCCCATGCTCGAGGCAGCAGCGGCCATCATTTCTTCGGATATGAACAGCAACTAGCCACCGCTGGTGATTGATCCCCACCCGCTCCCCGGCCTCGCACCTCGGCCGGGGCCCCTCGCGGCCGCGGGCCCCTGTCGAAATCCGGGGCCTGCGCGGGCCGGCTGAGCTGTTCTGCGCTGGATTCGGAACGACGGCGGCGCATGGCACTGCTCTGCGCATCGCTCGCATTGGCGGCCGCGCGCAACAGGTCGGAGTGCGGGGCTCGCTGCTCGACCACCGGCATCAATCGCCGTTCACGAGCCTGCGGGCGGCCATGCTGTGTTCCGCGATGAGGCCCCCCAGGTCAAAGCCGGGGATCTGCCCGTCGACCACCCGCCAGGCCCCGCCCACCATGACCCTGTCGGCGCGGTCGGCGCCGCACAGGAGCAGGGCGGCCACCGGATCGTGGGAGCCGGAAAAGCGCAGCTCGTCCAGGGTGAACATGGCCAGGTCCGCCTGCCGTCCGGGGGCAATCTCGCCCAGGCTGTCGCGCCCCAGCACCCGGGCCGACCCGCGCGTTGCCCAGCCCAGTGCCCGTTCAACGCTGACGCCGGCGCCGTAGCGCAGCCGTTGCAGGTACAGGGCCTGCCGGGCCTCCTGGATCATGTTGGAGGCGTCGTTGGACGCGGATCCGTCCACTCCCAGGCCCACCGGAGCGCCGGCATCCTCCAGTTCCAGGATCCGCGCGGTGCCGGACGCAAGCCGCATGTTCGACGTCGGGCAGTGGGCTATCCCTGTCCCGGCGGCTCCCAGCCGGGCGATCTCCGCGTCGTCAAAGTGGATGCCGTGCCCCAGCCAGGTCCGTTCCGTCAGCCATCCCACGCTTTCCAGATAGTCCACGGTGCGCAGGCCAAACATCTCGCGGCAGAAATCCTCCTCATCGAGGGTCTCCGCCAGGTGTGTGTGCAGCCGGACATCCAGCCTTTCGGCCAGCTGGGCGCTTTCCTCCATGACCTCGCGGGTGACCGAAAACGGTGAGCATGGGGCCAGCGCGATCTGGATGACGGCGTCGTCACCGCGCTCGTGGTACGCGGCAACCAGCCGTTCGCTGTCCGCCAGAATCACTTCCGGGTCCTGCACTGTGGACTGTGGCGGCAGCCCGCCGTCGTTCTCGCCCAGCGACATGGAGCCGCGGGTCAGGGTGGCACGCATGCCCAGCTGCCGCACCACCTGGACCTGGATGTCGATGGCATCCTCGAGGCCGTCGGGAAACAGATAGTGGTGGTCGGCCGCCGTCGTGCAGCCGGAGAGGAGCAGCTCCGCGAGGGCGGCCGTGGTGGCGAGCTCCAGGTCCCGCGGTGTCAGACGCGCCCACACCGGGTACAGCGCCTTCAGCCAAGGGAACAGTTCCGCGTTCGCCACCGGCGTCCAGGCCCGGGTGAGCGTCTGGTAAAAGTGGTGGTGGGTGTTCACCAGCCCGGGCGTGAGCACGTGCCGGCCGGCGTCAAACACCTCGTCGCACGGCTCGGCGGGAACCATGCCGGCGCCGATGACCTCGGCGATGGTGCCGCCGGAGACGACGACCCCGCCTCCGGCGTCAAGGTTGTTGGCCGTGAAGGCGGCCAGCGGGTTCTTCAGCCACAGGCGGTGTGGCCGGACTGGCGATGTGGTTGGCATGGGGATCCTCGTTAGGGCTGGATGGACTGTCCCGGGCGGCCCCGGCCCAAAAGCAAAAAGAGCCGGCACCGCAAGGGTGCCAGCTCAGTGTTGTCCTGTCTGCTGATCCAGGTTGGATCCGCGGAAGCGGACCTGCGACACAATCTAGGCCACACCGCTAAATATGTCAACGGGGCAGGTCATTTCATGATGCGAAAACAATTTTCCAAAAAAGTGTTGCCCAGCTCACAATCCGGTGTTAGTGTCATCATCAAGTCTATGGCGGGCGCCCATCCAAGGGCCGCTATCTACCGGGCGTATCTTGAATTAAAAACCAAGTGCACACCGGTATGTGGAGGCCCCCCGGCATCCCGCAAGACAAGAATGGCCGGTTGCCCCAGTGACAAGGAAGTCACCATGAAAACCAGTAATAATGGCCAGGAGTACCTGGCCAGGGCGGTCGAGTTGGCCACGGCCAACGTCCTGGACAGCGGCGGGCCCTTCGGCGCCGTCATTGTCACCGCTGACGGAAGGGCCTTCGACGGCATCAACCGCGTCACGGCCAGCAACGACCCCACCGCTCACGCCGAGGTCACGGCCATCCGGAACGCCTGCACGGCGCTGGGCACCTTCGACCTCACCGGCGCGACCCTGTACACCAGCTGCGAACCCTGCCCCATGTGCCTGGCCTCGGCACTCTGGGCCCGCGTGGATCAGGTGTTCTTTGCCGCGGACCGGCACGACGCCGCCCGCGCCGGCTTCGACGACGCCGTCTTCTACGACTATTTCGACACCCCCGTGGAACAGCGGACCATGCCGGTGCGCCAGCTCGCTCCCGGCGCCACGGATCCCCTTGACCCGTTCAACACCTGGAACAGCCTCGCCACCCGGATTGACTACTAGGACGGGTGGCAGCAGAAATGTCACTTCTGAACCGGACCGGAAAAGACACAGTGTCCTCCGAAAACGCCGAACAACCAGCGACCAGGCGCGGCCTCGCGCATTCCATCGACAACTACTTTGAAATCACCGCACGCGGCTCCAACGTTCTGCGCGAATTCCGTGGCGGGCTGGCCACGTTCTTCGCCATGTGCTACATCGTGGTCCTGAACCCGCTGATCCTCAGCTCGGCGGACGGTTCCGGGCACACGCTGGGCATCCCCCAGGTGGCTGCCGTGACCGCCGTCGTCGCCGGCGTCACCACGATCGCGATGGGGGCATGGGCAAAGTACCCCTTCGCGCTCGCCGCCGGGCTGGGCGTGAACGCCTTCGTCTCGGCCACCATCGCCACCACCAAGAACCTGACCTGGCCGGAGGTCATGGGCCTGGTGCTCATCGCCGGCATCGTCATGTTCCTCTTGGTCCTCTCGGGGCTCCGGGAGGCCGTCATGCGGGCCGTGCCGGCCGGGCTGAAGACCGCCATCGTCGTCGGGATCGGCCTGTTCATCGCCATCATCGGGCTCGTGAACGCCGGGTTCGTCCGCCGCATCCCGGACGCCGCGCACACCACCGTGCCGCTGCAGCTGGGCCAGGACGGGAAGCTGCTGGGCTGGCCCACGCTGGTGTTCGTCTTCGGGCTGGTGCTGACCATCATCCTGGTGGTGCGCAAGGTCAAGGGCGGCATCCTGATCGGCATCGTCGCCTCCACGCTCTTTGCCATGGGACTGCAGCTTTTCACACACACGGCCTCCAGCCAGAACGACCCCTCAGGCTGGTCGCTCATGATCCCGGCCGTGCCCGGCACCTTCTTTTCCCTGCCGGATCTTTCCCTGATTGGCAAGGTGGACCTGTTTGGCGCCTTCGCCCATCTGGGCATCATGTCCGCACTGCTGCTGACTTTCACGATCCTGCTCAGCGTGTTCTTTGACGCCATGGGCACCATGACCGGGCTGGCCAGCGAGGCCGGACTGGTTGACGAGAACAACAATATGAAGAACGCCAACCGGGTGCTGCTCGTCGACGCCGCGGGTTCCATGGCCGGCGGTTTCGGCTCCGTCTCCGCCAATGAGATCTTTGTCGAGTCGGCGGCGGGCATCGCCGAGGGCGCACGCACCGGCCTGGCCAGCCTCGTTACGGGCGCGCTGTTCCTGTTGGCGGCGTTCTTTGCCCCGCTGGTGGCTATCGTGCCGTTCGAGGCGGTGGCCCCGGCCCTGGTCATCGTCGGGTTCATGATGGCGTCCCAGGTCCGCAAGGTCGACTGGAGCGATTACGGCATCGCCATCCCGGCGTTCCTGACCTTCATCCTGATGCCGTTCACGTACTCGATCGCCAACGGCCTGGGAGCCGGTTTCATCGCCTACGTCATCATCCGGATAGCGCAGGGCCGGGCCCGGGAGGTGCACGTGCTGATGTGGGGCGTCGCCGCTGCCTTTGTCGTGTACTTCGGCATGGGGACCATCCAGCAGATCCTCGGCATCGGCTAGCCGCAGGATCGGCTAGCCGCAGGATCGGCTAGCCTCAGCATCAACCAGCCACGGCCGGGCCCCTACGCTACGGGGGCCCGGCCCCCTCAATCCGCCCAGTCAACAGTCCGGCACAGGCCCCCAAATCGCACAGGAGTTTTTCGTGGACATGAACACGATCGAAGAGGTGGTGGCCACCGCCGACCCCGCGGCCTGGCGCCCAGGGGATGCCTGGCTGGCCGGGGGAACCGTGCTGTTTTCCTACGGCAGCAGCACGTTGCGCCGCCTGCTGGACATCACGGAGGCCGGTTGGGAGCCTGTCACCATCACCGCTGACGGCCTGGAACTGGCCGCCACCTGCAAGGTCGCCGAGCTCTACGCGCTGCCGGACAGGGGCGATCTGCCCACGAGGTGGACGGCCCTGGAACTGGTGCGGCTGTGCTGCGACTCCTTCGTGGCATCCTTCAAGATCTGGAACGCCTCCACGGTGGGCGGCAACATTTGCACGGCCCTGCCCGCCGGGCCCATGACGTCCCTGTGTGCTGCCCTGGACGGGGTTGCCACGGTCCTGGAGCCCGGCGGCGCAAGCCGGCAGCTGCCGGTGGCGGAACTGGTGGTGGGCGACGCCCGCACCAGCCTGGCCCCCGGCGAACTCCTGCGCAGCATCCACCTGCCCGCGGCCGCCCTGGAATCCCGCGTGGCGTTCCGGCGGCTCTCGCTGAGCAACCTGGGCCGCTCCGGCGTCCTGCTGATCGGCCGCCTGGCGCACGACGGCGGACTGGTCATCACCGTGACCGCCTCCACCAGACGCCCGGTACAGTTGCGCTTCGCGGCCGCCGCCGTGCCCGGGCCAGGTGCGGCCGGGCCGGGCGCCGTGGTGCCGGGTGCCCCGGGGCTGGACGCCGCGGCCCTGCGCAGTGCCCTGGACAAAGCCATCCCGGCGGAGCTGTACCACAACGACATCCACGGCCTGCCCCAGTGGCGCCGCGACATGACCTACCGGCTCGCCGAGGAAATCCGTGCCGAACTGCTCGGCACCCCGAATCAAACCGCAAGCGAAAGGGCCTGAACCATGGCCATGGACATCAACGGCACGCCGCACGGCAACGAGCCACGGCCCGGAGCGTGCCTGCGCACCTTCCTGCGCGAGGAAGGCATGCTCGGCGTGAAAAAGGGCTGCGATGGCGGCGACTGCGGCGCCTGCACCGTCCACGTTGACGGCGTGCCGGTGCACAGCTGCATCTACCCGGCAGTCCGTGCCCGGGGAAAGGCCGTCACCACGGTCGAGGGCCTGGCCGCCGACGGCACGCTGCACCCCCTGCAGGAGCAGTTCCTGGCCGCGCAGGGCTTCCAGTGCGGCTTCTGCACCGCCGGCATGCTCATGACCGCGTCCACCCTTGACGACGCCCAAAAGGAAAACCTGCCCCGGAACCTCAAGGGGAACCTGTGCCGCTGCACGGGCTATCGGGCCATCGAGGACGCCGTGCTTAGGGTGTCCACGGAATCAATGTCCGCGGACAGGGCGGGAGCCTGCGGTGACGCGGCCGGCGGCCATGCCGCGGGCAGACTGTCTGCCGCCAGCAACCCCGCGGCCGACAGTCACGCTGCCGCCAGCAACCCCGCGGCCGACAGTCACGCTGCATCCGGCCACGCTGCACCTGTTCAACCGGTGGCGGGCCAGATGGGAGCCAATCCGGGCGCCCCGGCCGGACGTGCCGTGGTGACGGGCACCGCCCGGTACACCCTCGATGTCGACCCTGCGGACTACCCCGGGCTGCTGCACATGAAACTCCTGCGCTCCCAGCACGCCCACGCCAGGATCGTCTCGATTGACACCGCGGCGGCCCTCCGGTTGCCAGGTGTCCACGCCGTCTTCACCCACAAGGACTCCCCGCGGCAGCTGTTTTCCACCGCGCAGCACGAGCTGTACACGGACGACCCCGATGACACGCTGGTGCTCGATTCCGTTATGCGGCATGTGGGTCAGCGGGTGGCCGCCGTCGTTGCCGATTCGGTGCATGAGGCCGAGGCCGGGGTACGCGCCCTCGTGGTCCGCTACGAGGTGTTGCCGGCCGTGCTCGACCCCGAGGAAGCGCTGCGCCCTGGCGCCCCGGCCGTCCACGGCGACAAGGATGCCGCGGCCAGCCGCATTGCCGATCCCGCGCGCAACACCGTCGCCGAACTTCACTCCGAGCTCGGCGACGTCGCTGCGGGACTGGCTGCGGCCGACGTCGTGCATCAGGAAACGTACACCACCCAGCGGGTGCAGCACACGGCGCTGGAGACCCATGCGTCCATCGCCCGCGTCGACGACGCCGGACGGCTGCACGTGCGCTCCTCGACGCAGACGCCGTTCCTGACGCGGCGTGCCCTGTGCCGCGTATTCGGCTTGGCGGAAGAGGATGTGCGCGTGGTGGCCGGCCGGGTGGGCGGCGGCTTCGGGGGCAAGCAGGAGATGCTCACCGAGGACATTGTGGCCCTGGCCGCGCTGGCGCTGCGGAGGCCCGTGCAGCTGGAATACACGCGCACCGAGCAGCTCATGGCGTCCACCACTCGGCACCCCTTCACCATCGCGCTGCGCGCTGGGGCGAGACGCGACGGCACGCTGACGGCGCTGGCCGTGGACGTGCTGGTGAACACCGGCGCCTACGGCAACCACGCCCCCGGCGTCATGTTCCACGGCTGCGGGGAGTCCCTGGCCGTGTACCAGTGTGCCAACAAGAAGGTTGACGCAAAGTCCGTCTATACGAACACTGTGCCGTCGGGAGCCTTTCGTGGCTATGGGCTGAGCCAAATGTTCTTTGCGGTGGAGTCGGCCATGGACGAACTGGCCGTGGGCTTGGGCATGGACCCCATGGAATTCCGGCGGCGGAACATGATCCGGCCGGGGGATCCCATGTTGTCCACCTCTCCCGAGCCCGAAGAAGACGTGCACTACGGCAGCTATGGGCTGGACCAGTGCGTTGCGTTGGTGGACGACGCACTGCATCGGGGCGCTGAGCGGTACCGCGACGCCGGGCTGGCGGATCTGGGGCCGGACTGGGCTGTTGGGTCGGGGACAGCGCTGTCCATGATCGACACTGTCCCGCCTCGCGGGCACTTTGCCCACACGGTGCTGGAGCTTCTTGCGGACGGCACGTTCCGGGCCAGCGTGGGGACCGCCGAATTTGGCAACGGGACGACGACGGTGCACGCCCAGTTGGCGGCGACGGCGCTGAACAGCCGGGCCGAACTGGTGTCGGTGCGGCAGTCGGACACCGCGCTGACAGAGCACGACACCGGGGCGTTTGGCTCCACCGGCACCGTGGTGGCCGGCAAGGCGACGCTCCTCGCCGCGCAGGACCTGGCGGGGGAGATCCTCAAGGTTGCCGCGGATGGTTCCGGCGCGGCCGCCGCGAAGTGCCGGCTGGTGCCGGGGGCGGTGGACTGCGCCGGAACGCTGATGCCGCTCGCGGACGTGTTTAAGTTGGCGCCCACGTTCGGGCGGACGTTGCGGACGGAGGGCCGCTGGGGCGGCACGCCGCGTTCGGTGGCGTTCAATGTCCACGGCTTCCGGGTGGCCGTCAACACCGGCACCGGCGAGCTGAAGATCCTCCAAAGCGTGCAGGCCGCGGACGCTGGCGTGGTGGTCAACCCGCGGCAGTGCCGCGGCCAGATCGAGGGCGGCATTGCCCAGGCACTGGGCGCCGCCCTGTACGAGGAAGTGCGGGTGGGGCCCGACGGCGCCGTGGAGACGGACATCCTGCGCCAGTACCACATCCCCACCTTTGCGGACGTGCCGCGCAGCGAAGTCTACTTTGCCTCCACGCATGACTCCCTGGGTCCGCTCGGTGCGAAATCGATGAGTGAGAGCCCGTTCAACCCGGTAGCGCCGGCTCTGGCCAATGCCATCCGCAACGCCACCGGCGTGCGGTTCACCCGTCTGCCGCTGGCGAGGGACGTCATGTACTTGGGCCTGAAGGCCGCGGCCGATTCGGTGGGTGCCGGGTAGCCGGACGCCGATGCGCCGGCCGGTTACGAGCCCGCAATGGAGCCGCACCGGTAATACGGCAGCTCTGAATACACTCTGGATTCTGAAGAGCCCCATAACCACCGATCCAGCGGCTAGTACCGGCCCACAATAGACGGATCGCCAGTGAGATTTTTGCGGGATTCCGGCTGCGACGTACCGCTATCCTGAGGGACCATCCAGCAGGTACAGCTCCGCGTCGGTGTCCAGGTCCGCGCCGTCGGACAGGTCACGGCAGTCCACCAGGTCGATGAGTTCGGGGTTGGCGCGCAGGAACTCCCGAGCGCCGGCGTCACCCGTTGACGTGGCAGCCGCCCGAGCAGCCAATTCCGAGTCGAAGATGATCGGGTGGCCGCGGTGCAGGCCGCCGGGCTGGTCATGGGTCCCGTATCCGGCGGCCGTGATCCGGCCAGGGCGGTGCGCGGTGATCAGCCTCGCCACGAGCGCTGCTGACATGCCCGGCTGGTCCACCAAGGCCACTAGGACATTGTTCCCTGCAGCGGCCGCTGCAACGCCGAGGCGGAACGATCCGCCCATGCCGGACGCCCAGTCATCGTTGGGCACGAGCCGGCAGCCGGCAAGGCCCGACAATTCAGCGACTTCCCCGGCTCCCGCGCCCACAACAACGGCGACGCCACTGCAGCCGCCGTCCCGCAGGACGGCGGCAGCGTGCTCCACGAGCGTGCCGGCGCGATAGACCAGCAGGGCCTTGGGTCCGCGTCCTAGTCGGGTCCCGGCCCCGGCGGCCAGCAGGACCGCCGTCGTGTTCACCATGGCACCAATGTAGCCCCGCCCGGTCCCACAGCTCGCAAGCTCGCTGTGGGTTCTTCGCGGACGTGGTGCTTGTCGAAAGGCAAATCTCGACAGCTTCGATGAGCCGCTGATGTGTCCAGTGCGGCGGGTCCGCTGCGTCGTAGTCCGGCCCAGGACGTCACGGTCCAGCCGTCCGCGGCGACGAGGGCTGGTCAATTTGATTCATGTGCTGCTCGGCCCAGTCCCGCAGGATTGCGAGCGGTCCTTGCAAGGAAAGGCCAAGATCGGTGAGGCGATAGAACACACGAGGCGGCACGGAATCCTCTACACGGCGGCTAACGAGCCCGTCGCCACCCAGCCGTTTAAGTTCCTGCGAGAGCATCCGATTTGAAATCCCCACGGCTCGGCGTTGTAGTTCCGCGAAGCCGATCTCCTCACAGCCGTCAGAGGCGAGCGTCGTCACGATCATGACGACCCATTTGGACCCGAGCCTGTCGAGTAGATCGCGGGTCGGACACGAGGGATCGAACAAATCCCCACGGCGCGGTGCCGACACGGTTACCCCGTGGTCACCAGGTGGGGCAAAAGTGCCTTCTTCCGAAAAGACAGTCGGTTCCATACGGTAACTATGTAACTATTCTGCAATCGACACAAGGAACCCCATGACCACAACAACGCTCATTCGGTCCAAAACTGTCACGCTGAACGTCGCAACGGCTGGGCAGGGGCCGGCCATCGTGCTGCTGCATGGCTTCCCGCACACCTGGCAGGTTTGGGAACCGATCATGCCGACGTTGGCGAAGACACACACGGTGATAGCACCGGATCTCCGAGGTCTCGGTGGATCATCCCGGCCCCCCGCGGGTTACACCGCAGCGGACATCGCCGGCGATGTCGTCACTATTCTCGACGCGTTAGGCCTTGGAACAGCGGTGGTCGTCGGAATGGATCTTGGTGTCCAGGCCGCGGCGCTCCTCGCGCTGACCCGTCCGGACAGGATCCGATCACTGGTCCTCTCCGAAGGGGTCATCGGTGGCCTCCATGGTGCCGAGGAATTCCTGGCCAGCCAGCCATGGTGGTTTGGCTTCCACGCCGCCCCTAGACTGGCTGAGTTGGTCCTTGCCGGCAATGAGCGCGAGTACGTAGACTTCTTTCTCCGCACCGGCACCCTCGGTGCGGGTGTATCAGAGAGTTTTCGGGCGGCGGTACTTGACGCGTATGCCGCGCCCGGGGCGTTCGAATCAGCGTTTAAACATTACCGATCTCTGCCCGAGAGTGCGCAGCAGATCGTGGCTGCCGCTGTCGGCAATCGATTCAAAATGCCCGTCCTGACGATCGGTGCGTCGACGCTGCGTGACATCACCTACTTGCAGATTGCGTCGTTGGCGGACGACGCCGAAAGCGCCGTCATCGAGTCGGCTGGCCACATCATCCCGCAGCATCAACCCGAGGCTTTCCTTAACGTTCTCCAAAGTCACCTCCGATACGTGGCTGATGCGCCACCCTACCGTGTGTCAAAAAGCTGCGTTCGGAACACGTTTTCAAAGAGATTCATCTAGTTTTGGACCCTCCGTTGCCGGAGCTGGTCTTTTGTTCATGGGTTTGCCGAACGGGCAGCCAATGACGGTGTTGGGGTGCAACGTTGTCATTAACTGCCCGTTCGGGTGTGGCTGGGTGGGGCCACGGTCGCGTGGGTCCCGGGGCGAGCTTGCCCGTTCGGGTGTGGCTGGGTGGGGCCACGGTCGCGAGGGTCCCGGGGCGAGCTTGCGAGGTCGGGGTGTGGCTGGGGGTTAGCTGTCGCCGCCGGTGTTGCCGGTGGTTCCTGCGTTGATGTTGTGGAGGTCGTACTTGGCCGCGGCCT
>NZ_QJVD01000070.1 GCF_003219815.1 Arthrobacter livingstonensis
CCCAGGACGTGGGAGAGCGCAGCCGCCGAGGTGGCAAAGACCGCTGCGGTCCAGCCGCGGGCAAGGCGCGCACCACGCTCAGTCATGGTCTCCCCTTCCCCTTCTCCTTCTGGGTCAATAGTCCGTTCCGATCATAGACGGTCCACGACGTGTCGAATAAAGAAGACGCGGACCCAGCTGCCACCTGGGGGTTGACCCGGCCAGTGCGGCTGCCAGTCCCACTCAAACCAATACCTCATCTGTCATTTTCGCCTGTACAAATTTCAATACTCGTCTGCACAAACCTGGTGCGTCCGTATGCGGAACGCCCTGCGGGCAGCTGCGCCGCGTGGGGATGCTGAGCAGCCGCTTTTGTAGGAGTTCGCTAAAGTGCGACCGGGCTCGAGTTGCGACTGGGAGGTATGCCCGGTAGTAAACCTAGCTCGGCAGGCCGGGGTGGGTGTCGAGTATTTTGCCTAGGAGCGTTTGTAGCTGTGCCGCTTCTGCTTTCGACAGTGGCGCTGCGAGTTCAGCTTGGACTCTGTCGGTGGCGGTCTGCAGTTGGTCGAGGTATCGCTGTCCGAGCGGGGTGATGGCGACGGTGTTGCGGCGTCGGTCAGCGGCGTCTGTCGCGCGAAGGATGTGTTTGGCCTCGTCGAGCCGGGTTGCGATCCCGTTGATGGTGTTGCGGTCCAATCCGAGCTGTCGGCCGAGGTCGGCCTGGCTGAGAGGGCCATACTCTTCCAGCGCGGCCAGGACTGCGAAGTCGGCACGCCCAGTCGCCGGCATTCGCGTCCCGGTGAGCCGGGAGCCGAGGACGTTCACTCGATTTGCCTGCCAACTGAGCAGCGCCCGTAGCCGAGCCGGTGGCGCTGTCGTCTCATTTTCCGTCATACCACCATCCTAACCGTTGTACACGCCAACGAACGGGTGTTATCGTTGGTTCAAACAACGTTAGGTGTACCAACGAATACGGCTACGGTCGGGAGACCAGATGAATGACACGACATGGACAACCCCGGACCTGACGGGTCACCGGGTGCTGGTGCCGGGCGGGACCGGTGCAGTCGGGGAGGGTGTCGTGCGGGCGTTCCTTGAGGCGGGCGCCGAGGTGATCGTCCCGACCCGGTCTGAAGAGCGCTCGGCGGAGTTCCGGACCATGCTGGGCCACGCCGCCGACGAGCACCTGCACTTGGTGGTGCATGACTACACCAGCTTCGCTGGCGCGCAGGACCTCGTCGAACAGATCGTCCATTTCCGCGGCGGACTCGACTCCGTGGTCGCTCCAATCGGCGGTTGGTGGCAGGGAAGCACTCTCGCCGAGATCACGGAGCAGGACTGGCACTCGGCATTCACCGTTCTTGGGACCACGCACATGGCGGTGCTGCGTGCAGCGCTGCCGTATCTGACCGATGCTGGCGCGTACACGGTGATCGTCGGCGACTCCTCGGCATGGCCGGTCCCGGGCAGCGGGCTGGTGAGTATGGAACAGGCCGCGCTGCTGATGATGCAGCGTGTTGCCGCCGCCGAGACTGGTTCTTCACGGCGGGTGTTCTCCCTGGTGCTCGGACCGGTCACCACCCGTCACGCCGAGGGTTTCGTCGAAGCCAAAGACGTTGGTACGGTCACGGTCGCGATCTCGGCCGGCCCCGTCCCGAGCGCCTCCATCGGGCTACACGACCACGGCGAGGTCCAGACCGCCCTCTCTCTGCTCACTGCAGGGGAAGCCCGATGATCCTCATCACCACCGCCGGAAAAGTCGGCGCACACTCCGCGCGAGTCCTGGCCGCAGCAGGCCAGCCGGTCCGCGTACTAATCCGAAACCCGGATGCGCACCGCGACCTCGCCGACGCCGGTGTGGACTTGTTCCACGGAGACCTCGACCGGCCCGATTCGATCGCTGCGGCCATGATCGGAACTGACGCAATCGTGCTGGTCACCCCGGCGGTGCCGGAACAGGAAATCGCTGTCATCGTCGCCGCGCGGAACGCCGGGGTCGCCCATGTGACCAAGGTCACCAGCGACGCCACCCCGGATTCGCCAATCAGCCGCCGCCGCGACCACTACCGCATAGAACAAGCCCTGACCGACTCCGGGCTCACGCACACACTGCTTCGCGCGAACGCGTACATGCAGAACCTCCTCACCCTTGCACCAGCCATCGCCACCACATCCGCGTTCTCATCGTCCACCGGCGACGGCCGAATCGGGATGATCGACGCACGCGACGTTGCCGCGGCCGCTGCGTCCATCGCATCAGCACCAGCCCAGCACATCGGGAAGACTTATCGGCTCAGCGGGCCGGCATCTCTGTCCTATGACACGGTCGCCGCCCAGCTCACCGAAGTCCTTGGACGCACCGTCACGCATCATCGAATCAGCAGCGAGGAACAGGAAGCGACAATGATCCAACTCGGACTGCCTACACCAGTTGCGCACTCGAACGCTCAAGCACTCGAGCTCTTCGCCCAAGGTGACTCCGATTGGACCAGCGTCGACATCGAACGCATCACCCGCCGACAAGCAACACCCTTCGCCCGATTCGCCGCCGACTACGCCGACCGATTCTCGACTGCCAGCGAGTAGCGAAACCACTCCCGGCTATCGAAACGGCTGGGCGGATCGGCTGATAGCCGGTCGACCAACGGCGGGGCGGATCGGCTGATGCAACAGTTGCTTCGAGGCCTATTGGGTTGTCCGATGGGGAACCTCCACCGGGCGGTTAGGCAGCTTCCGAACGTGTTAGCTTCGCGATTGCCTCCGTAGCGTCGATCCCGAGTCCGGCTGCCAGAGCTGCAGCGGGATCGGGAGCTTTGAGCCTCAATAGAGCGACTGCGATGTGGTGGACTTTGATTGTGCCCGAGTGACTGGCAACAGCTGTGGCCAGCGCTGATCTCATGACGTTCTTCGCTCCGGTGCTGAATGCGGTTCTCGACATCCTTGGGGGTGTTGACCAAGCCGACGCAGCGCCGGAGATGTTGAGGCCAATCGCACGAAGCGCGGTCGAGTCGAGGTCCGCGTCGACGTCGAGGGCGTGTCGGAGCGTCACGCCAAGGGCGTCGACGATTTCCTGGTCATGGAGCATTCCGATAAAGAGGTGATCGGTGCCGATGCGGCGGTCGCCTCGTATCTGCGCCTCGTGGACGGCACTGGTGACGGTTTCACGGGCACTGGGAGCGAATCGTTCAAACATCGTTTGTCTCCTTCTTTTTTCCGTGTTTCATGTGAGCCGCCTGGCGTGAGACGCCTAGGGCATCTGCGATCTGTTCCCAAGTCCAGCCCGAAGCGCGAGCAGCTTCAACGTGTGTAGCTTCAACTCGTTCTGCAAGGCGTCGCAGTGCGACGGCCGCCCGGAGGCCGGTAGCGGGGTCGGCGTTTTGTAGATTGCCGAATAGTTCTTCATTTGACATAATGTCAGTTTAGATTGACGACTACTATCTGTCAATATAAACTGACGTCTGCAATCTGGGCTTGTATCGAGGCCGGTCCACCACCGGCGGGCCGGCTCGGCTGATGCAACAGGGGCTGCGAGATGTATTGGGGCGCCCGCTGGGGAACGCTGATCGCGACAAGCTCGGCTGTCAGCAGGGGATTCGCGTTTGCAACCGAATTCTGAAGCGGCAGGGAACCCCGCTACGGCGGCGGCGGCTTAGTCGCGCGTTCGAGAGCGCGACACTGCCATGTCGATGAGGAACGTCACGATCGCAGCGACTACGCCGAAGCCAATGCCGCCGCCAACGATGGCCGCGACAGTAAACCCGCCGATCAAGACCGTGATTGCCATCCAG
>NZ_QJVD01000071.1 GCF_003219815.1 Arthrobacter livingstonensis
ACTCATCAGAGTAGGTTGGTCGAGAAGACATGGGAACAATCCTTTCAGGAACTGTCTCACATCATTAGTACACCTCAGTCATCCCTGGCCCCGAGTGAGGTCAAAAGGATCAGGTACGTGTAGGAGTCGGTTTCTGCTGCCCGGATGGCCCGGCAAAGGGCGAGCCCGTCGAGTCCGGGCATCATCAGGTCCGTCACGATGGCATGGGGCCGGTGGTCCTGGTAGAGCCGCCACCCGGCGTCTCCGTCGGGCGCTGTAAGACATTCATGCCCGGACCGTTCAACGGCCGCCTTGGCAACCAGAAGCGATACCGGATCATCGTCCACGACAAGGACCCTCATGAGCGCAGGTCCAACGCGTCGTCCAACGCCTTATCGACCCGGGCCAGCTCCGTGCCGAGCCGTGCCAGAAGCTTCGGGGCCGTTTGGCCGTTGGCGTGGGCATCGGGTTGGAGTGCCAGCTGTTCCAGCTCCTGGCACAGTGTGGCGGCCCCGGTGGCCCCGATAGTGCCGGCGGCGCCCTTGAGCTTGTGGGCTGCCTGTCCCAAAGCGTCTCCACCACCGCCGTCCACGGCCTGTTGAAGGAGCGCAAGAGTGGGCGAGATACTCTGCCGGAAGGCCTCGGCGGCCGCTGGCAGCAGTCCCTGACGGTCGTCTGCAGGTCCTAGGTCACGCAAGGTTGCCAGGCGGGCAGGATCCAGAGCCGGTGATTTCTCCCGTGCCGGTGTCGATCGGGGCACCCACCGCGCCAGGGTTTGATCGAGGGCGTTCAAGTTGACGGGTTTGCTGAGGTAATCATCCATGCCAGCGGCCAGGCAACGTTCACGGTCTTCTTCCTGGGACCCGGCAGTCATCGCGATGATGGGCAGGTGCGTGAAGTGCCCTTCTCTGGCCCTGATCGCCCGGGTCGCCTCGAAGCCATCCATGACCGGCATGTGGCAGTCCATGAGCACGGCCACATAAGTGTTGGCGACAGTCGCTGAGACCGCTTCGGCGCCATCGCCCACCACGTCCACCTCGTAGCCAAGCCTGGCAACCATTTCCCGCGCTACCAGCTGGTTCACTTCGTTATCCTCTACCACCAGAACCCTGCCCCGAAAAGGCTGCGGCGGGCGGGCAGCCCGGATAGGGGCCGGCGTCCGAAAGGCAGCGCCGGTACCGGCCATGAGGCGCATGAGCCGGTCATGGAGTTCCGATCCGCGCACGGGTTTGGTCAACCATTCACGGATGCCTGCCGCAGCCAGCTCGACCTTGTCTATCTGGGTTGTGGAGGTCAGCATCATTAGCCGGATGCCCCTGAGCGCGGGGTCGGCGCTCATCGTCTGCGCCAGTTCCAGCCCGTCCATTTCCGGCATGCACATATCCAGCACGGCAATATCGTAAGGATGCTCGGCAGCCGCCATCCGTGCGCTGTCAAGGGCCGTGCGCGCATCGGCGAATGCATCCGGCCGCAGGCCCCACGCATTCAGCTGGGTTTCAAGCACGAGCCGGTTGGTCGCATTATCATCGACCACCAACACCCGCAGCCCGGTCAGCAGACCGGGCAGGGGAGGTTCCAGAACGGTGACATCAGTTCCGGTTCCGGCCAGCGGAAGCACGAACCAGAAAGTGCTCCCCTCTCCCGGAGCGCTGGACAAACCGATCTCCCCGCCCATCGCTTCGGTCAGGCGCTGGCAGATCGCCAGACCCAGCCCGGTCCCACCATACCGGCGCGTCGTGGACGCATCAGCCTGGGAAAACGAATCGAACAGGCGCACATGATCCACTGGGTCGATGCCGATTCCGGTATCCCTGACTTCAAACCGCACCACGACAGTTCCTGCTTCTTCCTCCACGATGTTCACCCGGATGGCTACCTCACCGGATGCGGTGAACTTGACCGCGTTTGAGGACAGGTTCAACAGGATCTGCCGGATCCGGCCCGCATCACCGACCAACCGTTCCGGGACCTCGGGCCGGCAGTACGCGATGAGCTCCAGGTGCTTGCCCTGAGCGGTTTCAGCCACGAGCCTGGCCACGTCCTCCACCATCAAGCGCGGGTCAAAGGGGGCGAGATCCAGATCGACTTTCCCTGCCTCCAATTTCGAGAAATCCAGGATGTCGTTGATCAGGCTCAGCAGCGCACCAGCGGCAGCCTGGACCCCCTCGGCGTAGCTTCGTTGGGTCTCATCCAGGGGTGTGTCCAGCATCAGGGCCGTCAGACCAATGACCCCGTTCATTGGCGTGCGTATCTCATGGCTCATTGTGGCCAGGAACTCGGACTTCAACCGGCTTGATTCCAACGCCTCCTCACGGGCCGCCAACAGCTCCGCCTCCGCGGCCCGCCGCTCAGTGATGTCCTGCCCGATCTCCGCAACCCCGCCAACACCGTCTTCGCCGCGAATCGGAGACAACGTCAAGGACACTGGCACGACGGAACCGTCCTTGCGAACCCGCTCCGTTTCGAAACTGTGGACCACAACACCATCCACAACAGCAGCCATCACAGCCTCATCAGCGTCACTGCGCTCATCCGGAATGAGGAACCCTGTGTCTCGGCCCACCACTTCGGCGGCGCAATACCCATACAGTCGTTCCGCCCCGGGATTCCAGCTCGTGATCGCGCCCCCGGGCGTCATGCCAAGGATCGCGTCGGCCGAAGAATTAACGATCGCACCCAGACCCTCCAACTGCGCCAGGGCGTCCCGCGCCTGGTCCTGCGCACGACGCCGGGACGTGACATCACGGAAACTCCAGACCCGCCCCACGATCTCTTCCCCGACACGTTGAGGACGGGAATAGCGTTCAAAGATACGCCCGTCACGAAAGTCCAGCACGTCAAGGCTCTCCGCCCCCGGATCCGCATACAGCTCGTGCACCTTCGCCACGAAACTGTCCGGATCAAGGAGCTGATCCAAGACGAACGCCATCACTTTCCCGTCGTCCCCGGACTCCCTGATACCCGCCGGGATACCCCAAAGAATGGCGAAGCGCTCGTTGGAACCGGCAATTCTCCCGTCCGCCGTTACGACCAGAATGCCATCCGCCGTGGATTCCAGGGTGGCACTGAGCAAAGACAGGGCATCACGAAGCTCAGCGTCAAGGCGCGTGCGCTCACTCACGTCCCGGATGGAGGCGACAATCCCCAGGCCCGGGCCGGCGCCAAGGCGAGTAAAGCTGACCTCGATCGGAAACTCGGTCCCGTCCCAGTGACGACCGAAAAGCTTCATATCCGTCCCCGCCCGCCGCACAAGCGCGGCGGTGTCGAAAGACTCACGAATGGCCCCATAGTGGCCAGCGAAGCGTACCGGTAGCAGCACTTCGTAATGCCTTCCCAACAGCTGGCTCCGCGGATAACCAAAGAGCCGCTCCACCTGGGCATTGACGAACTCGAGAAGTCCCCCATCCCCGATCACCAGCAAAGCATCAGGCACAGCCTCCAGCAGCTCCTGATACGAGCCCACGCCATCCGACAGTCTCATTTCCCTTGCCATTTCGGCCCCCAGAACTGCGTGGATGACAAAGACGCCCACAACCATCGACGCCTGGATGCGCCGAAACGGCCCTTTCCCATACACAGGTTACCCGGCTCTATACAGAAGTCCCAGATTCCGACGAGACTCTCTAATGGTTATTGGCAGGCCTGGCGCCCGCTGGCAGGATTGATGCTGATCCATCATGGTGTGACT
>NZ_QJVD01000072.1 GCF_003219815.1 Arthrobacter livingstonensis
GCACTCGTCGGTGTCGGACTCGGCTTGTGCACAGCCGGCTACGGCGTCGTCTTCCTCCGTCACGTCGCCACCAGTCCACAGCTTGGCTGAAGTACCGTCGCACGGGAACACGAGCATCCTATTCTCCTCACGCACGACGGGCGTATCCAACGGCGCCGGGGCGGTTCACTCTCCGCAAGGGGAACGCTCTGCGGGACGGGTGGAAACGACGCAAGCAACCCAGATGTTGGTTGAAGCCGCCCGGGAGACCAGAGCCGCCAGCAGCACGCGGCCGAAGAAAATGACCGACGCGAAGCACTGCGTGATGAGGCTGGCCTCAAATATGACTTGGCCGAGCGACGAGAAGTGCTGGCTGCCTGTCTCGACGGCGTGGCCAATAAGGAGGCTGTGCAGGCGCGATTGAGTGCCACCAAGGCCAGGGAACCCCGCCCCGCCCAGCGCGGCAGTCGCCAAGGCCTCCGGAAAGACATCCAAGGCACGCAAGTCGCTCGGGAGAACCGGGCCGGCGAAAATCCTGCAAAAGGGCCGGAGTCGCTGGTAGCCCAGACACGAGAAAGGGGCCGGGGCCAACCGCTAAGGCAGACGACTTCCATCACGTGCCGCTGAGCGATTGCCAGCCACCAGGTAGGTCCCGTGCCAACCGTAAAGGCGACTTAACCCAGACCGCCCAAAGTCGACTTGACGAGATTTCAGAGAGTGGCTATATTTTTTCTCGTAAGAAAAAGAGAACGGAAGTTCCCCCGCTGACAGTAGTTGTAGTTGCTTTTCTAGGGGGGAAGCACCGTTGCAGTAACATCTGGTCGTCGACAGCTTGAGATGGCCAGAGCAACACCAGCAGTACCAGTAATTCCTGGTCGTCGGACAGCTTCAGATGGCCAGAGCAACACCAGCAGTACCGGACCGTCAAGCAGTAGGAGGCGGACACAGCAACACCAGTAACACCTGGTCGTCGGACAGCTTGAGACGGCCAGAGCAGTAGCGGTAACGCGGGGCGGGCAAGTTGAGAGCATCTTTATGCACTCCTTGCCCGCCCCTAACGTTCGGGTCTGCTGGCCGGCACAGATGGGGTCGCCGCCGAAAACGGCATAAGTCGTGCGACAGGTTCAAGCGGTCAACGCAACCCCTTGTCACTGGACCTCACCCAGAGTCTGTCCGTAGCGGGAAGGCTAGGCGGTGCAGGTAGGTTAGCGGGCCGTGTTGGTCAGCCAGCGGGTCAGCCCGAGTGCGACACGCTGCTGGCGGGCGGCGTTCGCGGTGTCGGCGAGGACGGCGACCGCCCGGCGCGCCTGCGGGTACAGGACCAGAAAAGCCGAGTAGCCGCCGGTCTGGCCGTTGTGCCACACCATGTCTCGTCCGCTGGGCTGGTCCCGGTCGATGATCCAGAACAGGCCCGAGGAGCGATTCGGCGGGCCTGGCTCAATGGGGGCGAACGAGTTGATCGCGGCTCGTCCCGGCGCTGTGCCATCCAGCAACCCGATCACCAGGCGGGAGATATCGGCCGGGGTGCTGGTCACACCACCGCCGGCCGGGCCGTACCCGCAGGCACGCCACGGCCTGGATCTGCGTCCGATCGCGGTCCAGCCGCGCCGCACGCCGGGGCGTAGGTCGGTACCCGAGCCGGTCATCCTCAGCGGTTCGAACACCCGGCGCTTCAGCAAGTCCGCATAGTCGCGGCCGGCGGCGCGGGCGAGCCCGTGGCCCAGCACCGCGGCACCCAGATTGGAGTACCGGAAGCGGCCACGGCCGGTGAGACGCTGCCGGCGGGCGGCGGCGATCACTGTGGCGGGGGTGGTGCCCCAGTAGGGGTCTACACCGGTATACCCGGCGGCAACAAGCCGGAGCAGGGTCACCGGCGACCGGGGCAACCGGGGCAATCCGGAAGTGTGAGTGGCCAGTTCGCTCAGCCTCACCGACCCGATAGGGCTGCCACCCGTCTCGGGCAGGAGCTGCGCCAGCGTCGCGTCCAGGTCTGCCTCGCCGCGTTCGATGGCATTGGCGAGCAGCATGCCCGTCAGGCCTTTGGTCACCGACCCGATCTCGAATGGAGTGTCAGCATCCGCGCCGATGAAGGCCATTCGTGTGGGAACGGTCGCATTCAGGTCGATTACGACTGCGGCGACCCGGCGAGCCCGCCTACCAGCCAGCGCCACCAGCTCGGCTGCCACGCCTGGATCCCCAACAACCGGCCCCGCCCGATGCACCAATGTCCGCACTGCTCCGACGACCATGGCCACCACGACCACGCATCCAACCACCGACAGGACGGTGCCGATCACAGCCGCACGCCAGCCCGAGCCACACGGAGCACTAACAACGTCATCCTCCGACCATACCGCGGGCTCAGCAGAGAGCCGCACGAGGATCCCTGCTGAGCATGCCACAAGACCAACGGCCAGAGACAGTATCGAGCTGTTAGGTTTGCTTCATAAGTGGATTCATTGAAGATTGCGGCATTTATGCAGCCCCCCCCCCCCCCCCCCCCCTCGCGCCCTGTGGAGGGCTCTGAGGGGCGTGAGTGTTGGGCAAGATCAACAAAACGTTTGGGTGAATTGAAACTGGCAAGGCAAGCTTGCGTGTTCCAGCTGACGAAATATCAGAACTCGGCTGACTTCATCAGGGCACATAGGCCTGAATGAGCAGGCCACGACCGGAAGAAGGGGCTAGACGTGAATCACGAAATATGTGGCCATGCAGGGCTGGCAATCTTATCAATCATCATGTTTGTTGTTTTCGTTGGACTTGGATCTGCTGCAATCTATCTCAGAAAACACCCGGGGCGCCCTTCACCGATGTATGGCATACGGACTCAGGCAACCCGCCAGTCACCGGAGGCGTGGACGGCCGCACAAGTGTCCGGTGGCCGGTCGTTCATGTGGTTCTGCTTTGCAGCTGCGGTGCCGGCACTTGTCTCATTTTTTCTGCCACTCGCGGCCGGTACCATCTTCGCGATAGCTGCGGGCGTAGTGTTTTTTGTTGGGGTATTTGTCAGCGCGATAGTAGCTAACAACGCAGCGAACCGACACTCTGATGATTGAGTCAGTCAGTCAGAATTGCCAACTGACCCCTTTGCACGGAGAAAACAATACGACTGAAAACACCCGAAATGGTCGTCCTCAGGGTGGAGTGGTGGTCGCGCGCGGCTGATTTTCAACCGCTGAGTGGGGTTAGTAGGAACAGACAGAGACGGATTGGTATGCGATCCGTAACCGTAAGACGTATACCGTTGGCAGGCACACATAGTGTCCCGCAAGACGGTCCACCACCGGCCAAATATGGGTCTGACCTGCGGTTTTGATTGACTTAGTTTTGAGGCCGTCCCGTAACACCCGTCCGGTGAACTGACCGGTGGTGGGAGGGTATACGGAACACCTCTCGGCCGCGCTTTCGGACCAATGTTGGGCGATGCAGACTGGTTCTGAACAATAGTGCTCAGCGAGCATCCCGGACACGAGACAGTCATGCTTTTACCTCAGCATTAATGTTTCGTTGCCGCCGATTCGTGGGTTTAGGCCATTTGATATCATTCAGCACCAAGTCCGACTTTAATACGGAGCTTGCCTCGAGTGTTGGAACAGCGCGGTTACGTCCCGCTGAGTGGTGGAGTTTGCCTCAACACCGTGCGGGTCAGTTCTTTGATTATGCTGCAGTGAGTTCT
>NZ_QJVD01000073.1 GCF_003219815.1 Arthrobacter livingstonensis
CTGGGTTTCGGTCGGTGTTCCATGGCACATAACGGTTGTCTGGGGTGATGGTGGTTGCTTCATTTCTTTGATGAGAAAGGTCGTTGCCATGCTGGAGAACTATTTCAAGCAGCCAGCAACCGTCGATCGGTACATGCATTCATGGGTGGGTGCGGAAATCGAGCAGTACGTTGTTTGGCTTTCCGGGAATCACTATTCGGACAGGTGTGTCTGGAGGCGGGTCCCGCTCGTTTTCGCGTTTGGCGAGTTTGCTGGTGCCCGTGGGGCTGGCACTGTTGGGGAGTTGCCCGCGTACGTGGGCGCGTTTGTTGATGACCGGGTTGCTCTTCATCACAAGCGGACTGGATCGTCCCGGTCTATGGCCAAGGAGATTCGGGGTCCGGTGGAACAGATGCTCACGGTTATCCTGCCCGGATATCAGCCGAGCGGTCGTCGTCGCCTTGAATTGCCGTTCGCAGAGACCGTTCCGGGTTTCTTCGATTATTTGATTCAGGAGCGTGGGCTCCGCCCGCTGTCGGTGGGCGGCTACCGTATCCACCTTCGCCAATTCGAAGCGTACTTGCACCAGGTCGGGATGGAATCGATGGGGGAACTCTCACCGGCCCTGATCAGCGCTTATCTTGTGGCGCGTGCTGGTACTGGGTTGGCGAAGAGTACGGTGCGTGATGAAGCCGGGGCCTTGAAAGTCTTCCTCCGCTATGCCCACCGAGAGGGAGTATTGGCCAGTGATTTGAGCACGGCGGTGGGCTGGGCCCAGACATATCGGCTCTCGGACATTCCCCGTTCCATTTCGTGGGCCGACGTCAACCTGGTTCTGGCTGGTGTTGACCGGAGGACGGTGGCGGGCAAGCGTGACTACGCCATTCTGATGTTGTTGGTTATCTATGGGCTGCGCGGCCGGGAAGTCGCTGCATTGACGCTTGATGACATCGATTGGAAGCGTGAGCGTTTGGCGATTCCCGAGCGCAAGGCCGGCCACTCGACAGCGTTTCCGCTTTCTGCCGTTGTTGGTGAGGCACTTCTTGACTATCTGCAGCACGGACGCCCAGAGAGCGAGGACCGGCGCGTATTCTTCCGGGCGATGGCTCCCCGTCAGCCTATTACGGCGGCGGCGGTTTCGGCACGGACCCGCATTCACCTTCTCAGGGCTGGCATTGATGTGCGCCGGCCGGGCTCGCACACACTACGCCACACGGCGGTGCAGCGCCTTGTTGATGCGAATTTCTCGTTGAAGACCATTGGTGACTTCGTGGGCCACCGCTCGGCACGATCCACGGAAGTTTACGCCAAAGTCGATATTGAAGCGTTGCGCGAGGTCGCTCTTGGCGACGGTGAGGAAGTGCTGTGGTGAGCGAGAACCTTGCCGCCGATGTGGCTGCGTTCTTGGCACACAAGCGGGCACTGGGCAGGAAATACCTGAGTGAGGAAGCGACATTGCATTTGCTGCTGGTTTACACGGACCAGTGTGGGGTGACGGAGTCGGCCGGGCTCACGCCGCAACTTCTGGATGAATTTGTTGCTTCCAGGTCTCGGCGCCGGGCCCGTAGTTTCAACCACCTCATCGGGGTACTTGGAACCTTCCTAGACTGGGCAGTCAGTCAGCAACTTCTGGCAGCAACTCCTTGGCATGGCACCCGGCGCCGCGAAACTGATGAACGGTTGCCCTTCCTCCTCGATACCGCCCAGGCTCGCCGGTTGCTCGAGTCGGCAGCAGCACTTCCCGACAATCCCCGGGCGATCGGGCGCGGCCCCACCTACCACGCCATCTTCGCGTTGTGTTACGGCTTGGGACTCAGGGGCGGGGAGGCCTGTCACCTGCTCTTGGAAGACATTGATACCGACAGGCAGCTTTTGGTCGTCCGGGGTGGCAAGTTCGGTAAGAGTCGACTGGTTCCCTTCGGCCCGCGCATCGGGGAGTTGCTCGCCCGACAGCTCAAGCATAGACAAGGCCAAGAAGGTGCCGGTCCGGGATCTCCTCTGTTCACTTTCGATGGCCGGCGCTGCGTGAACCGGACCAGCGCGAGCCACACGTTCAGGCTCCTGGCCATCGAGTTGGAGTTCCCCGTTCCGGCGGGCACCACGGCACCGCACCTGCATTCCCTGCGTCATTCCTTCGCCGTGGGGTCCTTGCTTCGCTGGTACAGGGAGGGCGTGGACCCATCCGTGAGACTCTTTCAGCTCTCAACGTTCATGGGTCATGTGGATCCGGCCTCGACCGCCGTCTATCTGACCATCACTCCGGAGCTGTTTTCCGAGGCCAGCCACCGCATCGAAGTATTTGCTGAACCAGCATGGTTGGAGGAGCAGCCATGAGTGGCACCCAGCAGCTCGGGTCACTGATCCAGTCCTTCTTCATCGATCACCTCGTCACCGTCAAAGGGCTGCGACCCAGCTCGGTGCGCAGCTACAGCGACACCATCAGGCTTCTGCTGTGTTTCATCGCTGAGCAGAAGGGAACCAGAATCACCAAGCTTGCGCTGGAAGACCTGAGCTTTGGGCACGTCATCGGATTCCTTCGCTACCTGGAGGATGACCGTCACAACGGTGTGAGCACGCGTAACCAGCGCCTGGCAGCACTGCACTGCCTGTTTGAATACATTGCCAGCCGGGAACCGGCGATGCTCGAAACATGCCAGAGGGTTGCCGCCATCCCCATGAAACGGACGCCACCGGCTGAAACTCATTTCCTTGAACGTGACGAGATGCAGGGACTGTTGCAACACCTGCCACGGACCGGTCGCCTCGCGCAGCGGAACCACGCTCTGATTCTGTTCCTTTACAACACCGGGGCGCGGGCCCAAGAAGTCGCAGAACTCCGTGCCGGCAATCTCCAGCTCGGCGAACACGCCATCGTTCGCCTTCACGGGAAAGGAGATAAATGGAGGACGTGCCCTCTCTGGGACCAAACAGCAAAACAGCTGACCGTCCTGCTCGACTCGCCAGGTCAACCAACAGCAGCAGATGACCCGGTATTCCGCTCCGCTACTGGCAGAGCTCTCACCCGTTACGGGATCTACAAGGTCGTCAGGCGCCTTGCCAAACACCTTGACGATCCCGGTACCAACCGCACGGTTGGCCCTCATGTCTTTCGTCATACTGCGGCCATGCATTTGCTCGAGTCCGGGGTCGAAATCAATGTGATCCGGGGATGGCTCGGTCACGCCGACCTGACAACCACCAACCGCTACGCGGAAATCAACACTCGGACGAAATTGGAGGCACTGCGGGCCACCGAGCCTCCAGATACTTCGGAGGTACACCGCACCACGCCAATCTGGAGGACCGACGAAACACTGCTCAACTGGCTCACCAACCTCTGATCGTTATGTGGCCCGACCCATAGACAGCAAACCCCACAACACTGGGTGACGGCGGGTCGGGCCACATAAT
>NZ_QJVD01000074.1 GCF_003219815.1 Arthrobacter livingstonensis
GGAACACGGCGACGGCCGCCAGTGCGGGATCCGGCATTGGCCGCGCCACAACCCTCCAGCTACCGCGGGAGGGCACCCACATCATCGCCACCAAGATTGAGGCACCATTGAAGTCGGAGTTTGCCGGGGAGACGCTTCGCCACTTTATGCAGGTCAAACAGCCACCCGTTGCAATGCCAAGGCAGCTGGCCGCAGCCATCCCGTGGCTGGTAAGTGATGGCGCTGCCAAAGTCTCCGGCGTGATCAGCGCCAGTGAAGGGAGTCGGGCAGCGGTCTGAGCGTCGCTTTTTGCCGCTATACATCGTAAGGGGGACGACACCATGAAAGTCACCGTGGCAAGAGGTGGCCATTCAGCTCCCGGGGCTTGGACCGTTCTCGATGTTCACCCACGAACTGCTCGCGACCGCCCGACGACGATAGACATCACCAGCGCTCGGCGGCTTCGAGCTCTTGTCCAGACACACTTTCAAGCACCATGAGGAGAGCAATAATGTCCGCAATGTTGAAATTGACGCATAAAACCATCGGAGTGGAGGTTCGCCGTGGCACCTACGAGGCGATGGTCGACGGAAAACAGTCCGGGAACGTCGAACTGAACAAGTCCATTGACATGCCGGTCGAACCCGGACGGCACACCCTGCAAATTCGCAACGGACGAAACTCCAGCCGGACCACGACTTTCTACATCGCCGACGGCGAAATCGCCAGCTTCCGATGCGGCGGAAAGCGCATCTTGCCGATCTTTCTTTTGTCCTTCGCCGTTCCCAGCCTCGCGCTCTCGCTCACGCGCGAGTAGACGAAACCCGCCCAACAGAAAGAGCTAGCAGGCCTCCCGCAGGCGCTGAGCGCGCGACATCTCGCTCACTAACCATGCTGTACGTCACTGTTAAGGGTGGTCCGGCGAGTCAGGGTGCCGAGGGATGCCCCCTTGGCGGCCCAATCGATTGTGTGAGGATTGGTCGTCGCCAAATTGATTATGTCCAGATTCAGGCAAGCCACCTATCGGCGACCGCTTCCCGGCAGCTGAGAGGTGCTAAATCAAACCGCCGGACACTCCGATACTGAGAAAGTCCCTCAGTTTGTCCGAGGTATACATATGCCGCCTTCTGAAGCGGGCCAGGACAGTGCGGTGCCACCCAACGGTGCTTTGAATGGCGAAGTAAACCGTTCGGCGACTCAACGACAGACAGGGTGGAAAAGGTGCTTTAGACAGAGAATGATCAAGGACATCGCCGGCCCCTACCTGGTGCGGGTATCTGGGCCTTCCATGGAAGGGGCCGGCATTAGTAACGGCGACGAGCTGATCGTGAACCGGGCGTTGGAACCCCGGGGCCGGGTCCGTCGTCGTCCTGGACGGGGAACTGACCGTCAAGCGGCTGCGGATCACTGCGGCAGGGGTGGTGCTGCAGGCCGAGAACCCGGACTTCCCCGACATCACGGTTCCGAGGCCACATGGGCCGGCTCTGATGCCAGCGAGTGACTAAATTGCCCATGTGGATGTGAAAAGTTTCTAATCCAGTGCCGAACGAGCCTTTGACCCGTCATTGGAGGGAAAGCCGTTGATCGTCTCGAATAATGATGGGTGCGCCGTCACCAGATCCGCGTCGGCCAAGGCGATGAGGATCCCGATGGGGGAGCCGTGGTTCAAGTTGAAGCGTGTTACCACTGAGACGCTGGCGTCGAGAATGAGGCTGATTGCCAGGTTCAGCAACCACGGGTTGTACGGCGACACTAGCTCGCGTGTCATGCAACTGTTGGGCCGGTACAGTGTCTGGGTTGAGGTGTAGTCTCTGGACCCTAAAACCTGTCCGCCGGGCGCGCTTTGACGTAAGCTGCAATTATCCTAGGCACCCGCGACGTCGCAGACCATTTGGTGTTCGCAGCGGGTTGTCACGGCCAACCAAAGGATGCTGAAAATGAAGGCTCTCGTTTATCACGGTCCGAATCAAAAATCATGGGAAGACGTTCCTGATCCCCAAATCCAAAAGCCCACCGATGTCATAGTCAAGATCGAGACCACCACCATTTGCGGCACCGACCTTCACATTCTCAAGGGTGACGTTCCCGCGGTGGCCGAAGGCCGGATCCTTGGCCATGAAGGCGTCGGCACCATCACCGAGGTCGGCTCGGCCGTTTCCAACCTTGCCGTGGGCGACCGCGTGATCCTGTCGTGCGTTTCTGCCTGTGGCCGTTGCGATTACTGCAAGAAGGGAATGTTCTCGCACTGCCTGGGGGATGAGGGGGCGTCGGGGATAGGCTGGATTTTCGGGCACCTGATTGACGGAACCCAGGCCGAATACGTGCGGGTTCCGTATGCGGAGACCTCCGTTTACAAGATGCCCGACGGCGTCAGCCCCCAGGAGGGCACGCTCCTGTCGGACATTCTCCCCACCGGCCACGAGATCGGTGTCCAGTACGGAGGGGTCAAGGCGGGCGACGTCGTCGCTGTCGTCGGCGTTGGCCCGGTGGGGCTGGCGGCAGTGGTCACCTCCCAGCTCTACGGCCCTTCGCGCGTCATTGCCATCGACGTTGACGCAAACCGCCTGGAACAGGCCAAGACGTTTGGCGCCACCGACGGCGTGCTGTCAACGGACGCCGACTGGAAGGAGCAGGTCCTGGCCCTCACCGACGGGCTGGGCGTGGACGTCGCCATTGAGGCCGTGGGGATTCCCCAGACCTTTGCCATGGTGTTGGACATGGTCAGGCCCGGCGGGCACGTGGCCAATGTCGGTGTCCATGGCAAGGGCGTGGACCTGCCGCTCGACTCGCTCTGGATCCAGAACATCAGGATCACCATGGGCCTGGTGAACACCAACACCACCGGCACGCTGCTCAAGCTCGTGGCGCAGAAAAAGCTGGCTGTCGAGAAGTTCGTCAGCCACACCTTCAACCTTCAGGACATTGAGGAAGCCTACGACACGTTCTCACGGGCGGCCGAGACCAAGGCCCTGAAGGTGATGCTCAACGCCTGATTGGGGCCCCAGGGCAATCCCCTGGGCCCCTACAGAGGAGACAAAGTACAAGAGAAAATCGATCACGTGGTCGTCTTGATGAGGGAGAACCCTGTGCGGTTTGACGTTGACTCCTTTCATTTTCCCCGCTTAGGCGTGGTGCCAGTTTCGGGTGGGGGATCTCGCCTATCCCGTTTTCATGGAGCTGACGATGGCGCAATGACAGGCAATGGTGAAGAAGGGCCCTGACCTACTAAGGGGCGGCGTTGCGGCACGCGTTGAACCCTCCGCCGCCCTGGGCGCCAGCCCGGAGGAATTCAACAAGCCCGCGGGTTTTTTCGCCATTGCGTCCCAAGATCTGCACGGAGTGCCTGGCCTTGAGCATGCGAACGGCGAT
>NZ_QJVD01000075.1 GCF_003219815.1 Arthrobacter livingstonensis
AAGGCAGTCCGAGATAGCCGTTTTCGACCTTGTGGATGGATCCGGCCTTGCTCAGTGTTCCTGTGAGGGTTTCCATGATCTCTCCTTTGAGTAGCGCTATGGTTGGTCAGGCCTGCTCATCATTGATGCATATGAAACTGGTGCTAAAGAACAGGTTCGAACCCCAGCTAGTGCTCCCGAAAGGGCCGCCGACACATCCGGAAACCTACATCCAGTGCGACTGGCTAGCTTCGATGACGTGACGGCGCTCATGATTTGTCGCCTGCGATTTGATCATCGACCGGTAGCTGCCAAATAGAGACCTTGTGGGTGATATTCATCCTCTACGTACAAACGAATAGGAGGAACGCTCCTTCCGGATGGATTTGACCACCCTTTAGGATGGTTCAGTATTCTCACCCCCGGCGCAGGCCTCTCGCCAAGTCGCTTAACTTACGTCCCTATGTCTGAGGTCAAGGCATAATGGCGTTGATTTTCCGGAAGAGCTGTCTGGCGATGGATCGTTTGTGGCAGCGGCGGATCTCGCGCATGGTCTTTCCCTCCTTGGTGCGGCGTTGCACGTAGGCCTTGGTGGCGGGGTCCAACCTCATGCGGGCCTTGGCGACGATTGTCCAGGGCCCGGTTCAGCTGGCGGTCACTGTGTTGGTTGAGGCGGTGGGGGATGGTGTTGCCGGAGGAGGCCGGGATCGGGTTCACGCCGCCAGGGCGGCAAAGGCGGCTTCGGAACGGACACGTCCGTGGTGTGAGTAGGCGGTTAGGATGATTGCCGCGGTGACGGGTCCGACGCCGTACACGTCCAAAAGCCCCGGGGCCATGTCCTCCACGGCTTCGGCGAGTTCGCCCTGGTTTTCATCCGTGCCGGCGGTGAAGTGGATGATGGCTGTGGCCAGGCGCCGGGCCTCGGCGCGCGTAACACGGGCTGCGCGGACATCGGGGGTGCGTGGGCGCCAGCGGCTGATGGCCAGGACTTGGGCATCGGTGGGGGGCTTACGGGCGTCGAGGCCCAGGTCCATGGTCCGGGCCAGGGCCGTGACGGCATGCCGGTCCGCGGAGCGTTGGGTGTCCATGCTGCGCCGGGCGTTCACGAGGATGTGCAAGGCATTGCGTCCCCCGTCGGCCCGTGGCTGGAGCAGGCTTTCCAGGTCGCTGCCCAGGACGGTCCGGGCTGCAGCAACGGCGTCGATGGCATCCGATTTCCCCTTGCCCGTGCGGGAGCCCCGGCGTGGCGGTCGCACGTCACAGGCGGCGATGCAGGCCTTCATGACTGCGTGGGTCAAGCCGGCGCCTCAGGAGCTCGCGCCTTCGATGGAGACCAGGACGGCCGCGCCGGTGGTCCGGCGGCTAACCCAGGACATTGCCCTCCCGATACCCGGTGGGCTGGTCGGGAATGTCGCGGTGTCGGCGACCTGTCCGGTCGCCGATGACAGCACGGCATAGGCGTGGGTTCTGTCACGCGTGTCGACCCCGACGACATTGGCGTAATGCCCGGTAACGATGGTCATTGCAGCTTCCTTTCCGATGGGCGCCAGCCCGGGAAAGAGTCACGCCGAGGCAAATCTCTGACGAGTCTCGGCCCGCCGTTGCCTGCGTGCCGGACAACCTACCATCAAGCCCTCGGGGTGGGCCACACGGGTGCGGCTTCGGCCGGGTGGACGGGTCAGTTTCAAGGCACGGTCGCAAAGCAGGCCAGATATGTGATGAGTCACGCCCGGCCGAAGTATCTTCCAGCCTGCCAACCAACCACGGGCTGGTCACTACCTATTGGAGATATGGACTCCTTCTGGTTTCAGTGCCCGTGCGGGATGGTTCCGGGTGGCTTTGGCGAGGTTGGTTTCGCCCTGGAGCAGGAGAATCATGATGGCCATGTTGGGAGACCATGACACGAGGCCTGACCTTTTCTGATCTGGCTTGTCTTCTCTCCAGGTCTAGGCCTCTGGACACGGTGAAATTATCGGCTTGGGGTCAATTCGCATTTGACTTTCATTTTGAAGTGAAATCCGGTGCATTTCTGCTGGCTCGAGCGCGTATCGTCGCGAACCACGCCAATCATATTTCCTCACACGTAGCCGGCAATTCAGCACACTCTTGGTGACAAGATCCCCGGAAATTCAACGGACCAGGAAAACCGTCACCCGACTACGACCAAAGACCCGAGGTCACGCCGCGCTGGAAGTGAAGGCCTTTTTCGATGGTCCAGTCGCCGCGGATCCAGGTACCTCTCTCGGCCGGCGTCCCCTGTGACGATCCCAGCGAAGTAGCGACCTACACGGTTTCGGTATGCCACGGACGGGTACCCATCCGACGGGACCTACGTTTGATTTCCGCTACGTGGGCGGGGTACAGGAAACTGGTTCCGGCAGCGATGCTTACGAATTTAGCGGTCCGGACGATGTCGCGGCCACTGGCCATCTCCATGCTAGCTTCCCGGCCCCTGACCCGGCCCAGGGGCGGGGAAGCGCGTTGGACGTGCAGGCCGGGCGGGTTATTTTTCACTGACAACCCGCGTGAACCGCGTCCGTTCGTCGCTCCCCACACTTCCTGGGCATCGAGGGAGACCGCCGACGGAGCCGTTGCCGCATGCGCCCAGGCACCGGCCAGCGGTTCCAGAAATTGTGCATCGAGACGTTCGAACACACTGCCTAACGTAGGGGCGTGCGGGGCGCCGATTACCAGAGCCGCGAGCTGCGTCCGAGCGGTGCCGAAAGCCGATTCAACCATCTCCACCAGAGTCGTAGCGCCAGTCATAGTTGAACACACCATAGTGACCAGCAAGTGTCCGAAACGGTGGCTGACGCCGCGTTTGGCCCGGTGATCGGGCAGTTACGACAAGGCCGCAAGAACATGCCCGGGATCAACACTGACCCTTCCGCCAGTTGACAGCCTCTCCCGCACTGTCTCACTTACCGAGACGCCAACAGCTCATGTGACTTGACAGGAGGTCTGTGCCGAGGGCTGGAATACTGAACCATCCTAAAGTGTGGTCGAGTCCATCCGGAAGGAGCGTTCCTCCTATTCGTTTGTACCTAGAGGATGGATATCACCCACAAGGTCTCCATTTGGCGGCTACCGGTCGATGATCAAATCGAAGGCGACAAATCATTACCGGCGTCACGTCAGCGAAGCTAGCCAGTCGCCCTGGATATAGGTTGCCGGGTATGTGGACGATTCCCTCAGGCCCTCTTCATGAATTATGAATCAAGGAGAATTGCATGTCTGTCAGCACTGAAACCCACTCTGTAGTCGGGGTATCGCACCCCTTGG
>NZ_QJVD01000076.1 GCF_003219815.1 Arthrobacter livingstonensis
ACTAGAAAATCAGACGACTTTACGTTGTAAGGGAGATTGTTATGAGTGAAAAACGTTTGAATGGAGACGATCACCTGAAAAGGTCGATCGACTGGAAGCAGGGCATGGCCATTGCGCTGGGTGTGCCCTTGCTGATTCTCCCGTCCTTGGGGTACCTTCCCCTGTATGTGTCTGCTGCAGCTATTCTAATCTGGGGACTATCGGTCCTTCAGGGCTTCATGCAAAACACTGCGTACGCTGAAATGGCCACCACGCTTCCCAAGGTCTCTGGGGTGCCGGGTTTTGCCCAGCATATATATGCCGAAGACCACCAGGGCCGGTACAACAAGGGCAAGCTACTTGGTGGTTTCACCGCCTGGAGTTACTGGTTTGGCTGGAACCCGATACTGGCGATCTTTTCCATCCTCGTCGGCGGTTACCTTCATGGGCTGTTTCCGGTGCTGGGCGAGACCTTTACTGAGTATCAGCTGTCTTTGATGGCAGGTGGGGTGATTTTTACCGGATTGTTCGTGGTTAATTGGTTCGGCCTCAAGGAAGGCGCCATCCTTGGTTACATCCTGGCGGCTATATCTTTGATTCCGCTGGTCATCCTGGCCGTGGCTCCTTTTGCTACCGGACACGTTGAACTGTCCAATATCACTGGCAGCTGGTGGCCGACTGACTGGGCCTGGGATCTGCATCATATCCTGATTCTCTTTGGCGTCTTTGGAATTGCGCATTGGAGTGCCTGTGCCTGGGAAACTGCAGCCATGTACGGTCCTGAATACAAAAATCCGTCGAAGGATGCCCCGAAAGCGTTGTTTGCCTGCGGCATCATCTGCTTCTTCTTGTTTGTCCTGCTGCAATCTTCAGTGATCGGTGTACTGGGTGTTGACGGGGTGCTTGCAGAACCTGTGTCGCCTCTGATTCCGGTCGCCGAGGCTGTATTCGGCCAAGCCGGCTCCATGATCACCATTATCCTGTTGATGGCCGCCATGGTTCTGATCATTCAAACGGCATTTCTGGGTTCTTCCCGCGCCATGCACTCCATGTCGCGGGAGGGTAACCTTCCCAAGATATTTGGTCACACCAACCGCCACGGAACTCCGTTTGTTGCCCTGCTGGTCATCGCTGCCTTTAACCTGGCGCTGATTTCCATGGGAAACGCCTCGGCAGTTCTTGGGGCCTCGGCGATTGGCTACACCATAGCCCATGGCCTCAGCCTGCTCGCCTATGTCAAATCTAAAAAAGACCCGGCCTTCGCTGATCTGGAGCGGCCGTTCAAGGCGCCCAAGGGTTGGAAATATGTCGGTCTGTTCTTTGGCCTGTTCAATGTGCCGCTTTGTGTTGTCGGTGTGGTCTACCTGAACAGTCTGGAAATCGGTTGGGCTCCCACCTGGGTGGCCTTTGCTGTGTTGGGGGCCTACATACCCATCTGGCTCTATTCCCAGCATGAATCGAGACGCGCAAATAGAAAGGCAGCCACTGCTCGCGCTTCAGATCGCGATGCCACAGATCTGGAAAAGGTTTCGTAACGTTAGGTGCAGCAACTGGTACGAAAATAAAGTGGTTAGGCGGCTTGGGTGAGAGTGACTTCCTATTCGAGCCGCTTTTCCAATTCTTCAGAATTGAGGAGTAGGTAATCCTATAACATTGTCGTTTTCTCTTATGGATGTTGGCTGGCCTGGGGCTGGCCATCAGACTATGTTATAGGTCCAATTCATCGGAACCGACTTGGGTGGCTGGGCAGCTGAAGACCGTTGCCAAGTTTGCCGCGCGCCCAGAAACCCCGATGTCAGGAACGCGACGGCAACCGAGGGCGGTGTCAAGCCGTCTTAGCAACATTGTCGTTGAGTAGCTTGGTGAATACTTCTCATGGTGTGAGGAATCCCAGGACGGCGCGGGGGCGGTCGTTGAGCTCATCATCGATGGAGTCCAGATAGGGTTGGTGGCTGGTCAGTTCGATGCCCTTGGGCAAGTACTCCCGGATCAGCCCGTTCGTGTTCTCATTGGAGAGACGCTCCCAGGGTGAGTGGGGGTGGGCGAAGTACACCGGCAGGTCCGGGGCCACGGTGAGTTGGGCCTGGCGGGCCATCTCGGTGCCCTGGTCCCATGTCAAGGAACCGCGCATCAGGGCCGGCAGGTCATTGACCCTGTTGATGAGGACGTCGGCGAGTCCGTCAGCCTTCATTCCCTCGGGCAGCGTTAGCGTGATCAGGAACCGGCTGTGCCTCTCCACCAGCGTCGCGATAGCGCTCTTGCCGCCCTTGCCGACCACCAGGTCCCCTTCCGACACGCCAGGAACACGGCGATCTGATGCTTCCTCGGGACGGTCGTCGATGCTGACCATCCGATGATCCTCCCGCCGGTACGTTCGCCCAACGGCTTCACCGATTTGCGCTTCGTACGCTTGGACTGCAGCAGGATTCCGGACTTCGCCAGTTCTCCCTTGGGCAGGGCGTAAATCCACTGGTAGATGGCCTCGTGGGACACGGTGCGACCCTCGGCGTCGGGTGATTTCGTCATGGGTCTCAACGCTGGCGTCCGTCGCCTCCAAACGCAAACGGCCGGCGATCTGCCGCGGCGTCCTCGACCTGAGAAGATCCTCCCTCACCCGCGCTGCAAGGACCGGATCCGTCCCGATCTTCCTCGCCTGCGGACGCTTGCGCTTCCGCTCCGCGGAGCAGTCGGCACTCACGGGACGGTAGCCGCGGGTCTTCGTCGAGTTCCGCCGGCGTTCCCGCCAAATGATCGTGTGATCCCGACCAAGATCAGCCCCGATCTGCCGATCCGTCCTGCCAGCCTGGATGCCTACGGCGATGTCCGCCCGATCCGAAAACGACAACGCCCTACGCCCCACCAGCAACTCCTCTATCTAACTAACTTGTTGCTTCGAGGGTATGACACCGCCCAGGACTGCAGACGGCACCATTTCGCTGGGCCGGTGCCCGTTCGCCGGTGACCGCGGACCCACTGCAGGGCGCGGCAACACCGGCGCCGCCGGGTTACCGGGTGTCTGTTCCGCCGCCGGTTCGGGGTGCGTGTGGGACGAGTTTGAGTCCGATTACGGCG
>NZ_QJVD01000077.1 GCF_003219815.1 Arthrobacter livingstonensis
GTTCATGTTGTCATGGTGGCGAACATTAGGGCCATGACGGCGGCGCCGAGGGCTTCGAGTCCGTGTGCTGCGCGGATGGAGGGTTTTGGGGCGGCTTTGTTGTGGTTGGTGGTTTTCGTGGGTCGGGAACGCAGGAGAAGGATGATGAAAATCATCGCCGCCGCTGTGAAGACTGTTGTTAGCAGGATTGCCAGGTCGGGGGAGTGGTCAATTGGTGCTGCAGCCGTGGTTTTTACTGGTGCTGCCATCGCGTGGTGGTTGTGAGACATTGACATTCCGGCCATGCCGTCGGAGGGAGTGGTTTGGTAGTTGGTGGTGGTCATGGGAGCCATCATGGCGATCATGAGGGCGGCGCAGGTCATGGTGAGGCTGTGGTAGAGGCATTTGAGTCGGCCGTGGCTATTGGCGCAGAGTGTTTTGAATTCCGGTCGGGCGACTCCCTGGATGATAAACCACAGTGCCGCGCCGGTGAGGACTGTGATTTGGACGAGCAGGGTCGACGGGGCGAGGTTCCACAGCATGGCTGCCATTAGGACGTGCATGAGGGCATGGAGGCTGTTGTTTACCTGGTCCGTGATTCGGCGGGACCGTGTCGCCTGCAGGAGGTGATAGCTTCCGCTCAGCAGCAGGACGGTCGTGAGGGTCCAGGTAATTGCGGTGATATTGAACAATCGGATCACGCTCCCACTACTGGGTTGGGGGTTGGGTTAGGTACGGGTTGGTCCCCGATGCTGCTGTTGACAGCATCGGGGACCGCCTGTTGAGGGATGTTCCTTCGCCAGCTCGGGTTCAGTTCATCCAAGGCATCCTCAAGTTCCCGTTCCCCTGGGCAGTTCGAGTGGTGTTTGGGGGCCGGAACTTTCGGTGTCTTTCGCTTCTCCTACGCCGCTTGTTAGTTCTGGTTGCAGCAGTGTGTGGTGTTGGTGTTGGTGGTTGTTTCGGGGCTGGGGAGGTTCAGGGTGGGGTTTTGGTTGAAGAAGCCGTGGGGTTCGAGCATGAAGCCGATGTTTTGGCGGGGCATGACGGGCCAGTCTTCGAGGCGGACGACGTGGTGCATGCCGAAGGTGTACCAGAGGACGAGGTCTTTATCGACGATGTTTCGGTCTGCTTGGGTCCATGCGGGCAGGCCGTCATCGCCGCCGGTGCTCTGGTTCGGGAATTCCCCGGCCGCGAAGCGTTCGTTCCGGTCGTAAGCGGTGACCCAGAGGTTGTTGCGGGCAAACTGTGCGCGTTGGCTGACGTAGGACTCGTCCCCGGCGGCCAGGGTGATGCCATTGGTGGGGATGAGGCGGTACGCTACCGGTTCGTCCACGATGTTCCTGCTGTCGTGGTTGGCGATCTTCCAGAAGCGGTGTTTGGAGACGTCTGCCTTGCGGATTGCTGCTTGTTCGGTTTCCAGGAGCCGATCGACTGCCTTGAAGGCGGTGTGGGTGGGGTTGTTCTCGGGGATTTCCATGTCGACTTCGTAGACGGCGTTGCGGGGACCGTCGATCTCGAAGTCCATCCTGACGTTGAACATGTGCTGGTGGATGGGTCCGTAGAGTCCGTCGTTGTTCAACGCCTGCCCGTACGGGGTTTTCTCCCCGGGGTGCTGGGCGGCCGTGGAGAGGATTCCGGTGGCCTTGACCAGGAACTCGATGCTCCCGTCAAGGTAAAGGTGCCAGTAGAAGCCGTACTCGTAGTTGGCAACGGTGGCGATGAAGGAGATCACGAGCTTGCGGCTGCGCCGGACCTCGGCGGTGCCCTCGCGGAAGTCGAAGTGCTTCCACATGATGCTGTCGTCTTCTTCATGCATGCAGATGGCATTCTCAATGGTCATCGGGTTGCCGTGGCTGTCGGTGGTAATACCGTCGAAGTACTTGATCTCACCCAGGCAGTCACAGCCGAGCTTGAGGGAATTGGCCATGTTGCCGATGTTGTACTCACCGGAATCAAAGGCGTTCTTCTTGGCCTGCACAGGTGCCGGGTCACCATAGGGGACGACCATCTCCGACAAGGACGCCCTGTTGATCACGGGCCGGTCGATGCCCTGGTCACGGAAACGCAACTGGTGAAGGACCAGGCCTTCCCGGGGGGTGAAACCAACCCGGAAGGACCAGTCGGCCCATCGGACGTGGTTGCCGGTGACCTTGAAGGAAGGACCCTTGGGCTGGGTGATGGAAATGGGGTTGAGGTCGGTGCGGGCCGGCCCGACGTATTCGGGCAGGTAGTTCCCGCTGGCACTGGGCACCGGGATGGCCTCGTTGTCCTCGACCTTGACAACCGTCCCGGAGCTGAGGTCGTAGAAGACGACGAAGTTCTCGATCGGGTGCGCGTAGGGACTGTCGGTGGGATTGTCACGGACGAAGACCAGGGCGCGCATCAGGCGCCGCCCCTGGGCGTCTTCTCCGAAATAGCCCACAGACCACGGCTCAAAGCAGACAAGGCCCAGATCGGTCAGGCCCCGGGCGGCGAGGGCCGCGATGACGTTCGGGTCCTTTCGGCAGGCTTGTTCGCACTCGGCAAACTCGTCCAGCATAAAGGGCGGCTGAACGCCCGAGGCCAACTGCGTCCACGTCTCCACGACGCCGGAATCAAGGCCGACTACCGCCGCGTAGGCAATACCCGTGCCACGGTCAACCAGGACTGCGTCTGCCTCGCGCACCGTTTCACTACCGGCCCTCAACAATTCCTTGGCCGGCTCGCGCAACTCAACGCTGATGAAGCGGAACGACTCCGCCGCAGCCTGGCCATCCTTCAAAACAGAGACCGCCCGGGAAATCTCAGCCCGCGACAACGGATCCAAGGGGTGCGATACCCCGACTACAGAGTGGGTTTCAGTGCTGACAGACATGCAATTCTCCTTGATTCATAATTCA
>NZ_QJVD01000078.1 GCF_003219815.1 Arthrobacter livingstonensis
TCTTATCTGGGGAAATACAAATTTTTCCGTTGTTTCCCCTGATAGACCACTTGCGTACGCGTCCGTAAGGGAGCGCTGATCGGGCTAGTGGCATTACGCGGCGCTGTTCAGGTGTCGGGGCGGTGTCAGCGCTCGGATACGCAAATACCGGTAGCGCGGGACCGCGCCCGGACTTTGGTGCTCGAGGGTACTCGGGTCCCTCGCAGCGGGGTATCGGTGTATCTGCCCCTTCGAGTTGGAGCTAGAAGGGCGGATTTCCTGGTTTCGTGTCGTTGGGTTCGCCGGCGGGGACCCATCCGCCGCCGGGGTCGTCGAAGTCTTCCGGCCAAGGTGCCGGGCGGCCGCGATCGTCCCACCAGCCGGTTTCCTCGCCGGCGACCAGGAGCACGAGGTCATCCTGCTGCGTACGGGGGTGGCCGGGGTCGGCGGTCATGTTGTCTCCTGAGGGGTGTGGGGATCGCCGGTGGTGATCTGCTCGGTGGTGATGGTGGCCGGTTCGCACGCGATTCGCGCCTATCGGCGGACTGGGTGGCGATGCCATCCAGGATGTACCCCCGCTTGCCGTCGGTGAATCTGGATATTAGGTCCTTTGTTCATGGTCCTTCATTCCTCGGCGGCGCTGGGGGGGCCAAGCCGGCGGCGCAGTTGCAGATTCTCACTGTGCGCGACTTCCAGTGCTTCCCGTAGTTGGTGTACTTCGTCGCGGTGGCGGCGTTTGAGCTCGGCCAGTTGGGCGGTGAGGGTGCGCACCACACTGCTCGGTTCATCGCTATCGCCCCGGCCGGCCGCGGCGGGGGCCGTGGCCTGTTGTTGGGTGCGTAGCTGTTCTATCCGGCGGCGGATATCAGTGGTGGAGTAGAGGAAGTCCAGCGAGACGCCAGAGGTCTTGGCCAGACCGCGGAAGGTGACCGGCTGACCTTGCCGAACCATCTCCTGCAGGCCTTGTTCTGCGCGGGTTCTCGCGGCCACGCTCTTGCGGGCCGCGGCTTGTCGTAGGTTCTCGGGGTTGCCTCGCATCAGTGTTTGTTTTCCTGGTTCTCAGTGATGGGATCGGTGCGGGCGGTGACGCCGGCACCGCGCACGGCTTGAACTGTCCCGTCGGCGAGCCGGGTCTGTTCGAGTGTGACGATGACGCGGCCCAGCGCATCGTGTTCTTGCCGGCGGCCGGCCAGCCAGATGTTCTCTTCCCCCATCTGCTCACCAGTGCGCGCCAGGAAAGCCGTTCGGCGTTGGTCGATCAGCTCGGCGGTGCGGTCTTGTTGGGCCTGTAGCTCGGGCAGGAAACTGGCATCGGTGGCGAACTTGTCACATGTCAAACAGGCATTGCCTTTCGTGCACGTTTGTCGGGGTGGCAACAGGCACCAGCCGTTAGGCAAGATCCGGTCGCTGCGCCGGTCCAGCTCGAGCATGTCGTAAAGGTCTCGCGGGTCAATGTCGATGTTCTCGGCGCTGGCGGTGATCTTGCGGTAGCGCAGGAACTCCGCCTCGGCGGTTGATTGCAGCGTCTGCGCGTACGTCATCGTCATGGTCGGCGTGAGGTGTCCGAGGTGCCGCTGTACTACGTGCAACGGCACGCCGGCGTTGAGCAGGCCGGTGGCTACGGTATGGCGGAAGCGGTGAGTGCGGTTGAAATCAACCAGGCGGCCGGCACCGTCACGGATATCGAGCCGTTCGGCCAGGCGGGTCAACAAGTTCCGCAGCGTCAAGCTCGAATACGGGCGGTCGCCGTTGCGGTTCTTCATTGCCGCCAAGAACAGGTACTTAGGTATCTTGCCCGGCGCCCCGTATTCGGCGAAATGCCGGGCCGCCCACTGCTGCTGGGCATGGATGATCGTGACCACCTCCGCGTCCACCAACACTGTGTCGGGGCCGCCGTCGATCTTCGTCTGTTGATAGTGCAACTTGGCCACCGGCGCCTGCGTCTGTGGGTCCTCGCCTGGTTGCAGTGCCTTTAGCCCGGTCGAAGAGAGCGGTAGCAGCGGATCGGGGTCGAGCATGCAGATCTCGCTGACCCGTCGTCCCAGCAGCGCCATCAGCATGGTGATTCGCATGGCCTGCTCATCGCCAAATCCGCCCTCCTCGACGGGTGTCCCCAATAGTCCGAGCCCGGCCATCACCTTGCTCATGGCCTCGTCGTCGATGATCTGGCCTTCCAGGCGCGGGCGGGGCTTGCTGCCCAGTTCCCCGCGTCGGTAGAAACGGGTGTGCTCTGGCCCCAGTTGAGACCATCCCGGGTCAGTCAACGTGGCGGCCGCGTCGTCTTTGTTCTCGGTCATGAACGCATAGAACGCCTCCAGATCCCCGGCGGTTTTCTGGAGCGACGCTGGCGAGAGCCGCTGCCCGGCCCGCGGCCCGCGGGTGACGGACTTGGCGCGCACGTAACCCAGGAAGTCCAGCATCAGGCGACGGACCCCCGCCGCGTCGACAGCCAGGTGTGGGCCGGGGACGTTTTGACCCACGAGGAAAGTATCGAAGACGCGAATGGCCGCGGTCCTGCGGTGCACCGTGGACCAGGTCAGCATCCCGGTATCCAAGCCGACCTTGCAATGCCACTGGATAGCGAGACGAAGCCAGCCGGTGGAGATGGCATCGAAGTGCACCGCATACCTGCCCATTGGTTCGTGTTCGCGCAGCGGGATCCGGGGCTCCTCCACCGGATCCCACCGATCTCGTCGCCACCACGGGCCGGTGTCCAGCGCGGTCACCAGCAGCCGCATCATCCGCGACAACAACACGCGGACCTGCTGCGCCGTGGCCGTCGCCGGCAACCGGCCGGTGCGGCGATGCACCCCGAGTGA
>NZ_QJVD01000079.1 GCF_003219815.1 Arthrobacter livingstonensis
TGGGGGTTAGCTGTCGCCGCCGGTGTTGCCGGTGGTTCCTGCGTTGATGTTGTGGAGGTCGTACTTGGCCGCGGCCTTCCGGGGTGCGTCGGTGTCGACTTTGCCGTTCTTGGCGAGCATTTGCAGGGCACGCACCACCACGGAGTGGGAGTCGATCTTGAAGTACCTTCGGGCGGCGGCGCGGGTGTCGGAGAAGCCGAAGCCATCGGCTCCCAGGGTTGCGAAGTCGTTGGGCAGGAATTGGCGTACCTGGTCCGGGACGGCTTTCATGTAGTCGGTCACGGCGATGACGGGTCCGTGTGCATCGGCCATTTTGGCGGTGATGTAGGGGACGCGTTCGGCGCTGTCGGGGTTGAGGAAGGCGTCTTCCTCGGCGGCGAGGCCGTCGCGGCGCAGTTCGGTCCAGGACGTCACGGACCAGACGTCCGCGGCGACGCCCCATTCGGTGGCGAGGATTTGTTGGGCTTCCAATGCCCAGGGTACTGACACGCCGGAGGCGAGCAGTTGGGTCCGCGGGCCCTCGTGGTCGGCCTTCTTGAGCAGGTAGATGCCCTTTTCGATGCCCTCGACGTCCATGTTTTCCGGGGCTTTGGGTTGCAGGATGGGTTCGTTGTAGACGGTGATGTAGTACATGTGGTTGGGGTCGGTGGAGTCGGGCCCGTACATGCGCTCGAGTCCGGCGCGGACGATGACGCCGATTTCGTAGCCGTAGGCCGGGTCGTAGGAGATCACGGCGGGGTTGGTGGAGGCCAGGATCGGGGAGTGCCCATCGGCGTGTTGGAGGCCTTCCCCGGTCAGGGTGGTCCGTCCTGCGGTCGCGCCGATGATGAAGCCGCGGGTCATTTGGTCCCCGGCGGCCCAGAAGGAATCACCGGTGCGTTGGAAGCCGAACATGGAGTAGAACACGTAGATCGGGATCAATGGTTCCCCGTGGGTGGCGTACGCGGTCCCGGCGGCGGTGAACGCGGCCACGGAGCCGGCTTCGTTGATGCCGGCGTGGACGATCTGTCCGGAAATGGATTCCTTGTAGGCCAGGACCAGGTCCCGGTCCACGGATAAATAGTTCTGCCCGTTGGGGTTGTAGATCTTCGCGGTCGGGAAGAACGCGTCGATGCCGAAGGTGCGGGCCTCGTCGGGGATGATCGGGACGATCCGTTGGCCGATGCCCTTATCGCGCATGAGGTCCTTGAGGAGCCGCACGAACGCCATGGTCGTCGCGGCGTGTTGCTTGCCCGAGCCGCGGTTGGCGACGTCGTAGGTTTTCTCCCCGGGCAGGGTCAGCGCGCTGTGCCGGGTGCGCCGTTCGGGGACGAAGCCGCCCAGGGCCGCGCGGCGTTCCATCATGTATTTGATTTCCGGGGTGTCCATCCCGGGGTGGTAGTACGGGGGACGGTACGGGTCCGCTTCAAGGACCTCGTCGCTGATGGGCAGGCGCAGGTGGGTGCGGAAGTCCTTGAGGTCCTGCAGGGTCAGCTTCTTCATCTGGTGCGTGGAGTTGCGGGCCTCGAAGTGGGTGCCGAGCCCGTATCCCTTCACGGTGTGGGCCAGGATCACTGTCGGCTTGCCCTTGAACTCCACCGCGGCCTGGTACGCGGCGTAGACCTTGTGGTAGTCGTGGCCGCCGCGCTTGAGGTTCCAGACCTCGTCGTCGGTGAGGTGCGCGGCGAGTTCCTTGGTTTGCGGGGTTTGGCCAAAGAAGTGCTCGCGGACGAAGCCGCCGGACTCGGCCTTGTACGTCTGGTAGTCCCCGTCGCGGGTGTCGTTCATGACCTTCACCAGGGAATGGTCGGTGTCGCGGGCCAGGAGGTCATCCCATTCCCTGCCCCACAACACCTTGATGACGTTCCAGCCGGCACCACGGAAGAACGCCTCCAGTTCCTGGACGATCTTGCCGTTGCCGCGCACCGGCCCGTCCAGGCGCTGGAGGTTGCAGTTGATGACGAAGGTCAGGTTGTCCAGCTTGTCGTTCGCGGCGAGCTGCAACAAACCCCGGGATTCGGGTTCGTCCATTTCCCCGTCGCCCAAAAACGCCCAGACGTGCTGGGCGGAGGTGTCCTTGATGCCGCGGTTGTGCAGGTACCGGTTGGATTGGGCCTGGTAGATCGCGTTCATCGGGCCAATGCCCATCGACACGGTCGGGAATTCCCAGAATTCGGGCATCAGGCGCGGGTGCGGGTACGAGGACAGGGCGTGGCCTTCCTTGGACTTTTCCTGCCTGAACCCGTCCAGGTCCTCCTCCGAGAGGCGGCCCTCCAGGAACGCGCGGGCATACATGCCCGGGGACGCGTGGCCCTGGAAAAAGACCTGGTCCCCGCCCCCGGCGTGGTCCTTGCCCCGGAAGAAGTGGTTGAAGCCGACCTCGTACAAGGTCGCCGCACCGGCATAGGTGGAAATATGACCGCCGACCCCAATGTCCGGACGCTGCGCACGGTGCACCATCACGGCGGCATTCCAGCGCAGCCACGCACGGTACTTCCGCTCGATTTCCTCATCGCCCGGGAACGCCGGCTCCTGGTCCGCCGGGATCGTGTTCACATAATCAGTCGTCGTGACCATCGGCACGCCAACACTTTGCGCACCCGCGCGCTGGAGCAGGCTACGCATAATGAACTGGGCACGCTCCGTGCCACGATCACCAATCAACGCATCCAAGGACTCCAGCCACTCAGCCGTCTCCTCCGGATCACGATCAGGCAACTGGTTAGTCAACCCGCTCAAAATATGGGAACTTTCGTCTC
>NZ_QJVD01000007.1 GCF_003219815.1 Arthrobacter livingstonensis
GTCCGCCTCCTCAACGGCATCGCCCTCTACACACCCACCAACAGCACCGACCCCACCCGCCACGACCTCCGCAACCCCTACCACCACGGCCTCATCCTCCCCGAATGAGCCCGGCCACCGGGGACTTAAAAGAGGGATTCCTGCAGGGCCGGTACCTCTGTCGCGTAGCCGCCAAACCGGATCTTGTGTCCCTTCAACGCCGCAAGGTCGGCCAGAAACACGGTGTCCGCTTCATCCACGGCCACCAGAGCGTAGCTGCCCACCATCGAATCCAGCCGCATGCCGTGCCCGCCCGAGTCCAGCGCCTGCGGGTAGGCAATGCGTTGTCCTGCACCTGTAACGGCGTCGGCAAATGTGCTGCGTTCCCACTGCTCGGTTATGGTTTCAAAGCCATCCAGCGCAAGGTTGTCCAGGAACTCACGGACGACGCCGGCTGCGTCCCGGTTGCATGCGTCAAGTTGGGTACCAGTCCGGGGCTGTAGCAGCGCAGAGAACTTGGCAGCACCTCGCACAAATTGCGTCAGTCCCACCTCTTTGGACACTGCGTCTTCCAGAACCCGCACCACCGAACCGTCCCGCGCGCGGGCCACATACTGCGCCGCTATGGCGCCTTGTTCGGCCAATCGCGTCCACTTGCTGCGTTCCGAGGCTGTCCCCACCTTGGTGGTGCCATCGGCAAACGTGGCAGCATACAGCCAGTGCGGCTGCGCCAGATACGCCCTCAGCCCGGGCGGACCAATGCCGCTGCGGTGAAAGTCGTGCATGAACCGGAAGTCGTCCCGGGCAAAGCAGGGACCGCATTGGAAGCCGCGTTCGGCTCCCTGGCCAACGGGGCATCGGTGGTGCTCAGCCTCGGTAGGGCCCTGCACTGCCGAATACCCGAGGCAATACCTGGCAGGAATGCCAAGCCCGGACTCTACTTGGAACCGGAGCCACAGGCCGGCTTCCAGCGGCAGGCGGGAATCGCCGTCGTCCGTGATCAGGGAAAGGACGGGTCCATCCAGAGCCCACGTGATCCCGCGGACCAGGCCGCCCCTGCGCGCATTCCAGGACTCGACAGCTGCCACCAAATTAGATGGCCGGCTGGACGCCGTATGCCACGGCCAGCTTCATGATTTTCTCAGCCCTGCCCAGGCGGGGCAGGTCCGAGCCGTCGCGGATGACTCCGCCGCGGGCCTTGAAATCGTCCATGAAGTCCGTGGCCCAGGCGACGTCGGTGGGCGTGGGGCTGATGACTTCGTTGATGATGGTGGTCTGGTCGACGGCCAGGCACAGCTTGCCGGTCATGCCCATCGAGACAGTGATGGCCGACTGTTCGCGCAGGATCGGGTGGTTGGTGCCCACAGTGGGTCCGTCGATGGGGCCGGGCAGGTTGCCGACGCGGCTGGCAACCACGAGCTTCGCGCGAGGGTAGGCCATGGCTTCGCGGTCGGCGGCCATGCCGGTGTCGCGACGGAAGTCGCCGGAGCCGAATGCCAGACGGAAGGCGCCCTCGGCGCGGGCGATGTTGTTGGCTTCCTCGATGCCCAGTGCGGATTCCACCAAGGCCAGGACCCTGGTCTTGCCATCGAGACGGTGGTAAGTTTCCTTGACCTGCTCGGCGTTTTCAGTCTTCGCCAGCATCACGCCGAGCAGATTGGGGACGTTGCGCAGTCCGGCAACGTCGGCAGCCCAGAAGTCCGAGTGGACGTCGTTGATCCGGACCCAGGCCTTGCCGCCGTTGCGCAACCAGTCAATGACGTCGGCACGCGCGGCGTCCTTCTTCTTGGGGTCCACGGCATCTTCAATATCCAACACAATGGCGTCGGCACGCGAGTCTGCGGCCTCGTCGAAGATTTCCGGGCGGGTTGCGGGCACGAGCAGCCAGGACCGGGCGATTTCGGCCGGAATATTGCGCGTGCGGGCGGGCTTGGAATTGGCGTCGGTGCGAACGGTACTAGACATACTTCTACCGTATACGCACTCCGGGCCCGGATCGATGTGCCGTTCTACAACACCGGACGCAAAAGGCTGGCGGAAAACACCAGTTGGCTGCCGAGGGGCCAGCCAGCTTCCCGGAAAATCGTGCCAGCGATTATCCAAGGACCCGAAGCTCGGGCCCCGCGGAGCTGGGGACTATTCCGGCATGATCATGGTGCGCAGGTCCAGCTGCCGCAGTACCCGGTCCGCCACTTCGGGATCGGTTTCCGGCTCGTTCCGTGCGCTGAGCACTTCCTGGCGGGCAGCGTCGAGCGCAATGGTCTGAACGGCGATGGCCAATTCCCGGCCGCGGCGACGGCGTAGTTCGGCGCCTTCATCCTTCAAGCTCCCGTCAAGCAATTCCGCGTGCAGGCGCAACATCCTGGACTTCACCAGTTCCAGCTTCTCAGGTGGCAGGTTCTTGATGACCTCGTCGGCGCGCAGGGCCGCCACGGCTGCTTCCTGGGCACGCAGGCTCAGCAGTTTGGCCGCCTCGCGTTCCTCAACGCCGTCGTCCGTGGCCTTGAGCACCTTCATCAGCCACGGTAGCGTGAGCCCGGGAAGCACCAGTGTGGCCAGCAGCACGGCACAGGCAATGACGATTATTTCGTGCCTGCCCGGGAACGGATCCCCGGAGGGCAACGCTACCGGCAGGGCCAACGCCAGTGCCAGGGTGGCCAGGCCGCGCATGCCGCACCACGTCAAAATCACCACGTCCTTGAGACTGGTCGGGGGAAGCTCGCCCTCGCGCTTCCTGGACAGCAGCGCCAGCATCCCGAACCACAGGAACCGCACCACGATCACCAACACGCTGACAGCCACCGCCATGGGAATCATGCCCCAAATGGCGGAGCCTTCGGTCTTGATTACCTCGCGGACTTCCAGCCCCACCAGGCCAAAGGCCAACCCGGTGACCAGCAGTTCCACCACGTCCCAAAATGCTGCCCGGGTGATGCGCTCGGTGGCGTCCTCGGCGCGGGCATGCCGCTTCATCTCCAGCGCTGTCACCACCACCGCAATGACGCCGGAGGCGTGGACTTCCTCGGCCAGGATGTACGCGGCGAAGGGCACCACCAGGGTGACTGCGCTGCGTGCCACCGGGGAGGTGATGAGTTTGGTGATCAGCCCGGTCAGCCAGCCCATCAGCATGCCAACCACGACGGCGATCACGGCTCCCAGCGCAAACTTGCCTATCACGCCGGCCCCGAAAGGCTCCCCGTCCACTGCGCTGGCAACGGCGGCCTGAAAGATCACAATGGCTGCGGCGTCGTTGAACAGTCCCTCGCTCTGCAGCACGGTGATGAGCCTGCGTGGCATGTGCACGCGGCCGGCCACGGAATCCACGGCCACCGGGTCCGGCGGAGCCGCCATCGCACCCAGAGCCACGGCCGCCGGGAGGCCGATCCCGGGGATCAGCAGCCAGGCGGCGCCGGCCACCATGGCGGTGGAGACCACCACCAGGGCCACGGCCAGCAGGATGATGGTGCGCCACCGAACCCTGAACACGGACCACGAGCTCTTCTGGGCCGTGGCAAAGAGCAGCGGCGGCAGGAAGATGGGAAGGATCAGCTCGGGACTGATTTGCAAATCCGGGAAACCGGGGATGAACGTCATGGCGCCGGCCATGATCAGCATCAGGACCGGGTAGGGCAGCTTGAGCCTGTCCCCCAGCCCGACGGCAACCACGGTGGCGAATAAAAGTCCGACGATCAGTACGAGCTGTTCCACCCGGCTTACTTTACGGGTTTAGAGCCTGTCCGATGGGCACGGGGCCGTCGGTGAATTCGATGGTGCGGCGCACGGTATCCGGCCGGTTCAGGACTGCTGCGGCCACGAGGGCCACATTGCCGCGGGACGTGTTGCGGCTTTGGGTGTTGATGTGGGTGGTGATGGTTCCGGTCGGCTCATCCAGTGTCAGCGCCCCGGGTGCCAAGATGGTCCAGGACAACCCCGTGCCGCGCAGATGCTGGTCTGCGGCCGCCTTAGCCTCGGCGTAGGCAAAGAAGCCATCCTCCGGCGGCACGCCGTGGTCGGCGCCGGCCCCCAGATAGGACACCATGACATAGCGCGGCACCCCGGCCTCCCCGGCCGCTTCCATGGAACGGATGGCGGCATCCCTGTCAACGGCATAGGTGCGCTCCGCACTTCCGCCACCGGCCCCGGCAGACCAGACGACGGCGTCGCAGCCGGCCATCAGCTCGGCGAGCTCGGCGACGGAGGAGGAAACGACGTCGTGCACCACGGCGGTGGCGCCCGCCGCGGCGACGTCATCGATCTGGGTCGCGTTGCGAATCACACCCGAAACATCCCAGCCGTCTGCCTTGAGCAGCGGCGCCAGCAGCAGCGCAATTTTTCCGTGCCCACCAATAATCATGACCTTGCCCATAAGTTGCTCCCCTCGTCACGGCGGCGGGAATGCATCCGGCGCCTGCGTCCTTCCAGTACACACCCCAGCAGGTACCGGACGCGACTTTGGCCCGCTCAACAAAAAACCCGCGGTCCCCGGCGTTTGCGCCTTGGACCACGGGTTGTTGTGTCGGTAGCGGCTCCGGGACTCGATCCCGGGACCTCACGATTATGAGTCGTGCGCTCTAACCAGCTGAGCTAAGCCGCCCTAAATGAGCTTGGCCCGTGCTTGCCGGCCAAAACCGTCTTGACACGAGCCACCTCATTTGCGAGCCCCCCACCGGAATCGATCCGGTGACCTCGTTCTTACCAAGAACGCGCTCTACCACTGAGCTAGGGGGGCAACGAGAAAATACTTTACCAGCGGTTTTGCAGGAAGCGAAATCGAGGATTCCACCCCTTTTTCGGGAAGGAATTTTCACCGTCAAAACGACACCTTTTGGGGTTAAATTGACGGGGAAAGCGGTGCCGGACCCGGCGTTAACTGCCTTGAGTTCCGGCACCAGCGCTCACTGCCCATGATTTCTGTCACACGCCGGCGGCTGGGGTTGCAACGGACACCCGGGCGCCGCAGGATCCGCCTTGTGGACGCGGCTGGACCTCCCACAGGTAAAGGGGCGGGCACTGTGTCCAATGACCCGCCCCTTTTCTTACGGCACTGTTTCAAGCCGCCAGCCCGGGCATGGCGCCCGGGTGCTGCCTGCTACCACTTGCCCTTGCTGTTGAAGCTCTGGCCGCCTTCGTGGCGGGGACGGCGGTCTCCGCCACCGTGGCCGGTGTGGCCCTGGTCGCCGGCATTGCCGCGGTCCCGGTCGCCGCCGCGGTAGCCGCCCTGGCCGCCGTCGAACTTCTTCTTGAATCCGCCCTGGCCACGGTCGCCACGGTCGTCTCGGCCCTTGTACGGGGCCGCTGCGCCGGCGGGTCGACGTCCCTTGTCCAACTCGAGGTTGATGAGCTCACCGCTAATTCGGGTCTTGCTCAGGGCACGCCACTGGTCCTTGCTCAGTTCAGCGGGCAGTTCCACCAGGGTGTGGTCTGCGCGGATGTCAATGCCGCCGATTTGCGAGGAGGACAGGCCACCCTCGTTGGCAATGGCGCCGACGATGGAGCCGGGCATGACGCGCTGGCGGCGCCCCACCGCGATACGGTAGGTGGCGTTGCCCTCGGTGAGCGTGCGGGTCGGGCCGCGGGAGCCGAAGCCGTCCTTGGCGCGTTCACGCTTCTGGTATTCCGGCGCGGCCGGCAGGTCCTGGACCAGCAGGGGCTGTCCGCCTTGGGCCATGACAGCCAGTGCGGCAGCGATCTCCGCGGCCGGGACGTCATGCTCTTCCTCGTAGCTGGCAATCAGGTCGCGGAACTTGGCCACGTCCTGGCTTGCGAGCGTCTCGGTGATCTTCTCGGCAAACTTGCCCAGTCGCAGCGTGTTGATGGTCTCGGCGGACGGCAGGTGCATCTGCTCCACCGGCTGGCGCGTGGCCTTTTCAATGGCTCGCAGCAGGTACTTCTCGCGCGGTGTCATGAACAGGATCGCGTCGCCGGAACGGCCGGCACGGCCCGTGCGGCCGATGCGGTGCACGTAGGACTCGGTGTCGTGCGGGATGTCGTAGTTGATGACGTGTGAGATCCGCTCAACGTCCAAGCCGCGGGCGGCAACGTCGGTGGCGACGAGGATGTCGAAGCGGCCATCGCGCAGGCCTTCAATGGTGCGCTCGCGCTGCTGCTGCGGGATGTCGCCGTTGATGGCAGCCGCCTGGAAGCCGCGGGCCTTAAGCTTGTCAGCCAGGTCCTCGGTAGCCATCTTGGTACGTACAAAGGCGATGACGCCGTCGAACTTCTCGACCTCAAGTACGCGCGTCAGGGCGTCGAGCTTGTGCGGGCCCATGACCTGCAGGTAGCGCTGGCGGGTGTTGGCGGCCGTGGTGGTCTTGGACTTGACGGTCACCTCTGCCGGGTTGTTCAAGTACTGCTTGGAGATGCGGCGGATCTGGCCAGGCATGGTGGCGGAGAAGAGTGCAACCTGCTTCTCCTTCGGGGTCTGGGACAGGATCTGCTCAACATCTTCGGCAAAGCCCATGCGCAGCATCTCATCGGCTTCATCCAAGACCAGGTACTGCAGGTTGGACAGGTCCAGGGAACCCTTGGAGAGGTGGTCGATGACACGGCCCGGGGTGCCGACAACAACCTGGGCGCCGCGGCGCAGGCCAGCAAGCTGCGGGCCATATGCGGAGCCACCGTAGACAGGCAGCACGGAGAAGTTTTCCATGTACTTGGCGTAGGAGGTGAACGCCTCCGCCACCTGCAGTGCCAGCTCGCGGGTCGGTGCCAGAACAAGGATCTGGGTGTTCTTGGTGGGACCGTTGAGATCCATCAGCTCAGCCATGCGGGACAGGGCAGGAACAGCGAATGCTGCTGTCTTGCCGGTTCCAGTCTGGGCCAAACCAACAACGTCGCGGCCTTCGAGCAGCAGCGGAATGGTGGCGGCCTGGATGGGCGAGGGGGTTTCGTAGCCGACGTCGCTCAGGGCAGAGAGCACGCGTCCGTCGATGCCGAGCTCGGCAAAGGTAGCTTCCGGGGCTTCGTCCTTGTTGACGGCGTCAACCTCGGGGGCGTCTTGGGTAAAGTTTTCGGGCATGGTGAGTAAGTCCTCATTCATAGGGCCAAGCGGCCTTGACAGCCGCATTACAAAGAAATCCAGCAGCTATGTACCATCCCGTGGCAGGACTTCCGCGCCGTTGCTGCGCGCCTTCGGCGCGTATGCGGACGTCAGCAGGTGCCGGCGCCACATGGCGTTTTCTTTGCCGGCAATCCCCTATGAACGCTACTTGCCCGCCCAAAAAACTTTGCGGGCCCCATACACTTCAGGCTCCTGCCTCAAAAATTGGGCAGAAAATAAAAGGAGATACCGGAGTGGGGGATATTTCAATTGTAGGGCATACGCTACACATTCCGCAGGGCAACTGTCGATGGGGTCCAGTGAGTTTCGGCACACGACCTTTCCCGGGGCCCTTGCGCGTCGTGGAAGAACTGTCCTCCCGCGGCCGCTGGCGGCACCGTCGCGTTGCCGGGCTGCTCAGCTGGCGTTTTGCAGGATTCGCTTAAAGTATTTGCTGTAGTGGGCACTCAAGGTGAGTTCACCGGCGTCGTGCAGTGCCTGGAGCGTGTGGACGTCCTCCACTGTCGGGTTGGAAAAGAACTTCCCGACCGTAATTCCGTGGGACGGCGTGGACTCCACCGTGATGCGATCGCCGGCCTGGACCTTCCCCTTGTGGAGGACCCGGAAATACACGCCCACCCGTCCGGCTTCCGTGAAACGCCTGACCCACTGCGGCTCGTCCATGCGCTCGGCAAAGGTGGCGCACGGCACGCGAGGGGACGTCGCTTCCAGAAGCAGGTGTGCGCCGATGCGCCAGCGCTGGCCAATGACCGCTCCCGTGGTTTCCACGCCCTGCGTGCGCAGGTTCTCGCCAAAGAGCCCCGGCGGAATGTCGCGGCCCAGTTCCCGGCCCCAAAAGTCGGCGTCTTCTTGGGAATAGGCGTAAACGGCCTGGTCGGGACCGCCGTGATGTTCCCTGTCGCCCTGCACATCGCCGAAGACGCCAAACTTCCGGATCGCCACGGACTCCGGCACGGGCCGCTTGTCAATGGCGGTGATGCCAAAGCCCGTCTTCGTGGTGATCAGCTGGTGGACCCGGCACAGGGCGAGGAGTGTTCCGGTCGGAGGGTTGCTCATGCCTCTAATTTACTGGGGCAGCGAGCTGTTGTGCGCACCGGCCAACACGAACGTTTTGCGCCCGAACGAAAATTGCGCCGGCTTGCACCCGGGCAGGCGCACAACGGCGCCGCTACGCGTCGACCAGCGCGGGCGCATCCCCGGCCAGATCGGATTCGGAAGCCCAGCGCGGCAGGAACGTTGCCGCCGCGGAGGCCAGCACCATACCGGCGGCCATGAACCACATTGTGAAGGTGAAGCCGTCAATAAACACGCCGGACTGGCTGTGCGCGCCGCTGGAGTCGAGGGCGTCAAAGAATACGGTGCCCACTATCGCCACGCCGAGCGCTCCGGAGAGCTGGCTGGTGGTGTTGAACAGTCCGGACGCACTGCCGGCGAACCTGGTGGGAACCTCGGAGAGCACAAAGATGCCCACGGGCGCCACCACCATGCCAAAACCGGCGCCACTCAGCGCCAGGCCGGTAACCAGGTGCCACGGGGTGACGGTTCCGCCCACTGCCTGGACCGTGAGGATCAGCACCACGAAACCGGCCGCAATGACCAGCGGCCCCAGCTGCAGGACCACGCGCCCAATCTTGCGCGCCAGGATGGCCGCGGACAGCCCGGCCAGCACCGGCACCATGATGGAGAACGGGATCATGGTGAGTCCGGCCTTCAAGATCGGGTACTGCAGGCCCAGCTGCAGGAACAGGGTCTGGATCAGAAAGAAGCCGTTCATGGGAATGAAAAACAGGAACATCATGGCGATGCCGGCGGCGAACGGCCGGTTCTTGAACAGCGACATCGCGACCAGTGGCTTGGCTCCCTTCCTCTCCTCGCGCCGTTGCAGCAGCACAAAGCCCACCAGCCCCACCAGGCCGAAGCCCATCGTCAGGAACGTCCACAGCGGCCAGCCGTCTTCGCGTCCCATGGTCAGCGGGTACAGGATGGCCAGCATACCCACGGCCAGGAGCACGACGCCGGACAGGTCGAGTCTGTGCCGGACCGGCGCCACTGATTCCGGAACGAACTTCACGGCACAGATCACGGCAAAAATTCCGACGGGAACGTTGACCAAGAAGATGGTGCGCCAGCCCCATCCAAAGATATTGGCGTCGGTCAGGATGGCTCCGAGGATGGGTCCGGACACCGCTGCCACGCCGGCCAGCGCCGAGAACCCTGCCATGGCACCGGCCCGCTCGGACGGCTTGTACATGACCTGCAGGCTGGAGAGCACCTGCGGAATCATGGCAGCCGACGCAAAGCCCTGAAGCGCGCGGGAGGCAATCAGCATTTCCGGGTTCATGGCCATGCCGCACAGCACTGAGGCCGCAGTGAACACCACAAGACCGATGATGAAGACCTTCTTACGCCCATAAATGTCGCCCAGTCGGGATCCGGTGATGAGACCGATGGCCAGCGCCAAGGTGTACGACGCCACCATCCACTGCAGCTCGGCGTTGTGGGCATCCATGGCGCGCTCAATGTCAGGCAGCGCAACGTTGACAATGGTGGCGTCCAAAAGCTCCATGAACGACGCCATGAAGAGCGAGACCAGGGCAATGGAGCGTGCCCGGCCGATGGGTGGGGCCGATGATTTCATGCATGATTCCTTCTCGTGAAGATGTGCAAAGTTGTGGGGGCTTGGCCATGGGGCATTACGGGTGCGGCTCGTTCGTCTGGGACAACGCGGCCAGGGATTCCCGACTCCAGGTCATGGCACCGGATTCCAACTCGGACAGGACGTCGTCCAGGAAGTCGAGCTCTGTGGCCCGCGTCCGGCACATGAGTTCCGAATCCAACAGGACCACCCTGGGCAGGAACGCCGAGACACGGGTGATCTCCTCCCTCAGCTCGGCCACTTCCGCGGCGACCAAGTCACGGCGGCTCCGCAACAACGCTGTCAACGCCTCCTGAGTAAGCATGGGGGCGTGGGCAAGCGCGGCATGGAAGTCGGGGAAGCCGCGCTTGGGAACTGAAAGCATGTCGGTGAGCCAGCCGTGGGCGGTGGCGCGTCCCGCGTCGGTTATTTCATAGACGGAGCGCTCGGGGCGCTGACCGTCCCGCTCAACTTCAGAAACCCGGATCTGGCCGTCCCGGGAGAGCCTGTCAATGGTGGTGTACAGGCTGGCCCGCTGGCCGACATTGATGACCTTGTCCTTGCCCCGCAGGGTGATCAGTTGCTGCATGCGGTACGGGTGCATGGGAGCTTCTTCGAGCAGTGCAAGCACGGCCAAAGCCAGGGAGGACCGTTTTGTCATAGTCATAACCTTACTAATGCGTTTACGACTAAATAGCCTAGATTCGCGTGACGTCGGTCATGTCATTTTCTCTTCCCCATGCATGCCGAGTGCGCCGAGGAGGCACGACTTCCGCTCGTTACAGGTCAAAATGCCGCCTTCGACGACATCCGGAGTTCTATCGCTTCCCTGAGCCCGGCCAGTTGCACCCGAATGACGCAGGACACGGCAAATTGGGTGCAATCATGACCTCAGCACTTAGCCCCTTCGTTGACACCGCCGGGGCAAAGCTCAGTTAGAAGAAAGCGGACACAAGAACAAAGGAAAGGTGTGACTTCTAACTTCGTTTAGTGGCTGGATCACTGCTTCGATTGGCGCCCTTCGCCGGCCCGAGGCCGTCACACAGCTTGAGGAGCTTTACGATTTCATCGCCGCAGCAGGCTCACCCGGCAACGCTGCGAGATTTACTGAGTCGATTGTCGCATTTTGTGAAAGTCTCGCCGACTTCCCCTACCGCGGGATATCGCGCGACGATCTCCGTCCGGGGCTGCGGACGATGGGTACAGGAAACGTGTCGTCATCGCATACGCCGTGCTGAACGAGACCGTTGCGATCGTTGGCATCTTCCACGTCGGTCGCGACCATGAGCACTTGCTCACTGCCGGCGCATAATCCGGCTGGATACTCAGCGCATCACCCACGCCGGTACCCTCTAGGGGAATGCTTACCGGGCAATCGCAGAGATTGCTGCGTGCGGGCGGCTACCGGAATCTTGGCGGGCTTCGGTATCGATCACCGCGAACCCGGCGTCATGCAGCAGGGAGTTCATCTGATCGACTGACCAGTAGTACGCCGGGGCAACAGCATGGTCGAGCGGTTCTGCGGGCTCGCCATCGAAAAAGCCCACGAGCAAGTGCCCTTGAGGCGAAAGAACGCGCGCGAGCTCGGAGAGAACGGGCGGTAGTTCTGCTGGCGGCAGGTGAATCAGTGAATACCAGGCCAGCACTCCATTTAGGCTGCCATCGGCTTCGTCGAGGGCGCGGAGCGATGAGACTCTGAATGATACATCGGGGAAGCGAAGGCGGGCGCTCTCAATGAATTCGGGCACCACGTCAATGCCTGAGATGTCGGCACCCCGTTGGTGAAGAAAATCCGTCCAATGTCCTGGTCCGCATCCGGCGTCGATGATGCGGCCTTTAATCTTCCGGGCCCATTGTCCTATGCGGTTCCGATCAAGCTCATGCATGTCATCCACGGTCCCAAGAATGGCGGTGTACTCGGATGCCCGTTCGGCATAGGCCTGTTGAACGACAGAGTCAGTCATGCAAGCAAGTCTAGGGACCCACCAGCACGACCGTTGGCATAATCTCCTTCCCCCGCTGTCCCGAAAGGGGTGTCCCACACAGACAACGCCAAACAGTCCCGTAAGCCGGTCCTTCCCCGGTGCATCGGCTCAAAAGCTCGGTCGTTGCGAACTCTAGGCCCGCACAGTCCCGTTAGACCCGTCCGGTGCCACGTCCGGTGACGCGGGCGCTATATGAAACACCATGGGGCATGTCCAAATTATTGATCGGCTACGCGTGTCCAGCGAAGCGCAAGACCTCGCCGCACAGTGTGACGCACTCACCGTTCTTGGTGTTGAGTCAAAACGGATTGATGTTGATCAAGGTTTTACCGGCAGAAACAAGAACCGTGCAGGACTTCATGAAGCCCTGGCCGGGTGCAGAGAAGGGGATACCTTTGTCGTCACGAAGCTTGACCGCCTGGCCCCTTCCGTTCGGGAGGCCCATCAAATTGCTGATGACCTCGCTAACCGCGAAATCAAGCTCAGCATCGGCGGTTCCGTCCACGACCCCACCGGCCCAATGGGGAAACTGCTGTCCAATGTGTTGGCGATGATTTCTGAGCTCGAAGCCGACCACATTCGCATGCGCACCCGCGAAGGAATGAAGGTCGCCACAGCCAAGGCCAGGCTACGAGGGGACCAACCGAACCCCACCGTCAAACAGGAAAACCACCTCCTCGAACGACACACCGCCGGGGAACATGCCAAGGCCGAGCTGTTCACCATCGGCCGATCCACCGTCTACAGAACAAGTGAACGCGGACAACGCGGGGCAGCCGAACCACTACGCCCCTGAGAAGAATGGCGCAGAGGAGTACTGAGCGGGAGTGGCGAACAGTGCAGGGAAGTACGGAAAATTCAACGCTCACTACTGGCCCGCACAACCCTGGAAACACGCGGGACCCAGTGCAGACGAGTATTGAAAATGACAGGTCACTGCGCGAAGCGGTACCCCATGCCGGCCTCCGTCAGCAGGTGCACCGGATTGGCCGGGTCCCTTTCCAGCTTGCGCCGCAGCTGGGCCATGTAGACGCGCAGGTAGTGCGCTTCCTTTGCATAGGCCGGCCCCCACACCTCTGTGAGGATCTGCTGCTGGCTGACCAGGCGCCCGGGATTGCGCACCAAAAGCTCCAGCACGCTCCATTCGGTGGGGGTCATCCGCACCGGCTCACCGGCCCGGGTGACACGTTTGTTCGCCAGGTCCACAGTGAATTCCGCCGTCTCCACCAGTGGTTCAGCCGTGTTGGTGCCCGCACGCCGCGACGCCGCACGCAGCCTGGCCAGCAACTCGTCAAGACCGAACGGCTTGGTCACGTAGTCGTCCGCACCGGCGTCCAGCGCTTCCACTTTGTCGTGTGAGCCATGCCGGGCTGAGAGGACAATGATGGGCACGTCGGTCCAGCCGCGCAGCCCGGCAATCACCTCCAGCCCGTCCATGTCAGGCAATCCCAGGTCAAGAACGACGACGTCGATCGCGTGGGTTTGTGCCGCCAGTAACGCCGCTTTCCCATTGGGTGAGGGCACCACCGTGTACCCATGGGCATGCAGGTTGATTTGAAGGGCGCGCAGGATCTGTGGTTCATCATCGACGATCAATACAGTAGTCACTGTGTCTCCCTTTTGGTGCGGCCGGGATTAATGGTGTCGGCAGTGCTCGCGCCGGTGGACAGCGGAAGCCGAACGATCATGGTGAGCCCGCCGCCGGGTGTTTCCTCGGCCTCAAGGACCCCGCCCATAATTTCGGCAAACCCCTTGGCGACTGCCAGTCCGAGCCCCACACCGGTGCCTCCCTGCGCGCCGTAGGAGACGTCGTCGAGCCTTTGAAAAGGGCGGAACATCGCCATGACGTTCGCTGCGGGCACACCCTTGCCGTGGTCGACTATGCGCAGCTCGCTGGCCGGGTGGCCGTTGACCGTGGCACTGCCGCTGCCGCCCACGGAGCCAACCACGGTGATGTCCGAACCCGGCGCGTATTTCACCGCGTTCTCCACAACGTTGGCGATGACCCGTTCCAGCAGACCCGGGTCAGCCTCAACCGGTGGCATGTTGGCGGGCAGTTCACTGCGTACCCGTCCTGCCGGGACGCCGTGCAGCGCGGCGGGCAGAATCTCGGCCCAGGTGAGCGGCCCCATGACCGGGGAGACCATGTCGGCGCTCAACCGTGACATGTCCAGCAGGTTGCCCACCAAGGCGTCCATCCTGTCCGAATAATGTTCAATGGTGGCCAGTAGTTCTGCCTCATCCTCGGGGTCAAAGTGCACTTCGCTTTGGCGCAGGCTGCTCACGGCCAGCTTGATTCCGGCCAGTGGCGTCCTCAGATCATGGGAGACGGCCCGCAACACCGAGGTGCGGATCTTGTTGTCCTGGCTCAATTGTTGGTTCTGGCGCGTGCTGACGGTGAGCGCTTCACGTTGTTCCAAGGCAATCAGGTGCGCACCGAAGGCTCCCAGCAGACGGCGGTCGCTGGCAGGCAGAATCCGCCCGCTGAGCCCCAAGACCAGGCGCTCGGAAATTTCCTCCACGTTGTCCGCCTTGTCCGGACTTTCGGGCGGGTCCTCGCCCACGGAGGCGTCGGGGCGCCACGTGCTCAGGTCGCTGCCCACTCCGCTGAACAAGGCCACCGTCCGCATGCCAAAGTGCTCGCGGACCTGCTCAAGGAACACCTGCACGGTGTCTTGGGAGGCGAGGATGCCACGGGCCAGTTCGCTCAGGGTGGCCGCCTCCGCGCCGGCCCTGGCGGCTTCACGGGAACGCCGCGCTGATTGGTCAACGGCGAGAGCCACGGCAACCGCCACCAACAGGAACACCAGTAGAGCCAGGAAGTTTTCGGGGTCGCTGATGGTCAGGGTGCCCACGGGCGGAGCCGAATAGTAGTTCAGCAGCAGGCTGCTCCAAACGGCCGCCACCACGGCCGGCCACAACCCTCCCACGAGGGCCACGGCAATTGTGGCGGCGAATTGGATGAGCATGGTCAGCTGCAGGCTCAGCTCGCCGGTGCCCAGCTGGACCACCACCGGCAGCACCACGGCGAGCGTAAAACCGGCAATGACCCGTTTTCTGTTCAGCTCGCCCCGGCTGAGCCGTGGACGGCTCTTGCCCACCAGGGGATGCGGGACCATGTGCACGTCGATGTCCCCGGCATCCCTGACCACGCGCGCCCCCACACCGGGACTGGCAAGGATGCCCAGGACCGGTTTCCGCCGTGAGGAGCCGATGACGATTTGGGTGGCGCCCACGCTGCGGGCAAAGTCCAGCAGTGCCCGGGCGGGGTCTTCCCCGCCCACCGAGTGGTAGGTGCCGCCCAGGTCGGTGACGAGTTGGCGCTGGCTTTCCAGGGCCAAGGGGACGTCCCCGGCCACGCCGTCGGACCGTGGTATGTGGACGGCCAGGAGTTCGCCGCCGCTGACCCGGCTCAGGATCCTGGCGGCCCGGCGCAGCAGGAACTCCCCTTCGGCCCCGCCTGTCAGCCCCACCACGATGCGCTCGCGGGTGGGCCAGCTGGCCTCAATCCCGTGGGTTTGGCGGTACCTGGCAACCCCCTCCTCGACGCGGTCAGCCAGCCACAGCAACGCCAGCTCGCGCAGGGCCGTCAGGTTTCCCAGCCGGAAGTAGTTGCCCAGCGCTGCGTCAACCTTGTCCCGTGCGTAGACGTTTCCGGCGCCCAGGCGTTGACGCAACAGCTCCGGCGGGATGTCCACCAGCTCAATTTGATCGGCTCGCCGCACCACCTCATCGGGGACAGTTTCTTGCTGGCGGACGCCGGTAATGGACTCCACCACGTCGCCCAGGGAAGCCAGGTGCTGGACGTTGACGGTCGAATACACGTCAATGCCGGCGGCCAGCAGCTCCTCGACATCCTGCCAACGCTTGGCGTTGCCGGCGCCCGGGATGTTGGAGTGGGCATACTCATCCACCAGGGCCACGGTGGGGCGACGCGCCAACAGCGCCGCCACGTCGAGCTCCTCAAATCCGGTGTCACGGTAGCTGATCTTCAAGATGGGCAGCTGTTCGAGCCCGTCCAGTTGGGCCCGGGTTTGTTCGCGTCCGTGGTCCAGGACGATGCCCGCCACCACGTCCACCCCGGCCGCCGCCTGGACATGGCCTTCCTCCAGCATGGAGTAGGTTTTCCCCACACCGGGCGCCGCACCCAGAAAAATCCGTAATATGCCCCGTGCCATAGCGCCTATTCTCGCAGCACCTTAGTGCGCCACCCGCGCTTGGAGCAGCGCGGTGTTAAGCGTGGTGGTGTTCACGGAGGGCTGGCCAAGGAATGCGTTGAGCCCGTTGCTGGTGTTGGCACTCACCAGCTGACGCACCGCGGCCGGGCTGAGCCCGTTCCCCTTGGCGACCCGCGGCACCTGGAGGGCGGCGTAGGCCGGGGAAATGTCAGGGTCCAGGCCGGAGCCGCCGGCGGTGACGGCGTCGATCGGCACGGCCGTCGGCGCAACGTCCTCGCGTTTGGCCACCTCGGCCCGGTTTTCCGCAATGGACTTCACCAGGGCGGGTTGGTTCGGGCCAAGGTTGGAAGCCGAGGAGGTCTCCGGGTTCCAGTCCACGGCCGAGGGCCGCGGGTAGAAGAACTTGTCTCCGGTGACGGGCTGGGCCAGCAGGGACGACCCGGCGGGCTTGCCGGCCACCGTGATGATGGAACCGTTGGCCTGCGCCGGGGCCACGGCCTGGCCCAACCCAAAGACCAGGACCGGGTAGGCCAGGCCCAGCAGGAGCGTGGCGCAAAGCAAGAACCGAAAGGCCGTGAGGAGCTGGCGTCCATAAGCGTTCATTGTGGTGTCCTTAATTTAGCGCTGGGCAATCGTGGGGATGAGGGCGACCAACAGGTCGATGAGCTTGATGCCGATGAACGGGGCAATGACGCCGCCCAGCCCATAGATGAGCAGGTTTCGTGACAGCGCCTGCGCTGCGGAAACCGCCCGGTACTTCACCCCGCGCAACGCCAGCGGCACGAGGGCCACGATGACCAGTGCGTTGAAGATGACGGCCGAGACAATGGCGCTCTCTGGGGAATGCAAGCCCATGATGTTCAGCAGCCCCAGGCCCGGGAACGTGGCGGCGAACAGTGCCGGCACAATGGCAAAGTACTTCGCCACGTCGTTGGCCACCGAGAACGTGGTCAGCGAACCACGGGTGATCAGCAGCTGCTTGCCAATGCCCACGATGTCGATCAGCTTTGTGGGGTCCGAATCCAGGTCCACCATGTTGGCCGCTTCCTTGGCCGCACTGGTGCCCGAGTTCATGGCCACGCCAACATCCGCGGCGGCCAGGGCGGGGGCGTCGTTCGTGCCATCCCCCGTCATGGCCACGAGCCGCCCGGCCGCCTGTTCGGCCTTGATCACCGCCAGTTTGTCTTCCGGCGTTGCCTCGGCCAGGAAGTCGTCCACCCCGGCCTCGGCGGCAATGGCGGCCGCGGTGATCTTGTTGTCGCCCGTGATCATGATGGTCTTGATGCCCATGGCACGCAGTTCGGCGAACCGTTCCTTCATACCCGGCTTCACCACGTCAGCCAGGTGGATGACGCCCAACACCCGGGCGCGCTCGCCGTCGTACGTGGCCACCAGCAGCGGCGTGCCGCCGGTGCCGGAAATCTTCAGCACCGCGTCTTCAAGTTCCTGCGGCAGGAACCCGCCACGGTCCTTGGCATAACGTTCGACGGCGGCCGCGGCCCCCTTGCGTACCTCCAGCACGCCGGCGGTTCCAGTTCCCGGATGGGCTGGGTTTCCCGGGTGCCCAGGGTTTCCCGGGTGCCCAGGGTTTCCCGGGTTTCCCGGGTGCCCCTGGGGCAGGTTCAGCCCGCTCATGCGAGTGACCGCGCTGAACTCTATGACCTCCACGTCGGCGGTGAGTTCGTCGGGGCTGGGCGCGGATAGCTTCCCGTCAAGGGCAAGCTCCACGATGGAGCGTCCCTCGGGGGTCTCGTCTGCCAAGGAGGACAAGCGTGCGGTTTCGATGAGCACCCGCTGGTCAACGCCGTCGGCCGCCAAGAACGCCACGGCGCGGCGGTTGCCATAGGTGATGGTGCCCGTCTTATCTAACAACAAGGTGGTAATGTCACCGGCGGTTTCCACGGCACGGCCGGAGGTGGCCAGCACGTTGCGCTGGATCAGCCGGTCCATGCCGGCGATGCCGATGGCCGGCACCAGGGCGCCGATGGTGGTGGGAATCAGGCAGACCAGCAGGGCCACCAGGACCACCGGGGTGGGCAGGGCGTGGGCGAAGTTGGCCATGGGGGCCAGCGTCATGACACACACCACGAACACGATGGTGAGCGAGGCCAGCAGCACGTTCAACGCAATCTCGTTGGGCGTCTTTTGGCGGGTGGCACCCTCGACCAGGGCGATCATCCTGTCCAGGAACGTCTTGCCGCTGGCCGCCGTGATGCGGATGGTGATCCTGTCCGAGAGCACCATGGTGCCGCCCGTGACGGAGCTTCGATCGCCGCCGGATTCGCGGATGACGGGGGCGGATTCGCCCGTGATGGCCGATTCGTCCACGCTGGCCAGGCCCTCGATGACGTCACCGTCGCTGGGGATCAGGTCCCCGGCCTCACAGATCACCACATCGCCCACGGACAGCTCGGTGCCGGGCACCAGTTCCTCCGAGTAGCCGTCCTGGCCGGAGCCTGACTGGCCGGCCGGCACCAGGGCGCCCACCCGGCGTCGTGCCATGACCGAGGTCCGCGCGGCACGGAGGCTGTCGGCCTGGGCCTTCCCGCGGCCCTCGGCGATCGCCTCGGACAGGTTGCCGAAGAGCACCGTCAGCCACAGCCACACCGTGACGATGATGGAAAACACGGCGGTGGAGGAGCCAATGAGCAGCTGTTGGATGCTCACTGCCGTGCAGGCAAGGGAGCCAATCAGCACCGTGAACATGACCGGGGAATGGATCATGGCGCGCGGGTTGAGTTTGCGGAATGCCAGGGGCAGCGCCCCAATGGTGTTGCTCACGTTCATTTGATGAGTCCTTCGGCAGCCGGGCCCAGGGCGAGGGCCGGGAAATAGGTAAGTGCGGCGACGAGCAGTGACACGCCGCCCAGCAAGGTGGCGAACAGCGGGCCGTGCGTGGCCAGGGTGCCTGAGGTGTCCGGAACCTTGCGTTGCTTGGCCAGGGAGCCGGCGAGCGCAAGGACCAACGCGATGGGCAGGAACCGGCCCAGCAGCATGGCCAGTGCCAGCATGGTGGCCAGCCCGGGTCCGGAACTGGTGATGCCGCCAAAGGCGGAGCCGTTGTTGTTGGCGGCGGAGGTGAACGCGTACAAGATCTCGCTGAAGCCGTGCGGGCCCTCGGCCGGGGCGTTGGAGGACAGGTACGGGATCGAGACAGTGATGGCGGTACCGAGCAACACCAGCGTGGGGGTGACCAGGATGTACAGGGCCACCAGCTTCATCTGGGCGGAGCCGATCTTCTTGCCCAGGAACTCGGGGGTGCGCCCCACCATGAGCCCGCCGATGAACACGGCCACGATGGCCAACACCAGTAACCCGTACAGTCCGGAACCCACGCCGCCCGGCGCAATCTCGCCCAGCATCATGTTCAGCATGGCCAGGCCGCCGGCCAGTGGCGGGAGGGAATCGTGCGCCACGTTGACGGCGCCGGTGGAGGTCAGCGTGGTGGCGGTGGCGAACAAGGTGCTTGGCGCGATGCCGAAGCGTTGCTCAAAGCCTTCGCCGACGCCGGTGCCCTGTCCGGCAAATGCCGCCACGGCCCAGGTCATCAGAGCGGTGGACCCGAGCCAGAACGCGACCATGACAGTCAGCACCGTGTAGCCCTGGCGTTTGTCGCCCACCATCCGGCCATACATGGCCGGCAGGGAGAACGGGATCAGCAGGATCAGGAACACCTCAAACAAGCTGCTGAAAGCCGTGGGGTTTTCAAACGGGTGGGCCGAGTTGGCGTTGAAGTAGCCGCCGCCGTTGGTGCCCAGCAGCTTGATGGCTTCCTGCGAGGCCACGGGACCGCCGGGAACAGTTTGCTGCGCGCCGGTGACCAGGGTGTGGATGTCGGTGCCGCCCCAGTTTTGGATGACGCCGGTGACGATCAGGACCACGGCACCCAGGATGGACAGTGGCAGCAGCACGCGCAGGGTGCCGCGGGTCAGGTCAACCCAGAAGTTGCCCAGGTTGTGCGTTTCGGCCCTGACAAGTCCCCTGATGAGGGCCACTACCACGGCCAGTCCGACGGCGGCGGAGAGGAAGTTCTGCACGGCGAGCAGGAGCATTTGAACGCCGAACCCTAACGTGGATTCGGGCACGTACGTCTGCCAATTCGTGTTCGTCACAAAGGAGACGGCCGTGTTCATGGCGACCCACGGGTCCACGGCCCCCATCCCCTGGTTGAACGGCAGGTGGCCCTGGAGCATTTGGCCGCCGAGTACCACCAGGATCGACACAATGCTGAACGCGAGCAGCGAGCGCAGGTAGACCTTCCAGTGCTGGTCCGCCGCGGAGTCAATGCCGGAAAGCTTGTACAGGCCGCGTTCCACCGCCAGGTGCTTGCGGCTGGTGAACGTTGCCGCAAGGTAGCGGCCCATGGGCTGGTGCAATGCGCCCAGCAGCAGGATCAGCACGGCCACCTGGGTGATGAGGGAGAGAACGTTAAGCTCCATGGTGGCCGGTCACCACTTCTCGGGGCGGGTGAGGGCGGCGAGCAGATAAACCAGGAGGGCCAGTCCCACCAGCCCCAAAATTAACCACGTCAGCAATGCCACGACGAACCTGCTTCCAAAGAGTGCGCGTTGATGTCTTCCTTCATCGCACACCCGTGATCTAGCCGCGGCCGCCGTTTTTACGCCTTCTTAACGCGTCCCCATCGCTTCTTGACGTCTTCCTGACTCCCTGATGGCAGGCTGCAAGCGTCTGAACTTCCGTTCTGCGCAGAACTCGTGGCCAGTACTACTCATCTTGGTCGCTGGCGACAAACTCTCGCTGAGTCTTGCGCAGAGAGACATTGGGTCACGCCGAGAAGCCGCCGTCGGCCTTGATGAGCTGCCCGCTCACCCAGCGCCCGCCCGGAGAAAGCAGGAACGCGACCGTCGGGGCCACATCCGCCGGGGTGCCCAGCCGCCCGCCCGGCTGCAGCGCCGTCATCGCCGCCCGGGTGGCGCCGTCCATCCAGCCGGTATCCACGGGGCCGGGATTGAGCACGTTGGCGCTGATCCCCCGGCCGCCCAGCTCGCGTGCCGCGGCAATCACGATCCGGTCCAGTGCGCCCTTCGACGCACCGTACGGCAGGTTGAACGCCGTGTGGTCGCTGGTCAGCGCCACGATCGCGCCGCCGTCGGGCACGGCCTGTGCGGCAAAGGCCGCTATCAGCTGCCAGCTGGCCCGCGTGTTGACGGCGAAGTGGCGTTCAAAGCTCGCCAGGGAGGTGTCCATGATCGCGGAGTCCACCGATTCACTGTGGGAGAGCACCATGCCTTCCAACGGCCCTGCCTCCTGGGCGATCTGCGCAAAAAGATGCTCGACGCCGGTTGGGTCGCCCAGGTCGGCCGGCAGCGCCCAGACACGGGCGCCGGCAGCGGTGAGTTCGGCCGTGAGGGTGCGGACGTCGTCGGGCTGCTCGCCCCAGGGCATGCGGGAGTCGTAGGCCTGCCAGTAGTTCAGGACCAGGTCCCAGCCGTCGGCGGCGAGGGCATGGGCAATGCCGGCGCCTATCCCCACCGTGCGGCCCACGCCGGTGATCAATGCGGTTTTGTGATTCATGCACCCAGCCTATGTGCAGGGTCTGCCCGTGCCGGGGCAGGCGCGGTAAGTTGGGACTGGGCCCACAGGCCCGCACGGATTCCGCCGCGAACCAGCGCGCATGCATTGAAAGGCCGTCATGACCCCCACACTGCCCACCCCCAGGCCCGCCTTTGTTCCGGGACGCGTGACGAAGCCGGCCAACGCTGCCCGGCCGGCGGGGACGCCCGGCGGAAAGCCCAGGGGCAAGGCACAGCCCGTCCCCGCCATGCCGTCCGTCAACACGGCCTCCATCAGCGCGGCCATCCGGGAAGCCGCGGACGCAGCGAAGAAGCGCGTGCTGGCCATCACCAATGCCCATGTGGTCCCGATTGACGGCGAACCGTTTGACGGCACCGTTCTGGTGGAGGGCGGGCGGATCCTGGCCCTGGGCGTTTCCGTCCAGGTGCCGGAGGGCGCGGACGTGCTGGATGCGAAGGGTCGGTGGCTGCTTCCCGGCTTCATCGACGCCCACGTCCACCTGGGAATGCATCCCGAGGGAGAGGTGGGCTCCACCAGCGACGTCAACGAGATGACGGATCCGGTCATGGCGGCGGTCCGCGCCATCGACGCCGTCGATCCCTTTGACCCCGGCTTTGACGACGCCCTGGCGGGCGGCATAACGGCAGTGAATGTCAACCCCGGCTCGGGCAACCCCATTGGCGGGCTGGCAGTGGCGCTGCACACGCATGGGCGTTACATCGAGGAAATGGTGCTGCGCTCCCCCAGCGGCCTGAAATCGGCACTGGGCGAGAATCCCAAGAATGTATACGGGGAAAAGAAACAGACGCCCTCCACCCGGCTGGGAACAGCCCTGGTGATCCGCCAGGCGTTCATGGCGGCGCAAAACTGGCTGGCCAAGCCGGAACCGCGGCCCCGCGACGCGCAGATGGAGGCGCTGGCCATGGTGCTGCGCCGGGAGATCCCGTGGCGCCAGCACTGCCACCGGACGGACGACGTCGCCACGGCAATCCGCCTGGCTGATGAATTTGGCTACGAGCTGGTCATTGACCACGGCACCGAGGCGCACGTCATTGCCGACGTCTTGGCAGAACGTGGCATCCCGGTGCTGATTGGTCCGCTGTTCACCACCAAGTCGAAGCCGGAGCTGCGGGGGCGCTCCATCGCCAACCCGGGCAAGCTGGCGGCCGCCGGCGTGGAGATTTCCATCATCACGGACCACCCCGTCGTGCCCATCAATTTTCTGGTGCACCAGGCCACCTTTGCGGTGAAGGAGGGCCTGGACCGGGACACGGCGCTGCGCGCCATCACCATCAACCCGGCCAAGGTGCTGGGCCTGGCCGATCGGATCGGCTCCCTGGCCGTGGGCAAGGACGCGGACCTGGTGCTGTGGAGCGGGGATCCCCTGGACGTCATGCAGCGGGCGCTGAAGGTGTTCATTGGCGGCAAGCCCGTCTACACCTACGACGACGTTGCCCGGGTGGGTGCCGCTGCCTCCCGGGTGTGACGGCCCGGCAAACTGCGCTGGTATGGATCACCACGACGTTGAGGGGGCGCATCACCACCTTTTCAGGTGATGATGCGCCCCCTCAACTCAATGCGGGACTTGCAAACGCCAGTCTTGGGCCCACGCTTGCCAGGTTCCAAGAAATCGCGCCAGCGATTTATTGGGCCGGCAAGTGGCGGAGCAAAACGTGCAGGAGCCGTTGGATGGGCCCACGCTTGCCAGGTTCCCAATAAATCGCGCCAGCGATTTATTGGGCCGGCAAGTGGGGATTAGGCCGGGAGCTGGAGCACCTGGCCGGTGAAGATGAGGTCGGCATGGACAACGGTGTCGGCGTTGGCGTTGTACAGCGCTTCCCAGCCGCCCTTGATGCCCATCTTCTGGGCAATGGTGCTGAGTGTGTCGCCGGACGCGATCGTGTAGGTTTTGCCGCTGACGGCCACGGGCGCCTCGGCCGGAGCCTGCTGCACCGGAGCCTGCTGCACGGGAGCCTGCTGCACCGGAGCCTGCTGCACGGGAGCCTGCTGCACCGGAGCCTGCTGCACCGGAGCCTGCTGCACCGGAGCCTGCTGCACCGGAGCCTGCTGCACGGGGGCAACCTCCGACGACTGTGCTGCCACAGGTGCCGGTGCCGGGACAGCGGCCGGTGAGGGAGCAGGTGCGCCGCCGCCGGAGAGTCCCAGCTGCGCGGCGCAGGAAGGCCATGCGCCCCAGCCCTGTCCGGCCTGTACCTTCTCAGCTACTGCGATCTGCTGATCGCGGCTTGCACTCTCCGGGGCCCCGGTTCCGCCGTAGGCCGCCCAGGTGCTCGGCGTGAACTGCAGTCCGCCGGAGAAGCCGTTGCCGGTGTTGATGGCCCAGTTGCCACCGCTTTCACACTGCGCCAGAGAGTCCCAGGTGCTTCCATCCGCTGCGTTGGCACCGGTTCCGGCCACTGCCAGACCAGCTCCCGCAATGGCAGCAATGGCAAGTCCGCGGCTAATATTGCGCGTCAATTTTGTGTTCTTCATGGATGCGTTCTCCCAACGGCCACCTTCGCTCCGCCCGTCCCCGGACATCTGCACGCCACCGTCCAACCTATAGATATGGAGGTTGTTTCCGTGGCCTGCTGCATGACGGTGTGCGGTGGTGGCAGGTCCGGGCATTCGTGGGCCACTCTTGATGCGGCCGGCCCCGCAGGGCATCCTCAACGCTAAAGGAATTTCCAACCGATATCAAATCGATACCTAAATCAGGGAGTTGTTATCCTTCCGGAACCAAAATTAACAGATCAATGGTGTATGCGCTCAAGTGCGCACTCGCGTGCGGCCCGTCCAAGGCCTCCACGGAATGCGCGGCTGCCGGAATTCCGTCTTGACCTGAAGTCCGCTTAAGGTGGTTCACTGGTGTCATTGCCGTCAACCGACCACCAGGAGATCCAATGCCGATCTGGACGTGCGCCACGTGCGCGATCGAACATTCCGACACGGCCGCTCCCCCGGACATCTGCGCGGTCTGCGCCGACGAGCGGCAGTGGGTGCCAGCGGACGGCCAGCGCTGGACCACCAGGGAAGAGCTCTCCGCGGAGGGATACAAAATCACCGTGACGGAGCTGGAACCAAAGTTGCACGCCGTCGAAGCCGTGCCCGAGCTGGGCATCGGTCAGCGCGCCCTGCTGGTGCAGACGGCGCGCGGTAACCTGCTCTGGGAGCCGCCGGGATTTATTGACGACGCCGGCATTGCCGCGGTCCGGGCGCTCGGCGGCGTGGCCGCGGTCGCGGCCAGCCACCCGCACCTGACGGGGTCCTCGATTCAGTGGAGCCACGCCTTCGGCAACGCACCCGTCTATGTGGCGGCGGCGGATAAACAGTGGATTCGCCGCCCCGACCCGTCCATCCGTCTCTGGGAAGACGAAGTGGAGCTGTTGCCGGGGCTGTCCCTGCTCCAGTGCGGCGGGCACTTCGCCGGCAGCAGCCTCTTGCTCTGGCCCGCCGGGGCCGCCGGCCGCGGCGCCCTCCTGACGGGCGACACCATCGCCATCGGAGGGGACGGGAAATCGGTCAACGCCATGCGCAGCTATGTCAACAACATTCCGCTGCCCAAGAAGGCCATCCAGCACATCTTGGACACGGCGATGCCCTTGGCATTTGACCGTATGTACGGCGCTTTCCGCACCATCGATTCAGGGGCACGCCCCATCACGGAGCGCTCGCTGCGGCGGTACATGGACTGGATTGACGGCATGCCCGAAGATTAGTCCGCACCCCTTACCGACGCTCCCTCAGATTCGGGGGATTTTCCAGAAACGCTCCTGAACTTCTGCGGGTCCAAATCCGGACGCTCCCTCTGCAGGAGCGAACGGCGATTGGCCTGCCATACCTAGCTGCGGGAGCGTCGGCAGAAAGTGACCCGGATCTGAGGGGGCGTCGGTGTCCGCAAAAGGTACGACGGCGGTGGGCCACCTTTTCAGGGAAGGTGGCCCACCGCCGTCGTACCTTGCTTAGGGGAAGGTGTCAGAGCGAACCGATGGCCTGCTCCAGATCCGCGATCAGGTCCGCGACATCCTCGATGCCCACGGACAGGCGAATCAGGTTCTCGGGGACGGCCAGCTCGGTGCCCTTGACGGAGGCGTGCGTCATCTCCGAGGGGTAGTTCATGAGCGATTCGATGCCGCCCAGCGATTCGGCCAGCGTGAACACGTGGGTGGACTCGGCCACCTTGCGCGCCGCCGTTTCCCCGCCCTTGAACTGCACGGAGATCATGCCGCCGAAGCCGCGCATCTGGCGGGCGGCAAGCTCGTGCCCGGGGTGCCCCGGCAGTCCCGGGTACAGCACCTTTTCAACTTCGGGGCGGGTCAGCAGCCATTCGGCAATTTCCTGCGCGTTGGAGGAGTGCCGGTCCATGCGCACGCCCAGCGTCTTGAGCCCGCGCGTGGTCAGCCAGGCTTCCATCGGCGCGGACACGGCGCCCACTGCGAACTGCACAAAGCCGATCTTTTCGGCGGCTTCGGCGTCGGAGAGGATGATGGCGCCGCCGGAGGCATCGGAGTGGCCGCCAATGTATTTCGTGGTGGAGTGCACCACCACGTCGGCACCCAGGGCGAGGGGGTTTTGCAGATAGGGGGACGCAAAGGTGTTGTCGACGACCAGGAGGGCCCCGGCGTCATGGGCCACACCGGCGAGCGCGGTGATGTCGGTAATCTTCATCATTGGGTTCGACGGCGTCTCCACCCAGACCATCTTCGTCTTTCCCTCGGGCCCGCCGGCGGCAACGGCGGCCCGCAGCGCATCGCCGTCGTTCATGTCCACAGCAGCGTTGCTGATGCCCCACACGGACAGCACGCGGTTGATGAGCCGGTAGGTGCCGCCGTAGACGTCATTGCCCATGATGATGTGGTCGCCCGGAAGCAGCAGTGCCCGGATCAGGGCGTCCTCGGCGGCCAGGCCGGAGGCGAAGCTGAACGCGAATTCGCCGCCTTCAAGGGCTGCGAGCTGGGCCTGCAGGGCGTCGCGGGTGGGGTTGGTGCCGCGGCCGTATTCGTAGCCGTTGCGCAGCTTGCCGATCCCGTCCTGGGCAAAGGTGGTGGTTTGGTACAGCGGCGGGATGACGGAGCCCGTGGTGGGGTCGGGAGTCTGCCCGGCGTGGACGGCGCGCGTATTGAAGCCGGTGTTTGTGGGGTCAGTCATGGTGTCTCCTAGTCGTTGAGGTAGTTCAGCAGGTCGTGGCGGGTCAGCACGCCAACGGGCGCACCCACAAACGTCACCATGAGCGCGTCCACGTCCTGAAGCTTCGTGCGTGCGGCGGAGATCGGTTCCAGCGAGCCGATGATGGGCAGTTGCGGCTGCATGTGCTCGGTGATCTTGTCCGTCAGCTTGGCCTCGTGGCGGAACAGCTTCCCGGTCAGCGTGCGCTCGTCGACGGAGCCGATCACCTCGCCCATCACCACTGGCGGCTCGGCGGAGAGCACGGGGATCTGGGAAACGCCGTATTCGGCCATCAGGTTAATAACGTCCCGGACCGTCTCGTTCGGGTGGATGTGGACCAGGTCCGGCAGCTGCCCGGTCTTTGACTTCAACAATTCCCCGATGGCGGGTTCGTCGGTAGCCTTCAGGAAGCCGTACGACTGCATCCACTTGTCATCAAAGATCTTGGCCAGGTAGCCGCGTCCGCTGTCCGGAAGTAGTACGACAACGACGGCTTCCGGTCCCAGCCCCTTGGCGGCTTCCAGCGCGGCCACCACGGCCATGCCTGACGATCCTCCGACCAACAGTCCTTCTTCACGGGCCAGGCGCCGGGTCATGGCAAAGCTGTCATTGTCCGTGACCGCGATGATCTGGTGTGGGACCTTGGGATCGTAGGAAGCAGGCCACATGTCCTCGCCCACGCCCTCCACCAGGTACGGCCGGCCGGTGCCCCCGGAGTAGACGGAGCCCTCGGGGTCGGCGCCGATGATTCGGACTTCGCCGCCCTCGTCTGCGGGGCGGCCCGCGGAGACTTCACGCAGGTAGCGGCCGGTGCCGGAAATGGTGCCGCCGGTGCCCACGCCGGCGACGAAGTGGGTGACCCTGCCTTCGGTGTCGCGCCAGATTTCGGGGCCGGTGGTCTCGTAGTGGCTGAGCGGGCCGTTTTGGTTGGAGAACTGGTCGGGCTTGTAGGCACCGGGAATCTCCTTGACCAGACGGTCGGAGACGCCGTAGTAGGACTGCGGGCTGTCAGCAGCGACCGCCGTCGGGGTTACCACCACCTCCGCGCCATAGGCCCGCAGGACGGCGCGCTTGTCCTCGCCCACCTTGTCCGGAACCACAAATACACAGTTGTAGCCGCGGGCCTGGGCCACCATGGCCATGGCAACACCGGTGTTGCCGCTGGTCGGCTCCACCACCGTGCCGCCTGGACGGATTTTGCCTTCCTTGGCAGCCTCGTCCAGCATCTTGACGGCTATGCGGTCTTTGGCGGAGCCACCCGGGTTCATGTACTCAAGTTTCACCAGGACAGTCGCCTGGAGCCCAAAGGCCACCTTGTTGAGTTTTACCAACGGGGTGTTGCCAATGAGGTCCAGGACGGAGTTTGCATACTTCATAAGTCCAAAGTATCCCCCGCCTTCCCCTCCGGCCAAAGGAGGTTACCGTTTGGGGCGCTTACGGCCCTAGAATCGGGAGAATGCTCACTGCCATTGACCCCTTGCCGGCACGTCCCCGGCGCATCCTGGTGGCGGGTGTCAGCGGCTCTGGGAAAACCACGCTGGCCGGCCGCATTGGCGCAGTGCTGAACGTACCCCATGTTGAAATTGACAGCCTCTTTCACGGACCGGACTGGACGCCGCGCGAGTCCTTTGTCCAGGACGTCGCCGCCTTCACCGGCGCGCCCGGATGGGTCACGGAACGGCAGTACCGCCAGGTGAGGCAACTGCTGGCTCAACGGGCAGAGTTGCTCGTGTGGCTTGATTTCCCGTTCCCGTTCTCCATGTGGCGGCCCATCCGCCGCACGGTCCGGCGCCGGCTGCGACGCCAGGAGCTGTGGAACGGCAACATCGAGCCGGCGTTTCACACCATCTTCACCGACCCTGGCCACATCATCCGTTGGGGCTGGCGCGCCCGCAACAAGCTCAAGGCCGTGGTGCCTGGTCTGGAACAAGAGATTCCCGGGCTGCACGTGGTCAGGCTTTCCTCCCCACGGGACGTGGATGCCTGGGTGGACAATCTTCAGCTTGCCGTCACCTCTGGCTGGTAGTTTCACACCATGACCCCGGAGGAACTTGCCACGCTGACCCTGCTGCGGCGTGCCCGGGACATGATTGACAGGGACTATGCGCTGCCACTCGATGTGCCGACCATCGCACAAAAGGCCTTCATGTCCCCCGCGCACTTTTCCCGGAAGTTCCGTGCCGCGTACGGGGAGACGCCGTACAACTACCTGATGACCCGACGCATTGAACGGGCGGCCGCGCTGCTCCGGGCCGGCACCTCCGTGACCGACGCCTGCATGGCCGTGGGAGCCACCTCGCTGGGCTCCTTCAGCTCCCGATTCACCGAGATCATGGGCGAGACTCCCAGCGCGTACCGGGCGAGGGAACACAGCGCCGTCGAGGCCATGCCCTCCTGCTTTGCCAGATTTGCGACCCGCCCCCTGCGAAGTCCTGCCGTTGTTGGCCCTGCCAACAACAACAACCTGGTGCAGGACAAGGCGAGCAGGAATGAAGAAGCCGTCCGGCGGGCCGCCCGATAGCGTAAGTGTCATGACTATTTCACTGCAATACACCAACGTCACCGTCAATAACACCGACGAAGCCGTCGTCTTTTACCGCGATGCGCTGGGCTTGTCCGTGGTCAATGACGTCGCCTCCGGCGGGTTCCGCTGGGTTACGCTCGGGAGCGACGCGCAGCCGGGCCTGGGGATTGTCATTTCCGAACCGCATGCCGGCCGCTCCCAGGCCGACGGCGATGCCCTTCAGGAATTGCTCACCAAGGGCGTGCTGCCGATGCTTGTGTTCCAGACAGACAACCTCGACGCAACGTTCGAACAGGCAAGGGCCACCGGCGCCGAGGTGCTGCAGGAGCCCATCGAGCAGTCCTGGGGCCCGCGTGACTGCGCGTTCCGCGACCCGTCCGGCAACACGGTGCGAATCTCCCAGATGTAGGCTCCCTCGCTTAAACGACTATGTTGCACTTATTGGACGAAAAACGCCTGGGAGAGCGCTATCCGGCCCAACAAGTGCAACATGGACGAGGGTGGCTAGATCAGCCCGTCCGAGAGGTGGTCGGGCGTGCCGAAGCGGTGCGCCGTAATGCTGACGGCCTGCTCATGCAGGAACGGCAGCATCTCAATCCGCCCGGCCTCGGTGACCGCATTGTGGTAGATCGCCAGGTCGGGGCGGCCGTCCGTTGCCTCGTAAAGGGCGCTGGAGTCCCCGCCAATCAGGCGGATCCGCCCGGCGCCGAAGCGTCGCGCCGTGACCAGCCAGTCGGCGTCGTTCTCCACGGTGACGCGGATGCGCAGGCTCACCAGCAGCGCTGCCACGGCGTTGGGAAGCGCGACGGCGGTGGAAACCTCCGGGGTGGCGCCGGCGGTGATTCCTGCCGCCAGGACGCGAAGCAGCTTGGCAACGGACTCGCCCTCGGCCAGGCGGACCAGCGGATGCAGCGGCAGGTAGCGGAACACATTGCGTTCCGCCGAGAGGCCGGAGACATCCTTGGCCGCGCCAAACTCGTCCGCCCACGCGGCGGCGTCGCTGTGCAGCGAACGGGTGAGGAACGCCTGCTCGCTGGCGGAGAGGCCGGCGGCGGCGTTAAGCATCTTGCGCGCGGCGTCGCCCAGCGCCGCCGTGGCCGTCGAGACAGCAGGTTCCCAGTTGCCCAGGCCCACCAGGTAGTTCGGGCCGCCTGCCTTCGTTCCGGCACCCACGGCCGACTTCTTCCAGCCGCCGAACGGCTGGCGCTGGACGATGGCACCGGTGATGCCCCGGTTCACGTACAGGTTCCCGGCCTGGATGGTATCCAGCCACAGACCAATTTCCGCCGAATCCAACGAGTGCAGGCCGCTGGTCAGCCCGTAGTCGATCCTGTTGACCATGGCGATGGCGTCCTCGAGAGTCTCCGCCTCCATGACGCCCAGCACGGGGCCAAAGTACTCGGTGAGGTGGAATTCGGAGCCGTCCGCAACCCCGGTGCGCACACCCGGGGACCACAGCCTGCCCGTGGCATCGAGCTGCTTGGGCTCGATGGCCCAGGATTCGCCCGCATCCAGAGTGGTCAGGGCCCTGTGGAGCTTGCCGGCGGCCGGCTCAATGATTGGGCCCATCTGGCTGGTGGCCGTTTCCGGGTATCCCACGACCATGCTGCGGGCGGCGTCGAGGAGCTGGTTGTGGAAGCGGGCGGACTGCGCCAAGGAGCCGACCATGACCACCAGAGACGCCGCGGAGCACTTCTGCCCTGCGTGCCCAAACGCGGACTGCACCACGTCCTTGGCGGCAAGATCAAGATCGGCGCTGGGCGTGACGATGATGGCGTTCTTGCCGGACGTCTCAGCCAGCAGGGGCAGGTCCGTGCGGAAGCTGCGGAACAGCTCGGCCGTTTCGTAACCGCCAGTGAGGATCACCCGGTCCACCGCGGGGTGTGAGACAAGTGCCTGCCCAAGTCCGCGCTCTTCCAGCTGCACCAGGGCCAAAACCTCCCGCGGCACGCCGGCGTCCCACAGCGCCTGCACCATGACGGAGCCGCTGCGGCGGGCCTGGGTGGCAGGCTTGATGACGACGGCGGATCCGGCGGCAAGTGCCGACAGCGTGGATCCTGCCGGGATGGCGACGGGGAAGTTCCACGGGGGCGTCACCACGGTGAGTTTCGCCGGGACGAAGGTGGCGCCGTCGACCGTGTCCAGGTCCTTGGCGCGCTCGGCGTAGAAGTGGGCGAAGTCGATGGCTTCGCTCACTTCCGGGTCGCCCTGGTCCAGGGTCTTGCCGGTCTCGGCGGCCATGACCTCCATGAGCTCGGCGCGCCGGCTTTCCAGCGTGGCGCCGGCGCGGTGCAGCACGGCGGCGCGCTCAGCGCCGCTCAGGGCTCCCCAGGCCCTGCCGGCCTCCAGTGCCGTGTCCACGATGCCGTTCAACTGGTCGACGTCCGCGACGCGGCTGGCTTCCACGATGTCGTTGCCGAGCTCGGAGCCGGGGATGCGGGCCAGAATGTCCCTGCCCCAGGCGCGGTTGGCGGGCAGGGCCGGGTCGGTGTCCGGGGTGTTGGCAAAGAATTCCGCGGAGGAGGGCCGCGGGGTTTCTGCACGGTCCTGGACGCGGTTCGGTGCGGGGACCCCGGCGTCGAGGTCGGCAAGCGATGCCAGGAAGCGGTTCTTCTCGCGTTCGAACAGGGCCTCGTTGTCGGAGAGTTCAAAGACGGCGGACATGAAGTTGTCCTGGCTGGCGCCCTCTTCGAGCCGGCGGATGAGGTAGGCGATGGCGACGTCGAATTCGCCGGGGTGGACCACCGGTGTGTACAGCAGCAGTGCGCCGACATCCTTGCGGACGGCCTCGGCCTGGCCGGTGGCCATGCCCAGCAGCATCTCAAATTCCAGCCGGCCGGAGGTGGCGCTGATGCCGCGCTGCTTGGCCAGCAGCCAGGCGTGGGCCACGTCAAAGAGGTTGTGCCCGGCCACGCCGATGTGCACATTATTGATGTGTTCGGGGGTCAGCGCGTAGTTGACGATGCGCTTGTAGTTGGTGTCGGAGTCCTGCTTGGTGCCCCAGGTTGCCAGCGGCCAGCCATAGACGGACGCCTGGACCTGTTCCATGGGCAGGTTGGCGCCCTTGACGATGCGCACCTTGACGGCGGCGCCGCCGTCGGCCCGGCGCCGGGCAGCCCATTCCTGCAGTTCGATCATGGCGCCAAGGGTGTCCGGCAGGTAGGCCTGGAGCACGATGCCCGCTTCCAGGTTCCTGAACTCCGGCTTCTCCAGGATGCGCTTGAACACCGCGATGGTCATGGTGAGGTCCTTGTATTCCTCCATGTCCAGGTTGATGAACTTGGGCTTGGGGAAGGAATTGGCCAGCGCATAAAGGGGCGTGAGTTCTTCCACCACGTGGTCGACGGCGTCGTCAAAGGCCCAGGCGGAGTGCGGGGCAACCGTGGAGGATTCCTTGATCGAGACGTAGTCGACGTCGTCGCGGGCCAGCAGGCGCATGGTGCCCTCGAGGCGGCGGGCGGCTTCGTTTTCGCCCAGCACGGCCTCGCCCAGGAGGTTGATGTTCAGATCCACCCCGCCCTGGCGGATCTTGGCGATGGCCGGGCCCAGCTTGGCGTCGGTGGCGTCCACAATCAGGTGCCCCACCATCTCGCGCAGCACCTTGCGGGCAATCGGGATGACAAGCTGCGGCAGGACAGGCGCCATGACGCCGCCGAGGCGGACGGCGCCGCGCATGTACCAGGGCAGGAAGGCGGGCACCTTGGGCGCCAGCCTGGCCAGGTTCCGTCCGGCCACGGCCAGGTCTTCGGGGCGGATGACCCCGTCAACGAACCCCACAGTGAAGTCCAGTCCGTTGGGGTCTTTCAAGACGCCGGCGAGGCGCTGGGCGGAAACATCAGCGGGGAACTTGGATGCCTCGCTGAGCCAGTGCCGGACAAGGGCGATGGTCTCTTCGGCAAGGTCGTTGCCCGGGATCGGAATGGTGGCGGCGGTGTCCGCGCTGACGGTGCTTGTCATGGTCTCTGGTTCGTTCTTTTCTACCGGTCTCCGGCGTTGCTTTAGACCCGTCCCGACCGTCTACGGTGACGCCAAACGGGTTACCTTTAAGTCCAGTATGGGACTAATATTCAATAAGTAAAAGTGATGTTTTTTAATGAATATCAGTCGATTTTCCTTAACTATCTGGAGGTGCGCGTGTTGGATGTCAAGCGCCTGCGCCTGCTGCGCGAATTGCACATCCGCGGCACCCTGGCCGACGTGGCGCTCGCCCTGCAGTACAGCCCGTCCGCTGTGTCCCAACAGTTGGCCCTTTTGGAAAAGGAAGCGGGCGTGAAGCTGTTGCGCAAGGTGGGCCGGCGCGTGCAGCTCACGCCCCAGGCGGAGATCCTTGTGGCCCACACCGCTGAAATCCTGGAGACGCTCGAACGCGCCGAAGCGGACATGTCCGCGTCCCTGACCACGGTGGCTGGCACGGTGAAGCTCGCCGTGTTCCAGTCGGCCGCGCTGGCGCTGCTGCCGGAGATGCTGACCGCCATGGCACAGGACTATCCGGAGGTACGGATTGAAATGGTGCAGCGGGAACCGGAGACCGCCCTGTATGAGACCTGGGCGCGCGACTTTGACCTGGTGGTGGCCGAACAGTATCCGGGCCATGCGGCGCCCCGGCACCCCGAACTGGACCGGGTGGTGCTGACCACGGACGCCATCCGGCTGGCCGTGCCGGCTCCGGGCGTGGCCGGCGGGATGGCGAACCTCCGCACCGAGCCCATCACTGACGTTGCGGACACCGCAGCGCTTCCCTGGGTCATGGAACCCCGCGGCGCCGCATCCCGGCACTGGGCCGAGCAGGCATGCCGGCAGGCCGGCTTTGAGCCCGACGTGCGCTTTGAAACGGCCGATCTCCAAGCCCAGATACGCCTCATTGAATCGGGCAACGCTGTGGGACTCATGCCCGATCTGATGTGGAAGGGCCGGCCGCCGGCCCTTACGCTCATCGATTTGCCCGGGCTCCCCCGTCGCACGGTGTTCACCTCGGCCCGGCGGGCCAGCCGGCGCCGTCCGGCCATCCTGGCGTGCCGGGAAATTCTGGCCCGGACGGCATTGCAAATTCCCGAGAGTCCGGTCGGGGCATGAAGAGGGTCCTGGCCGCCGGAACTCCGTCCGCCCTTTTTGCTGCGGGGCTGCTCCTGCTGGCCACCGGGCTGCTCCGCTGGGATTCCTTCACGGAACTGGCCGGGCGCACCGTGCCCATCCTGCTGTTCGTGGTGGCGATGACCGTGGTGACGGAACTGGCCGACAACGCCGGCGTGTTCCGTGTTGTGACGGCAAGGCTGGCGGGCGGGCGACGCCGGAAACCGGGCACGACGCCGACCGGCCGGGTCCTGCTGCTGTGGCTCGTTTCGCTGGGGCTCGCCACGGCGTGCACGGTGTTTTTGTCCCTTGACACCACGGCCGTGCTCGTCACGCCGGTGGTGGTGTCGCTGGCACGGCATGCAAAAATCCACCCGCTGCCGTTTGCGCTGGGCACCGTCTGGCTGGCAAATACGGCGTCGCTGCTGCTGCCGGTTTCCAACCTCACGAACCTGCTGGCCCAGCACCGCCTCGACGTGAGTCCGCTGGGTTTTGCGCAGCTGCTGTGGGCGCCGGCTGTGGTGGGCGTTGCGGTCCCGGCAGCGTTCCTGTTCCTGATTTTCCGGCGCGATCTGCGCGGCCGCTTTGCGCCGCCGGTGGTTCCCGAACCTGCGGACAGGGCATTGCTCGTCGTCAGCGGTGTCACCGTGGCGGTGCTGCTGCCGGCACTGGTTTCCGGGATTCCGGTGTGGATTCCGGCGTCGGTGGCGGCGCTGTTCCTGCTGGCCGTGTTCGTGCTGCGCCGCACGAAGGCCGTGCGGTGGCGGATACTCCCCGTCCAGCCGGTCCTGCTGGCCATGGGGCTGTTCCTCATCGTCCAGGCCCTGCACGACCACGGCCTGGGCGCGGCCCTCACGCGGATTTCCGGCACGGGCAACGGATTCACGGCCCTCCTGCAGCTGGCAGGGATCGGCGCGCTGGCGGCCAATGGCGTGAACAACCTGCCCGCGTACCTGGCGCTGGAGCCGGTGGCGGCCTCCCCCATTCGGTTGGCCGCCCTGCTGGTCGGCGTGAACCTTGGCCCGCTGGTTTCCCCGTGGGCGTCGCTGGCCACGCTGCTATGGCACGGCCGCCTGAAGGCCATGGGCATCAACATTTCGTGGTGCGGGTACGCGCTGGGCGGACTGGCCGTCGTCGCGGTCATGTTGCCGCTGGCGGTGCTGGCGCTGTGGCTGGCGGCGGGACTGCCGGCATAGTGTTGGCCCCGTAGCCGGCAGTACTGCCAAGCACGACGCCGCCCGGCCGGGTCTACTGCGCCAGTTCCGTGACGATGGGCCCCAGCAGGCGGCGCAGCTGCCCGGGATCCCTGCGGGCGGCTTCGCTGATGAGCACGCGCCGGGGTCCGGTCCGGTGAAGCCAGAATCCCTCCACCGGCAGGATCCGGATGCCCAGACTGAAGGGTGCAGCCCGGTGGCCGAGCTCCTTTTCAATCGACGCCACCAGCTTCGTCACGGCCATGCCCTCAACCCTGAGGTGAGCCTGAAACGCTGAGTATACGCTTCGAACGCGCCGTTCGCGGCTGCCGTGGCGGCATCAAAATACTGCTCAACCATGTCCCGGAAGCCCGGCCCGCGATCCTCCAGCGAAAAGTAATCAATGGAACCGCCGCGCGGCATCTCCAAGTGGTCCGCCAGCAGCTTGGAGAACCAGGAAGTCCACTCATCAGCCAGCACAACGTCCAGGTCAGGACCGGTGACGGGAATGTGCTCGGGCACCTCCGGCACCAGCGGCGGGATGAAAAACGGTGCCGTGGCGGGCAGCTTCAGCACGTCCCGGATGTACAGGACAACTGTGAGCGGCCACGACAGGTCCTCGCCCGTCTGCCAGCTCGGCCTTCCGGCAATCTGCATCAGAATCCCCCGTTCACCTTTGCTGCACTTGGCCCCACCCTACTTGCGGGAACCCTGCGCGGCCAGCTTCCGGAGGACACCTCCCAGCCCGCCATGCGACCATGGAACCATGACCGCCACCGCCACGCACCCGGGACCTTCACTGGTGTGGGACGCCGGTGGCCCGTACGACCTCCATCAGACGCTGGGCATCATCGGCCGCGGCCCGGCCGACCGGACCGTCCGCCTCACCCCCGGCGCGGCCTGGCTGGCGTTCAACACCCCAACCGGTCCGGCCACGCTGGGCATCAGCCAGCGAGGCACCGTGCTGCATGTCCGCGCCTGGGGCCCTGGCGCCGACCATGCGCTCACAGCCGCCCCCGAACTGCTTGGCGCGCAGGACGACTGGTCTCCATTTGACGACCCCGGTTTCCATGCCACCCTCCCCCACCTTGTGCAGGAGGCGCGACGCCGGCACCCAGCCGTGCGACTGCCCGCCACCGGGCGGGTGGTTGATGCCCTTGTCCCGGCCATCCTGGAGCAGAAGGTCACCGCCCTGGAGGCCCGGCGCGGCTACGCCACGCTGGTCCGGAAATTCGGCGCCGCGGCACCGGGTGCGGGCAGCCACCCCGAAATTCCGGCAGACCTCATGGTCGCCCCACCCCCGCGCCAGTGGGCCGCCATCCCGTCGTGGGAGTGGCACAGGGCCGGCGTCGGGCCACAGCGTTCGGCAACGGTCATGCGGGTGGCCGGTTCGGCGTCGGGACTGGAACGGCTGGCAAAGCTGCCCGCAGTGGAAGCCGCCGCGAAGATGCAAAGCATTCCGGGCATCGGGGTGTGGACGGCGGCGGAGGTCACGCAGCGCACGCATGGCGACGCCGACCAGGTTGCCGTGGGCGACTACCACCTGGCCGCCCATGTGGGCTGGGCGCTGGCCGGAAGACCGGTGGACGATGCCGGCATGCTGGCGCTGCTGGAACCGTGGCGCGGGCATCGGCAGCGGGTGGTGCGCATGCTGTACCTGAGCGGCTTCCGCAAACCCAAGTTTGGGCCGCGCATGACCATCCAGGACCACCGGGGGCACTGACAGCGTCCGGGCGCGGCATTCATATTTTGGAACCGCTTCCCCCGCGGACGGCTGCATCGCCTAGGCTGGCTGCATGAGCGACGTCATCAACCTCCAGGCCACCTTTCTCCCCAACGACGGCGAATTCTTCCGCGTGAAGCTCGCACTCGACATCGCGATCGAGCAGGTCGTGGAGGAGGCCGGCTGCATTCAGTATGAAATCACGCAGGAATCCGAGGAAAAGATCGTCTTGACCGAGCAGTGGGCGTCCGAGGCAGACCTTGACAGGCACAGCAAGGGCATCGCCGTCCAGGACCTCAACGAGTCGCTGAGCGCCCTGCTGGCCGAGCCCGTCAAGCTCGACCGGCTATAAAGGTATAGCCGTTGCGGTGGGCCCACGCGCCCGAGGGCCCGCCGCGGGGACCCACAGCCGGGAGGGACCCGCTGCGAGCTTGCGAGCGGTGGGAGCTTGCGAGCGGTGGGAGCGGGTGGGGACTGCGAGTGGCGGGAGGGCGTGGGGATTATCTCCAGCCTCAGCGAAGTGTTTGTTCTTTACTCGGCGGTGTTGCCCTCTGCCGCCTCTGCCTGCGCCTTGGCGACGGCCGAGTGAACCTCGGTCATGTCCAGCTCCTTCACGGCCGAGATGACCTTGTCCAGGTCGGTGCCGCTGAGTGCGCCGGGCTGGGCGAAGACCAGGACTTTTTCGCGGAACGCCATCAGGGTCGGGATCGAGGTGATGTTCGCTTCGGCGGCGAGCTGCTGCTGTGCTTCCGTGTCAACCTTGCCGAACACGACGTCGTCGTGCTCGTTCGAGGCGGACTCGTAGGTGGGCGCAAAGCGCACGCAGGGCTGGCACCAGGAGGCCCAGAAGTCAACGAACACAATGTCGTTGCTTTCGATGGTGGTGCCAAACGATTCGGTGGTGATTTCAACTGTAGCCATGCTTCCCACGGTACGTGACCGGCGTGAAGCATGGCTACTGTTTTCGCTCTGCGCGTGAGCGGGAATACGTGCCGCGCTATACCCCCTGGGGCGCGTGGGAGGTAAGGAACCTGCGCCCGCCAAAGATGATCCCGGCGCTGACCAGCACCATGACGGCCGCAACGATGAACGTGACGGAGGCGTTGGAGTACTCGGCGATCCTGGTGGCCAGGAACGGCGCCATCGCGCCCCCCATCCAGCGCACAAAGTTGTAGCCGGCGCTGGCCACGGGGCGCGGGGAATCCGAGACCGACATGGCCATTTCCGTGAACAGCGTGTTGTTAATACCCAACAGGGCACCGGAGATCACGGTCAGCACCACGACCGCGGTAACCGAGTGGCCGGCGGCAAGCGCCAGGCCCGCCAACACCACCATCAGCCCCAGCAGTGAAGCCATCAGCGCCCGGGTCGGTCCGAAGCGGCGCTGCACGATCGGGGCCACGAAGACGGAGAACACAGCAACGGCAACGCCCCAACCAAAGAACACCGCGCCAATGCCGTAGGCGTCAAAGCCCAGGATGAACGGCACAAAGGCCAGAATGGTGAAGAAGCCGTAGTTGTAAAACAACGCGCTGCCGGCTGTGGTGCGCAGGCCCTTGTGGCCGAGCGCAAGAAGGGGATCGCGCAGGCGGGTCTTGGCAGCGGGCGCCGCGGTCTTGGGCAGGAGGATCATCACCAGGACAAATGCGATGGCCATGGCGGTCGCGGTGCCGAAGAACGGCGCCCGCCACTGCCAGCCCCCCAGCAGTGCGCCCATGAGCGGGCCGAGCGAGAGGCCCAGGCCCAACGCGGCCTCATAGAGAATGATGGCTGTGGCTGCGCCGCCGGAGGCAACTCCCACCATGACGGCCAGCGAGGTGGCCACAAACAAGGCATTGCCCAGGCCCCAGCCGGCGCGGAAGCCGACCAGTGCGTCGACGGTGTTTGACATGCCGGATAGCGCCGAGAAAGCCACGATGACCGCCAGGCCGATCAGCAGCGTTTTCTTGCCGCCAATCCTGGATGAAACATAGCCCGTGACCAGCATGGCGACGGCGGTCACCAGGAAGTAGCTGGTGAACAGCAGTGAAACCTGGCTCGGCGTAGCCTGCAGGTTCTTGGCGATGGCCGGCAGGATCGGGTCCACCAGCCCAATGCCCATGAACGCGAAGACGGCGGCAAACGCCACCGCCCACACGGCCTTGGGCTGCTTGAGCATGGACCGTTTCTCGTCGACGAGGACGTCCTCGATCTCCTTGGCAGTGTTGTCTGCCGTATTGGCCTGCACGTTTTCTCCTTCAAATATTCCAGATTGCAAGTACCACGGCGGTGTTCCCCACCCGCCGCCAGGGTCAGGACTTCAGTGCCGCATTGAGCTTGGCAATGGCCGGGATGGCGTTCGCGACGGCCAGTTGTTCCCCGGCCGAGAGAGTGCCCAAGGCAGCCGCCATATTGGCGTTGCGCCGCTTGTTGGCTTCGCCGAGCTTCTTCCGCCCCGTGGCGGTGATTCTGACCAGCACCGCGCGGGCGTCCGACTCATCGGTGATGCGCTCAACCAGTCCGGCCGCTTCGAGCTTGATGACCTGTTCAGTGGAGCTCGGCACGCGGATGCCCGCATACCGGGCAATGGCGCTGACCCGCATGGGCTGGGCGGAAATCATGTTCAATGTGCTGACCTGGCCCGTGCTGAGCTCGCCTTCGGCGTCGATTGACCGCACCAAATAGACAGCCTGGCGCAGGATGTCGCGATATCGGCTGGCCAGTTCCTCAAGGTTTTCACTCATAGTTAGACAGCCTAACAATAGGCTGCCTAACAGTCAAGTCATATGCGCCTAGGATGGGCCCATGGAATTGACCACCCAGCGTCTCGTGCTGCGCGAATACACACCGTCCGACTTTGCCGCCGTGCATGCCTTTGCCTCAGATCCGCAAACCAGCACCTTTGTCGAGTGGGGTCCCAACTCCGAACAGGACACTGGGGAGTTCCTCAAGTTTTGCGCTGCTACGGCCGCTGTGGTGCCCCGCACCGGCCACACACTCGCCATCACGCTGGCCGGAAACGTCATCGGCTCGATCGGGCTCACAGTGCAGCCCCGCACGGCGCGGCATGGCGCCGCCGAAGCTGAGCTTGGCTACACGCTCCACTCTGACGCATGGGGCCGCGGCTATGCCACCGAAGCATCCCGCGCCATCGTTGAATATGGCTTCTCGCAACTGCGCCTGGCCCGCATCACGGCCACCTGCCGTCCGGAAAACGTGGCCTCCGCCGGCGTGTTGCGCAAGCTGGGCATGGACCAGGTGGGCCATCTGAAAAACGACCGGCTCATTCGCGGCCGCTGGCTGGACACGCTGGTGTTCGCGATCGATGCCGACGGTGCTTCACCGGACGCGGACAGTGCGGTCACATAAAGTTCACAGCGCGTTAATCTTGTTCGTGCATGATGGCCATGTTGGCTACGTATAAACATGAACAGACAAGCCACACGGTCCACAACTGGAGGAATCATGACCCGACCCAGCCATCACCACCTCACCGACCAAATGCCTGAGCACCACGATCATCAGGACGTTTGGCCCGTCCTGGCCGCGAACCAGCACGTCGCACTCGTCAATGAACGTGGCTGGCGCCTTTCGGGTAAGGTGGAGACCCTGACCAACGACCGCCAGTGCCTGTGGATTCAGCTCGACGCCGGGATGGGCCGCCAGCTCATCCACCACCAGGACGGCTTCATGCTTGAAAGCGATATCCCGGCCTAGTCAGGGACGCAAATACCAACGCCCGACCCCAAGGGGATCGGGCGCTCGTGTTTAATACCGGGTTTCCGGCCCCGCAATGGGGCTGGCTAGACCTTGGACTTGCGGTAGCCGGCTTTCCGGGCGGCAGCTTCGGTGGTGAAGCAGATTTCCGGTGTCGTCTTGTTGTAAAAACGCTGGCCCACCAGGTGGTAAATCCTGCTGGGCGCGTTGCCCTTGATGGGTGCCCAGGCCGGGCAGTTCCACTTGCTGGCGGGCTTGGCCGACGTGGGCTTCGGCGCGGGAACGACCTTCACATACTTCGCCGCGCTGGCCGAGGTCTTCAGGGCGCCCTGCGCGGGCAGGCGGACGGACCATTTTCCGGAGACAGTGGCCGGAATGGACAGTGTCACTCGTCCGCCGGTATTGCTGCGGATGGTGCGCAATGCCTTGTTGGGGGCAGCGCCATCCGGATCGAAGTACACCGTTGCCGTGACGGTTCCGGTTTTGGCCCACTGTTTCCCCACAACCCTTTGCGCCTGTGCGGAAATGGTGATGGCCTTGCCCTTGGTGACAGTCGAAGGGCCGGCGGCAAAAGTGGCCACACGGCTGTTGACTGTGGCCGCGGCCTGGGCCGGCACAGCGAGCACGGGAACAAGCATGGCCGGCGCAACGACCATGACCAGGATGAGGCGGCGCAGGGCAGGCAAGCCGCCTCTGACAGATACATTCATGTACTCCCCCAAGGAGTCAGCCGAACAAGCGGCAATTTGGTTGGAGCCTTTACCGTAACCGACAGTTACTCTTCCGGGGCAATCATCGAAACAAACTCGCGGGCGTCGTCCGGGGAAATGTCCGCATGGTCCCGCAGAAGGCCGGCGGCGCCGTCGTAGTCCCCGGACAGGGCCAGCGAACGGATCTGCCCAAAAAGCTCCTCATTCAGCCGGGTGCTGGCCACTTCACGTACCTCATCCCCCCGGGACACGATGGCCCGGTAGCGATAGGCGCCCGGTGCCGGTGCCGGTGCCGCCTTGAGGATGTCCTCGACGTGCAGCGGAACCTCCGTAGCAGCGGGTTCGGGTGAAGCCTGCGGGAATTGTGCCAGTGCGGCAACAGCGGCTGCGGATTGTCCCAAGCTGGCGTTGGTGGCCTTCCGGTAGGCCTTCACGGCGTTGAGCACTTGATGGCGTGCGATGAACGAATAAACGGCCCGGTGCGCCTCCGGCGTCAACTTGGCACTGGCCTCGGCAGCCACCTCCCGCGTGGCTTGCGGCTGGCCCCTCGGGGGCTTTGCCGTGCGCGGCTGCGGGCCCGCGGCGTCCTGCAGGGCCCGGCCTTTCCGGCCCATGAACCGTGATGCCACGACCACAGCAATGATAATGACCAGCACAACAACCAGGGGCACGAGGTATTCCATGCCTTAACTGTAGTTGTCCCGCGTTTCCGGCGCGTCCGTCGCGAATGCCAAAAGCCCGGAACCCCGCAGTGCGGGGTTCCGGGCTACCGGCGATGGTGGCAGATACTGGATTCGAACCAGTGAAGGCGTTGCCAGCTGATTTACAGTCAGCCCCCTTTGGCCACTCGGGTAATCTGCCAGGCCTGCCAAGCGTAAATAATCCCGCCCGGCTTTCGCCCCCATCAAGTGGGAGCAGTAAAACAATACAAGGTATTTGACGAAGAATCGAATCCTTGCGTTTTCAACGGCGGTGCACATGGCACATTCAGATCTGCGGGCCTGCCTGGATCCTGCGGATCAGCTGTTTTTCCAGAAATGCTGCCTGCTCGGCGGTAACCTGCCGCAGGACCACGGCACGGGCCATGTCCGCCTGGACGCCGGCAATCCTTGATGGCACCGAATTAACCGGCGACGCGAGGATGGCGGCAGGATCGGTGCTGAACACCGGCCCGGACAGAACCGCCACGGCCGCCAGCGTTGCCGCTGCCATGGCCGTGCCCACGGCGGCCTTCACTCCCGGCCGGGCCTTCGCCGCAGATGCCGAGGCAGGGATCTCAGCAGCTTTTTCCGAACGGGTCCTGGCCAGCGCGCGTGGTGCGGCAGGGTCGGGGTCGGGCTCCGGCGTCGTGCTTTCGGTCCGTCTCAAAAGGTCCTCCTGGAAGTGGTGCTCTCGATGTGTACAACGATGCCGTGGCCAAATGTGATCCCGCCGCGTATCCGCTTGGAGCGAACTGTGAGCCAGAGCCCCGCCGCCCTCCCCAACCTCGCTGCTCCCCAGCGGCTCCCACCACTCGCAAGCTCGCGGCGGGGCCCTCGCCGCCGTGGGCCCACGTTTGGGCCCCTCGGGCGCTAGGCTGGGAGGCAAGTCAATTGTTTCGGGCAACACATAAGGTAGCGGAGGAATCATGGCAAGCGAGTCAACGTTCGACGTCGTCAGCAAGGTCGACAAGCAGGAGGTCGCCAATGCGCTGCACCAGGCCCAAAAGGAAGTTGTCCAGCGCTACGACTTCAAGGGCGTGGGTGCGGAGATTGACTTCAGCGGCGAGAAAATCCTGCTCAAGGCAAACTCCGAGGAGCGCGTCATGGCGATCATGGACGTCTTTGAATCGAAGCTGATCAAGCGGGGCATCTCCCTGAAGTCCCTGGACGCCGGGGAGCCCTTCGCTTCCGGCAAGGAGTACCGCCTCGAGGCCGAGATCGTGGAAGGAATCGCCCAGGACGTGGCCAAGAAAATCAACAAGCTCATCCGTGACGAGGGCCCCAAGGGCGTCAAGTCCACCATCCAGGGCGACGAACTGCGCGTGAGCTCCAAGAGCCGCGACGACCTGCAGTCCGTCATGGCGATGCTGCGCAAGTTTGAGGACGCAGACCTGCAGTTCGTGAATATGCGGTAAACACCCGTAAATTCACAGCCCACGGGTACCCTCCAGCACTTGTGGGGCGGCCCCCGCGGGCATAGGCTCGTGGCTTGTCTTGATCTTCCACTTCACTTTGGTAAGGAGCAGCCATGACTGGAATTCCTGCGGGAGCACCATGCTGGATCGACCTGATGACCTCGGATCCGGCCAAGGCCAAGGAGTTTTACACGGCGTTGTTTGGTTGGACGTATGAGACCGGCGATGTGGAAAAGTACGGCGGCTACACCATGGCGTTCAAGGACGGGAAGTCCGTGGCCGGCCTGATGCAAAGCGACCAGAACGACGCCGGGTACCCGGACATGTGGTCCACCTACCTTCGCGTTGAGGACATTGACGCCACGGTAGCCGCCGCCACCGCAGCGGGCGGCGTCACCTACCTGGCGCCCATGGACGTCCCGGAGCAGGGCAAGATGGCCATGCTGGGCGATCCCGGCGGCGCGTCCGTGGGCGTATGGGAATTTGGCGGGCACACAGGCTTCCAGGCGCACGCCGTCAGCGGCGCGGCCAACTGGCATGAGCTCTGGACCAAGGACTACCCCGCCGCACTCAAGTTCTACCAGGACGTCTTTGGCTGGAAGACATCCGTCATGAGCGACACCCCGGAGTTCAAATACTCCACGCTGGGCGAAGGCCCGGATGCCACAGCGGGCATCATGGACGCCACCGGCGACCTCCCCGAGCAGGCCCCCTCCAACTGGCTGGTCTACTTCCAGGTGGACGACGCCGATGGGGCCGTCGCAACGGCCCTGTCCCTGGGTGCCACCGTCATTCAGGCGGCAGAAGACACCCCGTTTGGCCGCTTGGCGGGGCTGACCGACCCCACCGGTGCCATGTTCAAGATCATGCAGCCGCCTGCGCAGTAGGCCGCTGGCTTATGCGTTTACGCAGCAGGGGCGGCGGCATCTTTCGTTCGGCCCGCACCGGGACGAGCGGAAATCAGGCGCACGGCTCCACGAGCCCGGTGTCGTAGGCAAGCACCACCATCTGCACCCGGTCCCGCAGGTCCAGCTTGGCCAGGATCTTGCTCACATGCGTCTTGACGGTCTGCTGGGCGATAAAGAGCGCAGCGGCGATCTCGTGGTTTGACAGTCCGCGGCCCACCAGCGTCATGACTTCCAACTCGCGCTCCGTCAGCCCGTCAAGGCGGTCCCGGGACAAATGGGGCCGGGCCGTGGACTGCGCAAACTGTTCAATGAGCCGCTTGGTCACCGACGGCGCCAGCAGGGCCTCGCCGCCAGCCACAATGCGCACGGCGGCCACCAGCTCGTCGGCGAGCGCGTCCTTGAACAGGAAGCCGCTGGCACCAATCTTCAGGGCGTCGTAGACATAGTCGTCCACGTCAAAGGTGGTCAGCATCAGCACGTGGACGCCCTGGCCCTGACCGTCTCCACCAGCCTGCGACAGAATGTGCCGGGCGGCTTCCAGACCATCCATCACGGGCATGCGAACGTCCATCAGCACCACGTCCGGACAGTTTGCAGCGGCCAGCTCCACGGCGACGGCGCCGTTCTCCGCCTGCCCCACCACCTCGATGTCCGCTTGGGCTCCCAACAGTGCCGCGAACCCTTGGCGGACCATGGCCTGGTCATCCACCACCAGCACTCGAATGGTCATTGTCCGATCCTTCCGTTCTGTGTTTTGCCGTCGGCGGTTTTGCCGCCGACCGCTGTGCTTCCGGCCGCTGTGCCGGCGGCACCCTTGCCGACGCTGATCAGCGGCAGTGCGGCCACCACGGAGAAGCCTCCGTCCGGCGTCGGCGCACAAAAGACGGAGCCTCCCACAATGGTGGCCCGTTCCCGCATCCCGATCAGGCCCTGGCCCACGTGCGAGCCGCGGTCCAATTGGGCCATGACAGCGCCTATGGCCGAGGGCGAGTTGACCACCGACACTTCAAGGCGACCCGTTACGGTGCTAAAGCTAATCTCCACGGTGGCGCCGGGCGCGTGGCGGATGACATTGCTAAGGGCTTCCTGCACAATCCGGTAGGCGGTCAGTGCTATCACCTCGCCCACCCCGTCAAGGTCGACGTCGGAGAGGTCCGGGTCGTTGACCGTGACCCCTGCGGTGCGGGCGGAGGCCAGCATCCCGGGCAGGTCGGCAAAGCCCGGCTGCGGGGCCGTCGCCCGGCCTTCTCCCGAACTTCGCAGCGACCCGAGCATGCTGCGCATCTCCGTCATCGCCCGCCGGGAATTGTCGGCAATGTCGTCAAATTCCTGCTTGAGCTCCTCGCTAAGCCCTGCGTGCCGGTAGGCCGCCGTAGTCGCTTGGACCACCACCACGGACATGCCGTGCGCCACCACATCGTGAAGTTCGCGGGCAATGCGTGTGCGTTCCTCGGCGAGCCGACGGCGGGACTGCTCCTCCGCACTGACCGTGCGCTCGGCGGCCAGCTCAGCGCGCAGGTGCTGCCACTGCTGGGCCACGACGGCGGCCACCATCAGCCCCCCGGACACTGCGGCGAAGACCACCACGTTGATCTGGGCGCCCTGGGTCTGTCCGTGCGGCATGGTCAGGTAATTGGCCATCACGCCCACCCCCACGCTCAGCAGCCACCCCGCAGCCGGCACCATCCAGTGGCTGCGCAGCCCGGCCACACAAATCACCAGCACCTGTGTCACCATGGCCACCACGCTGAACGGCATGGGGGCCCCGCCCACGGGGTTGGACACCAGTGGCATGACAACCATGGGCACCAGCGACACCAGCACTCCGGCCACCGGGCGGGCCGCAGTCAGCCCCAGCGAGGCAGTGTGCAGGATTGCCATGCCCAAGCCAAAGGGCAGCACCATTTGGTACAAGCTCATGTTCAGCGGCGCCCCGACGGCCAGCAGCGCGATGCACATGGCAGCGGTCCCCAGCCACACCCAGCTGATCCGCTTCAGCCGCCACAGATTGGCGGTGCTGAACGGCGCCGGGCTGGCAGCCGGAGCCGTCGCCGCGGTCCCGTCCTGCCCCGCCCCGCGCTTAACTTTCGGCATTGTCGGCGGCGGTTGCGCCCGCGTCCAGCTCCGCCGTCGGGCCGTCAAAATCCGTGCCGCCCAGGCCACCGGCCGGGGTGCCGTGCCATTGTCGGACCTCCCAGCCCCCAGGTGCGCTGCCCCGGCCGGGCTCTCCTTCGAGCGTGACGATTCCGGTGTTGGAGAGCTCGTGGTATTTAGTGTCCGACCAGTCAATGTTGGTGCCCCTGTGCCCGGCCCAAAAGCGGATCATCGCACCGTGGCTGACCATGGCGACGGCGCCGTTTCCATCCTTGGCGGCGGCCTCCTCGACCACGGCGTCAAAGCGTTCCAGCACGTCCAGGCCGGTGTCGGCGCCGGGCATCCGGGCGGAAAGGTCTCCGGCCAGCCATGCCTTGACTGTTTCCAGGTACGCCATGACCGAGTCGGCGTCCCCCTTCATTTCCAGGGAGCCGGCGCTGATCTCCCGCAGGCCGTCGCGGACCACCGGTTCCAGTGCACGGTCCCTGGCGAGGGGTGCCGCGGTGAGGGCGGTGCGCGTGAGGTTGGAAACGTACAGCTGGCCGATCCTCTCTTCGCGCAACGCCGCGGGGACCGCTGACGCCTGTTGCCCGCCGAGTGTTGTCAGCCCGGGCCCGGGAATGGACGTGTCCAGCAGGCTCAAGACATTGTTGGGGGTCTGCCCGTGTCGAATTAAAATCAATCGCATACCCCCATTCTGTCCTACGAGACTGGGCATCCGGTGGTTCGGGGCAGCCCGGCGGACATGCCGCACCCCTCCTCCGTGTCCAGGTTTCCGGTCGTGGCCGGTTTGGCAGAGCCCCTTGCCCCATCCGGTGAGGGGCATTTCACCACACGGCCCTTGCACCGCCGGGCGTGCGACTGGTCCGCCGGACAGAGAAAAGACAGCTCCTGCGGGTGCGCCGTGCCCCGGGGGCATTAAAAAGACAGCACCTGCGGGTCATAAGGCCGCTAACCCGCAGGTACTGTCTTTTGAATGGGGCGTCCGCCGCAACACCCGCAGGAGCTGTCTTTTGAACAACACTCGCGCGTGCTGTGTTTTGAACAACCCGTAGCACCGCCGCCGGGTGGCCCGGCATACCCCTTCGTCGGTGTCATACCCCATCAACGTTTCGATTGCCGGGGTGAGAAGCCACTTCAACGATTTCAACGGCTGCGGGAATTGCCAGGCGTTCAGCTGCCGAGCGCGCGGCCGGACGTTCAGCTGCCGAGCGCGCGGCCGGACGTTCAGCTGCCGAGCGCGCGGCCGGACGTTCAGCTGCCGAGCGCGCGGCCGGACGTTCAGCTGCCGAGCGCGCGGCCGGACGTTCAGCTGCCGAGCGCGCGGCCGGACGTTCAGCTGCCGAGCGCGCGGCCGGCCGTTCAGCTGCCGAGCGCGCGGCCGGACGTTCAGCTGCCGAGCGCGCGGCCGGCCATCTTTTCCAGCCGGTCAACGCGGTCGGCCATGGGCGGGTGTGTTGAGAACAGCTTGCGGGCCCCGCCGTTGCGGAACGGGTTCGCGATCATCAGGTGGCTGGCGTTGACCAGGTTTTGCTCCTCCGGCAGCGGCGACTGCTGGACGCCCAGTTCAAGCTTGCGGAGCGCCGAAGCCAGGGCCAGCGGGTCATCGGTCAGGCGCGAACCGTCCTCGTCGGCGTCGTATTCGCGGGTTCGGCTGATGGCCAGTTGGATCATGGATGCGGCCATCGGGGCCAGCAGCGCCATGGCGATCATGGCCAGCGGGTTCGCGTTCCGGCGGTCGCCTCCGCCAAAGAACATCATCATCTGCGCCACGGAGGTAATGACACCGGCCACGGCGGCCGCCACCGAGGACGTCAGGATGTCCCTGTTGTACACGTGCATGAGTTCGTGGCCCAGCACGCCGCGCAGCTCGCGTTCATCCAGGAGGTTCAGGATGCCCTCGGTGCAGCACACCGCGGCGTTCTTGGGGTTGCGCCCGGTGGCGAAGGCGTTGGGCGCCGGCGTGGGCGACACAAAAATGGCCGGCATGGGCTGGTTGGCCTTGACGGAGAGCTCGCGCACAATGCGGTAGATGCCCGGCGCCTGGGCCTCCGTGACGGGATAGGCCTGCATGGACCGGATGGCGATCTTGCCGCTGTTCCAGTAGCCGTAGGCCGTGGTGCCCACGCCGATCAGGGCAAAGATCCACAGCGGTGCCGAACTGCCGGTGCCGCCGGCAATCAGCGCACCGATGCCAAGCAGGACTGCCCAGAGCACTCCGAATAGTGCGGTGGTCTTCAGTCCGTTGAAATGGCTTCGCACGGAACGTCCTTCCCATAGTTCGTCATCCCGTTAAACGAACCCGGGGTCGCGCTTGTTCCCGTTTCAGGGCTCCGGGTGGCGGGCGTCATAGCGGATGAAGCCACGCTGCCACGCGGCAAGCCCCCACACCGCGGCAACGCAGAGCAGCCCGCCGGCAACGGCGGCCCACCCCTCGCCGAGCCACTGGCCCGTGGAGCCGGAAAAGACGTCACCCATGCGCGGACCACCGGTCACCACCACCACAAAGATGCCCTGCAGCCGGCCGCGCAGGTGGTCGGGGGTGGCGGACTGCAGGATCGTGGAGCGGAACACCGAGCTGACGGAGTCCGCGACGCCGGCCACCACCAGGGCCGCAACCGCACCGACAATCCACGGTGACACGCCGCCGTCGTCCGTGTGGTGTCCGCCGGCCAGCACGGCACCTCCCAACGCCGCGATTGCCGCGCCCCAGACCGTGATCGACCAGACAACGGCCAGGCCCTGGCGCCGGACACCGCCAAGTGGGCCGGAAAACACTGCGGCCAGGAAGGAACCGGCCGCGATGGACGCCAGCAGCACCCCGGCCGTCTGCTGCCCGCCGCCCAGCCACACCGCACCAATGGCCGGCAGGAGCGCGCGGGGCAGGGCAAACACCATGGCGCACATGTCCACCAGGAACGTCATGCGCAGATTGGGTCGCGTGCCCAGGAACGCGAAGCCCTCCAGCACGGACTTGAACCCGGCGCGCTGCACAATGCCGCCAACACCTGCCAGCGGCGGCAGCGGCGGCAGCCTGAACAGCGCCCACAGAGACGCCGTAAATGTCAGCACGTCCACCGTGTAGGTCCAGCCGTACCCCACATTGGCCACCAGGATGCCCGCCATCAGTGGCCCGATGGTGGTGCCCAGTCCCATGACGATCATGCTCAGCGCATTGGCCGCCGGCAGCAGTTCCAGCCGGACCAGCCGCGGCACAATGGCGCTGCGGGCCGAACCGTTCACGCCGGCAGCCGCGGACTGGACGGCGATCAGCCCGTAGAGGATCCATACATTGCCCAGCCCCAGCCAGGCCTGCAGCGCGATGGCGATGGTCACCAGCCACAGCACCGTGGAGGAGATCAATGCCACCGTCCTGCGGTCGTGCGCATCGGCGATGGAACCGCCGTACAGCCCGGCAAACACCAGCGGGAGCAGCGCCACCAGGCCAAGCATGCCCACGGCCAGGGTGGAGCCGGTGAGATCGTACACTTCCAGGCTGACGGCAACCACCGTCAGCTGCGTGCCGATCGAGGAGAGCCCGTTGCCCAGCCAGAGCCGCCGGAACGCGGGGCTTTCCTTCAACGGGGTCAGGTCGGCAAGGAGTTTTGGCACGGCTTTAGCCTAGTCGGGCCGGCGCATCCCCTCGGCTATGCTGACAATTGCATCCATGGGTGCCAGGCCCACGGGAAGGGGATTGAGTTGGCTCCGATTCGTACACACCTCTATTCGTCAACGTTCTGGAGCGCCAGGCGGCCCAGGTTTCCGTTGACTGAGGGCCATTTTGTGCTCCGCCTCAACGACCCGGCCATTGCCTTTTGCGACGCCTCGGCCGCGGACCTGCTGCATTGCTACGGCCGTCTGCGCCGCGCGCTCGTTTCGATCAAGGGAGCCGTGGGCGCGCAGCTCTACCTTGCCCTTACCTGGCAGCCGGTGGGCGACGCCGTGGGCGAACCCGTGGCGGAGACGTCAACCCCCACCGTCCACGCCTTTTTCCAGTGGCCCGGAAGCACGACGGCGGCCGCCCCCCTGCGCCTGCCCGCCCACCAACGCGTGGCTGCCGTGGGCACCGAAGAAGTGGATGCGCTGCTGCGGCAATGGCTCGCCGAGGGTGCGCCGCTCGCGCCGGCCTCGGATGCTCCCACGGCCGCCGCGGGAGCCGCCCGGCCAAACGGCGCCTTGTCGGGCGTGCCTCGCCTCGATGAGGCAGCTTCGTTTCACGTTGAGCCGGCGCGTGCCCGCCCGGGTAAGCAGTTCACGACCGGCCATTGGACCGCAAGCCCGGTCCTTGCCGCCCCGTCACTGGATGAGCTCGGCCCCGGCGCCCTTCTTGAACTGGCGGGCACCGTGGAGGCCCTGCTGTCCCACGGGAACCCGCCCATGTCCGGTGCCACCGTCTGGGCCACCGACCCCTGGACTCGCGATTCCTGCTCCGCACCGTTCATCCATATCTTTGGCCGCCTGCATTCGGACGCCCGCCACCTGGTGGCCGACTTCGTGACCGGGGGCGGCCTGGAGCTGCCGGGTTGAGACTGTGACTCGGCCTGCCGCCGGGCAGGCCTGGGCCCGCCGCCCGGGCAGGTCCGGGCCCGGCGCCACCATTCCTGCGTCATGGTCGCCTACCCTTGAGGAGTGACTAACGAATCCTCCCTCAATGAAGAGCAGACAGCACAGGCCATCGCCCTCGCCATGGACCTGGCCCGCGACGGCCATACCACGGAACTGACCGAATTTCTGGACCACGGGCTCGCCGTGGACGTCCAGGATCAGGACGGCAACACACTGCTGATGCTCGCCGCATACAAGGGCCGGGCGGGGACCGTGTCCATGCTGCTGGCCCGCGGGGCCAACGCGGACATCCGCAATGGCCGCGACCAAACCCCGCTTGCCGGCGCCCTGTTCAAGGGTGAGGACGACGTGGCGGCCCTGCTGGTCGCTGCTGGCGCCGATCTTGACGCCGGCACCCCCACCGCGCGCGCCGCCGCTGCCATGTTTGGCCGCGAACACCTGCTCGGCGGCTAAGCCACCGGGCGGATCCGCAATGCCTGACATTATGCGCATTCCACACAAACGGGTGGAACGCATAAGTTCAGGGTAGTTTTTTTATGCGCACGGCAAGGGTTCGGCGCCCGCGCAGCTTGTCCACTGGCGCAGTGCCAGCACCCTGGCGATGCGCATAGGGAAAGTGAAGTTCCGGTTTGCGCTCAACCCAGGTGCAAGTGCAGCCCATAACGGCAGCACCGCCGGGGCAGCCGCTTTGACTTGCGATGGCGACACTGGCTTCTTGCTGTCAAGATTGGGGCGCCGCCGTCGTCCTCGCCACTCTCGCAAGCTTGGCTGGGCGTCCTCGGAAGCGGAGGCCAAACAAAAACTGCCCGGAACCAGCCATGAAGGCTGGTTCCGGGCAGTCAGTATTTGCTAGACGGCGTCCGAGTTGACGTCGACGTCAGAGAGCTTCCCCGTCTTCAGGGCTTCGATGGCCTTGCGCACACCTTCACCGTAGGCCGGATCGGCCTGGGTGCAGTTGTAGATGTGGCGCTCGATGGTGGCCTCGGAGGCCCCGTCGATCGCGCGTGCGGTGTTCTCGAAGAGCACCTGGCGCTGCTCCTGAGTCATCTTCTCGCGGAACAGGATGCCGGGCTGCTCAAAGTAGTTGGCATCGTCTTCGCGGTAGTTGAAACGGTCGGCAACGGCGCCAACGGCCTGTGCCGGATCGGCATAGGCAGGCTGCTCGGGCCAGCGGCCGTAGGAGTTCGGCTCGATGCCGGGGGTGCGGCCCTGATTGCCGTCAACGCGCCCCTGGCCGTCACGGTGGTACGTGTTGGACGGGTTCTTCGGAGCGTTCACCGGGATCTGGTGGTGGTTCACACCGAGGCGGTAGCGCTGGGCGTCGCCGTAGGAGAACAGGCGGCCCTGGAGCATGCGGTCCGGAGAGAAGCTGATGCCCGGCACTACGTTGGCCGGCGCGAATGCCGCCTGCTCGACGTCGGCATGGTAGTTCTCAGGGTTGCGGTTCAGTTCCCATTCGCCAACCTCGATCAGCGGGTAGTCCTCCTTGGACCAGACCTTGGTGAGGTCAAAGGGGTGGTACTTGTAGCTGTCCGCGTCGGCCTCGGGCATGATCTGAACCATGAGCTTCCACTTCGGGAAGTCGCCGTTCTCGATCGAATCGAAGAGATCACGCTGGTGTGACTCGCGGTCGGAGCCCACCAGTGCGCCGGCTTCTTCGTCGGTCAGGTTCTTGATGCCTTGCTGCGTGCGGTGGTGGAACTTGACCCAAAACCGCTCGCCGTCGGCGTTGATCAGGCTGAAGGTGTGCGAGCCGAAGCCGTGCATGTGGCGGTAGCTGGCCGGGATGCCGCGGTCGGACATGACGATCGTGACCTGGTGCAGGGACTCCGGGAGGTGGGTCCAGAAATCCCAGTTGTTCTCGGCGCTGCGCAGGTTGGTGCGCGGGTCACGCTTGACGGCGCGGTTGAGGTCGGGGAACTTCAGCGGGTCGCGGAAGAAGAACACGGGCGTGTTGTTGCCCACGAGGTCCCAGTTACCTTCATCGGTGTAGAACTTCAGCGAGAAACCGCGGATGTCGCGCTCGGCGTCGGCAGCGCCGCGTTCCCCGGCGACGGTGGAGAAGCGGGCAAACATTTCCGTCTTCTTGCCAACCTCGGAGAAGATCTTCGCCTTGGAGTACTTGGAGATGTCATTGGTGACCGTGAAGGTGCCGAAAGCTCCGGAGCCCTTGGCGTGCATCCGCCGCTCGGGGATGACCTCTCGGCTAAAATGGGCCAGCTTCTCCAGGAACCAAACGTCCTGCAACAGCATGGGACCGCGCGGTCCGGCCGTGAGGCTGTCCTGGTTGTTGGCGACAGGCGCGCCTGCGGCCGTGGTCAGCGGCGAGGTGTTCTCGATAGTCATCTTTACTTATCGCTCCTAGTCATAATCAAACTTTGTTCATTCAGAAGTCTTGTGGTGGCACAGTCCGGGCAGGTGCCCCAGTAGATGACCTCGGCCTCGTCAATCGTGAAGCCATGGTCATTGGAGGCATGGAGGCACGGTGCTTCGCCAACGGCACAGTCGACGTCGGCGATGTCACCGCAGCTGCGGCAGATCACGTGATGGTGATTGTCGCCCACCCGGACCTCGAAGCGTGCCGGTGAGCCCGAAGGCTCGATCCGGCGCACGAGGCCGGCTTCGCTCAGCGCCGCCAGGACGTCATAGACGGCCTGTTTGGAGACGCTGCCGAGTACATTCCTGACCGCCCCAATGATGGTGTCGGCATCGGCATGCGGGTGGGAACGGACTGCTTCCAGCACAGCAACCCGCGGAGCAGTCACGCGCAGCGCGGCTGCTCGCAACATTTCCTCGGGATTGTGCACTTTGTCCATGGCCATACTCTTTCATGCTTTCTGGACTCAGTCCAGTAAAGCTCGTCCCGGCGCGTCCTCCACAAGCGGCCCCACAACATCCCTTGTCCACTTCTTCCCTGGCCCCCTGTTGAGCTCCCGGGGATCTACGTAGGCTCCTTTTCATGGAAACTTTTACCGGCATCCCCACGGCGGCGAGCGATTTTTACGCCGAACTCGAAGACAACAACAACCGCGACTGGTGGCTGGCACACAAGGATACCTACGACGCCGTTGTCAGGGTGCCGCTGGAAAGCCTCCTTGCGGAGCTGGCTCCGGTCTTTGGCCCGGCCAAGCTGTTCCGGCCGTACCGGGACGTGCGTTTTTCACCGGACAAGTCGCCCTACAAGACCGTTCAGGGGGCATTTGCCTCCAACTATGAGGGAGTCGGGTTCTACCTTCAGGTCAGTGCCGACGGCCTGCTGGTGGGTGGCGGCTTCCACTCCAGCTCAGCGGCGCACCTGGCCCGCTACCGGACGGCCGTGGATGCACCCGTCAGCGGCGCGGCCCTGGCGAAGGCGGCGGCTGCACTGTCGGAGTCCGGGTTTGGCGTCGAGGGTCAAAAACTCAAGACAGTGCCGCGCGGCTTTCCCAGGGACCACCCGCGCGCCGAGCTTCTCAAGCACAAGACCCTCAGTGCTTCACTGCTTGTGGGACTGCCGGACTGGATGGACACGGCCAGCGCCAGGGAGGAGGTGGCCAGGCACTGGGAGCAGCTGCGCCCGCTCGTCGACTGGGTCATCCGCTACGCGGCGCCCTAAAGGTGGCGGACCGAGGCTCGGTCCGTTGGCAGATCGACATTCCCTCGGTTGGGCCCACGAGCGCGAGGGACCCGCTGCGAGCTTGCGAGCAGTGGGAGCGCTTGGGGACTATCCGATTGACGGCCGCGAGCGGTTTTACAGTCTCCTTGACGCGACCTACGGAAACACCGGATCCGCCGCCTCGATGACCAGCCTCACCCAAGGCTCCTGAGGTAGTGGCGCATCGGGGCGTGACGGATCTTGGCCGGGGTGATTCGGACCAGGACTGACGCGGCCCGGAAGGTTGCCGCCAGGGCCTTGTCCTGTCGCGGGGACCAGTGAAAGCCATACAACTCCCGCACGGAAGGGGGAAGGAGTCCTTTTGTCAAAAACCTGGCCGTGGGCATCAGCGCCCTGATCCACACAGGGGCGTTTTGGGCAGCCAACAAGTCCCGCGCCACGGCCCTGATGGTGTCGTCGACATGCAGTTGCCCCAGTTGCCGGTTCCAGTAGTCGGCGAAGTCGGCGCGCGTGGACGGCCACAGTTCCGCCGGCATGCCGAGGGCTGTCCCCAACACGCCATACTGGCGGTGGATGGTGTTTGCGGCGTCCGGAGCCAACGCCGGGAACACGGCGCTGTACGTTTGCATGGCTGAGTCATAGAGGGTGGCGGCCACCCACAATTGGAGGGCCGGGTCCGCCGCATCATAAGCCGGATGCCCTGGTCCCGACCCACCCTTGACCGGCAGATGCGCCCGCTGGACGCTGGACTTCGCCAGCTTCTGCTGGGCGGGGGTTCCATTGGTCAGCGCGTAGACGTAGCTGAGTGTTGCGTGCAGCCGCTTGAGCGGGTCGGCGGCAAAGTCCGAGTGCCGGGCCACACCGTGGCCAACGGCAGGGTTGGCCAGCTGCAGCAGCACGGCCCGCCCGGCCCCGGCCAGCAGGACGGACTCCGGAGCCATGTCCGCAAGGTCTGCCGCGGCCCGGCTGGGGCGCATGGCTAGCCGCGCAGCCCGGCCGGGACGGTCCCGGCGATGCCCGCTGCAACTTCGCGGCGCAGGCGTGAATTCCAATGCCCGTAGGAGAAGTAAAAGACCAGTCCCACGGCCACCCAGATGGCAAAGAACACCCAAGTGACGGTGGCCAGGTTGAACATCAGGTAGATGCACAGCAGGGCGGACAGCACGGGGATCACCGGGCCGAGGGGCACCCGGAACGACGGCTTGAGGTCCGGCCGCTTGTGGCGCAGCACCAGGATGCCGATGCTGACCATCACAAACGCGCTCAGCGTGCCGATGTTGATCATTTCGCTGAGCAGTTCCACCGGTGTGAAGCCTGCCAGTGCCGCAACGACGGCGCCGCACAGGATCTGCGTTCGTGCCGGCGTGCCATGCTTGTCCGACGTCCGGCTAAGTGCCCGCGGGAGCATGCCGTCCCGGCTCATGGCCATGCTGACCCGGGCCAGGCCCATGAGCAGCACCATGATGACGGTGGTCAGGCCGATGAGCGAACCCAGCGAAATGACGACAACGGCCCAGTCCGCACCCACCAGGTGGAAGGCCGAAGCCAGTGACGGTTCCGCCTCGGCGGCCAGGTCCTTGTAGGACACCATGCCGGTGACCACCAGGGTGACCAGGATGTACAGGACGGTCACCACTGCCAGGCCGGCAAAGATGCCGCGCGGCAGCGTCTTGGCGGGGTTCTTGACCTCCTCGGCGCTGGTGGCCACCACGTCAAAGCCGATGAAGGCGAAGAACACCAGTGCGGCGCCGGAGATAATGCCCGTGAAGCCGTACATGGCCGGGGTGGCTCCGGTCAGGAACGACAGGAACGGCTGGGTGGCCCACGAGGTGTCTGTGGCCTGGGCCGGTTCGGAGGTCGGCACGAAGGGGGCGAAGTTGCTTGCCTTGACGAAAAAGAACCCGACGACGATCACGAACAGCACTATCGCAATCTTGATCATGGTGAACACGTTGTTGATGCGGGCGGACAATTTGGTGCCCAGGACCAGCACCACCGTGAATGCGGCCACCACCACCAGCGGTCCCCAGTACACGGTCAGGCCCAGCAGCGGGAAATTCGACGGGACGTTGATGTGCACAACTTCCAGAAAGTTGCTCAGGTACACGCCCCAGTATTTGGCGATCACCGAGGCCGCCATCAAAAGCTCCAGGATCAGGTTCCAGCCGATGATCCAGGCCAGCAGCTCGCCCATGGTGGCGTAGGTGAACACATAGGCGCTGCCCGTGACGGGGATGGCCGTGGCAAATTCGGCGTAGCACATGACGGCCAGCGCACAGGTGACGGCGGCCAGGACAAACGAAATGGTGACCGCGGGTCCGGCATAGCTGGCGGCTGCCTTGGCGCCCACGGAGAAGATGCCCGCGCCGACGGCGACGGCAACGCCCATGATCATCAGATCCCAGGTGTTCAGGGACCGTTTCAGCGTGTGGCCGGGCTCAACGGCGTCGGCCAGGGAACGTTCAATGGATTTAGTGCGGAACAAGTTCATGGAAAATCGCTTAATCTTCAGGTTTTTTGAACCCCTCGACTTTACCGAGGCGCTATCAGATCAAAGGAATTCCGGATATTTTATCTCACCATTTGAGACAGCAGTTACCGCATCGTGCGTCATGGACGCGTGCCGGCAGCGCTACTTATTGGAAATATTGACCATCTGTCCGCGGTCCACAACCTTGACGCGCTCGCGGACCACCTCAATGCCCGGCTCCGGCACATACGTGGCACCCAGGTGCTGTTCATGGGTGTCGAGCTTGTTCCAACCCTCCCAGGTGGTGTACTCCACGCCACGGGATTCGAGCAGTTCCACAATCCCATGCTCGCCGGGGTGTTCGGCCACGGGCAGGCCGGCGCGATCCTCCAGAAGGCAGCCGATGGTCTCCAGCGCGTCGCCCTTGGTGCTGCCGATCAGGCCCACCGGCCCGCGCTTGATCCAGCCCGTCGCGTACAGGCCCGGCACAGGGGCGCCGTCGTGCCCAAGGACGCGCCCGCCGTCGTTTGGGATCACGCCGTGCTTGGCGTCAAAGTCCACTTCGGGGAGCTCGGAGCCGAAATAGCCCACGGCCCTGTAGACGGCTTGGACGGGGTACTGAACGAACTCGCCGGTACCCCGGGCGTTGCCCGTGCCGTCGAGCTCATTGCGTTCAAACTTGATTGCGGAGACGCTGCCGTCGGTGCCAATGATTTCCACGGGCGTGTGCAGGAAGTGCAGGTGCAGGCGGCGCGACGCCGGGACTCTGGTTTCGTCGTGTTCCTCGGCCAGCCAATTGGTGAACGTCTTCACGATCGTTTTGACCTGGTTGTTGGTTCTGATGGCGGCGTCGGAAGCCTCGTCGAAATCGAAGTCCTCGTCGTAGAGGATAATGTCCACGTCGCGGGAATGCGAAAGTTCGCGCAGCTCCAGCGGTGTGAACTTCACCTGGGCGGGGCCCCGGCGGCCAAAAATGTGCACATCCGTGACCGGGGACGCCTTCAATCCTTCGTAGACGTTGTCCGGGATCTCCGTGACAAGGAGGTCCTCGGCGTGCTTAGACAGCACCCGGGCCACATCGAGGGCCACGTTACCGTTGCCGATGACGGCGATTTCCTTCGCCGTCAGCGGCCATTCGCGGGACACATCCGGGTGGCCGTCGTACCAGGACACGAATTCCGCGCCGCCGTAGGAGCCGTCAAGTTCGACCCCGGGGATGCTCAGCTGCGCATCCTTGACCGCTCCGGTGGCAAAGATGACGGCGTCGTAAAAGGAGCGGATGTCACGCAGCGAGAGATCCCGGCCGTAGGTGACGTTGCCAAAGAAGCGGATGTCGCCGCGGTCCAGCACCTTGTGAAGTGCGTTCACAATGCCCTTGATCCGGGGATGGTCAGGGGCCACGCCATAGCGGATCAGTCCGTACGGCGCGGGGTGCGACTCAAAAATGTCAATGCTGACCTCAACGTCCCCGCCAGCCACTTCCTGCGACTTCGTCAAGATGTCTGCGGCGTAGACACCGGCCGGCCCGGAGCCAACAATGGCAACGCGGAACGGGCGGGCGGTTGTCGAACTAGACAAGAAGAGGTCCTTCCGAACTGTGGATCGCGGCACCACGATTAAGCGGGGCCACGGCGAAAACACCTGGTGGGTGCTACTTTTCCAGTCTAAGTGCCCAAGCCCGGAGCAGGTAAGGGGCGCCGGCGGAACGTGACCAACCACTCAGGGCTCCCCGGTTCGGGCGACCTTCAGTCCAACAACACCCCAAGTGGCCATGGAATATTGGGCCCGTCCATGCTGTTATTGGCCTTGTGTCGACTAGCAAACCCTCAACAGCGCCCCCTTCCCCGCCCAGCAGCAAACCGGCGCGTCCGGCCCGGACCGAGACTGCCACCGGCATGTTCTTTGGGTTCGGTGCCTACGGCCTGTGGGGCCTGCTGCCCCTTTTCTTCGTTTTGCTCATGCCGGCCGGCAGCGTGGAGATCGTCGCCAACCGGATTGTCTGGTCGGTCGTCTTTTGCGTCCTGATCATTACCGTCACGCGCGGCTGGAACAAGATCGGCACGGCCGTGAGGAACGCGCGAGTCCTCGGCCCGCTGGCCATTGCCGGCGTGTTGATCGTCGTCAACTGGCTTACCTATGTTTTTGCCGTGACCCACGGCAACGCCATTGAAGCGTCGCTGGGCTATTTCATCAACCCGCTCGTCTCCGTGTTGCTGGGCGTGATTGTCCTGAAGGAAAAGCTGCGCCCGCTCCAGTGGGCGGCCGTCGGCGTGGGGTTCGTGGCCGTCGTCGTGCTGACCATCAGCTACGGCAAGCTGCCGTGGATCGCGCTGGTGCTGGCCTTCAGCTTCGGCCTCTACGGCTTCGTGAAGAACCGGGTGGGCGGCAGGGTGGATGCCATCACCAGCCTGAGTGTGGAGACGGCCGTGCTTACCCCGTTTGCCATTGCGGCCATGGTGGTCATGGCGGTGCTGGGCCAGGCCACGCTGACCGGCCTGGGCGCCGGCCACTTCTGGCTGATGGTCTCCTCCGGCATTGTGACCGCCGTGCCGCTGCTGTTCTTTGGCGCCTCCGCCCGGCGCCTGCCCATGACCACCATTGGCCTGCTGCAATATGTGGCTCCGCTGCTGCAGTTCGTGGTCGCCATCGTGTTCCTGGGCGAGCACATGGGGCTCGACCGCTGGATTGGTTTTGGAATAGTGTGGCTGGCGTTGGTGATCCTGACGGCGGATTCACTGGTCCATTACCGGCACGCCTCGCGCCTGCGCCGGGCCGCCGCCTAGGATCCACTGTTCCAAACGAAAGGCACGCACATGGCTGTTGAGGAACTAGACCTGCTGGTGGTTGGCGGAGGCAAGGCCGGAAAGTCGCTGGCCATGGACATGGCCGCGGCCGGACAGCGCGTGGCCATGGTGGAGCGCGGCATGATCGGCGGCACGTGCATCAATGTCGCCTGCATCCCCACGAAAACCCTCGTGAACAGCGCACGGCTGCTGTCCGTCACCCGCCGCGCGGGCGAATTTGGCATCACCGGCGCGGACTTCCCCGCCATCGACATCGACCTGCTGCGCGCCCGCAAGGAAGACGTGGTGGGCACCATGGTGGCCGGCCAACGCAAGTCTTTCCTGGCCTCCGGCATGGACCTGGTGATCGGCCAGGCCCGCTTTATCGCCCCGCGCACGGTCGAGGTGACGGACGACGCCGGCACCCGCCGCACGCTGCGGGGCACCAATGTTGTGGTCAATACGGGCATGGTCCCGTTTGTGCCGGACGTCCCGGGCCTGCGCGCAGCCGGGCCGCTGACGAGCACCACGATCCTTGCCCTGGCTTCCCTGCCGTCCAGCATTGTCATTGTGGGCGGCGGCTACATAGGCTGCGAATTTGCCTCGATGCTGTCCATCATGGGCGTGGCGGTGACGGTTGTTCAGCGCGGCGCGTCGCTGCTGCCGCGGGAGGATGCGGATGTTGCGGCCGCCGTCGCCGACGTTTTTGCCTCCGACGGCGTGGACGTCCGGTTGGGTGTCGGGGCGGCGTCGGTGGTGCGTGCGGCCGGCACCGTGGCCGTGAAATTGTCCGACGGCACCTCGGTCACCGCCGAGGAGATTCTGGTGGCCACGGGCCGAACGCCTGTCACGTCAGAGCTCGGGCTGGACGCGGCCGGCGTCGGGCTGACCGACCGCGGGACCGTCCAGGTAGATGAGTTCCTGCGCGCCACTGCAGACGGCGTGTGGGCCGCCGGCGACGTTGCCGGATCGCCGCAGTTCACCCACGCATCGTGGAACGACTACCGGATCCTTAAAGCCAACCTAGCGGGTGGCTCCTGGAGCACCAAGGACCGGCTGATCCCCTACTGCGTATTCACGACCCCCGAGCTGGGGCGCGTGGGACTGTCCGAAGCGCAGGCCCGCGCCGCGGGCCACGAGATCCGCATCGCAAAAATGCCCGTCTCCGCCATCCCCCGCGCCCGGACCGTGGGCCAACTGGACGGATCCTGGAAGGCCGTGGTGGAACGCGGTACGGACAAGATTCTCGGAGTGTCCCTCCTCGGCCACGAGTCCAGCGAGGTGATCGCCGTGGTCCAGATGGCGATGCTTGGCGGTCTGCCCTATCAGCAAGTCCGCGACGCCGTCATAACCCACCCGACCATGGCAGAAGGTCTCCAGCTCCTCTTCAGCGACGCCTTCCTCGAGAAGTAAGCGAGCCACCGGACGGCAGGCTGCGGAGCGGGACGAGCGGCTGGCAGCCCGGTGTTTTCGTAGGCGACGTCAAGGAGGCCGTCTCAGGCGGGACGGCGGAGCGGGATCAGTGGCTGGCGGTGGCATTTTTTGTAGGCGGCGTCAGGGAGGCCGAGGCCGCCCGCGGCCGATTGGCCGGAAAGGCCCCAAGCGCTCCCACTGCTCGCAAGCTCGCAGCTGGTCCCTCGCGCTTGTGGGCCCAGCTGGAAAAATGCCAGCCCAGCCGCCCGGGCCTAGATCCCCTGTCGCACGAAGTCGCGCGGCACCACCACCATGGGCACCGGCAGCGAGCGCAGGATCTTGTTGGCCGTGGATCCCAGGAAGATCTTGTGGTTTTCGGCCAGGCGGCTCGAACCCACCACGACCAGCTCGCCGGACTTCCAGCCGATGCCGTCCACGGCTTCCTCAATGTTGCGTCCATGTGCCAGGGTCACGGTCACCTTGTCCGCCGGAAGCTTGGACGCCGCTTCGGCCAGCACGGTGTTAGCGTGCTGGCGTGCGGGGCTGAGGGCATGGTCCAGATCGAAGTTTTCCTGCTCCAGCTGGTCAATTTCGACCAGCGATACCAGGCGCAGCGGCACGTTCCGCCGCCCGGCCGCCGTGGTGCCGACGTCGAGCACGGCCTGCCAGCCTTCCCGGACGCCGGTCATCACGGTCAGCCGGGTCAAGGGGTCCCGGCGGTTGTAGCCGCGTGGGGCCAGGGCCACGGGAATCGGAGAGGCGTGCAGCAGGCCATTGGCCACCGAGCCGAGCGTGAAGCGCTTGAACAGTCCGTTGCTGGCGGCGCCCACCACAATGAGCGCAGCATTGTCTTCCTTGGCCGTCGCAATCAGGCCATCGGCAAAGGACTCCGCCGTGCGGGTGGAATACGTGGCAGTCACCATGTTGGGAACCAGTGCCAGGGCCTGCTTCTTCGCGGCGGGATCGTTCTCCCTGCTGCCGTGCACAACGTTCACGAGGTGAAGTTCCGCGCCCTGCGTCTTCGCAATGACCCCGGCAAGGGCGATGGCATCGGCGCCACGCTCGTCCGGCCGGTATCCAACTACATATTTCATGCACTCCGCCCTTCGATGGGCCACTCGCGCACGGACATGCCGGCACGCCGCGGCGTTCGTTGCACTGACTGTACAGCCGCCCGCCGTCCTCCGATAGTGGCGGGGTAATTCGCCCCCTAACCGTTGTACTGCCTGCAGATTGGGCCTAAAATCAAAAAATCAAAAACTGAAGGACAGGACGGTCCCTCAATGAAGATCGGCCGGCTGGCGATGGTGGCCGTCGTCGTGATGGCCATGGTTGGGTTCCCCATCGCAGGGGCGGCGGCAACCACGGCCGACAACAGTGCCATTGCCGCCAAATACCAGTCGATGGGAGGGGCGGCAGGCCCGCTCGGCGCCGGCATCACCCCCTTGCGCTGTGGACTGGTGCACGGCGGCTGCTACCGGGCCTACCGCAAAGGCAGCATCTATTGGTCGGGCGCCACTGGTGCACACATCACCCATGGCGGCATCGCCGGCCGCTGGGCCACGTTTACCTGGGAGCGGGGCTTTCTGGGCTACCCCGCCACGGATGAAAACTGCACGTTGATCTCCGCTGGCTGTGTGCAGAAATTCCAGGGCGGTTACATCTACTGGCAGCATTCCACCGGAGCCCACACCATCCACGGCGGCATCGGAACCAAGTGGGTGCAAATGGGCTATGAGCGAAATCCCTTGGGCTTTCCCGTCAGCGAGGAGTCCTGCTCCGGGGTCCCCCGCGGCTGCGTCCAGCAATTCCTGGGCGGCTCCATCAGCTGGCGCTCGGGTGCCGGGGTCAGCGTCAACCCGAATTCCCGAAGCGTGGGCGTGGTGGTGAACAAGCGCCATCCCAATTCTCCAGTCAACCAAACGCCGCCGGACCTCATCCAAATTGGTTCCCAGCTCATGCGGCGGGAGGCCGCCAACCAGATGGCCCAGCTGATCCGCGGCGCGTCCGTCACCGGAGTTCCCGTCTCCACCGTGAGCGGTTTCCGCTCGTACGCCTCCCAGGCAAGTCTTTACAACTATTACGTGTCGCTGTACGGGCGGGCGGTGGCTGACACCATTTCCGCCCGGCCCGGATTCAGCGAGCATCAGACGGGGCTGGTCCTGGACATTGGCAATCCCAACGGTGCCTGCGGCCTGCAGACCTGCTTTGCTGGCACCCCGGCAGGGCAGTTCGCCGCCGCCAACGCATGGCGCTACGGCTTCGTCATCCGCTATCCCCAGGGCTACGACTCCATCACCGGGTACACGAACGAACCCTGGCACCTGCGTTACATCGGAGTCCGGGCCGCAACCGACATGTACAACCGCGGCTACCGGACGCTGGAACAGTATTTTGGCCTGTCCGCCGCACCCAACTACTAACCGGTCCCGCCCGCGTCTTCGGCGGGCCCACCATCGGTAAGCCCGACGCCGGTCCCGCCGGGTTCCGCCGCTGGGTTGCCATCGGCAGCGGCGGGCACCATCGCGAACTGGATGCAGGCCCAGCCAAGGACCACCAGACCCGAAAGCATCAGGGGCGTGGCAAGTGCCGGAGCCAGGCTGGCCCAGTCGGGCTGATTGGAGATACCGCCGTCGGCCGTGGTCACGGTGATGGTCCCTGAAGACAGCGGGAACATGAACTGCGCGAATAAGGCGGCAAGTCCCGCCGCTGCCGCCACTGCCCCAAACAACAGCCCAAGCCGGGCCGACGGCCTCCTGCTTGTTGGGACGATCCTGCCAGTGCCAGCCCCAGCCTCGGTTGCGGCCTCGGTGCCAGCCTCGGGCCAAAGGTGCTGCCACCGCCGGGGCACCACGAACAATACTGCAACCATGAACAGGGCCAGCGAAAGCAGCCACGTCCCCGTCGGCATCAAAAGGTAGGACAGGGGCAACTGCGGCTGCACACCGTCGTTGTAGTCCGCGAAGTTCGGAAGAGGTTGGGGAAAGATCTGCGCCGCAAAGAGCGCCATCCAGCCACCCGCGCCCACAGCGATCGCCAGCAGTCCGAAGGCTGCGCGCAGGGCCGTTTCCCACGCTGCGCTGCGGCGTGAGACCAAAAAGATCGAGCCTGCCAGGATTCCCAGGCCGGTTCCCAGCAGCGCCGGAGCCGGCAGGTTGATGAACTGGCCCCACGGAGGCGGATTGATCCCATGGAATTTCGACGGATCCATTTCCAACGACGCAGGAAACCAGTACTGCGCGCCCAGGCAGAACACTCCGGCGGCAATGAGCAGCAGGCCCGTGACCACTGGAATAAGCCACCGCCGTGCCGGCGCCGGGATGGGGGTCGCGTCCAAGAACCGTGCGTCGAACGCTGCCTTGCTGTCAGGTACAACGCTGTCAGGTACAACGGCCGAAGGCCCGCCACCCGCCCGATTCCCGCCCGTCACCTCATTGCGCTCCGGGCCGTTGGCTGGCGGCGCGACGCCGGCGTTCGGCAGGGACCCGGGCCCCGCATCCTGACGCACCGGACCCGGCGCCGCAGGCCGGCGGACTGTCACAGTCTCCGGCGGCGCGCCCGGCGGCACTCCCTCCCCGCCGGCCTGGTAGACGGCCGGAAACCGTGGATCAATGCCATTCTGTTCCATGCAACCCCCATTGGTGCTGAAATGAATTTCACCCAGTCTAGCGGCCTGGATCGGCGCCGCAGAAAGCGTCATCCCATGTTGTCGAGATCCGCTGCCAGATCAGGGACTGTTTCCACGGGCGCCGCCGTCAGCCGGAGATATACGGCCAGCAGCAGGGACGCCAGCGCCACCAACAACAGGTATGGGCCCACCTGTACGAGAGTCACCGGCCACGGCGTCAGTTGAACGGTGGCGTCGCCGTGGTTGAACGTGCTGGGCCCCAGGGACTGGGTAAAAATCTGTGGCGCATAAAATGTCACGGCGGCACCCACGAGCAAGACGACGCCCGTGGCGCCCGCGCGTGCAGCGGACAGCGAATTCGTTCCGCCGCCGTTGGTACGGACGATTGCCACCGCCGCCCCCCGCACACAAGCCAAACAATGCCAAGGGCACGGTCGCAAGGTAGGTCAGCTGGATCCAGGGATAGGCATAAGTTGCCCCCTCGTGGGTGGCTAGCATGAAGAGCAGGAATTTCGGGTGCCAGGTCACCGCGAACAAGGAGAACGTCGCAGCCACCAGTGAGGCCACAGCCACCAAGGCTGCGGCAACGCGCAACCGAAGGGAAGCCTGCGGGTGGCGGGGCGCACCCCCGAGGAACATCGCGAGCAACATGGCCAGCCCCGCAATAACGATGAAGGGGCCCAGTGCCGCCACCTTGTCCGTCAGGGGAAAGGTCAGCGCCATTAAGACGTAGTTCCCGCCACCGGGGTCGGTTTTGGACGCCTCCTTCGGCAGCAGGCACAGCAAACCGAGCAGGGCTGTCACCATGCCGGCGCCCACTCCAAGAACCCACGTCCGGGCAGTCCACGGCCGCGGTCCGGCTGCCACCGGTACCACGTTCGGCAGGTATTCCTGGTCAGAATCGGCCGGTTCCACCTCCCTGCCGACGGCGACGCCGGCCGGCTCCGGAACGGCCTCAGATGCCCCCGACCGGTCCGCTTCGGGCGGCTGGCTCGACGCCCGCGGCAGCGAGTCCCCGCCGGGTTGATACTCCGCTGGATACCGCGGATCAAACTCGGCCCGTTCCATGCAAACCCCCATCAGTGCGTCCAGCAAAACTCGCCCCAGCATAGGCCGGGTCGCCACGGACCCCGAAACCAAAGCGGCACCCGGTGCGGCCAAAAGGCCAACCCGGGTGCCGCCGTCGTCAGTCCCCATTGAGCTTCGAGATCACCACCACCAAGGTCATGGCGAAGGCGCGGTGATCTCCAATCCCGACAGGATTAGGCCGCCTTGCGGACTGCGGTTTCCAGCACGTCCAGGCCGTCGTTCAGCAACTCGTCGCTGATGACCAGCGGCGGGAGCAGGCGGATGACGTTGCCATAGGTTCCGCAGGTCAGAATGATGACCCCGGCCTGCAGGCATGCGGCGGCAATGGCCTTGGCGGCCTCCGCGTTCACTTCCTTGGTGGTGTGGGCGGTGCCCGGCTTGACCAGCTCGATGGCCATCATGGCCCCGCGGCCGCGGATCTCGCCGATGATGCCGGCCCCGCCGAGTTCCTCAACGAGTGCGGTGAAGCGTGCCGTGACGATCTTTTCGATGTTCTGCGCGCGGCCGTTGAGGTCGTGCTCCTTCATGGTCTTGATGGCGGCGAGCGACGCCGCGCAGGCCACCGGGTTTCCGCCGTAGGTGCCGCCGAGGCCGCCGGGGTGCACGGCGTCCATGAGGTCGGCGCGGCCGGTGATGGCGGAGAGCGGGAGCCCGCCGCCAATGCCCTTGGCCATGGTGATGATGTCCGGCACCACACCTTCGTGCTGGGAAGCGAACCACTCGCCGGTGCGGCAGAAGCCCGACTGGACCTCGTCGGCGATGAACACAACGCCGTTGTCCTTGGCCCAGGTGGCCAGGGTCGGCAGGAAGCCGTCGGCCGGGACGATGAAGCCGCCCTCGCCCTGGATCGGCTCGATCAGGATCGCGGCAACGGAGTCGGCGCCGATCTGCTTCTCGATCATGGTGATGGCACGGCGTGCGGCCTCTTCGCCCTTGATGTCCGATTCCTCGCGGTAGGGGTAGCTCATGGGCACCCGGTAGATCTCGGGTGCAAAGGGGCCGAAGTTCTTCTTGTAGGGCATGGCCTTCGCGGTCAACGCCATGGTCAGGTTGGTGCGGCCATGGTAGGCGTGGTCAAAGGCAACGACGGCATCGCGGCCCGTGGCCAGCCGGGCCACCTTGACGGCGTTTTCCACGGCTTCCGCGCCGGAGTTGAACAGCACAGTGCGCTTCTCATGCGTGCCGGGCGTGAGCGCGTTGAGCTCCTCGGCCACGGCAATGTAGCTTTCGTACGGGGTGACCATGAAGCAGGTGTGGGTAAAGTGGCCCACCTGCTCCTGCACTGCCGCCACCACGTTGGCGTCCGAGGCGCCCACGGAGGTGACGGCGATGCCGGAGCCGAGGTCAATGAAGGAGTTGCCGTCCACGTCGGTGATGATGCCGCCGTCGGCATCGGCCACGTAGACGGGGACGCTGGAGGCGACGCCGCCGGCCACCACGGCCTTGCGGCGGGCGTCCAGGGCTGCAGACTTGGGACCAGGGAAGGAACCGCTCAGGTGCCGTTTCTGCTCAAGCCGGTAGTGGATTTCAGACATGGATTTTCCTTTCAAAAGGTGACTGCAGAATCTGGGGGCGGCACCCGGCCCGGGTGCCGCCGTCGTGCTTCCTAGGCGTCCAGGTTGCTCATGACGTGCTTGATGCGCGTGTAGTCCTCGACCCCGTAGATCGAGAGGTCCTTGCCGTAGCCGGACTGCTTGAACCCGCCGTGCGGCATTTCGGCCGTGAGCATGATGTGGGTGTTGATCCAGACGGCACCAAAATCCAGGTCGCGGGAGACGCGCATGGCCACGCCGTGGTTGGACGTCCACACGCTGGAGGCCAGGGCGTACTCGACGTCGTTGGCCATCGCCACCGCTTCCTCCTCGGTCTTGAAGGTCTGAACGGTGATGACCGGGCCAAACGTTTCCTGCTGGACGATGTCGTCGGTCTGCTTCACGCCGTCCACCACCGTGGCCTCGAAGAAGAAGCCCTTCTCGCCCACGCGCTTTCCGCCGGTGATCACCGTGGCGTAGTCGGGGATGTTCTCCACGACCTTGACGACGGCGTTGAAATGGTTGATGTTGTTGAGCGGGCCAAAGTAGTTCTTGGAATCGTCGGCGTTGCCGGTTTCCAGTCCCTTGGACGCTGTGGCGAGGGCCGCCACAAATTCGTCGTGCGCGGATTCCTCCACAAGCACGCGGGTGATGGCCGTGCAGTCCTGGCCGGCGTTGAAGAAGGAGTACTCGGCGATTTCCTGGGCCGTCCTGCCCAGGTTGGCATCGGCGAAGACGACGGCCGGTGCCTTGCCGCCCAACTCCAGGTGCGCCCGCTTCAGGCCCTTGGCCGCACCGCTGGCGACGGCGATGCCGGCGCGGACGGAGCCGGTGATGGACACCATGGCGGGGGTTTTGTGCTCCACCATGGCCGCGCCGGTGGCGCCGTTGCCGAGCACGATGTTAAGCACGCCGGCGGGAATGATGCCCTTGGCGATGTCGGCGAATACCAGGGTGCTCTCCGGCGTCGTGTCGCTGGGCTTGAGCACAATGGTGTTGCCCGCGGCGAGGGCCGGGCCGATCTTCCAGACCAGCATCAGGAACGGGTAGTTCCACGGGGTCACCTGGGCGATCACGCCTACCGGTTCGCGGCGCACATAGGAGGTGAAGTTCTCCATGTACTCGCCGGCGGAGCGGCCCTCGAGCAGGCGCGCGGCTCCGGCGAAGAAGCGGAACTGGTCGGCTCCGGCAGCCACTTCCTCGTCGGCAATCATTTGCTTGACCTGGCCGGTGTTGCGGTGCTGTGCCTCGACGATTTCGCTGCTGCGGGCTTCAATGGCGTCGGCCAGCTTCAGCAGAACGCTTTGACGCTGGCCAGGGGTGGAGTGCTTCCATGTCTTGAAGGCCGCGGCTGCCGAGCCCATGGCCGCGTCCACGTCCGCTTGGCTGGAAATCGGCGCCTTGGCCACGACCTCGCCGTTGGTGGGGTTGATGATGTCCAAGGAATCCGCCCCGGTGACGGGCACGAATTGGCCGTTGATGAAATTCTGCAAGGTTTGGACCACGGTGTTCAACCTCTTTAACGTAGGTGGGTGTGACGCGGCTCTGCTTTTCTTCGCCGCTTAAGCAGAGCCTAAGCCCCCAACACCCCTTGCGCGAATGGCCGTTTGCACCACTGCACCCGTGGCGGGTAGTGCGTTTGTATAGTTGATGCATGGCACTATCCTTGGCTGACTTGATGGGCCTGCCGGCCCTGCACCTGAAAAACATGGGATCCACCCGCACACCACTGACCGCGCCCATCGATTGGGTGGCTGTGACCGAGCTGGAAAATCCGCAGGCATTTCTCAGCGGCGGTGAACTGGTGCTGACCACGGGGGCACGGCAGGGCACCGCCGACTCCCAGCGTTCCTTTGTCCGCCAGATCAGGCGCGCGGGCGCCGTCGGCATTGGATTTGGCATTGGCTTTGAGCACGAGGCCGTCCCGCCGGCGCTCATCGCCGAGGCCAACCGTTGGGGCGTGCCCGTGGTGGAGGTTCCCTACGTCACCCCGTTCATCGCCATCGGCAAGCTCGTGGCTGAGGCACGGTCCGCGGATCACTACACCAAGCTGGAACGGCTGCTGCGTGAACACCAGGTGCTGGCCCGGGCCTTGCTGACCGGCGGCGGGCTGCCTGCCCTGCTGCGCAAGCTCGCCGCCATGGTGGCCTCGGAGCTCGCCATCACCCAGTACGGCAGCGAGGTGTTTTCCACGGACCCAAGCCCGGGGCCGACCCCGGGACCGGACGACGTCGACTGGCACGCCGTGGCGCTCTCCACCGGAAAGCGTGACGCCAGCACGCTGTGGCTGCGCAGGCCCTTCCACGACGACGGCATTGTGGACTACGCGCGCGGGCTGATCAGCATTGAGCTGAACAACCTGGTGCAGCGCCGCCACACGGCACGACAGATCGCCGGCCAGGTCCTTGCGGACATTGTCCGGGGCACGTTGGAGACTGCCGACGCCGCCGCCAGGATCGAAAATCTGGGGCTCAATCCGGCGTCGAAATACTTTGTGCTGCTGGTCCGTGCCCAGGCGGACAGCTTCTCCACGGTCTCCACGATGGCCCTGCCCGCGGAGCTGGAAACGGCCGTGGCCGCCGTCATGAAGACCGATGAACACAACGAACTGCTGCTCGTCGTCCCGTCGCAGCTGGGCGACCCCGCCGTTCTCGGCCGGGCCCTGAGCCGCCAGATGCACGACGTCGGCATCAACGAGGCTGTGGGGATCGGCGGCTCGTATTCCCAGGCGAACGGGTTGCGCTGGAGCTATTTTGAGGCACGGGAGGCCGCAACCCGGGGACTGGATGTCAATGTACCCGAGCGGCTGAGCCTGACCTCCCTGCTGCTTGCCAGCGAAGATGTGCCCATGGCAGACATGGCAGCAGAGGCCCTGGGGCCTCTGGCCGCCTTTGACTCGGCCCACGGAGCTGAACTGGTGGACACCTTGGAGACGTACCTGCGGCTCAACGGCTCGGTGGCCGCGGTGGCTGACGCGCTCACCCTTCATAGGAACACGGTAAGGTACCGACTGACGCAAATTGCCGAGCTTACCGGCTACGACCCTGCATTGACACCTGACCGGGTGCAGCTTTGGCTGGCCTTGGCCGTACGCAGGCTGTCGCCACCGGCCTGAGTGGTGACCCGTGAGATATGGCGCCTTCGAAACTCCTAAACCGCCTTGTCTCACGGGTCACGGTGGAGTGGGCCGGATTCCTTGTCCACAAGGCTGCACCGACACACTACTATCCACAGATCTCCCCGTCCGATCCCATTTTCGCCCTGAGCGTCGTCGCATTGGGTGTCAATGGATACATGAGAAAACCAAAGCCACTGCCCTCGCCGCTTGCTCAGCAGCCGTTCACGCTGGCAGAAGCGCTCGAGGCCGGACTGACCCGCGCCAGAACCCGGGCGGGAGATTTATGGACACCCAGCCGGGAGATACGCCTGCCACGGGCAACCGCCTTCGGTCTGCTCGAGAGTTGCCGGGCACTTGTCTCCGTAACGCCCTCCAGCGTGGTCAGCCACATTACTGCCGCCAAAATCCACGGACTTTACCTCCCCCTGCGATTTGAGAACGAGCAAGGTTTCCACCTGTCCAAAAAAGTCGGGACGGGCCGGCCTCAACGCAGGCATGTCCGTGGCCATGAACTCTGTCTGGGTCCAGGCGACGTTGTCATGATTCGCGGCGTTCCAGCCACATCCGTACAGCGGACACTGTTGGATATTGCCCCGCTGCTCAGCGTCGAGGAACTCGTAGTGGTTGCCGACCAAATGGTTTGCGCCCACCACTACAGTTTTGGCCCCGTCAAAATTGCCATGGTGGAACTCGGCGACCTCAATAACTATGTCGCACGGCACGCTGGAATGAGAGCGATGCGCAAGGTGCGGGCCGCCATGGAGTTGGTCCGGGTCGGTTCAGATTCACCCCCTGAAACCCGCCTCCGCCTGCTGATCAGCATGTCTCCATTGCCAATTTTTGAGTGCAACTTCGAACTCAAGGACGACAACGGCAAAGGCAGGATTGCCCCCGATCTGGCCTGCCGAAGGTATCGCACCTGCGCAGAGTACGACGGCGCGCATCACTTCAGCCCCGACCAACAGTCCAAGGACCACGACAGGGACTTCATCACGAAGTCCCTCGGGTGGCACCAAGTGCTGATCAACAAGGACGACATGGCGAAAGGGAAGTTGGTGGTTGTCACCAAGATTGCGCGGATGCTTGTGCTTGGAGGGTGGCCCGATCCGCAAAACTTGGCCTGCCGGTCGCTGAGGGGTGAACTACACACCCGCAAGGACTTCGCCTGATCCGACGCTGAGTCCCCGTCAGCAGCGACCCGTGAGATATGGCGGTTTGGGCCTTTCAAAGCCACCATATCTCACGGTTCGCGGCGACGGGTCGCTTCCGACGGCAGATGGAAAGCGGCACATCGTTGAGGCCCACGACCCTGACGACGCGATGATGACCGTCGCCACCAACCTGGCGCCGGAGCGAAAATAAGAGGGCGCTAGCCCACGACGGCGGCCGCACCGCGGGAAACGCTGACCATGTCCTCGCGGGACACCACCTTCACGCGCTCGCGCTGGACGGGGCCGTTGGCGGACGCCTCGGCGCCCAGTGCTTTCTCATGGGCGTCCAGCTCGTGCCAGCCTTCCCAGGTGGTGTACTCCACGCCCCGGGACTCGAGCATTTCGGCGATGGCCCCGGACTCCTGCACGACGGCGGTCGGCAGCCCCCCGCGGTCCGCGAGCAGGTGCGTAATGGTTTCCAGGGCGTCGCCCTTGGTGCTGCCGATCAGGCCCACGGGCCCGCGCTTGATCCAGCCCGTTGCATACACTCCCGGCACTTGGGCGCCGTCGGCACCCAGCACGCGACCGCCGTCGTTCACCACCACGCCGCGGCGGTGGTCAAACTCTACGTCCGGCAGGGCGGAGCCAAAGTAGCCCACCGAGCGATACACGGCCTGGACCGGGTAGTCGATGAACTCGCCGGTGCCGCGGACATTGCCCGTGCCGTCCAGCTCGGTGCGCTCAAACTTGATGCCGGCAACCTTGCCGCCCTCCCCCGTGATCTCCACGGGGTTGTGCAGGAAGTGCAGGTGCAGGCGGCGGGAGGCGCCCGTGGCGGGGTCCGCGGCGTCGTCGTCCTGCTCCACGAGCCAGTTGGTCAGCGTATTCACCATGGTCTTGACCTGGTTGTTGGTCTTCACCGCGGTGTCGGAGGCCTCGTCAAAGTCGAAGTCCTCCTCGTACAGGACGATGTCCACATCGCGGGAATGGCTGAGCTCGCGTAGTTCCATGGGCGTGAACTTCACCTGGGCCGGGCCTCGGCGGCCGAAAATGTGCACATCCGTGACCGGCGAGGCCTTCAAGCCAGCGTAGACGTTGTCCGGGATTTCGGTGACGAGCAGGTCGTCGGCATGCTTCGAGAGCACCCGTGCAACGTCCAGCGCCACGTTGCCGTTGCCGATCACCGCGATTTCCTTCGCCGTCAGCGGCCACTCGCGGGACACGTCCGGGTGGCCGTCGTACCAGGAGACAAAGTCCGCGCCGCCGTAGGAGCCCTCCAGCTCGATCCCTGGGATGTTCAGGTCCGCATCCTTGATGGCGCCGGTGGCGAAGATCACGGCGTCGTAGTGGGTTTGCAGGTCCTCGAGCGAGAGGTCCGTGCCATAGTCCACGTTGCCGAAGAAGCGGATGTCGCCGCGGTCCAGCACCTTGTGCAGGGCGTTCACAATGCCCTTGATGCGGGGGTGATCCGGGGCCACGCCGTAACGGATCAGCCCGTACGGCGCCGGGTATCGGTCAAAGAGGTCGATCGCCAGGACCAGGCCGTCCGACACTTCCTGGCTCTTGGTCAGCATGTCCGCGGCATACACGCCGGCGGGGCCGGAGCCGATGACGGCAATGCGCAGCGGGCACCCGGCGGTGCCGCGGGCAGCGCCGGACGAAGTCAAGGGGGTGGTGGATGACAAGGCTGTGCTCGTTTCTGTGTAATTCGAAGTCTGTGTAACTCGAAGAGGGCCTGGGGACAAGTCTAAGAGAGTGCGCTTGAAGTTTCCCGCGTGCCGTAGTGGGCCGTGGCCAGAGCGGCCGGGGCCAGCGGACTGACCCGCACCACGTCGCCGACGACGACGACCGCCGGGTTTCGCACCCGGCCCGCCTGCGCCTGGGCCACGATGGTGCCAAGGGTACCAATGGTGACGCGCTGGTTTCTGGCGAAGCCGTTCTCGATGATGGCCACGGGGCAGTCCGGACCGCGCCCCGCCGCCTGCAGGGTGGGAATGGAGCGGTTCAGCGTGCCCACGCCCATCAACAGGATGACCGTGTGGTCGCTGCCTTCCGGGACGTTATCCAGCTCCTCATGGCCGCTCACCATGGTGAACGCCTTGGCCAGGCCGCGGTGCGTGACCGGGATGCCGGCGGCGGCCGGGACGCTGACCGCGCTGGTGACCCCGGGGACCACTTCCACGTCCACGCCGTTGTCGCGGCAGGCGATGGCCTCCTCGCCGCCGCGGCCCAGCACGTACGGGTCGCCGCCCTTGAGCCGGACCACACGGTTCCCGTTTTCGGCTTCGCGGACCAGAATGGCGTTGATTTCGGTTTGCGGGACGGGATGGTGGCCTGGCGTTTTGCCGACCTCGATGACCCTGACGTCCTCCCCCAGCCCTTCGAGGAGGCCGCGCGGGCCGAGCCTGTCCGCCACGACGACGTCGGCCTCGGCCAGCAGCCGCCGGCCGCGAACCGTGATGAGGTCCTCGGCGCCGGGCCCGCCGCCGACCAGGGCCACGGAGCCGCGTTGAGTCTTGCGGTACCGCCGCAGCGGCAACTCGCCGCCTTCCAGCGAAGACTTGATGGCGTTGCGGATGGCGACGGCGCGCAGCGGGTCTCCCCCCGCATTGACGGCAATCTTGACGTCCTCCACGGTGGCGACGGCGGGCGTCCAGGCCGCCGAGTCGTCCGCGTGGGAGTGGTTGACGCACCAGACGCGCTGCGCCTCGGCGTCGGCCGCCACGCGGGCATCGACGTCGGGGATATCGCTGGCCGCCACGGCAAACCAGGCGTTGTCCATGTCGCTGGCGCGGTAGTCGCGCGCCTCCCAAGTCAGGAGGCCCGCAAGGTCCCGGGCCACGGGGCTGAGGAGGGGAGCCACCAGCGTGACGTCAGCTCCGGCGTCGAGCAGGGTCTTGGCGCGGCGCGCAGCAACGGCGCCGCCGCCCACCACAAGGGCGGGACGGCCCAGGAGCCGCAGCGAGGTTGGAAAGAGATCGACTAGTGCCATGGAATGACCTTAGGGACTGGAAATATTGCGGTTCAAGACGTTCGTTACACCAGTTCATGTGGCGTCACGCGGGGACACATTCACCGGAGCCCGGTGCACCCGCGAGACCGGGGCCAACCCGCGAACGCACCCACAAAGATACACCGCCCTCGCGGCTTGGCCCCGTTTTCGACATCCAGCGCGCCAGTGGCTGCGGTTTGGCCCCGTTTTCAGGGATTGGAACGTTCGCGGGAGCGGGTGGTGGGCCCACGGGCGCGAGGGGCCCCAGCCGAGGCACGAGGTTGCGGAGCGGCCGGGGACTACCGCGTACTGCCGGCCAGCAGGCCCCGTCCGCGCAGCAGGCGCTTTTCCACGGGAGCAAACACGAGCAGTTCCACGGCGATGCCTACGAAGAGGATGACCAGGATCGCGGACATCACGATGCCCATGTCCGCCAGCTGGCGGCCCTGTTCCAATAGCGAGCCCAGGCCGAAACCCAGGGTGCCGCCCATCGCGATGATTTCAGCCGCCATCAGCGAGCGCCAGGAAAACGCCCAGCCCTGCTTCAGCCCGCCCACGTAGCCGGGCAGCGCCGCGGGCAGCACCACATGGACGGCCATCTCCCAGCGGGACGCGCCCAGGATGCTGCCCACGCGCCGGTACTGGGGCGGAATCTGGTCCACCCCGGAAATCAGCCCGTTGATGATGGAGGGAATTGCGCCCATGAACATGACGAAGTACACGGTGGCGTCGCTGAGCCCGAACCAGATGATGGCGGCTGGCACCCACGCAACGGAAGGCAGCACCTGCAGGCCGGACACCAGCGGCCCAAACGCCCGCCGAAGCAGGCGGACCTGGGACAGCAGCAAGCCGATGGGCGTGGCCACCACAATGCTGATGGCGAAGCCGACGACGCCGCGCTGCAGCGACGTCCAGATGGCCTCCTGCGCGGTGCCTTCCTGCCAGAGCAGTCCCAGGGAGCCGAGCACGTCCAGCGGTCCCGGCACCTGGTCGCGGCGCCGGAAGCCAAGTGACACGTAAAACTGCCACGCCAGCACCAAAAAGACCACAGCGGCCAGCGGCAGCAGCACCCGGGAGAGATCGGTCCTCTTACGGCGTGCCGTCTCGGACTGCAGCGAGTCCAGCCCCGCCCCCAGGGAGCGCATCTCCTCTGCGCTGCCACGCTTGAGCAGGGGCGGGGTGACGGTATCAGGCATGGCGGCGAATCTCCTCGCGCAGTCGGGCGGTGATGTCGCCGGTCAGTTCCACGGCCTTGGCGGCGTTGGTCCGGTGCTCCTCGGAGACCTGCCATTCGGCCACCACGGTGCCCGGCCGTGAGGAGAGCAGCAGGACCCGCTGGCCGAGCCGCACGGCCTCGCGCACATTGTGGGTGACAAAGATGATGGTGCGGCCGGTTTCCTTCCACACCCTCTCCAGCTCGTTGTGCAGCAGGTCGCGGGTGATGGCGTCAAGGGCGGCAAACGGCTCGTCCATCAGCAGCAGCGCCCGGTCCTGGGCGAGCGAGCGGGCGAGCGCCACGCGTTGGCGCATGCCGCCGGACAGCTCGTGCGGGCGCTTGTCCGCAGCATTCCCCAGATTTACCAGTTCCAGCAGCTCCCCGGCGCGCACCCTGCGTTCGGCCCTGCCCACGCCACGCAGCTTCAGCGCCAGCTCCACATTGCCGCGGGCACTCAGCCACGGAAACAGCGAGGCATCCTGAAACATGAAGGCCGCCCCGTCCGACGGCACCTCGAGGGCGCCGGAGCTGGGCACATCGAGCCCCGAAATGATGTTCAGCAGCGTCGACTTTCCACAGCCCGAGGCGCCCAACAGGGCCACAAATTCGCCCTGCCGCACCGTGGCATTGATGTCCTCGAGGACCGCTGGGCCGGCACCAAAGCGCTTACCCACGTTTTCCAGTACGACGGCGGGAGCCCGGTCTTGTTGCCCGTTCTCCGTGCGCCGTCCACCAGCCGCAGCCAGGGCTTCAGCGGCCAAGGCCTGCGTTTGGGTGAGCGTCTCTGTCATTGTGTCCCCAGCCCGGTTGCCGACACGGGCTTTTCCCCGGCAGACTTCAACGCCTTGTTGAGCGGTCCAAGGTCAAAGATGCCCTTAATGTCCGCCTGCCTGGTCACCCCGGCCGCCACCCCGTGTGCCAGAAGCTCGGGGAACGTCCCCGCCAGTGGATCGGCGGAGAACGTCAACTCGGTCAGCGATCTGTCAATGACGTTCTGGGCCAGCGGCTTTCCGGCGGCCACCTTCAACCCGGCATTGAGTACTGCTGCCGATTCGGCCTTGTGCGTGTTGAGCCACTTGACGGAGTCCACGTGGCCTTTCAACAGTGCCTCGACGGTCTGCGGATGCGCCTCCAGGTACGACTTGTTGACTATTAGCACGGTTGTGCTAAATTGTCCTTTGTCCCAGAGATCGGCTTCATTGACCAGCACCTTGGCTCCGGCCTGGAGCACCAAACGGGAGGCCCAGGGCTCGGGCAGCCACGCGCCGTCGAGCTTGCCGTCCTGGAAGAGCTTGAGGGTCTGGGCGTTGTCGGTGGGGTTGATGGTGACGTCCCCGCCGCCGCCAGGGGTGGTTTTGAAGCCCTGGCCGGCCAGCCAGGAACGGAGCGCCACATCCTGGGTGCCACCGAGCTGCGGAGATGCCAGCACCTTGCCCCTGAGCTGCGCGGCGGAGGTGATGGAGGGCTTGACCACCAGCTGCGCGCCGCCACTCGTTGCCCCGGCGATGATCCGGATGGAGGCGCCGCTGCTCTTGACATAGGAGTTGATGGCGGGGTTTGGGCCCAGGTAGGCGGCGTCAATGGCCCCGGCGTTCAGGGCTTCAATGGCGGACGGCCCGGCGTTGAACACCTGGGTGCTCAGCTTCGTGGCCCCCAGGTCCTTGGCGAAGATGCCCTCCTGCAGGCCGGCCAGGGCCGGGGCGTGCGTGACGTTGCCAAAGTACCCCAGCTTAAGCGTCGCCGCCGCGCTGGGCTGGGGAGCGGCGTCGTTCTTGGCAGCGTTGTTGTTGGCAGTAACGGAGGCGACGGCGGCGCCCGCACCAATCAGCGCCACGAGTGCGGCGACGGCGATGATTTCCACTGCGCGGCGCTTGCGCTTGGGCTTTTCGCCGGCGACGATCCGCGTGGTGCTCAGCTTCGGGGGGTGTTCGGGATGGTTTGGCATGGTTCAAATCCTTTGGTGGGTGAGGTGCGGGCGGGCTGCTAACGCGCGCTACATCGCGACAAGGTCATCCGTGGTGCGGGTGCCGTCGGGCGCCTCAGTGTGGTCCGGTCCGGAGTGCCGGCGGGCTCTGCCAAAGTGGTCATGGGTAAACGCTAGGGAATGGTGCGGGCGCGCTTCAACGGTTGGGACACCCGGGGTCACGGGGGTTCACGAGGCGTCATAAACCGCGGCCGTCCGGCGCCTACCGGACCCGCCGGGGGTCCTTGCGGTCTTATCTGCCGGGGGCCGTCCCTGAGGCCCGGCCGGGCTCCTGGCCGGGCTCCAGCCTTGGATCCCGGCCAACGGACCGCCGGTAGTTGCTCGGGGTAAATTCCAGGAACCGTTGAAAGTCATTGGCCAGGTGTGCCTGGTCGGCGTATCCGAATTCGGCGGCGACTGCCGCCAGGTCAAGCTCCGGATGCGTGCGTGACCGGTCGGCAGCCTCCTGCAGGCGGCGCCGTCGGATCAGCGCGGAGGGGCTCAGCCCCACGTACTTCTTCGCAAGGCGCTGGAGGGTCCTGGGGGAAACCGCGAGCCGTTCAGCGGCGTCCTCAATGCGGACCACGTCGTCGCGGCTGCCGATCAACTCAGCCATGGCGTTGGCCAGCAGGCCCTCCTCCGGGACCGCCGGGATGCGCTCCGCGAGCCAGCCCGAAAATGCCGTGACCGCGTTTTCGCCCCGTCCCTCGGGGTTTGTCCCACCCATGGCAGCGCTGACTGGTCCACGGAGTTCCGGGCAGTCAAGTGCCACCCTGACGTCCCGCAGGCTGCCCGGATCACCGGTGAAGAAGGGGACGGCCGCTGGAAGCAGGAGCGCACCCACGGCCCACCCACGGCCGGAGAGGTCCTGGTGCGAGGTGCGGGTTGTTGGGCCGGCGAGCTCCACCACGTCCTGCTGGACCACCAGGTTGCAGGCCGGGAAGGCAATCAATTGCTGGCGTGATGTTCTGCCCGGCTCAATGTCCCATTCCGGAATCCAAAACCACGCCACCAAGTGTTCAACGTCCCCGGGCGCGGACAGGCGATGAAACGTCGGAAGCCGGGCGGGGTAAAGAATCCCCTTGAAGGAGCTGTCCACGTGGCCATTCTATGATTGAGGTTGTCGCGAATCTACAAGCCCGCGGGACCGCCGGTGCGTAACGTAAGTTTTATGACTAATTCAGCAGACCTTGAACCAGCCACGGCCGCCGACGGGGAATTCACCAGTCACGGCATGCCGCACGGATTCACCAGCCTGACGCCGTTCCTGGCCGTCCCCCGGGCCGGCGATGCCGTCTCCTTCTACCAAGACGTTTTCGGGGCACGGGTTGTGGGCGTCACCGAGTTCGACGGCGTCGTGGTGCACGCCGAGCTCGACTTCGGCCACGGCCGGCTGCAGCTCGGGGAGCCAACCCCCGACTACCACCTGGTGCCCGCCCCGGCCGGCGACGACGACTGCTACTCGATCGCGCTCTACTGCTCCGACGTCGACCGGCTGCTTGCCCGGGCAGTGGAGGCCGGGGCGAGCGTCCGGGAGCCCGTGGCCAACTTCGTCTCGGGCGACCGTTTTGCCAGCATTCGGGACCCATTCGGGGTGCGCTGGTCCATCATGACCCGCGTCGAAGACATCTCGGAGGAGGAAAGTTCCGCCCGCGTTGCCGACTGGGCCACCCAGCAACGGTGACGGTGGCAGGTGGCGTCCAGGGCCGGCGTCGTCCATGGGGCACGTCACGGCCGGCCTTCCTCAGGGCTGGAGTGCACGAAACCGGCGCAGGCGGAAACGGAGTTTGCCCTCGCGGTTGAAGTCGTTCCCCACATTTTTGCTGGCCTCGATGTACGGTTCGCCGAAGGTTTTAAGCAGGAGGTCGTCAACCACGCGAACCTGGCCGGGCATGAAACGGTAGCCCATGGTCGCCACCATGGCGCGCTGGTCAATGTCCGCAAACCACTGCCCGACGGCGGCCACAGTGGTGAAGCCGTTGGCGCCGAGGACTTCCACCAGCCAGCGGTACTGGCCGGCCTTGCTGTGCGGATACGCCGGAAAAACGCGGTCAAGGAGCAATTGGATGGAGTTGGCGTCCAGGTCCTGCGACTCGGGAGCGGCACTTTCAGATTGCATTCTTTTCAGGATGTCGGCGATGTTCACGAACTGCTGGTCCGCCAGCTCGATCAAGGTCGAGGCCATGGTGAACGCGCGGCTGATTTCGGCGTTGTCCACGTGGGTGCCCTTGAAGCGGATGTCATGCTCAAATTCGGCCCACGCGTGTTGGAGCACGGTTCGCAGCTGCACCTCAAAGCGCTGACCGCGGTATGCTTCGCAACCCGCCGGCGGGTCCTCCTGCGGCACTTCCAGGGTCAGGTGCCGACCCGCGTAGCCGATTCCGCCGTTCTTGCGTATGACGGCGGTCTTGTCCTCGTCGTCATGGCAGATGAACTGGCTGGTCAGCGCGATCGCCACGGCCTTGATGTCGGTTTCCACGAAGAGGATGACGCGAATGCCCAGCAGGTCGTCAAGGTTTTCCGGGCCACCGGGATACCGCGGTTTGCCGGACTGGTCGCAACGATCCAGTTTTTCCTGCACGGACGCCGGCGTCTTCACGCGGCAGCGCACGTCATGGTGGTTCAGGCCGTCGTCCCGGAGCCTGGCGACAATGCACGTGCGGATGGCCTCGGCGGCGCCCTCGTAGTCGCGGACGTGCCCGGCGAAGTCCAAAACTTCCGGGCTGAACTCACCAACGGACTGCCGCATGGTCACGTCCTTACTTCCTGTCAGGGCCTGGCTACAACTCTACCCATTTGGCGGCGGGGGTGGTCGCTGGCACTTGAGTCCTGCTGTCGCACCGACCGCCCCAGGCGAGCGGGCGCACCCACGACGAGTGTCCGACATCGCACATTTTGTGGTGAAGGCAGAATGTCAGACCCGCCTGCGAAGCTGATGGCAACTCGCCACCGCGGCGGCTAATCAAAGGAGGCACACATGCGGGGATCACTTGAAGACGCCGTAGACATCGATGTTGAAATGTTGGCGCCGAAATTGCTGCGTGAATGGTTGGGGCGCGACTCTGCCACAGGTTTGATGGAGTACCTGTGGACCGCTTACCTTGGCGATCGCGACGTGGCGGAGGAGGATGTGGAGAGCGCCGAAGATGCGCTGCGATTCCTCGCCCTCGCGAAGCTGGCAGCGGAGACGCTGGACATTGCGTCAGGGGCGGACACGCTCGACGCCTGGGACTGGGTGGAAGTTCCAGAGAAGCTCATTCATCCGTTTGTCGTGGGCTACCTGCTGGCCAATCAGGGAGAAGCGGCCGACCTTCAGATTGGGCTCGGCGGCAACCTGAGCATGCTGATCGAGAGTTACGAATCTGAGGTAGTGCGCGATCTGGCCGCGAAGCTGACAGAATCCGACTTCTTCATTTCAATATGGAGTGCGCATCTCGGCATCGAGCAGTTCCCTGCCAGCGCCGAGGAAATGGCCGAGCACGACTTCCATCTTGACGGCGTGACCGCGGATCAGGGCCGGCTGTTGGACTATGTCAGCAACGCGTGGCCTGTCGTGCCGCGGGCGCTTGCATACGCTGGCGACTCGCTGTTCTGAGGTGTGGCATGGGCCCGGATCCGAAGCAGGGCAGGGAAGAAGTCGCTTCGCCCGAAAGTCATTTCCACCGCGTTCAGTGCCTGACGGCTAGTCGAGAAGTGTTATGTTGTGTAATGTATTTATAAATATAATACATACGATTACACAAGGGGGATCTGATGACCGCAATGGAGAACCCGTTCCGCCCAACCTTTGGCCGCACGCCGCCTGAGCTCCTCGACCGCGGGGACACTCTCGAAGAGTTTGAATATGGTTTGCGCATCCGCTCTGGTGTCCTTGGCCTCGTGTCGATCATCACCGGCGCCCGAGGCGTCGGCAAGACTGTCATGCTCAACGAAGCCCAGGACCTGGCACAAGGGCAGGGATGGGCGGTCATATCTGAGACATCGACAGACGGTTTCCTGACACGGCTCGCCGACGCTGCCCTGCTCCTGGATGACGAACTTGGCGACGGGCCACCATCCAGAAAAGTGCTTGCCTTCACCGCTGCCGGATTTGGTGTTACAACACAACTTCCGCAGGAGCGCCAGGTTGAATTCCGCAATCTTGGCGCCAGCCTTCTGCAGCGCCTGGACAAACAAGGCACTGGACTGTTGATCACTCTCGACGAGGTCCAAGACGCAAACCGCGCAGAATTGCTCCAATTGGCCGCAGTCATCCAACACTGGGTGAGAGATGGTCTCCCCATTAGCTTCGTCTGCGCGGGACTGCCGGCGGCAATCTCGGACATCCTCAATGAAGGCGTGGCGACCTTCCTCCGACGGGCCGACAGGATCGACCTCCACGCTGTTGACATTGAGGACGTCGAAGCGTCATATACCCGGCAGTACAAGGAGGCCGGATTCGTATTCCCTGATGGCGCCATGGCGGAATCCGCCGCGGCAACCCTGGGCTACCCGTTTCTGGTCCAGCTCATTGGGTACTTCTTGTGGCGGGAAGCCGAAAAGAGCGGGGGCACTGTTGCTGCCGAGTCGGTAAAGACCGCCATTCATATTGCACTTAAGCGCAACATACGCATGGTTGTGGGACCCGCCATCGCCCGCGTTTCCAACCGTGACATGAGCTATTTGCGCGCCATGGCGCTCGACACGGGCCCATCAAGCACGGCGGCGGTCGCCAAGCGAATGGATGCATCTTTGCAACTGGCTACCAATTACCGGGCCAGACTCATCGAGGCGGGGCTGATCGAGCCTGCGGGACGCGGAGAAGTCAAGTTTTCAATACCCGGATTGCGCGAATATCTACGGGACAGCGCCAACTAAACCCTGGCCCCAATGCAACCCTCAGGCGTGGCCGAGGCCCTCTTCCTGCTGCTCCGCCATGAACGCCTCGGGGCCCTGCTCGGCTGCCTGCGGGTCCATCCACAGGGCGCTGAACGCATTCCCGTCCGGGTCCTCGAAGTCGCGGGAGTACATGAACCCGAGGTCTTGGGCTGGGCGGGGCTCCGCGCCACCGGCGGCCAGGGCCTTCTCCAACAGTGCGTCCACGTCCCCACGGCTTTCACGGCTGAGAGCAACTTGCACCTGCGCGGACGTGGTCGGATCCACAATGTGCTTGTCGGTGAACGTGGCAAAATACTCCGCCTTGAGCACCATCACGAAGAAGTTCTCATCGACGAGAATGCAGGCAGCATTCTCATCCGTGAAATTCGGCTGGATCTGCCATCCGATTCCCTCAAAGAACGCCTTGGAACGGTCAAGGTCGGTGGTGGGAAAACTGATGAATACTTGCGTGGCCATGACTCTTTCTCCCTGACTCCAGCAATGATGGTGCCCGGATTTCCCGGATCATTCCATCGTTTCGGACCGCGGGATGTGCGTCAATGGGCACCTCGACGAAAAATGATCCCGATCCCGCTTTCTGACACCGGGATGTCGGTATCGGAAAGCGGGATCGGGATCATTAGTGGGCGGGTTAGATGCTGTAGCGCTCGTCCTCGTGGTCGCCGGGGTGGTCCCTGACCAGGCCCGCGGCAAGAGTGTTGCCGTCCTGCGGATCGATCACCAGGAACGCGCCGGTGCGGCGGTGCAGCGCATACGTCTCAATCGGCAGCGCGGACGCGAGGCGGATCTGGGCGGCGCCAATGTCGTTGAGCTCCAGCCCGGACGCGGCGCCCAGTTCAAACGTTTCCAGGTCCAGCTTCCCCGTCACTGCACGGATCAGGCCCTGCACCGTCTTGCTGCCGTGCTTGATCAGCACCTTGGAGCCCTCCCGCAATGGCCTGGTGGAAAGCCAGCACAGTTCGGCGTAGAGGTCCTGGCTGACCTCGCCAAACGTGCCGGTGGCGGCAATGACATCGCCTCGGGCAATGTCGATCTCAGCGCTCAGGCGCAGGGACACGGACTGCGGCGCCACGGCGCGGTCCAGCGTGCGGCCGGCGAAGTCGATGCCCACCACGGAGGCGGTGCTTCCGGACGGCAGGACCGTGATGGCGTCACCAACCGAAACCGACCCGGAAGCCACCTGCCCCGCATAGGCACGGTAGTCGCGGAAGGAGGTCCCGGCGTCGTCCGCGTCAGCAAGATCCGGAGCCAGCGCACCCTGCGGCCGGATCACCAGCTGCACGGGGAAACGGAACGGCTCCAATCCGCGCTCAACTTCGTCGGTGGTGGGCAGCGTTTCCAGGACATCCAACAGGCTGGGGCCCGTGTACCAGGGGGTGTGGGCGGAGCGCTCCACCACGTTGTCGCCCTCGAGCGCGGAAACCGGCACCACCAGCACGTCGGTGACGCCAATCTGCGCGGCCACGGCCTGCACGTCGGCCTCAATGGCCCGAAAGGTGTCCTCGCGAAAATCCACGAGGTCGATCTTGTTCACGGCCACCACCACATTGGGCACCCGCAGCAGCCGCAGCACGGACAGGTGCCGTCGCGTCTGCTCCAGCACCCCCTTGCGGGCGTCGATGAGTACGACGACGGCATCAGCGGTGGACGCGCCCGTCACCGTGTTCTTGGTGTACTGCACGTGCCCGGGGCAGTCGGCGAGGATGAAGCTGCGGCGGTCGGTGGCGAAGTAGCGGTAGGCGACATCGATCGTGATGCCCTGCTCGCGCTCGGCGCGCAGGCCGTCGGTCAGCAGTGCCAGGTCGATCTTCTGGGTGCTGCCGCCCTCGCCGCCAAAGCCGCGGTCCGCGGATGTGCGGGTCACCGCGTCCAGGGTGTCCGCCAGGATCGCCTTCGAGTCGTGCAGCAGCCTGCCCACCAGGGTCGACTTGCCGTCGTCGACGGAGCCGGCCGTGGCGAAGCGGAACAGTGTTGACTGCGCGAGGGGCGCTTCGGTGATGGTCATTAGAAGTAGCCGTCTTTCTTGCGGTCTTCCATGGCGGCCTCGGAGATGCGGTCATCGGCCCGGGTGGCGCCACGTTCGGTCAGGGTGGAGGCGGCGACTTCGCGGACGACGTCGTGGGCTGTGGTGGCAGCGGAGGCCACGGCACCGGTGCAGGACATGTCCCCCACCGTTCGGTAGCGCACCTGTTTGATGATGACGTCCTCGTCGGGGCGCGGCTGCGAGACCTCACCCACGGCACGCCACATGCCGTCGCGCTCAAACACTTCGCGTTCATGGGCGTAGTAGAGGCCGGGCAGTTCGATGTTTTCGCGGGCGATGTACCGCCACACGTCCAGCTCGGTCCAGTTGCTGATGGGGAAAGCGCGCACGTGCTGGCCCACGGTGTGGCGGCCGTTATACAAATTCCACAGTTCCGGGCGCTGGTTGCGCGGGTCCCACTGGCCGAACTCGTCACGCAGGGACAGGATGCGCTCCTTGGCGCGGGCCTTGTCCTCGTCGCGGCGGCCGCCGCCAAACACGGCGTCGAACTTGTTCTTCGCGATGGCATCCAGCAGCGGGACGGTCTGCAGCGGGTTGCGGGTGCCGTCGGCGCGCTCGGCCAGAACGCCTTGGTCGATGAACTCCTGCACGGAGCCCACTTCCAGTCGCAGGCCCAGGCGAGCCACCGTGCGGTCGCGGAACTCGATGACTTCCGGGAAGTTGTGGCCGGTGTCCACATGCAGCACCGGGAACGGCACCCTGCCCGGCCAAAACGCCTTCGTGGCCAGGTGCAGCATCAGCACCGAGTCCTTGCCGCCCGAGAACAGGAGAGCCGGGCGTTCAAACTCGGCCACCACCTCGCGGATGATGTGGATGGCCTCGGATTCGAGCAGGTCCAGCGAGTTCAGCTCCTCGGCAGGGGCCTCCAAGCGCGAGGGGTCCCCGGCCGTGGGGCCACTGGCGCGAGGGGCCCCAGCCGAGCTTGCGAGGTTGGGGAGCGCCTGGGGACTTGCGAGGCTGGGAAGCGCTTGGGGATCGTTTGCCGCCCACGCCCCTTCGCCGCGCTGCTGATCTTCGATCAGCCCAGCGCGCGGCTCAGACAGCGGAACCGCCCTGCCCGATGCTCGCAAGCTCGCATCGGGTCCCTCGGTCGTCTCCTTAGATGCCACTCCCTGGGCGGCAAACGGCGTTCCGGGCTCCGAGGGGGACGTCCGGTCCTGTGCGATCGTCGGTTCTGTAATTTGGGTGCTCATACGTGTAGTCCGCATTCTGTCTTGGAGGTTCCGGCCCAGCGTCCGGACCGGGGGTCCGCGCCGGGGGCCACTTTCTTGGTGCAGGGTGCGCAGCCGATGGACGGGTAGCCCTGGCTGAGCAGCGGGTTGACGGGCAGGAGGTTGTCCTCTGAGTAGGTGATCAGGTCCTCGTAGCTCCACGTGGCAACGGGGTTGACCTTGACCAGGCCGTTCTTTTCGTCCCAGCTGACCAGCGGCATATTGGTCCGGGTGGGCGCCTCGTCGTGGCGGACTCCGGTGAACCACAGTTCGTAGCCGGACAGGGCTTTGTGCAGGGGCTCCACCTTGCGCAGCGCACAGCATTGGGCTGGGTCGCGGGCAAAAAGGTCACGGCCCAGCAGCGCATCCTGTTCGGCCACGGGCTGCACGGGCAGGACGTCCACCACGTTTACCCGCAGGTTATCCGCCACTTCATTGCGCGTGGCGTAGGTTTCCGGGAAGTGGTAGCCGGTGTCCAGGAACAATACGTCCACTCCGGGCAGCTGGTCGGCAACCAAGGCCGGCAATACGGCGTCGGCCATGGAACAGGCGACGGCGGCCGCACCGGTGGAGAAGTTCCGCGCCACCCAGGCAATCACGTCCGTAGCGGACGCGTCCCAGGCGAGTTCCGCCGCACCCGCTGCGGCGAGCGCCTGCAGTTCAGCATGGGAGCGAAGGGTGGTTGCCGCCTGCCCGGTCACCGCACTCATTTCAGCAACTCCTCGTCAACCCGGTGGGCGAACTCGGCAAACGTCTCTTCCGCCAGCTTGTTGCTCACATAGCTGCGAATGACGCGCTCCACGTAGGCGGGCAGATCGGGGATGGCCACCTTCAGCCCGCGGACGGTGCGGCCCAGGCCAGCCTCCTCACGGTTGTGCGAGGACAAGCCGCCACCCAGGTGGACCTGGAAGCCTCCCGTTGTACCGCCGTCGGCCGTGGGGACAATGATGCCCTTCAGGCCGATGTCCGCCGTCTGGATGCGGGCGCAGGAGTTGGGGCAGCCGTTGAGGTACAGCGTAAGAGGCTCATCGAGTTCCCCGGCGTCAACCAAATCAGCCAGTCGCTCCTCGAGTTCGGAAACGATGTTGATGGCCGTGTCCTTGGTGTTCACGATGGCCAGCTTGCAAAATTCCACACCGGTGCACGCCATGGTGTTACGGCGGAAAACAGACGGGCGGGCGGACAGCCCAATCGCATCCAGCCCGGTAATCACTGCCTCAACGTGGTCCTTGGGAATGTCTAGGGCGATGATCTTCTGCAGCGGGGTGGTGCGCAGGCGGTGGGAGCCGTGGGCTTCCAGGAGGTCCGCCAGAGCCATCATCCCCGTGCCGGAGAAACGGCCCACGCACGGGGCTGCGCCGATGAAGAAGTTGCCGTCCTTTTGCTCGTGGACGCCAACATGGTCGCCGTTGACTTTCGCCTTGGGCGGGGCCACGCCGTCGCGCAGCTTGTGTCCCAGGTATTCATCCTCAAGGACTTGGCGGAACTTCTCCGCGCCCCAGTCCTCCACCAGGAACTTCAGGCGGGCCTTGTTGCGCATGCGCCGGTAACCATAATCGCGGAAGATGCTGGTGACGCCCTCCCACACTGCGGGGCCTTCCTCCGGCGGAACAAATACGCCAACGCGCTGGGCCAGACGGGGTGCGGTGGAGAGCCCACCACCGACCCACAGGTCGTAGCCGGGGCCCAGTTCAGGATGCTCCACGCCAACAAAGGAAATGTCGTTGATTTCGTGGATGGTGTCGTGATCCGGGTAGCCGGTAATGGAGGTTTTATACTTGCGCGGCAGATTGGAAAACTGCGGGCTGCCGATGAAGCGATCGCGCAGTTCCTGCAGGAAATCGGTGGGGTCAATGATCTCTGCCTTGGCGATGCCCGCAACGGGGGAACCAAGCATGCCGCGGGGCACGTCGCCACAGGCCTCGGTGGTTTGCAGACCGACGGCTTCGAGGCGGCGCCAGATCTCCGGAACGTTCTCAACCTCGATCCAGTGGAACTGGATGTTCTGGCGGTTGGTCAAATCTGCCGTGTTGCGCGCAAAATCAATGGAAATCTGACCCACCACCCGCAGCTGCTCGGTGGTGAGCTTTCCGCCGTCGGTCCGCACCCGCATCATGAGGTAGCTGTCCTCGAGCTCGTGCGGTTCCAGCTGGGCAGTCTTGCCCCCGTCGATCCCCTGCTTACGCTGGGTGTACAGCCCCCACCAGCGGAAGCGGCCGTGCAGATCGTCGTCGGCGATCGAGTCAAAGCCCTGCTTGGAGTAGATGGTCTCGATGCGGTGGCGCACGCTCAGACCGTCGTCCTCTTGTTTCCACACCTCCACCGGGTTCAGCGGCGCCTTGCCGTCCACTTTCCACTGCCCGTGCGGCTTGGCCGCGGGGCGGGGGCGGACCGGCCGATCCGGCGTGGCCGGTGCCTCGGCGGAAACGGTGGCGGCTGTCTCGGCAGCTGCTCCGGCTAGAGCTGTCTGTGTCATGAAACGAGCGTAGGTCGCCCGTCACACGGGGCAAACCGCGGAAGCAACGCGGGTTCACCCTAGGCAACATTTCTTCACACACCACATTCCGGCGCGGTCTGTGCTTGCTCCTGTTTCGCCCCAGCCAGCGCCGCATCAAAGTGTTCCAGCGCCAGCTGCGCCACCAGCCCGGACGGCAGCAGCGGCTCGGCCACCAGGTCCGCGCCGGCCTTGGCCAGCTGGTCATGAAAAAATCCGGGCGCCAACAAATACGACGCGATAGCGACTCCGGCAGCACCGTCCGCCCGCAACTGCGCGACGGCGTCCGGCACCGACGGCTGTGCGCTTGCCCCGTAGGCAGCCACGATGTGCTGAGGGCGCCGCACGGCCAGATCCGCCGCCAGCACCTCGATGTGTTCGGCCGCCTCGGGCCGGGACGACCCCGCCGCGGCAAGGACAATTCCCCAGTCCGGGGGCAGCTCCCCCAGCCGTTCGTGCAGCAGTCCGGCCAGCCGCGGGTCGGGCCCCAAGGGCACCGCGGCCAGGGACCCGGGCCTGCCCTCGACGGCCTGCGCTATGTCCACCTGAACGTGGTATCCCACCGTCAACAGCAAAGGAACGACGACGGCCCGCACCTCTGCCGGCAGCCCCGCCACGACATCGGGCAGCGCCGGTTCCTGGACATCCACATACGCTTCGAGGACGGCAAGCCCCGGCCGCAGCTCCGCGATGTCGGCACGGAGCTGGTTGATGCGGGCCCTGCCTTCGGCATTGTCCGTGCCGTGCGAGCAGGCGATCATGGCAGTGCCCTGCACCTGTGCTTCGGGCCCCACCCGTGGTTCGGGCCCCACAGCTTCGGGCCGGGCAGTGCCCGCGTTCGCCTCGTTCATTACCGCAGCTCCCAATAATCGTTTGCCTTCACCCGACTCAATGTAATGCACCGCTGCATGGCCGCGCTCACTTCACGGCGGGCAGCGCTCCGGTGCTTGCGGCGCCGGGGCGGTCCTGGCAGTTGGCGGCGGCCACGACCGGCACCTCGGTGTGAATGGCGGGCTTGTTGGTGATGCCGAACGCGGAGACGACACCTCCCACCAGGAACAGCCCGGCCGTAATGCCCATGATGCGGCGGAAGGACTCGTAGTCCAACATGCCGCCAAGGAGCACTCCGGCCAGGGCGATCGCAATCAGCCCGGCCACGCGCGAGACGGCGTTGTTGATGGCTGAACCAATGCCGCTTTGCTCCGGCGGCACTGACCCGAGGATGGCGGCCGTCAGCGGCGCCACGGTGACGGACAGGCCCACGGCAAAGACCAGCAGGCCTGGCAGCAGCTGGAACCAGAAGTTAAACGGCTCCGCCGCCATGGTCATGAGCCAATAGCCCCCGCCACACACGATGGGACCGGCGGCCATGAACAGCCGGGGTCCGTATTTGCCTGCCAGCGTGCCAAACGAGCCGGCCAGCAGCAGTGAGATGACGGCCACCGGCAACGACGCAAGGCCCGCGGCAGCGGCGGTGAACCCGGCAATTTCCTGCAGGAACAACGCCACCATGAGCTGGCCCAGGGACACCCCTGCATAGACGAACGTGGTGGCCAGGTTGCCCATGCCGAAGTTCCTGATCCGAAACAGGGGCAGCGGCATCATCGGGTTGGGCCTGCGGTGTTCCCACCACAGGAACAGCGCCAAGGCGACGAGGCCCGCCACGAACGGGACGCTGACCGCGGGGTGCGCCCAGCCAAGCCGGTCCTGCTCAATCAACGCAAACACGGTGCCTGCCAGGCCCACAGCCGCCAGTACCGCACCTGTTCCATCGATCCGACGGGGACGCCCCGAAGGCGATGCGTCCGCGCGACGTCCGGAAGGTGGGGAAGCCGCGGTGGAGGGTCCGGCGTCGTACGCCACGGCCCGGGGCAGCGCCAGCCCCTTCAGCAGGAACAAGGTGGCCGCAATGGGCAGCACATTGATGGCAAAGATCAGCCGCCAGCTGGTAAAGTCCACCAGCAGCCCGCCCACCAGCGGGCCGGCAAGGAACGCCGTGCCCGTCCATGCCGTCCACCGGCCAATCGCCCTGCCCTGCTCCGGGCCGCTGAACGTGGAGGTGATCAGGGCCAGCGAACTGGGCACCAGCAGCGCAGCCCCGGCGCCTTGGACGGCGCGGGCCACGATCAAAAAAAGCGCCCCGGGCGCCACGGTGCATGCCAGCGAGGCCGCGCCAAAAATCAGCAGCCCGGCACGCAGTATTCGGACCCGTCCAAAGGTGTCCGACAGGGAGCCGGCAATCAGGATCAGCGAGCCCAGTGCCAGCAGGTAGGCATCCACCACCCATTGCTGCGTGGTGATGCCGCCACCGAGTTCACGGGTCATGGCCGGCAGTGCCACATTGACGATCGCCCCGTCCAGGAACGCCACGAACGACGCCAGCACCGCCACGCCGAGGACGCGCCGCTGGACGGGGGTCATCGCGGCACGGGGTGCAGCGGCCCGCGGGGCATCTGCGCCACCGGAGGCACCGGCTTTCCGGTGTGGGAACATGTGGCCATTAGAGGCACTTTCCCACCAGCCAGTCAAGGGGACGACGAGACTCTCTAATGGTTATTGGCAGGCCTGGCGCCCGCTGGCAGGATTGATGCTGATCCATCATGGTGTGACTCGACGAGACTCTGGCCGCTGGGAATCCAGCGTGCTTTGTATATGACTTGTCCACCATGGAGGATCAGCATCGGCCTGGCCCCTTGCCATGGCTTGATAAAAGGTTGGCCGAACCGTTGGTCCGTGCCTCGTTAGAGAGTTGCCTGACAAGAACCCTATTCCAGGCCGATGCCGCCCGAACGATTATCTACGCATTGGAATGGAGGATCACCGTCATGACCATCGCTGCAGAAAAATACGCTTACGTCATCGGTGTTGACACCCACGCACGAACCCACACCTACGCCATTATCAACGGTACAACCGGGGCTGCTATCGGCTGCGAAGCCTTCCCCGTCACCACCGCCGGTACGAAGCGTGCCATCGCATGGATCCGCCGCACCACCAACGGGCCGATCCTTGCCGCAGTGGAAGGCACCTCGTCCTACGGGGCATCCTTGACGCGGGCCCTGATGGTCGGGGACATCCCGACGGTTGAGGCCAAGCCGCCACGTAAGGCGGCCCGCACCGGGGCCGGGAAAACTGATGCCATCGACGCCGCCGCCGCCGCGGCGGGCATCTTGGGCACAGACGTGGAACGGCTGATCCACCCCCGCACGGACGGGGCAAGGGCAGCGCTCAGTGTGCTGCTGGCCAGCCGGCGCAGGACTGAGGAGCAATGCACGGCAAACCGCAATGCGCTCAACGCACTGGTGCGGCAGATAGATCTGGGTCTGGATACGCGCAGGGCGGTGACGGACAAACGAGTCGCCGAGATCAGCGCCTGGCGTGCCCGCGCGACCGACAGTGTTGAGCAGCAGGTTGCCCGTGAGGAAGCAATCGACTTGGCCAGGGGCATCACCGCGGCAGCTGCCCGGGTGAGACTGATCAAGACCCATCTTGCCGAGCTCGGCGAACAGCTTGCACCCGGGCTGCAAGCCCAACCTGGGCTGGGGCCGGTGACCGTCGGGATCATCCTTGCCGCGTATTCCCACCATGGCAGGATCCGTAACGAAGCCGCGTTCGCATCCCTTGCCGGGGCGTCACCGCTACAGGCCTCCTCGGGAAACACCACCAGACATCGTCTCAACCGTCATGGCGACCGGCAATTGAACATGGCCTTGGATGTGGTCATCAAAGCACGCATGCGATTCGATGAAGCCACCCAGAAATACGTAAAGCGACGCACAGCTGAAGGGCTGAGTTACCGTGAAATCAAACGCGTGCTCAAGCGCTATCTGGCACGGGACCTATTTCGGCAGCTGGAGCAGCTCTACTCTTGACACGAACCATAAAAGGGTCTCTAAAGTGCTCGCGAAATGGGGTGCGTGCCTCATTTGGGATGTGCTCGCGAAATCTCTGGTGCATGGTCGGGTGCTTTGGTGTGCTGGAGGGATGGACTATGGGATGTCGTTGTCTGCGCGCAGGGAAATTACGAAGAAGGAAGCCGGGGAGTATTTTCGGGCTTCGAAGAAGGGCAAGGGCGAAATCCTGGACCGGTTGGTGGTTGAGATTGGGTGGTCCAGGGCGAATGCCCGCCGTCAGCTCGGTAGGGCCTTCAAGCGGCGTGGGCCGGCCCGGGCCGTGGCGCGCAGGCCGAGGACACCGACATATGGCTACGACACGGTGAAGGTCCTCCAGCAGGTCTGGGTCGTGGCGGGGCAGCCCTGCGGGAAGTACCTGGCTGCGGTCATGGGCGCCACACTGGCCAATATGGGATCTCACATCGGTTCCGGCGCCTTCGGGCGGGCCCGCTCCCGCTACAGTCCTCAGGCTCGGGCCCAATTGCTGGCGATGAGTGCGGCCACGATCGACCGGCTGCTGGCACCGTTCAAACTCTCGATGTATCCGGAGGGAAAATCAACGACCCGGTCCCGACGGAATCAGTACACCGAGGTAATCCCGATCATGTCCCGCATCCCGGCCATTGACTGGCAACCCGGCATGGTCGCCATCGATACGGTCGCTCACTGCGGCAACAACGCCAAGGGCCAGTACGCATTCACGCTGACCGTCACCGACCCCTTCACCGGGTGGACGATCAACCGGGCGATCAAGAACAAGGCTGCCAAATGGGTGGTCGCTGCGATGGAAGAAATCCAGGACGAATTCCCGTACCCCATCGACCATTGCCATAGCGACAATGGATCTGAATTCCTCAACACGGCGGTCACTACTTGGTGCAATACCCATAACATTCGCATGACCCGCTCCCGGCCCCACCACTCCAACGACAACCCATTCGTGGAGCAAAAGAACGGGGCCATTGTGCGCCGATCCGCGTTCAACTACCGCTACGACACCGATGTTGAACTTCGCCTGCTCAACGAACTCTGGCCGCTGGTGAACCTGCGAAAGAACCTGTTCCTGCCCACCAAGAAAGTCACCGGATATCACCTCAGTCGCAAGGGAAAGTCCGTGCGCAGCTACGACAATCCACGCACCCCTGCCCAACGGATCAAGGACACCGGGATCATGCTCGAACCCCAACGCCACCACATGGACAAGCTCTACAACAGCCTGGACCTGGCCGGACTGACGAACCGGATCAACGAAATCCAGCAGCGACTCATCCGGCTGGCCGCAGCCAAGACCTACTCCCAAGCACCCCACGCAGCATGACACTTTCGCGAGCACTTTAGATGAGGCACGCAGGAAGCATTTGGCGAGCATATTGACATGAGGCACCACGGGGGACGTCCCCGTGCCCCAGGCACCAATGCCGGCCCGGGGTGCCCAAAAGCGCCGCGTCAGCCTTTCCTGGCGAAGGCAGTCCGCAGGGAAAGCTTCCGCGAATACTCAATGGAGCCGTAGCGGAACAGGTGCACGGCCACGCGCAGTGCAAGGACGCCGAAGACAAACAGTTCCGCAATCACCACGGCGGCCGAGACTCCGCTGAGGGAGCCAAACCCGTTGCGCAACATGGCCGTGATGGGCGCCGTGAACGGGAAGAACGTGAAGATCTGCACAATCAGGTTGCCGGGGTCGCTGACCACCATGGACACAATGTAAAACGGGATGAACATCATGATCATGACCGGGGCAAACACTGCACTGGCGTCCTTCGCCGTGGGCATCACCGCGCCAATGCCCACCAGCACGCCGGTGAACAGGATGAATCCGCCCACGAACAAAAGCGCCCCCACCAGCATGGGCCAAAACTGGAACTGCAGATTGGACAGGTCAAAGTTGGGCATGGCCAGCTGGTCGTGGAAAAACACGTACCCAATGACCATGGGAGCGGCAAAGACCACGGCCTGCAGCGCCCCAACCAGAAACAACGAGATCACCTTGCCCACCACCAGGGTTGTGGGGTTCAGCGTGGTCAGGATCATCTCCGTGACCCGGTTTTCCTTCTCCTCCAGGGTGGACGCCAGCATTTGGTTCGCCAGCAGGATGATCACCACATAAAACAGCACGAGGAACAGCAGCGGCGGCACCACGGTTTCCAACCCCCCTGAGACCTTGCCGTTCTTGAACGTCTGTGACTGGGTGTTGAAATTGCCCTGGATAGCCGCGGACAGCTCCGCCGAACCCGCCTTCTCCTGGGCAGAGAGAATGACGACCTGCTTGGCGACGGCGTCGTAGCTGCCGTTCTTGAAAATGCCCTGGTCCGTGCCAAAGACCTTGACCGGTTCCTTTTGCAGGCTGGCAGGGTACGCAAAGTAGGCGTTGAGTTTCCCTGTCCTGACACGTTCGACAGCGGTGCCCGGGTCGGATTCCACCGTCCCGCCCAATGCCTTGGCCACGGCGGGGTCCACCAGCGCCGAGGCGTCCGTATAGGTGAAGGCCAGCTGATTGTTCTTTTGTGCCTCACTCAGGGACTGGGTGTTGGAACTGCTCGCGAACACCAGCCCAAAGACGATGGCGAGGAGGATGGGGATGGCCAGTGTAGCAATCCAGAAGCGGCGTTTCTTGACGGTGCGGGTGAACTCAAACTGCACCACGGTGCCCAGGTTGTGCCGCGCCATGTCAGTTCACCGCCGTTTCGGCCTGGGCCTGTGCGGAAGCGCCCTCCGCTTCGCCGTACACCTGGATGAAGATGTCATCGAGGCTGCGCTTGGCGGCCACAAAGCCGCGCACCACCAGGCCTGAACTGACCAGCTCCCGCAGCACATCGGCCTCGTCCACTGCGTCATCCAGGGCCAGCTCCGCGTAGTTCCTTTCCCGCAGCACCACCTTGTAGCGTGGCGAATCCGGCACGGTGCCGCTGTATTTGAGCCGCACGGTGCGCCCGCCAAACAGGTTTTGTACTTCGTCAATGGTGCCGTACGCCTCGGATTTTCCATCCTTGAGCAGTACGATCCGGTCGCAGAGCCGCTCCACTTCCTCCATCTGGTGGGTGACCATCACCACGGTGGCCCCGGCCTTTTTCCTGTCCTCGATGATGTCCATGAGCAGCCTTCGGTTGACCGGATCAAAGCCCTTGGTGGGCTCGTCCAGAATCAGCAGTTCGGGGTCGTTCATGATGGTCACGCCCAGCTGGATCTTTTGCTGCTCGCCGCCGGAGAGTTTGTCCACCCGCACATCCGCCTTGTCCGCCAGGTCCACCCTGTCCAGGTAGTCGCGGGAAAACTTCTGGGCCCCGGCCCGGGTGAGCCCCTTGAGGCGGCCAAAGTACGTCATGACATCGAGCACGGATTCCTTCTTGTACAGACCCCGCTCCTCGGGCAGGTAGCCGAGCCTGGCCCCGTAGTCGTCGCTGAACACCCGCCCATTGATCTCCAGAATTCCCGAGGTGGGGAGGTAGATGCCCAGCAGGGCCCGGATCGTCGTAGTTTTTCCGCTGCCGTTGCTGCCCAGAAAGCCGAAGGTCTCTCCGCGCGCCACATCAAAGGAAAGCCCGTCAATGACCACCTTGTCGCCAAATTTCATGTGGAAGTCGTCAATGTGGACCAGCGGTTGCGAGAGGTCGTTGCTCATTGTGCCAGCGTAACCAATTTCACAGTCTTTTGGCATATGCATTCGACCGTCGGCGGCCGTCCGCCGTACGCTTGGAGCGGCCAAGCCGGAGGCCGTTGGACACACGTGATGGAGGCCCCCATGCCGATCGACCTTGCCCTGGTCCTGGACCTGTTGGGTTGTTCCTTCTTTGCCGTTTCCGGTTCACTTCTTGCAGTCCGCAAGGGCTTTGACCTGGTGGGCTCGGTGCTGCTCGGCTCCCTGGTGGGGCTCGGCGGCGGCGTGCTCCGGGACCTCATCCTCAACGCCGGCCCGCCCGCGGCCTTCAGCAACCCGATCTACTTGGCGGCACCGCTGCTGGCCGCCGCCGTGGTCTACCTCCTGGCAGGGCGGGTGGAGCGGGTCAGCCGGTTGGTCCTTCCCTTCGACGCCGGCGGGCTGGCCTTGTTTTGCATCACCGGCACGCTCAAGGCCCTGGATGCGGGGATGAACCCGGCCGCTGCGATCCTGTTGGGCGTCACGACGGCCGTGGGTGGCGGGATCCTGCGCGACGTCACGGCCAACCGTGTTCCGCACGTCTTCGACCCCAAGGACCTGTACGCCATTCCGGCGTTGCTGGGTGCCGCAATGGCCGCGGGCCTGTGGTACCTGGGCTGGCTGAACCTGGTCACCGGATCCATTGCCGCCGCGATGGTATTCTCACTGCGCATGCTGACCCTGCGGTTCCACTGGCACGCCCCGCTCGCTGCCCGCAGCTGGGCAATCCCGCGATTCCGTCGCGGCTAGGATTGACAGTAACCACAGTCGCCGATCCTGGAGTATTGAATGTCCGACATTTTTGTTGAGAAGTTCCGCGGCTTGGTGCCCCTGTATCTGGAGGAACCGTGGCAGGAAGCGGACGGGATCGACCGGGACGACTTGGCCGCCATCATTGACGAGTTGGGCATCACCGTACCGCAGGCGTTGCGCGAGTTCCTGCATGCCTTGGGCAACTGCGAAGAAATCATGGAGGCGTACTACTACTTCTGGGACCCGGAAGAGCTTGAAATCGAGGACGGCTACCTGTTGTTCCTTGAGGACGAGGACGAGGCCTACACCTGGGGCATGCGCGCGGACCAGGCCGACGTCCCGGACCCGATCGTCTGGCGCCGCAACAATGCCACGGGCGCCTGGATCAACGAAGAGGGCACGTTTAGCGAATTTGTCTTCGACATGCTCGACTGGGTCTTCAACGACGATGAAGACGACTGACCGCGGCATCCTCGTTGGGATCGATCTTTCGACCGTCAGGCCTTCGCCTGCGTCGCAGGCCAAATAGTCACACAACTTACCGGTCTGGGTCGCAGAAATGACGGTGCGAACCAAGAAAGCCGCGCCAGAGACGTTTCGGCTGGTGTTAGCCACCAAAAGGCCGTGGTAACCACCGGTCCAGCGTCTAACACCAGCACAAACACCTAACACCAGCCCGGAAGTCGAAGTGGTTGTACTGTTGCGGTTCGGGATGGGTGGCTATCCATGGCCATCCACGGTGCCGGCGTGATGACGGGGCAAACTTCCTCGTTCGAGGCTGGCGCGCAGGGAGCTGCCACCGAACTTGGTGTGCCCGACGCGGCTCCATAGCCCTTGGGGGCTAGCTGGATGAACAGCCTCCCCGGGCACAGGCGCGGATCTCAAAACGAGACCCACAGTTCACTCATGATCGGCCTCTCCGACGAGAGGATGATCGCCGCCGTGGAAGCCTACGCCCGGGAGAACTGTGACACGCGCCGCGGATCTCGGCAGGCTCAACCGGGCCAGCAACGATGAAGGCGACTAACCCGCAGCCGCTTCCAGGGCCGGGCTTAGACGTCCCGGGAGACCACGGCTTCGGCAAAGCTGGCCAGGGCGGCCTTCACCATGCCGTCGGGCAGCGGGACCAGTGCGGCAATGGCCTGGCCGGACCACTCGCGGGCGACTGTCCAGGACTCCGCCGTGACGGGGTGCTCGCGCAGGGCCGACACGGCCCGGGCCAGGGCTTCGTCGCTGCCCAGGTCCCCGTCCACCAGTTCCAGGACCGCCAAGGCCGAGGCATCCCCCGAAGCCGCCGACTTGCGCAGCAGCAGCACCGGAAGCGTGGGCACGCCTTCGCGCAGGTCCGTGCCCGGCGACTTCCCGGAGACCTGCTTCAGTCCGGTGACATCGATGACGTCATCGGCCAGCTGGAATGCGATGCCCACCTTTTCGCCGTATTCAAGCATGACGTTTTGCATTTCCTCGGGGGCGCCGGCAAAGATCGCGCCAAGCTGCCCGGAGGCTGCCACAAGGGAGCCGGTCTTGTCTGCAATGACGGACAGGTAGTGCTCCACGGGATCCTGGTCCTCGCGCGGGCCCACGGTCTCGTGCAGCTGGCCCAGGCACAACCGTTCAAAGGTGCGGGCCTGGATGCCCAGCGCGCGGGCACCGAGCTCAGAGACCAGGATGGAGGCGCGGGCAAAAATGAGGTCCCCCGTCAGGATGGCCACGGTGTTGCCCCACACCTCGTGCGCTGTGGGCGCACCCCGCCGGTACGGCGCGGAGTCCATCACGTCGTCATGATAGAGCGTGGCCAGGTGCGTCAGTTCAACCACGACGGCGGCCTGCACCACTTCCGGCCGGCTTGCGTCACCCAGGTGGGCGGCCAGCAGGGCCAGCAGCGGCCGGATGCGCTTGCCGCCGGCCTCCACCAAGTGGCGGCTGGTGGCGTCGGCCAGCGGATCGGAGTTGGCGATCGCTTCCCGGAGAACCTTCTCAACCCTGGCCATGCTCATGGAGATGGACGGCCCAAGCTCCGGGTCTTCAGCAACGGCGGAGAAACCCTTGGGCAATTGCAGGCCGGTGGCAATGGCCATGGTGCTGGGGTTCGCGTCCTCGGAGCCGGTACGCCCGTGCCCGGCATGGGTCCAGCTGTGGTCTGCGGAAGTAGTCACTGCTTAACACTAACTATTGGAAGGGATTGTTGCTTGGACGTCCGGGTGGTGCCTTGGTTGCCGGTGGCGGGAACCAGTTTCTCCAGTAGATGAATCACTCTATCCTCAAAACCGCGTTCGCCGGCGTCGGTCAGGTTGGCCATCATCCGCACCACAAAACGCATGAGGACGGGCACAGGCATGCCCGTCCGCAGGGCCAGGCCCATGATCTTGGGTTTGCCGATCAGGGAGGCGAACACCCGGCCCAGGGTGAAGTGGCTGCCCCACTGTTCGCGCACAAAACCGCTGTAGCCGGAGAGCGCGTGGTTGGCGGCGAGCCGCGAGTTGGCACCGGCGGCACGCACAATGAACTCGGCGGCGAAGCGGGCGGACTCCATGGCGTAGGAAATGCCTTCCCCGTTGAAGGGGCTGACCATGCCGCCCGCGTCGCCGAGCAGCATCAGCCCGTCGGAGTAGTGCGGGGTCCGGTTGAAGCCCATGGGCAGGGCCGCTCCGCGGATGGGACCGACCTGGTTCTCGGGGGTGAACCCCCACTCGCCGGGCATGGCGGCGGTCCAGTCGCGCAGCACGGCTCGGTAGTCCAGCTTGCCGAATTCCTTGGACGAGTTCAAGATGCCCAGGCCCACATTGGAGGTGCCGTCGCCGACGCCAAACACCCAGCCGTAGCCGGGCAGCGGCCTTCCGGGCCGGCCCGCCTGGGCAGGTGCTGCCAGTTCCAGCCAGCCCTCCATCCAGTCGTCGTCGTGGCGCGGGGAGGTGAAGTAGGTCCTGTAGGCAACTCCCATGGGCCGGTCATCGCGCTTTTCGTGGCCCAGGGAGACGGCGGTGCGCGTTGAGTTGCCATCCGCGGCCAGCACGACGTCGGCAAAAAAGTCTCGGGTTTCGCCCGTCTTCCGACCTGCCCCGTCCAAAACCGACGCCCGGGCACCCACCACGGTTCCGGCGTCGTCCGTCAGGGCCGAGGTGACCGAATGGCCCTCAAGGATCACAGCCCCCGCAGCCTGGGCATGGCGCGCCAGGGCCTCGTCGAAGCCCAGCCGGGTGCGGATCAGGCCGTAGTCGGGGAAGTTGGAGAGCTCGGGCCAGGGAACCTCGACGGTGCGGCCGCCGGCAATCAGGCGCAGCCCCTTGTTCCGCCGCCAGCCGTCTTCGGCCCGGTGCGGCAGGCCCATGAGTTGCATTTCCCGCACGGCGCGCGGGGTCAGGCCGTCGCCGCAGACCTTCTCGCGGGGGAAACGGGTCTTCTCCAGCACGGTGACCTCGATCCCGGCGGTGGCCAGGTGCCAGGCCGCCGTGGATCCGGCGGGGCCTGCACCTACAACAAGTACCTTCACTGTGGGTGGGGTTCCTTTAGTCGAGGGCCGGTGCTGCGGGCTTCACGGCACGGTGCACGGCCACAATGCCGCCGCTCAAGTTTCGGTACGCCACGGAGGACCAGCCGGTCTCAGTGAGCCAGGCGGAGAGTTCATCCTGGTTCGGCCAGACCCGGATGGACTCCGCCAGATAGACGTAGGCATCCGGGTTGGAGGCGGTCTTTCTGGCCACGGCCGGCAGCGCGCGCATGAGGTACTCGGTGTACACGGTGCGGAACGGGGCAAAGGTGGGATGGGAGAACTCCGCCACCACCAGCTTGCCGCCGGGCTTGGTCACCCGCAGCATCTCGCGCAGCGCCTTTTTCGGGTCGATGACGTTGCGCAGGCCGAAGGAGATTGTGGTGGCGTCAAAGGAGTTGTCGGCGAACGGCAGGTTGGTGGCGTCCCCGGCGATGAAGTCGATGTCCGGGCGGCGGCGCTTGCCCACTTTGAGCATGCCGACAGAGAAGTCGCAGGCCACCACGTGGATGCCGGCGTCGGCATACGGCTCACTGGACGTTCCGGTGCCGGCGGCCAGGTCCAGGACCCGCTGGCCGGCAGCGGCACCGACGGCGTCCACCACGATTCTCCGCCAGCGGCGCGTCTGCCCCATGGACAGGATGTCGTTGACGATGTCGTATTTGGGAGCCACGTCGTCAAACATGGCGGCCACTTCTTCCGGACGCTTCTCAAGGGATGCACGGTTCACCCCCCTAGTGTCTCAAACTTTGCTCCCATCCGCGCATTGCCCAAGGCTGTTGTGGGGCAGGCCACCGCCGCGCCGCCCGTGCGCCCGCGTACGGACGAGTAATCTTGACTCATCATGACTGCAATCCTCGGCACCCATCCGCTGCGCACTCTGACCACGGCCCTGGACGCCGCGGCACTGGGCGGGCATTCCGCCGCCACCCCGGCCGATCTCCTGGCATCCGACGCGTTTTGCTGGCTGCGCCGCGGCGAGGGCCTGCTGGGCTACGGCGAGATCGCGCAATTCTCCGGCACGGGCCCCGAGCGGTTCGCCGACGCCGAGCAATGGTGGAAGGACATGCTGGCCGGGGCCCTGGTCCGCGACCCCATCCGCGTCCCCGGCACCGGGGCCCTCGCGTTTGGCTCCTTCGCCTTCTCCAAATCCAGCCCACACCCCTCCGTGCTGGTCATTCCGGAACTGGTGGTGGGGTTCCGCGACGGCACGGCCTGGCTCACCCACCACACCCTGGACGGCACCGTCCCCACGGCGGACTCCGCGCACGCCCTGTTGCGCGGAGTCCTGTCCTCCGAAGCCGAACGCACGACGCCGGACACCCCCTCGGCGGGGACCGTGCGTTCCGGGGCACTCACCGAAGAGCAGTGGAAGGAGTCCGTCGCCGAAGGGGTCCGTGCCATTGGGCGCGGCGGCCTGGACAAGGTGGTTTTGGCCCGCGACGTGCTCGCGAGCTTCGAAGAACCGGTCCGCCGTGTTTCAATCCTGCAACGATTGGTGCGGCTTTACGGGGAATGCTGGACCTACGGGGTGCGCGGCCTGGTGGGCGCCACCCCGGAAATGTTGATCAAGGTGGACGGAACCACGGCCCAGGCACGGGTGCTTGCCGGCACACTTGACCGTGAGGACGAGCCCGCCGGTTCGGTGGGTTTTGCCGCCTCGGTCTTGGGCGGTTCAGCCAAGCAGCGCCAGGAGCACGACTTTGCCGTGCGGTCCCTGACCCGGCAGCTGGCACCCTTCGCCACGGACCTGTCCTTCCCGGCCGAACCGTTCATTTTGGAACTGCCCAATGTCTGGCACCTGGCCTCCGACGTCATCGCCGAACTGGCCGACTTTGAAGGCCACCTGCCCACCTCCCTGGCCCTGGTTGAGGCCCTGCACCCCACGGCCGCGGTGTGTGGAACCCCCAGGGAGGGTGCCGGAAAACTAATCCTGGAGTTGGAACGGATGGACCGGGGACCCTACGCCGGGCCGGTCGGCTGGCTGGACGGGGCGGGCAACGGCGAGTGGGGAATCGCCCTTCGCGGAGCGGTGCTCGAGGACCCGCTCTCCGTGCGCCTGTACGCCGGCGCCGGCATTGTCGAGGCCTCCGACCCGGACGCCGAACTGGCCGAGACGTGGGCCAAGTTCCGGCCCATGCTCCAGGCCCTGGGGCTGCACGCCTGACGCGGTCCGGGATTCCAGACAGCATCATCAAAGCGCTCCCTTGCAAAGCACCCGATAAAGTTGTTCAATAGTGAAATATCGTTTACCGTGATGCAAATCACAGGACGCTACACTAGATTTCAATCGCTGTGCTCCAGTTCGACATAAAGGGTAAAACATGCAAATTTCATCGAGGCTGACCGTTCGCCTGGCCACGGTGGCCGCCGTAGCAGCATTGGCGCTGACCGGCTGCACCACGGCGTCGCAGGACACCCCTCCCGGGTCCACCGCCAGCGCCGGCGCCGACGCGTCCTTTGACCCGACGACCGTCGCCAAGGACGACGCCCTCATCGCCCTGCTGCCTGCGGCCTTGAAGAGCAAGTCGACCATTGACGTTGGCTCCGACACCTCCTACGAACCGGCGGAGTTCCTGGACAAGGACGGCCAGACCCCCATCGGCTACGACGTGGACATTGCCAAGGCCATTGCGGCCACCCTGGGTAAGAAGGCGGATGTCCACACGGCGGACTTCTCCTCCATCCTGCCCAAGCTTGGCACTGTCTATGACCTGGGCATCTCCTCCTTCACCATCAACCCGGAACGCTCCAAGGCCGTGAACTTTGTCAGCTACTTCAACGCCGGCGTGCTGTGGGCGGTGCAGAAGGGCAACCCCAAGGGCATCACCATGGACAACCTTTGCGGCAAGAAGGTTGGCGTGCAGACCGGAACGGTTGAGGAAGATCCCGACGTCAAGGACCGTTCGGCCAAGTGCGTTGCCGCCGGCAAGCCCGCCATCACCGTGGTTTCGCTGAAGAACCAGACGGACGTCACCACGCGGCTGGTGGGCGGCACCATCGACGCGATGAGCGCCGACTCGCCCATCATCAAGAATGCCCTGGCCAAGACCAACGGCCAGCTGGAAACCCTGGGCGATGTTTACGACTCCGCCCAGCAGGGCATTGCCATCGCCAAGTCCGACACCGAACTTGCCGGCGTCATTGAAAAGGTCATGAACAAGCTCATCACCGATGGCTCCTACACCAAGATCCTGACCAAGTGGAACAACGTCGAGGGCGCCCTGCCGAAGGCAGTCCTGAATCCGACGGCGGGATAGCCGTTGAGCCGTCTAGCCTCACGCCGTACTTCCCACGGCCCGGGCGCCGAGCTGGAACTGATTGACGCAGTTCCCGTCCGGCACCCGTGGCGGTGGGTCGGCGCCGCCGTCATCCTGCTGGTGCTCATCCTGGTCATCCAGTCCATGACCACCAACCCGAAGTTCTATTGGGGGACTTTCAGGACCTACCTTTTTGACGTTCTTGTCATCCAGGGCGTGGGCTGGACGCTCATCCTGACGGTCACATCAATGATCATCGCCATTGTCCTGGCCATCCTGCTTGCCTTCATGCGGCAGTCGGACAACCCGCTGTTCCGATATGTTTCCTGGGTCTGGGTCTGGTTCTTCCGGGGCACGCCCGTTTACACTCAGCTCCTGTTCTGGGGTTCGGTGGGCGCCTTGTATCCAAAGATCATTGTGGGGGTCCCCTTTGGGCCGGAACTGTTTTCCTGGGACACGGCCACGGTCATCAACGCCACCGTGGGTGCCATTGTCGGCCTGGGCCTGAATGAATCCGCCTACCTGGCCGAGATCTTCCGGGCCGGGCTCAAATCCGTGGACAACGGCCAAATGGAGGCCGCCGAGGCCTTGGGCATGCGCCGCTCAAAGGTCATGTGGCGGATCATCCTGCCCCAGGCCATGCGCGTCATCATCCCGCCGACGGGCAACGAAACCATCGGCATGCTGAAGACCACCTCGCTGGTGCTGGCCGTCCCCTTCACCCTGGACCTGACGTTCGTCACCAACGCCCTGGCCAGCCGCACGTTCCTGCCCATCCCGCTGCTCATGGTGGCAGCGTTCTGGTACCTGGTGATCACCTCGGTGTTGATGGTGGGCCAGTTCTACATTGAACGACACTTCGGCAAGGGCGTTGACAATGTCACGAAGGCACCGGTCAAGGCCACGGCCGCCGTGGCCGCGGCCCACGCAAAACCGATCGACCCGGCCGACGGAACCACGGAAGGCGGCAAGCCATGACCGACACCGCTTCGATCAACAAGCACGAAGCCACCCGGGTGAAGCCGCTCGTGGAGATTCAGGGCGTGCACAAGCTCTTCGGCGACCACCATGTGCTCAAGGGCATCGACATGACCGTCCGGCAGGGCGAGGTGTCCGTCATCATCGGCCCGTCCGGCTCCGGCAAGTCCACGCTGTTGCGCTGCATCAACCTGCTGGAGACCATCAGCGCCGGCCGGATCTACGTCCACGACGACCTGATTGGTTTCCGGGACGTCAACGGCAAGCTGCATGACTTGAACACCAAGCAGATCGCGGCACAGCGCCGGGAAATCGGCATGGTGTTCCAGCGCTTCAACCTGTTCCCGCACAAGACCGCGCTGCAAAACGTGATTGAGGCACCCACCCAGGTGAAGCGCCAGTCCAAGGCGGCGGCGAAGCTGAAGGCCTTGGAGCTGCTGGAAATGGTGGGGTTGAGCGACCGTGCCAACTTCTACCCGGCCCAGCTCTCCGGCGGCCAGCAGCAGCGGGTCGCCATTGCCAGGGCGCTGGCCATGGAACCGGAGCTGATGCTCTTCGACGAGCCCACCTCCGCCCTGGACCCGGAACTGGTGGGCGATGTCCTGGAGGTCATGAAGAACCTGGCCAAGTCCGGCATGACCATGATCGTGGTCACCCACGAGATCGGCTTTGCCCGCGAGGTGGGCGACACCCTGACGTTCATGGACGCCGGCGTGGTGGTCGAATCCGGCAACCCGCGCGACATCATCGCCAACCCGCAGCACCACAGGACGCAGGAGTTCCTCAGCAGGGTGCTCTAGCTGGTGGTGGCGTGCCAAGCTGGCGGGGGCGGGTGAAATTTCATACGCCCCCGCCGGCTTGGCACGCCGTCGGGGTTCAGATCAGCTTGCGTTGAGCGCGGAGGCGATTTGAGCGTGGAGTTCGCGCAGGCCTTCCCGGGTCGCCGTGACTTCGACGATGCTGCGCCCGCGCACCGGTGCGGCTAGCGCGGCGGCCAGTTCCGCCGTCGTGCCTGCCAGGGTGTGGCCCCAGCCGTAGGCCGCGGCCAGCGCGGCCAGGTCCACGACGTGCGGCGTGCCAAAGAAGCGTTCGACGGCGGCCGCATAGTTGGCTGCCGTGGCGAGGACCCCGTGTTCCAGGACCGAGAAGATGCCTCCGCCGTTGTCATTGAGGACGATGACCTGGACGTCCGCTTCATGCTCGCCGGTGCCCAACAGGAGGGCTCCGGCGTCGTGCAGGAACGTGACGTCGCCCAGGAGCACACGGGTGGAGGCGCCGGTCGCCAGCGCGATTCCCGTGGCGGTGGCAATGGTGCCGTCAATCCCGGCAAGGCCGCGGTTGGCGAAGACCGTCGCCGCGTACGCTGCGCCGGTCAGTGCCGGGTGTCCGGCCAGATCAGCGTCGCGCACGGGGTTGGATGATCCCAGCACCAGGTTGACGGCCGGACCCTGCTCCGCTTCCTGCTGGAGGCGGGCCCACACCTGGCGGGCCACGGCCGGGCCGCTGAGTTTTCCGGGTCGGGCGGTTTCGGCAAGAACGGTGTCCAGCAGTTGTTCTGCGGTCCGGGCGGCGTCCTGCCAGGCTTCCAGCCAGCCGTCCGGCCCATGCCCGGCAAAGCCCACCAGCTGGTCCCATTGCGTCAGCACCAGCTCCGGGCGCCGGCCGGCCTCAAACCAGGCCACCGGGTGCGGCAGGTAAAGTGCCCGCTCCAGGTCCGTGCGGGCCAGGAGCTGGGCCATGGGCCGCGACAGGGTGGGCCGGCCAAAGACCACCACACGCTCCATCGGCTGGGCGGATGCCGGGCCGAACCGGTCCAGCAGCAGTCTGTAGGGGCCCACTGCGTTGGGGCCGTACCTGGCGTTCGACGACGGCTCAGCAAAGAGGGGCAGGCCAAGCATGCGGGCGAAGTATTCGGCGTCGGGTCCGGCGCCGTGCCCGGCCAGGACCACTGTCCGGTGGCTCGTGGAAGGGCGGACCATGACGGGCTCCGCCTCCAGTGTTCGCAACTGGTGGGATCCTGTGGTCTCCGCTGGGCCCACGGCGGCGAGGGACCCGCGGCCAGCTTGCGAGTCGTGGGAGCCGCTGGGGATCAGCCGTTCCCACTCGGAACCGTCGAGTGCCGGCGTCAGCGGGTCGCGGAAGGCAAGGTTTACCTGGACGGGCCCGGCCGGGATTCCTTCAAGCCGGCCCTGCGCGGCGCTGAGCGCGGTGGCGACGGCTCCGATGGGGTCGATCCCGGCGGCGACATCCGTGGCGAAGCGGACATGCTCGCCGAAAAGGTCCAGCTGCGCCGTGGTCTGGTTGGCGCCGGTGCCGCGCATTTCCTCGGGCCTGTCCGCCGAGAGCACCAGCAGGGGCGTGCCGGAGTGGTTGGCCTCCATGACGGCCGGCATCAGGTTGCCCACGGCCGTGCCGGAGGTGGTGAGCACGGCGGCGGGACCGCGCGAGCCCTGGGCCAGGCCGAGCGCCGTGAACCCGGCCACGCGCTCGTCGATCCGGACGTAGGTGGTGATGCGGCCGTCGGCCTCGGCCTCAGCCAACGCATATACCAGGGGCGCACTGCGGGATCCGGGCGCCACCACAATATGCCGCACCCCCGCACGTTCCAGCGCATCCACGACATACCGGGCAGCATCCATTGAACTAAGTAAACTCACGCCACCATCTAACCACCCGGGCCGGGTTGGCCACCGAATCCATCCTTGGAAGTGCCAGCCGGGCGGGCGCCGCCACTGAACGGTCAGATCATCGCGTTTTGACGGCCACCGCTGCAATCAACGGTCAGATCATCGCGTTTTGAGCCGCTTATTCCTCCATTGCCTGAGCGTTGAATCTAGGCACCTCGACAGCTTCGACCAGCGGCGGGCAACCGCTGGGCGTAACAGCGGCGGGAGCGGTCGAGCCACCAGTCGCTGCGCTCAGCAGGCGTGGCTGGGGACTTGCGAGCAGCAGGCCGGCGATGGGCCACCGAGCCTAACCACCCGGCCTCAACAGGCACCGGGCTCGACGTCTGCGCTTGGACGGCTACAGTGTCCACTAACGGCATCACCATAACGAAGGACCCCCATGGCCCGAGGCGGAAAGCTGCGCAGGTGGGCAGCCGCCCTGGCCTGCGCCCTGGCGCTGGCGCTGGCGCTGGCAGGCTGCGGTGTCGACGCCGCGGGCCAGATCCCGGCCGACCCCATGACACCGGCGACCGCGGCGCCAGCAAACATGCCGAAGGCAACGGCGTCCGGTACCAGCACCCCCAGCCAGGTCGCGGTCCAGGTCCTAAAACCTGCACTGCGTGGAGTCAGTGCCCAAGGACACGGAACCCGTGCGACGCCGGTAAGCCCCCTGGAACTGCCGGCCGGAACCCTGTTCCTGAACCCAGCCTCCGGCCGCAAGGAAATCATTGACCCAGCGATCACCCGGTCGGCGGTGCTCATGGGCGACTCCCAGTCCGGCGGCGCGGCCGGAGTCAAGGCCACGGACACCTGGGTTGAACGCGCGCTGACGGCGCAAGGGTACAAGGTGCACTTCGTTGGAGCAGGCGGCAGGGGCTTCGTCGCCGGGACCTCCAAATCGCCCAACTATCCCGATTCCGTCGAAAGCGGCAGGGCACTGCTCCCCTACGGCAATCCTGCCCTGGTTGTGGTCCAGGGCGGCGGCAACGACGCCGCCCTCGGCGCCCCGGACGCGCAGATCCGCGCCAACGCCGCCCGCCTGGTCCGGGATTTGCGGGCGAGCTACCCCACGTCCAAGTTCCTGCTCATCGGCACCCTCGCCAAAGGCGGCGCCAAGGGCAGCGCCAATGCCGGCGGCCGACGCAGCGAGGTGGATGCCACGCTGGGCGATTTTGCCAGGCGCAACGGCCTGCCCTTCATCAGTGCCGGCGATTGGCTGACCAGGTACCGGCTCACAGGAGAAATGGCCGACCGCGTGCACCTCACCGCGGACGGGCACACGGTTCTGACCGGGGTGCTGGCGGGAAAACTAGGGGCGATGGGCCTGAAAGGGCCAGCCGCCGGGTAGCACCGGGCCCCTGCAGGCCCGAACCACCGGCGGGCTACAGCACGGCGTAACAGCGGCGGACGCGGTCGAGCCACCAGTCGCTGCGCTCAGCCGGCGCGGCAAACCGGGCCAGCAGTTCCGGGTCCGCCGCGACATCCCGCACGGCGATCCCGCCGGACACGGCCACCAGGCTGTCGGCAACAACGTCGCCGGCCATCAGCGACACCGTCCCGAGTCCGCAGGCGTACGGCAGCGCCGGCAATGCCGCGGCCAGGGCCACCCCGGCCCGGATTCCCACCGAGGAGTCCAGCGCCGAACTGACGACGGCGGGCAGTCCGGCCTCCGCCACGATCTCCAGTGCCGCCCGCACACCGCCGAGAGGCGCGGCCTTGACCACCAGCAGGTCGGCGGCGCCGGCGCGGGCCACGGCCAAAGGGTCGGAGGCCTTGCGCACGCTTTCGTCGGCGGCAATGAGCACGGAGCCGGACAGCGCGCGCCGCACCAGGGCCATCTCGGCAACGGAAGCGACCGGCTGCTCGGCGTATTCCAGCCCAAACACGGAGAGCATGGTCAGCGCCCGGACCGCCTGATCCACATCCCAACCCCCATTGGCGTCCACCCGGATCGATGCATCGGGCAGCGAATGCCGCACTGCGGCCACGCGGGCGGCGTCGTCACGCAGGGACTGCCCCGCTTCGGCGACCTTGACCTTCACGGTGTGGACTGCGTCAAACGCACCCAGGACGGCGGGCACCTCGGCGGCGGACACCGCAGGAACCGTCGCGTTGACCGGAATCCAGTCGCGCACAGGCGCCGGGTACCCGACCCAGCCGGCCTCCAAGGCCGCTGCCAGCCACCTGGCCGATTCGACGTCGTCGTACTCCACAAACGGCGAGAACTCGGCCCACCCGGCCGGCCCCTCCAGCAGCAGCACTTCGCGTTCCACCACGCCCCGGAATTTCACGCGCATGGGGAGGGTGACAACGTGGGCGGCGGCGAGGAGTTCAGCAAGGGAAACCATGGCCATCACTTTAGCGCCACGGCCAGCTTCCTTTCATGAATCTGTGGGAACCTAGTCAGGATGAGTATGCATTCACCACGTTCGGGCCGGGGACGCCGCCAGTCCGGACGCACCCCGATCTCAGCCCTGCCGTTCATCACGGCGGCAGTGGTGTCACTGGCCGGACTGGTCGCCACGTACCTGTTTTTCGTCAAGAGCACCACGGGGCAGTTTGTGGACGAATCGGCCCTGGTGCAGGCGAAGGTGGCCCAGCAATTCATCGGGGTGCAGGCCTCCCAGGTGCTGGACCTTCTGCCGGTCACGTCCGTGGTCATCGCGTTCGTCATGGTGCTCTTTGTCACGCTCGCCCGGCGCCGGTGGAAGGCTGCGGGCATTGCCCTGGCCGCCATGGCCGCCGCCAACCTGAGCACCCAGCTGATCAAATTTGGCCTGCCGGACAGGCCGTTCATTGGCGTGCAGACCCTGACATTGAACTCGCTTCCGTCCGGCCACAGCACCATCGCGGCAAGTGCGGCGGCCGCCGTGTTCCTGGTGGTGTCCCCGCGCTGGCGTCCGGCGGTGGCGTTTGTGGGCGGCAGCTACGCCGTCATCGCCGGGGCGGCGACACTCATCAACCAGTGGCACCGCCCGGCCGACGTCGTTGCCGCCTTCTTCGTGGTTTCATTTTGGACCGCCGTTGCAGCCTTGCCGGTCCTGCGCACCGGCCGGTCCTGGAATGTGTGGCTCGGTTCGGGACAGTACTGGGCGTCGCGCCGGTGGTGGATGGGCCTGGCGGCGTTGATCGCCGTCCTCGGCGCCGTTTCCACAGCCCTGGTCCTGCGCGCCGTGGAACCCCATGCCCACAACAGCACCATCAGCTTCTTCCTGGGAGGGGTGGGACTGATTGTGGTGGCCGGCTATGGCCTGACAGCCCTCGGGACGTTGCTCCTCACCCATCAGGTACGACGCCATTCCTCCCGTTAGGCGCCTGCCCCCGGTGCCACGGTTGTCTAGAGCGCCGCGGCCAGGGGCTCCCAGAAGTAGTTGAAGTTTTCATCCGGTCCGGTCATGGCCCGCTGGGTGAACAGGACACCGATGAAATCCGCCGACGGATTCACATAGGCCGCCGTCCCCATGCCGCCCGTCCAGCCGTAGCCGCCCGGTGCAGTCCAGGGCCCCCCGCCGTCCGTGTCGACGGCGATTTGCCAACCCCAGGAAACGCCCGGGCCCGCCATCCCTTCCATGCCTTCACGCTGCGTGGCGGTGAGCTGGTCCGAGGTCATGAGGCGGCGCTGTTCCGCTGGCACCAGGGTGTCCTGCGACAGCGCGGTCAGAAAGGCCATGTAGTCCGGGACCGTGGAAACCAGCCCGCCGCCGAGGCCTTCAAACGCCGGCTCCCGCGAGAAAACACCGTCCGGCGCATCCAGTACTTCCAGCCCGTCAGGCCCGGGGCGGTAGGCAGTGGGCAGTCCGGCGGGATCCCCAAAGAAGCCGGTTCCCAACATGGCCAGGGGGGCGGTGATGCGTTCGGCCAGTATTTCGTGCAGCGGGGCACGGCCGGCGCGGGCCAGCAGGACCGAGAGGATGTCGCTGCCGGTGTGGTAGCTCCACCGGGCGCCGGGCTGGTGCGCCAGCGGAAGCCGGCCCACCCGGTGCATGAATTCATCGTGTGTCATGGCTGGCGGAATCGCGCTGGGTGCGATCCCTGACTGGTTCATGGCCTGCGCCAGCGGCGTGCTGCCAAAAATGGCGCCCAGGCCATGGGTCAAGGTCAGCAAGTGGCGGACGGTGATGTCGTGCACGGCGGGGACCGTGCTCTCCAATGGGGCGTCGGGGCTGGTGAGAACCCGGGGAAAGGCCAGCTCCGGCAGCCAGACGTCCGCGGGATCGTCAGGTGCCAGCGTGCCGTCGGCGATCATGGAAGCGGCGAGCGCACCGGCCACGGGCTTGCTGAGCGACGCGACCCGGAAGGGCGTGTCCGTGCCCATCTTTTCCGGTTTTCCCAGCGTGCGCACGCCTGCCGCAAAGTATTCCGTGGTGCCGGCGTGCCGGATGCCCGCCACCATCCCGGGCACCGAACCCGACTCAACCTTTTCCCGCAGGGCATGCCAGACCGGTTCGAATTGTGCGCTCATGGTTCCATGATTCGCGGCCCGGCCTGTGCCGTCAACAGCTTTGCGGGCCCGGCACCGGCCGGGTACCTGGTCCCCGCGCTATTCGGCGATGTCCTCTGCCCAGAGTTGCGGGTGTTCGCGCTGGAACGCGCGCATCATCTCCACGCACCGCTGGTCGTCAAGAACCTCGACGATGACACCCCGCGAGCGCAGGAGCTCAAATTCGCCCGCGAACGTTTGGGCCTCGCCCACCACCACGCGCGGAATTTTGAACTGGATGATGGTCCCGGTGCACATGGCACACGGCGCCAGCGTGGAGTACAGCACGGTGTCCCGATAGCTGCGCTGGCGGCCGGCGGCGCGCAGTGCCGACATTTCCCCGTGCGCTATGGGATCGCCGTTTTGGACCCGTTCGTTATGGCCGACGGCGACCAGCTCGCCACCGCGTGCCAGGGCGGCGCCTATGGGAATGCCGCCCTGGGACAGGCTTTCCCGTGCGGCCTGGTACGCGGCCTCAAATACTGAATCGGTCATTGCGGTCTCCTTTGTGCGGTGTCCATATGTATTGTCGCAATTTTCTTCAGGCTACCGGCCTACCGCGCAACGGGCTTGTTGCGCGGCACCCAGTAGCCCAGGACGCCCGCCGCCGCCAGCCCCAGGAGACCCGTCGCGGCAATGCCAAATGACAGCGTCACGGCGGCGGTCAGCCCGGCCAGGATGGCGGGCCCGCTGGAGCCCCCTGTATCGGAAAGGAAGCGCCAGATGCCCAGGAACTGCGCCCTTCCGTGGCGTGGTGAGTAGTCCGCGCCCATGGTCATGATCAGCCCGGAGCCGATGCCGTTGCCGAAGCCGATGAGCAGGGCCACCAGCAGCAGCGAAACAGCACCGGTGGTCAACGGCATGAGCAGCAGTGAAACGCCCATGAGCACCATGGAAGGCACCGCCACCCAGATGCGCCCCTTGCGGTCCATGACCTTGCCGGCCGGGTAAAACACCAACATGTCGATGGCCCCGGAGAGCCCGTAAATGATTGACGTCACGGCCGGGTTCAGGCCCAGGTTGTCCGCCCACAGCGGCACCACCACCTGGCGGGAGGAGCGCACGGCGCTGACCGGAAGCACGCCCATCCCCACGGTCAGGAACACTTTGCGGTGAGCGGAGATGAGGGACTTCATGGTGGGTGCGGGGCCGGCGGGCGCGGGGCCCGTTTCACTGACAAGGTCCGGCAGCCCCCAGGCTACGGCGCCCGCGGCTGCCGCTGCGGCGGCGGCCACCCAGTACGCGCCGGGCAGGCCCACCAGGTGGATCACGAGTGCGCCGATGAACGGGCCCGCGAACAGGCCGATCCGGCCCACCCCTCCCAGCATGGACATGGCCCTGGCCCGCAGGAACGGCGGGACGGCCTCGGTCAGGTAGCTTTGCCGGGCCAGGTTGAACACGGCGGAGGCCGCGCCAATCAGGAACACGCCCAGGCCAAAGAGCAGCAGGTTAGGCGAAAAGACGCAGGTCACCATGGCTGCCAGGCTCAGCGCCGCGGCCCCGACCATGCCGCGCCGTTCGCCAAACTTGGCGGTGATGACCGACGCCGGAATGTTGCTGACCAGCGAGCCAATGCCAATCAGGGCCACCACAAGTGCCGCACCGGCGAGCGAGGAACCCATGTCCCGGGCGCTCAACGGGATGACGGGGATGATGGCGCCCTCCCCCACCCCAAACAGCAAGGATGGCCCAAACGCCGGAATGGCGATGGACCAGAGGCTAAAGTCACCGGGATTCGCGTTTTTGCTCACTGGCTCAACTCTAGACCGCGTCACGGCCTGCAACCGGGGCCCTGAAGAATTAGCCGGAGTTCTCCATCCGGTCCGCCATCCGGGCCGCGAATTCCGCAGTCACCACCCGTCCGTGCCCGGGCACCATCACCGGGTACTGCCGGCCCATTCCGGCCAGGGTCCGCAGAACCCGTATCCACCCGCTGCGGTCCGCTTCCTCAAACTGGGGTTCCGCACCTTCCTCCAGGACGTCGCCCGCGAAGAGCACGCCCGGAGCGCCCACCAAGAGGTCTCCGTCGGTGTGGGCCGGACCCAGGCTGAACAGCGAGACGGCCACGCCGCCGAGGTCCAGTTTCACGGGATCCTGCTGCACCAGGTGTGTCGGGAACACCAGTTCCGTGCCGGGGCGCTCCGCCGCCGCCATTTCAGGTTCGACGCCGGACACGGCCTCCCGCTGCGACTCCCCCGTCCCCGCCATGTCCCGCCGGGCGGCGGCGTGCGCCCAAAAGTCGGCGGCGCCGTCGTTCCTGAAGACGGCGTTGCCGAAGAAGTGGTCCCAGTGGGCGTGTGTGTTGGCCACCACCAGCGGCAGCCCGGTCACCGCACGCACGGCGGCCAGGATTTCCGTGGCGTGGCGCGGTCCGCAACCGGTGTCGACCACCAGGGCCCGCTCGGATCCGACGACCAGCCCAATGTTGACCAGCGCCCGGGCGGCACCGCTGCGCATTACGTAGCTGCCTCCGCCAAGATCCTGCCATGTCGGTTGCGGCTCCATCCGTGTCCTCCCGGGTTGTGGTGCCCCCAGCCTAGAGGTCCGCGAGCGCAGCTGCGGGATTCTCCATGGCGTCGGCAACGAAGCGCAGGAACCCGGCGGCCACGGCGCCGTCGCAGACGCGGTGGTCGAAGGCGAGCGTCAGCTCCGTCAGTTTCCGCACGCAAAGCTGCCCGTCCACGACCCAGGGCTTGTCCGCGATCCGCCCGATCCCGAGCATGGCGGCTTCCGGGTAGTTGATGATGGCCGCCGATCCGTCCACGCCAAACACGCCGTAGTTGTTGATGGTGAAGGTGCCGCCGGACAGCTCCGCAGTCCCCGCCTTGCCTTCGCGCGCCTTTCCCGTCACGGCACGGATGGCTCCGTCCAGCTCCCGGGCACTGCGGCCCTGCGCGCCGCGCAGCACCGGAACCATCAGGCCACGCTCGGTTTGCGCGGCGAAGCCCAGGTTGATGCCGTCAAATTCGACGACGGTGTCCGTGCCGTCCGCGCTGGCCAGCTGGGTGTTCAGCGCCGGGAAGCGGGCCAGCCCGGCGGTGACAAAGCGCGCCACAAACGCCAGCAGGCTGGGGGCCGAGCCGTCCCTGGCCTTCATGGACGCCCGCAGTCCCACGAGTGCCGTGGCGTCCACGTCCACCCAGACAGTGGCCTCGGGGATCTCGCGTCGGCTGCGGGACAGCGCGGCCGCCGCGGCCTTCTTCACGCCGGTCAGGGGCGTCCGGGAGAGCACGCGCAGCCCGGTCCTGGAATCAACGGCGCCGGCGGCGCGTTGGCCAGCGGCACTCCCGGTGGGCGCGGCAGACGGGGCAACAGACGGGGCAGCGGCTGGAACCATGGCAGACTCCACATCCCGGCGAAGGATCAGCCCGTCAGCGCCGGTGCCGGGAATATCGGCCAGCGAGAGCCCGGAGTCGTGCGCCATCTTGCGCACCAGCGGCGAAACCACCAGGTGCGCCCGGCGCTGCGGCGCCGTGGCAACAGCCGCAGCAGCAGTTTCAGCCGCCGCGATGACGGATTCCTGCGTCACGTGGTGGTGCCGCGACGGACGGGTCCGCCCCGGTCCGCCGTGGCCGCTGGTGCCGTAGCCGATCAGTACATTGCCCGAGCCGGACGCGGGCGCGGGTCCCGCACCTTCGGAGGGCGTCGACGCCCCTGCCGCTGTCGTAGTGGGCACCGTGACGGGAGAGCCGGACGCGGCGGCCCCACCGGCGGAAGGCTCCGGGGCCCCTGCCCAGGGTGTGGTGGGCACCGCGGAGCGGGCAGGGGTAGGGGCCCCGGAGTCGGTAGCCGGTGCCGGCGCCGCTACCGAGATCAGCGGCTTGCCAACCTCCAGCGTGTCCCCCTCGGCGCCGTGCAGCGTGGCAACGGTACCCTCAAACGGCGAGGGCACCTCGACGACGGACTTGGCAGTTTCCACCTCGGCGATTGGCTGGTCGACGTGGACGGCATCGCCCACCCCCACCAGCCAAGTGACAAGCTCTGCCTCGACGAGGCCTTCACCCAGATCCGGCAGCATGAATACCTGCATGCTCATGATTCCTCCCACTGAAGTTCGTCGACGGCGTCAAGGATCCTGTCCACGCCGGGCAGGTAGTGCTTCTCCAGCCGCGGCGCCGGGTAGGGGATGTCAAAACCGGTCACGCGCAGCACCGGGGCGGCGAGCGAGTGGAAGCAGCGCTCCTGGATGCGGGCCGCGATTTCAGCGGCCATGGAGGCGAAACCCGGGGCTTCGGCGATGACCACGGCCCGCCCGGTGGAGCGGACGGCGGCGCTGATGGTCTCGTCGTCGTACGGGACCAGGGAACGGACGTCAATGACCTGCAGGGAGCGGCCCTCGGCGGCCGCGGTCTCGGCGGCGGCAAGCGCTGCGGCCATCGAAGGCCCGTAGGCGATCAGGGTGGCGTCGGTGCCTTCGCGGGCAATCGCGGCGCGGCCGATGGTGCTCGGCGCCGTGCTGCCGGCGGCATACCGTGCACGGAGGGCGTCCAGGTCCACGGTGTCCTTGGAGAAGTAGAGCTTCTTGGGCTCCATGAACACCACGGGGTCCGGGGACGCGATGGCATCGCGCAGCATGATGTAGGCGTCTGTGACGGTCGACGGCGTCAGCACCGTCAGGCCCGGCGTGTGGACGTAGTAGGCCTCGGAGGAGTCGCAGTGGTGCTCCACCCCGCCGATGCCGCCGGCGTAGGGGATGCGGATCACCAGGGGCAGCCGGACGCGTCCGCGGGTGCGGTTGCCCATCTTCGCCACATGGCTGGTGATCTGTTCAAAGGCGGGGTAGGCGAAGGCGTCGAACTGCATCTCCACGATTGGCTTCATGCCGTTGATGGCCATGCCCGTGGCCATGCCGACAATGCCGGATTCGGCCAGCGGCGTGTCAAAGCAGCGGTCCTCGCCAAAGCGCCGGGTGAGTCCGTCGGTGACGCGGAAGACGCCGCCCAGCGTGCCGACGTCCTCGCCGAAGACCAGCACTGCGGCATCCGCCGCCATGGCGTCGGACATGGCCAGGGTCAGGGCCTTGGCAAAGGTGATGGTTTGAACGCCGGAGAGCTCGGCTTCGGCCGCGGGCGTTTCAGCCTGTGCCTTGTGCGCCATGGTGGTCACGGGAGTGCTCCTTCAAGGGACTGGCCGGCGGCGAGTTCAGCCGCCAGCTGGCTGCTTTGCGCACGCAGCTGCGGCGTCGGCTCGGTGTAGACAAACCTGAACAAGTCGGCCGGGTCCAGGACGGTTTCGGCGTTCAGGCCATCGCGCAGCACCTTGGCCATGGATTCGGCGGACGCCGCGATGCGTTCGGTGTCGGCGGTGGCCAGGTGCCCGGCGTCGGCCAGGTATTTCTGTAGGCGCAACAGCGGATCCTTGGGCACCCACTGCGCCACTTCGGCGGCGCTGCGGTACCGGGTGGCGTCGTCGGCGTTGGTGTGGGATTCCATCCGGTAGGTGTGCGCCTCCACCAGGGCCGGGCCGCCGCCGTCGCGCGCGCGCTCCACCGCGCTGCCCAGCACCGCCAGAAGCGCGGCCAGGTCGTTGCCGTCCACGCGCTCGCCGGGCATGCCGTAGCCCACCGCCTTGTGGGCCAGCGACGGTGCCACGGACTGGTGAATGAGCGGGACGGAGATGGCGTACTGGTTGTTTTGGATCAGGAAGACCACCGGGACGTGGAAGACGGCGGCAAAGTTCAGGGCCTCGTGGAAGTCGCCCTCGCTGCTGGCTCCGTCCCCGCAGAGCGCCAGCACCACGGTGTCCTCGCCGCGCAGCTTGGCGGCATGCGCCACCCCGACGGCATGCAGGAGCTGGGTGGCGAGCGGCGTGGTGGGCAGGCCGGTGTTGTACTGGTGCGGGTCAAAGCCGGCGTGCCAGTCGCCGCGCAGCGACTCAAAGGCTTCCATGGGATCGACGCCGCGGCCCAGGATGGCCACGGTGTCCCGGTAGGTGGGGAACAACCAGTCGCTGGGGCGCAGGCACATGTCGGCGGCGACCTGGCAAGCCTCCTGGCCGGTCGACGACGGGTACACCGCCATCCGCCCCTGCCGCACCAGGGCATTGGCCTGGTCATTGACCCGCCGTCCCACGACGAGGCGTTCGTAGCCGTCCAACAACATCTGATGGTCGGGGAGGCTGTAGTTCTCCTTGTAGCCGCCCTCGGGCGCCGGAGAGCCGTCAGGTGAGATCAGCTGGACCGGCGCGCCGGACGGCAGCAGATAACCGCTGTCCCGGCCCGCATTGCCCGTGTGATCGATAAATTCCGGGTGGTTCGTCATTGAAGTCCCACTCCTCCCAGGGAGCTGCGCCGCCCACCCGACCCCCTGCGGGGCACTGGCGGGCCGCCTGCGTAAAGATGTTCCGTCCCTCAAGTATGGGAGTGGATTACGTTTTGTATCCATGCCTTTCGGTATCTCTGGAATATTGCGAATAGGGGTCGTATTATTGAAGACATAACTTCCAGGTGACGTGCATTACGAGCACAGTACGTCTCACGCCCTTCCCCGCCGCCGCAAAGGACCCCATGCCAGAGCACTCCCCCGTACCGCTGGACGACGTGGACCGCAGGATCATCGCCGAGCTCACCCGCGATGGCAGGCTTTCCGTGACCACCGTGGCGGAGAATGCGCACATCTCCCGGGCGCACGCCTATGCCCGCATTTCCCGGCTGACCTCCACCGGCGTGCTGACCAAGTTCACGGCCCTGGTGGACCCCGTGAAGGCCGGGCTGAAGTCCTCGGCCTACGTGACGCTGAAGGTCAGCCAGCATTCCTGGCGGGAATTGAAGGAGGAACTGCGCGCCATCCCCGAAGTGGAGCACATTGCCCTGGTGGGCGGTGACTTTGATGTGATGTTGCTGGTGCGCGCGGAGGACAACACGGGGCTCCGGCGCGTGATCTTTGACCAGCTGCAGTCCATGGCCGGTGTGCAGGACACCCAGACGTTTTTGATCTTTGAGGACCTTGACAACCGGTGACCGAACCAACTGGCTTAAGCCGGGCAGGAGCCGCAGCCTGAAATTGGGTCCGTTCCTGCAGGCCCGCTCCGGTTCCATCATTGAAATGCGACGGCTTTTCAGCGCCAGGGGTGCCCTGCGGACTGCCGGAGCTGCCGGCATCATTTCCTGGGTGGTTGGCGGCTTCGCGATCTTGGTCCTGACGCCGGAGGCAATGAGGGCTAGGCTCGTTCCATGAGCACAGCAAGCAAGGCAACAGAACTTCTCCGCCTGCACAATGCGCCTGAAATCCTCCAACTGGCCAATGTCTGGGACGTCATCAGCACCAAGGTCATCTCGGACCTGCCCGGCACGAAGGCGCTGGCCACCGCCAGCCACTCAATCGCCGCATCCTACGGCTACGAGGACGGCGAGCACATCCCGGTGGCCACCATGATCGAGGCCATCGGCCGGATCGCAGCGGCGACGGACCTGCCCGTCACAGCTGACCTTGAGGCCGGCTACGGCAACCCCGGTGAGACCATCCGCAAGGCGGTGGGCGTGGGCATTGTCGGGGCCAACATCGAGGACCAGATGCGCCCGCTGCCGCAGGCCGTTGCGCAGATGAAGCAGGCCGTCGCCGCAGGCACCGCCGAAGGAATTGAGTTTGTCCTCAACGCCCGCACCGACGCCTTCCTGCGCGGCGCGGACCGTGACCCGAGGGAGGTGCTGGAGGCCGCCGTCGAACGCGGCCGCGCCTACCTTGAAGTGGGGGCCAGCTGCGTGTTCGTGCCCGGAAAACTGGACGAGCCCACCGTCAAGGCACTTGTGACCGGAATTGGCCGGGGCAAGGTCAGTGTCATCAACGTGCCCGGCTCGCTCACACCGTCCAGGCTTCAGGAGCTGGGCGTGGCCCGGATTTCATACGGCCCGTGGATCCAGCGAGTGGCCATGACCGCGATCGCCGACGCCGCCACCGCCCTGATGAACGACGGCGCCCTCCCGGAAGGAACGCGCCCGCTGAACTGACTGGCGGGAATAGTCTGCGACGATTGATCCATGAAGAATCACCACACCGTCCGGGCCGTAGCAGCTGAGACCGCCATTGCAGTCCAGGAAGCGCCAGCGGTGAACAGGCTTGTCTTCGCCACCGCGGGCCTGGGCGCACTGCTCTCGGGGCTCATGCTTTTGCTCGGCGCCGGCGACCCCGCCACCATTAGCGCCCCCGTCTTCTTCCTGACGCCGCTGGTCCCGGCATTCTGCGCGGCGCTGCTCTGGCTGCCGCTGTCCTTCTCCAAGCGAACCCATCCCACCGAGGCACGCCGCCAGAGCGTCTCGGCCGCCGGGCTGATGTTCATCCTGGCGATCATCTTCTTCTTCATCGAATGGTCCGCCCGCTTTGAACTGAGCCTCTTCTTCGCCGTCATGCTTTTTGCCTGGGGCAGCCGGCTGAAGTTTCAACCATTGAAGTGGGCAGCACTGCCATACGTGGCCGCAGCCATCCTGCTGCGCCTTCTCGATTTTCCCGGCGAAGCAATCATCCTGCTGGTTCTGGGGGCGCTGACCATCGCATGGCCGTTTGTGCGCAAGGCGGCCCGCTCAGCACGTTGAAGCGTCAACGGCCGGTGAAGTCCGGCTTCCGCTTGGCCGTGAACGCGGCGAATCCCTCGGCGTAGTCGGCCGTTGCGGACAGCCCCGCCTGCGCCTGGCTTTCAAGTGCGACGGCGTCCCAGAGCCCCAGCCGACGGTCCCGGATTTGTGCCACGAGGGCCTTGCTGGCGTTGAATGCCTGGGTTGGCCCGGCCGCGGCCTTGGCTGCGGCAGCACGGGTGAAGGCGAGCAGTTCCTCCGCCGGCTTGGCCCGGCTGAACAGCCCGGCCGCCACGGCCTCCGTGCCGCCGATCAGCTCGGCCGTGTAGATCAGGTCAAGGGTGCGGTGCGTGCCGAGCCGTTCGGTGAACAGCCAGTGTCCGCCGGAGTCCAGGGTGGCACCGAGGTTGGCAAACGGCGAGCCGATCTTGGCGTTTTCGGCCACGTACACCACGTCGGTGGCGATCAGCAGGCCCAGCCCCACACCGAGGCAGGCGCCCTGCGCTGCGGCAAAGGTGGGCGCCGGGAAAGCGGCGATTTTCTTCATGAGCGGTGTCAGCAGTCCGTCCAGGTATCCGCTGACATCGTCGGTGGCGCCGTCCACCCCGGCAATGTCGCGCCCGGCGCAGAAAGCCCGTCCCTCACCCCGCAGCAACAGTGCCCGGACGGTGCCCGCCCGAACTGCTGCAGCGGCGTCGTCGTACGCGGCGCCAAGCTCCCCCAACGCCGCCTCGTTGAGCGAATTCAACTTCTCCGGGGCATTGAGCACAATCTCGGCAACGCCGTCGGCAATGGAAAGCTCAATCATGGACACTCCTCAGTTGGGCTGGTTTCCGGTTCGCGGTGTCTCGACGGACCCGACCAACGCGACCACCGGGCGGAGCGGAATTGGGGGCTGGCGGCGTGGTGGGCGTCGCCGCGGACACACCGACGGAGTCGTGTGTGGCGCGGTGCGGGCACCTGCCCCCAATTCCGCGCAGCACGGCGTCAGCCGTCGTAGTCAACGGTGACCTCGGCGGTGGTGGGGCGGGACTGGCAGGTGAGGACGTAGCCGTTTTCGACTTCGTCGGGCTCGAGGGCGTAGTTCTCCTCCATCTCCACCGTGCCACACACCAGCTTCGCCCGGCAGGTGCCGCACACTCCGCCGGCGCAGGCGAAAGGCACGTCGGGACGCACGCGCAGGGCGGCGTTGAGGATCGACTCGCGTGCATGGGTCGGGCTGAGGATGTCCGCGGTAAGCCCATCCAGGGTGAAGGTGATCTTGTACGTTTCCCCGGACTCGTCCACCACCACGGCGCGGCCGGCCTGTCCCTCGGGTCGGTCGGGACGGCCCGTGGTGAACAGTTCAAACCGGACCCGGTCCCTGTTGACGCCGCGGGCTTGGAGCACGTCGCGGCACAGCTGCACCAGTTCAAAGGGCCCGCAAAGGAACCATTCATCGACGTCGTCGGCGTGGATGGCGGTGCCGAGGAGGGCTTCGAGCTTTTCCGCGTCCAGGCGCCCGCTCATCAGCGGGGCGATGCGCTGTTCACGGGAGAGCACGTGGTGCAGTGCAAACCGCCGGGGATACCGGTCCTTCAGGTCCGCCAGCTCCTCCAGGAACATGACGTCCATGGTGGCCTTGTTCGCGTAGACCAGGTCGAAGCGGGTGCCGGGGTTGCCGGCCAGGAGTGACTTTGCCAGGGCCATGACCGGGGTGATCCCCGAGCCGGCGGCGATGGCCACGTAGGTGCCGGCGTCGCGCTCCCTGTCCGCGGGGTGGTTCATGCTGTTGAGGACGTTGGACACGCCGCCGCTGATTCCCGCTGCGTCCGTGCCGCCGTGCTTGGAGATAAAGGCGCCCATGGGGCTCATGACGTCCATGACGGCACCGGCCGCCAGTTCCTTGTTGGCCCAGGTGGAAAATTCCCCGCCAATGTCCCTCTTGATGGCCACCCGGACCTCGGAGCTGCCGTCGTCAAACTGCACCGGCACGGCGCAAATGGAATAGCTGCGGCGCACCTCGCGGTCCACGCCGTCGGCGTCCGGCATCTGTACACGCAGCGCAACGTACTGGCCCGGCAGGTAGTCGTAGTAGCCGGAAAGCGCTGCAGGCACGGCGAACGTGACCTCGATGGCATCCTCGGTGAGCCGGCGGACAGCCTTGACGGTGAGTGTGTGGAACGAGGCCCGCCGCCGGGCTGTGGCATCTGCGGGAACGCTCATTAGAGCACCTTAAAGTAGTCAAACGGTTCCCTGCAGTCCTGGCAGACGTAGAGCGCCTTGCAGGATGTGGAGCCGAAGCGGGTAAGTTCCTTGGTATTGAGCGACTGGCACTGCGGACATTTGACCTGCAACGCAAGCCGGATGGGGCCGCTGTGGCCTCCGGCACGCGAGTTGCCGCTGGGCGGGGCGATCCCGTATTCCTCCAGCTTGGCCCTGCCCTCGGCACTCATCCAGTCGGTGGTCCAGGCCGGGGACAGCACCATGGCCACGCTCGCGGACGAGTAGCCTTCCCTGGCGAACTCGGCCAGGACGTCGTCCCGGATCGCTTCCATGGCGGGGCAGCCGGAGTAGGTGGGCGTGATGGTGACCTGGACTGCCGTCCGGCCCGGACCGGCGTCGTACACGTCCACGCTGCGCAGGATGCCCAAATCCGCGATGGTGAGCACGGGAATTTCGGGATCACACACGCGCGCGGCGATGTCCCAGGCCCGCTGCCGCGCTGTCCTGCTCGGCGCTGTCCTGTGGACCGTATCCATGACTGTCACCAGCCCGCCCCGGGAAATTCGCGTGCCAGGACCTGCATCTCGGCCAGCACGGGGCCCAGGTATTCCGAGTGGTGGCCATGCCGGCCACCGCCGGTGGCCATGGGGTGCCCGGCCACGTCCAGTTCGGCCTCGGCCAGGACGGCGCCCGTGGAGCGGTCAAATTCGTCCTTCAGGGAGGAGGGCGCGACGCCGGCCCCGCCCAGCCGCGCGGTGAGCTCGTCGTCCTCGAACAGCTCGCCGGCAAACGGCCACATGAGCTTGAGGCCGGCCTCCATGCGGCGCCGGGATTCCGCCGTCCCGCCGGCCAGGCGCAAGACCCACTGGGTGCTGTGGTCCAGGTGGTAGTCCACTTCCTTGACGGCCTTGGCGGCGATGGCGGCCAGCATGGGGTCGGAGGATTTTGTCAGTTCCCGGTAGAGCGGGAACTGGTAGTTCGCCACGATGAACTGCCTGGCAATGGTGGCGGCAAAGTCGCCGTTGGGCTGCTCAAAAAGGTGCGCGGAGCGGAATTCCGACTCGCGGCGGAAGTAGGCGAGCTCGTCCTCCGTCTTGCCCCAGGCGGCTCCGGCGTACGTGAGGAACGAGCGGGCATGGCCCAGCTGGTCCAGGGCGATGTTGCCCAGTGCCACGTCCTCCTCAAGTTCCGGGGCGCGGGAGATCCAGTGGCCCAGGCGCTGGGCCAGGATCAGTGCATCGTCGCCGAGCCGCAGCGCGTATTCGCCAACGTCTTCGCCGGGCTTTGCCGTGCCTTGTTCGGCGGCGAGCGCAATGTCCTCGGGCCGGAGGGCGAAGCCGGGCGTAATGCGGGTGGCGGAAGCGGAAGAATCGCCGAAATTGGTCTGCTGGTTCATTAGAGGTGCTTCACCCCTTCGCTCTTCGTGTAGTAGGTGGCGTGCCGGTAGTCCTTGCCCTGGGGCGACTCGAAGAAGGAGCCCTTGGAATCAGGGTCTGAGGCGGCAATGGCGTCGGAGGGGACCACCCAGATGGACACGCCCTCGTTGCGGCGGGTGTACAGGTCGCGGGCGTTGCGCAGCGCCATGGAAGCGTCCGGCGCGTGCAGTGAGCCGGCGTGGACATGGCTGAGTCCGCGGCTGGAGCGGACAAAGACCTCCCACAGGGGCCAGCGGTGGGCGCCTTCGGTGGGTTCCGGCGTCGGACTTTCCATTGCTTCCTTGTCACCCATCTTTAGGCTGCTGCTTTCTGTGCGTTCGCGGCGGTGTGCTGGGCGGCCTGCTTTTCCGCGTAAGCTGCGGCGGCCTCGCGGACCCAGGCGCCGTCTTCGTGCGCGGAGCGGCGGCGTTCCAGGCGCTGGGCATTGCAGGGGCCGCGGCCGGCCAGGACTTCCTTGAACTCTTCCCAGTCCAGCGGGCCGTATTCCCACTTTTTGGTGTCCGCGTCAAAACGGACCTGGTCATCGGGCAGCTCCAGCCCCAGCACCTTGACCTGCTCGGCGAGCATCCCCACAAAGCGGGAGCGCAGCTCGTCGTTGCTGAACCTTTTGATGTTCCAGGCCATGGACTGCTTGGAGTTGGGGGAATCGTCGTCCGGCGGGCCGAACATCATCAGGGATGGCGCGTACCAGCGGTTGACGGCGTCCTGGGCCATGGCGCGTTGTTCCGGGGTGCCGTTGGCCAGCTCCAGCAGGATCTCAAAGCCCTGGCGCTGGTGGAAGGATTCCTCCTTGCACACTCGCACCATGGCGCGTCCGTAGGGACCGTAGGATGCGCGGCACAGGGGAACCTGGTTGCAAATAGCGGCACCGTCCACCATCCAGCCAATGGCGCCCATGTCCGCCCAGGTGACGGTGGGGTAGTTAAAAATGGAGGAATAGCGCGCCTTGCCGGCCACCAGCGCGTCCATCATGTCGTCGCGCGTGGTGCCGAGCGTCTCGGCGGCGGAGTACAGATACAGGCCGTGGCCGGCCTCGTCCTGGACCTTGGCCATGAGGATGGACTTGCGCTTGAGGCTGGGCGCCCGGGTGATCCAATTGGCTTCGGGCTGCATGCCGATGATCTCCGAGTGCGCGTGCTGGGAAATTTGGCGCACCAGCGAACGGCGGTAGGCCTCCGGCATCCAGTCCCTGGGCTCCACACGGGAATCCTTGGCGATGATCCGGTCGAAATTTTCCAAGCCGGCGGCGTCTTCCGCGGACAGTGCTTCTACAACCGGTGCCTCCGCTGCATTCCTTGGGGCGGACCGGCCCCCCTGCTGCATATTCCGTGCCATGGCAACTCCTCAATGTGGTGCCGACATTAATTACCGACCGTTCGTTCAGAATATAGTGTGACGGGCGCCTCGTCAATCCAGTGACGCCCGGATTGACAGAAGGGGTCGGAAGGGTATTACCTAATGAACATTCGGTAAGAAAAAGTGAGGGGCAACACATGGCGTCCAGCGGGGCCGGGGCACAGCACCCCATGCTGTCCAACGACTACGCGTCCGAATGGCTGGGCATTGAAGTGCTGGGGCTGGAGGACGGACACGCAACGATTGCCATGACGCTGCGCCCGGAGATGATGAACGGGTTCGGAATCACGCACGGCGGCATGATCTTCGCCTTCGCCGACTCGGCCTTCGCTCTGGCGTGCAACCCGGCGAAAGGTGACAGTGGCTATGTGACCGTCGCGTCCGGCGTCGACGTTAACTTCCTGGCGCCAACCCGTGCTGGCCAGCGCCTCACGGCCGTCGCCAACCGCCGCCAGCAACAGGGCCGCAGCGGGCTCTACGACGTCCAGGTCACAGCCGAGAACGGCGGCACCCCCACCGTGGTCGCAGAATTCCGCGGCCGCAGCAGGACCATTCCCAACAGGCACACGAACTGAAAGGTCCGTCCCACGATGACCGACTCCACAAAAACCGACCCCTCGATGCTGGACGCTGCGGAACTGATGAGCCGCGACGAGCTGGAGGCCCTGCAGCTCTCCCGGCTCCAGGACACGGTGGCCTACGCCTATGACCGGGTCCCGCTGTACAAGCGCAAGTTTGATGAAGTCGGCGTCCACCCATCGGATCTGTTGGAGCTGGCAGATCTGGCCAAGTTTCCGTACACCACCAAGGAGGACCTGCGTCAGGAGTACCCGTTCGGCATGTTCGCGGTGCCCCAGAACGAAGTGGTGCGCATCCATGCCAGCTCCGGCACCACCGGCCGGCCCACCGTGGTCGGCTACACGCAAAACGACCTCGATGTATGGGCTTCCCTGGTGGCACGCTCCATGCGCGCCTCCGGCGTGCGGCCCGGCATGAAGGTGCACGTCGCCTACGGCTACGGCCTGTTCACCGGCGGGCTGGGCGCCCACTACGGTGCCGAGGCGCTGGGCACCACCGTCATCCCCATGTCCGGCGGGCAGACTGAGAAGCAGATCCAGCTGATCCAGGACTTCAAGCCCGACGCCATCATGTGCACGCCCACGTACCTGCTGACCATCATGGATGCCATGATCCACCGCGGCATCGACCCCCGCGCCACATCCCTGAAGTTTGCCGTATGCGGGGCGGAGCCGTGGACGGAGGAGATGCGCCACGAACTGGAGCAGGGCCTGGACCTGGACGCCTGCGACATCTACGGGCTCTCCGAGGTCATGGGCCCCGGCGTCGCCGGTGAATCCGTGGAGACCAAGGACGGCAACCACATCTGGGAGGACCACTTCCGTCCGGAAATCATCGACCCCTTTGACCACACCACGGTGCTGCCCGACGGGCACAAGGGCGAGCTGGTGTTCACCACGCTCACCAAGGAGGCGCTGCCCATCATCCGGTACCGCACCAAGGACCTCTCCAGCCTGCTGCCGGGAACGGCCCGCCCGTCCATGCGCCGGATGTCCCGGATCAGCGGCCGCAGCGACGACATGATCATCCTGCGCGGCGTCAACATGTTCCCCTCGCAAATCGAGGAAATCGCCCTGCGCATCCCGGTGTTCAGCCCGCACTTCCAGCTGGAACTGACCCGCAGCGGCCGGATGGATGAGATGACCATCCACATCGAACCCCGCGAAAACACCACGGCGGAGGAACGCAGCGCCGCAGCCCTGGCGTTGAAATCCCAGATCAAGATCCACGTCGGCTCCTCGTGCACCATCGATGTCGTCACACCCGGCTCGCTGGAACGCTCCAACGGCAAACTGCGCCGCATCTATGACAACCGGCCCAGGGTCTAAGTCCCGGCGGTCGAGCCCGTCGAGGCGCACATGAGAAACTAGGAACCATGCCCAGCACCGCCACCAGCCCGCACGCCGCCGCCGCCAAGCGGGGCCGGCCCGGTTATGACCAGCAGTCCGTGCTGCACATTGCCGTGGACGTGTTCAACAAGCACGGCTACGAGGCCACGTCGATGGGCACCCTGGCCGGGCACCTGGGCATCTCCAAGTCCGCCATCTACCACCATGTCCCCTCCAAGGAGGACCTGCTGCGGTTGGCGTTGGAGGAGGCCCTCGGCGGTCTGGAAGGAGTCCTGAAGCTCGACGGCGCCACCTCCGGAGCGCCGGATTCCCGCCTTGAATTTGTGCTCCGCGGGACGATCGGGGTGCTGGTGGACCGGCTGCCGTTCGTCACACTGCTGCTGCGCCTGCGGGGCAACACGGAGATGGAACGCGAGGCCCTGGCCCGCCGCCGCGTTTTTGACCGCACCATCACCGGACTCGTTGCGGCCGCCCAGGAAGACGGCTCCCTGCGCACCGACATCGCCCCGGGAACCATCACCCGACTGCTGTTCGGCACCATCAACTCGATCGTGGAATGGTACAAGCCAGGAGGTGCGCTGTCCGCCGAAAAGCTGGCGGACGACGTCATCACCATGTCCTTCCAAGGGCTGCACCAGTAGCCAACGCCGGGCCACCGGAGTCGTGCCCCGTTGACTCCTCTGCGCGACAAGCGCACGATTTACGCATGGCCACCAAAATTTCCGACGCCCTCCAGGCCCTCTCCGACGAACTGCGCTTTGAACCCACCACCAAGCGGATCCGCGCCATGCTCGGGGACGATGTTGTCCTTGATTCCCGCGGCGCAGTCGCCCTCTGGGAACCCGGGCGCGTGGTGCCGTGCTATGCGGCCCCGGCGAACGACGTCGTGGGTGTTCTCAGCCCTGCCACTCCGGCACAGCCCTGGCCGGACATGCCCACGGTGCTGCACCCCGGCATACCATTCAGCCGGCACAGCTCGCCGGGAACGGCGCTGGATGTTTCCGCCGGAGGGCAAAGCGCAGCGGGGGCCGCGTTTGAGCTCGACGATCCCGATCTCACCGGCTATGTGGCCTTTGACCCCGCCGCGTTCAACTGGCTGGAGGAGAACGACGCCGTCCAGTCGCACCCGCGCGACCCCTTTCACCGCGTGGACATCCGCCACAGCGCCCGGCATGTACGCGTCACGGCCGAAGGGGTGGCGCTGGCTGAGTCCAGTAATCCCGTGATGGTTTTTGAAACCGCCTTGGCTGAGCGGATCTATCTGCCGCCGAACGACGTGGACTGGGACCAGCTGATCCCCACCGATTCCGTGACGCTCTGCCCGTACAAGGGCTCGGCAAGCTATTGGCGGCTGGCCGGCGGTTCCGGGGAGGACGTTGCCTGGAGCTACCGAGAGCCGCTGCCGCTTGCCGCGGAAATCGCAGGACTGGTCTGCTTCTACGACAACCGCGTGGACGTCAGGGAGCTGTAGCCGGCCGGCACTCCACACCGCATCAAACGCTCCCGCAGAAGCGGGTGCCTTTCCCGGCGCTCTCACCTAGGGAGGGTCACGCGGCGTTCGGAGGCAGGACGATCTCAAGCACGTCGCCGAGAGCGTCCGTTTGCGATTCAAGGTCATGGTGCACGTGCGGAATGCCCCGCTTTCGCCGTGCGCCGGACTCGAGGGGAGTTTGGTACAGGGCGGGCCAAGCGTAAAACTCATCGGGAATCTGACGCATGCCAAAAGTGCCGGAAGTTCACGCGCCGGACTGACATGGGCATTGTGCGCATGCCGGTGACTGGCCCGGCACGGAACACCCGCCGCAGCCGGGCCCCGAATTGCGCCAGAAGGTCGAACTGGACATTTGAGCCTGATAGTTCAGGCTCAAATGTCCATTTCGACCTCCGCAGTCACGATGACCGCGACTACGCGTGTGGGTGGGGATCGATAGCCGGTGCTCGATCAGCGGCTGGCGGCTATTTGTAGAGAGTGTCCACCTTCTCCACGAGCGTGAGGACGTCGTAGGTGGCCACGATCTCGCCGTCTTGGTTGTGCAGGATCGCGTCCCAGCAGACCTCGCCGTATTCGTCGGTGACGCGCGGGGTGATTTTCTTGGCCGTCAGTGTGACCCGGATGGAATCTCCTGCCGCCACGGGCGTGATGAAGCGCAAAGATTCGAGCCCGTAGTTGGCCAGGACGGGGCCCGGCGCGGGCTCCACGAACAGCCCCGCGGCCCAGGACACCAGCAGGTAGCCGTGGGCAACGATGCCCGGGAAGAACGGGTTCTTTTCGGCAGCCGCCGCGTCGGTGTGGGCGTAGAAGGTGTCGCCGGTGGTCTGTGCAAACGCCGTGATGTCCTCCAGCGTCACCTGCCGCAGCCCGGACGCAAACGCGTCGCCGATGTGCAGCTCAGCCAGCGATTTCCGGAAAGGGTGGACGGCGCCTGCCACGGCCCCAAACTCCGGGTCGCCGGCGGCCACGCGGTCCGCACCCGTGTGCCACATGCCGGTCACGGCCGTGAGCATGTTGGGCGAGCCCTGGATGGCGGTGCGCTGCATGTGGTGCTTGACGGAGCGGATGCCGCCCAGCTCCTCGCCGCCCCCGGCCCGCCCCGGACCACCGTGCACCAGGTGCGGCACGGGCGAACCGTGGCCGGTGGAGGTGCGGGCGTCCTCGCGGTTGAGCACCAGTACGCGGCCGTGGTGCGCGGCAATGCCGGTGACCAGCTGGCGCGCAATGTCGGGATCGTTGGTGCACACGGTCGCCACGAGGGAGCCGGCCCCCAGCGCGGCGAGCCTGACCGCCTCGGTGACGTCCGTTCCCTGTCCGTCGAAGCCGGGGCGCGTGTCATACCCAATCACACTTGTGACGGGGCCAAACGCCTCCAAAGTGTGCACGGCCGGGGCTTCGGCGTCGGCCCAGCTCAGCAGCACCGGGGACATGAACGCACCGTCGGCGACGGCGGCCACGGACCCGTCCGCGCGTGTCACGCGGGGTGCGTCCAGGGTTCCCCAGGCCAGCTCGCCGCCGGCCGCGAGCATGGTCTCGACGGCGGAGCGGACGTCCGCGAGCTGCTCCAGCGAGGCGAGGGCGCCCATGGTGACGCCTTCGGCACGGGGATCGCCCACCACCACCCGTTCGCCGATGCGTGCGCCGATGCCATCGATGACGGCCTGGCGGAGCTCGTTGGGGACGATGGTGCGGCGGATGGATGTGCACTTTTGGCCGGCCTTGACCGTCATTTCGGTGACCACTGACTTGATGAACGCGTCGAATTCCGGCGTGCCGGGAACGGCATCCGGGCCCAGGATGGCCGCGTTCAGGGAGTCGGTTTCGGAGGTGAAGCGGACGCCGCCGTGGGCCACGTTCGGGTGGTTCTTCAGCAGGTTCGCCGTGCTGGCGGAGCCGGTGAAGGAGACCATGTCGCGGTAGTCAAGCTGGTCCACCAGGTCCCGGGCGGAGCCGGAAATCAGCTGCAGCGAACCGGCGGGCAGGACCCCGGACTCGACGATGGCCCGCACCGCGGCCTCGGCCAGGTAGCCGCTGGGCGTGGCCGGCTTGACGATGGTGGGCACGCCGGCAATGAAGGCCGGGGCGAACTTTTCCAGCATGCCCCAGACGGGGAAGTTGAAGGCATTGATCTGCACGGCCACGCCAGGGATGCGGGTGTAGATGTGCTCGGCAATGAAGGAGCCGTCCTTGCTCAGCACCTCCACCGGGCCGTCCACAATCACGTTGGCGTTGGGCAGTTCACGCCGGCCCTTGGAGGAAAACGTGAACAGCACACCAATGCCGCCGTCGATGTCCACCATGGAGTCGATCTTTGTGGCGCCGGTCCGGGCGGAGATGGCGTAGAGCTCCTGGCGCTGGTCGTTCAAGTAGGCAGCCAGCTCACGCAGTTTCAGCGCGCGCTCGTGGATGGTCAGTTTGCCAAGTTCGGCTTGCCCCACGGTGCGCGCATGGCCGACAGCGGCGGCCAGGTCCAGCCCCTCGGCCGAGACGCGGGCAAGCACCTCGCCGGTGCTGGCATCGCGGGCATCGGTGGCCCGCACGCCGTCGGCGGGAGTCCACCAGGCATCCTGGATGTAGCTGGGAACCGTTTCAATTGACGTTGCAATGGCCATGGCCGGCACGTCCTTTCAGTGTTGGTCTTGGTGCGGGCATTTCAGCCCGGTAAAGAAATTAGTTCCAGTCAAAGAATCCGCGGCCGCTCTTGCGTCCCAGTTCGCCGCGGGCCACCTTGTCGCGCAGGATTTGCGGTGGCGCGAAGCGCTCACCGAGCGTCTCCGCCAGGTATTCGGCAATGCCCAGGCGCACGTCCAGGCCCACGATGTCCGTGGTGCGCAGCGGTCCGGTGGGGTGTTTGTAGCCGAGCACCATGGCGGCGTCGATGTCCCCGGCGCTTGCCACGCCCTCCTCCACCATGCGCATGGCCTCCAGCGCAATCGCCACGCCAAGCCTGGAGGAGGCAAAGCCCGGTGCGTCGTTGACGACGACGGCGGTCTTGCCCAGCGCGGCCACCCAGCCTTGCGCCGTGGTCACCAGTGCGGGGCTCGTTTGCTTTGCGATGACAACCTCGATCAGCGTGGACGCCGGGACGGGGTTGAAGAAGTGCAGGCCGATGAAGTTTTCCGGTCGCTCCAGCTCCGCGGCGAGTCCCGTCATGGACAGCGAGGACGTGTTGGACGCCAGTGTCGCGGTGGGTCCCAGGTGCTTTTCCACGCCCTGCAGCGAGGAAACTTTCAGCTCCCAGATTTCCGGTACCGCCTCGACCACCAGCCCGCACCGGGCAAAGTCGGCGTAGTCGGTGGACACCTCCAGCCGGGCCAGAAATCCGTCTGGGTTGCCCGCCAGGCCGCGCTCCACCGACTTGGCCAGGGCGCCTTCCACGCGGGCCCGGGCGCCTGCGGCAGCGTCGCCGTCGCGCTCCACCACCAGCACCTCGCAGCCTGCCATAAGGAAGGCATGCGCAATCCCGGCGCCCATGCGGCCGCCGCCCAGAACACCCACGAACTGAGGGAGGGTTGGCAAAAAGGCACTCGAAGGTGAGGGAGCGTCGGGTGTGGGGGTCATTTCTTCTTCCTGTCCAGAAAGGCCTGCATGCGGTCAAACTTGGCGGGCGATTCAAATAATTCCGCCTGTGCCCGGTTGTCCGCCTCGGGGTGGGCCTCGCGCGGTTCATGGAACACGCGCTTGGTGGTCTGCACCGCCAACGAATCCTGGGCGCATATCTTGTCGGCCAGCTCCTGCGCGGCCGCGAGCAGTGCGGCGGACTCCAGCAGTTCAGTAATCAGCCCAACAGCGAGGCAGCCCTCACCGGTAAGGATCCGCCCGGCCAGCAGCATCTGCTTCGCCACCGGCTCGCCCACGAGTTCCTTCAGCCGCCAGGTGGCGCCGGCGGCGGCCATGATGCCCAGGGACGTTTCGGGCTGGCCCATGCGCAGCGCCCGGGTACCGATGCGGAAGTCGGCGGCGTAGGCCAGCTCGGCGCCGCCGCCCAGCGCGTACCCGTCCAGGGCGGCGATAACGGGCATGGGCAGCCTGGCAATGCGGTCAAACAATCCGGAGTTGATGCCGGCCAGTGCGTCGTCGCGGCGGCGTTCGCGCAGTTCGGCGATGTCCGCGCCGGAGGCGAAAATGCCCTTGGTCCCGGCGGCCTCGTCGCTGGGAATCCCGGACAGGATGAGAACCTTTGGCAATGCTTCGAGGTGCGCGCAGACGGAGTGCAGCTCATCCACCATCTGTGCGTCGATGGCGTTCCTGACCGCCGGCCGGTTGAGCTGGACAGCCACGCGGTCCACCCCCTCGGTGACCAGCAGTGTGGCGAATGCTGCGGGATCGAGGCGGGGGCCGGCGTCGTCCGTCAGGGGCCGCGGCAACAATGGATCTGCCATCAGATACGCTCCACGAGCAGTGCCGCGCCCTGGCCCACGCCCACGCACATCGTGGCCAGGCCCAGGCTGCCGGCGGACGCCTCGCGCTCCAGCCGGCCCAGCAGCGTGACCACGATCCGCGAGCCGGAGGAGCCAAGCGGGTGGCCCAGTGCGATGGCGCCGCCGCAATTGTTGACTGTGCCGGCGTCCAGGCCGAGCTCGCGCATGCTGGCCAAGGACTGGGACGCAAATGCCTCATTAAGTTCGACGGCGCCGAGTTGGCCCACGCTGATGCTCTGCCGTTCGAGGATCTTGCGGCTGGCGGCGACCGGTCCCATGCCCATGATTTCCGGGGCCAGCCCGGCGGAGGCACCGTCCAGAATGCGCCCGCGCGGGGTGAGCCCGTACTTTTTGATGGCGCGTTCGGAGGCGACGATGATGGCGGAGGCACCGTCGTTCAGGGTGGACGCATTGCCGGCGGTGACGACGGAACCGCCCTTGACCACGGGGCGCAGGCCGGCCAGGACTGACGCGGTGGTGCTGGGGCGGGGGCCCTCGTCGGTGTCCACCACGGTGTCGCCCTTGCGCCCGTGCACGGTGACGGGCACGATCTCTTCCGTGAAGTGCCCGGCCGCGATCGCCTTCAGCGCGAGTTCGTGGGAGCGGACGGCGAAGGCGTCGCAGTCTTCGCGCGAGGTGTTGTAGCGGCGGGCCACTTCCTCGGCGGTTTCCGGCATGGAGAACGTCATTTTGCCGTCACGGGAGAGCTCGCCGGAGAGGAAATTGGGGTTCGTGAAGCGCCAGCCGATCGACGTGTCGAAAGTGGCGCCCGGCTTGGCGAAGGCCTTCTCCGGCTTGGCCATGACCCACGGGGCACGGGACATCGACTCGACACCGCCGGCCACCACGATGTCTGCCGCCCCAGCCTTGACCATGTGGCTGGCCATGGTGATGGCGCTCATGCCGGAGGCGCACAGCCGGTTCACGGTGATGCCGGGGACGGTGTCCGGGAAGCCGGCCAGCAGCCACGCCATGCGGGCAACATTGCGGTTTTCCTCGCCTGCGCCGTTGGCATTGCCGAAAATGACCTCGTCCACGTCGGCGGGGTCAATGCCGTTTTTGGTGATGAGCTCCTTGATGGTCAGCGCCGCAAGGTTGTCGGGGCGCACGCTGGACAGGGCACCGCCGTAGCGGCCAACCGGCGTCCGGACGCCGCCCACCAGGAATGCCTGCGGTGTTTCTGTGGCCATGAAAGGTACCCTTCGAGCGTGCTGTGCGGCGCGGCTTCGCTGCCGCCAAGGTCCCGGCCGCCAATTTACCGACCGTTCGTTCTATAAATATTCCATGTGATGGGGCGCACGGTCAACCGCCCACGCAACTGTGACGCAGAAGATGCTGAATTTCCGCGGGAAATTAGCCACAACCGCGTCACAGCTGGGGAGGGAGGCGCTCCGCTGTCGGCATACATGCCCTTGCGCCAGGGCCGCCCTCGCTACAGTGGGTTTCATGACGATCCCCGACGCCGCATCCACACCGCCTCCCACCGAAACAGCCCCGGCTGCCCCGCCCGTGGCCAAAAAGGTGCCCGTAGATCGGACCCACCACGGCGACACGTTCACGGACAACTACGAATGGCTGCGCGAGAAGGAAAACCCGGACGTGGTGGAGCTCCTGAACGCGGAGCAGGCCTACACGGATGCCGTCACGGCGGACCAGGAACAGCTCCGGACGGACATTTTCAACGAGATCAAGAACCGCACGCAGGAAACCGACCTGTCCGTGCCGAGCCGCAAGGACGGCTGGTGGTACTACTCCCGCATGGTCGAGGGGAGCGCCTACGCCATCCAGTGCCGGGTGAAGGCTGACGGCGACGGCAGCGACGTCGGGGACTGGACTCCCCCGGTGGTCGAGCCGGGCGTGGACGTGCCCGGCGAACAGATCCTGTTGGACGGAAACGCGGAGGCCGAGGGCCAGCCGTTCTTCTCCCTGGGCGGCGCAGCCGTCACGCGCGACGGAAACCTCTATGCCTATGGAGCGGACTTCGCCGGCGATGAGCTGTTCACGGTACGGATCAAGGACCTGCGCACCGGCGAACTGCTGCCGGACACCATTGAGAAGGCGTTCTACGGCCTGACCTTCTCTCCCGATGGCACCACCTTGTACTACATGGTGGCTGACGATTCCTGGCGCCCGTACCAGGTGAAAACCCACGTGCTGGGGACGCCGGTGGAGCAGGATGAAGTCCTCTATCAGGAAGACGACGTCGCCATGTGGACGGGCTTTGGCCTGACCGCCGACCGCCGCCACCTGGCCATCAGCATCGGCTGCTCCGAGTTCAGCGAAACCCGTCTCCTCAACTTCGATTCCCCCGAAAGGGGCCCGCAGGTCCTGATCCCGCGCAGCGAGCAGATCTTGTACGACGCCGAGCCCTTCCTCCTTGAGGGCGTCGAAAAGGTGCTGCTCACCCATGACCGTGACGCTGCCAACTCCATGATTTCCCTGGTCGACGGCGTCGAATTCACCAAGCCGCTGGCCGCCCAGGAATGGGCCACCGTCATTGCCCATGACGATGCGGTGCGCATCAACGGCGCCACGGTCACGGCCACCCACATGGTGGTTTCGCTGCGCAAGGACACCATCGAGCGTATCCAGGTGACCGCGCTGGAAGGACTGGGAACCGTGAAGCAGGCGGCCGGCGTCGAGCCTGTCTTCGGCGAGGAGCTGTACACGGCATCCATGGGCGGTACGGAGTTCGAGTCCCCCGTGATCCGCCTGGTCTACACCTCCGACTTCACGCCCCCGCGCGTCTATGACTTTGTTTTGCCCACGGCCGTGTCGCCGGCAGGCTCCGGCGGCGGCGAACTGCTGCTGCGCAAGGAGACCCCGGTGTTGGGCGGCTACCGTTCCGAGGACTACGTGGCGCAGCGCGAGTGGGCCGTGGCCGGTGACGGCACCAAGGTTCCGCTGTCCGTGCTGCGCCGGGCGGACCTGGCCCGGGACGGCTCCAATGCCGGTGTGGTGTACGGCTACGGGTCCTACGAGGTCAGCATGGATCCCGGCTTTGGCGTGCCGCGGCTTTCGCTGCTGGACCGCGGCGTGGTGTTCGTCATTGCGCACGTGCGCGGCGGCGGCGAGATGGGCCGGCACTGGTACGAGGACGGCAAGAAGCTGAACAAGAGGAACACCTTCAGTGACTTTGTGGCGGCCACCGACTGGCTGGCGCAGTCCGGCTGGGTGGACCCGGCGCGGATCGGCGCGATGGGCGGCTCGGCCGGCGGGCTGTTGATGGGCGCCGTGGCGAACCTGGCGCCGGAAAAGTACGCGGCCATTGTGGCGCAGGTGCCGTTCGTGGACGCCCTGACCACCATCTTGGACCCGGAACTGCCGCTGTCGGCCCTGGAGTGGGAGGAGTGGGGCAACCCGATCACCGACCCCGAGGTGTACAGTTACATGAAGTCCTACACCCCGTATGAGAACGTGCGGGCCGTTGCCTACCCGAAGATCGCGGCCGTCACCAGCTTCAACGACACCCGCGTGCTGTATGTGGAGCCGGCCAAATGGGTTCAGGTGCTCCGCGCCACCTCAACCGGGTCCGAGCCGATTGTACTCAAGATCGAAATGGACGGCGGGCACGGTGGCGCCTCCGGCCGGTACGAAGGCTGGAAGACCCGCGCCTGGGACTACGCGTTCCTGGCCGACGCCATTGGGGCCACCACGCTGCGATAGCCCCAAGGCCGGAAACGAATAATGACACCGATCCCGCTTTTCGCTACAGCGATCGCTGTGTCCGAAAGCGGGATCGGTGTCATTATTCGTCCGCGCGACCGGCGTTGCTGCCCGCAGCATTGCGCCCGGGAGCTTAGCGGTTCAGGCTGACGGTAAAGGTGTTGGGCCCGCTGCAGGTGACCGCGATGCTGTGCTTGGGGGCGTTGGCGCGGGTGGAAAGATCGTGGACGGCTGCATCCAGCGTGTGGTCCATGGCAGACCGGTCCCAGATTTTCAGTGTTACGGAGTCAGTGGATTCGAACGTCATTATTCGGTGCCTCATTCATTTCAACCATTGCCGTCGCGTCGTTGCGAAAGCAGGAACGGGTCAACCCCGTCCTTTTCATCATGCCCGCCCGGCCTCGCCGTCTCAAGCGGATCTCCATTCATTGCGCGTGAGTCTCATCACAGCGCTTTCAGCGGCTGCCCGTGATCAGGCCCCGCCGGCTGCCGGCGGCTTGCGCACCACCGCGTATATGGCTTCCGAGGTCCATTCACCTTTGAGGTACATGTTGTCCCGCAGCACGCCTTCGCGCCGCATGCCGAGCCGTTCACAGATGGCCGCGGAGGCGCTGTTGCGGGCATCCAGGCGCGCCTCCACCCGGTGGAAGCCGAAACCGTCCATGGCCAGCTCGAGCACGGACCGGGCTGCCTCCGTGGCAATACCCAGCCCTTGTGCCTGGGGCGCCAGCGTCCAGCCGATCTCGCCGACGCGCTCGGGCGAAACGCCGTCCCCCGACGTTCCGCCGGCGCTCCACTTCAACGCGATCTCCCCCACGAGCCCCGGCGCACCGGCCCGCTCGATCGCAAAACTGGCCCAATGGCCTTCCTGTTCAAATGGCGCATCAACATACATGGCGATCCGCCCCATGCATTCGGTGTAGCTGCGGGCCTCGTTGAGCAGGTACCGGGCCGTTGCAGGAAGCTGCTGGTAGGCGTAGTACGCGTCCAGGTCGCCCGCGGCGAACCGGCGCAGCACCAGCCGCTCGGTCGTCAGCGGGTAGGGAATTTCAACCATGAATCGAGTTTACAACGGCTGCCGTGGCCTCCGCGATGGCCCGCTCCTCATCCGTGGGCACCACCAATACGGGGATCGCTGAATCCGGGGCGCTGATCACCCTGGGCGAACCGGAACGCAAACGGTTCGCTTCGACGTCGAGCTTCAGGCCCAGGGCTCCCAGCCGCCCCACAACCTGCGCACGGAATACCGAAGAATTCTCGCCAATGCCGGCTGTGAACACGAGCGCCTGCGCGCCGCCCACGGCCACGTGGTAGCCGCCAATGTACTTCGCCAGCCGGTAGGACGTGACCGCAAGCGCCGTCTGCGCCCGCTGGTCCCCCGCCTCGGCGGCGTCCACAATGGCGCGCATGTCGTTGTTTCCGGCGAGCGCCTTGAGCCCGGATTCGCGGTTGAGCATCGTGTCGATCTCGTCTGCGGACAGCCCCTGGCGCTGGAGGTAAATGAGGATGGACGGGTCCAGGTCGCCGCTGCGGGTGCCCATGACGAGCCCCTCCAGCGGCGTGAACCCCATGGACGTGTCCACGCTGGCGCCGCCCTGGATGGCTGTGAGCGAGACACCGTTGCCCAGGTGCGCCACGACGGCGTTGAACTGCTCCAGCGGGATGCCCAGCAGTTCCGCGGCCCGGCCCGTGACAAATTCGTGCGAGGTCCCGTGAAAGCCGTAGCGGCGGATCCCGTACTGGCGGTACAGCGAATCCGGCACCGCATACCGCCACGCGTGCTCCGGCAGCGTGCGGTGGAAGGCGGTGTCAAACACGGCCACCTGCGGCAGCTCCGGCCACTTCGCCGTGATGGCGCGGATCCCGAGCACATTGGCGGGGTTGTGCAGCGGTGCCAGCGGGTTCAGCCGTTCGATGGCGCGCGTGATCTCATTGTTGATGAGCACCGGCTCGCCAAAGCGCTCCCCGCCATGCACCACCCGGTGTCCGACGGCGTCCAGCGGCTTACCGGCCAGCACGCCTTCCAGCTCGGCCTCCACCTGGTCCATGGCCTCCCCGTGGTCCGCCGGCCCGCCCGCACCCTCGCCAATGCGCTCAATCAACCCGTTCGCCCCGACCTGATTACTGGTGGTGTCGCGCACCTGGTACTTCAGCGAGGAGGAGCCGGAGTTGATGACGAGCACACGCATTAGGATTCCTTCGTTTCGGTGGAATTGCTGGAATCCAGGGCTGCCTGGGCCTGTATGGCGGTGATGGCCACGGTGTTCACAATGTCCTCCACGGTGCAGCCGCGGGAGAGATCGTTGATGGGCTTGCGCAGGCCCTGCAGGACCGGGCCCACGGCCACGGCGCCCGCGGACTGCTGCACGGCCTTGTAGGTGTTGTTGCCGGTGTTCAGGTCGGGAAAAATAAATACGGTGGCCTGCCCGGCCACCTCCGAGGCCGGCAGTTTGGACGCTGCGATCGTGGCGTCCACGGCGGCGTCGTACTGGATGGGGCCTTCGATGGCGAGGTCGGGGCGGGCGGCGCGCGCCAGCCCGGTGGCGCGGCGCACCTCGTCCACCGCGGCGCCGGAGCCGGAGCCGCCGGTGGAGTAGGAAAGCATGGCGATGCGCGGCTCCACCCCAAACTGGGCTGCTGTCTCCGCCGAGGCAATGGCGATGTCGGCCAGTTGTTCCTCGTTGGGTTCGGGGTTGACGGCACAGTCACCGTAGACGAGCACCCGGTCCGCGAGCAGCATCAGGAACACGGAGGAGACAATCCGCACGCCGTCGCGGGTTTTCACGAACTCCAGCGCGGGGCGGATGGTGTTTGCCGTGGTGTGCGCGGCACCGGAGACCATGCCGTCCACGAGGCCCAGCTGGACCATCATGGTGCCAAAGTAGGAGCCGTCCGTCATGACTTCGCGCGCCCGGGCCAGGTCCACGCCCTTGTGCGCGCGCAGCCGCTGGTACTCCAGGGCGAAGCTTTCACGCAGTTCCGATGTCTCCGGGTCCACGATCGCCACGCCGTTCAGGTCCACGCCGTGCGCCGCTGCCAGTTCTCCGATTGCCTGTGGCTTGCCCAGCAGGGTCAGGTCACACACGTCACGCCGGTGCAGGATTTCGGCCGCCTGCAGCACGCGCACGTCGCTGCCCTCGGGCAGGACGATGTGCTTGCGGTCACCGCGGGCCCGCTCAATCAAGTCGTGCAGGAAGCGCAGCGGCGTCATGGTGGCCGGACGCGGCAGCGACACCCGCTCCAGCAGTTCGGCTTCGTCCACGCTGCGCGACCAGGCGCCCATGGCGGCCGCCACCTTGCGGCGCTGCCCGGAATGGATCTCGCTGCGCACCTCGCTGACGGCCCGGGCGACACTGAACGTGTCATCCGGGGAGGCAAAAACGGGGAAAGGTGCATGAGCCAGGATGGGCAGCACGTTCGGGTCAGGTGCCAGGCCCCCCGTGAGGATCATGCCGCAGGGCACCGGGAATTCTGGCGAGAACGCGGAGGCCAGCGACGCCACCATGACGTCGGCCCGGTCGCCGGGAACAATGACCAGGTCATTGGCGTCGAGCAGGTGCAGGAAGTTGCCTACGGTCATCGCCGCGACCTTGATGGCGTGCACGTCGCGTTCCAGCTCCGGGCTGCCGGCGATCTGCCGCAGTTTCAGGGCCTTGGCCACCTCATCCACGGTGGGCCTGGAGATCTCGGCGATTTCCGGGATGACATAGACGGGGCGGCTGCTGGCCCCGGGGCGCACGGCCGCCTTGATCGCGTCCACCGTGCCGGGGTCCGCGCGGTTCACCATCATGGCCAGCAGCGAGCAGTTCGCCGCCACCAGTTCCTTGCGGGCCACATCCACGGCGTCGGCGGCCTCATCGGCGGTGAGGCCGCGGGCGCCGATCACGGCGAGCATGGGCAGTCCCAGGTTGTTGGCGAGCCTGGCGTTGAGGTCGAATTCCACGGCCGCGTCCTGGCCGGTGAGGTCGGTGCCTTCCACAATGACGACGTCGCACTTCTTGGCGATTTCGCTGTAAATATCCACGCAGCGTGAGTCGATCTCCGCGCGCTTCCCGGCCGCGAGCAGCGCCCGGGCCCCGGCGCCCGTCAGGCCAGCGCGGCACACCTCCGGCGCGAGCTTGTACATACGCCGGAACATGGTGACGGTCGGGTCAAGTTCGGGGTCCGTGCCTGCGGTGATGGGCCGAAAAAAGCCAATCCTGTCCGCGTGCCGGTGCAGGGCGTCGGCCAGGCCCAGCGACACCAGCGTCTTTCCGGAGCCGGGGGTGGTGGCACTGACATAAATTCCACGGGACATGGGGAACCGCCTTTCGTCCGTCTCCCCCAATCCAAACACGCCCGGCCCGGCAACGGCGCGAAAAGCGGCCGGAATCACCCGGGCCGGGAACCCTGGGTTGGTGTTTTCGCACGTCCGGATGGACGACGCCGTTCCCCGCCTTGGGCCTGTGCCGTGCCGACATTTCAGCCGCCCCGGCGGACGAACGAATCCGCGTAGGGTTGGAGCATGGACGGAATCGGCGACATCTTGTTTGGCCCCATTTACAGTGCCCCGCAGGCCCTGTCCCTGGGCTTGCGAATTCTGGGCGTGCTGATCATGTGCGCCGCCCTGGTGTTCCTGGGCCGGCGGAGCGAGCTTGGCTGGTGGCTGGTGATTGCGTCCTTCGCGATGTCCCTGCTGTCCGGGATGCTCAGTCTTCCGTTCGGATTTCTTTCGTCCCCTCTGGGCGTGGTGCTGTACATTGTGGGCTCGTGGATCCCGCTGCTCGTGGGCGCGGCCGTTGCCTGGTACGGGCTGCTGTGTTTCAGGAGGGCGGCCGTGGCCGGGCCCATGGTCCGTGACCTTTACCTGCGGAACTTCCACGCTACGGACGCTGCGGCGCCGCTGGTGGTTGCCGTGGTTTTTGCCGCCGCCGGCCTGATCCCGGCGATGGTTCTCAATTCCGGCAGCCCGGGTGCCTACGGTTCCGGCCCGGGACTCTCGATTCCGTTGGCCCCGCTCTTCCTCAGCGGCTTCCTTCAGGGGTTTCTCCCGGCCGGACTCGTGGGGCTGGCGCACCGCTCCCGCTGGGCCTGGCTGTTGATCGCCGCCTCCGCCGTGTTCGCTATGGCCGGGATCGCCTTGTCCGCGCGGGGCTCCGTGCTGATCTTCCTGTTCATGGCCCAGGCGGCACTGGCCCTATACGGCTTTGTGGCGTGGGGCCGGCTGCGCCGCGACAGCGCCGTTAAAGCGGGCGCGTAGCCGTGCGGGCGCGTAGCCGTGCGGGCGCGTAGCCGTGCGGGCGCGGGCCGTGTGGGACAAGGTGCCCGTCCATGCTGCCCCGCGCCACAATTTTCGTTGACACGCAGCTCCCGGGCGTGGTCAGATTGTGTTGATTCACAGACGTGCCCGCTTTTCGACCCTAAGGAGGACCCCATGAATGTTCGTGCAGCAGTTCGCGCCCAAAACATCAGCTTGTCCTTCCACAGGAGTCGATTCACCCATGAAGTTTTCTGCTGACCAACAGCACTTCGAAGCACCGTCTTTTTCACCCATTAAAACGCGCCGTGGTACTGCCCCGCGCGGCGTTTTCGATCCCGATCCCCGCCCGGCTGACTGGAACGTCCTCGACGATTCCCTCGCTGACAACCAGCGCTGGTCCACGTGGCCGGACCTGGAAAAGCTAATGCGCGGCCCGGCGCCCTATCCGGACTTTGTCATCGAGGACGCGGGGGCCATCGATACCGACCTCGGCGTGCTGAAGACCGGCAAGGAGGCCGACGTGTTCCTCGTGGAGCGCGCCACTGAAAGCCGAAGCGCCATACTCGCCGCCAAGCGGTACCGGTCCTCGGACCAGCGCCTCTTCCACCGCTCCTCCGCCTACACGGAGGGCCGGTCCGTGCGGCGCTCCCGCGACGCCCGCGCCATCAAGGGCGGAAGCACGTACGGCCGCGCGGTGGAGGCCGCACGCTGGGCCGACGCCGAATGGACGTACCTGCGCATGGCACGCGAATTTGGCATCCCCGTGCCCTATCCGGTGCAGATTTCCGGGACCGAGATCATGATGGAATTCATTGAGGACCCCGACAATCCCGGTGTTGCCGCACCCCGTCTGCAGGCCACCCATCCAGGGCCGGCGAAGCTGCAGAACTACTGGGAACAGGTGGTGGAAGCCATGGCGGCGTTTGCGCGCATGGGGTTTGCCCATGGGGACCTGTCACCGTACAACGTGCTGGCCGCCGGCGACCGCCTGGTGGTCATCGACCTGCCCCAGCTGGTGGACCTGGCCGGTAACCTGCAGGCCGCGGACCTCCTGGCCCGGGACTGCCGGAACATGTGCGCCTGGTTCACTTCCCGCGGTTTGGAGGTCGACGGCGGCGCCCTCCTGGGCGAGCTCCTCGCCGCCGCGTGGTGACAGCGATCAGCGAACGGGCCGGACCCTGCCGGGGAGGAAGGGAAGCCAGGGCGCCGAATAGACCAGCGGTGCTAAGGCGCCCGGCTCAACACTAAAGTTCACTTCTCCGTACTTCCACCACCGGTTGAAAAGGAAAATGTTCACCGTCGCGGTGTCGTCGCCGGGAACTTTCCAGTTCCTGGTCCCCCACTGGGCTGGCTGTCCCACACCATTGACGACGACGGTCGGCCTGGGGAACCAGCCCAGCCACGGCTTGCGCAGGGTCAGCTCAAAACGGCGGGTGGTGCTTGTCGGCTCGATCACACGCTTCAGCCTAGTAGTTGTTGAGCCGGCGCAGCTCCCAGCGGCGCTCCGGGGCCAGTTCAGCCAGGAATGCGTCGTCGTGGCTGGAGACAATGAGCGCGCCTTCGTAATCGCCGAGCGCGGAGACCAGCTGTTCTGTCGACGCAAGGTCCAAGTTGTTGGTGGGCTCGTCCAGGAACAACAACTGCGGCGCCGGCCGGGCCAGCAGGATGCGGGCCAAGGCAACCCGAAAGCGTTCGCCGCCGGACAGCTCCCCCACGGCCTGGTTGACCAGATTCCCGCGGAAGTGGAAGCGGGCCAGCTGCTCGCGCACTGACGCCAACGCCGCTTCCGGTGCCCCGCGCCGGACGTTGTCGACAACGGAGAGGGCGTCGTCAAGGCCCTCCCAGGACTCCCGGCCGGAACCAATCCGCTGCCGCAAATACCCCGCCGGCACGGTTGCCAGCGGCCGCAGCGCATTGAGCAGCGTTGTCTTGCCGACCCCATTTGGACCAGTAAGCGACACGCGTTCCGGGTCCCGCAACACGAGGCGAGAATCAGAAGTAACGGGCGCCCCGGCGTCGTACATTTCACCCAGAATTACCACGCTGCCGGGCGCATCCAATACTGTCCGGCCCCAGGGAACCGCGGTGTCAGGCAGTTCGATCCGGATGCGGGAATCGGCGGGGAAGGCGTCGCGGGCATCCGACAGGGCCGCGGCCGCCTCGCCCTCGCGGTCCCCCACGGTGCCGCGCATCTTTTTCGGCGGATTCCTGGGCCCGCTTGCGCAACTCGTTGGCCAGGATTTTGGGCATCGAGCCGGCGGCCTTCCGGCCCTGCCTGGCACGGCGGGCAATCTTCGTCTCGGCCTCGATTCGCTGGCGCTTCTCCAACGCGAGCCTGGCACCGGCGTCGCGCACCATCCGCTCGGCGGTTTCACGTTCGTCGTCCAATTCGGAAACATAGCTGTCCCAGTTGCCGCCGTGCCGGATGAGTTGCACACGTTCCCCGGCCCAGGCGCGGCTGCGGACTGGGCGAAGTTCGGCGATCGCGTCCACGCGTTCCAGCAGGGAGCGGTCGTGCGTGGCCACCACCAGGGTGCCGCGCCACCGCTCCACCGACTGGTACAGCCGGTTCCGCGCGGTCCGGTCCAGGTTGTTGGTGGGCTCGTCAAGCAGCGTGATGGGCCGGCCCGCCAGTTCCAGACCGGCCAGTGCGGCAACCATGGCCTCGCCACCAGACAGCGTGTCAACGGTCCGGTCCAGGAACTCGGGGCCTGTGGCAGGCAGTCCGTAGCTGGCCAGCATGGCAACGGAACGTTCCTCAAGATCCAAGTCGTCGCCGATAAGTTCCAGGTTCTCGGCCATGGCGTCCTCCTGCCCGGCCAGGACAGCGGCCAGGGCGCGCCGCTTGTCCGTCAGGCCAAGCAGCCCGGCGACGGTCCGGTCCGTGCGCAGGGTCAGCCTTTGGGGCAGGTAGGCGACGGTCGACGACGTGACCACAGTGCCGCCGTCGGGCTTCCGTTCTCCTGCGATCAGTCGCAGCAACGCCGTCTTGCCCATGCCGTTGGGCCCGACCAGTCCGGTGCGGCCCGCCGTGAATGCGGTGGTGAGGTCGGTGTGGGCAGGGGTGCCGTCAGCCCAGGAAAAAGTGGCGTGGGACAGCGTAATGGGATGGGTATTCTGCATGGGTCTCCTCGAAGCGTGTGCGCCGGGAGCCGCATGCACTCCTCTGGGGCGGGCATGGGTCGCTGCGGCGCTTGTTAGGCGAAGCCGGCCATGAGCTTCAAGGGAATTCCTTACGGAGGGGATGCGAACTTTTAAAGTGTGGCATGGCAGTGTTGTCAAGGCGGCCCGCGGCCGGTCAGTAGTGGTGGCGGGCAGCAATAACCACAATTTGGTCCTCTTCGACGGCATAGACGAGGCGGTGCTCGTCCGTGATCCGGCGGGACCAGTACCCAGCCAATTGGTGCTTGAGCGCTTCAGGCTTGCCAATGCCATCTTCAGGCGATCGCAGGCAGTCTTTAATGAGCGCGTTGAGGCGCCGCAAGGTCGCCTTGTCAGTCTTGGCCCAGTACTGGTAGTCAGCCCAGCCCGTGGCTGAGAATGCGATGTTCATTCACTGAGTTCGTGAGCGTGCAGCTGACCGGCCTTATGCTGAGCAACGCCCTCTAAAAGGTGCGCCGCGTTGGCGGGGCTACGCAGGAGGTAGGCAGTTTCCTCGAGCGCCTCATAGTCCGCCAGCGACATGAGGACTGCGCTGCCTTTCTTGGAGATGATCTCCACGGGCAGCCTGTCATTGTTTACTTGTTCAATCAATGGGAAGAGCCGGGCCCGGGCTTCCGATGCTGTGATCGCCATGCGACACCTCCATAGTGGTACTTTATATTGTACCACTTGACGCCGCTATTGGACCGACAGCAGAACAATCACCCCTCCAGGCTTGAGTACAGTTTCCTTGACATTCATCCAAAATCAACTGTACGTTGACGGCATGCTCAGACGAATGTTTCGAAGTATTGTCATCATGGCGGCGCTTGTCATTGCCTGGGGCGTTTTCACGGGGTTCATGGTGGATTCCGCCGCAGGTCCACTGAGGGGTGCGTTCCAGGGCCTCGTCGTTGCCGCCGCCGGCGCCATTAGCTTTGTCATCATGACGCTCGATGCCAGGACGCCGTTGTCCCGGCAGTATCCGGCCCTCTCCCAACCCGATTCGGTGGAGCGACAGGTGTTTGTGGCATCGTCGTCGGCCGCATTCGTGGACATGATCGGACTGGCGCTGCTGTCCGCTGCGCTCGTCATGACCTACCCTGAACTTTTCAACGCAGCACCTCTGCTCATTGGCATTGTTGTGGTGGCACTGGTGGACTTTGGCATCCGATTTGGCCTGCAGCGAGGCAGCCTGGTGGGCTCGGCGTGATGTACCACCTGGGCGCCCTGTGAAGAATCGGGTTCGCGAATGCCGCGAGGAACTGCGCCTGACCCAGCAGGAGCTGGCTTTTGAGCTGGGAGTGTCCCGGCAGACCATCATTTCCATCGAGCGCGGTAAATACGATCCCAGCCTGGGCCTGGCCTTCAAACTGTCAGAAGTGCTGGGGCAGCACATTGAACAGCTTTTCCATCCGGGGGGCGACCAACAACTGTAATGAGGGGGCGGCCGGGCCCTGCATCTCGGCAGGATCGACCACCGGGGGCATGGAGTTTCGCTTTGCGCTGGAGTCGACGCCGGTTGTGCGCATAGGCGCCTGTGCGCACAACCCACAGCGAATCGGGCACATGCCGATGCTGTGACCTCATGCGCCGGACTCGCCAGCGAGTTCTGCGCATGCTGTCAGGTCTCGATGCCCGGCCACCGGGCGGACAACTTCAAACAGCTTTAGACCGGGCAATGTCAATCAGCTGCCCTTCGTCCGCGGCGCTCAGTCCTGCTCCGAGCTGGCGCCCCGCCCACGGTTCCTCGCAGGCAATGATGTCCCGGAATGTTTCCTCGAGCGGACGCCGCTCCAGCCCCCATTCCAGGGCCCGGGCATCGGAACGGCGCGCAAATCCGGCGTAGTCCGCCTCCAATGGCAGCACGAGCGGCAGGGACCGCGGCCCACTCCACGGGGAAACGCCGTCGGCCACCATGGTGGACAGCCGATACGGGACGATCTGCGGGTTGGCGTGCGCAGCCTCCCGCGCCGCCAACAACGCGTCCTGCAGGGGCACGGCCTGCCCCACGGCATTGACCGCGCCGGTCCGCCCGGCCAGCCCCGCATCGAGAATGAACGCGGCAAGGTCACGGACATCGATGAGCTGCACATGCTGGCGGTAGGCCGAGCCGTCATCGAGGGGAACCAGCACCGGCCCGCGGGGATCGGCCAGGCGCAGCGGCCAGTACGTGGTACGCCCGGAAGGATCCCCGGGGCCGCCGATCAACCCGGGACGGACCACCAGCGCAGCATTGCCGCGGGTCGCCATGGCCAGCCATTCACAGCCGGACTTCGCCTGGCCATAAAGCTCCGGAGTGTAGGTCTCGGTGGACTCGAGGGGCTCGAGCAGTTCCGCCTCTTCAGGCACCTCCGGGGTGGAATGGTCCGCATAGACGGAGCAGGAAGAGACAAAAATCCAATGCCTGGCCCGCGGCGAGAGCGCCTCCACAGCGGCGCGGGCATGGGCGGGCATGCGGGTCAGCTCCACCACCAGGTCCCACTGCTGCGAGACGGCCCCGGCATAGGCGCCGTCGCCATCCCGGTCAACCTCGATGGCGGCCATGCCTTTCGGGAAATCGCCGGATTTGCCGCGGGCCAGGCAGGTGACGGCGTGGCCGGCCTCCATCGCCTGGGCTGCAAGGGTCCGGCCCAGCCATGCGGTGCCGCCAAGTATCAAGATATTTGCCATGCATTCCAGCAAAGCCGTGCGGACCGGCCGGGGCAAGGAATTTCACGCTCGGCGCAGGATCGTCCGGCAGACACGGACCCACAGCTTTCTCGCATAGGCTTCCACAGTGAACACTGACCAACCCCTCAACGCCGTAGGCAGCTGGTGGCAGGCCGTCCTGGCCGGATTTGTCCATGCCGGCACGCCGTCTGTCCCCTTCCCCGTGTTGGCGGGCATCCTTGCCGTGGCCATTGTGCTGAGCATTCCGCGCGTGACGTGGCGCTGGTTTGGGCTGTATGTGACATTTGTGCACGAGCTGGGCCACGCCTTTGCCGCGCTCATGACCGGCCGTTATGTCCACGGGCTGAAAATCGGCCTGGACCATTCGGGACAGCTGGTCAGCAGCGGCCGGCGCGGCTTCAGCGCCACATGGTCCGGATTTTGGGGCTACCCTGCACCGGCCGTGGTGGGCGTTGCCCTGGTCTGGTCCGTGACCGCCGGCTGGGCGGGCGCCGCAATGTCCATTGGCGCCCTGCTCCTGTTGGTGGCCTTGATCTTCCTGCGCAACTTCACCGGCATCATGGTGGCGCTGCTGAGCGCGGCCGTGGCCCAGCTGCTGGTCATGTTTGCCGAGCCGCTGACCGTCAGCTACGTTGTCCTTGCCCTGGGCATCGCGCTCGGCGTGGGGTCCGTGCGCGACTGGTTCAAGGTGGCCGCCGTCCACACGCGCCGCCGCAACCAGCTGGCCAGCTCCGACGCCTACATCCTCGCCCGCTCCACCGGCGTGCCGGCCATCCTCTGGCTGGCCGGCTTCGCAGTGGTCATCGCTGCCTCCGCCGTGTTCTCGATCTGGCTGTTGTGGGGCCTGCCGGGCCGCTAGGCCTGGCCCGACACCCTGTAATGAAGATGCACGACGCCGCTGCCGAAGGTGCGCTCATCCAGCAGTTCCAGCCGGGTCCGGACGGCGTCGGGTAGCGCCCGGGTGCCGCCGCCGATGATGACAGGCGCGAGGAACAGGTGCACTTGGTCCACCAGTCCGGCGGCGAACGCCTGGCCGGCGAGTTCGGCGCCGCCCAAGGACAGGTCCGTGCTGGCACCGGCCTTCAGCCGACGGACGGCCTCCGGATCAAAGCTGGGCTCAATCCGGGTCCTGGCTGTTTCGGCGGCCTTCAAAGTCCGCGAATACACCACCTTCTGCGCCCGGCACCAGAAGTCCGCATAATCACGTGCCACCGGCGAAAGGTCAGTCCGCTGCTGCATTGCCTCCCAGACCTTCATGGTCTCGTACAGGCGCCTTCCGTAGAGATAGGTGCCATGGCCACGTTCCAAGTCGTTGATGAAGCCGTGGACTTCATCACTGGGAACTGTGAAGTCGAAATTGCCATCGGCGTCGTTGACGTAGCCGTCCAACGAGGTGTTGGCGGTGTAAATAAGCTGGGCCACAGACTTTCATCCCCTCAAGACGGCGTGCCGATGCACATGTGTCCCTCCAGTATTCGCTTTTCCGCGGCGTTACGGCAGCCTATTTGCCCAGTTTTTTCAGCAGCCATTTCACGGCCGCATCCGACGGGCTGCCAAACGGATCCTCGTTGACCACATAGGTCCACGTGGAAGACGGCCGGCGAAGTCCCGCCGCGTCCAGGTCCACGGCACCGTCGGCAACGTCCAGCGCGTCAAAGGACTCCCGCGCACTGTCCGCGGCCCGGTCGAGGAACCCCTCGAAGGCGAGGATGGTCTCGCGGCGGAATTCATCCAACGGATTTTGCCGGCCCAATGCGCGCAGGTGGATGGCGGCACGCTGCTCGGACAGCAGCGCCAGGTGGTCGCTCCAGTGTGCGTCGAGTTGGAACAGCAGGATGGCCCGGCACACCCGGGCCACTTCCGGACCGCCCAGTGCAGTACGGAGCCCTTCAAGGCGTTCCGCCCCCTCAAAGGGTTCCAGCGCGGCGTCATCGTCCGTGAGCACGCGGTCCCTTTCGGCCAGCACCACCCGCCGCTGGTAGGCGATGAGTTCGTTGTACTTCCATGAGTTTTCCTGCGTGGTGAAGCGCTCCTGCTCGGCCAGGCGCTGGGTGCGGTCCAGCAGCCGCGACACCCCCGCCCTGGTGACCAGTCCGGCGTCGTCCGCGTCCCCGGCCAGGGAACTGCTGAGCTCCAGGCCGTGGACTTCCTGCCCGTTGGCGGCCGGGTCCTCGATGCTGGAGTAGACCACGCTGGCCCCGGGATCGCCCTGCCGCCCGGCACGGCCCCTGAGCTGGGCGTCCAGGCGGGGTGAGTAAAAGCGGCCCACGATGACCACCAGCAGCCCGCCGAGCGCGGCAACCTCGCCGTGGACAGCTGCGTCGGCCCCCTTGCCACCCAGCAGGATGTCGGTGCCGCGGCCGGCCATCTGGGTGGAGACCGTGACGGCGTACTTCCGGCCCGCCTGGGCAATGATCCCAGCCTCCAGGGCGTCATTGCGGGCGTTGAGGACCTGGCATTGCACGTCTCTGGTCGCCAGCTCGGCGGCAAAACGCTCCGAGGTGGCGACATCGTGGGTGCCGATCAGCACCGGCTGCCCCGCGGCATGGGCCGCCAGGACCGCCTCGACGACGGCGGCGTCCCGGTGGGCGGCCGTCGCGTAGATGCGCTCGGGCAGGTCCCGGCGGATCGAGGGCAAGTGCGGTGGGATCCGCCCGGCGTCGAGCGAGTAATGGGTGCGCAGGTACTCCGCGACGGCCACGGCGGTCCCGCTCATGCCGGTCACGGTGGCGAAGGACTTGATGAGGTCACGCACCAGCAGCTGGTCCAGGACCTCGCCCTGTTCGGTCTTCACCAGGCCTTCCTTCGTCTCCACGGCGGCCTGCAGCCCGTCCGGCCAGCGCTGGGTGTGCGCCACCCGCCCGCGCGAATCGGACACGATCTGGGCCCGGCCGTCCCGCACGATGTAGTCCACGTCGCGCTGCAGGAGCACCTCGGCGTGCAGCGCCACGTTGATGGAGGAAAACAGCGGCGTGCCCTCAGCGGAGTAAAGCTCGACGCCGGGCCACCTCGCCCCGGCCCGGCCGATCCCGGCGTCGGTCAGCGAGACGTTGCGGCGGTCCGGCTCCACGGCGTAGTCGGCGTCCGGGTTGAGGCTGCGGACAAAGTCCGCCACGTCCACGCCTTGCAGCTCCGTGCGTGCCCGCCCGGCCAGGACCAGCGGGACCACCGCCTCGTCGACCAGGACCGAATCAATTTCATCCACAATACCCACGTCAAAGGGCTGCAGCACGGCTTGGTCCTGGCCCGTGCAGCTGCGGTCCCGCAGGACGTCAAAGCCGAGTTCGTTGACGGACACGTAGACCACGTCCGCCAGATAGGCTTTTTTCTTCTCCGCGGCGGTGGCCTCCGTGGTGACTGAGGCGGTGCGCACGCCCAGGCTTTCATAGAAGGGGCGCATCCATTGTGCATCCCTTCCCGCCAAATAGTCGTTGACCGTCAGGACGTGCACGCGGCGCCCTTCCAGTGCGTGCGCACCGGCCACCAGGGCGCCCACCAGCGTCTTTCCTTCGCCGGTGTCCATTTCCACCACGGTGCCCTGGAGCATGTTGGCTGCCGAAAGCAGCTGGGTGTCGAAGGGCGTCATGTCCAGGGATTTCCCGGCAAGAATGCGGGCGCAAAACAGGTAGTCCTCGAGCCGTTGCCCGGTCCATTGCCGGGAGCCCCCGCTTATTTGGCTGAGCAGCTCCCGTGCCTGCGCCGGGCCGGTTTCGGGGTCCGCCGCCCCCGCCCGCTCGGCGGCCCTGTTGACCACCCCGCTGAAATTCCCCGTGTCGGTCACACCCGGGGTGTTGAACAGCCAATTCTTGAATTGCTGGGGAAAGCGCAAGGTGCCTCGAGTCGTAGGGGCTGGTCCAGACAGTGGTCCTTACAACGTACCTGCGGCGTGGAGCGCGCGGCAACACGCCGGGCTTGCGGGTAGGAAGGCAATCACCCTCCGATCCGGAACACCCCCACCTTGGTTTCACCGTCGCTGCCGTACACGGGTATCTCCACGTACGTTCCTGCATGCGCGGACTGCCAGGCCAGGGCCTCCTCCGGCGACTTGAAGTCCGGCTCCGGCGACAGGTCCTTGGAATATGCGTAGCCCACCACCCCGTTCGTCGCGACCACGGCAATCAGCACCGGAGAGCCCTTGGCATTTTCCACGCCGTACGTCTCCCCCTTCGCGTTGACGCCCCAGGGGCTCGTCACTGCGTTCACGTAAGTGATGGTCAACCGCCACTGTTCGCCCGGTCCGGCCTTGATCGTCACGGTGTGCTGCCCGCGGGCCAGCTCCTGCCGGTACCCTGTCCACGCGGACCGGGTGCCGACGTCGGCGGCGGAACAGCGTGAGGAGGCACCGTCGTCGAACGTGAACGTGCCGGCGCTCAGGCAGCTCAGGGAGAGCGAGACCCCCGTGGCGCCTGGCGGCACCTCGCCCAGTTCCACGGTTGCGGTACCGCTCCGGGTCACTGTGACAGCGTCGGCCAGGGGAGTGACAATGTCCGCTCCCGGCACCACCCACAGCCCTGATGCCGCGGCCGCCACTCCGCCCAACAAACCCACGCCGCTGAGCAGGCCCGCCCCGGCCCATACCCTGCGCCGCCTGGTCCGGGAAGGCGCCGCAGATACGTGCGCCACCAGCGCGGCCCGCAGCGCACCCTGAAATTTGCGATCCAGCTGATTCATGGCAGTTCCCCTTCGAGTGCCCGCGGTTCCGCCAGTCCGGCCGCCGCCGGAGGGTGCGGCTCCAGTGCGGCCCGCAGTTTCAGCCGCGCCCTGTGCAGCCGGGTTTTGGCGGCCGACGCTGTGACGTCCAGGACGTCGGCAGCGTCGCCAATGCTGCACCCCGCCACCACGACGAGCGCCACGAGCTGCCGATCTGCCGAACCGAGTGCGAGCACGGCTGCCGCCAGCTCCGGTTCCAGGGCTTCATAGGGGTTGCGGGCCATTGCTTCCTCGGCCGCGTCCGGCGATTCCACTTCCCGTGGCAGTGCCGAAAGGAAGCTGTGGTACCGCCTTGCGGCCCGCTGATGGTTGCGGGCCACGTTCGTGGTGGTGGTCAGCAGCCATGGCAGTACGGAGCCGTTGACCAGGCGCACCTTGGCACGCCTGCGCCACAGTTCCAGGAAGGCCGCCGCCGTGGCGTCCTCGGCGTCGTGCCGGTTCCGCAGGAAGCCGTAGGCGTGGCGGAATACGCGTGCGTTGTGCCGGTCAAAGACCAGGCCAAACGCGTCGCCGTCGCCGCGCAGGCTGCGCTCCCAAAGTGCCGGCTCACCGGCGGCCTCCATGTTCCCCATGCACTGTATTGTCCGCGGCAGGGAGAAAGGTTTCACCTGACGGTGACTATTTCCCGCGTCCGCCTATCGGCACCGTGCCACGACGGCGTCGATCTCCCCCGTTGTGACGCCGTTGTCCAGCAGGAAGGCCCGCACGTCGAGCCCGCCCACAAAGACTTCCAGCGCCTGTTCCCGGTCCGCCACGATTTCTGCAATTTCGTCCTCCGCCAGGTAGTGCTCATACGGGTGCTTCACGGGTGCCACCAAATGCCAGCTGTTGATGCCGCGCGAGGCAAGTTCGTCCTCCCGGGCCACCCGCTCCGCCTGACCCGCGAGCGCCAGCAGCAGCGAGGCCACCAGCCCGGTCCTGTCCCGCCCGGCAGAACAATGGATCACCACCGCCCCGCGCGCCACGGCCAGCTCCTTGAACACCGCGGCCACCCGTCCGGGAAACAGCCGCAGGATGTCCGCGTAGAGCCGGGGATGGTTCATGTAGGGCTGGACCAACGCCTGGTATTCGGCGTTGTCCGGATCCTCGGTGGGTGAAGTGACGACGTCGAACCCGGCCATTGCGCCATCCCCCACCGCCGGATCGGTGGGCCTGCGCTTGCGCTCGCCGGGATTCCGCAGGTCGATGACGGTGCGGACGCCGTCGCGGTACACCTGCCGCCAGCCATTCTCGGTAAGCCACTCGCTGCGGCCCATCCGGTAGATGTCGCCGATGAGCAGGCGGGCGTTGACGGCACCTTCCCAGTGCGGGACCCCGGCTTCCTGCATTTAGCGCTTCTTGGCCACGCGCAGGTCCAGGCCGCTGCGGACCTGGGGCCATTCGTTGGCGAGGATCGAGAAGACCACTGTGTCGCGCAGGGAGCCGTCCGGCATGCGCCGGTGTGAACGCAGCACGCCGTCCTGCTTGGCGCCGAGCCTCGCAATGGCTTCACGTGACTGCATGTTCATCCAATGCGTGCAAAATTCAACCGCCACGCAGCCCAGCGTTTCAAAGGCGTGGCCCAGCAGCAGGCGCTTGCTGTCCGGGTTGGTCCCGCTGCCCTGCACGCCGGCGGCGTTCCAGGTCGAGCCGATCTCCAGCCGCGGCAGCCCGGCATCGATGTTCATGTACGTCGTCATGCCGATGACGTTGCCCGGCTCCCCCGTGGCGGGATCGTTCAGGCGCGTGGTGAACGGCAGCATCAATCCGGATTCCTGCAGGGCCAGTCGGCGCTCGATCTCCGCCTTCATGTCCTCCGGGCGTGGAACGAACGTGTACCAGAGATTCCACAATTCGCCGTCGGAGGCGGCCTGAACCAGACCGTCGTGGTGGTCCCGGCTCAACGGTTCGAGCGTGACGTACTTTCCACGCAGGGTTACCGGCTCAATTGCTGTCATGAAAAAACAATATCCGATGCCCCTTGGTTGACGGATGCGCACCACCCGCAAACTGGTCCGGCGCATCAGCAAACTCGACTTTCCGCATGCGCTGAACTCAAGCCGGGTTTTACGCCGGGGGCATCAGGCGCAAAACCCGCAACGAATCCTGCACACAGTTTATGTACTGGACGGCCACGGGCAGCTCCGGCAGACTTTTCCCATGGCCTATTCACTGCAAATAGTCGTTGACTCATTCAAGCCCCACGAACTTGCCGACTGGTGGGCGGAAACCATGGGCTGGACCGTGGAGCCAAGCGAAGAGGCGTTCATCCGCTCCATGGTGGAAAAGGCCTTCGCCACCGGGGACCAGACCAAGATGCACAACGGCGTACTCGTGTGGAAGGACGGCCAGGCCATCACCGCGGGACCGGAGGCAGGAAGCGGCCAGCCGCGGATCCTGTTCCAGTCCGGTGACCAGGCCAAGGCCGGAAAGAACCGAATCCACTGGGACGTGCGGCTCGGCGGCGAGGACATGGCTGAGGTGAGGGCCCGCCTTGAAGTCCGCGGCGCCACTTTCCTGTGGGAGGCCAGCCAGGGTCCGCACGCCTGGTTCACCATGGCCGACCCGGAGGGCAACGAATTCTGCATCGGCTAGTCCGCCGCCCGGTCCGGCCTGCCGGTGTGAATGCCTGTGAATCTTGTGAATTCATGGCGGACAACCGTCGCCTTGAATTTCTTCATGCGCAACGCCAGCTGCCAGTGTTGCGCCGGGAACCGTGCTGCGCAACGCCAGCACTTCAGCCTTGCGCACAATAAAACAATTCTTCCGTCATGCGTTACGCCAGCTGCCACTAATGCGCATAATAAAACAGCCCGGCACCGCCAGCTAAGATCGTGAGGGTGAGCAGCGCAGACAATTTCCCCGCCCAGGTTTCCGATATCTTCGACCCCAGCCGCTGGCGTGTGGTGGAGGGCTTCGACTTCACCGACATGACGTACCACCGCCAGGTTGAGCGGGACAGCGACGGAAAAATCGTCCGGGACCTGCCCACGGTGCGCATCGCCTTCAACCGCCCGGAGGTCCGCAACGCCTTCCGCCCCGGCACCGTGGACGAGCTTTACCGGGCCATGGACCACGCCCGCATGACCCCGGATGTGGCCGCCGTGCTGCTGACAGGCAACGGCCCCTCCCCCAAGGACGGCGTGCATTCCTTTTGTTCCGGCGGGGACCAGCGCATCCGCGGCCGCGACGGCTACCGGTACACCGTACAAAATACAGTACAAAATACAGACGGGGAGACGAAGGAGACCATCGATCCCGCCCGCGCCGGCCGCCTGCACATCCTGGAGGTCCAGCGGCTCATGCGCACCATGCCCAAGGTGGTCATCGCCGTCGTCAACGGCTGGGCCGCGGGCGGCGGGCACTCCCTGCACGTGGTCTCCGACCTCACCATCGCCTCCCGCCAGCACGGCAAGTTCAAGCAGACCGACGCCACTGTGGGATCGTTCGACGCCGGTTATGGCTCGGCGCTGCTGGCCCGCCAGATCGGCCAGAAGGCAGCCCGGGCGGTTTTCTTCCTGGCCCGCGAATACTCCGCGGACGACGCGGTCCGCCTGGGCGCCGTCAACGAGGCCGTGGACCACGCCGAGCTGGAAAACACCGCGCTGGAATACGCCGCGGACATTGCCGGCCAGTCCCCCCAGGCCATCCGCATGCTCAAGTTTGCCTTCAACATGGCCGACGACGGACTGGCCGGCCAGCAGGTCTTTGCCGGCGAGGCCACCCGCCTGGCCTACATGACCGATGAGGCCGTGGAGGGCAAGGAAGCGTTCCTTCAAAAGCGCGACCCCGACTGGTCCAGCTTCCCCTACTACTTCTAACCCCCGGCATAGGCGCACATGACGATCGAACCCCTGCTCAAGGCACTCTCCGAAGCACTGTCCGGGGAAGGCCCGGCCGTCCAAATTGAGGCCCCGGCCGCCCCCGGCGCGGCACCGGAATTCACACTCATCCCCCAGGCCGAGCTGGGACTGCCGGCCAACAGCGACACTGACATTGCCGCCGTCGTGCGCACCTCCGGGAGCACCGGGCAACCCAAGCGGACCATGCTCAGCGTGGACGCGCTGGCGGCCTCCTCGGTGGGCACCGCGCTGGCGCTGCGCGGCGAGGGGCAGTGGCTGCTGGCTCTGCCGGTGCACTATGTGGCGGGGCTGCAAGTGCTGGTCCGTTCGCTGTTTGCCGGCACGCGCCCCTGGGCCATGGACCTCAGCGGCGGATTCACCCCCGAGGCGTTCACGGCGGCCGCGGCCGAACTGACGGACAAGCTGCGCTACACCTCCCTGGTTCCCACGCAGCTCACGCGCCTGCTCACCAATCCGACGGCGGAAACGCTGACTGTCCTGCGCCGCTTCAACGCCATCCTGCTCGGCGGCGCCCCGGCCAGCCCGGTGCTGCTGGAGGCCGCACGCAGCGCCGGCATTAACGTCGTCACCACCTACGGCATGTCTGAGACCTGCGGCGGCTGCATCTACAACGGCGTCCCGCTCGACGGCGTGGAGCTCGCCATCCGCGACGGCCGCATCCGGCTGGGCGGGGCCGTCCTGGCAACCGGGTATCTGGGCGACCCCGCCCTGACCGCGGGCGCCTTCTTCCAGGAGCCGCTCGACGGCAGTGCCCTGTCCGGAAACGAACCCGTGCGCTGGTATGAAACCGGCGACCTGGGCGAGCTGGACGGTGAGGGACGACTGCGGGTGCTGGGCCGCGTGGACGACGTGATCATCAGCGGCGGTTTGAAGATTTCCGCTGCCGCCGTGGCTGACGGGCTGCACCGGGTGCAGGGCGTCCGCGAGGCGTTCGTGGGGCCCGTGGCCGATCCCGAATGGGGCCAGCAGGTGGCGGCGCTGGTGGCCGGTTCCTGCTCGGCCGAGGAGCTGAGGGCCGGTGCCGCCGCGACGCTGGAGCCGCACATGGTGCCCAAGACTGTGGTGTTCGTCTCCGCGCTTCCCGTGTTGTCGACCGGAAAACCAGATAGGACGGTCATTTTGGCACTCCTGTCGGACGCGGCGGCGGACCGCAAATAGCTCCGACCCGGCACAATGGAAGCTGACAGGTCTTTGCCGGCCTGCGGATAAGGAGTAGTGCTGTGGCCACTGTTGGTCAATGGATTGAAGGCGCGCGCCTGCGGACGCTGCCGATGGCAGTTGCCCCCGTCATCATCGGCACCGCCGCCGCATATGACCTCGGCGCCCTGCACTGGGGCCGGGCCGCACTGGCTGCCTTCGTGGCGCTGCTGCTGCAGATCGGCGTCAACTACGCCAATGACTACTCGGACGGCATCCGCGGCACCGACGAGGTCCGGGTTGGCCCGCTGCGCCTGGTGGGCTCCGGCGCGGCTGCCCCCCGGCAGGTCAAAATGGCCGCGTTCACCGCCCTCGGCCTGGCCATGGTGGCCGGGCTTGGCCTGGTCATCCTGTCCCAAACCTGGTGGCTGTTGCTGGTGGGGGCCGGTGCCGTCCTGGCAGCCTGGGGCTACACCGGCGGCAAGAACCCCTACGGCTACATGGGCCTGGGCGACGTCCTTGTGTTCTTCTTCTTTGGTCCGGTGGCCACCCTGGGCACCACCTTCACCCAGGCCGGGGCGGTGAGCCCGGCGGCACTGCTGGGCTCCGTCGCAACCGGACTGATCGCCGTCGCACTTCTGATGGCAAACAATGTCCGCGACATCCCCACGGACAGGAAGGTGGGCAAGCGGACCCTTGCCGTGCGGCTCGGGGACCGGAATGCGCGGCGCAGCTACGTGGTGATGCTGGGGCTGTCGCTGGCCATCATGATGTTCCTGGCACCGGCCAAGCCGTGGGTGCTGCTGGTGCTGCTGCTGATTCCGTTCATGCTGATGCCCAGCTGGCTGATGCTCAAGGGCAAGAAGCGCAAGAGCCTGATTCCGCTGCTGAAGCAGACGGGCCTGCTCAACTTGGGGTTCAGCGTGCTGTTCGCGGCCGCCATGGTGCTGACGGCGCTGTAAAGTCCGGCTGCGCGGGCACCCCCTGCGGGGGACTGGCGGCCACCGCGGGCTTCCCTGAAATGCAGGCCTAGCGGCCCGCGGCCCAATGGTGGAAGGCCTCCACGTTTTCCGCAGTGCCGGTTGCTTCCACACGTGACGCTACCTGGCGCCCTGAAATATACAGCGCCACTTCCACGGGGTCTCCGGACAACAGCACCCCTCCGGGGCCCTTATGGACAAGTTTCGGGGCGCCGCCCGGGGTGGCAAGGGTGACCCCGACGGGGCTGCGGCGGTAGCTCATCTTCGCCATCATCGGCAGCTTTTTCCACAGGGCCTCAAGCAGGCCGTCCGGCAGCACACGCGGCTCAATGCTGTTCCCGCCCCGGCGGACGTCCTCATGATGAATCACGTACTCCACGAGTTGGACCGAATCGCCCAGCCAGGTCATGGGATTTGCGGCGCCTGTTCCGGCAGCGAACCTCGCCACCAGGGCCTCGTAGCCCTCCGGAGACTCGGCCGTTGCCGTAAGTGCGCCGAGCCGTAACTCACGCCCGGGTTCCGGTTTTGCCGCCAAATCCAGCAGCTGATTCAACGGCGCGTGCTCGCGCATCACCAAATGGGCCAGCAGCCGGCGGACATTCCAGCCCTCGCAGAGGGTCGGGGAATCCGGGTCGGCATTCCGGAATGTCTCCACAAGTGCCAGCCGTTCGTTGTCCATCCACCGCATCTGACGGTCCTTTCCAGGTTCTTGGTACTTGGTCCGTCTTCTTGGTACTTGGCACGCCCGGGTGGCCCTGTCGGTCAGCCTTCCGGCTGCGGGTGGGGCTTCTTGGTGGCACGGTCCGCATCGACCCAGACGTCTGGATTCGCGTCGATGAGGGCGTCCTCGGCGTCAGCGTCGGCCACGGCCCCGGCCGACTGGGTGGTATTGGCATTCGGGGCGAAACGGTCGGCAATGACGGCAGTGGCGCCGTCGCGCTGCTTGCGGAGGAGGAAGAAGCTGACCACGAACGCGCACAGGGCAGCAATCAACGCTGCCGTGAGGGGACTGAAGTGCAGGGCCAGATATGCCAGCAGGAAGAATGCCACAAAAAGCACGCCGCGGATCAGGGAGTATTTGAAGAAAGCCACGGGCCAAGTTTAGCCCGTGATCCTGAACGCCGCCCCGGAGCCCGATTTGCCCGTCAAAGGTAGAATGAAGCATGCGCTATATCCCAGTGATCTTCGGTGTTGTTCTCTTCATCTACGGGCTCATCGACTGCATTCGCAGCGAACCCGCCGATGTCCGGAGCATCCCCAAGCCTGCCTGGATTTTGGTGATTGTGCTGCTGCCGCTCCTGGGGGTGCTGCTTTGGTTCTTTCTGGGCCGCCCCCAGTACGCCGCCTCCACCCCCGGCCCCAACGGCGGTTCCGTCCCGGCCCCGCGCGGCCCTTCCTATTCAGGCCGTGCCAAGCAGTTTGTGGCGCCCGACGACGACCCCGCCTTCCTCCGCAACCTTGAAGTGACCCGCGCCCAGAAGGCGGAATCGGAACGCCTGCGCAAGCTCAAGGACGAGCTGAAGGCCCGGGAAGCCAAGCTGCGCGAAGAGCATCCGAACGACGAAACCAAGCACTAAGGCGGCTTCCCCGCGGCCGAACGTACGCGTATGGCGACCTCGGCCGGTCCCAGCCCGCCAAAACTGTACTTTCGGAAGCCCGGGCGACTGCCCAGCCCGCCAAAACTGTACTTTCGGAAGCCCGGGCGACTGCCCAGCCCGCCAAAACTGTACTTTCGGAGACCCCAGAGGGCTCCTGAACATTCACTTGGCGGATTCGGCCATGGGCACCGGATTAGTTATCCACAGCTTCTATGCCGCGCAGAATCCTTGGCCGCCCTAGTCCGACGGGGCCGATTGTTATCCACAGATTCCACGGACTGGCGCTAAAACCAACATTTAGCCCCAAGGGGTCCGCCCTAATGGAGCTATGAGTAAACCAGCGCCACTGCCACTGCACCTCGCCGTGCGACCTTTCACGGTGGAACAGGCACGCCAGTCCGGCATTTCCCGTTCAAGGACCCGTGCCTCTGACCTGTGGATCCCGAGCCGGGGCATCCGCGTGCACAAGAGCGCGGCGTTTGACCTGCTGGATTCGTGCCGTCCCTATACCGATACCACCGGACCCGCCGTCGTCAGCCACGTGACCGCCGCAAAAATTCACGGTTTGTATCTTCCGCAACGATGCTTGGACGATCAGACCCTGCACTTGGCCCGACCCACGGGAACTGGCATGCCCCGCCGGCGTCGGGTCACGGGCCACCGCCTGGATCTGGCAAGCAACGATGTGGCGGTGGTGGGCGGAGTGCCGGTCACCACCGTTCAGCGCACATTCCTCGACCTTGCACACCTGCTGGGGCCTGATGAACTGGTGGTCATTGGCGATCAGCTTGTGTGCCAACACACGCGGAACTACGGTCCGCCAAGAGTCGCCATGGTGGAACTGGACGCCCTCAACGCCTACATTGCCGGCCATCCGGGCGCGCGTGGGCTCTGCCGATTGCGAGAGGCCATGAACCTGGTCCGTGTGGGCGCCGACTCCCCGCCGGAGACGAGGCTGCGACTGATCATTGCACGGTCCCCGCTGCCCACGTTTGTTACAAACGGTGAGCTCCTTGATGCTGCCGGGAACCCGCTCGTCTCCCCGGACCTCGTCTGCCAGCAGTACAGGACCTGCGTTGAGTACGACGGCGACCACCATTTCACCCCAGAGCAACAGGGCAAGGACCACGATCGGGATTTCATGACGAAGTCACTGGGGTGGAACCAGGTGCTAATCAACAAGGAAGACATGCTCGCGGGTGGACGGGTGGCTATCACCAAGATCGCCCGCATGCTGGTGCAGGGAGGGTGGCCAGACCCGGAAAACCTTGCTGGACGATCACTGCGAGGGCTTCTTGGCACCCGGAAAGACGCACTTTGAGCCTAAGTACGGCTCTACTGGCCGACCGGCAAGTAGCAAACGTGCTCACAGTACAGTTCTGGTTGCCTCCGCCCGGTGCAAACGTGCTCACAGTACAGTTCTGGTTGCCTCCGAAGCACGGAGCCCGCCAGAACTGTACTATCGCCGATCCTGGCAGGTGCTCAGCCCGCCAGAACTGTACTTTCGGCGCCGGAGGCGGCTAGCTGCCCACGCCGGCGTAGGAGTGCAGGCCGGAGAAGTACACGTTCACGATCGTGAAGTTGAAGACCACGCACAGATAGCCCACGATGGACAGCCAGGCGGCGCGGGTTCCCGTCCAACCGCGGGTGGCACGGGCGTGCAGGTAGCCGGCATAGACCACCCAGATCACAAAGGTCCACACTTCCTTGGTGTCCCAGCCCCAGAAGCGGCCCCAAGCCTTTTCCGCCCAGATGGAACCAAACATCAGCGTCAGGGTCCAGCCCACGAACGCGATCCCGTTGATGCGGTAGGACATGTTTTCCAGGCTCAGCGCGTTCGGCACCAGGCGCATCACGAGCGCCTTGTCCGGCTTCCCGGAGGCGATGGAGGACTCGCGGCGCGATTGCAAAAGCTGCAGCACAGACATGGCAAACGTCAGCGTGAACAGCGAGGAGGACATGACGGCGATGGAGACGTGGATGACCAGCCAGTAGCTCTGCAAGGCCGGCACCAGGTGGCCCGCTGGGGTCCAGAACGCGACCGACGCGGCCGTGATCATCACCAACACCAGGCCAATGACGAACGTGCCCAGGAAGCGCAGGTCGCGCCGGGTCAGCACCAACAGGAAGATCAACGCCACGGTGAAGCCGCCCGTGGTGCAGAATTCGTACATATTGCCCCACGGCACACGCCCTGCGGCGAGTCCGCGGAAAAGCACCGCCAGGCCGTGCACGACGGCGGCCACAACAGTGATTGCCACGGCAATCCTGGCGGCGCGGCGCTTTGCCTTGCCATAGCGCATGGAGTCGCCGGCGGTGATGCCGTCCGAGCCGTCGTGGGTCTTGCTGCTGGGGCGCACACCGCGACCCTGGGGACCAGCTCCCAAGTCTTGGCCCATGAAGCCTGCAGCCCCAACGCGCACCAACTGGTCGGCGTCGGCTGATGCGACTCCTGCCGTAGCCGTGACGCCGGCGGTTTCGACGGCCAGGCCCCTGCGCACGGTCTTGCTGTAGGTCACCAAGTCCCATGTGAAGGCGCAAAACGCCACGGCGTAGGCCAGTCCGGCCATCAGCATGAATTGCTCACTGAGCAGGGCAAGGCCTTCATTGATTCCTGGCATTACTGATCCTTACTTGACACGGTGACGCCGGTTCCGGTGTCGGTTTGGTTAGGGGGTGTCCGGTTACCATCTTCCACCGGAGAGTCCGCTGGCACCACCCATTTCGCGTGAAGTGCCTTGTTGATTGCCGCGGATTCCCCGGCCAGCCGGTGGTCCTCACCGCGGGCCAGCAGCCCGAATTCGACCATGGTGCGCCCGTCAGGATGGTTTCCGGTGCGGATCCACACGCGGCGGCGGTTCAGGAACAGGGAGGCCATGAGTCCGCCAAGGGCCAGGACGGCGAACACCAGCACGTACACCTGGCCCGGGTCGTGGCGGATGTCCAGGGCAGCGAAGCGCTTGATGCCGTCAAAGCTGATGCTACCGTTGCCGTCCGGCAGGGTGTAGCTCTTGCCCGGTGCAAGCACAATCCCGCCGGACTTCATGTCGCGGCCGTTGATCTGCTTGAGTTTCGAGGTGTCCAGGGTGTAGACGTTGCGGGGAATTCCGTTGTCCAGCCCGAGGTCGCCGGTGTAGGCATTGAGGTTCAGCTGCGGATTGAACGGATCCGGGTCGGAGCCGTAGGCCACCCCGGTACTGGTGTCCATCAGGGCCGTGGGCAGGAAGAAGCCGACAAATCCCAGCTGCCTGGGCTTGGCGTCCGGGACCTTGATGACCATCAGAGAGGTGTAGGCGCCGTCGGTGGGGATGGTGACGACCGGACCCTGGAAGGCGACCTTCCCGGTGCCGTCCTTGACGGTCACCACCGGGGCGTAGCCGTTGCCGACCAGGTAGATGTTGGTGCCGCCCATGGCAACGGGGTCGTTGACCTTCAGGACCTGCTGCTTCGCCGCGGCATCGGGGCCGTCCTTGGTGGTCAGGCTCGCCGTGAAATCGATCGGCTGCCCGTAGTGGCCCGGCGATTCCCTGTCGTATTTGACCGCCAGCTTGTCCAGCTCCACCGAGTACGGGCTCAGGCGGTCGCTGTTGAAGTAGGCCCCCGGGGTGAAGGTGTCATAGCCCACCAGTGTGTTGACGAACGTTTCGCCCTCCACCACCACACGCTGGCCGCTGTACCCGGCCAGCCCGCTGTAGGCGACGGCGGCAAGGACTCCCAAAACGGAAACATGGAAGACCAGGTTGCCGACTTCCTTCAGGAAGCCGATTTCGGCGCCCACCGACGGGCGCCCGGTGCCGAGGTCGCGCACGTCCACCCGGTAGCGGCGGGACTTCAGGACAGCAGCTGCATCCTTGATGGCCTGATCGGCATCGACGCCGCTGCCGGCCGGGATCTCCACGGTGCCGTATTCGGCCAGCCGGGACAGGCGCTTGGGCGTGCGCGGCGGTGCCGAGCGCATGGCCTTGAAGTGAATCTTGGCGCGGGGCAGCACACACCCCACCAGCGAGGTGAAGAGCAGTAGGTAGATGGCCGCAAACCAGGGCGAGGAGTACACATCAAAAAGCCTGAACCAGTCCAGGATGGGTCCGGATGTAGGGTGGTCCGTCAGGTACTGCGTGACATTGGAGGGGTTGGAAGGGCGCTGCGGGAACAAGGAACCGGGCACGGCCGCCACGGCGAGCAGCAACAGCAGGAACAACGCGGTCCGCATGCTGGTCAGCTGCCGCCAGGCCCACCGGAGCATGCCAACGAAGCCCAGCCGGGGCAGCTCGACGTCATCCTTGGACGGGTTTTTTGTTTGCACTTCTTGCACCGATTTTTCCCTCATCAGATTGGCAGTTCCGCTCCATAGGCAACCCAGGATTGCAGCTGGTTGATCCACGTGCCCCACAGCCCCGTGGCCATCAACAGCCCCAGGACAACCAGCATGCCACCGCCAAACCACTGCAGTCCGCGGCGGTGGGTCCGGAAGAACGCCAGGGCGCCCAGCCCGCGCCGGACGCCAAGCGCGATCAGCAGGAATGGCACGCCGAGCCCGAGGCAGTACACAAATGTCAAAAACGCACCCTTGGCAGCTGTGGCCCCGTCAAAATAGGTCAAGGCCAGGACTGCGCTGAGCGTGGGGCCGATGCACGGTGCCCACCCGAGTCCGAAGGTAATGCCGAGTACGGGGGCACCCCACAGTCCCGCCGGGGGCTTGGCGTGGATCTTCACGTCGCGCTGGAACCAGTTCAGTCCGCCAAGGAACACCACGCCAAGCAGAATGACCACCACGCCCAGGACCTGCGTCACCCAGCCGGCGTCGGGCGTCAGCAGCCAGGCGCCCAGCTGGCCGAACACGGCCCCAAACAGGACAAAAACCGCGGAAAACCCGAGAACGAACAAGCCAATGCCGAGCAACATTCGCCCGCGCCGCTGCTTTTCCAGGTCAGCGCCGGTCAATCCGCTCACGTAACCCAGGTAGCCGGGCACAAGGGGCAGCACGCACGGGGAAAGGAATGACACAATCCCGGCCAGCAAGGCAACCGGGATGGCAAGCAGCATGGAGCCACTGCTGATTATTTCGGCAAATGGGTTGTTGGCCACCGGCCCTACTTCTCGGCCAGCACGGAGGTGATCAGTGCCTTAAGCGTGCTCTTGTCTGCTTCGCCCAGGAGCCGGGCAGAGACCCGACCCTGCTTGTCCAGCACCAGGGTGGTGGGGACGGCGGACGGCTTGACCAGGTTCAGCTGGGACAGAGCCAGCAGCACGCCGCCGTCCTTGTCCATGATGGACGGATAGGTCAGCTTGTAGCCCCGCTCAAAGGCCTCGGCGGTGGCGGCCTCGTCCCGGATGTTCACGCCGAGGAACTTCACGCCCTGGGGCTCGAATTCAGCGTTCAGGGCCTGCAGGTCAGGGGCCTCCTTCCGGCACGGGGAGCACCCTGCGTACCAGAAGTTCAAGATAGTGACCTTGCCGCGCAGCTTGGCTGCGCTGATGGTGCTGCCGTCGAAGAGCTTGCCGGAAAATTCCACGGGATCTGAGCGTTTGTCCAGGGCGAATTCGGTGACGGAGCCATCTCCGGCCACGAATCCCTTGTTGTCCCCTGCCGCAGCCTGTTTGGCGAGGGGGTCGTTGGCCGTGCACGCAGCGAGGCCAACGGCCAGAACGGCGCCGGTGGCGGCGAACAATGAACGGCGGCTCATCGAGGAAGTCACTCTAGTTGTCTTTCATCTTGCTCGGGTCCGGTGCCGTGGCACGGGTGGTTTCTTACATCCGAATTTCTACAGTACGTCGAAATGGCCGGTTTCGCCTAGTCCGCGGACGCGTTCATGCGCCTGGGGTGGTGGCCGCGCCGGGCAAAAGTGCTGCAGCGGGCTCACTGTAGTTCACACCCACCACGTCATCACCGTCAAAGGTCAGCGAGGTCAGGGAGGCCAGCGTGCATTCGCGGTTGCGGGGATCGTGCCACAACCGCCTGCCCTCGGCGCTGCGCCGCGCCGACCAGATGGGGAGCTGGTGGCTGACCATGATGGCCTGCGCTCCTTCCCCGCCCAATTCCCAGGCACGACGCCGGGCATCCCGTGCCGCCTGGAGCATGCGTTCCGCCTGGGTCACGTAGGGCTCACCCCAGGACGGGCGCAGGGGGTTGATGAAGTAGCGCCAGTGCGTGGGCTTAAACAGCTCGGCCTTGCTGACCTTCATGCCCTCAAAGTGGTTTTCCGCCTCGATGATGCGCGGATCCGTGACGATCTCCAGGCCCAGGGCGGAAGCCGTAGGCTGCGCCGTTTCCTGGGCACGGATCAGTGGTGAGGCCACCAGATGAACGGGGGCGGCGCCGCCGTCGGCCAGCGCCTTAAAGTGTCCGGCGACCATGTCGGCCATCGCGCGGCCGCGGTCGGAGAGGTGAAATTCGGGAAGCCGGCCGTACAGAACGCCATCGGGGTTAAAAACCTCGCCATGGCGCAAAAGGTGAACAGTGACTCGGGGCATGTGTCCAAGTTTCTCAAAGTTACGCGGATTGGGGTTAATCAGGGAATTCCCAGACTCCGGCGGCACAGTGGCACCCATCCGGCAAAAACTTTTGGAAAAATTTCCCCTGCTGGGAATACTAGATGCAAACGCATGCTTATACCCGGTGAAGGACCCAGTACCGGGGGCCCTGAAAGCTACACTCCCCTTATTTCCTTAGGAGCAACACATGACTGCAACCACCGTTGAAACCGTAGGCCTGAGCCAGGGCACCTGGAACTTTGACGCCGCCCACAGCGAGGTCGGCTTCTCCGTCCGCCATGCCGGCATCTCCAAGGTGCGCGGCAAGTTCACCGATGTGGACGCCACGCTGACCCTCGGCGAGACGCTGTCGGACTCGGCCGTCACCGCCACCATCCAGGCCGCCAGCTTCGACTCCGGCGACGCCAACCGCGATGGCCACGTCCGCGGAGCCGACTTCTTCGAGGTTGAGACCCACCCGACCCTGACGTTCTCCACCACGAGCGTCTCCGGCAACGAGGGCGACTTTGAACTGACCGGCGAGCTGACCATCCGCGGCATCTCCAAGACCGTCACCTTCAAGGGCGAGTTCAACGGCGTGGCCGTGGACCCGTTCGGGGCAACCCGCGCAGGCTTCGAAGCCAAGACCGTCATCAGCCGCAAGGAATTCGGCCTGACCTGGAACGCTGCCCTGGAAGCCGGCGGCGTGCTGGTCTCCGACAAGGTCACCATCACCCTCGACGTTGCGTTCGTCAAGGCTGCATAGGCACCTGGTTCAAGTTCAAAATGCCGGTCCGCCCTGAGGCGGCCCGGCATTTTGTTGTTCGCCCACTGTGGAACGCACGCCCGCATTCCCGGAACTGCCCACGCCCGCTGCCGGTCCGCCTGCCCGTCTGCCTGCCTATGCAAGGGCACTGCCCCGGACTAATGTGGCTGCTATGAGCACCCCCAATGAGCACCCCGGCCCCGAGCAGCCCGGACATCAGGCTCCGCCGCCCGGCTACCAACAGCAGCCCCCTCCCGGCTACCAACAGCCCGGCTACCAGCAGCAGCCCCCTCCCGGCTACCAACAGCCCGGCTACCAACAGCAGCCTCCCCCCGGCTACCAACAGCCCGGCAACCAGCGGCAGGCCGCACCGTCCGGCGGCAGCGGCTTTGAAATGCCGTCCGACTGGCCCAGGAACATGAATGACGTCATCCCGGCGGGCGGCTTCTCCGGGCTGTTCAAGCTTGGCGGGCTGCCCCAGCTCCTGAAGGTCTCCTACATCATTTGGCTGGTTACCGCCGTGCTGTGGTTAATCGGCACCTTCTTCAGTTTTCTTTTTTCCCTGCTCTTCGTCAGCCCAAGAGGCGTGGTCGCATCGATCATTTCCCTGGCGCTGATCGTCGTGCTGGTGGTCTGCGCCATGAAGTTGAAGGAAGGCCGGCAGTGGGCGCGGCTCGCCTTGTCCGTGATCGCGGTGCTGAGCATCGTCATGGCCTTCGTCGGTGCCCCGTCGGGCCTGCTGGGCATCGTCGCGACGGTTCTGATGTGGCTGCCGGAATCTTCCGCGTGGCTCAACGCCAAGTCACGCGGCGCCGCCTAAATTGGCGCCACGGCAGTTCCCCGCCAAGAGGTCGCGTAGGGTTAAATACAAAACCGGCGCGGCCTCTTTGCCTGCCGCCGGCGGCAACGGCCACGGCGGCCGCCGCCAATGAAAGGGACCACCCCATGACCACTCCTGACGAAACACCTCAAGAGCGGCCCACCCCCGGTCCCCGATCCGGCCACTACGGGGAGATCTCCCCCGGCGTGCCGCGCTACGGCCAGTACGCCCCGGAAGGCTGGGTGCCGCCGTCGTCCTCGGATCCCAACACCCCTGGCAACCCTGGGCACGACGGCGGTCCCTCCTCGGGCCTGCCGCCCGCCTCCGCCTATCCCGGCTTCCAGGGCGCCGGCTCCCAGAACAAGGACGGCACCCTCCCGCACCGCGGTTCCGGCCCCGTCCCGCCGGGACAGCACCTGGCCGCGCCCCGCCAGGTGAGACTCGCCAGCCGCCTGGTCATGGCGGCCGGAGCGCTGCAGGGCCTATCCGGCGTGCTGCTGCTGTTTGTGTTGTTCCTGCCGTCCGTGCGCACCACCCTGATCGACGCCATGAAGGCGGCGCTGCCCAGCGATCCGGCCTATGACACCCTGCTGGCGGACTCGGCCATGATCACCGGGCTCCTGGTCGCCGCCACCATCCTCAGCCTGGTTGCCGCGGCCGTGTACTTTTGGCTGGCCACAAAAATCCGCAAGGGCGCCAACTGGGCACGGACCACGGGGCTGGTGCTGGCCATCGTGTCACTGCTGGCCCTGACTCAGCCCAACGTCTTCACCATCGTGCAGGTGGGGTTGGGCGTGGTGGCCATGATCATCTTGTTCCGCTCCCCCGCCAGGGAGTATTTCGCCAAGCACGTCCAGGGCAACGGCCCGCACGGATACTGACGTTTTCCACTGATCGGGTCGCAGCTGAACTGGGCGGGCCGCAGCCGACGTTTCAGCGAATGAGGCACCATTTAGGCGCCCGGACGGTCCTCCTCCAGGCGCGGGTCCTGCAGCCGCTGGGCGTGGTAGGCGAGGATCTGCAGTTCGGTGGCCATGTCCACCTTGCGCAGGTTCACGTACGCGGGCACCGTCAGTGCCACGGGCGCAAAACTAAGGATGCTGTGGATGCCGGCCCCCACCACGCGGTCGCACACTGACTGGGCCACGCCGGCGGGGAGCGCCAGCACCACCATGTTGGCCCGGGTCTTCGCCAGCACGCTCTCCAGGTCCGCCACATCACTGACACGGAGCCAGCCGATTTCCGTGCCCATCAGCATCTGGTCCGCGTCAAACAACGCCACAACGTCAAAGCCCCGCGACTCAAACCCTGCATACCGGGCCAGGGCCCGGCCCAGGTTTCCGGCTCCGACGATCGCTACACGCCACTCGTGGGTCAGGCCCAGTGCCTGGGCGATCTTGCGGCTCAGGTGCGCCACCTCGTAGCCGACGCCCCGCGTGCCGTAGGAGCCCAAATACGACAAGTCCTTGCGGACATTGGCGGAGCCGACGCCGGCCGACTCGGCCAGGGCTTCGGAGGAGACGCGCTCCGTGCCCTCCGCGAGCAGGGCGTTGAGGGTGCGCAAGTACAGCGTCAGGCGCGACACCGTGGCAGGCGGCAGCTGCCGGGCCGCTTCTGCAGTCGGCTCTTCCGGTGTCTGCGCTGTGGACAAGGTGACGCTCCAAATTCTTTTTGCGAGGGCCGCTCCGGACGGGCAACAAAGGTCACCCCCGTCCACAGCCGGCCATTACCCACTTTAGGACGTGCCCCGGGCTTCGCCAAAGCCGTGTCCGCTTGTGGCGCCGCGCCGGCCAGGGCCGCCGGCCCGTCCAACGCCCCGGGCACCCGACCGCCTGCGGGGTCCGGCGTTGGCTGCGGCCACCAGATGCCTAGACACCCATGGAGCGCTCCAGCACTGTCCGCAGCCGGACGGGGTCGATGTGCCAGAAGTCACGCGGTACGCCATCCACCAGGACCACCGGTATTTCCTCGCCATAGCGGGCAGTGAGGCCGGCATCGCCGTCGATGCCGGTTTCGCTCCACGCCAGGCCGAGGTCCGCTGCCACCCTGGCCACGACGGCCCGCGCGTCGGTGCACAGGTGGCATTCGTTCTTGGTGATCAATTCAAGCGTCGGCGTTGGGCCGGAGACTGGATCCATGGGTTAACCCTACGCACATTGTGCGCCTGTGCTTCCCGTTCCGGGGCGGGAGGTGTCCGGCGCGCGCCCGCCGGAGAGTTTTGCCACTGTTAACCGCGCCTGCGCCGGCGCAACGGGCATGGCCCCGGCGGATTGACTAGACTCGTTCCATGCCCGACGTGAATACCGACAGTGCCGAGGCCGCCTCGACAACTGTGAAGCGCCAGGGCGAGGCCGCATTCTTCGACGTGGACAACACGCTGATGAAGGGTGCCAGCCTGTTCCATGTGGCCAGGAAGATGTACCAAAAAAAGGCCTTCACCCTGCGGGATGCCGCCGGCTTTGCCTGGAAGCAGGCCAAGTTCATCCTGCGCGGGGAAAACATGAACGACGTCCATTCCGTGCAGGACTCGGCCCAAAAATTGGCCGCCGGCATCAGCGCCGACTTTATCCGCCAACTGGGTGAAGAAGTGTATGACGAGATGATCGTCTCCAAAATCTGGCCCGGCACGCGCGCGTTGACCAAGGAGCATCTCAAGTCCGGCAGGCAGGTGTGGCTGGTGACGGCCACGCCCGTTGAAGTGGCCGGCGTCATTGCCCAGCGGCTGCACCTGACCGGGGCCCTGGGCACGGTGGCCGAGGTCGAGGACGGCCTGTACACCGGCCGCCTGGTGGGAGAGATCCTGCATGGGGCTGCCAAGGGCCGCGCCGTCCGTGAGCTGGCGGAAAAGCAGGGCCTGGACCTGGCCCGGTGCTGGGCGTACAGCGACTCCTATAACGACATCCCGCTCCTGACCGCCGTCGGCAATCCGGTGGCCATCAACCCGGATGCCAAGTTGCGCCGGCATGCCCGCGAACACAACTGGCCCGTCTACGACTACCGCTCCGGCCGCCGCGCAGCCACACTGGGGCTGCAGGCCGCCACCGGGGCCGGCGTGGTGTACGGCCTGTGGAAGGGCATCGCCTCCATGCGGCGAAAGTGACGTCGGCGCGGAGGATGCGCGTCCGGCGTCGTGCAGGGGGCATCCACCGCGCGGGGGCTTAAAAACAAAGCACCCGCACACCAACACGGTGAACGGGTGATTGCATGAAGTGCGAAGCTCTACTTCTTGTTGCGACGCTGGTGACGCGTTTTGCGAAGCTGCTTGCGGTGCTTCTTTTTGGACATCCGCTTGCGGCGCTTCTTAACTACTGAACCCATGAAAGTTCCTCACAAACTGCATAGAAGGCCTCGTGTGAGGCCCAAACGATTAGGTCGACCGATCGCAGGAATCGGTCAAAGCCGAAAATGGATCTTTCCTAGAGTACCGTGCCTAACCGGTCTGCGCCGAACCGGAGGCGCCATGGCCGCCCTGTTCATCCACTACTGACGTCTTCAAGATGGTCTCGACGGCGTTCTGGGGGACGCGGTAGGACCTGCCGAACCGGACGGCGGGCAACTCCCCGGCATGCACCATGCGGTAAACGGTCATTTTGGAGACCCGCATCAGCTCCGCCACTTCCTGGACCGTCAGGAAGTTCACATTGGAGAAGTTTTGCTCCTGCGCCATGGCCCCTTGCTTCCCTATTCGAGTGTCGGTGCGTTGCTGCGGGCTGGTGGCACCCGCCGAACTATAGGCCCTACTCTAGATGCTGGCGGTGCCAATGTGAAAGCTGTTACTGGAATGTTGTTTTATTGCTCAGCCCTGGAGCGCCGGCAGGGCGATGGCCGGCGCGGCTGCCGTCCGGGCACGGCGGGCGCGCGAGGCGCGGGCCAGATTGGCCAGCGCGTCCACCGTGACGTCCCATTCCATGCAGGCGTCCGTGACACTTTGGCCGTACGTCAGCCCGGCGGTGCCGCCGGCCACCTCTGCAACGTCCAGCTTCTGGGCACCTCCCACCAGGAAGCTCTCCAGCATGACGCCGGCGATGGCCCGGGCGGACGGGCCGTCAGTTTCAAGCTGGGCGCCAATTTCCAACGCGACCTCGGCCTGGCGGTGGTGGCTCTTGCCGGAGTTGGCGTGGCTGGCGTCCACGATCAAGCGCGGGTTGATGCCCGCGCCGGCAGCCTTGCCCGACGCCTCTTCCACATCAACGGCCGCGTAGTTGGGGCCCTTGCGCCCGCCGCGCAGGATCACATGGGTGTCCTGGTTGCCGGCTGTGGCGACCAGGGAGGCGCGGCCTTCGCCGTCGATGCCCAGGAACGACTGCGGGGCACCGGCGGCATTGCAGGCGTCCAAGGCAATCTGGAGGTCGCCGTCGGTCCCGTTTTTGAAGCCGACGGGCATGGACAGCCCTGAGGAGAGCTGGCGGTGTATCTGGCTTTCGGTGGTGCGGGCACCGATGGCGCCCCAGGAGATCAGGTCCGCCGTGTACTGGGGGCTGATGGGTTCAAGGAATTCCGTGCCGGCGGGCAGGCCCAGCCTTGCCACCTCGAGCAGGAACTTCCGGGCCATCCGCAGGCCGGTGGCCACCTGGTGGCTGCCGTCCAGCCGCGGATCGTTGATCAGGCCCTTCCAGCCCACCGTGGTGCGCGGTTTTTCAAAGTACGCCCGCATCACGATCAACAGGTCCTCTTCGTGCGCCCTGGCTGCCGCCGCCAGCCGTCGGGCATAGTCCAGCCCGGCCTTGGGGTCGTGGATGGAGCAGGGGCCCACCACCACCAGGAGCCTGTCATCCAGGCCGTCCATGATGGCCCGGACCTGGTCGCGGCCGCGTTCGACGACGTTGCCCGTCACAGCGTCCAGCGGCAGCTCCGCCTGGAGTTCAGACGGTGACGGGAGCGCAGTGAACTGGCTGACGCGCAGATTTGAGGTGGTGGTGCCGGCGGCTTCTGCTGCTGTGGTGGTCACGGGTGCTGGTCCTTTTTTGGGCTGGCAGCGGGCCCCCTTTGACGAAGCCCGCCTGAAAATGGCGAAGGACAGAGAAAAGATTCTCTGTCCTGTTGGCTCTGAAGGAAAATTGGATGCGTGTCAGTGAGACGCGGGCCCCTCCAGAGCCAACGAAAAATACGCATACCAACGGTTTGTCATGGCATTACTGTAAGCCGGTGCCCGCCGCGGCGACAAATCCCTGCGGCGGTGCCCGCGTCACACAAGGGACGCGGGCACCGCCGTCGTGCCCGCCAGGGAACACACAGGCGGCAGCTGCTCCCCCACGCCGGGAGGCAGCTGCCGCCTGGATGTCGTGTTACTTGATGCCGGTGGTCGCGATGCCCTTGATGAGGTAGCGCTGGCCAAACAGGAACACCAGGAACACCGGCAGCAGGGACACCACCGACATGGCGAACAGTGAGCCCCAGCTGGTGCCGGCCTGCGAATCAACGAAGGCCCGCAGGGCGACGGGGACGGTGAACATGTCCGGGTCCGTCAGGTAGATGAGCGCGCCGAAGAAGTCGTTCCAGGTCCAGATGAACGTGAAGATGGTGGTGGTGGCCAGGGCCGGAACCATCAGCGGCAGGATCACGCGCAGGAAGATTCGCGGGTGTCCGGCACCGTCTATGCGTGCCGCCTCGTCCAGGTCCTTGGGGATGCCGCGGATGAACTGCACCATCAAGAACACGAAGAACGCGTCCGTGGCCAGCAGCTTGGGCACGATCAGCGGCCAGAAGGTGTTGACCCAGCCGATCTGGGAAAACATGACGTACTGGGGCACGATCACCACGTGGAACGGCAGCATGATGGTCAGCAGCATGATGCCAAAGAACAGCTTGCTGGCGGTGAACTTCAGCCGCGCGAACGCGTAGGCGGCCATTGAGCAGGAGACCAGGTTGCCCACGATGGAGCCCAGGACCACGATCGCGGAGTTGAGCATGTAGTGGCCAAAGGGGTGGGTCAGCGCCGACCAGCCGCTGGTGTAGTTGCTCATGTCCAGGTGGCTCAGCCATAGTCCCGGATCCTTGAAGATGAGGTCATTGGGGCGCATCGCCGAGACCAGCATCCACAGCAGCGGGTAGATCATGACCGCGCCGGTGATGATCAGGACGGCATGTTTGGTCAGCGCCTTGCCCCTGGCCTTGCGGCTGAAGGAGAGTGTGCCGCGTGATTCACGTTTCTTGTGTTGCTTCCTTGGCGTACCCGGCGTTGACGTGTTGTCGTCGGATTCGGGCAGCGTCTGCAGGTTAGTCGTCATAGAACACCCAGAACTTTGAGGCGAAGAAGTTGACGGCGGTGAATGCGCCGATGATTACGAGCAGCACCCACGCCATGGCCGATGCGTAACCCATGTCGAATTGGCCGAAGCCCTTCTGGTACAGGTACAGCGTGAAGAACATCGTGGAGTCGGACGGCCCGCCGCTGCCGCCGGAGACGATGAACGCCTGCGTGAAGGACTGGAAGGAGCCGATGATCTGCAGCACCAGGTTGAAGAAGATGATGGGACTCAGCAGCGGGATGGTGATGTGTCTGAACTTCTGCCATCTGGACGCGCCGTCGACCTCGGAGGCCTCGTAGTACATCACCGGGATTTGCCGCAGCCCGGCCAGGAAGATGATCATTGGCGCGCCGAACGTCCACACGTGCAGCAGGATGATCGACCCCAGCGCGGTCTTCGGGTCCGAGATCCAGCCCGGGCCGTGGATGCCCACCATGGCCAGCAGTTGGTTGACCAGGCCGGTGGTGCCGAACATCTGCTTCCACAGGATGGCGATGGCCACGGAACCGCCCAACAACGACGGCAAATAAAAGATCGACCGGTAGAACGGCAGGCCGCGGATTCCGCGGTCCAGGACCAGCGCAATCAGCAGGGCCACGGCCAGCTGGATGGGCACGCCCACCAAAACATAGGTGAAGGTGACACCGAGCGAATTGTGCAGCCGCGTGTCCCGGAGCATCCGCGTGAAGTTCTCCAGCCCAATCCAGTTCGGAGCCTGCAACAGGTTGTAGTCGGTAAAGGACAGGTACAGCGATGCAAGCATGGGGCCGACGGTGATGAACAACAGCCCAATCAGCCACGGCAGCAGGAATACATAGGCCGCCTTGTTGTCCCGGCGGTCGTCGCGCTTTTCAGCGGCCGACTTTGGCCCGGTGCGGCGCTTCATCTTGGAAAGTTCGCCCAGGGCACTCACGGGCGGGCCTCACTCAATGCGGTCCTGGCGTCTTGCATGGGGCTGGCGGCGTAAGTCGCGCCGCGGTGGTGTGCCGTCATGCGAACCTCCTTGTTCTTCATGGTGGGGGTAATTCTCGACTGGTGGAACGGGGAAGGGAGCTCAAACGTGTGGTTGGCCCCTAATTTCCAGTACTTCCGTCCGGTGAGATCCATGCCACAGCGTCAAGCGCATACTCCAAAGTAAACGCTTTCTCGGTATCTGTACAGTCGTTTGCAAAAAAAATAGGAAACCGCTTTCCCATCTAACGGCCTGCCCGCCCGGACCGCCTGCGGGAAAGTATAAAAGGATAGGCCACTCCAGATGCCGCAGAGAGCTGCGCGCGCCCTGCAATCTACCGCCATTCCGCGCTCCTGTTGGTGGGTAAGCGCTTTCTTGACCTTCCACGGTTCCTTTGCTACTTTGTGAGAAAGCGTTTTCTGTGACCCGCGGCACACGGCCTCCGGGCACTTGGAAGGTACACAAACGAGAGGTTGAACAATGGTGTTTCAACTCAAGAAGCCCTGGCTGGCCGCAACAACGGCGCTGATGGCGGCGTCGCTTCTGCTCACGGGCTGCGGGAAGGCCAACTCCCCCGAGCAGGAGGGCACTGCGGAGAATCCGGTCACGCTGCGGTTCTCCTGGTGGGGCAATGACTCCCGCGCCAAGACCACCCTGGAGGTCATCAAGGCGTTCGAGTCGGAGAACCCCGGCATCAAGATCAAGGGCGAGAACACCGAGTTCAGCTCCTACTGGGACAAGATGGCCACCCAGGTGGCCGGCGGCGACACCCCCGACATCCTGGCCATGAGCGGTTCCTACCCCAGCGAATATTCCAGCCGCGGCGTGCTCCTGGACCTGGACAAGGTCAAGGATGAGATCGACACCGCCAAGTTTGCGCCCGGCACGGTGGACCTCGGCCAAATCAACGGCAAGCAGTACACCGTGACCGCGGGCGTAAACTCCATGTCCATGGTGGTGGACCCCGACGTTTTCAAGGCAGCCGGCGTCGAACTTCCCGATGACGAGACCTGGACGTGGGACGACTACCAGGACATTGCGGCCAAGATCACCAAGAACTCCCCCAAGGGCACCTTTGGCACCACGCCAATGGCCAACGATTCCTTCCTGGCCGTCTGGGCACGCCAGGGCGGCGAACCCCTGTACAGCGACGACGGCAAAAAGCTGGGCATCAGCGAGGCCCGGGTGACCGACTGGATGAAAATGAACCTTGACCTGCAGAAGTCGGGCGGTTCGCCGTCCGCCTCGCAGGTGGTCGAGGACGGCGCTGCGCAGCCCGAGCAAACCCTCATGGGCCAGGGCAAGCAGGCCATGAAGGTCTCCTGGAGCAACCAGATGAACTCATATTCGGGAAGTGACCTGGTCATGATGAAGCTCCCTTCCGAGTCCGCCAAGGGCGGCGCCTGGCTGCGGTCCTCGATGGAGTACGGCATCTCCGCAAAGACAAAATGCCCCAAGGCCACGGCCAAGTTCCTCAGCTATCTGGTCAACAGCCAGGACGCCGGCAAGCTCATCAAGAGCGACCGCGGCATGCCCGCAAACCTGGACGTCCGCGCGGCAGTCATGCCCCTGCTCAAGGCGAACCAAAAGAAGGAAGCTGCCTACCTGGACCGCATTGCGGCGATGAAGCTCACCCCGCCCACCCCATTCCCCGCCGGTTCCTCCGCCACCATGGAGGTTCTCAACCGCAACCTGACCGACGTCCTGTTTGAGAAGGCCACCCCGGAAGCGGCTGCCAAGAAGTTCGTTGAGGAAGTCAACCTCAACCTCGACAAGTAGGCTTCATCAAAGCACCGGACATCCGGATTCAACCGGATGTCCGGTGCTTTCGCGCCGACATTACATCGTTGAAAGGCTCTCCATGGACGCGGCAGCACGGCCCAGCGCCATCCCCGGCTACGAGGACTGGCCCGGCTACGTCCGCGACCATCCCGGCGCGCAGGTGCCGGAAGCGTCCCGCCCCCTCGCACTTGTCCTGGGCGTGTCCGCCCCTCCCCAGGACATCACCGCCACCGTCGACTGGGAGGAAACGTACGACGGCGTCACCACCTCCCAGCTCAGCTGGCAGTTGGGCTTTGGTCCCGCCACGCGGGCTTGGCTGGTGAAGCCCGCCGGCGCCACAGCTCCCCTGCCGGGCGTGCTGGCCCTCCACTGCCATGCCGGCAATAAGTACACGGGCGCCAGCCGGCTCATCGATTTCCCGCCCGGCCGCGGCGAACCCGGCACGGAACAGGCGGGCCGGGGACCCGGCGCCAATGAATCGCGGGCCCCGGAATCCGGCCCCAGCCGGTACAGCCTCTACGGCGGCCGTGCCCTGGCAACGGAACTGGCCCGGGACGGATTTGCCGTGCTGGCCCACGACACCTTTGCTTGGGGCAGCCGGCGCTTTAACCTGGACCATCCGCCCTGGCGAACGGCTGATGCCCTGTCGGGGTTCCGGGCCCGGTGGCGGGAGGAAGGCCATCAGCCGTCCGCAGCCGAGGACTACAACGCCGCGGCCGCATTCCATGAGGACACCGTGGCCAAGGCCGCCGGCCTGGCCGGCACCAGCCTGGCGGGCACGGTGGCCCACGACGACCTTGCCGCGCTGTCTGTGCTGGCCGCACTGCCCGGCGTCGACCCGGAACGGCTGGGGTGCCTGGGCTTCTCCGGCGGCGGCGGACGGTCCCTGCTCCTGGCAGCCCTTTCCCCCGCCATCCGCAGCTACGTGGTGACGGCCATGATGACCACCTTTGATTCCCTGCTCCCCACTTATTTGGACGCCCATTCCTGGCTGCTTCAGACGCCCGGGCTGGCACGGCTCGGCGACTGGCCGGGATTCACCGCACTTCCCGCCGCAGTGGGATTTTTGGTTCAGTACGGGATTTCCGACCCACTGTTCCCCGAAACTGGCATGCGGGATGCAGACCGTGTGCTGGCCGGGCTGCATGCAGGTGCCTACACGGGCAGTTTTTGGCCCGTGGGGCACGAGTTCACGTTCGACATGCAGCAGGAGGCCTTTGCCTTCCTGGGAAGGGCACTGAAATGAGCCGTTATTACCAGGTCCTGCCCCGGAGCGTCGAGCCCCTCAGCGTGGAGCCGGACAAGACCGAACCAGACAGTTCGGAGCCCGTGGCACGGCCGTGGCTTGAGTCATTCTGCCCGCCGGAACTTGCCGGAAGGCCCGTCTTCATCGTGATGCCCGGTGGAGGCTACATTCGGCATGCGGACCATGAGGGGGCCGACGTCGCACGGTGGCTGAACGCACTGGCGATCAACGCCGTCGTGCTTCACTACACGGTGGCCCCGGACAGGCCGCAGGGTCCGCTCCACCCGGCACCACTGCGGGACGCCCGCACTGTGTTGGCCTGGCTGCGCTGCGGCACGTCCGGCCTGGGAGCGGACCCGGAACGGATCGGCGTGCTGGGCTTCTCAGCCGGCGGACACCTTGCCGCAACACTGTCCGCAGGGATCGACGCCGGGGCCGGCCCGGCCGCAGACAGGCCGGACCTGTCGGTGCTGGCGTATCCGGTCGTCTCCATGGTGGCCAGCTTCCATGCGGGCTCAGCCGAATCCCTGCTGGCGCCCGGCGCCCCTGTGGCTGCACGGAGTGCCCTGTCCGCCGAGCTGGCGGTTGACGGCGCCACTCCCCCGACTTTTTTGTGGCACACCTCCGACGACGGCGCCGTGCCGGTGGAGAATTCGCTGGCCTACGCGCAGGCACTGTCCCGCCACAGCGTGCCATTTGAACTCCATGTCTATCCCCAGGGACGCCATGGCCTGGGCCTCGCCCCCGGCGAGCCCGGCGCCGGCGGATGGTCACTGGAGTGTGCCAGGTGGCTGGCGGGCCACGGCTGGTGCATCCCCCGCAGCGAGTGGGCAGTATCACAACAACCCCTTGACTCCGGCCGTCGCATGCAGAATAATAACGTTTCAGAGAAAGCGCTTTCCTAGTTCCCAACCGTTCCCTTAAATCTCAACATGCAAGGAAGCAGGATCGATGTCGATTCACATGAGCCGCCGCCAACTGGGGCACGCAGCATTGGGTGTGGCCGCCTTGGGCCTCCTGAGCGCCTGCGGCAAGAAGGACTCGGGCACCAGCGCCGACGGCACCGTCACGCTCCGCTTCACCTGGTGGGGCAATGAAGTCCGCGACGCCAGTACCCAGAAGCTGATCACCGCCTTTACGGCTGCCAACCCCAAGATCAAGGTTGGCGCGGAGCCCGGTGTGTGGAGCAGCTACTGGGACAAGCTGGCCACCCAGACAGCGGGCAACGACATGCCGGACGTCATCCAGATGGACCAGCAGTACATTGCCGAATACGGCGGACGCGGCGCGCTCCTGGACCTGTCCGGGCAAAAGGCCATCGACACCAGCGGGATCACCCCTGATGCCTTGAAGTCCGGCCAGGTGGGCGGGAAGCAGTTTGGCATCAGCACGGGCCAGAACGCCTATGTCATCATGGCGAACGCCCGGATCTTCAAGGAAGCCGGAGTCGCCATTCCGGACGACACCACATGGACCTGGGACGACTACATCAGCACCGCCGCAGCCGTTGCGGCCAAGGTCCCCAAGACCTTTGGCTCCGCCTACGGCGGCACGGAGGCCGCGTTGACGGTGTGGTTTGGCCAAAATGGTGAAACCCTCTACACCGGCGATGGCAAGCTCGGCTTCACCGAAGGCACCTTGGCCGCCTTTTACGAACGCCTTGTCAAGCAGCGCGATGCCAAGGCGGGCCCGTCGGCGTCCCTCAACTCCGAGGATGCCACGGCCGCCGTCGAACAGACGCTGTTCGGCACCGGCCAGCTGGCCATGTCCTGGTGGTGGACCAACCAGGTGGGCGCACTGACTGCGGCCACGGGCGACGATATCAAGATCCTGCGGGTGCCCAGCGTCACCGGTTCCGCGGCGAAGGCGTCCATGTACTTCAAGCCTTCCATGTTCTGGTCGGCGTCGGGACGGACCAAGCATCCGGAGGAAGCGGCCAAGTTCATCAACTTCCTCATGAACGACGTCGACGCGGCCAAGGTTCAGCTGACCGACCGCGGCTACCCGTCAAACCCCAAGCTCCAGGAAGCCATCGCGCCGCTGCTGAAGCCGGCGGACAAGTCGGCCGGCGACTTCCTTAAGGCCATCGCGCCGGAGGTGTCGTTCACACCGGCGGTGCCCCCTGTGGGCACGGGCACGCTCGGCAACGTCTCGCTGCGCTACGTGGACGACGTGCTGTTCAACCGCAAGTCCCCCGCCGTCGCGGCGAAGGAATTCAAGGCGGAGGCCGAGGGCCTGATCAGCTCTGCCGCGAAGTAGCGGCCACGCCGTAAAGGAGGGGAGTAGCGGCCGCGCCGTAAAGGAAGGAGGGGAGGGCACCGGGCCACCGGCGTCCTCCCCTCCTTTGTGCCCGCATCCCTTGTGCCCGCGCCTTCCCGAAACCAGCGGCTCCGGCGCGTGTCTTTTTGTTACCCTCGTCACCATCGCCTAAGATGGCTGAGAAAGCGCTTTCTCATTCAGGGCTGGACGCCAGTCGGAGCCGGTCGAGGGACCCCTCCAGCCCTGGCCCGGGCATCACCGGCACACTTTCCCCACCGCCGCCCGTCCCCACCTTCACCTCTTCACCCCGAGATCGCCCGTAAGAAATGGGAGACGCAGATTGGGTCGATGGAGCTCGCGAAACTCGAGGCACGCCTTGCGGCATTAGTGGGCGATGCCGCGATTCGAGTCGACGCACCAAGATGGGCGCCCAGGATCCGCGCTAGCGTTGTGCCTCAGTTTTGTTTGCTGGCCTGGAGTGCGGCGCCGCCCATCCGTCACACTGTTGTCAAGCGCAGCTCCGGCTCATACCGGACACCTGGATGGCTGGCTGCCACCATGGCCCGCAGCGCCGTCAGCGTCGCGGGCGCGGCACCGGCGGCACGCCCTTGGATGAGGATGTTGCCCAGTGCCGTCGCCTCCACGGGACCGGCGACGACAGGCAGTCCCGTGGCATTGGCCGTGAGCTGGCACAGCAGCGTGTTCTGGGATCCGCCGCCCACGATGTGAATGACGTCCACAGCCTGGCCTGAAAGTGCCGAGGCTTCACGCACCGTGCGCGCATAGGCGCCCGCGAGGCTGTCCATGATGCAGCGCACGACGGCGGCCGGCCGGCTTGCCAGGGCCCCTCCCGTTGCGCTGGCGGCGGCAATGATGCGGGCCGGCATGTTGCCGGGTGCAATGAATTCCTCGGCGTCCACATCAATGAGCGGGCCGCCGGCCGGTTCCCCGCCGGCCGCAGCCAGCAGCTCCTGCAGGGACAGGACGGCGGGGGCCGGCACGGGGAGGCCGGGCTGGGCAGCCGGGGACCGGGCGTCATTCATGACTTGATGCTCCTGCGCCCACGTCCGCATGGACTCGCTCAGCAGCCACAGGCCGCCCACGTTGCGAAGGTAGCGGATGGTGCCGTCCACGCCGCGTTCGTTGGTGAAGTTCGCGAGCCGGCTGGCTTCGGTCAGTACCGGGGCGTCGAGTTCGACGCCCACCAGGGACCACGTGCCGGAGGAGATGTAGGCAAAATTACGGTCGGCGGCGGGCACGGCGGCGACGGCGGAAGCGGTGTCGTGCGATCCAACCGCCACGACCTTCGTCTCCCCCGGCAGCCCGGTGTGGACGGCGATGTCCGGCAGCAGGGTGCCGATGGTTTCCCCCGGCTCGACCAGGGGCGGGAAGAGGTCCGCCGGCAGGTTCAGGGCCCGCAGGAATTCGATGGCCCACTCCCCCGCCACGGCGCCCAGGAGAGCGGTGGTGGAGGCATTTGTTGATTCGGTGCGACGCGTGCCGGTGAGCCTAAACGCCAGCAGGTCCGGGATCAGCAGCGCCTGCCTGCCGGCCAGGTACGTCTCGGCAGCGAGCTGGTAGATGGTGTTGAACGGCAGGTGCTGCAGGCCGGTGGCCTGATACATCCGCTGCGGGTCGATGAGTTCATGCACCCGGGCAACTTGCGTGGCGCCGCGGCCGTCTCGATAGCTGAACGGCTGGCCCGCAAGTTTGCCGTCGTCGTCTACCAGGCCGTAGTCCACTGCCCAGGTGTCGATGCCGATGCTGGCAATGGTGGCGCCGCGGGCCGCGGTACGCTCCGCCGCCTTGCCCAGTCCGGCCAGGACCTCGGCGAACAGCCCGTCGAAGTCCCAGTGCAGGGCGCCTTCCAGCTCCACGACACCATTGGGGAAACGGTGGACCACGTCCAGCTCGACGGCGCCCGTCCCGACTCGCCCGACAATGACACGCCCCGACGACGCGCCGATGTCAATGCCAACGAACAGATCGGCCGTCATCGCAGGAAGGCTGCCGCCACGCCGGCGTCGACGGGGATGTGCAGCCCGGTGGTGTGGGACAGCTCGGCGGAGGTGAGCACGGCGGCGGCGTTGGCCACGTTTTCGGGCAGGACCTCGCGCTTGAGCAGGGTCCGCTGCGCGTAGTACTCGCCCAGCTTTTCCTCGTCCACCCCGTACACGGCGGCGCGCTTGGCGCCCCAGCCGCCGGCGAAGATGCCGGAGCCGCGGACCACGCCGTCGGGGTTGATGCCGTTGACGCGGATCCCGTATTCGCCCAGCTCCGCGGCCAGCAGGCGCACCTGGTGGGCCTGGTCCGCCTTGGTGGCCGAGTACGCGATGTTGTTGGGCCCGGCAAAGACGGAGTTCTTGGAGGAGATGTAAATGATGTCCCCGCCCATGTCCTGCTCAATGAGCACCTTCGCGGCGGCCTTGGACACCAGAAAGGAACCCTTGGCCATGACATTGTGCTGCAGGTCCCAGTCCTTCTCGGTGGTGTCCAGCAGCGGCTTGGAGATGGAGAGCCCGGCATTGTTGACCACCAGGTCCAGCCCGCCAAAGGCCAGAACGGCAGCATCAACGGCGGCGCGCACGGCGGTCTCGTCCGTGACGTCGGTCTGGATGCCGATAGCCGTGTCCCGCCCGCCCAGCTCCAGCGCAACTGCCCGGGCCGCTTCCAGGTTCAGGTCCGCAATGACCACGCAGGCGCCTTCCTTGGCCAGGCGGGTGGCGATGGCTTTTCCAATGCCCGACGCCGCACCGGTCACCAGGGCGATGCGGGTTGCGTGCGACTTGGGCTTTGGCAGGCGGGCCAGCTTCGCCTCCTCCAGCGCCCAGTATTCGATCCGGAACTTCTCCGCCTCATTGATGGGCGCGTAGGTGGAGAGCGCCTCGGCGCCGCGCATGACGTTGATGGCGTTGAGGTAGAACTCGCCGGCAACCCGTGCGGTCTGCTTGTTGGCGCCGTAGGAAAACATGCCCACGCCAGGCACGAGCACGATGGCCGGGTCCGCGCCACGCATGGCGGGCGAATCCGCGACGGCGTTGCGGTCGTAGTAGGCGGCGTAGTCCGTGCGGTACTCTGCGTGCAGTTCCTTCAGGCGCGTGATGGAGTCCTCCACCGAGGCGTCCGCTGGCAGGTCCAGGATCAGCGGCTTGACCTTGGTGCGCAGGAAATGGTCCGGGCAACTGGTGCCCAGGGCGCCCAGGCGCGGGTGTTCGGCCGAGGCCAAAAACTCCAGCACGGCGTCGTCGTCGGTGAAATGTCCGACGGCGGCCTTGTCCGTGGACGCGAGCCCGCGGATGGTGGGGGCCAGGGCGGCAGCCTTGGCACGGCGTTCGGCCCCGGCGAGTGCACCGTAGCCGGGCAGCGCCGCACCGACGGGGTCCTTGCGGCCGTTCGCATTTATGTAGGCCTCGGCGGTTTTAATGATCCACAGCGAGTTTGCTTCCGCTTCTTCGCTCGTGGCGCCCCAGGCGGTGATGCCGTGGCCGCCGAGGATCGTGCCGATGGCGTCAGGGTTGTTGTCCTTTATGGCGGCGATTTCCAGGCCGAGCTGGAAGCCGGGGCGGCGCCACGGCACCCACGCAACCTTGTTGCCAAAGATCGTGGCCGTCAGTGCCTCACCGTCGGCCGCTGTGGCGATGGCGATGCCGGAGTCCGGATGCAGGTGGTCCACGTGCACGTCATCGACGAGACCGTGCATGGCCGTGTCGATCGACGGAGCGGCGCCGCCCAAACCAAACAGGCAATAGTCGAGGGCCGCCACCATCTCGTCCTCGCGTTCCACGCCGGGGTACGTGTTGACCAGGGCCCGCATCCGGTCCAGGCGCAGCACCGCCAGCCCGGACTCCGCCAGGGTGCCCAGGTCACCGCCGGATCCCTTGACCCACAGAAGTTCCACATCTTCACCCGTGACGGGGTCCTTGGCGGTGCCCTTGGCGGAGGTGTTGCCGCCCGCGTAGTTGGTGTTGCGCTTATCCGCGCCCAACCGGTTTGAGCGGGAGATCAACTCGGCCACCGTGTCGGTGCCAGATGGCGCAGTGGCGGGTGCCGCCGTCGTGCTTGTCTTGTCGCTCACGCTCAGGCTCCCCATCCGGCCTGGGTTCCGCCCACGCGCTCGTCATTGATCTTCTTCTGGTAGCCGCTGGCGGCATAGGCGGCCAGCGGGTCCGCGGGCAGGCCGCGGGACTCGCGCCATTGCGCCAGCGCCGGGCGGATGTCGGTGTAGAAGGCGTCGATGAAGATGGCGTTGGCGCCGAGCACGTCCCCGGTTTCCTGTGCCTCGCCCAGCGCCGTGCGGTCCACGAGGAGGGCGCGGGCCGTCATTTCCTGCACGTTCAGCACAGAGCGGATCTGGCCCGGGATCTTCTCCTCCAGGTTGTGGCACTGGTCCAGCATGAGAGCCACCTGGTTCTGCGGATCCAGGGCGCCGCCGCGGATCACTTCATACATGATGCGGAACAGCTGGTAGGGGTCTGCGGCACCCACGATCAAGTCGTCGTCGGCGTAGAAGCGCGAGTTGAAGTCAAAGGAGCCCAGCTTGCCCAGGCGCAGGAGCTGGGCGACGATGAATTCGATGTTGGTGCCGGGGGCGTGGTGTCCGGTATCCAGGCAGACCTTCGCCTTCTCACCCAGGGCCAGCGTATGGGCGTAGGAGGTGCCCCAGTCCGGCACATCGGTGTGGTAAAAAGCCGGCTCGAAGAACTTGTATTCCAGAACCAGCCTTTGGGAGTCGCCGAGGCGTGCGTAGATTTCCGCCAGGGATTCGGCCAGGCGGTCCTGGCGGCCCCGGATGTCACCCTGGCCTGGGTAGTTGGTGCCGTCGGCCAGCCAAATCTTCAGGTCGCGGGAACCCGTGGCGTCCATGACGTCCATGCATTCAAAGTGGTGGTCGATGGCCTTGCGGCGGACATTTTTATCCACATGGGTCAGGGAGCCAAACTTGTACTCGTCGTCCTGGAAGGTATTGGAGTTGACGGTGCCCAGGCCCACGCCCAGGTCCTTCGCGTATGCCTTGAGTGCGGTGTAGTCCTCCACCTTGTCCCACGGAATGTGGAGGGCCACCAGTGGTGCCAGACCGGTCAACTTGTGCACCTGGGCGGCGTCGGCAATCTTCTCCTGGACGGTGCGCGGCGTCCCTGGCGTGCCAAACACCTTGAAGCGGGTGCCGGAGTTTCCATAGGCCCAGGATGGGACCTCGATGGCCAGCCTGTCCAAGCCGGCCAGTGCTGCTGCCACATCCGTCATTTCGTCATTCCTTTGTTGTCGTGGCCGGCTGCGGCCAGCTGGTTTTCAAGGTTAAACACTTCATCCATCACCATGAACCCCTCATCCGGGCTGGCTTCCGACGGCGGGAAGAGCTTGGCAATCTCGGCCTGCCAGCTGCCGTTGACTTCGGCCAGCGCCATGCGGGCCCGTGCTGCGTCGAGGTCATCACACTCGACAATGCCGATCAGGAGGCCGTCCCCGCCCAGGTGCAGGGTGTAGTCATGCCAGCCCGCCTTTTTCAGCTCACGAAGCATTTCCGGCCACACCTGCGCGTGTGCCTTCCGGTACTCGGGAAGGTACTTGGGATCCACCGCGGACCGAAAACAAACACGCATTGTGCCTCGCAAACGTTGAAACGATTCATTAATACGATTCAACGTACACTTGAAATCCAAGCAATGTCAACCACCGCCCATCGGAAAACGCTTTCTTACGGGTGCGGGAGTGGAGTAGATTCATGCGGCCAGCAAGCATCAAGGACGTGGCCAGCCACGCCGGCGTGGCCGTGGGCACCGTGTCCAACGTCCTTAATTATCCGGACAGGGTGGCGGACAAGACGCGCAGCCGCGTCCTGGACTCCATCGCGGAGCTTGGGTTCGTGCGCAACGACGTTGCCAGGCAGCTGCGGGCCGGGCAAAGCCGTACCATCGGGCTGATTGTGCTGGACATCGGCAACCCGTTCTTCTCCTCGCTTGCCCGCGCAGCCGAAGATGCCGCGGCGGACAGCGGCAATGCCGTGGTGCTCGGTAACAGCGGACACGATGCCACCCGTGAGCTCCACTACATCGACCTGTTCGAGGAGCAAAGGGTGCAGGGGGTGCTCATCTCCCCCGTTGCCGACATTACGGAGCGGCTCCGAGCGCTGACCCAACGTGGCACGAAAGTGATCCTGGTGGACAGCCCCGCCGGCGGGGACACATTCAGCTCCGTTTCAGTCGACGACGTGTCCGGCGGGTACCTGGCCACCAAGCACCTGCTGGGCCTGGGCCGGCGGCGCATTGCCTTCGTAGCCGGTCCGCAGCGCTTCCACCAGGTCCGGGACCGCCTGGCCGGCGCCACCCGGGCTGTGGAGGAAGTTGCCGGAGCCACCTTGGAGGTACTCCAGGCCGACGACCTGACCGTGCTGGCCGGCCGCGGCATTGGCGACGGACTGGTGGGCCGCGACCGCGGTTCCCTGCCCGACGGGCTCTTCTGCGCGAACGACCTCCTGGCGCTGGGTGTCATGCAGTCACTGACCATGCTGCGCACCCTGCGCATCCCGGAAGACGTGGCCCTGGTGGGCTACGACGACATCGACTTTGCCGCTTCGGCCGTGGTGCCGCTGACCTCGATCCGGCAGCCGACGGCGCTGATTGGCCGCACCGCCGTGGAACTGCTGACGGAGCAGCTGTCCGACCCGGCTGCCCGGCCACGCTCGGTGGTTTTCAAGCCCGAACTGGTGGTCCGGGCCAGCACGAACGGCTGACACAAGCAGCCGGCAGTGCCTGGGATGTCGATATGGACAGTTGAGTCCTCCATATGGTTTAGCGGGATCAATTATCCATATCGGCATCCTCGCCCGCCGCCGCGGACCGGCGGGCCTGATGCACCCTCATCCGTCCAGTCCAGGAGGGCCAACCCATTGATGCTGAACGTGACGCGCGGGCCGTCCCTGAGAAGTTCGACGGCGTAGTACCCGGAGGCGTCTTCGGCGTCCGGCAGCGGGCCGTGCCGCGGGCAACGCGATGGAACCCGCGCTCTTGGGTAGCTTGCAGCTGCGAAGGACCCGCTCCAACGCGGCCCGGTGCCGCGGCCCACCACCAGGACCCCCTTTGCCCAAGTGACCCGCCGCAAACCGGGGCCATTGACCTTCCGTCCGGCACTTGATACGTTTCACGACAGGAAAGCGCTTTCTGCGCCACGTCGTCGCATTCGCGACGGGGGCCTCGAACATAATTGGAAGGCAGGATCAATGTCGATGCATCTCTCGCGACGCAGTTTCGCACAGGCTTCCCTGGGGGTGGCCGCCCTTGCGCTGCTTTCCGCCTGCGGCAATAACTCTCATTCGACCGATGCCGATGGCAATGTCACCCTGAGGTTTGCCTGGTGGGGCAATGCCAGCCGCGCCGAGGCCACGCAAAAGGTCATCGCCGCGTTTGAGGCCGCCAATCCAACCATCAAGGTCAAGGGCGAGCCCGGCGATTTCAGCGGCTACTTCGACAAACTTGCCACGAGCGTTGCCGCCAGGGACGCACCCGATGTCTTCACCCTGGGTGGCGCCTATCCGGCCGAATACGCCAACCGCGGCGCGCTGCTGGACCTGGCCAAGGTCAAGGGAACCCTTGAGCTGTCCGGCATGGACAAGTCGGCGCTGGCCAACGGACAGGTCAAGGGAACCCAATACGGCATTTCCACGGGAGCCAATGCGCTGGCCATGGTGGTCAATCCCGCCGTTTTTAAGGCCTCCGGCGTTCCGCGCCCAGACGCCTCAAGCTGGACCTGGGACGATTTTCGCGACGCTGCTGCAAGAATCACCGCCAACAGCCCCACCGGCACCTTTGGCTCCGCCTCCGTCCTGACCCACGATTCGCTGGATGCCTTTGCCCGCCAGCGCGGGGAATCGCTGTACACGCAGGACGGCAGGCTCGGCCTCACCCAGGCAACGGTTGCCGACTACTTTGGATTCTCCCTGGCGCTCACCACTTCCAAGGCCTCGCCGTCGCCCTCCGAGTTGGTGGAGCAGGCAAACATCAGTGTGGAGCAAAGCCTCATGGGCACGGGCAAGGCCGCCATGATGCTCACCTGGAGCAACTCCCTGCGCGCGCTCGGCGGGGCAGCCGGCACAGACTTGGAACTGTTGCCGCTGCCCGGGGAGTCACCCACCCCCGGCATTTGGCTGCAGTCCTCGCAATACTTTTCCATTTCCGCACAGAGCAAAAAGACCGAGGCAGCGGCGAAGCTGGTCAGTTTCCTCGTCAACGACACCGCCGCGGCAAAGATCATGCTCACCGACAGGGGCGTCCCCAGCAATGCCGCCATCCGCGCCGTCATCGCCCCGGAGCTGAGCAAGCAGGGCCAGAGCGAGGTGGCGTACCTGGACAAGGTAAGTGGAACCAAGTTTGCGCCAACGTTCATCGGTCCCACGGGCTCCACGGCGGTGTCGGAAATTACTGCCCGGATCAACACGAACGTCATGTTCGCCAAGACCAGCCCTGCCGACGCCGCCAAGCAGTGGATGGACGAAAGCGCCGCCGCCATCAGCGCCTGACTGCTCCGCCCATTAAACCGGAAGAACGCCGTGATAGACCGCAAAGCCCTTGTCCGCCGCCACAATGTCACCTTCGACGACATCGACCCCCGCGCCCCGCTGACCCTCGGCAACGGAGACTTCGCCTTCACTGCGGACGTCACAGGTCTGCAAACCGTTCCGGATGCCTACCCGGCGCCCGGACGATACGTCGAACAGCCGGGAACCCTCCTGGGCACGCAGTCCAGCTGGGGCTGGCATTCCACGCCCGTCGAGACAGAGCCCGCCCTGCGCACCTCCTTGAAGGAATACGCCAGCCCCCACGGCCCCGTGCGATACGTTGACTTGGCGGGGAAGACCAGCGCCACGGCCCTCGACGGCGGAACGGCGCAGGAGACCTGGCTGCGCAACAACCCGCACCGGCTGATGCTCGGCGCCGTGGCCTTGGCGCCCGAATCGGTCGGCAGCGGCGAGATCCGGGCTGGGGACATACGTCCGGTCCGCCAAGAGCTGGATCTGTGGACGGGGGAGCTCAGCAGCAGCTTTCGGATCGGGGCGGCCGCCTTTGACGTCCGGACCGTCGTCCACCCGGACCGGGACACCTTGGCCGTGTCAATCCGCAGCACGGGGTCCCATCCCCCGGCTGTCCGGATTGCCTTTCCCCATGGCAGTGAAGACTGGGGCAACGCCGCGGACTGGACCCATCCGGAAAGGCACAGTTCCGAGCTCCAGTCCGGCACCGGAGGCTGGGAGATCCGCCGGACGCTGGATGCCACTAAATACTGCGTCCACGTCTGCGCACCGGGTGCCACACTTGTCCGGCGTGGTGCCCATGATTTCCTGCTGTCCGGGCAGGCCGGCGAGGCCACGTTCACCATCGATTTCAGCCCATCCTGCGAATCGCGCGGCAGGCACGGCTCCCGGGACGCGCCGTCGTTCGATGACACGTCGCTGGCAGCGGCACGACACTGGGAACGGCACTGGAGCCAAGGGGGCATGGTTGACTTCTCCGGCAGCACGGACCCGCGCGCCGTTGAACTGGAACGGCGCGTAATCCTGTCCCAATACCTCACCGCCGTCAATGGGAGCGGCGCCGTCCCACCGCAGGAAACGGGCCTGATGGTCAATTCCTGGCGCGGGCGCTTCCACCTGGAAATGCACTGGTGGCACGCAGCGCACTTCCCGGTCTGGGGCCGCCCCAAACTGCTCGAACGCAGCCTGAATTGGTACTTTTACATTTTGACCAGATCCCGGGAAACGGCGCGGGAACAGGGCTTCCCGGGCGCGCGCTGGCCCAAGCAGGTGGGGCCCGACGGCAGGGAGAGCCCCAGCGACATCGGCCCCTTCCTGATCTGGCAGCAGCCGCACCCGATCTACCTGGCCGAACTCATGTGGCGGTGCACGGGGAGCCTGGAAGATGCCGGACGGCTTGCCCCCCTGGTCTTTGAGACCGCTGCGTTCATGGCGGCGTATGCGGCAAGAACGCCCGACGGCGCGACGCTGGGGCCGCCGCTCGTCCCGGCCCAGGAGTCCTACGGCTTCATGCGCGGCGACGTGGAAAACCCCACTTTTGAGCTGGCGTACTGGCGCTGGGCGCTGGAAACCGCCCAGAAATGGCGGCGCCGGCTGGGGCTTCCCGAGGTGCCCGAATGGTCCGAGACTGCCCGTGGCATGGTCAGCCCGCACGTGGCGGGCGGGGTGTACAGCGCCATCTCCGTCCCACCGTTCACCATCCGCACGGACCACCCCTCCATGCTGGCCGCCCTGGGATTTGTGCCCGCCACCGGATTCATCGACCCCGGCACCATGAGCCGGACCCTGGACAGCGTGCTGGCGGACTGGGACTGGGACAGCACCTGGGGCTGGGACTATCCGATGATTGCCATGACGGCCACGCGGCTGGGCCGGCCCGACGACGCCCTTGATGCACTCTTAATGGACCGCGGCAAAAACACCTACCTGGCCAACGGCCACAACTTCCAGACGGATGCCCTGCCGGTGTACCTCCCCGGCAACGGGGGGCTGCTGGCAGCCGTTGCACTGATGGCGGCAGGATATGACGGCAGCGCCGCATCGCCGGGCTTTCCGGCCGACGGCGGCTGGCAGGTTGCTGTCGAAGGCATCCACCCAATGCCATAGAGAGAGCAGGCTGCGACGGGAACCCGCGGGGAAACCAGGACGCCGCAAAGAATGCAAGAAAGCGCTTTCTCACGTAGTGTGGAACCCGAAACAGGGTTTGGTGCACCACCAACTAAAAGGACTCAACGCATGATCAGCATGGAACAAGCCGCCACGGCTGCGGCACCCGCAGGCGCGGGTACCCAGCTCCCCCGCATTGCACTGGTCGGCGTGCACGGCTTTGGCGCCCACCACCTCAGCAACCTGGACCGGCTGGAAGCTGCCGGGGCGTTGAGACTTGTGGCGGTGGCCGATCCGAATCCACCCGAAGCCGGCCGGCTGGCGAATGATGTCAAGGTATTCCATGACCTGGACGAGCTCCTAGGCGCCAATGTGCGCCCCGACGTCGTCATCATCGCCACGCCCATCCAGACCCATGCGCCGCTGGGGCTCACCGCGCTGGCGGCCGGCGCCGACGTTTACCTGGAAAAGCCCACCGCCGCCTCCCTGGCCCAATTCGAGGAGCTGCGCGTCGCCGCGGTCCAGGCGGGCAGGAACGTGCAGATCGGCTTTCAGTCGCTGGGCTCGCTCGCCCTTCCGGCGCTCGCCGTGGCGATCGGCTCCGGCAGTCTCGGCACCATCCGGGGCATCTCGGCCACCGGCATGTGGCTGCGCGACAAGGCCTACTACCAGCGCTCCCGCTGGGCCGGAAAGCGCACCCTCAACGGGGTCGACGTCGTCGACGGCGTCACCACCAACCCCCTGGCCCACGCCGTGGCGACGGCCCTGCACATCGCCGGGATCCATTCCGCCGACGCCATCGCCACGGTGGAGACGGACCTGTATCGCGCTCATGACATCGAAGGCGACGACACCTCCGCCGTACGCATCACGCCCAAGGAGGGTCCCGCCGTCGTCTGCGCCCTGACCGTGTGCGCACCGGAACAGTCGGAGCCGTTTGTCACCGTCCACGGCACGGCCGGAAAGGCTGTTTTTTACTACACGACGGACGTTCTCGAAATCACCACCGACGCCGGCAGCACGCGGGACACCCACGCGCGCACCGACCTGCTGGAGAACCTCCTGGCCCACCGGCGCAACGGCAGCCCCCTGCTGAGCTCGCTGGAAAACAGCGGCGCCTTCATGCGCGTGCTGGAGGCCGTGCGCACCGCCGGGGACCCGCAGCCCATCGCCGCCGAACACGTGGAGTGGATCGGCGAGGGCCCGGCCGCCCACCCCGTGCTTGCCGACATTGGTGCGTGGATTGAACGGGCGACGGCGGCGCAGGCCACCTTCAGCGAACTCGGCGCGCCGTGGGCGCGGCGCGCCCCGGCAACAGACCGGCTGGTGGTTTCCGGGATCGAAGTGGCGCGGGAAATCAGCGGGGGAAAAACCGCTCCGACGCTGTCCCCGCGCCCCTATCTGCACCCGGTCACCACGCTCGGCGGCGCCACTGTCTCCGATGCGATGCCCTTGGACCATGTCTGGCACCTGGGCGTTGGCGTGGCGTTGCAGGATGTCAACGGCGTGAACTTTTGGGGCGGGCGGACGTACGGCCGGGAAGAGGCCGGATATGTGTGGCGGCCCGACCACGGCCACATTGAACGGACCTCGTCCGAGGACGGCCCTGGCTACCGCGTGCAGGAACTTGCCTGGCTCGGCCCCGACGGGGCGGAAATGCTGCACGAGCACCGCACCTGGGCGTGGCACGCAAGCGGGCCCGGAGCCTGGCAGCTAACACTGTCCTTTACGCTCACCCCGGCCGGTTCGGACCCGGTCAGCCTGGGCAGCCCGGGCTCCAACGGCCGCGAAGCCGGCGGCTACGGCGGCTTCTTCTGGCGCCTGCCCCCCGTGGAGAATGCCCACATTCGCACCGGCTCCGCTGCCGGCGAGGAAGCCGTGCACGGCAGCCGCTCCCCGTGGCTGGCCTGGTCCGGCGACTTTGCCGGCAAACCCGCCACCGTGGTGTTTGAAGCCCCGCCGGAAGCGGACGATCCGTGGTTTGTGCGGTCCGCGGGCTATCCCGGAGTGGGCTCGTCCCTTGCCTGGGACACCGCCGTGATACTTCAGCCCGGAGAATCCCTGACGCGCACCATCGCCGTCACAATTGCTGACGGCATCGCCACCGACCACCAAATCAACGAATGGACCCGCGCCAAATGACCACACTTGCCGTTGTCGCAGATCAAACCAGCGACAAGGCAGCCGACCGGGCCGTCAAGCGCGCCCGGGTGCTGGCCGTTCTGGCCGAGGCGGGCCGGGATTCGGTGCTGCTGACCAGCCAGACAGCGCTCAGCTGGTACCTGGACGGCAGCCGGGTGGGCATCAGCCTGGCCGGCGACCCCATAGCCGCAGTGCTGGTGACCGGCAGCGGCGACCACCTTGCCACCTTCAACAACGAGGCCGCCAGGCTGTCGGCCGAGGAGATTCCCGGCGGCGTCACCGTTCACGAGGTGCCCTGGCACGGTTCCCTGACGGACGTGGCCGCCTGGCATGGACCCGGCGCCCTACCCGCGCTCGAAGCTGAACTGGCGGTTCCTCTGCGCCTGGCCCGCCGCTCCCTGCTGCCCGGGGAGCTTGGCCGCTATGAACAGCTGTGCCGGGACGCCGCCATCGTGCTGACCGATGTCCTTTCCTTTGCGACGCCACACACCACGGAGCGTGGGATTGCCGCAGCCGTGGCCGAACGGATAGTCGGCTTGGGCGCCGATCCGCTGGTCCTGCTGGCCAGCGGCGCATCCCGCGCGGACTTCCGCCACCCGCTGCCCACCGCCGCCGCATTGGGCCGCCGGGCCATGGCCGTGGTGTGTGCCCGCCGTGACGGCATGATCGCCAATGTGACGCGCTGGGTGAGGTTCGACGGCGGCACTCCCGCCGAGCTTGACGCCGAGGCCCGCATTGCCGACGTCGAGGCCGACATTTTTGACGCCACCGTCCCGGGCGCGGCCGTCTGCGACATTCTGGCGGAAATCCGCACGGCATATGACAGGCACGGCTTCGGCCCGGAGCAGTGGACACTGCACCACCAGGGCGGTCCGGCAGGCTATGCCGGACGGGACCCGCGGGCCACCGATGCCGTGACGGACACCACCACGCTCAACCAGCCGTTCACCTGGAACCCCTCGGGGCCCGGTGTGAAGATTGAGGATACCGTGCTGCTGGATTCGGACGGGATCCGCCCCCTGAGCCTGGACAGCCGCTGGCCTTCGGAACTGGTCAACGGCATCCCGCGCCCGGTCACCCTCCAGCTGTAGTCCCGGGGAGCGGCGGTTGAGCACTTCCTAGGGAACGCTCCCGCAGGTCCGGGGGACTTTTCACCGGCGCTCCCGCACCGGCTGTGGCATGAACTCCTGGAGCGGTTGCGTCCTTCGGTGGTCGCGCCTGTTGGAGGCCGCCGGCTTCGGTGGTCGTGACTGTTGGAGATCCAGATACCGGGACAGTCCGTTAGGCGCGTGGGAAAGACCTCCAAAATTTATTAGAACGTGTCTTCGGTAAGCTATTGTCTCCTGATAACCACGGGTATATCCTGGATACATGAGCAAGCCGGTTCTTGACCCCGGCGACGGGGACGGTCCCGCCACACAGGATGTGGCGGCACTCATCGGTGCGGTTGTTCTTCCCTCCATTGAACCCTTTGGC
>NZ_QJVD01000080.1 GCF_003219815.1 Arthrobacter livingstonensis
CCAAGGGGTGCGATACCCCGACTACAGAGTGGGTTTCAGTGCTGACAGACATGCAATTCTCCTTGATTCATAATTCAGGATGAGTGCCCATAGGGCCCGGAAGTGAGGTGTACGTGAGAAGAGTTGGGCAGGAGCGGGTGGTGCGGGGCCTGCGCCGATGATTAGCCGGCGAGTAGCCAGGTTGATGCGGCTTTGCGGTAGCGGTTGATGCCTTTGTATTCGGCCATGTCTTCGGGGAGTTCGGCGAGGACGTGGCCTAGGCGTTCGCGCCAGAGGGGTACTTGGGCGATGTCGGTTAGGGGTAGCAGGTAGGAGCGGATGAGGAACAGGATGGCTCCGGTGTGTGGGAGGCAGAGCATGTGTTGTATTTCCACTCGTAGGTGGAGTTTGTTGGGCAGGTCTGGGTCTTGGGCTATGGTTCCGCGGTCTGGGCCCCAGTCCGGGTAGGTTTCGGTGGAGGTGTCCAGGCGTCGGCCTATGGTCATGGTCCAGTTGGTTCGCCGGAATTGTTCTCCGGGTTGTAGCCGCAGGAGGAATTGATGGGCCCGGTTGATGACGGGCTCTGTTTGTACCCGTGGAACGGGGGTGTGGACTTCCATGAACTTCATGCCTACGTCGAATCCGAAGGACCAGTCGGCTGCGAAGGTGACTAGTCCTGCGTCGAGCCACAGGGTGTCTTCGCGGGGGTCTAGGAAGACGAGATCGTCCTGGATTTGACTGCCTAGGAACTGTAGGGGGCCCATGGGGAGGGAATCGTCGTCGCCGATGGTGAATTCCAGTTCCAGGTTTTGAAGGGTGTTGCCCCAGCGGCAGGTATTTCCGTCTCGTTGGTATGACATCGTGTGGGGGTGTTCTTCGGCCATGACGGGCAGCATGGTGGTGATTGCATCCCAGACGGCAAATCGCATGTGGGGGAGGACTTGTGTGCGTGAGGGGTCCTTTTTGAGGATCTCCTCGCGTTCCTGGAGTTCTGAAAGGTAGTGTTCGTCGTTGTCTATCAGGAAGGATCCCCAGGAGCCGGCTTCGGTTTGTACTGTTTTATGGGCGGGTTCAACATTGGCGCTGTAGCGGTAGCTGTCACCGGAAAAGGGAAAGGGAAAGTGTCGGATCCGTTCCGGGAGGACGGTGGTGTCCGAGTCTTTGTCTGTTGTGGTGGTACTCAAAGGTCCAACTCCAATTCTTCATCCAGGCTGCGTGAAACGCAGCACATCATGGTGGTGTTCTCGGCCTTTTCTTGGTCGCTGAGGTAAAGATCCCGGTGCTGGGGTGTCCCGCGGAGTACCGGGATGGTGCATTCCCCACAGATGCCCTTGCGGCACATGTTGGGAATGCTTTTTCCCGCGTTTTCCAGGGTTTCCAGCAAGGAAACACCGGCTGGGACGTCCAGGCTGATGCCGCTGCGGGCCAGGTTCACTTTGAAGGGTTCGCCCGCGTCCAGCTCGGCTGCGCCGAAGGCTTCTGAATGCAGCCGGGTTGTGGACCATCCCTGTTCCCGGGCCTGGTCCAGGACTGTCTCCATGAAGGCAAGCGGCCCGCAGACGTAAAGGTGTGTTCCCAGTGGCTGGGTCGTGAGCTTTTGGGCTAAAACCTTCTGGAGACTGTCCCGGTCGCTGCATTCCGTGAGTGCCGGTCCCAGCAGTTCTCTTGCTTCAGCGACGTGGGCCCCGGCCCCGGGCCGGTGTACGTAGATCAGTTCCGCGGCTGTGCCCCATTCAGCAGCGGATCGGGCGTGTGAAAGCACCGGGGTGATTCCGATTCCTGCCGCAACAAGGAGAAAGTGCTTGGCTATGGCGGCAGGGGCAAAGGCACTGCGGGGACGCGAAACATGCACGCGGTCTCCGATGGTGAGCCGATGCATGGCCATGGAGCCGCCGGCACCGTCTTCGACTTGGAGGACCGAGATGGTGTATTCGGACGGGGCAGTGCCCGAACCGGTGAGTGAGTACGCGTTGGCGCCGGCTCCGCATTGGACCACAAGGTGGCTTCCCGGTACGTAGGAAGGTAGTGCGGTTCCCGACGGATCGGCCAAGGTGATGCTGATAATGGAGTCCGTCTCAGGATTGGCGTTGGTCACCTCGAGTTCAAGTCCGTCCTTCACTGCGGGGTGGACCTTGGCCTGGAGTGCTGTCACAGTCATGCTGCCTCCTCGGCATGGGCGGCGTATCCCAGGTATGCGGCGATGCGCCGGGAAAAATGGTTGGAGATCGACAGGACAGTTGTGCATCCTTGACACTCCAATTCGGAACCGGTCGGCTCAACGGTCTTCGTCACGGTGCGGCAATGGGCGCAGAAGACCGTACGATGCTCGGATCCGTCGCTTACGAGTGTTACTTCGTCGTCGGCCAGGCCGCATTCCGCGGCCACAGCGGCAGCGGCCTTGATGTCGGCCATGGGTCCTATGAGTACGAGACGGACGCCCACACAGGCCAGCTCAATGGTGGATCTCAGATACGAGAGGGTGTCCGTGTTTGCGCCATCGAAGTGAATGACATGCCGGCGCTGGCCACCGGTGTGGTAGTCCGCCGTGAGGGAATCTGTTTTGCCAAACGACACGCAGATGAGCCCACGAAAACCTGGATCACAGCAGATGCCTTCTGGCACAGTCATGGATGCCGGTCGCATGGTGGGTCTTAGGGTGCGAAGGAGCGGTGGCCGGTGAAGAACCCGAGTGCGTAGTCGGG
>NZ_QJVD01000081.1 GCF_003219815.1 Arthrobacter livingstonensis
ATGAAGGTCGTGTTCGTAGACATGGTGAATGCAGCAGAGATGAAGATAAAAGCAAAGACATAGATGATTAACGCAAGAATTTTTTACGCGTGATCAGTAGAAACAAGGTCGTTTTTAAACAATTCGACATTAATTGATGGCCATCCGAATTCTTTTGGTCGCTGTCTGACTGTCAGTAAGTATGCTAGAGTCCCGTTTCCGTTTCATTACCAACACCACGTCTCCTTGCCCTATCAAAACATTAGCCTTCTCTCCTTTCGCAAGATTGCTCAATTCGTTGATGCTCAATGCTGGCCCATATCTCCTGTCTTCTTTGCCCAGAATCAGAAACCCCCTCAATACTGCAGATTCCACTCCTGCTGTTCCCTCATCTGGGTCTTCCATCAATGCACCTGCATCCTTCCCAAGCACCGTAAGCCTCTTGGTTGCCTTGTTGTAGTTGAACACAGGAGAATTGCCTCTCACAACTATTCTCATTCCTGAACCTCTCACATTCACAGTTAGAGAAGAGAACTGCATCCTACTCTGCTTCGGCGGGGCTGCTGCAAATGGTAATAGCTTTATTATTTGGACAGTGTCAAATGTCCCCAGTACGTCACGCATCTGTTGGAATAGAACCCTTACGAATCCACTATATTGGCCTCTGACAGCTTTAGGTATTAGCGATTGAAAGGGTTCAAATTCCATCTTATTGTATAGCATTGTAGGATCTTGGGACCATTGAATCTTTATAGTTTCCCAATTTCTAATGATCCATTGATATGTGTTAACTAACACTGATTCCGGACCATTGATTTCCCACATCAAGGACGATGAATATGTTATAGTCAGCCTTTCTGTTCCCTGTGTTTCACTAACCTCTTCGGGAGACAAGAGTACGTTTCCCCTCTGGTCTCGGACCCTCAAGAAACGATCAATACTCACTACCACTCTCTCAGTACTGGAGTATTCATCTACTCCCATTCTACTAACTCTCACTCCTCTCAATGACATCTCTGTGCTGGGGGTCATGTCAGGCAATATTCCGATCATCCCCATTACATTGTCAATGGGTTCAATTCCCCAGTTTTGAAACAGGACCTTGGCATCCTTTTGGAAATGCCTTAGGAGTTGATGCATGGGATTTAGCCGCTGGTTTGCTCTGTTGACAAAGTTCAAATCACCTCTCACTGCCTTTATCATACAATCCTCTTGTGAGAATACCATTGCCACTATTATTGCCTCAGCAATTGATTGCTCGTCTTTCCCACTCACTATCAGTTGAATCAGTCTTCTGGTTGCTTTCCTTAGAATGGCTGTTGCTCTTCGCCCAACCATTGTGAATTCCTCATATCCTTCATGTACTCTTATTTTCAATGTTTGGAGGTTGCCTGTGAGCACTTCTTCTTCCTTTTTGACAGAAGACCCACTTGTCCTTTTGAAAGTGAAACCTCCAAAGCTGAAGGATGAACTGATCCTTAGGCCCATTGCTGCCTTACATATATCCACAGCCTGTTCTTCTGTTGGGTTTTGTCTAAGGATGTCAACCATTCTAACCCCGCCAATCTGTGTGCTATGGCACATCTCCAAAAGCGAAGCCAACGGGTCTGCTGACACTGTTGCTCTTCTAACAATATTTCTAGCAGCAATAATTAAACTCTGATCAACATCATCATTTCTCACTTCCCCTCCCGGTGTGTACATTTGCTCCCAGCAGGTCCCTTGGGTCAAATGTAATACTTCGATATACACGCTGCTTGTCCCTCCAGCTACTGGTAGAAATCTTGTCTTGCGAACCAGTTCCCTCTCCAACATGTAGGCCACCATTAAAGGGGCAATTTTGCAGTCCTGAAGCTCCTCCTTCTTCTCCTTGGTTATCGTCAACTGTGATTCTGATGTTAATATTCTTGCTCCAACTTCGTTTGGGAATACGACCTCCATAATGACATCTTGTGCTTCCTTAGCACTAAGATCTGCATGGCCTGGGTTTATGTCGACCCTGCGGCGTATTTTAACCTGATTTCGGAAGTGAACGGGGCCGAAGGTCCCATGTTTCAGTCTTTCGACCTTTTCAAAATAGGTTTTATAGACCTTTGGATAGTGGACTGTGCTTGTTGTTGGTCCATTTCTGTTCCACCATGTCACAGCCAGAGGTGACACCATCACTCTGTCTGATCCAGCATCATTTGTCTTGCTCCAAAGGGTTTGACCTTGCTCATTCCTTTCCGGGATCATCTCCATTATCCTTTTGTCTGCTGTAATTGGATATTTCATCGCCATCATCCACTTCATCCTAAGGGCAGGATTCTTCTCCTGTCTTCCTGATGTATATTTCTTGATTATGGCCATATGGTCCACTGTTGTTTTTGTCAGTATCTCGCGAGTGCGAGACTGTGACATCAAATCTCTTAGTTCTTTTATTCTTTCCATATTGAATATATTTGACCTGCTTTTGCTGATCACGCGT
>NZ_QJVD01000082.1 GCF_003219815.1 Arthrobacter livingstonensis
AAAATGAGCGAGTCACACCTGGCCGGAGTAGCACCAGTCTGCCAGCCAGCCCCGGGCCAGCCAATATCCATTAGAGAAAATGACAACTATTGACCCCTTAGAGCGAGTGGTCAATCCGTCTCATGAATGGATCGTTTTCAAGACGGACTCCAAGCGTTAGTCCTGATCAGACAGCTCCAGAAGCTCGGGTGTGGGCTTTATCGCTACTTTCCCGCGCAATGGTCCCCAACCCCCTAAGAAGCGCAGGCACCGGGATGCTGAACTGTTCAAATAGCACTTTTGATTCCGCCTTCGGGATCTCGTTACCGAATCCGTAGCGGAACTGATTCTCGGTCAGGCTCACAGCCTTGGCTTTGTTCGAGGCCCTGCTGATCACAGGGAATGACGAGCGCCACACCGTAAGGGTGACCTTGTTCACTCCCTTCATCGCCGCTGAGTCGATTGCCACTGCGGCCGAGGCAAGATTGTCGCCGAGCAGCTTCTGGGCGACAAGGTCGCCGAACGAATGTCCGACGACAACCAAACCCGGGCAGACCCCCGTTTTGAACTGTATTCACGATCAATCAGAGTTGCGGCAGAGTTGCGGAAGACGTGTGGTGTGACCCCTTCAGAGCATGACCGCTTGGAGATTCATCCCGAAACGCTTGTAGATAAGCAGCCTGAGCGTTTCGGGATGAGTGGAGCAAACCATTTTCGTTTTGAAGTGAAGCTCCTGCTTACTCGGCCCAGGCGTTGTTCTTGATGATCTTCACGAAGTCCTCACGCTGGTAGTCAGGCATGTAGTGGGCGAGCACGTCTGCGTTCACATTGCCAAAAGTACTCTCAGGTCGATGGATGTTGCCCTCCGTGAAGGCAGCGAGGATCTGGTTCTTGAAGTCTGCACGAGGGTGAACTGAGGTAACCTCCTCACGCTCTGCGTCGTTAAGCTCGTGATACCAGATACCGAGTACGTCGGTCTCGACGCCGGCGGTGACCAGTGCAACCTCTGGGATCATGAATTCGGGAACATTGGGGGTCGTATGCAAAGCAATCCCCGTCCAGACGGCGTTGGCCCTCTCAGCATCGACTCCGCGAGCAGTCAAGAATTCGCGTGCGGCGTTAGCGCTGTCAACCTCAAACCGCAGCTTTGAATTGTGGTAACTGTCAGTGAGGCCGAGATCATGGAACATAGCACCGGCATAGAGCAATTCTAGATCGACGTCGAGCCCGCGGCGATCGCCCATCAGTGCGCCGAACAAGAAGACGCGTCGGGAATGGTGGTAGAGCAGCTCGCTTTCCTGATCGCGAATGTAATCAGTGATCTCGCGGACCAGACTGGTGTCAGGGATAGTGATCCCGGCGATGTTCTCGGTCATGTTCGTCTCCTGTTGTTCGGGTTCGGGGCAATTCAAGTCTCTCCTTCTGCCATCCCGACCGCGAGTGTCCAAATTGACATATATCCCACATATCTGGACATAATGGGGAGATGGCACACCACGAGATTGTTTTCCTCTTGTTCGAGGGCATGAAACAGCTCGATGTGGCGGGCCCCGCCGAAGTTTTCGCTGAAGCGGCACGTCTGGGCGGGGACTATAAGCTCACATATGTCTCCACTGACGGCCGACCGGTAGGGACATCTATCGGGGCAACCATGCAGGTAGACGGACCTGCCTTGGACGTATCCCACGCTGATACCGTAATCATTCCAGGTGGTGATTCGCTTCCGAGGGGGCCACTGCCGACTGAACTCCGGTCTGCGACTAGGCACCTTGTAGCGGTGGCAGATCGAGTGGTCTCGGTGTGCACTGGGGCGTTTCTACTTGCGGCCGTCGGTGCACTGGACGGACGGCGCGCGGCGACTCACTGGGCATATACGTCCCTCCTCGCTCGAGTGTGTCCAACCGCAGATGTTGTACCTGATGCGCTCTATGTAAGCGATGGAAAGTTCCATACGTCAGCCGGTGTCTCTTCCGGGATTGATCTCGCTCTATCCGTCGTCGAAGTGGACTACGGATCGGACCTTGCCCGCGATGTTGCACAACAACTCGTTGTCTACATGCAGCGCCCCGGGGGCCAGTCGCAGTTTTCGTCCATGCTGGCAATCTCGCGCGGCACACAGGAAAGCGTGAGGCGAGTGGTGGATGCAGTCTCTGTTCGTCCCGAAGCCGTCTACGGCATGTCCGAGCTCTCGATGTTCGCTGGCGTTAGCACCAGGCACTTGGCACGTCTGTTTCAGGCTGAACTTGGTATGACACCGGTCAAGTTTGTTGAAAAAATTCGCTTGGAGACGGCGAAAGCTTTACTTCTGCGAGGAGAGACAGTCGCCGCCGCCGCCAAGCGGTCCGGATTTCAGAACTCTGAAACGCTGCGCCGTGTTTTTGTCAGTCGGATTGGAATGCCTCCCAGTGCATACAAGCAGCGATTCACGACCACGCATCGTACAAGTTAGAAATCCGATTGGTTACGTCCCGCTGAGTGGTGGAGTTTGCCTCAACACCGTGCGGGTCAGTTCTTTGATTATGCTGCAGTGAGTTCT
>NZ_QJVD01000083.1 GCF_003219815.1 Arthrobacter livingstonensis
GGCCGGGGTTGGTGCGGCGTCAGTGTCTTCCGCCCCAGGGTGTGCCGTGCTGGCCGGCACGGCCGCTCTTCTGCTTGAGCAGTGTGCCGGTGCATTTGATCCGGTGGTGCTGGCCCAGTTGGACGCTGCCCTGGCCCATGAACTCGCCAGGCGCGCCAGGGAACGCGCCGTCGAGGGCGCTGAACGACTCGGGCAGCAGGTACATGCCGGGGCAACCGCGGCAAATTTGGCGGACCTGGCCCAGTTCGTGTCCGCCGCGAAAGCAACGGCCACGAAGGCCGGTACCCGGGCAGCCGCAGCCACCGAGGTCGTGCTCGCGCTGGGCGGCACGGTCGGTGAAGGCAGCGGAAGTTGCAGTGCCACCCAAGCCGCCTCTGCGGGATTTGGCGCCGCCGTGGTGAATGACGGCGTCCCGGCAGCTGACGCGACCACGGAATTTGACGTGACTGTGGGACGTGGCGCGACTGCTGGACGTGACGCGACTGCTGGACGTGACGCGACCTCGGTAAATGTCGATGCCGAGGGACAAGACGCGGCCGCGGGACGTGATGACGCCGAGGGACAAGACGCGGCCGCGGGACGTGATGACGCCATGGCGGGGTTTGACGCCGCGGTGGTGGGCAGGGTCGATGCTGCCGCCTTGGTGGACGTGATCAGCCTGCTGGAAGAAGTGAAGAACGCGGCGGCCGCGGCGCAGGCCCATGCCGAGGCGGTGTTCGTGGCGCAGCAGCGCCTGGCCCAGGCCCGGGCCGGGGTGCCCCGGGAGACGCTGGGCAACGGCATTGCGGAACAGGTGGGCCTGGCCCGGCACGAATCAGCGAGCAGGGGCCGGCAACGGTGCGAGCTCGCCCACGTGCTGGTCCGGGAGATGCCGCACACCATGCACGCCTTCACCACCGGGAACCTCAGTGAGTACCGGGCCGGGATCATGGCCCGCGAAACGGCCTGCCTGTCCGCGGAGGACCGTGCGGCAGTTGATGCCCTGGTCTGCGGTGACCCGGAGAAGGTTGCCCGGTGGGGGACCCGGCAGTTGGCGGCCGCGGCCAAGAATGCCGCCTGTGCCCTGGACCCTGCGGCTGTCGCCAAACGCTTCGCGAAGGCTGAATCGGACCGGCACGTCTCGCTGCGGCCCGCCGCCGACGGCATGACCTTGCTGACGGCCTTGATTCCATTGAGGCAGGGCGTGAGGATCTACAACATCCTGACCAAGGTCGCCGACAGTGCCACGGCAGGCGGGGACGAAAGGGGCAAGGGCCAGCTCATGGCCGACGCCCTCATGCACCGCCTCACCAACCACAGCCCGTGCGACCTGGGCGCCGGCAGCGACGGCGACCACCGCGGCACCCAGCCACCACCAGTGACCACCCCCTCGACCGCCGGGCGGGCAGCCACCAGGGACGACAGTTCCACCAGGCCAGAGCAGAGCGAGAGTTCCACCGGGCGGGAAGCCACCAGAACCGACCGTTCCACCGGGCCAGAGCAGGCAACCGGCGCCGCCGGGACGTCCGATGGGGCACCCCGGGCGCGCGGGGCCCAGCTTTGCACCACCATTTCGGAGCCCGACATTGCGCTGGAGCTGGTCATGACCGACCGCGCCCTCTTCGACGGGGCAAACGACCCCGCCATCCTCGTCGGCCATGAACCCATCCCGGCACCGGCCGCCCGCGCCATGATTTACCGCACCGGCAACAACAGCGACGGCAACAGCAGCAGCACCGGCGGCCCGGCTGGCAGTCCCGGACGTAGCCCCTCGCCCGGTCCGGGTTCGGGAACTTCCCCGACAGTGTGGTTGAGGCGGCTGTACACCCACCCCGAATCGAACGCCCTGCTGGCCATGGACTCAAGGGGACGACTATTTCCTGAGGGCATGAAGGAATTCCTGCGCCTGCGCGACCAACGCTGCGCCACCCCCTACTGTGACGCACCGATCCGCGAGTACGACCACATCAAATCCTGGGCCACCGGCGGACAAACCAGCGTGGCCAATGGGCAAGGCCTATGCACGGCGTGCAACAAAGCCAAGGAAGCGCCCGGCTGGGCCAGCGAGCCCATCGGCCACCATCATCAACCACCTGACACAGGCCCGAACAGCACGGCCCTGCCCGAATCGACGATCACGACACCCACCGGCCACAGCTACGTCTCCACGGCGCCGCCACTTCCCGGTCCCACCCGCCGCCAACGCCCCTGACGATGCTGACCGTTCCAGTCCCGGCAGG
>NZ_QJVD01000084.1 GCF_003219815.1 Arthrobacter livingstonensis
TGAAGACCAGAGCACAGGCGACCCGGCAACAACTTTCGACCACCACGGCGCGCAGCGGCACTGGAACGCTTACGGGAGAGTTCATGTTGGCTGTTGCGGTGGAGGATTACGCTCCGGGTCGGCGACACCGTGGCAGATCAACTCGCGGGGTGAGCGTGGCGGTGGTGGCGACGGGCTAGTTGCACCATCAGACAGATCAGAGCTCCTACAAGGCCGCCACCGAAGAGCAAGGCATCGATAGCAAATGGGCTGGGATCGCTGAGCAGGCTGTCGTGGAAGGCGAAGACGACGGGCCCGGCCGCGCAGCCGGCGACCAGGACGGAGGGCCATATCGCCACGGAGCTAGGGCGACGGGGGACGATGCGCAGGAAGCGGCCGGCCGCCGTGATGAAGGCGAACAGCCCCGCTGCGGGGAGAGCGAAAGATAGCAGCGCGAGCAACGGCGGATAGCCCTCGAGGAGGACCTTCGACAGGACGAACGGGACCGCCAGCGCGCACGAGAGCACGCCGGCCGCGCCGACGGGATGCGTGCGGATGCGGGAGAAGAACGTCGTGTCTACCCAACGCACCGCCGCATAGGTGGACCGCGGGTGCCAGGCCAGGAGGCGAGCCCACCTCAGCGCCAGGAGAGCCGCGTCCGCCAACCAATCGGGTTGGTCACCCTGCCAATTCCGCGCCCGAAGGGCACGGGTCGCGGTGATGACACGCGTTCCGGCCGCGACCGTTGCCGCCGAGAGTGCTGCCAAAACCGCGAGCTGCCAGACCGTGTCGATATTCCACTGCCGCCGGTGCAGCCCGAGCGCCACAGCCGTCCACTCGCTGGCCTGTGTGGCCGCCACTACGAGGAGAACAACGAGGCTGAGTCGAAGCAGATCAGCGACTCGGCGTGCCGGCAGTGGCTTGTTTCGCCGGCAGAGCTGCACCCGAAGTGCGCCAGCGATGACTAGGCCGGGAATGATCGCGTAGTCCAAGGAGGTGGCCACGTCGAAAGGGTCGTCCTGCCACGGCTGCCGTACCTCGAAAGTAGAAACTTCCTTGGTCCACCACGTCAGCAGCGCGAACACGATCGCCAATCCAAGCGAGACCATGATCGCGATGCCCGCTCGCGCGCGCACCCGATCACCAACCTCAAGCGTTGTGACGTCCATACAGCGATCTTAAGCCCGCAAACCGCCGACCGGAGGATCAGCAATCCTTCAAACGCGCGGCCTCAACTCACAGACTCTCGAATTCCACCGGCGTCATAAACCGCAAAAACCTATGCGGAACCTCCACCCGCGTCAACCCACGACTGCTCGATCCGGAGGCCCCAGCCTCAACAGATCGAACCCATACTCATATCCTCTAGATCGATATAGGCTGCCACAGTCAGCCAGCCAACAGGACGATCGAACCGACCCAACGTCATTAGTGCGCTGCTTGCGGGATTTATTGCCGCTTTCATCTGAATGGCGATCACGGTTCCCCTGGGAAAGTTCAATGCCGCGGCGATCGTGAGTGGGGGCGTCGGCTTCGTCGTCGGGACGGCGAGCGGGCGTTCATCATCACAGTCGCGGTGTCGCGCTCGCGAATACACGCCTGACACGGGACCTCTACCGACGCGAATCTATCGTTGAAACGCTCGCCGGGCGATAACTGCTGGTTTGCGTCACAAGGGTACCCCTATCGGGACGAGTCGAGGGCTTCGAACTCATGCATATTTTGCCGGCGTGAACGCAGATGCGATCACCTCGAACAGGATCGAAGTTGAGAGTCTTGACGTCAAAAGGGGGAGTTAGCGGCGTTGAAAAGGGGGAGTGATTCCGGAAGGGAACTTTGCTGAATTGGGGGAGTAAAAGGGGAGTTGTCCCAATATGGCCCTAACCCGCTGGACATAACCGCAGGTCAGGGCGATGTTGTGCCCCGGGCCGGACTCGAACCGGCGGCCAAGAGAATCTCACCATCGGGACGTCAGCGAGTGCCGCTGTCTATCAATATTCGTGTATTCTTGGGAACTTTCGCGGCTCTTCAGAATCCAGAGTGTAATTTTGGTCTGAACCCGCCGGATTCCAGCAGTGACCTGGCGACATAGTTGGTGA
>NZ_QJVD01000085.1 GCF_003219815.1 Arthrobacter livingstonensis
CCTCTGATCGTTATGTGGCCCGACCCATAGACAGCAAACCCCACAACACTGGGTGACGGCGGGTCGGGCCACATAATCAGACCGGGCACAGAAGACCGACAACGAAAAGACCGTGACGGTCTCCCACGTGGCGGGGGTGCCGATCCGCAACCAGCAGACCGTGGATTTCGCCCGCCACTACGGTGTCACGGTCCTGACCTGCCAGCCCGCCGATCCTGCCTCCAAGGGCGGGGTGGAAGCATCGGTGAAGGTCGCCAAGGCAGACATCGTGCCGAAAGACACGAACCTGCGTGAGGAATACGCCTCCTTCGCTGAGTTGGAGGGTGCCTGCGCGGACTTCATGGGGCATATCAATGCCCGTGAGCACCGGGTGACCAAGCGCAAGCCCGCGGCTATGCTTGCCGAGGAAGTGTTGCGTCTGCACCGGGTGCCGGAGATGGCCCACACTGTCTCGTTCGGTCTGGCCCGCATCGTTCCGCCGAACACGCCCATGGTCACGTTCAACAGCGCCATGTACTCTGTCCCGTCCCATCTGCTCGGGCAGCGTGTCTTCGTCCGCTCCCACGGGATCGGCCCGGATGAGCAGGTCATCGTTGTTCATCACGGCCCCGCCGGCCCGGTTGAGGTCGCCCGCCATGGTCGGGCCCGGCCCGGGAGCCCGGCGATCAACGACGAGCATTTTCCAGGCCATGTTCAGAAAATCCCCGGCGACTACACACCAAGGGCCCGCACCGGTGCCGAGGCAGAGTTCTTGGCCATCGGTGCAGGCGCCGTGGCCTGGCTGAAGGAAGCCGCCGCCATCGGAACCTCCCGCATGAACCAGAAGATGGCCGAGGCCGTGTCTCTGGCGAAGATCGCCGGCGTCATCGATGTTGACCGTGCCCTGGGCACCGCGGCGATCCATGGCCGCTTCGCGCACGGGGACCTCTCCTCGATCCTGCAGGCAGGTCGTGCCAGCGAACCTACGCACACTGCGAATGAGGAAACTTCCCTGACTCAGGGCACCGGCGTCTGGGCCGCCATCACCACCCCAACAACGACCACCGATAGCGAGGAGAAGTGATGACACCCATCACCACGACCGCCCCGGGCCTGCCGGCCGATGTGGAGGCAATGATGCGTTCGTTGAAGATGCCCCACGCCCGGGCCCTGGCCCCGGAACTCATGGCCACGGCCCGCGCCCAGCGCTGGGAACCGGTTGAAGTCATCAAGGCCCTCTTCGCTGAGGAAATCAGCGGCCGTGCCCGCTCCATGCTCGCCACCCGGCGTAAGGCCGCCGGATTCCCCACCGGGAAGACCTTCGATGCCTGGGACCCGGCGGCGTCCTCGATCCCGGTACCTACCCAACAGGCACTGCAGACCCTGGAATGGATCCACCGCGGGGAAAACCTTGTCGTCTGCGGGCCCTCCGGTACCGGGAAGACGTTCTTCCTTGAAGCCCTGGGCCAGCAAGCCGTCGAGGAAGGAATGCGGGTGGCCTGGTTCCGGCTCGAGGACCTTGGCCAGCTCATCCGCGCCCACCGCACCGACGACACCGTCACCAAAGCCATCACGCGGGTGCTGCGTGCCGATCTGGTCGTCATTGATGACATCGGGCTCCTCGGCGTGGGCACCGACGCCGCCGAGGGACTCTACCGGGTCGTGGATGCCGCTTACGAGAAACGCTCCATCGCGATCTCCTCCAACATCCACCCCGCGGGTTTCGACGAGCTCATGCCCAAAACGCTGGCCACCGCCACCGTGGACCGGCTCCTCCACCACGCCCACATCTGCCAAACCAGCGGCGACTCCGTCAGGCTGACCCAGGCCCTAGCAGGGAAAGGAGTCAGACAACTGAGCTAAAACCCGGAACGGGATAGCCACCCACCACATCACATTTGTGGGCAGATCTCATGGCCATACCCGGGCACTTTTACTGGCCACCAGCGGGCAGATAACCGGCTCTTCCGAATCCAGAGTGTAGTCAGGGCTGCCGCGCGTGATTTCCGGGTCGGGGAAGTCGTTTCGGTATAGGTG
>NZ_QJVD01000086.1 GCF_003219815.1 Arthrobacter livingstonensis
CTGAAGTTACGTAGGCTCTTTCCCCGGTTTCTCGCTGGATCCCGGGGAAAGGGCCACTTTTATACCAATAATTGTAGCCACTAAATTTATTGAAAACCTCTTCATTTCTGGAATGCTGAGGCGTATTCTGTGGGCATGACCAAGTCAACGACCGCGATGCATGTAGCCGTGAACACCTCCCGACGGGTGAACAAGTCCGGCGTGGAGGTCGAGTACCGGTCGGTGCTGCTGCGCCGCTCCTACCGCGAAGACGGCAGGGTCAAGCACGAGACGATGGCGAATCTCTCCGCGCTGCCGGATCCGACCATCGAGACGCTGCGGGCCTCCCTGGCCGGAAAAACCATGGTGGAGGCCGGGGTGTCCCTGCAGATCACCCGGTCCCTGCCCCACGGGCACATCGAGGCCGTCTACGCCATGGCCCGCGGGCTCGGCTTCGAGTCCATGCTTGGGCCGGCCTGCCGGGAACGCGATGTCGTCATGGCGCTGCTGGCCGCCAGGGTCTGCGCCCCGTCCTCCAAGCTGGCAACGCTGTCCTTCTTCGCCGACACCACCCTGGGCCGCGACCTGGGACCGGTCAGCACCGATGATTTATACCGGGCCATGGACTGGCTCCTCAACCGGCAGGGAATCATTGAAAAGGCGTTAGCCCGCAAGTACCTGCGTCCGGAGGTGAACCCTGAGAAACTGGCTCTGTTCGACCTCTCCTCCTCCTGGGTCACCGGCACCCACAACCCGCTGGCCGCGTTCGGGTACTCGAGGGACAAAAAGCGCGGGGTCGAGCAGATCGAATACGGGATGCTGGCCAACCGGGCAGGGGTCCCGATCGCCATGCGCGTCTTCCCCGGGAACACGGCGGACCCAACCGCGTTCATCGCGATTGCCGCCGAGATCCAGGACCTCGCCAAGGTCGAGGACATGGTCATGGTCGGTGACCGGGGCATGATCACCTCCGCCCGCATCACGGCGTTGAAAAAGACGTCCCTGGGCTGGGTCAGCGCCCTGCGCAACACCGCCATCCAGGCCCTCGCCGAGGACCAGGGCCCGTTGCAGATGAGCCTGTTCGACGAACAGAACCTGGCGGAGATCAGCCACCCCGACTACCCCGGGGAACGCCTGATCGCCTGCTACAACCCGGCCCTGGCCGCGATGCGCAAACACAAACGCGCCGAACTGCTCCACGTGACGGAGGAGCGGTTGAAAACCATACAGAAAGCCGTGACCGCCGGCCGGCTCAAGGACGCCGGGAAGACCGGGCTGCGGGTCGGGAAAACCCTGGGGAAGAACAACATGGCCAAGCACTTCACGCTCACCATCACCGACACCTCCCTGACCTGGGAACGGGACCCGGAAAGCATTGCCCGGGAGGCGGAGCTGGACGGGATCTATGTCATCCGCACCAACGTCGGCCAGGACGCCATGGACGCCGCCGAGGCCGTAAGGGTTTACAAGTCACTAGCGAACGTGGAGAAGATCTTCAAGACCCTCAAATCACGGGACCTGCACGTACGCCCGATCTACCACCACACTGAGGAACGCACCCGCTCCCACGTGTTCCTGTGCATGCTCGCCGGGCACTTGACCTGGCACCTGCGCGAGGCCTTGGCGCCACTGACGTTCACCGACGAGGACCGGCCGATCCCCGAAGAGCCCGTCGCCTCCGTCAACCGCTCCGCCGCCGCGCAACGCAAGGCCAGCACCCAAAAACTCGATGACGGCAAAGCGGCCCACAGCTACCAAGCCCTGCTGCGCCACCTGGCCACCAGAACGCGCAACACCATGACGACGAACGGGACCACCGGCACCTTCGAACTCCTCGCCGTGCCCACCGAAACGCAGCATCAGGCCATGACGCTCATCCACGACCACGCCGCCACCTACAAAAAGTAGCCAGACACCCCAGACCAAACGACAGGAGGACCCCCGGAAACCCGGGGATCCTCCTGTCATAACCTGCG
>NZ_QJVD01000087.1 GCF_003219815.1 Arthrobacter livingstonensis
GTCATCCCCGCCAGCAAAATCAACGACGCCTACGAGCGCGTCCTGGCCTCCGACGTCCGGTACCGCTTCGTCATCGACACCGCCACTCTCTAGACAACAAAGAACAGGGCAGCGCCGCCCCGCAGTCCCATGATGATGCCAATTCCCGGCACCGGATCGGTTCCGCGCCTGGAAATAGAATATGGACGCCGCCGACGTGGCCGTGGACAACGCAAGCTGCGAGGAGCTCGCGGTCGCCCGCTAGGACCCAACGCCGCATGCCCCTACGGTTCCCGGTATTCACGCACCGCGGAGTGCTTTCACCAAACATTTACCCCCACCACAACAGACCGCCGGAAGCGACGGCTGACAGGAGAACAAGATGGCAAAGATCCTCATGGTCGTTTCGGCCGCCGATTCACTTACGATGCGTGACGGTGGCGAGCATCCTACCGGCTACTGGGCCGAAGAGCTGGTAGCCTCCCACCGAACCCTGCTGAACGCCGGGCATACCGTGGACATCGCCACTCCAGGCGGAGTGAAGCCCACCGTGGACCAGGTCAGCCTGGCCGCCGGGGCGGCCGGGAGCCTTGAAAAGGCAGAAGGCTTCCGTGCCTACATCGCGGCCATCGACGCCGAACTATCCCACCCACTGGTGTTGGCCGACGTCACGGCCGCCGACTACGAAGCCGTCGTTATGCCCGGTGGCCACGGACCCATGGCGGATCTCGCCACGGATGCGGATCTGGGCAGGATCCTGATCGAATCCGACCAAGCCGGTCGCATCGTTGCGCCGTTCTGCCACGCTCCCGCCGGCCTGCTCAGCGCCACCGATGAACACGGCAAATTCGCTTTCGCCGGCCGCCGCCTCACGGTCTTTACCGACGAGGAGGAATTGAACGGCGGCACCGGGCCCAACACACCATGGTTCGTGGAAACGGTGTTACGGGAAAAAGGAGCCATCGTGGAATCCGGGCCAGCATGGAACAGCCATGTGGTTCGCGACCGCAACCTCATTACCGGCCAGAACCCCCAGTCCAGCGAAGACGTGGCTAGGGAAGTCATCGCAGCGCTGGCTGAGTAGTCTGGCATCCAGGACTCACACCATGGGCAACCTCTCCAGAGGACGACTGATCAAGGCGACGCAGCGATAACTGCGAAGGACATTCACCGAGGGGTACTCAACATCCGTCGCCTAGAAGAGATACCCACGGATGTTAGGCCACCCTGCGTGGCTGAGTGACAACAAGAAGACCTCCGGGTGAAGTGGTGCTTGCGAGAGCTATCACGAACACCCAGGGGTCTTCTTCCGCTCACATGATAATGCCATTCTGACTCCGAAGGGCGCCTTGATGCTATCCGTCCGCTGCGACGGACCGCCGAACGCTTCGAGGTCTCGGGTTGCCACCGCCGAACCGTGGGCAGGCAGCTATCGGGAGCACGTCGAACACGGAATCCAGGACCACTCCAGCCGGTTGCATCACGTGGAGTGGTGTAGTTCACGGTTGCTGAGTGTCGGATTTCCGACGTAAAGAGCCGCCGTGCGATGGTCAGTGAGTACCGATCAAAGAACTCACAAAGGACACAAACAAACGATGGCTCGAGACCAGCCTGACCTGTCTATTGTCTTCGCTCCAGCTCACGTCGCGCCGGTAGTGGAGGCCGTTTTCCATGGCCCAGTGGCCGCGGATCCACGCCCCTATCTCTGCCGTTTTCCCTTTCGCTGGTGACAGCGACGTGACAAAGTAGACCGTCTCGGTGTGCCACTTCCGGGTGCCCATCGGTCGTGACTTGCGGCTGATCTGGGCGACCTAGGCTGCGTGGGGGAAGTTGATGCCGTCGGCGATACTCACGCACTTGACCGTGCGTTCAACGTCCCCGCCATTGGCCGTCTCAACGGTGCCCTCCCGCGGTAGCTGGAGGGTTGTGGCGCGGCCAATGCCGGATCCCGCACTGGCGGCCGTCGCCGTGTTCC
>NZ_QJVD01000088.1 GCF_003219815.1 Arthrobacter livingstonensis
ACGCGTGATCAGCAAAAGCAGGGGATACAAAATGAACACTCAAATCCTGGTATTCGCTCTGATTGCGATCATTCCAACAAATGCAGACAAAATCTGCCTCGGACATCATGCCGTGTCAAACGGAACCAAAGTAAACACATTAACTGAAAGAGGAGTGGAAGTCGTCAATGCAACTGAAACAGTGGAACGAACAAACACCCCCAGGATCTGCTCAAAAGGGAAAAGGACAGTTGACCTCGGTCAATGTGGACTCCTGGGGACAATCACTGGACCACCTCAATGTGACCAATTCCTAGAATTTTCGGCCGATTTAATTATTGAGAGGCGAGAAGGAAGTGATGTCTGTTATCCTGGAAAATTCGTGAATGAAGAAGCTCTGAGGCAAATTCTCAGAGAATCAGGCGGAATTGACAAGGAACCCATGGGATTCACATACAATGGAATAAGAACTAATGGGGTGACCAGTGCATGTAGGAGATCAGGATCTTCATTCTATGCAGAAATGAAATGGCTCCTGTCAAACACAGATAATGCTGCATTCCCGCAGATGACTAAGTCATATAAAAATACAAGAGAAAGCCCAGCTATAATAGTATGGGGGATCCATCATTCCGTTTCAACTGCAGAGCAAACCAAGCTATATGGGAGTGGAAACAAACTGGTGACAGTTGGGAGTTCTAATTATCAACAATCTTTCGTACCGAGTCCAGGAGCAAGACCACAAGTTAATGGTCAATCTGGAAGAATTGACTTTCATTGGCTAATACTAAATCCCAATGATACAGTCACTTTCAGTTTCAATGGGGCTTTCATAGCTCCAGACCGTGCAAGCTTCCTGAGAGGAAAATCTATGGGAATCCAGAGTAGAGTACAGGTTGATGCCAATTGTGAAGGGGACTGTTATCATAGTGGAGGGACAATAATAAGTAACTTGCCATTTCAGAACATAGATAGCAGGGCAGTTGGAAAATGTCCGAGATATGTTAAGCAAAGGAGTCTTCTGCTGGCAACAGGGATGAAGAATGTTCCTGAGGTTCCAAAGAGAAAACGGATTGCGAGAGGCCTATTTGGTGCTATAGCGGGTTTCATTGAAAATGGATGGGAAGGCCTAATTGATGGTTGGTATGGTTTCAGACACCAGAATGCACAGGGAGAGGGAACTGCTGCAGATTACAAAAGCACTCGATCGGCAATTGATCAAATAACAGGGAAATTAAACCGGCTTATAGCAAAAACCAACCAACAATTTAAGTTGATAGACAATGAATTCAATGAGGTAGAGAAGCAAATCGGTAATGTGATAAATTGGACCAGAGATTCTATAACAGAAGTATGGTCATACAATGCTGAACTCTTGGTGGCAATGGAGAACCAGCATACAATTGATCTGGCTGATTCAGAAATGGACAAACTGTACGAACGAGTGAAAAGACAGCTGAGAGAGAATGCTGAAGAAGATGGCACGGGTTGCTTTGAAATATTTCACAAGTGTGATGATGACTGTATGGCCAGTATTAGAAATAACACCTATGATCACAGAAAATACAGAGAAGAGGCAATGCAAAATAGAATACAGATTGACCCAGTCAAACTAAGCAGCGGCTACAAAGATGTGATACTTTGGTTTAGCTTCGGGGCATCATGTTTCATACTTCTAGCCATTGTAATGGGCCTTGTCTTCATATGTGTGAAGAATGGAAACATGCGGTGCACTATTTGTATATAAGTTTGGAAAAAACACCCTTGTTTCTACTGATCACGCGTAGATCG
>NZ_QJVD01000008.1 GCF_003219815.1 Arthrobacter livingstonensis
CGGCCCCCACGCAGGACCTCCCGGAGGGGGAGGGGAAAGTCCGATGCCATTGATGCGGTGGCAGCAGCGCAGTCCGTCCTTGGTATCGAGGTCGCTTCCCTGCTCGAGCCCCGCGCCGATGGGGAGAGGAACGCCCTGCGGATACTGCTGGATGCCCGCCGGCTCATGGATCGCCAACGCACAGCTGACCGGCTGGCACTGACAGCGATTATCCGCACTACCGCGCTGGGTGTTGATGGCCGCCAGGCACTAACAGATGCCCAAATCCGTGCCATCGCTGCATGGCGGACACGCTCCCGGGACGATAGGGCCGACAAGGTCGCGCGGGAGGAAGCACGCCGGCTGGCCAGAGCAGTCCTTGCCTTTGCCACCGAGCTGGAAACTAACAGGACCCACATATCTGACATCGTCCAGGACATGGCGCCGGGCTTGATGGACTTGCCGGGGCTGGGCCCGGTCAGTTCAGCTGTCGTGCTCGTCGCCTACTCCCACCACGGAAGGATCCATTCCGAGGCAGCCTTCGCGGCCATCGCCGGAGTCAACCCCATCCCCGCCTCTTCGGGCAACACCATCCGGCACCGCCTCAACCGCCAAGGCGATCGGCAACTGAACAAGGCACTGCACACGATCGCCCGGACGCGTATGCAGTTCGACGCCGCAACGAAGGAATACGTTCAAAGGCGCACCGCTGAAGGTAAGACCCTCAGAGAGATCCGTCGGTGCCTCAAGCGATCTATTGCCCGGCAACTATTCAGGAAATTACAAACGCTTATGGCTTGACTCGAAGCATAGAAGGGTCAGGGGAAGCACGGTAGGGGGCAGCCCGCGGGAGCTTATTCCCGTGATGACGGCCGTCCAGGATCCAGGACGGGCTTCCAAGGTGGTGCAGGCTGCGGAATCGTTCCTGGCCAGGCTGGGGGAGCACGGGACTGCGGAAAATCAGCTCTGCGTGACGCTGGGGGCGTGGGAACGCGCACTGGCCCACTGGCCCGAACACCCCGACACGCCAATGTGCGGGTACCTGGTGGCCAGCCTGTGCAACACGCCCGTGCGCGACGCCGTCCTGGTGTCCCTGGCCACCACCCCCGAAATGTCGTTGGCAGGCATGGTGGGCACGGGCTACCTGCAGCCGGACACCCTGGCGCCCGCGGTTCCCCCGAACTGGTACGGGGGCAGCCAGGCCGCAGGCTACGACATCGAGGTCCTCGACGAGTCCGACGACGCCATCGCTGCGGCGGCGGAGCTCTTCGGCGACGTCCTGCTCGGCGGCAGCGCCGGGGACGGCCGGCCTTCGCGGGCGCCGAACTGGACCCGGATGGACCTGGCCGAGGAACTTCTGTTGTTCCTGACCGGCTCCGTGGATGGGCCGGGGAAGGCGCCCCTGCTTTGCATGTTGGGCTGGGTCCAGTGGTGCCGCGGACGGGGAACATGGGCAGGAATGTATTTCCAGGCCTCCCAGGAATTTATTCCCGGTTACAAGCTGGCCAACCTGCTGGAGCGGCTTCTGGATGTGGGTTACATCGCGGCGTGGGCCAAGGACCATGAGACCGCCTGGCCCGGCCAGCGGCGGCAGGGAGAAGCGGCCTGAAATGCGTTGGACGGCGGCGAAAACATGAGACAATAAGAGCCGAGACCCGGTTGGGTCCGTGTTTTGCGCGGCACTTCGTGTTGGTGGCTTCATGGAATACACCTTGTGCGTAACGGCGGGAACAATGCCGCTGCGTGGGGAGTTATACATGCAGACCCTCCAAGCGGACGTGATGCGTGAATGCAACACGGACTTGACAGGGTCATAGTGGTGTTGCCCGAAGGTGACTCCACAGACCGCCGCAAGAAAGGTTTTCTGTGTCTGCTACTTCCAAGAGCAAAGACTCCACAACAATCGAACTTAGAGATACCGCCGTCGCGCCGCTGACGCCGGCCCAGAAGCGGGCCTCTACCATCGCCGCCAAGAAGGCTGCCGCAGCCGGCGACGGCGCACCCGCAAAGGCGGCACCGAAGGCCCCCTCGGCCCGCCGAGCCAAGGCGGCCGCCCACGAGGAGCCGACGGAAGCCACAGCCGAAGATGACGATCCGGAAGCAGGCGCAGAGAAGCCTGAAAAGCCGGTGGCCACCGGCTCGGGCTTTGTGTACTCGGACTCCGACGACGACGACGCTCCCGTCCAGCAGGTCATGTCGGCCGGCGCCACGGCAGACCCCGTCAAGGACTACCTGAAGCAGATTGGCAAGGTCGCGCTGCTCAATGCCGCGCAGGAGGTGGACCTGGCCCTGCGCATCGAGGCTGGACTGTTTGCCAACGAGAAGCTTAATTCACCCGACGCCGAGAAGATGGACGTCCAGCTCAAGCGCGACTTGCAGCGCATTGTGCACGACGGCAAACGGGCCAAGAACCACCTGCTGGAAGCGAACCTGCGCCTCGTCGTCTCCCTGGCCAAGCGCTACACCGGCCGCGGCATGCTGTTCCTGGACCTGATCCAGGAAGGCAACCTGGGCCTGATTCGCGCCGTCGAGAAGTTCGACTACACCAAGGGTTTCAAGTTCTCCACCTATGCCACCTGGTGGATCCGCCAGGCCATTACCCGCGCCATGGCCGATCAGGCCCGCACCATCCGCATCCCCGTACACATGGTGGAAGTCATCAACAAGCTGGCCCGCGTTCAGCGGCAGATGCTTCAGGACCTGGGCCGCGAACCCACGCCGGAAGAGCTGGCCAAGGAACTGGACATGACGCCGGAAAAGGTTGTCGAGGTCCAAAAGTACGGCCGCGAGCCCATCTCGCTGCACACCCCGCTGGGTGAAGACGGCGACTCCGAGTTCGGGGACCTCATTGAAGACTCCGAAGCCGTGGTCCCCGCCGATGCCGTCTCCTTCACGCTCCTGCAGGAACAGCTGCATTCCGTGCTGGACACCCTGTCCGAGCGTGAGGCCGGCGTGGTGGCCATGAGGTTTGGCCTGACCGACGGCCAGCCGAAGACTTTAGATGAAATCGGCAAGGTTTATGGGGTCACCCGTGAGCGCATCCGCCAGATTGAGTCCAAGACCATGTCGAAGTTGCGGCACCCGTCGCGCTCACAGGTTTTGCGCGACTACTTGGACTGAGCCCCACTCGAAGCTGACCCGCAGCGGGTGCTGAAATCCTGACATTTTCAGCACTCGTTGCGGGTCACTTTTTTGTGAGGGGACGGGCGGCCACCCCGGTCCGGCTCGACACGCCAAGCTTGCGCATGATGGCGGAGACATGGACGCTGGCCGTCTTGGCACTGATGAACAGCCGCCCGCCTATTAGACGGTTGGTCAGCCCGCCGGCAACCAGGGCAAGCACCTGGCGTTCCCTGACCGTCAGTTCGTCGGTGTTGGGGCGCTGTCCCGGGCCGGCCAGTGCCAGCCCCGACTGCGTGGCAAAGTCGCGGCCCAACCGGGCCACCAGAGAGGCACCCAGTCCTTGTGCACCGGCGACTGCGGTGCCGAGCGCGGCGGCGTTCCGTTCCAGCGCCGCCGCGAGTTCGCGTTCGTTTTGCCGTGCCACGAGTAAAGCCATGAAGTCGTTCATCGCCGTTCCCTTTACGTGAAGGTCTTTGTCTGATGACTCCATCCTTCGCCGACCGGCCCGCAGGAACGTCGGGCAGTTGCCATATTTGTGGTGCCGGAACGGGCGCGCCAGGCACCTAAGGCACCTTAGGCCGAGGCGGGGGCAAGGTGCGGGGCAAGCGGGGCCGGGACCGGCGTCGTGCTTTCCATGGGCATAAAAATGAGGGCCCCGAAATGATCGGGACCCTCATGACAAACGTTCGTACATGTTAGTCGACGGAAACGGTGGCCTTCTCGTTGAGGCGGCTGGTCTCGTCCTGCCACTGGGAGGACATCGGCTTCAACGTCGCTTCCACGGAGCGGGCGTGGTGCCCGCAAAAGAGCAGTTCGCCCCCGGAGGATTCCAGCACCACCCGTACATAAGCTTGTGCGCCACAACGGTCGCAACGGTCCATCGTATTCAGCTCTCGGCTGGCAATGGCGGTGGTAGTCATCATGGCCTCCTTCATTAGTTCCTGTACTTCATACAACCACCTATCGGGCCGACTTCATGCCAGCCACGGTGCACTTTCGCTAACCGCGTAGCCTGGGCATGTGCGGCATGCCTGTCCGGGAAGGGGTCAATCACGCGTTAACCTTGAGTGGGCGCGCCTTCCCCCATACGGCGCACATCCGCACCAGTTACAGTCACAGTCCCAAGGAGCACGCCAGCCGTGGCACGAATGAATTCCGATTACAGCGCCCGTCACCTCTCCGTGCTGGAGGGGCTGGAGGCCGTTCGGAAGCGCCCCGGCATGTACATCGGCTCCACCGACTCCCGCGGACTCATGCACTGCCTGTGGGAGATCATTGACAACTCCGTGGATGAGGCTCTGGCCGGGTACGGGCAGAACATTCTGGTCATCCTGCACAGGGACACTTCCGTTGAAGTGCACGACGACGGCCGCGGCATCCCCGTGGACGTGGAGCCCAAGACCGGGCTCACCGGCCTGGAAGTGGTGCTGACCAAGCTCCACGCCGGTGGCAAGTTCGGCGGCACCTCCTACGCGGCATCGGGTGGCCTCCACGGCGTCGGTGCCAGCGTGGTGAACGCCCTGTCCGCCCGCATGGACGCCCAAGTGGACCGCGGCGGCAAGACGTACCAGATGAGCTTTCGGCGCGGCGAACCGGGCCACTTCAAGGACACCGGCAAGGCACTGAGCCCCGATGTGGGCTTTGAACCGTTCACGGAGAAGTCCAGCCTGGATATTGTCGGCAGCACCAAGCGCGGCGTGACCGGTACCCGGATCCGGTATTGGGCAGACCGTCAGATCTTCACGGCGGACGCCAAGTTCTCCTACGAGGAACTCGTCTCCCGAGCCCGCCAGACCTCCTTTCTGGTCCCGGGGCTGAAAATCACGGTCCGCGACGACCGCCGCCTGCCCGGCACACCTGGCGAGTTTGCCTCCCATGAAGAAGTGTTCCACCACGATGGCGGCCTCTCCGAGTTTGTGGACTTCCTGTCCATTGGCGGCTCAGTGACCGATATTTGGCGACTGCAGGGGCACGGCAGCTTCACCGAAACAGTGCCGGTGCTCAATGCCTCCGGCCACCTGGAGAGCACGGCCGTGGAGCGGGACTGTGAAGTGGACATTGCCCTGCGCTGGGGGGTGGGGTACGACACCACCATGCGCAGCTTTGTGAACATCATCGCCACGCCCAAGGGCGGACGCCACCAGGAAGGTTTTGAACAGGCGCTGCTGAAAACCTTCCGGAAGGTCGTTGAGGCCAACGCCCGCAAGCTCAAGGCCGGTAATGACAAAATTGAAAAGGACGACGTCATGGCCGGGCTGACCGCCGTGCTGACCGTCCGCCTGGCCGAACCGCAGTTCGAGGGCCAGACGAAGGAAATCCTGGGTACCCCCGCCGTCAAGGCCATTGTGGCCAAGGTGGTGGAAAAGGAACTCAAGGCCAAGCTGGAATCCACGGCGCGCGGCGAGAAGATCCAGGCGGCCACCCTGCTGGAAAAAGTCGTTTCGGAAATGAAGTCGCGCATCTCGGCGCGGGTGCACAAGGAAACCCAGCGCCGCAAGAACGCACTGGAGACGTCATCGCTGCCCACAAAGCTGGCCGACTGCCGCAGCAACGACGTCAAGAAGAGCGAACTGTTCATCGTTGAGGGTGACAGCGCCCTGGGCACGGCCAAGCTGGCCCGGTCCTCGGACTTCCAGGCGCTGCTGCCGATCCGCGGCAAGATCCTCAACGTCCAAAAGGCGTCAGTGGGCGACATGCTGGCCAACGCCGAGTGCGCCGCTCTCATCCAGGTGGTGGGCGCCGGCTCCGGCCGCAGCTTCGACCTGGAAGCGGCCCGGTACGGCAAGGTGATCCTCATGACGGATGCCGACGTTGACGGCGCCCACATCCGCACCCTGCTGCTGACGCTGTTCTTCCGGTACATGCGTCCCATGATCGACGCCGGAAACGTGTACGCGGCCGTCCCGCCCCTGCACCGGGTGGAAATCATCCATGCCGGCTCCAAGGCCAATGAGATGGTCTACACCTATTCGGAAAAGGAACTGCACGCGCTGCTGGCCAAGCTGGAAAAGTCGGGCAAAAGCTACAAGAAGCCGATCCAGCGCTACAAGGGCCTGGGCGAGATGGATGCCGAACAGCTGGCGGAAACCACCATGGACCCCCGCCACCGCATGCTGCGTCGGGTGACCAGCGCCGACGCCGACCGCGCCGAGCACACCTTCGAGCTGCTCATGGGGGCCGAGGTGGCCCCGCGCAAGGAGTTCATTGTGGCCGGCAGCGAACACCTGGACGCGGACCGCATCGACGCCTAGCGCCATACAAACGCTCTCTCACTTTCGGTGCCAAATTCAGAAACGCTCCCTCACGTGCTGAGGGAGCGTCGGAGGAAAGTGCCCCGAAGCTGAGAGCGTCGGAGCCGGTCAGGCGAAGATGCCCGGCACCAGCAGCAGCGCCGTCGGTGCGGCCAGCAGCAGCACCGCGGCGGCAATCACCACCGCCTGCGGACCGGGGCCCAGCGCCGGGGCCGGGGCGAGCAGCCTGCCCAGCCGGGCCGACGTCGTTGCCGGCGTGTCAATCTGCTCAGCTCCGCCGCCCACCAGAGACGCGGCGGGCAGCCGAGCCGGGCCGCTGGCCACCAGCGCGATGGCCGTGACCAGGGTGGACTTGCCCACGGAACGCAGGGCGACGTCGTCGGCCATGATCTCGATCAGGGAGGAGACTGCGCGCTGGGCCAGCTTCGAGGTGGGCAGCCAGGGCAGCGCCGACCGCCAGGCCGCAAAGGCCCACAACAGCAGGTGGTGGCGCTGCGCCAGGTGCGTCTGCTCGTGGAGGAGCACACCGCGCAGTTCCTCAGGGGAGAGGAGCGTCATGAGACCGTCGGAGAGCACCGTCACCGAGCGCGAGCCGCCGGGGAGGCAGTAGGCGACGGGGGCCTCGTGGTTGATGACCAGCGTGTCGGGGCGGTCGCTGGAGGGGGAGCTGAGCAGGTTCAGCAGGTCCCGGTGGCGGTTGCGCTGGCGGTTGATGCGGAAGTAGCTCAGCCACAGGGTAAACACCAGGTGTGCGGACAGCAGTGCGGCGGCGCTCAGGGCGAAGGCATGGACCAGGCCCAGCGTGTCCAGCGACTCCCGGCCGGTGACCACCCGCAGCAGCCCGTGCAGCCCGGATGCCAGGCTGTCGCCCAGCGGCACCAGGCCGTAGCAGAGCATGGCACCAATCATGGACAACCCGCCGGCCAGTGCTATCGACTGCCAGAGAACCATGGCGGCAAACGGTGCCCGCGCCGGCCATTTGGCGCGCGACAAGATAACGGGCACCGGCCACGCCAATGCGATGGCCAGGCCGGCAAGGATCCACGAGGTCCAGAACATAGTCCCAATTTACCGCCCGCCGCCGGTCCGCTGGGTCACGGGGGCCGGAGGACGGCGGCGAAGCCTGTTAGTCGCGGCCCAGCAGCTTGCGCAGGGTTTCCGCCTCGCCGTCGCTGACGGTGCCGATGAAGCGCGCCAGTACGGCTTCGCGGTCCGGCGCGGAGCCCAAGACTTCGAGCATGAGCTCGGCCGTGTGGTCGGCGCGGCTCGTCACGGCACGGTAGCGGTGCGGGCGGACGGAGCGTTCCCGCTCCACCAGGCCCTTCTTCTCCAGCCGGGACAGCACCGTAAGGACTGTGGTGACCGCCAGCGGGCGCGAATCAGCTTCCGTCGTCCGCTGTGAGAGCAGGTCCCGCAGTGTGTTGGCGGTGATGGCTTCGGGGTGTTCCCACAAAAGATCCATCACGGCCCGTTCCAGGTCCCCAAGTGTCGCCATGCAAGATCCTTCTTTAACAAGTTGTTCGAAAAGTAGTATGTCAAGTTCTAATGTACAGCTTTTGACAGCAATGTTCTACACAGGGTAGAACTTGTACTTCTACGGGTTGTAGAATTGGCTCCATCGGTGTGGCACAAGTCTTGAATTGAGGGAAGTTGATGGAAGCTCTGGACATTGCCAGGTGGCAGTTTGGGATCGTCACGGTCTACCACTTTTTGATGGTGCCGCTGACCATCGGGCTGGGGCTGCTGGTGGCCGTGCTGCAAACCTCTTGGCACCGCACCGGGAAGGAAGAGTACCTGCGCGCCACGAAGTTCTGGGGCAAACTGTTCCTGATCAACTTCATCATGGGCGTGGCCACGGGGATCGTCCAGGAATTCCAGTTCGGCATGGCCTGGAGCGAATACAGCCGCTTCGTGGGGGACGTCTTCGGCGCTCCGCTTGCCATGGAATCGCTGCTGGCGTTCTTCGTTGAATCCACGTTCCTGGGCCTGTGGATCTTCGGGTGGAAGAAGCTGCCCGCCAAGATCCACCTCGCCTGTCTTTGGATCGCCGTGTCCGGCTCCGTTGTCTCCGCCTACTTCATCCTGGTGGCCAATTCCTGGATGCAGCACCCCGTCGGCGTGCAGATAGTGGACGGCTACCCGCACATGGTCGATGCCTGGGCGGTCTTCACCAACAACACCGCGCTGGTGGCGTTCTTCCACACCATCACCGGCGCCCTTGCCGTGGCCGGCAGCTTCCTGCTCGGCATTTCCTGGTACCACCTGTGGAGGCGGCGCCACGACGGCATTGACACCGTCGACGCGACGGGGCGCGTGGTGGTCGGCGAATCGGACTCCATCCCCGGCAGGGACAAGAAGGACCACTCCCTGTGGATCAAGTCCCTGCGCTTTGGCGCCGTGGTGGCCATGATCGCCTTTGCCGGATCCGCAGTTTCCGGTGACTTGTCGGGCAAGCTCATGTTCGAGCAGCAGCCCATGAAGATGGCCGCCGCCGAGGCCGCCTGCCACGACGGCACCAGCTTCTCCATTCTGTCCATCGGCGACCTGAGCAGCCGCGACTGCTCCAAGGTGGTGGCCGTGATGGAGGTCCCCGGCATTCTGTCCTTCCTGGCGCACAGCGACTTCACCACCGACATCAAGGGCGTGAACACGCTTGTGCCCGAATACCAGGCCAAGTACGGCACCAACCTGCCGGACAATCCCATCTACGGGGACCGCGCAGGGCAGCCCATCAACTACGTGCCCGTCATGCCCGTCACCTACTGGGGATTCCGGATGATGATCGGTTTTGGTGGCCTGGCGGCCATGGCCGCGGCCGTGGCACTATGGGCCACCCGCAAGGGCACCGTCCCGCGGCCGCGGTGGCTCATGCGGCTGGCCCTGGTGGGCATCCTGGCCCCGTTTGGCGCGAACGCCGCTGGCTGGATCTTCACCGAAATGGGCCGGCAGCCGTTTGTGGTGGCGCCCAATCCGTCCATGTCCGGCATCGACCAGGTGTTCATGTTCACCGCTGCCGCCGTGTCCCCGGGTGTCTCGGCGGGGGAGATGATCTTCTCCCTGGTGGCCCTGGGCACCGTGTACGCCGTGTTGCTGGTGGTGGAGGTGGTGCTGCTGACCAAGTACGTCCGCGGCGGCGTGCCGTCCGCCATGCCCGAGCTTGGCCATCCAGGAGGCTCCGGCGGAAAGGACGAGGACGACGCCGGGACGCACCCCGACGGGGAGGGGGACGGGGACGATGTGCTTGCGTTTGCCTACTAGCGTCACCGCCCCTTCCCAATGGCTTTCACTATCCATGCCTGGAACTAAGGACTAAACGATGGATTTTCTTCCCACCCTGTGGTTTGTTCTCATTGCCGTGCTGTGGACCGGATACCTCTTCCTGGAGGGGTTCGACCTCGGCGTGGGCATGCTCATGAAGGTCTTTGCCCGGGACGAAAAGGAGCGGCGCCTGCTGCTGAACACCGTCGGCCCCGTCTGGGACGGCAACGAGGTCTGGCTGATCACCGCCGGCGGCGCCACCTTTGCGGCCTTCCCATTCTGGTACGCATCGCTCTTCTCCAGCCTGTACATCCCGCTGGTGTTTGTCCTGCTCGCACTGATCTTCCGGGCAGTGGCCTTTGAATACCGTGGCAAGGTCCACCGTGATTCGTGGCGCCGCACCTGGGACTGGGCCATCGCGATCGGTTCCTTCACGGCTGCGTTCGGCATCGGTGCCATGCTGGCCCTGACCACCACTGGCCTGCCGCTGAACACCAACGGCGACCGCGTGGGCGGGCCCTTTGCCTGGTTCACCTGGCCGGGCATGCTGGGCGGCGCGGCCGTGGTGGGCTTCTGCCTGATCCAGGCCTCGGCCTTCCTGGCCCTGAAGACCGACGGCGAGATCCGCCACCGTGCGCGCGCCGCGGTCCGCCGCTGGATGCCGCTTGGGCTGCTTCCGCTGGCCGCCTGGGCGATCCTGGTGTCCGCGCAAAACGGCAAGTGGTTCAGCTGGCTCCTGATTGCCCTGGCCGTCATTGGCGCGGTAGTGTCCTGGCTGGCCAACCGGGCTGGCCGCGAAGGCGTGAGCTTCCTGGCCATGGGCGGGTTCCTTCTGGCCGGCAGCGCCGCAATCTTCAGCGGCGTTTTCCCGGTTGTCCTGCCGTCAACGCTTGACGCCGCCTGGAATCTGACGGTGGCCAACGCGTCGTCGTCGCCCTACACGCTGGGGCTGATGTCCATCGTGGCGGCCGTGGGCCTGCCGCTGGTGCTGGCCTACCAGGCATGGACCTATTGGATCTTCCGCAAGCGCATCAGCGTGGCCCACCTGCCCGAACCGCATGACTTTGCCCCCGCCGTCGGGCTGGGGGAGACGGCGTCAGCCGGGTCAGCGGCAGGGGCGCTCTAGCATGGCCCGCCCCCAACTGCCCCCGGGAAAGAACACACGCACGGCCCTCGCCAGCCTGGCGGGGATGGCGGCACTGAAGGCCGTGGCACTGGTGCTGCTCATGGCTGCCCTGGCGCACGCACTGGCCCGCTGGGCTGGGGGCACCCAGCCCGACCTGGCACGGCTGGCCGTGCAGGGATCGTTGGGGGCAGTCCTCCTGGGGGCTGCGGCATGGGGCCAACAGGTCCTGGCCCGCCGGGCCGCCATGGGCACCAAGGAAGAACTGCGCGCCAAGCTCATGACACACCGGCTGGGCGGAGCTAAAGGGAGCGGGAACGGGAGCGCGGGCACGGGCGCGGACGGGATGCTGGCAAGCCGCGGCCTGGACGGACTGGACAGCTACTTCACCGCCTACCTGCCAGCCCTTGTCGGCTGCGCCGTCCTGCCCGCCGTGGTGGGGCTGCAAATCCTCCTCACCGACTGGGTCAGTGCGCTCATTGTGGCCCTGACCGTGCCGCTGGTGCCGGTATTCATGATCCTGATCGGCTTTCACACCCAGGACCGGGTGGAACTGGCCGCCCGCGGCCTCGACCGGCTCTCCAACCACCTGCTGGAGCTGGCCCGCGGCCTGCCCGTGCTGGTGGGCCTGCGCCGTGCCGGGGCGCAGCGCCAGGCACTTGCCGACGTCTCGGAGAAGTACCGCAAGTCCACCATGGCCACGCTGCGCACGGCATTCCTGTCCTCCATGGCACTGGAATTGATCAGCACCATCTCCGTGGCCCTCGTGGCGGTGTTCATTGGCGTCAGGCTCGTCGCCGGTGACATGACGCTCGAGGCGGGCCTGCTGGCCCTCATGCTGGCGCCGGAGTGCTTCCGGCCGCTGCGCGACGTCGGCGCCGCCCACCACGGCAGCGAGGACGGTGTGGAGGCCCTGCGCCGCGTCAATGAAATCCTTTACGCCGGAACAGGTGCCGTGCCTGCCGGGGCCGTGCCCGACGCCGCGACTGCCATGCCTGCCGGCGCACTGCGCGACGCCGCCTTGGGCGCTGGGGCAGGGCACGACGGCGGTGGTCCCGCCCTGCGCGCTGCCGCGCTGCACGCTGAAGCAGGGCACGACGCCGGAGTCCCCGTCCTGCGCGCCGCACGCCTTACCGTGGCGTACCCGGGGCGGAGGGAGCCGGCGCTGTCGGCCTTTACAGCCAGCATCCCCCGCGGCGGCGTCCTGGTTCTGGACGGCCCCAGCGGCACGGGCAAGTCCACGGCCCTGGCCGCCATGGCCGGGCTGCTGGGAGAAGCGGAGGTCGGCGGCGGGCTGCATCGTCCGGCGGCCGACGCCATCGTGTGGGTTCCGCAGCACCCCGTGTTCACGGAGGATACCGTGGCGGAAGAGGTGGCCCTCTATGCCGGGGGCCCGTCCGGCGTGCCGGTTCCCGCTGCCGCCGTTGCCGCCGCACTGTGGCGGGTCAACGCCGGACACTTGTCCGGGCGGTCGCCGCTGGACTGCAGCCCGGGTGAGCTGCGGCGCGTGGCCGTGGCCCGGGCCCTGGCCCGGATTGCCGGGGATCCCGCCGTGGAACTGGCCCTGCTGGACGAACCCACCGCCCACCTGGACCCGGTGTCTGCCCGGGCCGTCCAACAGGCGCTTGCGTCACTGCGCGGGACCGTGGCCCTGGTGGTGGCCACGCACGACCCCCTGCTCGCGACCCTGCTGCGCGGCCCGGAGATTGATCCTGCAGACATCATCGATCCCACCGATGCCGACCGGGCCCGGGCAGCCTCGCCCTTCGCGGCTGCAGCTGCCACTGCTTCAGCCCTGCCGGCGCCAGGCCAGTTGCCAGGTTCAGCGCCTGGTCTGACGCCCGGCCCTGCTCCCAAGCTGACATACGACTCAGCACCCGTGCGGTTTCAATGGCGGTGGCTGCGGCACCTGCCCTGGCGCTCCCCGCGTTTTGCGGCCGGGGTGCTGGTGTCCGTGCTCGCCACCTTGAGCGCCGCGGCGCTGTCCGGCATTTCCGGCTGGCTGATTGTATGGGCCGCAGCCCAGCCGCCCATCATGTACCTGATGGTGCTGATCGTGGGCGTGCGTGCCTTTGGCGTGGGCCGCTCCGTGCTGCGCTACAGCGAACGGCTGCTGACCCACGACGCGGTATTCCGCTGGGCCGCGGAACTGCGCCTGAAATTGTGGGACGCGCTGGGCTCCGACGTGCGGCACTGGGGACGGTTGACGCGCTCGGGCGGGTCGCTGGGCACGCTCATCTCCGATGTGGACGAACTCCGCGACGCCCTGCCGCGGGCCGTGGTCCCCATTCCGTCCGCCGTTTTGTCGTTCCTGGCCGTGCTTGCCGCGACGCTGTGGCTGGTGCCGCAGGCCGCCGGCGTCGTGGCGGTGCTTGGAGTGCTGGGGCTGCTGGTGCTGCCCGTGGCGGTTTACGCAGCGCAGCGCAAGGCCTCGGCGGCGGCGGCCGTACACCGTTCCTGGCTGGCCAGCCGGGCCACCACACTGTTTGCCGCCGCCGGACAACTGTCCGCCAACGGGGTGGGCGGGGTGCAGGCGCGCACGTTTGCCGCCCGGGACCTCACCGTCTCCGCGCCGCTGCGCCGGTTGGCCTGGGCCAACGGTCTGGGGCAATCGGCCGTTGCAGCCCTGACCTCCCTGGCCGCGGTCGCCGTGGCTGCCACCGCCATTGGCTCCGGGGCCGACCCCCGCGCCGCCGCCGTTGCCGCGCTGCTCATGCTGGCCCTGACGGAACCGCTGGGACAGTATGTGGAAGCGGTGGAGCAGTTGCCCGTGCTCGGTGCCATGCTGGCCCGGACCATGCCGATGCTGGACGGTGCGCCCGCCGGCATGGCGGACACGCCTGCCACCGGGGCCGAGCCTGCCGGCGGACCATGCGGCCCGCCCGTTACGTCACTGCGCGTCGACAACGTCACGGCACGGTACCCGGACGCTCCGGAACCGGTGTTTGAACGCATCAGCGGAGGCACCGAACAAGGCAGGTGGTGGACCGTCAGCGGGCCGTCCGGCTCGGGCAAGTCGACCCTGCTCGCCGTGCTGCTGGGGTTCCTGAAGCCGGAACGGGGCAGCTACACGCTCAATGACGCCCACGCCACCACGGCGTCGCTGCGGCAGCTGGCGTGGTGCCCGCAGGAGCCGTACCTGTTCAACTCCACCCTGCGCTCCAACCTCGCCCTGGCCCGTCCCGCAACGGACGCGCCAGCGGACACCGAGTTGGAGGACGCCCTGGAGACGGTGGGCCTGGGCCCCTGGTACCGTGGCCTGCCCGACGGACTGGGCACGCGCGTCGGCCCGGGCGGCCACCACCTGTCCGGCGGGCAGCGGACCCGGGTGTCGGTGGCCCGCACGCTCGTGGCGGGGGCCGCCGTCGTGCTTCTCGATGAGCCAACGGCGCATCTGGGCGTGGACGAGTCCGCGGAACTCGTCGCGGACCTTCGCGGGGCGCTCTCCGGCGCCGCCGTGGTCCTGGTGACGCACGACGGCGAACTTGCCGCGGGCGGCGATTCCCACCTGGTGCTTTCGGCCGGGAGCGGCCGGGAAGGCATGGTGCGGCGGGAAGCGGGCGTCTAGGCTGGGGAAATGCCACTTGCACCGGATGATTCCTTGCCCACTGCCGACGGACTGGTGTTCCGTCCCCTGGCGCCAACCGACCTGGAGGCGTGGCTGGCGCTGATTGTGCGGATTGCCGCGGCCGAGCGCGCTCACTGGCACGAGACCCGATCCGAACTGGCCGTGTTCTTTGAAGACACGGTCAATCCCGCGGCGGAGAACACCCTTGCCGGGGTTGAGAGTTCCGGTGCCTTGCGGGCGTTCGCCCGGGTGTCAAAGAACCCCTCGGGCACCAAGGCCGCAGTATTTGGCGGCGTCGACCCGCAATGGCAGCGCCGGGGGATCGGGGCAGCCGTGCTGGCCTGGCAGGAAGCCCGGGTCCGGGCCAGGTTCGCCGCCGACGGCGTCCCGAACCCGCTGGTGCGTACCTACACGGAGGAGGACAACCCGTCCCACACGGCACTGTTGCGCCAGGGTGGCTACTCGGTGACCCGGTACTACTCCGAGATGCTGCGTCCGCTGGCGGAAATTCCCGTGGTGCCGGCCCCCGCGGGCCTCCGCATCGAGCCGTTCACTCCTGACTTGGCCGAGGCCGTGCGGCTGGCCCACAACGAAGCCTTTGCCGACCACTGGGGCTCGGAGCCGCGCAGCGTCCAGCAGTGGGGATTCCTGCTCCGGAACGAGGACCTCAGGACCGACTGGTCGGCGGTGGCGCTCGACGACGCGACGGGCGCGGTGGCTGGTTACCAGCTCTCCATGTACGACCCCGAACGGTTTGACAGGGAGGGCCGGTGGGAAGGCTACACGGAGCTGCTGGGCGTGCGCCGGGCCTGGCGCGGCCGCGGGATTGCCCCTGCGCTGCTGGCCGACGCCATGGCCAGGTACAAGGCCGCGGGGATGGATCACGCGTGCCTGGACGTCGACACCGAAAACCCGACCGGCGCCCTGGGGCTGTACCAAGGCATGGGCTACCGGCCGCTGCGGCGCACGCTGGCGTGGGACAAGCTCCTTTAGCGCGTCAGGCGTCGACGTCGTGGAGGTGGTGGATCACGTCATGGAGGAAGTAGCCGGACAGGGTAAGCACGGTAAACTCCGCGCCGTTGCTGCGCAGCCCGCTGCGCCCCCACAGTTCCGGCGGGACCGACGCAAACGCCGATGCGGCGTCCTCGCCGTTTTGGACCAATTCACGGGACACCTGGTCCGGGTCCAGCGAGGCGTAATTGCCGTCCAAGGCGGCCCGGTCCTGGTCCCAGTTGGCAAAGGTGGGGAAGTCCTGCGACAGCATTAGCTCCAGCCGGCCGTCGAACACGTCAAAGACGTCCCGTACATGGGCGGCGTATTCCAGCACCGACCACGTGGAATCGTTCGGGCGGACTTCCGCATCCGCACGCTTCAGTGCCTGCTCCCAGCGCGGCAGGACGGCCGGAATGGTGGTGGCAACTGTGGCGGGTGTGGTGCTTGAGGCGCTGAAACCGCACTCGGGACACGGCTTTTCCAGCACCCATGTCCAGTCTTTTTCGTCGGGAATGATCGGCATGGGGCCAGTCTATGCCGCCTCGGCAGTGGGAGGGCGTGGGTGGGCCCACGCGCCCGAGGGGCCCGCCTCGGCAGTGGGAGGGCGTGGGTGGGCCCACGCGCCCGAGGGGCCCGCCTCGGCAGTGGGAGGGCGTGGGTGGGCCCACGCGCCCGAGGGGCCCGCCTCGGCAGTGGGAGGGCGTGGGTGGGCCCACGCGCCCGAGGGGCCCGCCTCGGCAGTGGGAGGGCGTGGGTGGGCCCACGCGCCCGAGGGGCCCGCCTCGGCAGTGGGAGGGCGTGGGTGGGCCCACGCGCCCGAGGGGCCCGCCTCGAGCTTGCGAGTGGTGGGAGGGCGTGGGGACTAGTCCGTGGGCAGCTCGAAAGCCTCCTGCATGGCCTCGGGGATGGGGGCGGAATCGGTGGACGGTGCCGGGAGCGCGGCCGCAGCGGCAGATTCCGGGGCAGCGGAGCGGGCGCCAGGCACGGGCGCGGGGCCGTCCGGGGCGCCGCCGTCAAGGCTGGGCCCCACCAGGTCGATGGCGGCGGACAGGGCCACGCCGGAGCCGTCCCGGTGGCCGTGCTCCACGGGCAGGGCACGCACCACGCCGGTGGCGGTGGACGCCTTGGCGGGTCCGTGGCCGGCCCAGGCGACGGTCAGCCTGTCCTCGCCCTTGAGGAACCTGTGTGCCCGGACGCCTCCGGTCGCACGTCCCTTCGCCGGGTACTCGGAGAGCGCGGTGACCTTGGCACTGCCCGACGGCGTGCCGGGCAGGGCGTCCTGCCCGCCGGCAACGGTGACCACCACAGCCTCGGTGTCGGTGGGGGAGACCGCGGTGAAGCTGAGCACGGCGTCGCCGGCGCCCAGCTTGATTCCGGCCATGCCCCCGGCCGTCCGGCCCTGCGGGCGGACACCTCCGGCGCTGTAGCGCAGCAGCTGGGCGCGCTGGGTGATGAACACCAGGTCGTCGCTGTCCGCGGCAACCGCGGCGCCCACCACCGTGTCCCTGGGCTTGAGGGAGATGTACTCCCATTCGTCCCGGTTCAGGGGATATTCGGGCGTGACCCGCTTGACCACTCCGGCAGCGGTGCCCACCGCAAAAGTGGCGTTCAGCGGGACAAAGCCCACCAGGCTCTCTCCCTTGCCCAGCGTGATGAACTCCTTGGCGGCAACGCCGCCGGCCAGGTTGGGCAGGGCGTTGGTGGGCGGCAGCACGGGCATATCCACCACCTGCAGCCGCAGCATCCGGCCCAGCGACGTCAGCGCGCCAATTTCGGACCGCGCAGTGCTTTTCAGCACGGAGGAGAAGACATCGTGCCGCCCGCGCGCGCCGGTATCCGCCAGCGGTTCGGCGTTGGAGGTGCGGGCGATCTGGCCGGAGGAGCTCAGCAGCACCCAGCAGGGGTCGTCGGCAATTTCCAGGGCCAGCGGCGCCAGACCGCCCTTGCCCGCCGGACCGCCCGCGGCCAGGGCCTTCGCGACAGACGGGGCCATGGCCTCCGATTCCAGCAGCACGGTGCGGCGCGGGGTGGCGTACTTGGCCGCCACTTCACCGAGTTCATCGGAAACGAGCTGGTGCAGCAGCTCCTTCGAGGCCAGGATCGCTTCGAGGGCCGCGATGTCGCGGTGGAGTTCGTCGCGCTCGGCTTCCAGTTCCACCATGGAGAAGCGGGTGAGCCGGCGCAGCTGCAGGTCCAGAATGTAGTTGGCCTGGATTTCGGAGAGGTCGTATATGGCCATGAGGCGTTCGCGCGCGGCTGCCACCTCGTCGGAGGTGCGGATGACCTGGATGACCTCGTCGATGTCCACGATGGCCAGCAGCATGCCCTCCACAAGGTGCAGGCGGTCCTGCTTTTTGCCCAGGCGGAACGCCGTGCGGCGGCGCACCACGTCGATGCGGTGGGCAAGGAAGACCTGCAGCAGCTCCACCAGGCCCAGGGTTTGCGGCTGCCCGTCGACGAGGCAGACGTTGTTGATGCCGAAGGAGTCCTCCATGGGCGTGTAGCGGTACAGCTGGGCCATGACGGCGGCCGGGTTGAAGCCGTTCTTGACCTCGATGACCAACCGCAGCCCGTGCTTGCGGTCAGTCAGGTCCACCAGGTCGGAGATGCCGACAAGTTTCTTGGCGTTGATGGCGTCCTTGATCTTTTCAACCACCTTCTCCGGTCCCACCAGGTACGGCAGTTCCGTGACCACGAGTCCCACCCGCCGGGGGGAGAGCTGCTCGACGGCGATCTTGGCGCGTGTTTTGAAGGAGCCCCGGCCCGTGGCGTAGGCGTCGCGGATGCCCGCCAGTCCCACAATCCGGCCGCCGGAGGGCAGGTCCGGGCCCGGCACGTACGCCATGATGTCCTCGAGGGTGGCGTCCGGGTTGGTGATCAGGTGCCGGGTCGCGGCGATGACTTCCCCGAGGTTGTGCGGTGCCATGTTGGTGGCCATGCCCACGGCGATGCCGCTGGCGCCATTGACCAAAAGGTTCGGGAAGGCCGCGGGCAGCACGGACGGCTGCGTCATCTCGTTGTCGTAGCTGGGTACAAAGTCCACCACGTCTTCGCCCAGGTTGCCCGTCAGCTCCAGGGCCGCGGCGGCCATCCGGGCCTCGGTGTAACGGGGGGCCGCCGGGCCGTCGTCGAGGGAGCCAAAGTTTCCGTGGCCGTCAATGAGCGGCAGGCGCAGGGAGAAGTCCTGGGCCATGCGCACCATGGTGTCGTAGATGGCTGTGTCGCCGTGCGGGTGAAGCTTGCCCATGACCTCGCCCACCACCCGGGCGCTCTTGACGTGGCCCTTTTCGGGGCGCAGGCCCATCTCGCTCATCATGTACAGGATGCGCCGCTGCACCGGCTTGAGTCCGTCGCGGGCATCCGGCAGCGCACGCGAATAAATCACCGAATAGGCGTACTCCAGGAAGGAGCCTTCCATTTCACTGGAAACATCAATCTCAACAATATTTTCGGTGAAGTTGCCGGTGGTGTCATCGTCTACAGGGGGTTGGCGCTTGGCCATGGCGGCGAGGGTTCCTATTCGTGTGGCGGGTATTGCAGCACGGCACAGCCCGTGAAGGCGAACATGTCGGTACAGTGATTCTATGGTGAAGCCAGAGCCCGCACCCGTATATCCGGCACATTGGGAGGCCGATGTCGTGCTGCGTGACGGCGGAACCGGGCATTTGAGGCCCATGACCCCCGCCGACGCCGACGCCGTGCAGGTCTTCCACATGGCGCAGTCGCAAAACTCCATCTACCTCCGCTTTTTCACCTACAAGTCCAAGCTGACGCCCAAGGAGCTGCGCCGCTTCACGGAACTGGACTACCGGGACAGGGTGGCTTTCGTCATCACCCACCGGGAACGGATCATTGGCATTGGCCGCTACGACCGCCTGGACAACCCCGCCGAGGCCGAGGTGGCCTTCAACGTCTCCGACGCCGACCAGGGCCGCGGACTGGGCTCCATTCTGCTCGAACACCTCGCCGCGGCAGCCCGCGAAAACGGGATCGACAGGTTCACCGCCGAGGTGCTGCCGGAAAACCGCAAGATGATGCAGGTCTTCTCCGAGGCCGGCTATGAGGTCCACCGCCACTTCGACGACGGGGTGGTCTCCCTGGCCTTCGACATCGACCCCACCGAGAAGTCCCGCGCCGTCATGGCGTCCCGGGAACACCGGGCCGAGGCGCGCAGCGTTGCCGCACTGGTGGCGCCGGCCTCCGTGGCAGTCATCGGCGCCAGCCGTGTGTGGGGGAGCATCGGCCGGCAGCTGCTCGAACACGTGGTGGAAGGTGGTTTTGCCGGGGCTGTCCACGCCGTCAACAAGGAGGCACTGGAGGTCTCCGGCATGATGCCCTACGCCTCCATTGCCGAGGTGCCCGGCCCCGTGGACCTGGCAGTCATCGCCGTCTCCTACGAACAGCTTGCCTCCGTTGTAGCCGAATGTGGTGACGCTGGAGTGAAGGGACTGGTCATTGCCACTTCGGGCTTTGCCGACGACGGCGCCGCCGGCCTGGTGCGGCAGAGGGCGCTGGTGCGCCTGGCCCGGGCGAACGGCATGCGGCTGGTGGGCCCTGCGTCGCTCGGACTGGCCAATACCGATCCGTCGGTCTCGCTGAACGCGTCCATGGCCCCGGAACTGCCCCTGCGCGGAGGGCTCGGCGTCTTTAGCCAGTCCGCCGCCCTGGGAGTGTCGCTGTATGCGTCGCTGAACCGCCGGGAGGTGGGACTCTCCACCGTGCTGTCCGCAGGCAATCGGGCCGATGTCTCCGGCAACGACCTCATGCAGTTCTGGGAGGACGACCCCAACACCACTGCCTGCGGGCTGTACCTGGAATCCATTGGCAACCCCCGCAAGTTTTCACGCATCTCCCGCCGCCTGGCCCGCAACAAGCCGGTGATCGTCGCAAAGTCAGACACCATGGGGCTGCGCCTGCCACCTGGCCACGCCGTTCGCACGACGCAGGCACCGTCGGGTGCCCTGGACGCCATGCTCCGCCAGTCCGGCGTTATCCGGGTCAACACCCTTGAGGAACTGGCCGACGTCGCACAGATTGTGACGGGCCAGCCGCTGCCCCGGGGGCCCGGCCTGGCCATCTTCAGCAACTCCCTGGCCATGGGCGCAGTGGTGGCGGACTCCGCCGAACAGCAGGGACTCACGGTCGCCGCCGTGGCGGCTAATCTGGTCCTGGACATCGGCCAGTCCCGGGCCCTGCCCCTGCTCAGGCGCACGGTCGGCGAGGCCCTGGCCCGATCCGGCGTCGACTCCGCCATTGTCACGCTGCTTCCCGTTGCCGGGCTCACCGTGGACAGCATTGCCGCAACGCTCATGGCCTGCTCCGAGGAGGCCGGCAAGCCGGTGGTGGCGGCATTTACCGGGATCGTGGACACCCGCATCCGCGTTGACCGCCAGCTGGCGGGCGGGCTGCCGTGCTACTCCAGCCCCGGCACCGCCGTGGCCGCCCTGGCCGCCGTGACCCGCTACGCGCAGTGGCTGACCACGGAAGCAACCAGCTTCGACCCGCCGGCCGGCGTGGACACGGAAGCGGTGGAGGGGTTGTTGGACCTCTGGTTGGAGGACGTCTCCGGGGCGGAACTGCTCACCCTGGACCCCGCCCGCACCCGCGAGCTGCTGGGACACTACGGCATCAGCGTGCTTGAGTCCGCCCCTTTCACCACCGATGACGAGGCGGTGGCCGCCGCAGGGAGGCTGGGGTGGCCAGTTGCCATCAAGACCCTGGACAACGCGCTGCGGCACCGCCTGGACCTGGGCGGGGTGCGCATCAACATCGAAAATGACGCGTCCCTGCGCCGAAACATCGCCCAAATGCGCAAGCTGCTCGAACCCTACGGGACAAGCAGCCTGGAGGTGCAGAGCATGGCGGAAGTGGGCCAGTCCTGCACGCTGCGCGCCATCGAGGACCCGCTGCTTGGCCCGGTGGTCTCCTTCGGCCTCTCCGGCGACGCCGTGAACCTGCTGGACGACTGGGCGCACCGTGTGCCCCCTCTGTCCACGGGTGACGCGGCGGAACTCGTCCGGTCCCCGCGGGCGGCCGTGAAGCTGTTTGGCTATGCGGGCCTGCCCGCCGGAAACGTGGCGGCGCTCGAGGACCTGGTGGCCCGCGTGGGGCTGCTCAAGGACGAGCACCCGGAAATTGCGTGGCTGGAATTCAACCCGGTGCTGGTGGGGCCCACACAGGTGAGCGTGATCGCCGTCGAGCTGCGCATTGGCAACCCGGCCCAGCGCACCGACAGCGCGCGGCGGGCCATGATCTCCTAGCCGGTTCGCAACGCCTGCCCCAAAGTGCGAAAATGGGGGAATGAACACCTTCGGCGCCGGAGCCCCGGCCAACACCACAGGCCGCGATCTCGCATCCACACTTCAGCGGGCGGGTTTTTACCCGCGGCTGGTGCAGGACGTGGTCAACGACGCAATGGACGGGCAGGAATGCCTGGCCCACCTGGTTCATCTGGAAACCCACTTTGACCGCACCGAGGTGCACAGGCACATCACCGTTCTGGTGCTGACGGAGGAAATGCTGGTCATTACCCACGTCGATGACCAACAGCTGGACGACGCCGGTGAACAGGTGGTGGCGCAGGTCTCCACCGAGTCCGTGCCCGTGGGCCAGATCCGCTCGGTGGTGCTCAGTTACATTTACGCCCAGCCGCAAGACTACAAGCCCTCCGATCCCGCCCGTGAACTCACCGTGGCCATTGCCTGGTCCGGCGGGCAGCGCGTGGACGTGGGCCCGGCGGCGTGCGGGGACCCCAGCTGCGACGCCGACCACGGCTACACGGGCACCATCGCCCAGGAGGACATCGCCCTGCGCATCAGCGCTGAGGCGGAGGGGCTGCAGGCCGTGGCGGACGCCAAGGCGTTTGCCCGCGCGCTGCGCGCCGTTAGCACCGCCTCGCCCATGCACACGGCGCCCCAGGCCTCCAAGTTCCCGGTGCTGGGCCAGCGTCTGGGCCGCAACCACTACCGGCGCTGACGGCTGTGACGCCATCTGACATCACCGAGGCCGACACAACCGAGCCCGAGATCACCGAGGCCGCAGCGGCGAACCCGCTGTCCCTGCCGAACCAGCCGCCGCTCCCCGCCGCACCCGCCTACGGGAGCAACACGATCGCGGACGTGCTCACGAGTGCCGCTGCGACCATGGGTGACGCGCGGTTCGCCAATGTCCTCAGGCTGCCGGCCGCCAAGCGGGTGGTGGTGGTGCTGGTGGACGGCTTGGGCAAGGCGCTGCTGAAACAAAAGGCCGGTCACGCCCCCTTCCTGCGCGGCGTCATGGCCGGTGACACCGGTGGCGAACATCCCCGAACCCTCCACGCGGCTTTCCCCAGCACCACGGCGACGTCCCTGGCCAGCCTGGGCACCGGCGTCGTGCCCGGGCAGCACGGCATGCTCGGCTACGACGTCCTGGACCCCGGCCAGGACAAGGTGGTGAACCTGCTGGGCAACTGGGACCCCGGTGTGGACCCGCTGCGCTGGCAGCCGTTCCCCACCGTGTTCGAACAGCTGGCCGGCCACCTGCCCACGGCCACCGTCAGCCTGCCCAAGTTTGAGCACTCGCCCATGACGCTGGCGGCCCTGCGCGGCAGCCGCTTTCTCGGCGCCACGTCCCCGCAGGCCCGCATTGAGCTCGCGGCCGAAATACTTGCCGCCCATCCGGAGCTGCTCCTGTACCTGTACTGGAGCGAGCTGGACAAGGCCGGGCACGGGCACGGCGCCGATTCAGCCCAGTGGGAGCACCAGCTGGAGGAGCTCGATGCCGCCATGGGGCGCCTCGCCGCCACCGTCCCCGCGGACACCTTGATTCTGCTGACAGCCGACCACGGCATGGTGGATGTGCCCCGTTCCGCCCGCATCGACTATTCCCAATTCCCCGAGCTGGTGGCCGGCGTCCGCCACACCGCGGGGGAGCCTCGCATGGTCCACCTGTACCTGGAGCCCGACGCCGGGACCCCCGTCCGTGACGCCCTGGTGGCTGCGTGGCTGGACCGGTTTGGGACCAAGGCGTGGGTGCTCACCCGTGAACAGGCCGTGAACGCGGGCTGGTTTGGCGAGGTGCGCACCGAAGCGGCCGGACGGATTGGCGACGTGCTGGTCGTGGCCCGGGAGTCCGTCGCGTTTTACGACCTGCGGCGGGTGCGCCCGCAGGCCATCGACGTGGTGGGCCAGCACGGCTCCATCACGAAGGCTGAACGCGAGGTCCCGCTGCTGCGCATCCCGGTTTCTGCGCGTCCCGCCAATGCCCGCGGCGCGAAGGCCGGACAGCGGGGATAGCGCACCGTTGTCCGCCGGTGCGGGAGCAGCGTTGTGAAATACGAAAATTGTGCCTTTCACCCCGGCCCCAGTTACGGCAGCGACGTGGATGGCCGACCATCTCGAAGTCGCTATCCATGGTTCTGACGTGATGCAGGCGTTTTGCTTGGCCACGGTTGGCAGGTTCGCCGCCTGGTGGGCGTGCCGTGAAGCCGTCAGGGTGTGCGGCAGGGGGCATTGTGGTCATTCGCTGCCGTTGCGGGCACCCCTGGTGGTTGCGGGGGGTGGTTACCACCATTCGCGCACGGTGTACCGGGGGCGAATGACCACGGCTGCCCCCTGGTTCCAAAAAGAACGGCGTCTGATCGTTTTCTGGTCCGGATCCGGCGCCAATGGGGGGGTGTGGAACCAAGCCGGGGCCCCGTCATCACGACCGCTGCCTGGATAGCCATCTATCTCCCATCCCAGCAGGCCCCGGCACACGAGCATTACCGACAACCGGGAAGGGGCCGCCCCGGGTCCCGGGCTGCGGTTGAGCTGGTGTTAGCCGCGGCAGATGCGTTTCGGCTGGTGTCAGCCACCAAAAGGTCGTTGTAACTACCGATTCAACGTCCAACACCAGCCCCAACGTCAGCACACCCCGGAAGCCGCTGAGGCTGCCCCGGTGCGGTGCGGTGCGGTGCGGTGCGGTGCGGTGCGGTGCGTCGTGGTGTGCGGTGCCAGAGATGCGGTGCCCGACTGGTGGACAGCCCCTTGGCCCAAATTTCGGCTGTGGGTCAGTCGCCCTTCGTGCCGAACACGATCTCGTCCCAGCTGGGAACGCTTGAGCGCTTGGGCTTGCCGGAGGCCTTCCGTTCCAGGCGGGCGGCGACTTCACTGTCCGAGGGGCCCGGTTCTGCCGACTCTGTGGCGGGCTGCTGGGCGGCGGGTGCCTGCGGTGCGGCCGTATCCACACCGTGTTCGCGGGCGCTGCGGCGCAGGGACGGCGCCCCGGAGACGGTGATCTCACGGGTATCGGTGCTGACTTCGCCAACGCCCACGGCGTGCTGATCCTCATCGTCGCCGTGCAGCTTTGGTGCCAGCGACAGGAACGGGATGGCGCGCAGCCGGCTCCTGCCATGGGCGGCCCCCGTGACCGGCAGCCCGTTCGAGGCATCCGCGGTGGGGGCGTCAACGGCGTCGTCAGTGTCCTGTTCGGGCTCCCCGTCGGCAAGGCCGTCGGGGGCTTCCCCCGCGTCCGGGCCTTCGGTGCCGGGGTGGTCCTGCCCGTCGCGGGGGTGCGCGGCGGGAACGTGGGTGCCGAGCATGGCGGCGAGTTCGTCGTCGCCGTCCTCGTCAAGGCCCAGGCGCTGCCCGCGGCGCGAACGCAGCATGTCCAGCAGGCCTCCGCCCGCATTTTCTTCCCCGGAGTCGCCGTCTGCCCCGGCGTCCTCGTCGTTATCTGCCCCGGTGCCCTCGGCGTTAATGGAAGCGACCGAAGCAGTAGCGGGCGCCCCGTCACCGGTTTCCTCGTCGGAGGTATCGGCTTCAAAGTCAAAGGGGCGGTCCGCGACGGCGCTGAGCCGGCGCTCCGGCACGGGGCCGTCCACTGGCTCCATCTCACTGAGCTGCTGCGCCCAGCGGTTCGCGTTGTGGAGGGACTTTCGTCCCGTGTGGAAGGTCCACCGGGCGGGGGCCGGCTCGCCAATGCTGCTCGCGGCCCATTCATTGCCGGGTTCAAAATCCGCGGTTACGGTCCAGGTGCCGTCATGGACGCGCCAAGCGTCCCAGCGGAGCGTGCGGGGGTCGATCCCAAAGGCTGCCAGGCGGTGCATGACCATCTCGCCGAGGGTGGCCGGGTTGTCGCCAAAGGCCGAACGGTAGCCGTCGCTGGCGGGCGTTGCGGTGGATACCTCCACCTTGCGCGCCATCTGGGCCACGTGCTCGCGCTCGGCCAGCACCGGGCCTTCGTAGCGGCGGACCTGCTCCAACGACATTCCGGAGTGCTCGGCCACGTCGGCAGCGGTGGCGCCGCCACGGATCTGCGCCTGGATCTCGCGTGGGGACATCCTGGCCGGCGTCCCTCCACCCGGCGACGCCCTGCGGGCCGAACGGGTGGTTGCCATGCGCAGTGCTTCATCAATGGGCAGCAGGTAAATTTCGCCGCCGGGTCCACTGAGTAGCAGGTGTCCGCCATCGTCATGCACACCTACCAAACGTAGATCCGCCATGCTGCCCTCCAAAGTCGACTGGTTTCACTTCGAAACTGTGCCACCGAACGCAGGATTTTCCTACTACCCGGGCAGGCGTGGCGTGAATGCTTCACAAAATCATGTCAGGTTTTTTGTGCGGCAGTTGCGCGCTGCGGGGGACGCCACCCGGATGCGCTACGCCCACCGCGAACGCGGGCATATTTGGTCCCGGCCCTGACGTTCCCACCTTAGGGTGATTGGCAGTGTTTGGAGCTGGGGATCCGGGCACAATGCATGCCATCCCCCCGGCAAGGGTATGGCTGCAACGGTATGACTGCATGGGCATGACGAACGGGAATTGGTGAGGGAAAAAATGGCCACGGATTACGACGCGCCGCGCAAGAACGACGACGAACGTGACGGCAATGTGCTCGAAACACTGGAGGTACGGCCTTCCGGGCAGTCCGCAACAGTCATCGACCTGGACGAGGCGGAGCTGGCGGACAGCTATGAGCTCCCCGGTGGTGACCTGTCCGGGGAGGAACTGGCCGTGGAGGTGCTCCCGGCGCAGGCAGATGAATTTACCTGTTCATCCTGTTTCCTGGTCAGGCACCGCTCCCAGCTGGCCCGTGAAAACGACGGCCTGATGTATTGCCGGGACTGCGAGGGCTAGCACCCTGCGGTTCCCGCGGACGGTCCGGGCCGGCGAGCCGTGGTTGCAGCTACCTGCGTGCCGCGCCCAGGGCGGCTGCCAGGCGCTCGGGGTTGCGGGTGGAGGTGAGCCAGTAAGGCGTGGTGTCCTGCGGGTCGGTGATTTCGACCTTGACCACCGGCTGGATCCAGCCCCGGATGCACAGGTACGCCAGACCGTTGAGCCTGGTGCCGCGCTGGGCCGTCGCGTCGTCCCCAAGATAGGGCGTGACCTCGCCGACGTATTCGCGCTCGATCACGGCCCGGCCCACCCGCAGGGTGCCCGCCGTCACCTCGATCTTCGGGGTCCACAGCACCAGCACCACCGTCTGCAAAACCAGCAGGCCGGCAAAGGCCAGGTAGCCGGCCAGCGGGCTGATGGGGATGAAGATCAGGATGCCGGCCGCTGAAAGGCCGAGCACAATCACCCAGACGCCGAGATTGGGCCACAATTTTTCGGTGTACGTCGCTGTGGACAGGGGGGTGGCGCTGGCGGCCGGGATGGAAGACATGACCCCAGCTTTTCACCTTTTGGGCAGTATTTCACCTTCGCCGCGGTCCCCTCCCGTGGGAATGGGTGCCGTTGTTCGGGATAGAGTGAGTTGTTGTGACCAATCAGACCAATACCACATCAGCAGGCCACGGTGGGGCTCCGTCCCTGACGGTGCAGCTGCACATGCTCGACGACGGCATCGCCGCGCCGTCCTACGCCCACCCCGGCGACGCGGGTGCCGATCTGAGGAGCAGGATCGACGTCGTGCTGGCCCCGGGTGAGCGCGCGCTCGTCCCCACCGGTACCTCCATCGCCCTGCCTTCCGGCTTCGTGGCCCTGGTCCACCCGCGGTCGGGCCTGGCCACCAAGCACGGCTTGACCATTGTCAACAGCCCGGGCACCGTGGACGCGGGATACCGCGGGGAAATTTCGGTGACGCTTCTCAATACCGATTCCCACCACCCCATCTCCCTGTCGCGGGGCGATAGAATTGCGCAAATGGTGATCCAGCGCGTTGAGCACGCAACGTTTGAGGTGGTGGACCAGTTGCCGGACTCGGTGCGCGGAACAGGCGGGTTTGGTTCCACGGGCGGCTTTGGGCCAGCTGCCGGTGCCGGCACGGCGGGCCTGTAGAAAATCGGCCTGGAGAAACTGTAGAAAACGTTCCGTTCCAACATTCACAAGGAGTTTCCACCCCATGGCTTTTGGGTTCGGCAAGAAAAAGAAGAATGACGGCACCAGTGCCGATGAGCAGGGGAATACCGCGGACAACGGCACTATGTCGGAGGAAAACGGGATGTTGGCACTGCCGCCGGACCCGTCCGACACCGTCTACGACCGTGCCGTCCATGGCCCCCTCGATGCCGATGAGGTGTCCGGCACCGACGGCTACGTGGATCTGGGGGCCCTCCTGGTGACCCCGCGCGAGGGACTGGCGCTGCGCCTTGAAGTTGAGGAAAGCACCTCCCGGGTGATCGCGGTGACCCTGGACCTGAACGGATCCAGCCTGCAGCTGCAGGCCTTTGCCGCGTCCCGCTCCGAGAAGCTCTGGCGCGACATCCGCGAACAAATCGGCTTGTCGGTGGGGTCCCAGGGCGGGGAGATTGAGATCCTCGACGGCACCTTTGGCAAGGAAGTGCTCGCCAAGGTTCCGGCCCAGGCCTCTGACGGCAGCAGCGGCTACCGGGTGGCCCGCTTCATTGGCGTGGATGGCCCCCGCTGGTTCCTGCGCGGCGTGCTCGGCGGCGATGCCGCCCTGAATCCGGACGCGGCGCAGGAATTGGAAGACCTGTTCAGGGGAGTGGTGGTGGTGCGCGGGGAGACCCCGCTGCCGCCCCGCGACCTGTTGGTGCTGCGCCTGCCCAAGGATGCCGCGGCCAGCCCGGACGGTGTGGTGCCCGGCGACCACGCCACCACCGCCCAGGGCGGCGAACCGTTCCGCCGCGGCCCGGAAATCACGGCGATCGGCTAGCCACGTGCCCATTGAACAGGGTGCCTGGCCCGCGCCAGTGCCCATCAACGAGCTGCCCCTGCGCGGCCGGGCGGTGAGCAGCGGCGTGATCGACGCCGTGACCATCCAGCCGGCGTCGGCCTCCCCGGAATTCACGGCGATTCTCACGGACAGGGAGTTCCACCGGGTGGCCAGCGACGGCGGCAGCCACCGGCTGCGCCTGGTTTGGCTGGGACGACGCCGGGTCCCCGGCATTGTGGTGGGCACCCGCCTGCGCATTGAGGGCATGGTGTCCCTCCGGGACGGCCTGCCCACCATCTACAATCCACGCTACGAGATCATTGGAACGCAGGAGAGCTAGTTGGCCCAGCACACCCCCGAAGAAGACGCAGCCGAAGGAACATCGGCCTCCGCAGCCAAGCCGGTGTCGGAGAACGTCCAGCCCCCGGGAACGTTCGCCGGCCTGGCCCAGGAGATGGCGGAAAAATCCACCCTGGTACGCAAGGAAAACGGCGAAATCGACCTGCTGGCGGCAGCCGGCGGCATCCGTGGCATCGCAGAGAGCGTAGTTCCCGGGCTGGTGTTCCTGACGGTGTTCACCATCACCGGAAACCTCAGCTGGTCGCTGGGCGGCGCCGTTGCCTTTGCTGTCGTGTTCCTGGCGTTCCGGCTGGCACAGCGCACGCCGCTCACCCAGGCGCTGGCAGGGATCGCCGGTGTGGCGCTGTCCGCTTTCCTGGCCCTGAAAACGGGTAAGGCGGAGAACTTCTACACCATCGGCTTCTTCACCAATGCCGGCTACATCGCGGCCATGGTGGTCTCCATCGCCGTGCGCTGGCCCGTGCTTGGCCTGCTGTTCGGCTACGCCCGCAACGAGGGCGTGCAGTGGCGCAGGAAGCCCGAGCGGCTGCGCGCCTACCGGGTGGCAACCTGGATCATTGTTGGCGTGATGGCTGCCCGCCTGGCCGTCCAGCTGCCCCTGTATTTCGCCGGTGCGGTCGACGCGCTTGGTGCCATGCGCCTGATCATGGGCGTGCCGCTGTACGCCTTCGGCGTCTGGGTGGCGTGGCTGGTCAGCCGCCCCGTAAAGGCGGACTGAAGGCCCTCCTACTGGCCGTCTCCCAACTGCCCGCGGGCGCCAGCCCGGCCCGCGCCGCCGTCGTTCGACAGCAGTGCCCGCAGGTCATCCTCGGCGGCGATGGTGGAGATGAAAAACAGTTCGTCGCCCGCCTCCATGACGTCGTCGCCGCTTGGCGTGATGGGTGCCTCGTCGCGCAGGATGGCCACGAGTGTGGCGTCCTGCGGCCAGCTGACGGCCCCCACCGTCAGGCCGATGATGTGTGATTCCGCCGGCACCGTGAACTCCACGAGGGAGGCCACCCCGGTCTGGAGGGTCAGCAGGCGCACCAGGTCGCCGATCTCCACGGCCTCCTCCACCAGGGCGGTCATCAGGCGCGGCGTGTTGACGGCAACGTCCACGCCCCAGGAGTCGTCGAACATCCAGTCGTTCTTGGGGTTGTTCACCCGCCCCACGGTGCGGCCCACGCCAAATTCGGTCTTGGCCAGCAGCGACACCACCAGGTTGACCTTGTCGTCGCCGGTGGCGGAAACAACCACGTCGGCATTTTCCAGCTTTGCTTCGCGCAGCGTGCTGATCTCGCAGGCGTCGCCCACCAGCCAGCGGGCACCGCGCAGTCCACTCTTGCCGATGACCTCCGGCTTGGGGTCGATCAGCAGCAGCTCGTGGCCGTGGGAAAGCAGTTCCCGGGCAATGGAGCAGCCAACGCTGCCGGCCCCGACAATGACAACCAGCACCTTAGATCTCCTTTACTGGCGCGGCGGCTAAAAGACGGGCCACCTCGGCCGTGTCCTTGCCCTGCACCATGGCATGGACAGTGTCGCCCTGCTGGTAGCTTGTGTCCGGGCCCGGCAGCATGCCCTCGCCAAAGCGGGTCAGGTACGCGACGCGCAGCGTCGCGGCGTTTTCAATGTCCACAATGTGACGCCCAATCCACGCCGGGTGCAGCGCCAATTCGGTCAGGATCAGCCGGCCGGACGGCTCTCGGAAGTCGCCCTTGATGGCGGACTCGGGCAGGATCCGCCGCAGCACCTGGTCCGCGCTCCAGCGCACGGCCGCCACCGTGGGAATGCCCAGGCGCTGGTAGATCTCCGCCCGTCCGGGATCGTAAATGCGGGCCACCACGTGTTCGACATGGAAGGTCTCGCGCGCCACCCGGGTGGCCAGGATGTTGGAGTTGTCCCCGCTGGAAACGGCCGCGAAGGCGTACGCGTTTTCAATGTCCGCCTGGCGCAGCGTGTCCTGGTCAAAGCCGACGCCGGTGACCTTGCGTCCGCCGAATCCCGTCCGCAGGCGCCTGAACGCGCGTTCGTTCTGGTCGATGATGGCCACCGAATGGCCGGAATCTTCCAACGTGTGCGCCAAGGTGGCGCCAACCCGCCCGCAGCCCATGATCACAAAATGTGCCATCGATGCTCCTCGTGATGATTATGGGCACTGCAACGCAGTGCGGCTACCAATCTGACGCCATTGGAGGCCGCCGGTCAAGTCCGGTTCGGCCAACGTCATCCAAGGGAAGTCTGCCACGTGTGCGGGCCATCATGACTTTAGCCCCGCGAGCGACTAGCGTTACCCGCGTGCTGAACTTCTTCAACGCGTTCAAGCGGGTCCTTGTCGGGCGCCCCTTTCGCAACGACAAACTCGCCCACACGCTGCTGCCCAAACGCATCGCGCTGCCCGTTTTTGCCTCGGATGCCTTGTCCTCGGTGGCCTACGCGCCGGATGAAATCCTGCTCACCCTGGCCCTGGCTGGCGTTGCCTCGGTGGCGCTGGCGCCCTGGGTCGGCATTGCAGTCATGGTGGTCCTGCTCACAGTGGTCGCGTCGTACCGGCAAAACGTGCACGCCTACCCGTCCGGCGGTGGGGACTATGAGATCGCCACCGTCAACCTGGGCAGGACCGCCGGGCTGACGGTGGCTTCGGCCCTGATGGTCGACTACGTCCTCACGGTGGCCGTGTCCATGTCGTCGGCCGCAAACTACCTGGCCACGGCCGTGCCCGGCTGGCACGGCACCCAGACCGCGGTCGCCGTCGTCGGGGTCATTGTGCTGGCGCTGGTGAACCTGCGCGGCATCCGCGAAGCCGGCAGCGTGTTTGCCGTGCCCACCTACATCTTCATGTTCTGCATCTTCGCCATGACGGCGGCCGGCCTTTTCCAGGCGGCTACCGGCACGCTGGGCCGGGCGCCGTCCGCCGGCTTTGAGATCATCCCCGACGCGGCCTTCAGCCAGGGCCTGACGGGGCTGGCCGGGGCGTTCCTGCTCCTGCGCGCCTTCTCCTCCGGGGCCGCCGCACTGACCGGTGTCGAGGCCATCAGCAACGGCGTCCCCAACTTCCGCAAGCCCAAGAGCAAGAATGCCGCCACGACGCTGCTGCTGCTCGGCGCCATGGCCGCCGGCATGATGGCCGGCATCTTGTTCCTGGCCAATGCCACGGGCGTGCACATCGTGGCGGACCCTGCCACGGAATTCCTGCAAAACGGCCATCCGCTGCCGGCAGGGTATGTGCAGAATCCATCCATCAGCCAGATCGCCGGGACCATCTTTGGTGCCGGATCCATCCCGTTCTTCATCATCGTCGCCGCCACCGGCGTCATCCTGGTGTTCGCCTCCAACACCGCCTTCAACGGCTTCCCCGTACTGGCCTCCATCCTGGCCCGTGACGGCTACCTGCCCCGGCAGCTGCGCACCCGCGGGGACCGGCTGGCCTTCAGCAACGGCGTGATCCTGCTGGCCGTCGGGGCGCTGGTGCTGATCGTCGCCTTCAACGCGGACGTGACGCGGCTGATCCAGCTGTACATTGTTGGCGTGTTCATCTCCTTCACGGCCAGCCAGCTGGGCATGGTCCGGCACTGGACGCGGGAGCTTGGCGTGGTCAAGGACAAGTCCATCCGCTTCCGCATGATGCGCTCCCGCGTGATCAACTCCTTGGGATTCTGCATGACCCTGACGGTGCTGTTGATTGTGCTGGTCACCAAGTTTGAGCAGGGGGCCTGGATCGCGCTGCTGGCCATGGCCGTGTTGTTTGCCATCATGTGGAGCATCCGGGCGCACTACGACAACGTCGCGGCCGAACTCGCCGTGGAGGCCGACTCCTCCACGCGCGCCCTGCCGGCCCGCATCCACGCGGTGATCCTGGTCTCCCACGTGCGCAAGCCGGTCATGCGCGCCCTGGCGTTTGCCCGCGCGTCGCGCCCGTCATCGCTGGAGGCCATCACTGTCGATTTGGACCCGGCGGAGACCGAAGCCACCATCGCGGATTGGGACAGGCTCGCGATCCCGGTACCGTTGACAGTGTTGGCGAGTCCCTACCGGGAAACGCTGATGCCGTTGATCAACCACATCAGGGCCATGCGCCGGGATTCCCCGCGGGACCTGATTGTGGTGTACATCCCCGAATACGTGGTGGGCAAATGGTGGGAACAGCTGGTGCACAACCAGACGGCCCTGCGCATTAAGACGCGGCTGCATTTTGAACCGGGCGTGGTGGTGGCCAGTGTGCCCTGGCAGCTGAAGTCCTCCACCGACGCGAAAAAGTACCAAGACTAGGATCACACGTACATGAGCGAGCCCCGCACCAGCCCCGCCAGCCCCAATGGCACTGGCACCGATGGTACCGGCCTTGACGGCACTGTTCCCAACGGCACAGGCCTTGACGGCACAGGCCTTGACGGCGCAGGCCGGCTTACCGTCACCGTGGGGCCGGTGGCGCACGGCGGCCACTGCGTTGCCCGGCATGAGGGCCGGGTCATCTTTGTCCGCCACGCCATTCCCGGCGAGACAGTGGAGATCACCCTGACCGAGCACGACGACGACGCCAAGTTTTGGCGCGCCGACGTCACCGCCGTGGTAGTGCCGTCCCCCGACCGGGTGCCCCACTTTTGGCTGGAGGCGGATGCCCTGAGGGCTGCCGCCCGCGGTGCCGCGCCCATCGGCGGCGCCGAGTTCGGCCACATTTCCCGTCCCGGACAGCTGGCGTTGAAGACCGCCGTCGTCCGGGAACAGCTCGAACGCCTGGGCGGGCTGTCCGCCGAAAGGATCGACGCGCTGTTCAGCGCCGGTGTCGAAGACGTTGACGCCGACGGCACGGCGGCCCAGCGGGCCGGGTTCGGCTGGCGGACCCGCGTGGGCTTTGCCGTCACGTCCGCCGGCAAGCTGGGCATGCACGCCCACCGCTCCCACGATGTGCTGCCCGTCCAGGAAATGCCGCTGGCCCTGCCCGCCGTCGACGAGCTGCGGCTGTGGGAACTGGACTTCACCGGAATCGACCGTGTTGAGGTCGCCGCGCCCGCCAACGGCTCCGGTGTCCTGGTGCTGCTGGCGCCGGTCCACGGGCTGGGGGAGAAGGCCGCCGGGCATGCGCTCAAGCGGGTATCGCGGGCCCTGGCCGGGCGTGAGGTGCCGCCGTCCGTGGCCCGCTGGAACCCGGAAAACGGGGAGATCGCGGTCATCAATGGGCGCGGCTGGGTTAAGGAAACCACCGAAGACCACGAGTTCCGGGTCACCGGCGACGGCTTCTGGCAGATCCACCGCAAGGCGCCAAAGGTGCTCACCGACGCCGCCTTGGGCGCGCTGCTGGGCGGCGGCTACCTGAACGACGGCACAGACGTCGCCGACCTGTACGCCGGGGCCGGGCTGTTCACGGCGCCCCTGGCCGACGCGGTGGGACCCGACGGCAGCGTGCTGTCCGTCGAAGGATCCCCCGGCACCAGCCGCGACGCCAGAAAGAACCTGCACACAGCCGAACAGGTGGAAATCCTGCAGGGCCGCGTGGAGAAGATTCTGGGCACGCAGTCCCGGGCATCGCAGTCCGCAGCCGGACAGCGGCGCCGCTTCGACGCCGTCGTGCTTGACCCGCCGCGTGCCGGAGCCGGCAAGTCCGTGGTGCGGGCACTTGCCGCCACCAAGCCGAACGCCATCGCCTACGTCTCCTGCGACCCGGCGGCATTTGCGCGGGACGTGAAGTATTTTGCCAATGCCGGCTGGCAGGTGGAAAAGCTGCGCGCCTTTGACCTGTACCCCCACACCCACCACGTGGAAACGGTGGCGCTGCTTATCCCCGCCGCCAGGAAGAACTAGGGGCGTACTTGAGCGGCAAGGCCCCGCAGTCCCGGCCGGTACGGGATCCGGCCAAGGCGCGGGACCTGACGCGCAACAAGCCCAAGGGCACGGTCCTGGCGGAACGGCGCGACGAACACCGGCGCGCCGCCCTGGCGCAGGCGCGGGCCGGGCTGGCGCCCGTGGACCAGGCAATGCTGGAACGGCGCGGACTGGATGCGGCACAGGTTCGGGAGCGCCGGTCCGCCGAGCTCACGAACGCGGTGTCGCATGAAAGCAGCCGCAGCATTTGGGCCATTTTCCGCTCCAACGTGTTCACGCTCTTCAACGCCGTCCTGGGCAGCGCGCTGGTGCTGGTGCTGCTGGTGGGGGACCCGCGTGACGCCTTGTTCGGCTTCATCGTGCTGGCCAACGCCGCCATCGGCGTCGTGCAGGAATACCGTGCCAAGCGCACCCTGGACAGGCTGGCGGTGCTGCACGCGCCCAAGGCCCTGGTGCGCCGGGACGGTGCCGACCACGAGGTGGCCGTGGCCGATGTCCTGTATGACGATGTCCTTCTGCTGCGCACCGGCGACCAAATCCCCGCCGACGCCATAGTTTTCTCCGCCGAGTCCCTTGAAGTGGACGAGTCACTCCTGACGGGGGAGTCGGACCCGGTCATCAAGGAGGCCGGGGACACGGCCCTGTCCGGCTCGGCCGTCGTGGCCGGACACGGCGCCGCCCGCGTGCACCGGGTTGGCCCCGACTCCTACGCCAGCGCCCTGACGGCCGAGGCCAGGCGCTTCTCGCTGGTCAACTCCGAAATCCGCAACTCCATCAACCGGATCATTCTCTACATCGCCTGGGCCCTGATCCCCATCATCGCGCTGGTGGTCAACGGCCAGATGTACGCCAACGGCGGCTGGGCTGAATCCATCGCCAGCGGCAGGTGGCGCACCGCCGTGGTCAGCGCGGTTGCCAGCATCGTGGCCATGATCCCCGAAGGCCTGGTGCTGCTGACCAGCATTTCCTTTGGCATGGCCGCCGTGAAGCTGGCCAGGCGTCAGGTCCTGGTCCAGGAACTTCCAGCCGTGGAGGGGCTGGCCCGAGTGGACATGGTGTGCCTGGACAAGACCGGCACACTAACTCAGGGCCGCATGGAACTTGCCGGCACCACCATGTTTGACCCCGTTCCCGGGTGGGAGCGCGTTCTCGCCTGGTGCGCGGCACACCCCAACGCCAATGCGACGGCGGCGGCGCTCGCCACGGACTTCACCCGCACCCCTTCCGTGGAACCGGACCACGTGGTCCCTTTCAGCAGCGCCCGCAAGTTCAGTGCGGCCACGTTCAGTGCGGACCCGTCTGGCGCATCCGCGGGGGAGCCGCACGGCACATGGGTGCTCGGCGCACCCGACGTGGTGCTGGCGGGCGGCGCCGGCGGTACGTTTGCAAAGGACGCACTGGCGGCGTCACACGAGGCGGCAGGGCAGGGGCTGCGCGCCCTGGTGCTGGCGCACCGTCCGGCGTCGGCCCCCCAGGACGGGGACTTTGACCTGTCCGGACCCGCACCCGTTGCACTGCTCGTTTTCCGTGAACAGGTCCGCCCCGACGCGGCCGCCACGCTGGCGTATTTCCGGGAGCAGGGGGTGGAGTTGAAGATCATCTCAGGCGACAACCCCCGCACCGTGGCCGCCGTGGCCCGGGACGTCGGCTTTGAGTTTTCCGGAGACGGCTACGACGCCCGCGCGCTGCCGGCGGAACTGGACGCGATGGCGGAAGTGCTGGAGTGTCAAAGCGTGCTGGGCCGGGTGACGCCGGAACAGAAAAAGTCCATTGTGCTGGCGCTTCAGGCCCGCGGCCATGTGGTGGCCATGACCGGCGACGGCGTCAATGACGCACTGGCCCTCAAGCATGCCGACATTGGGATCGCCATGGGCAGCGGCGCCGCGGCCACCAAGGCGGTCTCGCGCCTGGTGCTGCTGGACGGTCAGTTTTCCCACCTGCCGTCCGTGGTGGCTGAAGGACGGCGGGTGATCGCCAATGTGGAGCGCGTGGCGAACCTGTTCCTGAGCAAGACTGCCTACGCCGTCATTATCTCCATCACGATTGGGATACTGCTGTGGCGCTACCCTTTCCTGCCGCGGCAGTTGTCGATCGTCAGTTCCCTGACCATTGGCATTCCCGCGTTTTTCCTGGCCCTGCTGCCCAACGCCAGGCGCTACCAGCCTGGATTCCTGCGCCGGGCCCTGATGTTTTCCGTGCCCGCGGGGGCCATCATGGCAGCCTGCATCATGGCCGTGTACTCCTTTGCGCGGGCGCTCCCCGACCCGGCGCTGACGCCGGTCCAGGCCACCACCTCGGCGCAGACGGCCACCACCCTGACGGTGCTCCTGGTGGCTTTGTGGGTGCTCGGGGCGCTGGCCCGCCCGTTCGACTTCTGGCGCGCACTGCTCGTGGCGGCCTTGGTGGCAGGGCTGGCGCTGGTGATGATCGTGCCGTTTGCCCGGAACTTCTTTGCCCTCGACATCCCGGCGGGGCCCTTGCTGGCGGTTACGATGGGCGTAACAGCAACAGGGTGTCTGGCGGTCGAACTGCTGTACCGCTTTCTCAAGAAGCGCGGCGCGGTCTCCGAACGCGAGTAAGGCAAGCCTAACTGGCATCCCGTCCCCGGCGTGACCAAGATAAAAGCAGTGGCGAGAGGAGTCCATCCATGACTAATGTGGACAGTTTCGGTTCCAAAGGCGTACTTAATGTTGCCGGCACCGAATATGAGATTTTCCGGCTGAATTCGGTTGAAGGCGCTAAGCGCCTTCCGTTCAGCCTCAAGGTATTGCTGGAGAACCTCCTGCGCACCGAAGATGGTGCCAATATCACAGCCGACCACGTGCGCGCACTGGCCGGATGGGATCCGAATGCGGAGCCCGACACCGAAATCCAGTTCACGCCCGCACGCGTCATCATGCAGGACTTCACCGGTGTTCCCTGCATCGTTGACCTGGCGACCATGCGCGAGGCCGTCAAGGAACTGGGCGGGGACCCCACCCGCGTCAACCCGCTGGCCCCGGCCGAGATGGTCATTGACCACTCCGTGCAGATTGACGTTTTTGGCAACTCCGGCGCGATTGAGCGCAACATGGACATCGAATACCAGCGCAACGGGGAGCGTTACCAGTTCCTGCGTTGGGGCCAGACCGCCTTTGAGGACTTCAAGGTTGTTCCCCCGGGCATGGGCATTGTCCACCAGGTCAACATCGAGTACCTGGCACGCACCGTGATGACCCGTACGGTCGACGGGGTGCTGCGCGCCTACCCGGACACCCTGGTCGGAACCGACTCCCACACCACCATGGTCAACGGCCTGGGCGTGCTGGGCTGGGGCGTTGGCGGCATCGAGGCCGAGGCCGCCATGCTGGGCCAGCCCGTCTCCATGCTGATCCCGCGCGTTGTGGGCTTCAAGTTGACCGGCTCCATCCCGGCCGGCGCGACCGCCACCGACGTGGTCCTGACCATCACGGAGAAGCTGCGCGCCCACGGCGTCGTCGGCAAGTTCGTGGAATTCTATGGCGAGGGCGTGGCCGGAGTGCCGCTGGCCAACCGCGCCACCATCGGCAACATGAGCCCGGAGTTCGGCTCCACGGCTGCCATGTTCCCGATCGACGACGTGACCCTGGACTACCTGCGCCTGACCGGCCGTAGCGACGAGCAGGTGGCCCTCGTGGAGGCTTACTCCAAAGAGCAGGGCCTGTGGCACGACCCCAGCGTGGAGATCCAGTTCTCCGAATACCTCGAACTTGACCTCTCTACGGTGGTTCCCTCGATCTCTGGACCGAAGCGGCCGCAGGACCGCATTGAGCTGAGCAACTCCAAGGCACAGTTCCGCTCCGACCTGTTGAACTACGTTGCCGGTGATGCGAACGCCGAAGGCAACACGGTGGATGAGTCCCTGGAGGAATCCTTCCCGGCCTCCGACGCCCCCTCCTTCACGCACCCGGGCAGCCACCAGCATGACACCGAGCGCACAGTGGTTTCCGCTGCCGCCGGGGCCAACGGCCGCCCGTCGGCCCCGATCCATGTGAAGAACGAATCCGGTGTTGAGTTTGAGCTCGACCACGGTGCCGTCTCCATCGCCTCGATCACCTCCTGCACCAACACGTCCAACCCGTCGGTCATGCTGGCAGCAGCAGTGCTGGCCCGCAACGCCGTCGACAAGGGCCTGGTTTCCAAGCCCTGGGTCAAGACGTCCGTCGCACCCGGCTCGAAGGTTGTCACCGACTACTACGAAAAGTCCGGACTCGTTCCGTACCTGGAGAAGCTCGGCTTCTTCACCGTCGGCTACGGCTGCGCCACCTGCATCGGCAACTCCGGACCGCTGGACACCGAGATTTCCCAGGCCATCGCGGACAACGACCTCTCCGTCACGGCAGTCCTCTCGGGCAACCGCAACTTTGAGGGCCGCATCAACCCGGATGTGAAGATGAACTACCTGGCGTCCCCGCCGCTGGTCATCGCCTACGCCCTGGCCGGCAGCATGGACTTCGACTTTGAGGCCGACGCCCTGGGCCAGGACGACGACGGCAGGGACGTGTTCCTGGCGGACATCTGGCCGAACCCGGTGGAAGTCCAGGAAGTGATGGACGCCTCGATCGACCGCGAGATGTTCACCAACTCCTACGCAACCATTTTCGACGGCGATGACCGCTGGAAGTCGCTGGAGACCCCCGAGGGCAACACTTTCGAGTGGGATCCCAAGTCCACCTACGTGCGCAAGCCACCGTACTTTGACGGCATGAAGGCGGAAGCTGATCCCGTGGAGGATATTGCCGGTGCCCGCGTGCTGCTCATGTTGGGCGATTCGGTCACGACCGACCACATCAGCCCGGCAGGCTCCTTCAAGTCCGATACCCCCGCGGGCCAGTACCTGCTCGCCAACGGCGTGGAACGCAAGGACTTCAACTCCTACGGCTCACGCCGCGGCAACCACGAGGTCATGATTCGCGGCACCTTCGCGAACATCCGCATCCGCAACCAGCTCCTGGACAACGTCGAGGGCGGCTTTACCCGCGACTTCACCCTCGACGGCGGGCCGCAGGCCTACGTCTACGACGCCTCCATCAACTACCAGGACGCCGGCACGCCGCTGGTGGTCCTGGCAGGCAAGGAATACGGCTCCGGCTCATCCCGCGACTGGGCCGCCAAGGGCACTGCGCTTTTGGGCGTGAAGGCGGTCGTGGCTGAAAGCTACGAGCGCATCCACCGTTCCAACCTGATCGGCATGGGCGTGCTCCCGTTGCAGTACCCGGCCGGTCAAAACGCCGAGTCCCTGGGCCTGAGCGGCACCGAGACGTTCTCCGTCGAGGGCGTGACTGAGCTGAACAACGGCACCACTCCCAAGACGCTCAAGGTCACGGCCACCGCGGAAGACGGCAAGAGCACCAGCTTCGACGCCGTGCTGCGCATCGACACGCCGGGCGAGGCGGACTACTACCGCAACGGCGGCATCCTGCAGTACGTCCTGCGCCAGATCACCGCAGTCTCTTAGCAGCCGCGCATCAGGCTTTGATGTGCTTTCCGACACCGATCCCGCATTCTGACACCGGTATCCCGGGCTCAGAATGCGGGATCGGTGTCATTAAAGCACCGCACCGGATGCGGCCCGCGCGCACAGCCGCACGTGACGCGATATTGTTAGACGTTGAGAGTTGACCCAGGGAGGTACCATTGGGACTTTTGGAAACCATCACGCATCCGCGGGATCTGAGCAGGCTCAGCGACACCCAAATGGTGGAGCTCGCGCAGGAAATCAGGGACTTTCTGATCAGCAACGTCTCCCAGACCGGCGGGCACCTCGGCCCCAACCTGGGCGTCGTGGAGCTGACGCTGGCCATCCACCGCGTCTTTGACTCCCCCCGCGACTCCTTTGTCTTTGACACCGGGCACCAGTCCTACGTCCACAAGCTGCTCACGGGGCGGCAGGACTTCTCCACGCTCCGCCAACAGGGCGGCATGTCCGGCTACCCCTGCCGCGCCGAATCCGAGCACGACATCGTCGAATCGTCGCACGCATCCTCCTCCCTGTCCTGGGCCGACGGCATCTCCCGGGCCCGCAAGCTCAACGGCGAAGGCGAGCGGTACGTCGTCGCGGTCATTGGCGACGGCGCCCTGACCGGCGGCATGACCTGGGAAGCGCTGAACAACATTGCCGCCGACAAGGACCGCCGCGTCGTGATCGTGGTCAACGACAACGGCCGCTCCTATGCCCCCACCGTGGGCGGGCTGGCCGACCACCTGGCGTCGCTGCGCCCTGCCATTGACCACGTGCGCACCCACCGCAAGTACGAGGCCTCCATGGACTGGGGCAAGAAGCGGCTCCAGGAAGGCAACGCTGCCGGCCAGTTCCTGTACAAAGGGCTGCACGCCGCCAAGAAGGGCATCAAGGACTGGTGGGCGCCGCAGGGTCTCTTTGACGACCTTGGGCTGAAGTACGTCGGGCCGGTGGACGGCCACGATGAAAAGGCCATGGAGGCCGCCCTGACCGCCGCGAAGAACTACGGTGGCCCCGTCATTGTCCACGCGTTCACCGAAAAGGGCCGCGGCTACGCACCAGCCCGCGCCCACGAGGCCGACCAGTTCCACGCCGTCGGAATCATCGACCCCGAGACCGGCGCGTCCGTTGAGGCGGCGGGCGGCACGTCCTGGACTGGCGTCTTTGGCGAGGAGATCGCCAAAATCGCCGACGAACGCGCGGACATTGTGGGCATCACCGGCGCGATGCTGATCCCCGTGGGCCTGGCGAAAATGGCCGACAGGCACCCCCGGCGTGTCATCGATGTCGGCATCGCCGAACAGCACGCACTCACCATGGCCGCGGGCATGGCCTTTGGCGGGCTGCACCCCGTGGTGGCCATGTACGCTACCTTCCTCAACCGCGGCTTTGACCAGCTGCTCATGGATGTGGCCCTGCACAAGGCCGGCGTCACCGTGGTCCTGGACCGCGCCGGCGTGACCGGGCCTGACGGCGCCAGCCACCACGGCATGTGGGACTTGTCCATGCTTCAAATAGTGCCCGGCCTGCACCTGGCCGCCCCCCGCGACGCACAGCGCCTGCGGGAGGAATTGCGCGAGGCCGTCGCCATCTCCGACGCGCCCACGGTGGTGCGCTATTCCAAGGGCAAGGTGGGGCCGGAGGTGAAGGCCATCGAACGACTGGCCGACGGCGTCGACGTCCTTTCGCGCACGGACCACGACATGCCCGGAACCGGCGACGACCCGGAAACCGATGTGCTGATCGTCAGCGTCGGTGCCATGAGCGAGATGGCCCTGGACATTGCCGGACGCATCAGTGCCCAGGGCATCACATCCACGGTGGTTGATCCGCGCTGGGTCCTGCCCGTGCCGCGCTCCATCATCTCGCTGGCATCCCGCCACCGCATTGTCATTGTGATCGAGGACGGCGTACGCGCCGGCGGCGTGGGTTCGCGGATCCGCCAGGAGTTGCGGGGCGCCGGCGTTGACACCGCCCTGAACGAAGTGGGCCTGCCGGTGGAATTCCTGGACCACGGCTCGCGCGGGGAAGTGCTCGAACGCGTGGGCCTCACAGCCCAGCGGGTGGCCCAGGACGTGGTGGAGCAGGTGCTGGGCACGAAGGTGCCGTTTGCCCGCCCGCTGGCCGGCCAGCCCGCGCCACGCACCGGACAGCTGCCCATCCTGTGACGGATTTGTACCAGGAAACACCGCACAGGCAAACGCAGCCGGAGGTGCGGCCGGCCACGGCACCTGCCCCCGGCGATCTCGTGGTTGCCCGCAACCGCAAGTACGACGGCACGGCCCATTGGGTGGTGCCCGGGCGCTATCTGGGTTCCGACAACCACGGGCACTGGATCTTCCAGGGGACGGGAGAGTTCATCTCCCGACCCGGTGCCGCACTCTACACGGGGTCGGACGCCGTCATGCTCGTCCCGCACGCCGGTGACTGGGTTGCGACGTTCTACGACGACACCCACCCGGACGGCGTCGAGCTCTACATTGACCTGGCCTGCGAACTGTCCTGGAACCGGATCCGGCCAGCCGTGGTTGAATGCCACCTGGTCGACATGGACCTGGACGTGGTCCGCACCAAGGACCGCGGCCTGTACGTGGACGATGAAGAAGAATTCGCCGAACACCGCGTGGAAATGAATTACCCGGCCGGGCTGTGCACCCGCATGGAATCGGCCACCGCCGCCCTGATGGACGCCGTTGCGGCCCGCCAGGCGCCCTTCGACGGCCGTGACGCGGCCTGGTTCACCCTGGGAAGGACACTGCCATGAACGATACCGAGGGACTGCCGGAGTTCACCGCCGATGCCAACATTGTGCGCATGTACAGGACGGACGACGCCGGTGCGATGGTTTTCCGTGAAGCGTGGGTGGACGCGGGGGAGGGCGCGGAAGAGGAAACTTGGTTCGTGGTCAATCATGGCACCGTGGGCCACCAGAGCACGTCCAAGGAAGCGCCCGTGGACACCGCGGAGGAGGCGTTGGGCATGTTGGCCGCATTTAAGGAGCAGTGCCTGGCGGACGGCTACGCCGAACTGTCCCGGGAGGAACAATTTGCCGTGGTGGCACAGTTCGCCATGAAAAGCGCACGCGTCACCGACCGTGACAAGTACCTGGAGGAAAAGGCGCGTGAGGCGCTCACCGCGCACCTGGCCTGGCGCGGCAGCGGAGTGGTTGAAAGGACCGAGTTTGTCAATGGCCCGCACAGCACCGGCAAGCTTAACATTTACATCCTGGCCCCCGACGCCGCCCGGGCTGTGGCCAACATCAAGGTGTGCGTTCGCGAGGAAAAGCTGGACTTCACCAAGCTAAGCGTTGGCGTGGCCCCCGCCAACGACCTCGGCGCCATCAGGGCCAAGCACTCCCCGAACGGTGCCACCGCGTTTGTCCTCTAGCCGGCGCCGGCATTCGATAGGGTGGAACCATGACTGAATTCCGCCAACTGGGCGCCTCCGGACTGACCGTTTCCACCGTGGGGCTCGGTTGCAACAACCTGGGCCGCAGCGGCACCGCGACCGAATCGCAGGAGGGGAGCAACGCCGTCGTGCATGCCGCCCTGGAGGCGGGATTTACACTCTTTGACGTCGCGGACAGCTACGGCAAAACCGCCGGGCTCAGCGAAACCATCCTGGGCAAGGCGCTGGGTGCCGAACGGGCCAACGTAATTGTTGCGACGAAGTTCGGCATGGACGCCTCCGGCGCCAACGGCGTGGACTGGGGCCGGCGCGGCTCGCGGAAGTACATCATCCAGTCAGTGGAGGCGTCGCTGCGGCGGCTGGGCACCGACTTCATCGACCTGTACCAGTTCCACACTCCGGACCCCCACACCCCGATCGCCGAGACCATCAGCGCCATGGACGAGCTCATCCGGGCCGGCAAGGTGCGCTACATCGGCCACTCCAACATGGCGGGCTGGCAGGTGGCCGAGGCCGAGTTCACGGCCCGCGCGCTGGGCTCCAACCGCTTTGTTTCCAGCCAGAACCACTACAACCTGCTGGACCGCCGGGTGGAGCTGGAAGTGGTGCCGGCGGCGGAGGCCTACGGCCTGGGCATGCTGCCTTACTTTCCGCTGGCCAATGGCCTGCTCACTGGCAAGTACAGCTCCGGAAAGGCACCGGTTGGGAGCCGGCTGACGCACACCCGCCAAAGCCTGATGACTGACGCCGACTTCGGGCAGCTGGCGGCATTCGGGAACTTCGCCGCCGAACGGGGGCTCACCGAGCAGGAGGTGGCGTTCTCTTGGCTGGCCGCGCAGCCGTCGGTGGCCAGCGTCATCGCCGGGGCCACCAGGCCCGAGCAGATCAGGCAGAATGCGGCGTCAGCCTCGTGGCGGCCCACGGCGGCGGACCTTGCCACGCTGGATGAAATCTTCCCCCGGACGCCAAAGGTTGCCTTGTTCTAGCCGCCCGCACTCATACGACGCCCCCTCAGCTTCGGGGGTATTTTGCGAATCGTTCCTGCAGCTCAGTCGTGCAGGATGCTTTGGAACAGAATGTGGTCCTGCCAGCGGCCGTTAATCTGGATGTAGCTCACGGCTGTGCCGATCTCCTTGAACCCGCTGCGGGCCAGCACTTTCCGCGACCCGGCGTTGTGCACCAGCGTGCCGGCCTGCAGGCGGTGCAGACCCAACTCCGTGGCAAAAGTGCGGACAAAACCCACGGCTGCCGTCGCCAGCCCGCGGGCCTGATAGTCCCGCGCAATCCAGTAGCCGACGTGTCCGTTCTGGAATGCGCCGTGGACAACGTCGGTGAGGGAAATACAGCCGATCACTTCGGCGCCGTCGAACAGGGCCCAGAAGAAGCTGCGCCCGGCAGCCTGTTCGGCAACAGACGCGGTGAGACGCTCCCGCTGCCCGTCGGAGGTGTAAAACCGGTCCGGCCGGACCGGCTCCCACGGCTGCAGGTAGTCACGGTTCCTGACATGGGCACGGGCCAGCGCGGCGGCGTCGCACACGTCAAGGTGCCGGATGGAGGTGGTTTCGTGCAGGACAACGGTCATGGATCCCAGCGTACGGGAACGCGGGCTTTACCGGCCCCGCCCGTCGGTCAGCCGCTCGGCCGGTCCGGGGCCAGCTCGGCACCTACCCGCGGGTGGGCCGCTCCGGCAGCCGTAGCGGATCCGTGACGTCGTGGTAGTAAGGGGCGGCTGCCACCGTCATCCCGCCGTCCACCACCAGGGTCTGGCCGGTCATATAGGCGGAATTGGGGGAGAGCAGGAATTCGATGGCGTTGGCCATATCCGCAACGGTGCCGGGCCGCCCCAGCGGTATGGTTTCCAGAACCCGCTCGATCGGTGCCATCCCCGGCATCGCATAAAAATACTCCAGCGAGTCGGACTGGATGAGCCCGCCGTTGACCCCGTTGACGTTGATGCCATAGCCCGCAAACTCCACCGCCATGTAGCGGATGAACGATTCCACGGCCGCCTTGTAGGAGCCGAGCACGGCATAGCTGGCGAATCCGCGCATGCTGCCGTAGCTGGTCACGGCCACGATCCGCCCGCCGTCGTCCATCAGTTTCACGGCTTCCTGTGCGCCCAGGACAAACGGGCGCACGTTCATGGCGTAGGAACGGTCCAGGTGGTGGATCTTGAGGTCCACGATCTTCTTGAACGCCGAGGCGGCGGCGTTGTTGACGAAGTAGTCCAGACGGCCGTATTCGGCGGCCACCGCATCGAACAATCCCGCGATGCCGGCGGGGTCCTCCACATCGGCCTTGACTGAAATGGCCCGCCCTCCCAGCCGGCGTGCCTCGGCGACAACGCCGTCCGCCAGGTCCGCATTCTCCCGGTAATTGACGACGACGGCCGCCCCCTCCGCGGCCAGGGCCAGCGCCAGGTGCCTGCCGATCCCGCGCGAGGAGCCGGTGATCAGGGCAATTTTTCCGTCGTATTTTCCGCTCACGCGCCTGCCTCTTCCTTCGCGGCCGCCCGGTCAAGGAGGTCCTTGGCGATGACCGCTTTTTGGATTTCGTTGGTGCCTTCCTCAAAGCGCTGGGCCCGCGCGTCCCGGTAGACCCGCTCAATGGCCTCGGATTTCCAATATCCCAGACCCCCGTGGACCTGCAGTGCCTTGTCCGTGACCCGCGTCAGCATGTCGACGGCCGTCAGCTTCGCCATGGAGGACAGGGCCGGCGCCTCCCCGGAGCCCGCTTCCCACTCGGCGGCGGCATGCATGACCAGGGCCCTGGCAGCCTGAATGTCGGCGGCATTTTCGGCCAGCATGAATGCAATGGCCTGCCGGGAGGCAATTGGCTTGCCAAAGGTGACGCGCCGCCGGGCATACCCCACTGCCAGTTCCTGCGCCCGCTCGGCCAGGCCCACGCAGCTCATGGCCACGGATATCCGGCTCGGTGTCAGGAACCCGCCCAGGGCAATTGCGAGCCCGTCGCCCTCTTCGCCGAGGCGGCGGTCAACCGGCACCGGCGTGTCAACGAACGTCAGCCGGGCGTGGTCGGTGCCGCGGACCCCCATTGTGTTGGAGGTGTCCTCGACGGTGGCGCCGGGGGAGTTGCGGGCCACGAGCAGGCCCACCGTGCCGTCCCTGCCCGAGCTGCCCTCAAGCCGGGCAAACAGCAGCCAGTAGTCGCAGTGCACGCCAAAGGTGATCAGGTGCTTGGTGCCGTTGAGCAGGTACACGTCCCCCACGCGGCGGACCGTGGAGGAAATGTCCGCCCCGGTCCCATTCAACGGCTCCGTCAGCGTAAAGGCCACGGTGATGTTCCCCGCAACCGACGGCAGCACGTAGCGTGCGCGCTGTTCGGCGGTGGCATGCGGGTTCATGGAGCGCCACGTGCCGTTGACCACGTGGACAATCATCCGAATCGACGCGTGCGACCGCGAAAACACCTCCATCAGCCCCATCCACTGCGTGAACGAGAGGCCAGCCCCGCCCAGTTCCCGGGGGGCCGCCAGCCCCAGGAAACCGCGCTCTCGCAGCTCCGTACGCAGCGCCGCAGGCACGCTGCCCGTGGATTCGATGACGCGAGCCCACTCTTCGCCGGGCCCCTCGACCCACGCGGTCACGTCGGCAAGCAGCCGTTCATAAGTGCCGGCGTCGACGGCGGTGCCCCGGCCGTCCAGGCCGGCCGGCTTGTCAACGGCCATCGTTGCCCTCCCCGTTTCCCGTCGGGGCGCCAGTGATGCCCGACGCCGGACCTTGCGGCGGCGGCAGCCCTGACCATTGGTGGGGGGTGAGTTGGGCGGCTCGTTCGCGCAGCACGAATTTTTGCACCTTGCCGACAATGTTGCGCGGGATGGCGTCCACGAGTTCCAGCCGTTCGGGCCAATAGTGCTTGCTGACGCCGTGGGCCTGGAGGAACGCCTGCATCCCGGCGAAGTCCAGGTCGGCGCCGGGGGCCAGCTTGGCGAAGACGCATGCACGCTCGCCCAACCGGGGGTCGGGCATGGCCACAATGGCGGCCTCGTCGATGGCCGGGTGCGTGTGCAGCAGCTGTTCGATCTCGTAGACGGGCAGTTTTTCGCCGCCGCGGTTGATGATGTCCTTGACCCGGCCGGTGATGCGCAGGTAGCCGTCGTCGTCCAGGGTGGCCAGGTCCCCGGTGCGGTACCAGCCGTCGGCGGTGAACGTTTCGTTGTCGGTCCCGGGCTGGTCAAGGTACCCGTCAAAGACGGTGGCGCTGGAGATTTCCAGGTTGCCGTCGGCGCCGGGCGGCAGCAGCCGTCCGTCGTCGTCGATGATGCGCAGGCGGACGCCCGGCAGCGCCCGCCCGTCGGTGCCCCAGGCCTTCGCCGGCGGGTCGTAGGGGGCGGACAAGGTGGCCAGGCCGGTCTCGGTGGTGCCAAACGCGCCGCAGACGGCGCTCCCCAGCACGCGGGTGGCCCGTTCGGCCAGGGCGCGGGGCACGGCGGCGCCGGTCACGACGAACGTCTTCAGGTGTTCCGGGGCCGGGGCGCCGCCCTCGACCGCGTGCACCAGGTCGGTCAGAAACGGCGTGGCAGCCTGGACAAAGGTGCCCTCCCAGCTGTGGAGCACCTCCAGGGCACGGCCGGGGTCCCACACGCTTTGGACGATTTGCGGGGCGCCCAGCGCAAAGGCCAGCCACATGCCGTACAGGAAGCCCGTCTGGTGGGCCAGCGGGGACGGGATGTAGATGGTCTCGCTTCCGTCCAGGCCAAGCTGGGCGGCCTGCAGCACGGCGGCGCGAGACAGCCGGCGGTGGGTGTGGACCACACCCTTGGGCGGTCCGGAGGTGCCGGAGGTCAGCAGCAGCTGGGCGGCGTCGTCGGGCCGGGGCGCCCGGGCGTCAATCGCGGCCCGGTCCACGGTGACGGCCGCGCGCGCCTGGTGCCAGGCATGCCACTGCACGGGGCCGGGGGCGTCCGTGCCGTGCGGCATCAGCCGGGCCGTGCCGGGGGTGCCGTGGACCACAAAAACGTGTTCGACCAGGATGCCGGCCAGGGCCGGGTCCCGCCCGGAAGCAGCAGCCTCCAGCAGCGCGGCAGTTTCCACGGAGTGCTGGCGCCCGCGGAAGTTGTCGGCCACGATTAGGACCCTGGCCCCGGATCGCTGCAGGGCATACGCCACTTCGCGGTCCCTGAAAATCGGCATGAGCGGACAGATGACGGCCCCGATCCGCATGGCCGCGGCGGCAATCACCACAAACTGGCGCCAGTTGGGCAGCTGTACCGCAATCCGTTCCGCGTGTTCGACCCCGAGCGCGAGGAACAGGGCCGCGGCCCGGTCGACGTCGGTGTCCAGCGCCTGCCAGCTTAGGTGCGGGGCCATGTCCCAGCGGGCGTCGACGACGGCGAGGGCGTGCGGTTTCTCCGAGGCCCACTTGCGGATCCAGTCAGAACTGGTGAGCAGCCCGGCGGCGTCGGCCTGGGCGAGGGAATCGGCGGCGGCCAACTGTTCGGCCAAGGCCGCAGTGTGGTGTTCGCGTGCCGGGCCGGGCTCGACTTCCATGTCCAGCCCCAGGGTCTGCATGGCATTCAGGAACATCGGGTAGGAGATGCGGTAGGCGTTCGGATAGGTCAGCAGGGACCGCCCTTCCGCTGCGGTGGCGGCGACGGCCAGCGACATCAGCACCCGGTGGTCGTTGAAGGACGACAGTCGGGCGCTGGCCAACCGGGGCACACCGCGGACCCGCAGGTCGGTGCCGTCAAAGTCCAGGTCTGCACCCATGGAGTTTAGCTGCAGCATGGCCACCACGCGGTCCGACTCCTTCAACCGCACGTGCTCCACGTGGTGAAACACGCTTTCACCGTCGGCAAGGGACGTCATGACGGAGAGGACCGGCAGCATGTCGGGCACCGTGCGGCAGTCCACCTCCACCGGACCCAGCCGCCTGCCGTTGTGGCGCACGCGCACACAGTCGGCACCGGCGTCGTACATCATGGGAAGCCCCATCGCCGCGACGATGTCCAGCAGCTCGGACTCGGGGTGGTCGGCGCTGTGGGAACTGGTCTGGCGCAGTCCTCGCAGCAGGATGTCGGCCGGATGCAGCCCGGCGACGGCCAGGCCAAAGGCGGCCGAGCCGATGTCCGGCGGCAGGGTCAGGTCCACGGCGCGCGCACGCTGGTTGGGCGGGATGCGGAACTGCTGCCAGTCGGCGGAGACGTCCACCTCCAGGCCGAACTGGCGCATCATGCGCACCGTCAGTTCCACATAAGTGCGTTCGTTCAGCGGCCCGTCCACGACCACCGTGGTCCCGTCGAGGGCGAACGGGGCGGTCAGGATGAGCCCGGAGACCCATTGGGACAGGGTGCCGGCGATGTGCACCACGCCACCGGTGGGCCGGCGCGCCTTGACCGTGATGGGCGGGCAGTCAGTGGGTGAATGCGCCTCCACACCCATTTGGCGCAGCCCGGCCAGCAGCGGGCCAATGGGCCGGTGCGCGAAGTACTTCTGGCCGGTGACGCTCACGTCCCGGTCGGCGAGGGCTGCCAGGCCGGCCAGAAAGTACAAGGTGGAGCCGGAACTGCCAGCCGACACCGAACCGGTGCGGGAATGGTACGGCCCGCCGTGGACGATGAAGGTGTCCCCGTCCACCTCGATGCCAGTGCCGAGGGACCGCAGCGCGGAGACGGTGTACTGGACATGCCGGGCGTCGCTGAGGCCGTGGATTCGGCTGGTGCCGGGCGCCAGCGAGGCCAGGATCAGCGCGCGGTGGGCGTGGTATTTCGAATTGGGGACGAGAACGGCTCCGCGGACAAGGTCGGTGGTTCCCACGACTGACAAATGCACAATTCGCACCCGATTCCCATTGACAAGGTCTCTGCGTCCGCCCGCACGGGGCTCTGCTGCCAGCCTACGCGCTGACGGCGGGAATGGGCAGGGCGGCTTTACTTAGCTAGTCCGGCACCAACATGGTGCGTAAATCCAGGCGATGCAGCACCCGGTCGGCAGCCACCGTGTCCGATCCGGTTTCGCCGCGTGCGGTCACCATTTCCGCTCGGGCTGCGTCCAGGGCCAGCGACTGGACGGTGATGGCCCAGCCCCTGAACTCGGAGCGTTCCTCCTTGACCGCGTCAGTGGGTGTGCCCGACAGCTCAGTATGGAGCTGCAGCAGCCGCCTCTTGACCCATTCGATTCTCTTCTCATCCACGCCGTCGAGGAGATCGGAAGCCTGCACGGCAGCCATGGCCGCTTCCTCGGCCCGGGAAGCGAGATCCTGCTCAATCTGCCTTTGCGTTTCCGGCGATTCCGCCAGGCCAAGCCGATTCATCAGCCACGGCAGGGTCAACCCCGGCAGAACCAGGGTACTCAGAAGTACGGCCACGGCCAACAGGACTATCTGCCCGCGGCCGGGGAACGGGGAGCCGTCAGCCAACGTCGACGGAATCGCCAGCGCGAGCGCCAACGTTGCCAAGCCCCGCATGCCGCACCAGGTGAGCACCACGACGTCCTTCGCGTTCGACGGCGGCGCGTTTGCCCCGCGGCGCTGGCTCGGCAGCACCAGTAGTGCCAGCCAGGCGGCGCGGACGGCAAAGCAGAGCACACAGATCAGTACCGCTGGCCAGATCAGCGCCCCAATATTCGTCTGCTGACCTTCGATGACCTGGCGGACTTCCAAGCCCACCAGACCAAAGGCGATGCCTGTCACCATCAGCTCCACCACGTCCCAGAAGGCGTTGACTGTGACCCTCTCCTGCGCGGCATCTGCGCGGCCGCCGCGCCTGATCTCCAAGGCCACAACGACGACGGCAACGACGCCCGACGCATGCACGGAATCCGCCGCTATGTACACCGCGAACGGGACCACAAGGGTAACCGCGCTGTGCCCGATGGGGTTGGTGACAAAATCGGTCAGTTTCCTGGTCACCCAGCCGGCGGCCAAGCCGATGGCTGCCGCGCCGACGGCACCGAGCAGAAAAGAAACGATGATGCCGGGCCCCACGTCCTGGCCGGCCACGGCAGCGGCGAGGGCAGTCTGGAAAATGACGATGGCGGTGGCGTCGTTAAACAACCCCTCGCTTTGCAGGACACCGCTGAGCCGGCGCGGCATCCGGACCTTCCCGGCGATGGACTCGACGGCTACCGGATCAGGCGGCGCCACCATGGCGCCGAGTGCAATGGCCGCCGGTATTCCAATTCCGGGCACCAACAGCCAAGCGGCCCCAGCCACCGTCGCCGTCGTCACCACCACCAGTGCAACCGCCAACAACACGATGCTCCGCCAGCGAACCCGGAACACGGACCATGATGACTTCAACGCGGTGGCGAAAAGCAGCGGTGGCAAAAAGAGCGGCAGAATCAGCTCTGGCTCGATTTTGACCTGCGGGAACCCGGGGATAAATGCCGCACCGGCAGAAAGAATGATCATCAGCACTGGATACGGCAGGCGGATGCGGTCCCCGAGGCCAACCATGAGGACAGTCGCCAGCATCAATCCAACAACCACTGCCAAGGTTCCCACTGCCAACACCACCGCCTTTTCGTTCATCAGAGACTAAAAACAGCGTAGTCGTGAATTCCAGACGCGTCAGCGTCGGCAAGGCATGCTTTGGCGGCGCCCCCGTCTCAGTAGCCGGCGTCTGCGTCGACCAGGCCCTGCAGCGGCTCGCCGGCACCCCAGCGACGCACGTTCTCCCGCACCCGCGCTGCAATGAGCGGCCGGACCATCTCTTCCGTGTCAGCGGTGTGCGGGGTAATGATGGCGTTCGGCTCCATCCACAGCGCGTGGCCCTGCGGAAGTGGTTCCGGATCGGTGACGTCGAGACCGGCGCCGGCCAGGGCGCCCGAAGCGAGTGCTTCCACCAGCGCGTCCGTTACCACCAGCCCGCCACGGGCAATATTGATCAAAACGCATTCGGGTTTCATGTGCGCCAGTTCGCGGGCACCAATCAGCCCCTTCGTCTCGGCGGTGAGCGCCGCAGCCAGCACCACAACATCAGCTCCCGCCAGCTCATCAGCCAGAGCATGGTCCGGTTCGGCATCCGTTTCCTCTGGGCCCATGCGCCTGCCAAGGGACGGCAGGGAGATGGTGTGGTCCGCGCCCGGGACCGGGCTGCTGCCGCGCCGCAGCACCGTGATGTGGGTTTCAAATACCTTGAACAGCCGAATAATCTCCTGCGCGATCCCGCCGGCTCCAAGTATCACCACGTGCATCCCAAAGAGTGACGTTCCCCGTTCTTCTCCCCAGCCCGTGGCCCGGATGCTCTCCGGAAGCCGCCGCAACAGCGCCAGGGCAAGTGCCAGCGCATGTTCCGCCACCGGGCGGGCAAACGCACCCTTGGCACTGGTCCACTGCAACTTCGGATGGCTGCCGAACGTGGTGCTGTAAAGCTCGACGCCGGCCGACGGAAGCTGAATCCAGCCGATGCCGGGATGGCTGTCCAGCAGCGCCGTAAGTTCCCGCGCATCGATCCGGCTGCTGAGAATGAGACCCGTCGTGGCTTCGGACAACGGTTCCAGCGTTCCCCCGCCGGCCATCACCGCTCCGGCCAGGTTGTCGTCCGGTCGCGGAAGTATCGCCAGTCTCGGCCCTGCCGCACCGCCTCCCGGCGAACCCGTCGTCGAGCCTTCCGTCGTCGGATTTGCCGTCACCGTCGGATTTGCCGGAGTCGAACTCTTCATTGGGGCGCCCTTTCATCTGCCTGCGTAGATCCACCAGAATATCGGTCTGCCGGCGAACCGTTGGACCGGGACCGGCCAAGACGGCCGGGTGCCGCCATCAGTGCCCGCGCGCCCGAATCCCGGCACATCCCACGCAGTGCCTCGCCTGCGGCCGGACCTCGAGCCGTTCGACCGGAACCGGTTGTCCGCAACGTTCACAAATACCGAAAGTTCCGTGCGCCAGGCGCGCCTGCGCGTCCTGCAACTCAATCAGTTGGGCTTTAACGCCCGCCAGCAGGGCAACGGCCCGCTCCCGTTCCAAGGTCACGGTGGAACCTTCGGGGTCATGTTCATCGTCTGCCGGCGTATCGCGGTGGGCGAGCGTCACTTCACGGATTTCACCGCTCAGCCTCGCGAGCTGTCCACGCGCATGTTCTACGCGCGCGGCCAATAGCTCCCGGAACAGCTCGTCATTAGGCATCCCTCAGGCTACCGCCATCGCGACGCTGGCGTCGGGGCGCCACTGATGGCAGCCGGTCAGACGCTCACGGTGATCCATTCACCGTCGACGGCGGCGGCAAATCGGGGCAGCGACTTCTTGGCGGGGCCGGAGACCACTGTCCCGTCGGTGCCCTTGAACAGCGAACCGTGGCACGGACACTTAAAGTCCGCCCCGTCCGGGGCCACCTGGCAGCCGGCATGCGTGCACACGTCGCTGTAGGCCAACACCGTGGTGGCATCGGGGCGAAAGACCACCACGTTGACACCGTTGGCAGTTCCGGCGGCGCTGGCGCCCACGGCCACGTCGGCGAGCTTGCCCACCCGCGCTGGCGTTCCCGTGGTGGGGATGGGTTGCGGCGCGGCCACCTTTTTGGAGGCCGGCGAAGCTGCCGGCACGCACCCGGACAGCGCCAGGGCACAAGCGCCGCCGGAGACGGCCGTGGTGGCCCGGAGGACGTTGCGGCGGCTGGGGGAGGACACAGGGGAGGACACAGGGGAAGACGCACGAGTCATGGGGTTATTCCTATCAGCCAAGACTGGGTGTTGGCCAAGAGCGACGGCGCCGGCTGCGCACCCAAGGTGCGCAGCCGGCGTCGTGCTGTGGTCCGGAAGGGGAACGGAATGCTAGGCGGTGTGGAAGCGCCTGCCGTTGACCCGCTCCGAGGCGCCCGTCCGGTCCAGATACGGTGTGATGCCGCCCAGGTGCATGGGCCAGCCGGCGCCGAGGATCATGCACAGGTCGATGTCCTCCGGCCCGGCAACCACCCCCTCGGCCAGCATGAGGCCGATCTCCTCCGTCAGGGCGTCCTGGGTCTTGCGCAGCAGTTCCTCGCCCGTGGAGGGCGAGCTGCCGAAGGTGAGCAGCGCCAGGGTATCGGCCGGAACGGACTGCGAGCCGTCCTCCGCCGTCTCCCACAGGCCCTTCCTGCCTGCGTCGATCAGTGCCTGCAGGTTCGCCGAGACGGCAATCCGTTCGCCGAAGGCCTCGTGCATGGACTCGGTCACGTGCTGTGCCACCGGCAGGCCCACCATGGCAAGCAGGGTGAACGGCGTCATGGGCAGGCCCATGGGACGCAGCGCATTGTCCGCAGTGTGCGCATCGGTGCCCTCGTCAAAGGCCGCGAAGACCTCGCCCATGAGGCGCAGCAGCACCCGGTTCACGACAAACGCTGCGGCGTCCTTGACCAGCACGGCCGTCTTTCGCAGCGACTTGGCGGTGGCAAAGGCGGTGGCGAGGACGGCGTCGTCGGTCTTGGGCGCCCGGACGATCTCCAGCAGCGGCATGACGGCCACGGGGTTGAAGAAGTGGAAGCCCACCAGCCGCTCGGGGTGTTTCAGGTCCTCGGCCATGGCCGTCACGGACAGCGAGGAGGTGTTGGTGGCCAGGATGCACTCCGGCGAGACGATGGCCTCGACTTCGGCAAACACCTGCTTCTTGACAGTGAGCTCCTCAAACACGGCCTCGATGACGAAGTCGGCGTCGGCGAACGCCTCCTTGGACACGGAGCCGGTGACGAGGGCCCTGGTGCGGTTCGCCGCGTCCGGGCTGATGCGGCCCTTGGCCAGCAGCTTGTCCACTTCGCCATGCACGTAGGCAACGCCCTTGTCCACGCGGGCAGCATCGATGTCGGTCATGACGACGGGCACCAAGAGCAGCCGGGCAAATAGCAGCGCGAACTGCCCGGCCATCAATCCCGCGCCCACCACGCCCACCTTGGTGACGGGGCGGGCCAGCTTGGCATCGGGTGCGCCGGCGGGGCGCTTGCCGCGCTTTTGCACCAGGTCCAGGAATGCATAGACGGTGTCCTTGAACTGCGGCGTCATCATCAGGTCCGCCAGCGCCTGGTCCTCCGCTGCGAAGGATTCAGCCTTGGTCCAGGTCTTGCCCTTTTCCAGCAGTTCGATCACGCGTGCCGGGGCAGGGGCGGCGTTGGAGGTCTTGGCCTCCACAAACGCCTTGGCTTGCTCGACGGCGGCATCCCAGGCCGCGCTGTTCTCCCCGCTGAGCGGTTCGTCGACGGCGTTTGGCCGGCTGACGCTTTCGGCGCCGGCCAGCACGCGGGCTGCCCAGTTCAGGGACTGCTCCACGAAGTCGGCCGGTTCAAAGAGGGCATCGGCGATGCCGAGCTTGAAGGCGGCCGGGCCGCTGAGTGTGCGGTTGTTGGACAGGGAGTTTTCGATCATGACCTTCACGGCGTTGGCCGGGCCGATCAGCCGGGGGAGCAGGTACACGCCGCCCCAGCCGGGAACAAGGCCCAGGAACGCCTCCGGCAGCCCGAGGGCGCCGGCGCCGGTGGACACCGTGCGGTAGTTGGCGTTCAGCGCGATCTCCAGCCCGCCGCCGAGCGCCAGGCCGTTGATGAACACAAAGCTGGGCACGCCTAGCTCGTTCAGCGTGGAGTACACATCGTGGCCCAGTCGGGCCATATGGAGCCCGGCGTCCCTGTCCTTGAGGCCATTGACGGCGGACAGGTCCGCCCCGGCCGCCAGGAAGAACGGCTTGCCGGTGACGCCGACACCGGCGATCTCCCCGCGCGCCGCCCGGTCCCGCTGGGCTTCGAGCACGGTGCCCAGTTCCACGAGCGTGTTGGGCCCGAGGGTGCTGGGGCGCCGGTGGTCCAGGCCGTTGTCCAGGGTGATCAGGGCAAAGGTGCCGGCACTGGGTGCGCCGTCCACGCCGGGCAGGGCGACGTCCTGCACATATGAATGCGTCACCACCTCATCGGGAAACAGGTCCGTGAGCTGCGAGAAGTCCTGGGCGCTCATGCTGCGCTCCCTTCGGTGGTTGTCGATGAAGCGGCCGAACCAGGGCGGCTGGGGATCCAGTGCGGGTTTTCCCAGATGACGGTGGCGCCCATGCCCAGGCCGATGCACATGGTGGTGATGCCGTACCGCACCGACGGGTCCTCCTCGAACTGGCGGGCCAACTGGTTCATGAGCCGGACTCCGGAGGAGGCCAGCGGGTGGCCCACGGCGATGGCTCCGCCGTAGCGGTTGACGCGGGGGTCGTTGTCGGCGATGCCGAAGTGGTCCAGGAAACTGAGCACCTGCACGGCGAAGGCCTCGTTGATTTCAAACAGGCCGATGTCCCCGATGGTCAGTCCGGCCAGTCGCAGCGCCTTTTCGGTGGCGGGGACGGGGCCGATTCCCATGACTTCGGGCTCCACGCCGGCAAAGGCGTACTGGACCAGGCGCATTTTCACCGGCAGCCCGAGCTCCTCGGCAGCGTCGGCAGAAGCCAGGAGTGCCACCGTCGCGCCGTCGTTCAGTCCCGCGGCATTGCCCGCCGAGACGCGGCCGTGGGCGCGGAACGGGGTGCGTAGCACGGCCAGGTCCTCCAAGGTGGTGCCCGGCCGCGGAGGCTCGTCCACCGTGTTGACCGTCCAGCCGGCACCGGGTTTCATGGTGGCCACGGGCACCAGATCCGGCTGGATCGCTCCGTTCGCACTGGCTGCGGCAAACTTGGCCTGGCTGGCCACTGCGTACGCGTCAGTGCGGTCCTTCGTGATGGCAGGGAAGCGGTCGTGCAGGTTTTCGGCCGTGTTGCCCATGTTCAGGGCGGCCGGGTCAACAATGCGCTCGCTCATGAAGCGGGGGTTGGGATCCGCGCCGGAACCCATGGGGTGGTGTCCCATGTGCTCCACGCCGCCGGCAATCACGACGTCGTAGGCGCCAAAGCCGATGCCCGAGGCCGTGGTGGTCACTGCCGTCATGGCGCCCGCGCACATGCGGTCGATGGCAAAACCCGGCACAGATTTGGGCAGTCCGGCAAGGAGAGCGGCGGTGCGCCCGATGGTCAGGCCCTGGTCACCGGTCTGGGTGGTGGCGGCGATCGCCACTTCGTCGATGCGTTCCGCCGGGAGCTGCGGGTTGCGGCGCATCAGTTCACGAATGCACTTGACCACCAGATCGTCGGCGCGGGTGGAGGCGTAAATGCCCAACTCCGAGGCACGTCCGAACGGGGTGCGGACTCCGTCGACAAAGACAACGTCCCTAATCTGCCGATTTTGGCTCACCTGTTACTCCTTCAAGCATTCAAGACTGCGGCTGGTTCAACAGCAGAGTGCGCCGCTGGGGCTGCAATCACTGTGTCACACATCATGTTACTCATGAGTAACATGCGCGCCAAATCGGCCCGGACGCACGATGCCGGTCGTCCCCTCCCGGCGAAAATGCCACCCACAGCCGCCCTACCCAACGCTGCATCACCTTTGGTCGAATAATCGAGGACGCTGTATCACCTTTGGTCGCCAAAACGGCGACGCCGCACCACCTCCGGTTGTTAACACCTCAACGCCGCAGCGCAGGTGATACGGGGTCGGCCAAAAAGCGGCCAGAGGTGATACGGCGTTGGTCGAGGTGGGGGGGCGACGGGTCGGTGTCAGGCGTCGTCGTCGTGCTTGGGCTTCTTGGCTTCCTTGGGCTCCAAGGGGTCCGGATGGGCCATGGCCCTGGCAAGCAGCGGCGCGGTCTTCTCCACCTGCCAGGGGCGGGCGCCGAGCTCTGCCAGTGCCTGGGCCACGGATTCCTCGGTGATGACTGCCGGAGGGCGCCAGCAGATGCGGCGCAGGTGGTCCGGGGTCAGAAGGTTCTCCGCGGGAATGTTCAGCAGCTCCGCGAGTTCGTTTAGCCGGGGCCTGGCGGTGGCCAGGCGCGCGGCGGCCTCCATATCGCGGTCGGCCCAGATGCGCGGGGGCGGCGGGGCGTTGCTGGAGACCTGCAGGGGCGGCAGATCCGTGCCGGCCTTGGCCGTCTGCAGTGCATGCAGCCACTTGGGGGCGTCCCGCTTGGCGGCGCGGCCGTGGAAGCCGGCCAGGTTCAGCAGTGCGGGCACCGTGGTGGGCATGGCCTTGGCCGCGGCAATGATGGCTGAATCCGGGATCAGCCGGCTGGGCGCAATGTCACGGTGTTCTGCCAGCTTGTCCCGCGTGTACCAGAGCTCGCGGACGGCGGCGAGCTGCACCCTGTTGCGGATGGAATGCGAGCCGGAGGTCCGCCGCCACGGGTCAACCCGGGGTGCCGGCACGCCGGCATCAATGAGGTGCTGGAACTCCTGGGCTGCATAGTCCAGCTTGCCGTCGGCCGCCAGCAGGGCCACCAGCTCGTCCTCCAACTCTGCCAGGACCTCCACATCGAGGGCGGCGTAACGCAGCCACGGCTCGGGGAGGGGCCGCCGGGACCAGTCCGCGGCGGAGTGCTCCTTGGCCAGATGGTAGCCCAGCAGCGATTCAACGACGGCGCCCAGGCCAACGCGCGGCAGGCCGGCTAGGCGTGCGGCCAGTTCCGTGTCAAAGAGCTTGTCCGGCCACATGCCGACCTCGGCCAGGCAGGGCAGGTCCTGGCTGGCCGCGTGGAGGATCCACTCAACGCCGCGCAGGGCCTCGTCGATGATCTTGAGGTCCTCGAAAGCCTCCGGGTCAATGAGCCATGTGCCGGCATCCTCGCGGCGGATCTGCACCAGGAACGCGCGCTGGCCGTAGCGGAATCCGGAGGCCCGTTCGGTGTCCACCGCGGCCGGACCGTGGCCCGCGGCCAGGGCGGCGGCGCAGCGTTTGAGCGCCGGCACGGTGGAAACGACCTCCGGGACGCCTTCGCGCGGCATGTCCAGCTCCACGAGCTCCGGCAGGTCGCCGAGCTCCACCCGGACGCCGTCGACCACCACGGACGTTAAGGGCGCCTCGACCAGATCTGTGGAGTGCGGCCCTGTGGAGTGCGGCTGTGCACCGGCCGGGCCCGCGGGATTCCTCAACTCGGGGGACTTCTGACTCCGGGCGCGGCTGTGTGATGTGGTGACAGGTTCAATCATGATGCCTCCAGTCTAGCGAACGCCCTGTAATGGCAGGGCCTGCGGACGGCGGGCAACCGTCAGCGCCTCCTGCGCTGGGGCAGGAGGGTCACGCCGTCGGGCACCGGTGGCAGCCCGGCGAAGGTGCACACCATGTGCGACCAGGCCTCCAAATGTGCCTGCATGCCCGTGCCGGACGGCGTCCAGGAGGCGCGCAGTTCAATGTCGACCGAATCGTTGCGCGCGGCCAGCGTACCGTAGCTTTCAGACAGGATGCGCGTGGCAGTGCCGCCGGCGGCCCGGTGCTCGGCCCCGTGTTCATCCAGCGCTTCAACGAGCCAGGCCCAGGCCACGTTGCCCAGCAATCCGTCGTTGCCGATGTCAGCTTCCAGGGCGGCCCTGATGTATGTCACGATCCGAAAAGTGCCTTCCCACAGGGATGAGCCGTTGGGATCGTGCAACAGGATGAACCGTCCCGTGGCCACTTCCTCGCCGTCCACCATGACCTCGGCACCCAGGGCCACACCGTACGGGGCCAGCCGGGACGGGGCAGGGATCTCCTCAAGGCTGAGTTCAGGGCGGCTGCGGGCGGCACGCAGGGACGCCAGGGCGGCCTGGAAATCGTCGGGAAGCTGCGGTTGTGCGCTCACCATGGCAGATTATGACGTCCACGGCCCAATTTGTCGCAGGCGCGCCGCTGCGCTGCTCCCGGGCGTACAGCAGTGCGCGGCCGGGCGCCTGCGCTAGACGACTGCGCTAGGCGCCGACTTCTTCCCGGATGGCCGCCACGAATGCGTCGATGTCGGCCTCGGTGGTGTCGAAGGAGCACATCCAGCGCACTTCGCGGGCGGCCTCGTTCCAGTCGTAGAAGCGGAACCTGCTGCGCAGCCGGTCCGCCACGCCGTCCGGCAGCACGGCGAAGATGCCGTTGGACTCGGTGGCCTGCGTGGGCTGCACCCCGGGGATTGCGTCGACGGCGGCACGCAGCCTGGCGGCCATGGCGTTGGCGTGCCCGGCCGATTTCAGCCACAGTCCGTCGGCCAGCAGGGCCAGCAGCTGGGCGGAAATGAAGCGCATTTTGGAGGCCAGCTGCATGTTCATCTTGCGCAGGTAGATCAGCCCGTCCGCGGCCTCGGGATTAAGCGCCACCACGGCCTCGCCGAACATGATGCCGTTCTTCGTACCGCCAAAGGACAGGATGTCCACGCCGGCGTCGGAGGTGAACTCACGCACCGGCAAGTCCAGGAAGGCGGCGGCGTTGGCCAGCCGGGCGCCGTCCATGTGGACCTTCATCCCCAGGGAGTGGGCGTGGTCGCAGATGGCCCTGACCTCGGCGGGCGTGTAACAGGTGCCCAGTTCGGTGGTCTGGGTGATGGAGACGGCCAGCGGCTGGGCGCGGTGCTCGTCGCCAAAGCCCCACGCCTCCTTGTCGATCAGCTCCGGCGTCAGCTTGCCGTTGTCGGTGGGCACGGAGAGCAGCTTCATGCCGCCCACGCGCTCGGGCGCGCCGTTTTCGTCGCAGTTGATGTGGGCCGTCGAGGCGCAGACCACCGCGCCCCAGCGCGGCAGCAGCGACTGCAGGGCCGTGACGTTGGCGCCCGTGCCGTTGAAGACCGGAAAAACATCCACGGCGCGCCCAAACAGCTCCGCCATGACCTCATGCAGGCGTGCGGTGTACACGTCCTCGCCGTAGGAAACCTGGTGGCCCTCGTTCGCTGCGGCCAACGCGGCCAGCACCTCCGGGTGGATGCCTGAGTAGTTGTCCGAGGCAAAGCTGCGCACGGCCGGGTCGTGGAGCCGGGCGGGGGAGGAAACGGTGTCAGTGGTCACTGCAAACCTTCTAGTTGAGTTCGATGCGGGCGCCATTGAGCTGCGCCGCAGGAGTGGAAAAGAGCCCCACCACAGTTTGCCCCAAGTCGGCAACGTCGGTGAAACCGGGAAACTTTCGTTCAGGGGAGGCGGCGCGCATGGCGTCGTCCACGAGGGCCTTCACCACCAGCACGACGGCGGCCGGCCCGTCGCCGTCAGCCCCGGTTGTCGCCGGGGTTGCGCCCGTGGCCGCTTCCGCCGGAGCCAGGCTGGCGGAGGCCAGCAGCTCCCGGGCGGCGGCGTCGATCACGCCGTATGCGTCCAGCCCCGCCGCCAGCGCCATCACCCAGGTTTCGGCGGCGGCCTTGATGGCGGCGTAGTTGGCGTTACCGAGGGTGGGCGCAGTGACCGACGTGGAGGAGACGATGGCGATGCGGCCGGCGGCGGAGGCGGCAATGTCGTCGTAAAACGCGCGGCTCGTGTTGCGCAGGGTGGTGAGCACGGAGCGGTGCAAAAAGTCCCAGTCCGTGTCCGACTGCGCGGCGAGGCCCTTGCCGCCTCGCCAGCCGCCCACCAGGTGGACCAGCCCGCCAACGGCGCCATGGTCGCGGTGGATGGTATCCGCCAGGCCGGCGACGGCCGCAGGGTCCGCGAGGTCGCACTCGAGGGGCACGGCACCGCCGGTGAGGTCAGCCGCCGCCCCGATGCGGCCGGCGTCGGACCCCACGGTGAGCACGCGGAAGCCGGCGGACACCAGCGCAGCGGCAACGGCGATGCCGGCGGCGCTGCTGCCGCCGGCCACGAGCACCAGCGGTGCGGGAGTTTGGGTCATGCCACCAACAGTACCCACCTATGCTTCGCTGGCGCCCGTGATGCCGGACGTTGATTCAATGACACCGCGCATCTTCTTCGAGAGGGCCTCGTAAAACATGGACAGCGGGAATTCGTCGTCCATGACCTGGTCCGTGACCTCGCGCAGCGGGGCCGTCAGCGGCAGTGCATCCGGGCCCTTCGCCCAAATGGAGGCCGGGTTCGGGGTCAGGGTGCCGGAAACCAGTCCGTAGGCGGCGAGCCAGTGGGCCAGCTTGGGCCTGTCGATTGAGCGCCAGTACAGCTCCTCAATCTCGTGCCCCAGCGCGATCACGACGTCCGGGATCTCGGCCCAGTCGATGGTCAGCTTGGTATCCGTCCAGTGCAGCACGTGGTGCTGGTGAAGCCAGGCGAAGAGCAGCTGCCCGCCGAGGCCGTCGTAGTTGCGCACCCGGGTTCCGGTGATGGCGAAGCGGAAGATCCGGTCAAAGATCACAGCGTACTGAACCAGCTTGGCGTGCTGGCGCGCCTCGGGGGAGGCAGTTTCGTCACGCTCCACGGCCACGGATTCGCGGTACGCGGTCAGGTCGCAGCGCAGTTCCTCCAGCGAGTACAGGAAGAACGGCATGCGCTGCTTGATCATGAACGGGTCAAAGGGCAGGTCGCCGCGCATGTGCGTGCGGTCGTGGATCAGGTCCCACATGACGAACGTTTCCTGCGTCAGCGCCTGGCTGTCCAGAAGTTCGACGGCGTCCGCCGGCAGGTCCAGCCGGGTCACCTGTGCGGCCTCCCGGACCACGCGGCGGAAGCGCGCGGCCTCACGGTCCTGGAAGATGGCGCCCCATGTGAAGGAGGGGGTCTCGCGGACGGCCACGCTTTCCGGGAACAGCACGGCGGAGTTGCTGTCGTAGCCGGGAGTGAAGTCGATGAAGCGCAGCGGCACGAACAGCTTGTTGGAATAGTTGCCGGCTTCCAGCTCGCCAATAAACTCCGGCCAGATGACCTCGACCAGCACGGCCTCCACGAAGCGGGAGGTGGAACCGTTTTGAGTGTACATGGGGAAAACCACCAGGTGGCCCAGGCCGTCAACCCTGTGCTCCTGGGGATTGAAGGCCAGCAGGGAGTCCAGGAAGTCCGGCACGCCCAGGCCTGCGTCGGCCCACTTGGTGAAGTCCGTCACGGCGAGGCGCAGGTAGTTGGCGTCATGCGGGAAGTGCGGGGCCAGGGCGTCGATGGACTCCGTAATGGCGCCAATGAGTTCCCTGGCGCCGGCGTGGTCCTCGGGGTTCGGGACGGAGCCGTCCTTGGCCTGAATTTCCTGCAGGGTGGTGGCAGCCTGCTTCAGTGCCAGCCACGCCGGGTTTGTGGCGAGGGCCGCGTACTTGGTTTCGGATGCGATGGCGGGTGCTTCCACGGTCATGCTCATGGCGTTCCATCCTTTGCTGCGCTCTTTGGTGCGCTGTTTTTGCTGCGCTGTGGGAATTTTTTCGAGCGTACCAATGGAACAGAAAAACTTATGTTTCTTATTGCCAAGCATTAGAACCTCGAGTGCTTAGCGGCACAAAAAAGCGGCGCGGCCCAAGCAGTGGATGTGCTCGGGGGCGCCGCCGTGAGGCTGTGCCTAATCGGCCTGCCGATCCTGCTTTAGCCGCAGGGAAACCGAGTTGATGCAAAAGCGCTGGTCGGTGGGGGTCTCATAGCCCTCGCCTTCAAAAAGATGGCCCAAGTGCGAATCGCAGGCCGCGCAGCGGACTTCAACCCGCTTCATGCCCATGGAAGTGTCATGCAGGTACCGCACGGTTCCGTCGGCCAGCGGCGCATAGAACGACGGCCAGCCACAGTGTGAGGAGAACTTTTCCCGTGAGGTGAACAGTTCGGCCCCGCAGGCCCGGCACTCGTACACCCCTTCCTGCATGGAGTCCCAGTACTCGCCGGTGAACGGCCGTTCGGTGCCGGCCTGGCGCAACACCGCGAACTCCTCGGGTGTCAGTTCCTGCTTCCACTGCTCGTCGGTCTTGACTACGGATGGTGCAACAAATTCACTCATACTGTCCTCAACGCTCAGGAGTCGCCAATAAATCCCGACCCGGCGTACAAGTGCAGCACCGGCAGCCCCAGCTTGCGCTGTGCCTGGTGTGCCCAGTCCTGCCGGAACGTGTCCGCCACTGCGTGCGGGCGGGTGACCACCACGGCTTGGCGGGCGCCGGAGTCGGTGACCTGGTCAACCAGGGAGGCAACGGCGTCGCCCTCGGCAACTCGTCCGGTGGCCTTGGCACCGGCAGCCAGGAGTACGGCCAGCGACACCGACAGCGTCTCCTCGGCTGCAGCGCGTACCGTTTCCGTGTCCGGCTTATCCCGGAACTCGCGCAATGCGGCCGGCAGGTCCAGCATGGTCAGCTGGTCAATGACGTCCACCAGCAAATTCCGCCTCGTGTCCGCAGGCACCAGCAGCACCAGCTCAACGTCGTCCTCCGGGCTGTAGAGGTCGGTGATGTTTTCGGCATCGCCGGCACCCAGGGGTTCTTCGGTCAGAATAATGATCGCGTCGCTCATGGCACCAGCTTAGGCGGACACGGGGCGAAATCGGGCCCCGTGTCCGAAATGTTGCCCGTGAATGTTCGCCGCGGGCCGGTGCGCCGCTCGACCCGCCCGCCGGCACATGGGCAGAATGGGGACATGGCATCTTCTGTGCAGCAGTCCAACACCTGGCTCAAATGGGGCTTGCTGGGGGCCGGGGCCGCGGGCGCCGCCGCCGTCTCCGTCGTCACGGCCACCTCGGCGCTGGCCGCCTATTTTGCCCGCCGGGTGGTCACCCCGGAAAAGGCCCGGATCGACGACGTCTCCATCCTGGCCGTCATCCACCACGGCCCGGAGCTGCAGGTGGTGCTCGCCGCCACGCCTGACACCACCGTGGAAGGCCGCTACGCGATTTATTTTGACGACGGACGCGCCCATGCAGTGATCGGCGGCATCGTCGCCTATGTGCCGCGCGAAGGCAGCATCACGCGGGAGGTGCTGGCCGTGGTGGGCGGGGACCTGCGTACCGCCACGCGGGGCTTTTGGTCCGGCAGCATTTACGCGCACCCGCAGGAGCTGGGCCTGGAAAGCGAGGACGTCACCCTGGAACTGCCCGACGGCCCCGCACCGGCCTGGCTGGTCCGGGCGCCGAACGCGGTGGCCACCTGGGCCATCGTGGTCCACGGGCGGGGAGCCACCCGCAGCGAGGGCCTGCGCGCCGTCCCTGCCGCGCACCTGCTGGGCATGAATGCCCTGCTCATTTCCTACCGGAACGACGGCGATGCCCCCGCAGCAGCGGACCGCCGGTATGGGCTGGGGGTCACCGAGTGGCGGGACGTGGAGGCGGCGATTGACTACGCCGTGGCCCACGGAGCCAAGGATGTGGTGCTGTTTGGCTACTCCATGGGGGGCGCCATCAGCCTGCAAGCCGCCGACCTTGCCCGCAACCGCAGGCATATCCTGGCCATGGTCTTGGACGGGCCCGTCATTAACTGGGTCAACGTCCTGGCGCACCAGGCCCAGCTCAACCGCATTCCGGACTACGTGGGCAGGTACGGCCAACTCATGCTCAGCCACCCCCTGGGCCGTCGCATCACGGGGCTGGCGGCTCCCGTGGACCTCAAGAGCATGGACTGGGTGGCGCGCGCCGTGGAACTGCGCACACCCACCCTGGTCCTGCACAGCATCGACGACGACTTTGTGCCCTACGAGCCCACCGCGGAACTGGCCAGGCGGAATCCCGAAATGGTCACGTTTGAGCCGTTCAGCAAGGCCCGGCACACTAAGGAATGGAACGTCGATCCCGACCGCTGGGAGAACGCCGTCGAAACCTGGCTGCGCCCGCGCGTGGGGCGGTACGGCCTGCCGAGGGAGTGATTCCCCACGGTGCGCGCCACGACATGAGGGGCTGGTCCCCACGCCCTCCCAACGCTCGCAATCCACTGACGCTCCCACTGCTCGCAATCCCCAGCCGCTCCCACTGCTCGCAATCCCCAGCCGCTCCCACTGCTCGCAAGCTCGCAGCGGGGCCCTCGTGGCAGCGGGGCCCCCGCAGCGGGGCCCTCGCGTCAGTGGCCCCCCGCGTCGGGTCCCTCGGGCGCGTGGGCCCATCCGCACCGCGCCATACACGACTCCGTCGGTCTGTCCGCCGCGGCGCCCAAGAGAAACCGCAGAGGCTCCAAATACACGGCGCTCTGGCGCCGCGTACTTGGAGAAGCGGTTGAACGCACGCCGCCAGCCCCTCATGCCGCTCCGGACGCCGCGCCGCGCGTTACGCCTCGTGCCGGATGTGGGCCGTTGTTGCCTGCGTCAGTGCGATGAGGTCGGCGGGGGAAAGTTCCACGTCGAATCCGCGGCGCCCGCCGGAGACATAGATGGTTTCGAACAGGAGGGCGGACTCGTCCAGGACGGCGGGGGAGTGCCGGCGCTGGCCCAGGGGCGAGATGCCGCCCAGGACATAGCCGGTGCGCCGTTGCGCCGTGGCGGGATCGGCCATGGCAGCCTTCTTCCGGCCCAGCGCGTGGGCCAACGCCTTCAGGTCGAGGGTGCCGTTGACGGGCACCACCGCCACTGTAAGGGCGCCGTCGACGTCGGCCATCAGCGTCTTGAAGACCCGTTCCGGCGGGACACCCAGGACTTCAGCTGCCTCCCATCCAAAACTGGCGGCAGAAGGGTCGTGGGCGTAAACGTGGGCAGTAAACGGCACGCCCGCCGCGGTCAGTGCGGCCATGGCGGGTGTGCTGGCGGTCGCGGCGGACTTGTTCTTTCCCATTCGCCCATTATTGCAGCGACAAGGCACGCGCTTCCGGCCCGTTTTAGGGCTTTGGGGGTCGAGGGAAGCGGGATGGTGCCGATTTCGTGGAAACGGAGCACGGGCCAAATTGAAAAGACAGCACCTGCGGGTTGGGAGCTGCCATTTGAATTAAAAAGACAGCACCTGCGGGTCCGCGGGGCGGACACCCGCAGGTGCTGTCTTTTCAATGCCGGCGCCCCGCTAGGACGCGGGGCGGAGACCGCCGGCGATCTTGCGCTTGACGCGGCCCAGCATGGCGGACATGCCGCGCATGCGCAGCGGCGAAATCGCCCGTGTGAGGCCCAGCAATTCCGGCATGTCATCCGGCACTGCCAGGATCTCCTCCGCCGTCAGCCCGTCCAGTCCCTCGAAGAGGACGGAGGCGAAGCCGCGGGTGGTGGGCGCCTCCGGGGGTGCCTGGAAGAACAGTCGGACGACGTCCCCGTGGTCACTCTTTTCCGCCTCAACGGTCAGGAACAGCGGCGATTGGCATTCCACCACCTGTTCCAGCAGTTCGGGGTGGGACGTTAAACGTTCCGGCAGGGCCGGCAGCGAGCGGGAAAATTCCAGCAGGAGTATCAAGCGGTCACGCTCTTCAAGTTCCTGGAAATCATTGACGATCTCTGCCAGCGCCGGCGGAAGTGCTTGTGTAGTAGTCATCACCTAAAGCGTACGTTTCTTTTCTGTCAATGGTCCAGCGGGAGGGCGTGGATGGGCCCACGCGCCCGGGGGCCCCAACGATGGCTCGCACAGCGAGCCATCGTTGGGGAGGGTGTGGGGATTAGTTGGCGCCGGGCAGTTCGCCGCGCCCGGTGCCCTTGGCGATCGGCACGCGGACACTGTTGCCCCACTCGGTCCAGGAGCCGTCGTAGTTGCGGACGGTGTCGAAGCCGAGCAGGTACTTTAGCGCGAACCAGGTGTGGCTGGAGCGTTCGCCGATGCGGCAGTACGCCACGACGTCATCACCGGCCTTCAGGCCCGCCTCGCCCAAGTACAGGGCCTCGAGCTCTTCGCGGCTGCGGTAGGTTCCGTCAGTGTCGGCGGCGCGGCCCCAGGGAATGGACGCCGCGGTGGGGATGTGGCCGCCACGCAGCGTGCCTTCCTGCGGGTAGGCGGCCATGTGGGTGCGTTTGCCGGAGTACTCCTCGGGGGAGCGGACGTCGATGAGCGGCTTGCCCAGGTGCGCCAGGACGTCCTCCTTGTAGGCGCGGATCGGTGCGTCGTTGCGTTCCACGACGGGGTAGTCCGCGGCGGGCGTGACGGCGGTTGCCTCCGTGGTCAGTTCGCGACCCTCGGCAATCCACTTGTCTCGGCCGCCGTCGAGCAGGCGGACGTCCTGGTGGCCGAACAAGGTGAACACCCACAGGGCATAGGCTGCCCACCAATTGGACTTGTCGCCGTACACCACGACGGTCGTGTCGCGGGAGATGCCCTTGGCGGCGGCGAGCAGCGCAAAAGCGGCGCCGTCGATGTAGTCGCGGGTGACGTCGTCGTTCAGGTCCGTGTGCCAGTCAATCTTGACGGCGCCGGGAATGTGTCCGGTTTCATACAGCAGTACGTCCTCGTCGGATTCGACCACCACCAGGTTGCCGTCCCGCGTGGCGTCGCCGGCCAGCGCCGTGGCGAGCCACTCGGTGGAAACCAGCCGCTCGGGGTGTGCGTAGGACGCAAACTTTTCGTTCGTTTCAACTGCAACAGGCATGATGCCCCTTCCGTAGAGAGCTCGCACCAGGCGCCACCGGGAAATTCCGGGACAGTCCGTGGGGCGAGGGCGGGATTTGGCGGCCGCAGCTTTCGTGGCGGCGGCCTGTCCTCTCCTTTACAGTAACCACGGCATGGCGGGGATTACTCCCTTCGCGTTAACGTGGCGCAATATCCAAGTGGGTATTCTTGAAGGGGCCCGCAGCGGGGCACCGATGCAAGCACACAATTCCTGCAATGAACGGAAAAGATCCTTGGTACACGTTGAGCAACTTTCCACCCGACGCCCGGCAGTGTCGGTGGAGGACCTGCTAAAGGGATTTGTCCCGTCGCCGCGTTTTGGTGAGGTCTCCTTCGGCAGCTACCGCCCGGATCCGTCGCAGCCGTCGCAGGCCGAAGCCGTGCGGGAGCTTGAAGACTTTGGCTCACACGTGGCCGCCACGCCCGCATCCGGCCTGCGCCGGCTCTTTGGCGGCAAGGCCAAGAAGACCGACTCCCGCGCCGGCATCTACCTTGACGGCGGCTTCGGCGTGGGCAAGACCCACCTGCTGTCGTCCCTGTGGCACCAGGTGGAGGGCCCCAAGGCCATCGGAACGTTTGTTGAATACACGAACCTGGTGGGGGCGCTTTCCTTCCGCAAGACGGTTGAGGCGCTCAGCAGTTACAAGCTGGTCTGCATCGACGAATTTGAGCTGGACGATCCGGGCGACACCGTCCTGATGTCCCGTCTCATGCGTGAACTGGCCGACGCCGGAGTGAAGCTGGCGGCCACGTCCAACACCCTGCCGGGTGCCCTGGGTGACGGCCGTTTCGCTGCGGTTGACTTCCAGCGTGAGATCCAGGTGCTGGCGGACCAGTTCGAAATCCTGCACATTGACGGTGAGGACTTCCGCCACCGTGGACTGCCCACGCCGCCCCAGCCGGTGCTCAACAGTGACCTGGACGCCACCATGCGCCGGGAGTTTGCCGGCAAAACCGTGGCCGTGGACGATTTTGGCACCCTGGTGGACCATCTGGCCGGGGTGCATCCCTCCCGGTACCGGCAGCTGCTGGACGGGATTGACGCCGTCGTCTGGAGAAATGTGCACACCATCACCGAACAGTCGGTGGCCCTGCGCTTTGTGGTGCTGGCGGACCGCCTGTATGACAGGGACGTGCCGATCCTCGGCAGCGGCGCCCCGCTGGATACCCTGTTCACCCCCGAAATGATGGCCGGCGGCTATCAAAAAAAGTACTTCCGTGCGGTCTCCCGCCTGACGGCGCTGGCCCGCGAAGCCCAGGAGGCTCCGGCTGCGGACATTGCCCCGGTACCGCAGCCGGCGGGCCGGGACGCTTAAAAGCAAAAGGCGCCGGTGCCGCCTCACGGCGGGACCGGCGCCTCCTTTGACGCTAATTCATGGGCGAAGGGGCGGGATTAATTCGCGGCCTGGCCGTGGCCATCCACGTAGTCCGAAGCGGACTGCTGGACGCCGTCGACCTTATCCTTGAACTTGCCACCGGTCTTGTCGTCGACAAAGTCGCCAGCCTTCTCGATGCCGTCCTTGATCTGGTCTTGGTGTCCGCCGATCAGTCCCTCAGCCTTGCCCTTGATATCGTCAAAAATAGACAATAGGCACCTCCCTTCACTCGTGGGGCCATTGGCGCCCCAACTTCTAAAGAGCCTAGTGGCCGCCCGCGAGATGTCAACGGTTTTACGCTGGTGGCTTCAGTGCTGCGGCACCGCCTCTGCTGGCGGCCGCGCGTCCCAGCCGCGAAGGCCCCCACATGTGCCGACCGATATCGTAGCTCAGCGACGGCACCAGCATCGAGCGGACCACCACGGTGTCCAGCAGCACGCCGAATGCGACAATGAACGCCAGCTGGGCCAGGAACAGGAGCGGGATCACCCCGAGGGCCGCGAAAGTCGCCGCCAAAACCACGCCGGCTGAGGTGATCACACTGCCCGTTTTGCCCAGCCCGCGCAGCACTCCCGCACGCGTGCCCATGACCAGCGACTCCTCGCGCACCCGGGTCATGAGGAAGATGTTGTAGTCCACGCCCAGCGCCACCAGGAAAACGAAGCCAAAAAGTGGGACGGTGGCATCGGCGCCGGGGAATTTGAACACGTGGTTGCACACCATTGCGGAGATGCCCAAGGCGGCGGCATAGGAAAGCACCACCGAGCCGATCAGCACCAGCGGAGCCACCACGGAGCGCAGCAGCAGCATGGGCACCAGCAGGATCACGGCCAGCACCAGCGGCGCAATCTTTACCAGGTCGCTTTGGGCCGTGACGTTGGTGTCGAGGGCGATGGCCGTCACCCCACCCACGAGCACGCCGGGATCCGTAGCGGGCAGGTCCTCCCGCAGCCTTTTTATCACCTGTTCCGCCGCGGCCGAGTCGGCCTGGTCTTTCAACGTTGCATTGATCATGACGCGCCCGTCCTTCACCACTGCCATGGAATTGGCGCCCGGGCGCGAATCTCCTGAGTAGATGCCCGCCGCGGCAATGCCATCCTGACTTTCGACGGCGGAGACCACCTGCACCCGCCTGCCCGCATCCGCGATGATCACCACGGGGCTGCCGCTGCCGGCGTCGAAGTGAAGGGCCAAGGCCTTTTGGCCGTCGACGGCGTTGCTTTGGGCCAGGATGACCTCATTCTGGGAGACGCCGTTCGCCTGCAGTTGCAGGACCCCTGTGCCGGCGGCCAGCAGCAGCACCAGGGTCACCACCCAGGTGGCCCGGGGCCGCCGGGCGATGACCAGGCCAACCCGGCGCCACAGCCCGGTGACCCCAAAAAGCCCCCTTTCGACGTCGTCCAGGGCGGCGGCGTCCGGTGCGGGAGCAGCCGTCAGGGCATGCTTGTGGGCATGCTCCACCTTGGGCCCGAACGGCCAGAAGGCGACGCGGCCAAAGACGGCCAGCAGCGCAGGGAGGCAGGTCAAGGCCGCCAGCAGCGAGAAGAAGATGCCGATCGCGGCAATCGGGCCCAGGCTGCGGTTGGAGTTCAAGTCCGAGAACAACAGGCACAGCAGGGCCAGGATGACAATTGTTCCGGACGCTGCGATCGGCTCCCACGCGCCACGCAGGGCGCGGCCGAGTGCCGCCCACCTGGAGTCGACCTGGTGCAGGGCCTCACGGAAGCGGGCCACCAGCAGCAGCGAATAGTCGGTGGCGGCCCCAATGACCAGGATGCCCTGGCTTTGCCCGCTGAGCTTGATCCAGTCCCAGCTGGCCAGGTAGTAGACCACCAGAATGGACGCGCAGAGAGCAACGACCGAGGTGAACAACACGAGCACCGGCAGCACCACGGACCGGTAAACCACCAGCAGGATGAGGAAGACGGCCAGCAGCGCCACGAGCAGCAACACGCCGTCGATGCCGGAGAAGGCATTTACCAGATCTGCGGTCAGGCCTGCCGGGCCGGTGACGTAGCCGGCCAGCCCGGCAGGCGCATGGGCGGCAAGGACATCCCGAAGCCCGCCCACCACGGCATTCAGCTCGCCCGTGTCGGCCACCGGAACAAGGAATTCCACGGCACGCCCGTCCTTCGAAGGAATGGGGCCGGCGACGGCGCTCGTTTCCGGCGGTACCGGCTTCGCCACGCCGGGGACCGCGGACAGCCATTCCGAAAGGGCCGCGATCCCGCCGAGCTGCTGCTCCGTCAGGGGCTGTTCGGCGGTCAGCAACACCACGGCCGGGATGGTGGTGGCATCCACAAAGCGCAGCTGCCAATCCCGCACCGCGGTGGATTCGGCGCTGGCAGGCAGGAAGCTGGCCTGGTCGTTGCTGGAGACGTCGGAGATCTTACCGAAGGTGGGGCCGCCGGCGCCGGCGAGCAACAGCCAGAGGACGATGAGCACGGCGGGCACTGCACGGCCTGCACCGCACCGACCTGAACGCCTTGGGACTCCTTGTCCGTCCGGATGCTGCCGGCCATGCCATGACGCCTGGAAAGCTGGGGGAGGCGTTGAACCTGAGCTCCCCGGCCACCACGGCCCTGGTGGACCGGCTGGAGCGTTCGGGGCATGTCAACCGCGAACGCAGCCAAACCGACCGCCGGCAGGTGGAACTTGCCATGACCGGGCAAGCCCGTTCGGTGGGGCGGGCCCTGTTCGGACCGCTGGCCGTTCATTTGGGTGCCGCGCTCGAGGGGTACACCGATGTGGAGCTTGAGCTGGTTACCCGGTTCCTGGAGGACATGACGGCGGCCACGGCGGCTGCCCGGGATGCGGCGGGAGTGCGGCATTCCGGCCCGAAGCCGGACACGGAGAAAGCCCAGGGGGATGTGAACCTTTAGTGAGAAGGGATTCGGCGTCAGTTTGTGGATAGGGAGTTAAGAACAAAAAGACACCCCGTGAAGGATGCCAATTTGCAAGGTGGGCGATACTGGGATCGAACCAGCGACCTCTTCCGTGTCAGGGAAGCGCGCTACCGCTGCGCCAATCGCCCAAGCTGTGAAACTATACAAAACTACCGGAACCCTTAAGGATTCCGGCAGTTTCATACTTTAAATCCGAGTGGTCGACGAGATTCGAACTCGCGACATCCACCTTGGCAAGGTGGTGCTCTACCAGCTGAGCTACGACCACATTCTACTGCTGTTTCCCACTATTTGTTTTTCCTGCGTTGAACGAACCGTGAAGTTCATTCGTGGGCGATACTGGGATCGAACCAGTGACCTCTTCCGTGTCAGGGAAGCGCGCTACCGCTGCGCCAATCGCCCAAAGGCATCTCGCTACAATCTACAGCAAAATACTTCTGGTTCAGCCAAAATGGAGGTGGGAACGGGATTCGAACCCGTGTACACGGCTTTGCAGGCCGTTGCCTCGCCTCTCGGCCACCCCACCGTGAGTGTTGAACGGTGTCCTGCGAGCGGTTGACGAGATTCGAACTCGCGACATCCACCTTGGCAAGGTGGTGCTCTACCAGCTGAGCTACAACCGCATAAGCATCATTTTCCCAGCCGGTGCGTTTCCGCTTCGGTAGTCCGTGTTGCTGCGGTGAAAACAATACCCGAGCCTTTTCCCAAACGCCAAATCGGGGCGGAGTCCCGGGGTCGCTCCGTGCTGGCGGCGGGCCTGGATCGCCGCATTGGCGCGGAAGTTTCGCCGGCGGAATGAATTACAGACATGTCATTCCGATGGGGTTCCGGGGCTTTTTGGCATTCGTTGGAGGGCTTTTGGCCCATCGGGCGGCTGTGGTGCTGGTCACGGATGTGGTGGAACCGCCGGACGCCAGCCACAGCAGCGGCGCTGCCGGGTCGATTATGAACGCGTGGAAGTTTGGGCTATTCTTTTGAACGCACCAAGGAAAGCGTCTGGGTCGGGTTCAACGATTCGGCTTATGCCTTTGGGCGATTGGCGCAGTGGTAGCGCGTTCCGTTCACACCGGAGAGGTCACTGGTTCGAACCCAGTATCGCCCACCCATAAAAAGCCCCGTCAGCCGTTTTGTTTCGGCACGGGGCTTTTTGCTGCCCGGCCGCCCCTGTTATCCACAGTTGGGTGCCCGCGGCCTGCACGGTGTCGGGGGAAGTGAAATAGTGGAGCCATGACTGCACCGGCATTGGCACACAGCACTGAACTTGGACGCATGTACGCCCGCTCCCTCACGGATCCGCCCAAGGTCCCCTCCATCACCACGGTGATCGGCCAGCAGTCAGCAAGCCTGGACGGCTGGATTGGCTACATGGCAGCAAGCGCTGTGGCCAAGCACCCGGATCTGGGGGCCGCCGTCGGCAATCCGGGCCAACTGCGCACCGTGGTGCGGGACAGCTCCAATGCGGCCGAACAATACCGTGACGCCGCCGCGATGCGCGGGGACCGTGTCCACCACTACTGCGAGCAGGTGGCCCTGCGGGCGCTGGGCCGGCCCCACCAAATGCCCGAAGCCCGGGCCGCGCTGGCTGAAAGGGGCGAGGAAAACTTTGCCGTCCGCTTCGACGCCTGGTGGGACGACTACAAGGTCCAGCCGCTGGCCCCGGAGATCACGGTGTGGAATGAAACCCTTGGCTACGCCGGCACCCTGGACCTGGTGGCCACCATCGGGGGCAAGCTGTGCATCATCGACTACAAGACCAAAGGCACCGACCGCAACGGCCAGGTCAAGGGCCTGGACGCCAAGGTGGTCATGCAGCTGGTGGCGGGAATGAAAGCCGAGGAATCCGTCGTCGACGAATCCGCCGGCAGCTGGGAGGCGTGGAAATACGGCCAGGACCCCGTCCTCCTGGGCGTGGCCATTGGCGAAACGGAGGTCCGCACGCTGCGTGCCAACCCGGCAGTGCTCAAGGCGCACTGGTACAAGTTCGCGTCCCTGCGCCGCGTGTGGCAAACCTCCCTGGAGGCAGCCGAAGCCGGGGCGCCGCTGCTGCCCATTGCGCCGCCTGCCGGCTGACGAACGCCAACTAGACTGGATGCCGGAGCTGTCCAGCAGCCGGCAACGGCACGCACCAAACCAAAGTGAGGTCCCCACCCATGGCCATCTTGAGCATTCGCATCATCGGCGACCCCGTCCTGCGGACCAAAGCCTCGGAAGTGAAGGAGTTTGGCCCTGAGTTGGCCAGGCTGATCGACGACATGGCCGCGACCATGGCCGACGTCCGCGGCGCAGGACTGGCAGCACCACAGATCGGCGTCAACAAGCGCATCTTCACCTACGCGGTGGACGGCCATGAAGGACACGTCATCAACCCCGTGATCGCCGCCAGCGACGACTTCGCGCCCGACGAACCGGAAGGCTGCCTGTCCGTTCCCGGCCTCGGCTTCAGCGTCCGCCGCCACCGCTGGGTGCGGATCACCGGCGTCGACAAGAACGGCGAACCCCTGGACATGGAGGCCTCCGGCATGCTGGCGAAATGCTTCCAGCATGAAACCGACCACCTGGACGGGAAGCTGTACGTGGACCGTCTCGAAGGCGAGGACCGCAAAACCGCGCTCCGCGCGATCCGCACGGCCAACTACCACAACGTCACGGCACAAACCCTCTCCAAGCGTGCCCGCACTGTCGGCTCCGCGTTCGGCGCAGGCGCGGCCGGATGAGGGTCCTTTTTGCCGGCACTCCCGCCGTCGCCCTGCCTTCCCTTGAGGCGCTCCTGGCCGCCGGGCATGAGATCGTCGCCGTCCTGACCCGTCCGGACGCCCCGCTTGGACGCAAAAGGGTCCACACGCCGTCGCCGGTGGCAGCGCGCGCCGCTGACCTGGGCCTGCCCGTCATTAAGGCGGACAAGGTTGACACTGCGGCCCAGGAAGCCATTGCGGCCGCGCGCCCGCAGGTGGCTGCGATAGTGGCCTACGGCGCCATTGTGCCGGAGCCGGCACTGTCCATTCCGGAACACGGCTGGATCAACCTGCACTTTTCACTCCTGCCGGCGTGGCGCGGCGCGGCCCCCGTGCAGCACGCGGTCATTCACGGCGACGGGGTCACCGGCGCGTCCACGTTCCTGCTGGAAAAGGGCCTGGACACCGGACCTGTGTACGGCACCATGACGGAGCCCATCCGCCCCGCCGACACCAGCGGGGAACTGCTGGAACGGCTGTCGCACAGCGGCGCCGTACTCCTTGTCCAGACCATTGATGGGCTGGCCGCCGGGCGGCTGGCCGGCGTGCCGCAGCAGGGCGAGGTTTCCCTTGCCCCGAAGCTGACGCTGGAGGACGGCCACGTGAACTGGCAGGATCCAGCGTTGGCCATCGACCGCAGGGTCCGTGGCGTCACCGCCGAGCCGGGCGCATGGACGCAGCTGTTTGGCCAACGCTTCAAACTCGGACCCGTCACGCTGCGCCCCGACGTCAACGCGCTGGCCCCCGCACAGCTGCGCGTGGAGCCGAAGGCCGTGCTGGTGGGCACCGGCTCCCACGCCGTGGAACTGGCCATCGTGCAGCCGGCCGGCAAAAAACTGATGAAGGCAACAGACTGGGCCCGCGGCCTGGCCAACAAGGAAGACGTGGTGTTTGAATGACCAGCGAGCAAGGCGGGTCTGCAGGCCGGTCCAACCAGGGCGCCGGCCGGTCCAACCAGGGCGGCCAGGGGAACCCGGCGAACCAAGGCGGCGTCCGGCGTCGTGACGACGCGGGGCGTGAGCGCAACCGCGGCACCACGCGCAACCGCACGGTGTCGGCCCCCGGGGAGCGCACCCGCGCCGCCGACCCCGCACGGCTGGTGGCCTTTGAAGTGCTCCGGGCTGTGTCCAGTGACGACGCCTATGCGAACCTGGTGCTGCCGGCCCGCATCCGGAACCACCACCTGGACCGCAGGGACGCCGGCTTTGCCACCGAGCTTGCCTACGGTGCACTGCGGGCCCAGGGCACCTATGACGCCATCCTGTCCCGCTGCGTCGACCGCCCCATCACCGAGCTGGACCCCGCCATCCTCGACGCCCTGCGCATTGGGGTCCACCAGCTGGTGGCCATGCGGGTCCCGGCACACGCCGCCCTGGACCAAACGGTGGGACTGGCCCGCGCCGTCATCGGTGCCGGCCCGTCCGCGCTGATCAATGCCGTGCTGCGCAAGGTGGCCGCCAGGGACCTGCCCGAGTGGCTCACGGAATTGACTGCCGGACTCACTGACGAGGTAAAGATTGCCTCAATCACCTACTCCCACCCCGAATGGATTGTCCGCTCACTGCGCCAGGCACTCGTCGCCCACGGCCGCGACGTCGCCGAAATCACCGCATTGCTGGAGGCGGACAACGCGGCCCCGGTGGTGAACCTCGTGGCACTGCCTGGAATCGGCAGCCTGGAAGAGGCCTTCGACGCCGGATTCACGCCCGGTCCGCTGGTCATCGACTCGGCGCTGTCCTCCGGCGGCGACCTGGGCCGGCTCTCCACCGTCCGCGAGGGCACGGTCAGGGTCCAGGACGTCGGCTCCCAGCTCGTGGCCCGGGCCCTGGCCGGCACCGAACTAAAGTCCGGGCGCGATGGTGTCGAGGAACGCTGGCTGGACATGTGTGCCGGGCCCGGCGGCAAGGCCGCCCTGCTGGCGGCCCTCGCCGCTGAAAAGGGTGCCTGGATCCTGGCCAACGAGCCGACGCCGCACCGTGCCAAACTGGTGGCCCAGGCCCTGGCCGCCGTCCCGGAGGACACCTGGACGGTGCGCACGGGCGACGGCCGCGACATTGGCCGGGACCACCCGGCGTCGTTCGACAGGATCCTGGTGGACGCCCCCTGCACAGGACTTGGCGCCCTGCGCCGCCGGCCCGAATCCCGCTGGCGCCGCCAGCTCTCCGACGTCGTCGAACTGGGGCCGCTGCAGCGCGAACTGCTCAACTCCGCCCTGGACGCCGTCAAGCCCGGGGGAGTGGTGGCGTATGTGACCTGTTCCCCGCACGTGGCGGAAACCATCGCCGTGGTGGACGACGCCCTGCGCAGGCGCGATGACCTGGAACTGCTCGACGCCGGTGCAGCCCTGGATGCCGCCAGCCTCACCGGGGACCTCGGCGCCGGGAACAAGAACTCGCCCGTGGACACGAACCGGATGACGGCCCAGCTGTGGCCCCACCTCCACCAGACCGACGCCATGTTCCTTGCCCTTATCCGCAAGCTCTGAAGTTACCGAAAGGCAGGCACCATGCCCAGCTCACCACTGAAGTGCTGCATCAACCCCAGCATCCTCTCCGCCGACTTCGTCAACCTCGAGGCGGAACTGGCCCGCATCGGCAACGCCGACGCCGTGCACGTCGATGTCATGGACAACCACTTTGTGCCAAACCTCACCCTCGGCCTGCCGGTGGTGGAACGGCTGCAAAAGGTCAGTCCCGTGCCGCTGGACGCGCACCTGATGATTGCCAATGTTGACCGCTGGGCACCGCAGTTTGCCGACGCCGGTCTGGCCTCGGTCACTTTCCACGTCGAGGCGTCCGACGCCCCCATCAAGCTCGCCCGCGAACTGCGCGCCCGGGGCGCCAAGGCCGGCATGGCACTGCGCCCGGCCACCCCGGTGGAACCGTACCTTGACATGCTGGGCGAGCTGGACATGTTGCTGATCATGACCGTTGAGCCCGGCTTTGGCGGGCAGGCCTTCCTGGACGTCGTGCTGCCCAAGATCCGCCGGGCCCGCGCTGCCATCGACGGTTCCGGCGTGGACGTGGCCATCCAGGTGGACGGCGGCATCACCGAAGAAACCATCACCCGCGCCGCAGCGGCCGGGGCCAACGTCTTTGTGGCCGGCTCGGCCGTGTACGGCAGGCCGTCGCCGGCGGACGCCATCGAGTCGCTGCGCGCGAAGGGACAGCTGGCGTTCGGCTGAGTCCGCCGGGAATGCAATCGGGCCCGCCTGCGTTGGCCCCGATAACGGTAACAATGCCGCTCAGATTTTTCTCCGCGGCCAAAGCTGCCATAATGAAGGAGACGTCCGCCACGGTGGACGCCACTGAAAATTAGCAACACCAAGAATTTGCAACACTAAACGCAATATCAACGTGCTCCGGGGTCGGTGTAATTCCGAACCGGCGGTTATAGTCCGCGACCCGCGCGCAGCAGGCTGGAAACAGCAGGCCGCGCACGGTTGATCTGGTGAAATTCCAGTACCGACAGTTAAAGTCTGGATGGGAGAAGCACGAACACTTTTGGCCGCCGGGTCAGGGGTGCCACAGTCCATGGCGCACCTGCAAGGGCGCCAAATCTGTACGTTACCCCCGGAGCCATCGCGGTTCGAAAGGGTAGGTAAGCGTGGACTTTCTGCGATGGCTCTTTGACGCCAAGTACGAATTCGCCGGCGGCGGTTTCCTGCTGTGGCGAGAAGTCATAGGCAATCTTTTTGGGCTCGCCAGCGCCCTCGGCGGCATGCGCCGTAAAATCTGGGCATGGCCGGTCGGCATTGTCGGCAACGCGCTCCTGTTCACGGTCTTCATGGGCTCCGTCTTCGACTCGCCCGTTTACGCAAACCTGCTGGGCCAGGCCGGACGCCAAATCATGTTCATCGCCGTCTCGGTGTACGGTTGGCAGCGCTGGCGCCAATCACGGATCCTGAAGTCCGACGGCGGAGGCTCCCCGGGCGCGGCTGTCGCGCCCCGCTGGGCCGGGGTCCGGACGCGGTGGCTGCTGGTTGCCGCCATGGTGGCCGGTACCGCGCTCCTCACTCCTGCCTTCCGGGCACTGGGTTCCTACGAACCCGTCTGGGCGGACGCGTGGATCTTCATGGGTTCCCTGCTGGCAACTTATGGCATGGCCAAGGGGTGGGTGGAGTTCTGGCTCATCTGGGTGGCCGTGGACATCGTGGGCGTGCCGCTGCTCTTCAGCGCCGGTTACTACGCCTCCGCCTTCATGTATATCTTCTACGGGGCGTTCACCCTGGCCGGCTTCTTCGTCTGGTGGCGGGTGGGGCGCACTGCCGCTGCCGCTGCCGCTGCCGCGACTGTGTCCGTCGACGCGGCGTTTCCCGACATCAGCGTACGCACCACCGTCCCCGGCGCCGTGACGGACACCAGCAGAAATGAGGCCAGGCAATGAGTCCCACCACGGACCGCAATCTTGAATTCGATGCCTTCAGCGATGCCGTCATCGTCGCCATGGAGACCGCCCTGGCCGCGGCGCGGCAGGGCGTGCGCGGCGCCAACCCGTTGGTGGGGGCCGTCATCATCGACGCCGACGGCACGGTCCTGGCGATCGGCCGGCATCTCGGTGCCGGCACGCCCCACGCCGAGGCCGACGCCATCAACTCGCTGCGCGGCACCCGCCGGGACCTGTCGGCGGCCACCATGGTGGTCACGCTCGAACCGTGCGACCACCAGGGCCGCACCGCGCCCTGCTCGCAGGCCATCATCGACGCGGGAATCGGCAACGTGGTCTACGCCGTCGACGACCCCCATGCCCAGGCAGCCGGAGGGGCGGACAGGCTCCGCCTCGAAGGCATCAACGTCCGCTCCGGGCTCATGGACACGGAGGCGCTGGACATGAACAGGCAGTGGTTTGCGGCCGTGAAGGCCGGGCGGCCGTTTGTCACGGCCCGGCTGGCCCAAACCGTGGACAGCCGCATCGCCGCCGCCGACGGCACCAGCCAGTGGATCACTTCCCCCGAATCCCGGCAGGACTCGCACACGCTGCGCGGCCGGGTGGACGCGATTGTGGTCGGCACCGGCACAGTCATGGCGGACAATCCCCGGCTGACGGCCCGCGGCCCCGATGGCAGCGAATCCGCGCACCAGCCGCTGCGCGTCGTCATGGGGCTTCGGGAGGTCGCGGCGGATGCCGCCGTGCGCCACCGCCAGGACCCCGGGTTCCTGCAGCTGCACACGCACGATCCCGCCGTCGTCGTGCGCGAACTGCACAGCCGCGGCGTGGGGCACCTCATGATCGAGGGCGGCTCCAAAATCAGTGCCGCCTTCCTCGCAGCAGGGCTGGTGGACGAGCTGATCGTTTACCTGGCTCCCACGCTCCTTGGCTCGGGCATTCCGGCGCTGAACGACCTCGGCATCGGCACCCTCGCCCAGGCCCAGCAATGGGAATGGGACGCCACCACCACCGGGCCCGTGGAACGGCTGGGTCCGGACCTCAAGCTCACCCTCATGCCGGCAAAGGCGCCGGCCACGACCAACGCAGAAGGACACTAGAGATGTTTACCGGAATTATTGAAGGCCGCGGCACCGTGGTCCGGCTGGACACACACGCGGATTCGGACAGTGCGACGCTGGTGCTGGACACTTCATCGGCGGGCGGGACCGCCGTCGGCCTCGGGCTGGGCGGCTCCATCGCCGTGAACGGCGTGTGCCTGACCGCCGTGCGGATCGACGGCGCCACCGTGGAGGTGGACGTCATGGGCGAGACACTGCAGCGGACCACCACCGGCACACTTGCCGGCGGCGGCACGGTCAACCTGGAGCGCTGCGTCCCTGCCGGGGGGCGCCTGGACGGGCATGTGGTCCAGGGGCACGTCGACGGCGTGGGCGCGCTCCTGGAACGGGAAAACCAGGGTAATTGGGACCGGCTGCGTTTCTCCGTGCCCTTCCCGCTGTCCCGCTACATCGCCGAAAAAGGTTCCATTGCCGTAGACGGCGTGTCCCTCACCGTCACGGCGGTGAGCGCGGCGCAGGAAGCGCAGCAGTGGTTTGAAGTGGGGCTGATCCCCGTCACGCTCGCCAACACCGGGCTCGGCGAAAAACCCGTGGGCGGGCAGGTGAACCTGGAAGTGGACGTGCTGGCCAAATACGCCGAACGCCTGCTGCAGTTTGCCGTCCCGGTCCCCGCTGCCACCAGCGCCAACGCCACCGCCGGGGAGACTCAGCCATGAGCGCCCTGACCAACCCGGACACGCTTCTGGACCCCGTGGAGGCCGCCATCACGGCCATCGCCGCCGGCCAGGCCGTGCTAGTGGTGGACGACGAAAACCGTGAAAACGAAGGCGACATCATCTTCGCCGCCCAGCACAGCACCCCGGCGCTGATGGGCTGGACCATCCGGCACAGCTCCGGCGTCATCTGCGTCCCCATGGACGATGCCCGCGCCAACGCCCTGGAGCTGCCGCCCATGGTGGTGCACAACCAGGACGCCAAGGGCACCGCCTACACGGTCAGCTGCGACGCGGCACAGGGAGTCTCCACGGGCATCAGCGCCACGGACCGGTCGCTGACCGCCACCATCCTCGCCGATCCCGCGTCGCGGTCCGACGCCGTTACCCGGCCCGGCCACATGTTCCCCCTGCGCGCCGTGCCCGGGGGTGTGCGGCAGCGGCCCGGCCACACGGAAGCCTCCGTGGAACTGTGCAGGCTGGCCGGCTGCGAGCCGGTTGCGATCATCGCCGAAGTGGTGGACGACGTCGGCCAAATGGTCAGGCTCGCCGGTCTGCGTGAGTTCGCCGATGCCAACGCTCTGGTGTTGATCTCCATCGCCGACCTCGTGGCCCACCTCAACGCCACCGGCCGCGCCGGCCGTCCCGCCACGGGCCCCGGCGACGTTGCGGCAGCCGCGGGAGCCGGCCATGAGTGAGGCCGCGGCAGCTCGCCCTGCCAGCGTTCCAGACTCAATTGTTACGGGTGGGCCCATCGTGAAATTGCCCACACCATTTGGTGTGTTCCAGGCGCAGGCATGGGTTGATTCCGCCACCGGAGCCGAACACCTGAGCCTGAGCGCAGCCGGCGGTCTCGAAGGCCGGGCAGGGGCAGCCCCGCTGGTCCGCCTGCATTCGGAGTGCCTGACCGGCGACGTATTTGGCTCGTTCCGCTGCGACTGCGGCGAGCAGCTGGATTACGCGCTGGAAATGATCCACCGCCAGGGCGGCTCGCTGGTCTACCTTCGCGGCCACGAAGGCCGCGGGATCGGGCTGGTCAACAAGATGCGCGCCTACAGCCTGCAGGAGGGCGGGGCCGACACCGTGGAAGCCAATGAACAGCTGGGCCTGCCCGTGGACAGCCGGGACTACGCCGCCGCCGCCGGCATCCTCCACTCGCTGGGGCTTGCCAGCATCCGGCTGTTGAGTAACAATCCGCTGAAATCGGCCGACCTCTCCCGGCACGGCATCACTGTCACACAGATCGTGCCCACACAGGTGCCGGCCCGCGCCGAAAATCTCCGCTATCTGGAAACCAAGCGCGACCGGATGCACCACACCCTTGACGTCACCACCCCCACAGCAACACACCACACCCCATTGGAAGGACCCACCACATGAGCGGCCACGGAGCACCCAGCATCGGATTTGCCGGCGCGCAAAAGTCACAGGCAGCCAAGCTGAAGGTGGCGATCATCGCCGCCAGCTGGCACACCGAAATCATGGAGGGCCTGCTGGCCGGGGCATTGCGGGGCGCCGCCGACGCCGGCATCGAGAACCCCACCGTCATCCGTGTCCCCGGCAGCTTTGAACTGCCCGTGGCCGCGGCGCGGCTGGCACCGGACTACGACGCCGTCGTCGCCCTCGGCGTCGTGATCCGCGGTGGCACCCCACACTTCGACTACGTGTGCCAGGCCGCGACCATGGGCCTGACCGACGTCAGCGTGCGCACCGGCAAGCCCGTCGGATTCGGCGTGCTCACCTGCGACACCGAACAGCAGGGCCTGGATCGCGCCGGGCTTCCCGGCTCCATCGAGGACAAAGGTCATGAAGCCACGACGGCGGCCCTGGCAACCGCCGTGACCCTCGCCAACGTCGGCGTCTAGCGACCGCCAGCCGACGCGCCCGCGAGGTAGGGGCTGGTCCCCACGTCCTCCCAACGCTCGCAATCCCCTGACGCTCCCACTGCTCGCAAGCTCGCAGGGGGGCCCTCGCGTCAGTGGCCCCCGGACGCGTGGGCCCACCGGAAGGTGTCATTATCTCGAACCAGCAGATTCGTGGTGGCGGCCGTGGACGGGACCTTGATGATTTCGGCAGGCCCAACCACCAAGCACCGGGTAAACGCCACCCATTCAGCGTGTTGACAATTTCACATGCCGGACAATGCCCGCCATGAAATCCTTGAACCCGGCCCCAACCCAGTACGCTGGAGACCGTGAAGACCTTCGAATCCCTATATGAAGAGCTGAGTGAGAAAGCCGCAGCCCGGCCCACCGGCTCCCGCACCGTCGCCGAATTGGAATCCGGCATTCACGGCATCGGCAAGAAAGTGGTGGAGGAGGCCGCCGAGGTGTGGATGGCCGCCGAATATGAGTCGGATGAGGCCTGCGCCGAGGAGATTTCCCAGCTGTTCTACCACCTTCAGGTCATGATGATCGCCAAAGGTTTGACCCTTCAGGACGTTTACAAGCATCTCTAGCCACCTGCCGTGGCTGCTTATCCCTGAACCGGCACCATCACCTGGTGCACTCCTTTGCTGAACCGACCTGAAAGAGAATCCCATGCTTAGAGTTGCCGTCCCGAACAAGGGTGCCCTGTCCGAAGCCGCCTCCGCCATGCTGGCCGAAGCGGGCTACCGCCAGCGGCGCGACAGCCGCGAACTGGTCATGGTGGACCCCGAAAACAATGTTGAATTCTTCTTCCTGCGCCCCCGCGACATTGCGGTGTACGTTGGTGCCGGCACGCTCGACGTCGGCATCACCGGCCGGGACCTGCTGATGGACGCACAGGTGGACGCCGACGAGCTGCTGCCGCTGGGCTTCGCCGTCTCCACGTTCCGCTTTGCCGGTCCCGTGGGCCACTTCAGCACCGCCGCAGAGCTCGAAGGCAAGCGCCTGGCCACCAGCTACGACGGACTGCTGCGCGAATACCTCGCCGAACTGGGCATCAAGGCCAAGGTGGTCCGGCTTGACGGCGCCGTGGAATCCTCCGTGCGCCTCGGCGTGGCGGACGCCATTGCCGACGTCGTCGAGACCGGCAGCACACTCAAGGCCGCCGGCATGGAAATTTTCGGCGAACCGATCCTGAATTCCGAGGCCCTGCTCATCGGCCGCCGCGGCGTGACCCCGCCTCCCGGCGTAGAGGTGTTGATCCGCCGCCTGCACAGCGTCCTGGTGGCCCGCCAGTATGTCCTGCTCGACTACGACGTGCCAAAGACGCTGATGGAAAAGGCCACCGCGCTGACCCCCGGACTGGAATCGCCCACGGTGTCCCCGCTGCGCGACTCTGACTGGGTAGCCGTCCGTTCCATGGTCTCCGCCAAGGACACCAACCGGATCATGGACGAGCTGTACGAGCTGGGCGCCCGCGCCATCCTGGTCAGCAGCATCCACGCCTGCCGCATCTAGAAGGGTGTTGTCATGAGTGTTGCCATCCGAGTCATTCCCTGCCTGGACGTCGATGCCGGCCGCGTGGTCAAGGGCGTCAAGTTCCAAAACCTGCGCGACGCCGGCGACCCGGTGGAACTGGCCCAGCGCTACGACCGTGCCGGCGCCGACGAACTCACCTTCCTGGACGTCACCGCGTCTTCCGGCAACCGGGAGACCACCTTTGACGTCGTGTCCCGCACGGCCGAGCAGGTGTTCATCCCGCTGACCGTGGGCGGTGGGGTCCGTGAGGTCGCCGACGTCGACAAGCTGCTGCGCTGCGGCGCTGACAAGGCGTCCATCAACACCGCCGCCATCGCCCGCCCCGACGTCATCGATGAGATCACGCGGCGCTTTGGCTCGCAGGTCCTGGTGCTCAGCGTTGACGCGCGGCGTACCCGGGAGGGGCACACGCCGTCGGGCTTTGAGGTCACCACCCACGGCGGGCGCAAGGGCACGGGCATCGACGCAGTTGAGTGGGCCCGTGAAGCCGCCGACCGAGGCGTGGGGGAGATCCTGCTCAATTCGATCGACGCCGACGGAACCAAGGAAGGGTTCGATCTTGAGCTCATCCGCCTGGTCCGCGCCGCCGTGCACGTGCCGATCATCGCATCCGGCGGGGCCGGTGCGCCCGAACACTTCCCTCCGGCCGTGGCGGCGGGCGCTAACGCTGTTCTGGCGGCGTCAATCTTCCACTTCGGCCCGGACAACGCGATTGCTGACGTCAAGAAGGCCATCCGCGACGCCGGCTACGAAGTCCGCTAGCCCCGCCACCATGGACGCTCCCTCACCGTCAGCCACACCAGCCGGCGATTGCTGAGGGAGCGTTTTGATTTGGCACCCGAAAGTGGGGGAGCGCCGGTGGGGCTACAGACCTACGGGCGCCGTGCGCAGCAGTGCGACGGCGTCGGCCTGGCCCTCAAAGGAGACCAAGGCCTGGCCGGTGCGGCCGTTGGCATGCATGAGGAGCTCGCCGGGTTCGCCAATAATGGCCACTGAGACCGGTGCGCGCTTGGCCACGTGGCGCAGCCCTGCCGGGTTGACCAGCACAATGCCCAGGTCGACGCTGCGGTAAAGAATGGCGGCACGCTTGACCAATTCGGCCCACAGTGCACGGGAGTATCCGGGGTCCAGGGCGCGGGGCGCCCAGCGGTCGGTGGCGCGGCGGACGTCCTCGGTATGGATAAAAAATTCAACGAGGTTTGCGCTGTGGTCGACCGCGCGCAGGGCGAACGGGGAAAGCCTCGGCGGGCCGCTGCGGAATTTCTCCACGAGCTCGGCGAAGGGCTCCGGAGTCGAAGCCGCTGCGGCCAGCCTGGCTGTTGCCTTCTCCGAAACCTTATTCCACGGCTTGACGACCAGGCCCAGCCCCACCTTCGGGCTGTGCTCGCGCAGATAGAGGTGTGCAGCCAGTTCCTGGGTCCGCCATCCGGCACACAGTGTAGGCGCTCCGGGACCGGCGGCCAGCAGGGTCTCAGCGAGGACTTCACGGGATGGTTCAACAAATTGCATCACTTGTGAAATTAGCATGTATTGGCCACCAGTGGCACCAGGAACCGCCGTAAGGATGCGCCATGTTCACCAATGTGCCGCACGGAAGCCGTGGGCGGGGCGTCGGGAAACTTTTCTGGCACTAGAATTGACGGTGATGCCGCACATCCCAGAACCCCAGCCCGTGTCCGTCCCACCTGCCGGCAGCCGCTCCGCGGCGCCGGCCGGACAGGGCGCCGCAGCCCTGCCGGAAGAGGTCGCGGCGCTGTTGAAGCGTGATGCCGCCGGACTGGTGGCCGCCGTCGTCCAGCAGTTCGACAGCGGCGAGGTGCTGATGCTTGGCTGGATGGACGACGAAGCCTTGCGGCGGACCCTGACCACCGGCCGGGTGACGTTCTGGTCGCGGTCCCGCCGTGAGTATTGGCGCAAGGGTGACACCTCCGGACATGTCCAGTTCGTCAAGTCCGTGGCCGTCGACTGCGACGGTGACGCCCTGCTGGTCACGGTCGACCAGGTTGGCGCCGCCTGCCACACGGGCACCCGGACCTGCTTCGAGGGCCGCGGGCTGGCAGCAGTGGTCGGCCACCGCGGCGCATAGGGCCACAGACCTCCACCCGCCCGCTTGATTACGAAAGTGCGTTCAAACATGGAAGATCTTGGCGTCATCAGCCCCACGCTCGACGAGTTCCGTGAGCTCGCCCGCACCCGCCGGGTGGTCCCCGTCCGCCTGAAGGTGCTGGTGGATGCGCAAACGCCGATCGGCCTTTACCGCACTTTGGCTGCCGGGGCGCCCGGAACGTTCCTGATGGAGTCGGCAGCCGCCGGCGGCGTCTGGTCCCGCTACTCCTTCATCGGCGTGAAGTCGGGCGCCACGCTCACCACCAACGACGGCGAGGCCCACTGGCAGGGCGAGCCCCCCGTGGGCGTACCCCTGGGCGGGAATCCCGTGGCTGCCATGGAGGCGACGTTGAAGCTGCTGGCGACCGAACGTTTTGCGGACCTGCCGCCGTTCACCTCCGGTTTGGTCGGCTTTGTGGGCTGGGAATCGGTGCGGCACTGGGAAAAGCTGCCCTCTCCGCCGGAGGACGACCTGCTCCTGCCCGAGCTGGCCTTGAACCTTATCTCCGACATGGCCGTCCATGACAACGCCGAGGGCACGGTGCTGTTGATTGCCAATGCCATCAATGTCAATGGCACGAACGACAATGTGGACAGGGCCTGGCAAGACGCCGTGACACGGGTCCGCGGCATGGTGGAGCAGCTGCGCACGCCGGTGGCTCAGCCCATGTCCGTCATGGACGTACCGGAGGCCTCCTTTGCGGACAGTGTCCGGGAACGCTGGAACCGCAATGAATATCTGAACGCCATTGACCGCGGCAAGGAAGCGATTGTCGACGGCGAAGTGTTCCAGGTGGTTGTCTCCCGGCGCTTTGAAATGGAATGCCGGGCCTCCGCCCTGGACGTGTACCGGGTGCTGCGCAACACGAATCCCAGCCCGTACATGTACCTGTACAGCTTTGAGGACGCCCACGGGAAGCCGTATTCGATCGTCGGTTCCTCTCCCGAGGCGCTGGTGAGCGTAATGGGTGACGAGGTCATCACGCACCCCATTGCCGGATCGCGGCCGCGTGGCAGGACAGTCGAGGAGGACAAGTTCCTGGCCCGGGACCTGCTGGCCGATGCCAAGGAACGCTCCGAGCACCTGATGCTTGTGGACCTCTCCCGCAACGACCTCTCCAAGGTGTGCGAGCCCGGCACGGTGGACGTGACGCAGTTCATGGAGGTGGAGCGCTTCAGCCACATCATGCACCTTGTCTCGACCGTGGTCGGCAGGCTGAGTCCGGACAGGAACGCCTACGACGTCCTGGCCGCCACCTTCCCTGCCGGCACCCTTTCGGGCGCCCCCAAACCCCGGGCGCTGCGGCTCCTGGACGAACTTGAACCGCACCGCCGCGGCATCTATGGCGGCGTGGTGGGCTACCTTGACTTTGCCGGAGACATGGACATGGCCATCACGATTCGCTCCGCCCTGCTGCTGGACGGCAAGGCCTATGTCCAGGCCGGCGGCGGCATTGTGGCGGACTCCGTTAACGAAACCGAAGCCCAGGAAACCGTCAACAAGGCCGCAGCGCCGTTGCGTGCCGTCCATGCGGCCGCGTCCCTTCGGGCGCTGGGGGAGGTCGCAGGGGAGGTCACAGGGGACGTCACCGCGGAGGTCGCCGTGGAGGTCGCAGGGGACGTCACAGCGGACGTCTCCGCGGACGTCGCGGCGGCACCCCCAGAAGAACCCGCTGCGGAACCCGCCGCCGATCTCACCGGGAGCCCGTCATGAGTGCAAAGCCCACCGTCCCCGCGTGGAAGCGCAAGTCAACGCTGATCCTGGTGGCCGTCCTCGCGGCGCTGGCAGTCTTTGGCACTACCACGCAAACCTGGATTCACGTGTCCTTCGCACAGGGACAGGTGCAGCAGGCCAATCTCAACATCCCCGGCAGCAAGGCGGCCATCGCCGTCTCCGCCCTTGCCCTCGTGGCGCTGGCCGGGGCACTGGCCACGAGCATCGCCGGCCGGGTCTCGCGGATCATCACCAGCGCCATCGTCCTGTTGGGCGCGGTGGGGATCATCGCCGTCGTGCTGGGGCTGCTGGCGGATCCCTCCGCGGCCGCCATGGCCGAGGTGGGCAAGGCCACCGGCGTCGTGGGCGTGGCCAGCAACGCGACCACCACGTGGTTCCCGGTGGCCGCCGTGGCAGCGTCCGCCGTGCTCGCCGCCGCTGCCGCCCTCATCCTGTGGGCGGGCCGGGGCTGGAACGTGCGCACCAAGTACGACGCCGCCCCCTCCTCCGCGTCGCAGGCCGCCGCCAGCGGGCCGATCGACGAGATTGACAGCTGGGACCAGCTCAGCCGCGGCGACGATCCCACGGCCTAGAACGGGCAGAAGTCGCCTGCGCGGCGGGGTTTCGGCTTCCGCAGGCATCTAATGGCAGAATGTATTGCAGTATCCGCATCAAAGGGAGATTTACCATGAGCAACAAGTCGGCCACCTCGTCCGCAACCGTCAGTGTGCCAGAACCTATTGACCACAGCGTCGAGCTCGGCCACGGCAACAGCCCGGCTGCATGGACGTGCGTCACGGTCATGCTGGTCGGCACCATCGTCGGATGCGTCGCGTTCCTCATTGGCGAAAGCGCCACCCTCCTGTTCTGGATCGGTGTGGGCATCATTGCCGTGGGATTGATCGTCGGCATCGCCATGAAGTCCGCCGGATACGGCGTGGGCGGAAACAAGCTGAAGAACACCGGCCACTGACAGTGAGTGTTTTGCAGGACATCATTGCGGGCGTCAGGGAAGACCTTGACGCCCGCAGGCAGGCTGTGGGCCTCGAGGAACTGAAGGTGCGCGCCGCTGCAGCGGCCCCGGCACTGGACGCCTACGCCGCCCTGGGCGGGACTTCGGCGCTCCGAGCCGATCTTCGCGTCATCGCCGAGGTCAAGCGCCGCAGCCCGTCCAAGGGCGACCTGGCCGGCATTGCCGATCCGGCAGCGCTGGCACGCCAGTATGCCGATGGCGGGGCCTCCGTGATCAGCGTCCTGACCGAGGAACGCCGTTTCAGCGGTTCCCTGGCTGATCTGGACGCCGTGCGCGCAGCCGTTGACATCCCCGTGCTGCGCAAGGACTTCACCTGCGATCCCTACATGATTTGGGAGGCCCGGGCCCACGGCGCCGATCTGGTCCTGCTCATTGTGGCGGCGCTGGGCGACGATGAACTGCGCGAATACCTGGCGCTTACGCACGAACTGGGCATGAACGCTGTCGTGGAAACCCACACCGCCGGGGAACTTGCCCGGGCCGTTGCCGTGGACGCAAAAATCATCGGCATCAACGTGCGCAACCTTAAAACCCTTGACGTGGACCGGGGCACCTTCGCCGCCCTGGCCGGGAACATTCCCGCCGGGTCCGTGGTGATTGCCGAGTCGGGGGTCCGCGATGCACAGGACGTCCGGCACTACGCCGGGCACGGCGCCAACGCCATCCTGGTGGGCGAGGCCCTTGTCAGGGACGCCGCGCCGCTGGAACGGATCGCCGAATTCAAGGAAGCCGGCGCAGAGGCGATCAAGGGCCGGATCCCCAGCCCGCGATAGGACGCCGCTTCCACCGGCGCTGCATGGCCGTGACCGGCTTCGACCACGACTTATTCGAACCAATCAACTACGGACAGGACGGTGGAACTGATGGCCCATGAGCCCACAGCTTCGACATCTGGACCTGCTGGCATGGACGATCCCGCAGCGGCGTTCCTGGCCGGCGGGCGCGGACCCGCGGAAGGCTCCCCGGAGCACTCCCTGCGCCACGCGCCGGGGCCATACTTCGGCAGCTACGGCGGACGCTGGATGCCCGAGTCCCTCATCGCCGCCCTGGAAGAGCTTGAAGAGACCTTTGAAAAGGCCAAGATCGATCCGGAGTTCCTGGCAGAAGTGGCCGAGCTGAACAAGAACTACTCGGGGCGGCCGTCGCTGTTGACGGAGGCCAAGCGCTTCAGCGAGCACGCAGGGGGCGCCCGGGTCTTCCTCAAGCGGGAGGACCTGAACCACACCGGTTCGCACAAGATCAACAACGTGCTGGGCCAGGCACTGCTGGCCAAGCGCATGGGCAAGACGCGCATCATCGCCGAAACCGGTGCAGGCCAGCACGGCGTGGCCAGTGCCACCGCCGCGGCGCTGCTGGGCCTGGAGTGCGTGGTCTACATGGGGGCCGAGGACTGCCGCCGGCAGGCCCTGAACGTGGCGCGCATGCAGTTGCTCGGTGCCACGGTGGTGCCCGTGACGAACGGTTCCCAGACCCTCAAGGACGCCATCAACGACGCCCTGCGCGACTGGGTGGCGAATGTCGAGACCACCCATTACGTGCTCGGGACGGTCTCCGGTGCCCACCCGTTCCCCGCTATGGTGCGCTTCTTCCACGAGGTCATTGGCGAGGAGGCCCGCGGGCAGATCCTAGACCAGGTCGGACGCCTCCCGGACGCACTGTGTGCCTGCATCGGCGGCGGATCCAATGCCATTGGGCTGTTCCACAGCTTCCTGGACGACCCGTCCGTGAAGATCTACGGCTTTGAGGCCGGCGGCGACGGCGTCAACACCGGCCGGCATGCCGCCACCATCACACTGGGCCGCCCCGGCGTGCTGCACGGCGCCCGCTCCTATTTGATGCAGGACGAGGACGGCCAGACCATCGAGTCCCACTCCATCTCGGCCGGCCTGGACTATCCGGGCGTCGGGCCCGAGCACGCCTACCTGGCGGACATCGGCAGGGTCACCTACGAGCCCATCACCGACGTCGAGGCCATGGACGCCTTCAAGCTGCTGAGCCAGACCGAGGGAATCATCCCGGCCATCGAGTCCGCCCACGCACTGGCCGGCGCCATCAAGGTGGGCCAGCGGCTCACGGCTGAGGCCGCTGCGCTCAAGGGGGCAACGCCGTCGGACACGGTCATTATTGTCAACCTCTCCGGCCGCGGCGACAAGGACGTGGAAACGGCCGCGGAGTGGTTCGGCATGCTGGATGAGGACGGCCATGTCAGGGGCACCACCTTGTCCACGCGGCACGCCAAGGGCGCCGCACGGTCCGCGGGCGCCGACGAGAACGCAGAGGATGCCACCCATGAGTGAAACAACCACGCCGGCCGCCGTCGGCGCCCCGGCCATTGCGAGCAAGTCTGCCGCCGCCATCGACCGCGCCAAGGCAGCGGGACGCAAGGCCCTCATCGCCTACCTGCCTGCGGGCTTCCCCGACAGGCAGACGGCCATTGACGCAGCCATTGCCGTGGCCCGCAACGGCGCCGACATCATTGAAATCGGCATCCCGTACTCGGACCCGGTCATGGACGGCCCCGTCATCCAGGCAGCCACCACGCAGGCCCTGGCCAACGGCTTCCGCGTTGCCGACGTGTTCGACATTGTCGCCGCCGTCACCGCGGAAACCGACGCTGCCGTGCTGGTCATGACCTATTGGAACCCAGTGCTCCGCATGGGCGTCGACGAATTTTCCCGCCGTCTGGCCGAGGCCGGGGGAGCGGGGCTCATCACCCCAGACCTCATCCCGGACGAGGCCGCCGAATGGTTTGCCGCCTCGGACAAGTACGGGCTGGACCGCGTGTTCCTCGTCGCGCCGTCATCCACGCCGGAGCGCGTGGCCATGACGGTGCAGGCCACCCGCGGGTTTGTCTACGCCGTCTCCATCATGGGCGTCACGGGTGCGCGCAGCTCCGTCTCCAGCGCCGCCGAGGCCGTGGTGGCCGCAGCGCACGCCGCAGGCGCCGAACGTGCCTGCGTCGGCCTGGGCGTATCCAGGCCGGAGCACGTGCGTGAAATCGCCGCCTATGCCGACGGCGTCATTGTGGGCACCGCGCTGGTCGCGGCACTGCGCGACGGCGGTGTGCCCGCCGTGGGCGCGCTGGCCAAGGAACTCAGCGGCGGCTTCGAACCGGCTGCCGCCACACCCTCCAGCACGGGAGCATAAACGCCAGTGATTTCCACCGCCGTTACCCAGTCCCTGGCCTCCACGGCCGCCGCCTCCATTCCGGCGCCGGCCTGGTCGGGCTTCGATCTTGGCCCGCTACGCATCCACGCCTATGCACTGTGCATTTTGCTGGGCATCGTGGCGGCGATCTGGCTGACAAGCCGCCGGTGGAACCGCCGCGGCGGCCCGGAGGGCTCCATCTGGGACATCGCCATCTGGGCCATTCCGTTCGGCATCATCGGCGGCCGGCTCTACCATGTGTTTTCCTCCCCGGATGCGTACTTCGGCCCGGGCTACAACGGCACCGGCAACCTCTGGCTGATTCCGCAGATATGGCTGGGCGGCCTGGGCATCTGGGGCGCCGTGGTACTCGGCGTCATCGGCGCCTGGATCGGCTGCCGGCGGGCCGGAGTGAAGATTTCCGCTTTCATCGATGCCGCCGCACCGGGCATCCTGCTGGCCCAGGGCATTGGCCGCTGGGGGAACTACTTCAACCAGGAACTGTTCGGCGGTCCCACCACGCTGCCGTGGGGCCTGCACGTGGATCCGCAGTTTGTGCCGGACGGCTTCAGCCCGGACACGCTTTTCCACCCCACCTTCCTGTACGAGTGCGTGTGGGACGTGCTCGGCGTGGTGGCGCTGCTCCTCATCGACAGGCACTTCCGGATGCGCCGCGGCCGCCTGTTCCTGATGTACGCCATGATCTACACCGCCGGCCGGGTATGGATTGAATTGCTGCGCATCGACGCGGCCGAGCACATCACGTTCTTCGGCATCACCACCCGCCTGAACGTGTGGACCAGCATCTTCGTTTTCGCGGCAGCCCTGGTGGTGTTCCTGGTTCTGACGTTTGTGCGGCGCCAGACTGTCTCAGATTCCGTGTTCCTGCCCGGCCGCGGACCCTCCACGGAGGTCCAGCCGTCCTCGGCGGGCACCACTGCCCAGGATACGGACGACGCCGTTCCTTCCGCCACGCCGGCGGGCGGCGGTGACGCCGTGGGATCGCCCGGGTCTGATCCCGTCCGCAGTGTGCGTACTTCCAACGGGAATGCCGCCCAGGACTCTGCTGCCGGTGAATCCAGCGCCAGGGACACGGCTACCAGGGACGCTGCCGGGGACACGGGAGCCAGGCACGCCGTGCCCAAGCCTGCCGAGGCCGGTTCCCCGGCGGCCAGGAACGGCAGGAACGGCCTGGAAAGTGACGCGGTTGCGGATCCCAGCAAGGAAACAGCGGCACCTGACGAGACCGGCAAGTCCGGCTCCTAACAACGTGCGCCGCTAACGCGGATGCAGCTAAGAACATGGCGGCCCTGGATCACCAGGGCCGCCATTTCCATGCCCTGCGGCGCTGAGGGCCCCGGGCCTGAGTTTGCTGGTTGACGAGCTGGTTCGCACCGGTCGTGCAGCTCCTGTGGCTTGGCTGGACCGGTGGTGCAGTTCCTGTGGCTTGACTTGCGCCAAGGTCGCGGGTTCTGCACCATCGGTGCCTGCGTCGGCTTGGGCCGTGCTTGTCCGCCTGCGGCAACGGTCCGCCCGCACGCCATCCCCGCGACTGGTGCCAACCCACGGGGGCGGCGTATCTTCTGCGGCATCCCGCGAGTTGGCCACGGCTTTAGAGAGGGTCTCAGCGAAAAGGGATCCCGTGGCCGGTGGGTCGCCTCCTCGGTCCAGGCGCATGTTACCGAAATTACTACTGATCATGCATATGTGTTCATGATGCAAGATGGATGTATTCACCACCATTTGTTTCCCTATATAGTGAAAATCGCCGCGCACACCGGGTCGGAATACTGCCGGGCCCATTTGTGCAATTGCACCATGGAACAACCTTCCGGATGTGCTGACACAGTGTTCGGCCGCGAAACACCACGGTTACAAACTAGATCTGCTTCCCGGGGAATCCGCCCCGGTCGCCAAGGGCCATCGTCGTCCCCACTCACCGCTCGACCAGGGGAAGGACTTCACCGTCATGACTCGCACTTCACAGCAGCCCGCCGAGCGGGTGCTTTCGCCCTTCACGCGCTTCGCCGCCCTGCCGGAACAGTCCGGGCTGTACCGCCCTGAGACAGAAAAGGATGCCTGCGGGTTGGCCATCGTGGCCACCCTGCGCGGCACCCCCGGCCACGACATCGTCCAGAACGCCCTGACGGCACTGCGCAACCTTGAGCACCGCGGCGCCGTCGGCGCCGACGAGGGAACCGGCGACGGCGCCGGGATCCTGGTGCAGGTCCCTGACGAATTCTTCCGGGCCGTCACGGGCCTTGAGCTGCCGCCGGCGGGGGACTACGCCGTCGGAACCGCATTCCTGCCCACTGAACCCAAGGAACAGGCAGCCACCCGTGCAGGCATTGAGGCGCTGGCCGAGCGTGAGGGCCTGGACGTGCTCGGCTGGCGCGAGGTGCCCGTTGTCGCCGACCTGGTGGGCCCGAGCGCGCGGGCCTGCATGCCGCACTTCAGCCAGTTGTTCGTTGCACAGCGTGACGCCGCTGCGGAAACGGAGCCGGGGGCCGCGAAGAGCGAGGCCAGCCTCCTCGATGCCAAGGCGTTCCGGCTGCGCAAGCGTGCCCAGCACAAGTTCGGCGTGTACTTCCCGTCGCTGTCCTCCAAGACCATCGTCTACAAGGGCATGCTGACCACGGCCCAGGTGGAGCCGTTCTACCCGGACCTTTCCGATGAACGCTTCAAGACACTGCTGGCCGTGGTGCACTCGCGCTTCTCCACCAACACCTTCCCGTCGTGGCCGCTGGCCCAGCCGTTCAGGACCATCGCCCACAACGGCGAAATCAACACGGTCAAGGGGAACCGGAACTGGATGCGCGCCCGGCAGTCCACGCTGTCCCACCCGCTGCTGGGCGACGCCCCGGAGGAACTGTTCCCGATCTGCACCCCCGGCGCCTCCGACTCCGCCTCCTTTGACGAGGTGGCCGAACTGCTGTGGCTCTCCGGACGTCCCATTACCGAGGCCGTCATGATGATGATCCCGGAAGCCTGGGAAAACCACGCGACGATGGACCCGGACCGCAAGGCGTTCTATGAATACCACTCCCTCATGATGGAGCCGTGGGACGGGCCGGCGGCGGTCTCGTTCACCGATGGCACCCAGGTGGGCGCCACGCTGGACCGCAACGGGCTGCGCCCCTGCCGGTACTGGGTGACCGACGACGGACTGGTCGTCTTCGCCTCCGAGGTGGGCGTGCTGGACATCGCCCCGGAAAGGATCGTGGAAAAGGGGCGCGTTGCGCCCGGAAAGATGTTCGTGGTGGACACCGAAAACGGCCGCCTCATCCGCGACGAGGAGATCAAGAACCAGCTCGCCGCGGCGAACCCCTGGGCCGCATGGGTGAAGGAAAACACCATCCGCCTGGCCGAGCTGCCGGAGCGCGAGCACGTGGTGCACACCGCTGCCTCAATCGTCCACCGCCAGCGTACCTTCGGCTACACCACCGAGGAGCTGAAGATCCTGCTCGGCCCCATGGCCCAGACCGGCGGCGAGCCGCTGGGCGCCATGGGCACCGACACTCCCGTGGCCGTGCTGTCCAAGCGCCCGCGCCTGCTCTTTGACTACTTTGTGCAGTCCTTCGCCCAGGTCACCAACCCGCCGCTGGACTCCATCCGCGAGGAGCTTGTCACCTCCCTGAACACGGCGATCGGCCCGCAGGGCAATCTGCTCTCCCGCGCCAAGGTCAGGATGCCGCAGCTGGCGCTGACCTTTCCCGTGATCAACAACGACGAGCTGGCAAAGATCGCCAACCTGGAAAGCCCCGCCAACGCGGACGGCACCGGCGGGGAGCGCATCGCCATGAAGGTGCGCGGGCTGTACAAGTTCGACGGCGGCGAGGCTGCCCTGCGCGCCCGACTCACCGAGATCTGTGAGCAGGTGTCCGGCGCCATCAACCGGGGCGTGCAGTACGTGGTCCTCTCCGACCGCGACTCCTCGGCAGCCTGGGCGCCCATCCCGTCGCTGCTGCTCCTCAGTGCCGTCCACCACCACCTGCTGCGCAGTTCCAACCGCACCAAGGTCTCCTTGGTGGTGGAGGCCGGCGACGTTCGCGAGGTCCACCATGTGGCCGTGCTGATCGGCTACGGAGCGGCGGCCGTCAACCCGTACCTGGCCATGGAATCCGTCGAGGAGCTGGTCCGCAACGGCGACATCGCGGGGGTCAGCGCAGGCCAGGCCGTTTACAACCTGATCAAGGGCCTGGGCAAGGGCGTCCTGAAGATCATGTCCAAGATGGGCATTTCCACCGTGGCGTCCTACTGCGGCGCGCAGACCTTTGAGGCGCTGGGGCTTTCGCAGGAACTGGTCAACGAATACTTCACCGGCACGGTCTCCCAGCTCGGCGGCGTCGGCCTGGACGTCATCGCCGCCGAGGTCGGTGCCCGGCACACGCAGGCGTATCCGGTCGACGGCGTCGATGTTCCGCACCAGCCGCTGGCCGGCGGCGGCGAGTACCAGTGGCGCCGCGACGGCGAGCCGCACCTGTTCAACCCGGACACCGTGTTCCGCCTGCAGCACGCCACGCGGGAACGCCGCTACGACATCTTCAAGAAATACACGCAGGGCATCGACGACCAGGCCAGCAACCTCATGACGTTCCGGGGGCTGCTGAAGTTCAAGGACGGCGTGCGCCCGCCGGTTCCGCTGGAGGAAGTGGAGCCGGTCAGCAGCATCGTGAAACGGTTCTCCACCGGAGCCATGAGCTACGGTTCCATCTCCCAGGAGGCGCACGAGACCTTGGCCATCGCCATGAACCGCCTTGGCGCCAAGTCCAACACCGGCGAGGGTGGCGAAGATGTGGACCGCCTGCTGGACCCGGAACGCCGCTCCGCCATCAAGCAGGTGGCCTCCGGCCGCTTCGGCGTCACCAGCCTCTACCTGACCAACGCGACAGACATCCAGATCAAAATGGCCCAGGGCGCCAAGCCCGGCGAGGGCGGCCAGCTCATGGCCAAAAAGGTGTACCCGTGGATTGCCGAGACGCGGCACTCCACACCCGGCGTCGGGCTCATCTCCCCGCCCCCGCACCACGACATCTACTCGATCGAGGACCTGGCGCAGCTGATCTACGACCTCAAGCGCGCCAACCCGGAAGCCCGTGTCCATGTGAAGCTGGTCTCCGAGATGGGGATTGGCACGGTGGCCTCCGGCGTGACCAAGGCCAAGGCCGACGTCGTGCTGGTGTCCGGGCACGACGGCGGCACTGGCGCCAGCCCGCTGAACTCGCTCAAGCATGCCGGCATGCCGTGGGAGCTTGGACTGGCGGAGACGCAGCAGACGCTGCGTCTGAACGGGCTGCGCGACCGCGTGGTGGTGCAGGTGGACGGGCAGCTGAAAACCGGGCGCGACGTGGTGGTGGCCGCGCTGCTGGGAGCCGAGGAATACGGTTTCGCCACGGCACCGCTGGTGGTGTCCGGCTGCGTCATGATGCGCGTGTGCCACTTGGACACCTGCCCGGTGGGCGTCGCCACGCAAAACCCGGAGCTGCGCCGGCGATTTAGCGGCAAGCCCGAATTTGTGGTGAACTTCTTTGAATTCCTGGCGCAGGAGGTCCGCGAGATTCTGGCGGAACTTGGCTTCCGGACGCTGGAGGAGGCCATCGGCCAGGGCGGCGTGCTGGACACCCTGGACGCCGTGAACCACTGGAAGACCGCGGGCCTGGATCTTTCGCCCATCATTTCCGACGCCGGCGTTCCCGCAGCGGTGCCGGTGCGCAGCCTGACCACGCAGAACCATGAGCTGGAGAAGCACTTTGACCAGCAACTGGTGGCCATGAGCGCCGAGGCCCTGGCGGACCGGGCGCCCGTGCGCATCAGCGTCCCGGTGGTCAACACGGACCGCTCCGTGGGCACGATGCTGGGCTGGCACGTTACGAAGACGTTTGGCATCGACGTGCTGGGGCCGGACACCATCGACGTCACGCTGACAGGCCAGGCGGGGCAGTCGCTGGGCGCGTTCCTGCCGGCCGGCATCACGCTGAGGCTGTACGGCGACGCCAACGACTACGTGGGCAAGGGGCTCTCCGGCGGGCGCATCACGGTCCAGCCCGACCGCGCCAACCCGTTCACGGCGGAAGAGAACGTGATTGCCGGCAATGTGATCGGCTACGGCGCCACGAGCGGGGAGATGTTCCTGCGCGGCCAGGTGGGCGAACGCTTCCTGGTCCGCAACTCCGGCGCCATTGCAGTGGTGGAGGGAATTGGCGACCACGGCTGCGAGTACATGACCGGTGGGCAGGCACTGATCATTGGGCCCACCGGGCGCAACTTTGGCGCCGGGATGTCCGGCGGCACCGCCTATGTCCTGGACCTTCAGGCCAGCAACGTCAACAAGGCGGCGCTGGACTCGGGGGAACTGCAGCTCCTGGCGCCCGACGCCGGCGACGCGGACATTGTGCACGCACTCCTGGTGAAGCACCGGAACGAGACGGGTTCGGTGGTGGCAGCCGCACTGCTGGCCGACTTCCCCGCGACGCTGGCCCGCCTGACGAAGGCACTGCCGCGGGACTACGCAGCAGTTTTGGAAACCCGCCTGGCAGCAGCCGGGCTTGGGGAGGACCCCGACGGCGACACCGTCTGGCAGAAAATTTTGGAGGTTACCGGTGGCTGATCCCCGCGGTTTTTTGAAGAATCGGGAACGCATCACGCAAACGCGCAGGCCCGTCCCGGTCCGCATCATGGACTGGAAGGAAGTGTACGAGTCCCAGGAAAAGGGCGTGCTGCGGGCGCAGGCCGGCCGCTGCATGGACTGCGGTGTGCCGTTCTGCCACCAGGGCTGTCCGCTGGGCAACCTCATCCCGGAGTGGAACGACCTCACGTGGCGGGACAAGGGCCAGGAGGCCATTGAGCGGCTGCACTCCACCAACAACTTCCCGGAATTCACCGGCCGGCTCTGCCCGGCACCGTGTGAGACCGCGTGCGTGCTGGGCATCAACCAGCCGGCCGTCACCATCAAGCAGGTGGAGGTCTCCATCATTGACGAGGCGTTCGCCCAGGACTGGGTCCACCCGCTGCCGCCGGCGCGGCTCACGGGCAAGACCGTCGCCGTCGTAGGTTCCGGCCCCGCCGGCATGGCCGTGGCGCAGCAGCTCACGCGCACGGGGCACACTGTCGCGGTGTACGAACGTGACGACAGGATTGGCGGGCTGCTGCGGTACGGCATTCCGGACTTCAAGCTGGAGAAGGACACGCTGGACCGCCGGCTGGAGCAAATGGCGGCCGAAGGCACCCGCTTCCGCACCGGCGTCGAGGTGGGCAAAGACATTGGGTGGGAGGAATTGCGCAGGCGCTACGACGCCGTCGTGGTGTGCACGGGTGCCACGGTGCCGCGGGACCTGCCCATTCCGGGCCGTGCGCTTAAAGGCGTGCACTTTGCCATGGACTACCTGGTGCAGTCCAACAAGGTGGTGGCCGGCGACGTGGTTGGTCAGCAGATCGATGCCCACGGCAAGCACGTGGTGATCCTCGGCGGCGGCGACACCGGGGCGGACTGCCTGGGTACGGCACACCGGCAGCAGGCGGCGTCGGTGACCACGCTGGCCATTGGCAGGCAGCCGCCGCCGGAGCGCACCTCCGCCCAACCGTGGCCGACGTTCCCGAACCTGTTTGAGGTGGCCAGCGCGCATGAGGAAGGCGGGGAGCGCACGTTCCTGGCCTCCAGTGTGGAATTCCTCGGTGAAAATGGCGTGCTGACCGGGCTGAAGATTGCCGAGACCGAGTATGTGGACGGGCGGCGCGTGCCCAGGGAAGGCACCGAGCGGACCATTCCGGCGGATCTGGTCCTGCTCTCGCTGGGCTTCACCGGCCCGGAGACGGCGGAATTGACGCACCAGCTGCCCGTTGAGTTGGACGCCCGCTCCAACGTGGGCCGGGACGGCTATTACATGACGAGCCGGACGGGTGTGTTCGCGGCCGGCGACGCCGGGCGCGGTCAGTCGCTGATTGTGTGGGCCATTGCCGAAGGGCGGGCCTGTGCCGCGGCGGTTGACAAGTTCCTGATGGGGGAGACTTTCCTTCCCGCCCCAGTCTCACCCAGTGATTCGGCTATCGGTGTTTAGCGGCTAACCACTAGGCTGGAACCAGGGACCAAAGATTTCCACTGACAAACCACACCAATAGGCAGGTAAATTGAGACGCGCAAAAATTGTGGCCACATTCGGGCCGGCCATCGCCAGTTATGAGAACACCCTGGCCGTGCTCGATGCCGGCGTCAATGTAGCCCGCATGAACATGAGCCATGGCGACTACACCGTGCACCAGAGCACGTACGAAAACGTGCGCAAGGCCGCCGCGGAACTGCACAAGACGGTGGCCATCATGGCCGATCTGCAGGGGCCCAAGATCCGTCTGGGCCGGTTCGCGAACGGCACGGGCTACGACCTGGCGGTGGGCGATGTCTTCACCATCACCACCGAGGACGTCCCCGGCACCAAGGACATCTGCTCCACCACGCTGAAGTCGCTGACCGAAGACGTCCAGGTGGGCGACACCATGCTCATCGACGACGGCAAGGTTTCCGTGCGCGCTACCGCCGTCGACAAAGTCAAGGTGGTCACCGTGGTGACCGTCCCCGGCAAGGTGTCCAACAACAAGGGCATCAACCTGCCCGGTGTCGCAGTCAACGTGCCCGCCCTGAGCGAAAAGGACGAGTCGGACCTGCGCTGGGCGCTGGAGTGCGGCGTTGACATGGTGGCCCTGTCCTTCGTCCGCGACGCTTCGGACATCAAGCGCGTCCACGAGATCATGGACGAGGCCGGGCGCCGCGTTCCGGTGATCGCCAAGATTGAGAAGCCGCAGGCGGTGGACCACCTCGAAGCCATCGTGGATGCCTTTGACGCGATCATGGTGGCCCGTGGCGACCTGGGCGTGGAGCTCCCGCTCGAAGACGTGCCGCTGGTGCAGAAGCGCTGCGTTGAAATGGCACGCCGCTGGGCCAAGCCCGTCATCGTGGCGACGCAGGTGCTGGAATCCATGATTGAAAACCCGCGCCCCACGCGCGCCGAGGCCTCGGACTGCGCCAATGCCGTGCTCGACGGCGCCGATGCAGTCATGCTCTCCGGCGAGACCAGTGTTGGCGCGTTCCCGATCGAGACGGTCAAGACGATGGCGCGCATCATCGAGGCCACCGAAAAGGACGGCCTCAAGCGCATCCCGACGCTCGGCTCCGAGCCGAAGACCCGCGGCGGCGTCATCACGGCGGCGGCCGTGCAGATCGCCGACCAGCTCGACGCGAAGTACATCGCCACGTTCACGCAGTCCGGTGACTCGGCGCGCCGGCTCTCCCGCCTGCGCCCGGCCAAGCAGGTCTTTGCCTTCACCCCGGTGGAGCAGGTCCGCAACCAGCTGGCGCTGACCTGGGGCATTGAGCCCGTCCTGGTGCCCATGGTGGCCCACACCGACGCCATGACCGAACAGGTTGACCGCACGCTGCTGGAGAAGGGCCTGGTTTCCGAAGGCGAATTGGTGGTCATCGCCGCCGGGTCCCCTCCCGGACAGGCCGGTTCCACGAACCTGGTCAAGGTCCACAAGGTGGGCGACCTCGCCGACATCGGCCGGGGCCCGGACGGCCAGCCGTTGAACAAGGAAAAGGTTGGCCCCTGGCCGACCGCTTAACACCCTGTCCCAACTGAGACGCACTTGTTGCTGAATTCGAGCTTGTTTTCAGCAACAAGTGCGTCTTAGTTTTTAACGCAACCATGTTAAAAGCTCGACGCCGGCACCCTGGGTGGGTGCCGGCGTCGAGCTTTAAGCAGTGGAAAAGCCTCTCGAGGCCCTGCTAGTTGACCTGGTTGATGATGGTTTCGGCGACCTCGCGCATGCTCAGGCGGCGGTCCATGGAGGTCTTTTGGATCCAGCGGAACGCTTCCGGCTCGGTCAGGCCCATCTTGGTGGTGAGCAGGCTCTTGGCGCGCTCTACGAGCTTGCGGGTGGCGAACTGCTCCTGGAGGTCGGAAACCTCATTTTCCAGGGCCTTGATTTCCTCGTGGCGGGACAGTGCGATTTCAAGTGCCGGGATGAGGTCGGCGGGGGTGAAGGGCTTGACGACGTAGGCCATGGCGCCGGCGTCGCGGGCACGCTCGACGAGTTCCTTCTGGCTGAACGCTGTCAGCAGGACGACGGGCGCGATGCGGGCCTTGACGATTTGTTCGGCGGCGGTGATGCCGTCCATGACGGGCATCTTGACGTCCATCAGGACCAGGTCGGGCTTGAGTTCCTTGGCAAGCTGCACAGCCTTTTCACCGTTGTCGGCCTCGCCAACCACGTCATAGCCCTCGCCGCGCAGGATCTCCATGATGTCCAGCCGGATCAAGGTCTCATCCTCAGCGACAATGACGCGGCGTGCAGGGGTGGTGGTGGATTCCGATTGTTCGGACACTAAGGGCTCCTTGGAAGCTGTTGGTGCGGGTTCGGACACGTGATTCCGAAGCCGGGGCGCGCGGGTGGCACTGGTTCTACAAAACAGCCTATCTGCATGTAGAGTTGTTTCGCGCACTCGTTCGTCAAGCGATTCACGAACGGGCGCGTGATCTTTGTAACGGAGTCCATTCGGGCCCATTGCATAGGCCCGAGTGGCGGAATGGCAGACGCGCTGCACTCAAAATGCAGTATCGAGAGGTGTGTGGGTTCGAGTCCCACCTCGGGCACCGTATTACCGCAGGTCAGAACGTTTCAAGCGCTTAACTGACGTTGATTTTGTCAACGGATATAAGCAGCGGGCCGGATGAATATCCAGTCCTGACTTTACGGTTGTACAGTGTTAATTCCGTTCTCGTCATGGGGCCGATTTTACGTACACCTGTTCATGGTTCGTCTGAAGCTAGACGACGTGAGTATTTACGCGATCAGCCCGCTGAACTTCGAGACCTCTGGTCTAACTGCTTTGATGATGCCCCTGACAATGTCGCTCTCGTACTGCGTGGCGCGCTGTATCAGCTGTGGAATTCAAGGAAATTCCGGTGCCTGGAAACTTTTAAGTCCGGGGGAGCGGGCAGGTCCCTGCTATGTGATGCGTCGGAGATGTGGGTGGTCGCTCGCGCACCCCATTACAGGTTTTGGCCCTTAACGGTCGGGGTCGGGGCGAAAAACGACAGGCTAAGCACAAAGTCGGTTAGAGGGCCACAGTCACCTGAGTCAGGCAGACTGCGCAGCGGCGTCTGCCTCGGACCCCTTGGCCATGCGTTCATCAAAGTGCTGCGCCAGCAGCTCGCCGGCATGCGCAATGTGCGCCTGCATGGCAGTGCGGGCCCGTTCCGGGTCTTTTGCGCGGATCCCTTCCAGCACATCGGCATGGTCGTCCACGGTGGCCTGCGGCCAGCCGTGGATCGTTGAGTAAAACTGCCGCGGTACATAGCGCGTAATCAGCCCCAGCGCCCACACGATCTTGCGGGAATCGGCTAGCAGGTTGATTTCGCGGTGGAATGCGTGGTTCTTCTCTTCAAGGAGCGCATGGTCGTTACGTTTGGCGGCCGCAATCATCTCGTGGTGCAGTGCATCGAGTTCGGCTATTTCTTCGCCACCGGCAATAACTGCCGAGCGGGCTGCCAATTCGCCGCCGATCAGCGCCTGGACCTGGAACAGGTCGCGGATGTCCTTGCCTGTAAGCGAGGCGACGAGGAACCCTTGGCGAGGGACCAAATCAAGGAATCCTTCCACGCGCAAGGTCTGCAAAGCCTCGCGGGCCGGCGTGGTGGAGATGCCCAGAGCCTCCCCGATGACCTCCGGGCGGACCGGTGCGCCGGGGTGAAACTCACCGGACATGATGAGGCCCCGGACGTAGGCCGATGCTTCATCGCTCAGTTGCGGGCGGGCCCGTAGCTGCGGTTTGCGGCTGATCATGGTCGGCCATCACTTTCTGCTGAATGTTCAGTCTCCAAAATACTGCATGTAAGCGCTAACTTCGGTCAGTTGGGCAGGGTGGCCAGGCCCAATTCTGCAAGGATCTTGTCCGTGTGCTCACCGAGTGCCGGAACTGGGTCCATTCGGAAGTCTGCCTCCCGGGAGGAGACGGGTGGGATCAAGCTGCGCAGCGGACCAACGGGCGAGTCAACATTGCGCCAGCGGTTCCGGGCGGCGAGCTGGGGGTGGGCCGCAAACTCATGCATGTCCCGCAGCTGGGCGTTGGCGATGCTCGCCGCATCGAGGCGGGCCAAAACATCTGCGGTCGGGAGCACAGTCAGGACGGAGTTGATCTTCTCATGCAGGAGCGGCCGGTTGAGGACCCTCAGAGCGGTGCCGGCAAACAGGGGATCGGTGGACAACTCGGGCTGCTGAAGGACCGTGTCGCAGAACGTAGCCCATTCCCGTTCATTCTGGACGCTGAAGAAGACCGTTCCGTCACTGGCCCCAAATGGCCCGTAGGGGGCGATCGTCGCGTGCTCGGCACCACTGCGTGGCTGTTGTGTGCCACCGTATTCGGCATAAAAGTAGGGCTGGCCCATCCATTCGCCGAGGGCTTCGAGCATGGAGATTTCCAGTACGTCGCCGCGCCCTGTGCTGCCACGCTGGATGAGGGAGGTGAGGATGCCGGAATACGTGTACATCCCGGCGCAGATGTCCGCAATGGACACCCCGACCTTTGCCGGTGACTCCGGTGTGCCGGTGACGCTGAGCAAACCCGCCTCGCACTGGACTAGGAGGTCGTAGGCCTTTTTCTGTTCATAGGATCCACCATGGCCGTAGCCGGAGATGGATGCGTGAATGAGGCGGGGATTCAAGGCCAGTGCGTCATCGGCGCCCAGGCCCAGGCGTTCGACGGCGCCCGGGGCCAGGTTTTGGACCAAGACGTCAGCTTCTGAGACCAGCTTCCTTAAAACCACCAGTCCGTGCTCTGACTTCAAGTCCAGGACGATGCTTTCCTTGCTCCGGTTGAGCCAGACGAAATAGCTGGCCATGCCGTGGACCTTGGTGTCATAGCCGCGGGCGAAGTCGCCCGTATCCCGTTCCACCTTGATGACGCGCGCGCCCAAATCCGCGAGTTGTCTCGTGGCGAACGGTGCCGCCACAGCCTGTTCCAGGGATACTACGGTAAGTCCCGCCAAAGGCAATGCGCTCATGATTGTTCCGCTCCTGCTCGTACTAGAATCCGTTTGGCCCGTTCGGTCACGGGGCGGTCAATCATTTGTCCGTCCACTTGGGCGGCTCCGCCCTCGGCGCCGATCACTGAGTGCGCCCACTCGACTTCCTCGGCCGTTGGGGCAAAGGCCTCATGAACAGCGCCCAGCTGGGCGGGGTGGATGCACAGCTTGCCGCCGAATCCGAAGCCGCGACCCAGGGAAGCGGAACCGGCCACCTTGACGGTGTCCTTAATGTCTGTCGTAGGGGAGTCCCATGGAGCCGCTATCCCCGCCGCGCGGGAGGCAACCACCAGCTGCGATCGCGCATGGTCCAAGAACCGGTCGCTGTCCCCGGCATCGATGTCCAAGGCAAAGTCGATGGCTCCGAAGGCCAGCCTTGTGACGCCGGAAACTCTTGCCAGCTCAAGGGCATTGACCAGGCCAGTCGCAGATTCGACCAACGGAATCAATGCGAGGCCGGCCGGCAGGTCCGCTGACAGCCCATGCAGCCGGACGGGGTCTTCGGCTTTGGGCACCATGATGCCCAGAAGGCCATGGCCGGAAGTCTGCGCCAGGGCAAGCAAAGCGGCTCTTTCTGCGCTATGGCGTGGGGAATCTATCGGGTTTACCCGCACCAGTGCACGTAACCGGGTATCTTCATCGTCGGTTGCTGCGAGGGCGGCAAGTGCAGCTGACAGGGCCGCCTCTTTGGCAGCTGGGGCGACAGCATCCTCAAGGTCAATGATGACGACGTCGGGACCGGCAGCCGCCGCTTTGGCGAACCTTTCGGGCCTGTCGCCGGGGACGAACAACGCAGTAACGGCACGGGTGGCAATCTCAGTGCCGGTGGCCAGGACGTCCAGACTCACTGAAAGTCCTCGACGTTCGGAAGCGTTGATTCGTCCGGCCGGGCACCTTCCACAGATGGCAGGTACCCCTCTCGGTAGACCATGAACGTGCGGCGGTAGCTGATCACGATGATGCCGTCCTGGTTGAATCCCTCTGTGGCCACCGTGACCAGGCCCAGGGTGGGACGTGACTTGGACTCCCGAACGGCAAGGACTTTGGAACGCGCATAGATGGTGTCGCCTTCGAAGACGGGCTTTGGCATCCGGACTTCATCCCAGCCCATGTTGGCAAATACGTTCATGGACAGGTCGATCGTGGACTGTCCGGTGACCAGTGCCAGCGTGAAAGTGGAGTTGACCAGGGGCAGGCCAAACTCGGTACTCTTCGCGAAGTTGGCGTCAACATGGGTCTTGGCGACATTCTGCGTCATCAGGGTGAAGTTCTGGTTGTCTGCCTGGGTGACCGTCTTACCAAACGGGTGGTAGTAGATGTCTCCCACCGAGAAATCCTCAAACAGGCGCCCTGTCCAACCAGGCACCACCTGCGTTGCCGTGTCTGTCTGTACGCTCGCGTTCCGTTCGCTTCCCGCCGTCATCGCCGCTCCTTGCGTTCATTGGAAGGTGTCCGATGAAGTCGGCACAACTCCTTCAAATATATTCTGTATCCATGCCAGCATCTCGCGGAAGATCCCTGATGTCAACAGTTAAAACGCACATATAGACCATGAAAATTCGCTAGATCAGACTCTTGCAACAGTAGAATATATTATGTATTATTTGGCTAAAGAGTGTCGAACACGACCGTCAAAGGAGCCACAATGGCAACCACAAACGCCCGACTTGAAGAGATCCGCGAACAAACCCGTGCCCTGTGCGCACAGTTCCCGGGGGATTACTGGCAAGAGGCGGACCGCAACCGAAGTTACCCGCAGGAGTTCGTGGACACCCTTACGGAGGCGGGCTTGCTCTCCGCACTGATCCCCACGGAGTTTGGCGGGCTCGGACTCGGTCTCACCGAGGCCAGCGTCATCATGGAAGAGATCAACAAGTCAGGTGGGCACTCTGCCGCCTGCCACGCGCAGATGTACACCATGGGCGCGGTGCTCCGTCATGGAACCGAACAGCAAAAACATGACTACCTGCCACAGATCGCCGCCGGGAAGCTGCGTTTGCAAGCATTCTCCATCACAGAGGAGAAGGCTGGCTCGGACACCACCAGCATCGAGACGGAGGCGGTGCGGGACGGGGATGATTTCATTATCACCGGCCACAAGAACTGGACCAGTCGGATCGAAGATTCGGACCTCGCACTGGTGCTGGCCCGCACCTCGGCCAAGGGAGAGGACAAGACAAGCGGCCTGACACTGTTCCTCGTGGACCTCCGTCAGGTCCGTTCCGAACAACCGGACGCCCTGAAGATCGTTCCCGTTCGCACAATGTTCAACTACGCCACGAACCAGGTGTTCTACCGAGGCATGCGGGTCCCGTCCTCCGCCGTCGTGGGGCAGGTAGACAAAGGCTTCCGTTACGTGATCGACGGTTGGAACGCAGAGCGAATCCTACTTGCCGCTGAAGCAATTGGTGACGGCTACTGGTTCACAACGACAGCCACCAACTATGCCAACAACCGGGAAGTCTTTGGACGCAAGATCGGCGCCAACCAGGGTGTGCAGTTCCCCATAGTCGATGCGTACATGAAGGTCCGTGCCGCGGACATGATGCGCTATGAAGCCGCTCGGCTCTTCGACGCAGGCGAACCGTGTGGAGCCGAAGCCAACATGGCCAAGCATCTCTCTTCGGAAGCAAGCTGGGCCGCCGCGAACATTTGCCTCGACACGCACGGAGGCTACGGCTTCGTGGATGCCTACGACGTCGAACGGAAATTCCGCGAGACACGCATGTACCAGGTTGCCCCCGTCAACAACAACCTGATCAAGGCGTTCATCGGCACCAAGGTCCTCGGCCTGCCACGGTCGTACTAAGCTCCGACGGGCCAATGCCCAAAAAAGAGGTCTGCCATGCAGCACTTCATCGAGCCGTCCCCAGAAATACGGCTGGCGGCCAGTGTCATTCTTTTGCGCCCCGGAGCGATGGGCGTCGAGGCGTTTGTTCAGCATCAGGCGTCGACCATGGACTTCGCCGCCGGAATGGTCGTCTCCCCAGGTGGCAAGACCGATTCAGGGGACCGGTGCGGCGATACGGACGGCGAGCACCCACCCGACGCCGTCATCCAGCACGCCGCGGCCTGGCACTCAACGGACATCGGACACGGAGGCGACGACCCCGCGCGTTGTGGCAGGGACCTTGCTGTGCGCTGCGCGACGGGAAATGCAAGAAGAAACGGGACTCCTGCCCCCAGCCGTATCATTTCGACCATGCGCCAACTGGGTCACCGATCCCGGACGTCCAAAGCGTTTCGACACCTACTTCTACCTGGCCCTTTCCGGAGTCAGGGAAGAACCCCGGCAGCAGACGACGTACCGCCAAAATTTTTGGAGGTCGGGCTATAGGCGGCGGTAGCCCAATGGACGCGGTGTGCAATCTATTTCGTGCACCCACGATCGGCGTGTTCACGGTATAGTATTCGAATACGGTATACGTAAATTCGATTATTGTTACGAGTCTGTACGCTAGAGCGAGGAGGTGCAAGTGGAAATCAAAAAGATTGCCATTGACAGGGTGACGCTGGCTGATGCTGCCTATGCCCAGATTGCCGGGGGGGTCCTCTCGCAAGACCTGCGGCCGGGAACGCGGTTGCTTATGGACGAGCTCGCCGAAGCGCTGGGCATCAGCCGCACGCCCGTGCGTGAGGCGCTGCATCGCCTTGAAATGGAACGGGTGATTGAACCCCACGGCCGCAGGGGGTACGTGGTGCGTGAGTTGAGCGACTCCGAGTTGGACAAACAGTATGAAGGGCGTGCTGCAATCGAGCCCTATGTCCTTGCCGAGGTTGCGCGCCGCGGTGGCTCTGCAGCGGCTTTCTTGCGGCATGCGTTCGAGGAGCTGGTCGAGTTACCTCAGACAACGGCAATGGAGGTGTTTCAGGTCAATAAGGCGATTCACCGTGCTACGGTTGAGGCCCTTGACAACGAGTTCTTGCTGCGTATGTTCGACGTCAACTGGCAAACCGGAATCGGTATTCGTGTCTGGGCAGATATCCTTGAGAAGGGCCAAGCCGTCAATTTCGCGGATAGCCACCGCTCCTTGGTTGAAGCTGCCGAGTCCGGCGATGCTGACCTTGCCCGTCGAGTTGTCCAGGAGCACATCTATGCAGGCCGCGGCCTCCATCCGCTGCACGGGCCGCACTCGGCTCTGTAACCTTTCAGGAAGGGCAACGGGAGCGTGTGGCATTTTCCATTGCGAGTAGCAGACGCGGCGTTGACGTCCTTTGGTCCGAGAGTGGAAGGCCGAGTCCTTTGGTGGCAATGAAGGACTCGATCATTTAGTTGTCGACCGGGGTACCTGAAAAATGCGTGTCTCACGGAATATGCGTTCGATGTCGTACTTGTCGACAAAGCCATGGCTGCCGTGCGTATCCCGGGCAGCGTTGGCCGCCTGGTGGCAGCTGGCTTCCAAGGCCAATTGCTCGACCAAGTTGGCTTCGGTGCCGAATGGCTGTACGGTGTCGAAAATCCAGGCCGCTTTGAAGCACATCAAGTCTGTGGCTCGAATCGTCATGTATGCGTCGGCAATGGGAAATCGTACACTCTGGTTGTAACCGATCTCGCGGCCGAAGACTTCGCGGCCGTTGGCCGGCTCCGGGGCGTGATGAGTCAACCAATGCCAGTAGTGCACGGCCGCCGAAACCAGAAGAATACGCTCGGCGTTCAAAGCTTCGAGCACGTTGCGGACGCCGATGTCCACCTCGGCAATGTGGGCCGAGGCCGACATCCGCATGCTGGGGTAGTGGATTTGGTTCGTTGAGTGGTTGAACATGGTGCGGGCGTTGATGACCTCGCGAGTAACCGTTTGCCCCGCGCGCACCTGGCGCAGGCCTATCAGGGTCAGGACTATCCCCTGGGCGTGCTCGGCCTACCTTGATCGAGATTCGGGTCGTGACCAGCACCAGGTCCGTCTCGTCAACGTGACTCGTCCAGTTCTTGTGGCCGGTGATGAAGAGATCATCCCCATCCCGCACCGCCTCCGACTCAATGCTGGTGGGGTTTGAACCGGCGGTATCCTCGGTGACGGAAAAGGCGTCCGGTCGAAGTCGGCCAGATGCGATCTCGGGCTGGTTGGCAAACTTATACGCAACGCTGCCATGTGGAAGAACAGCTCCCATTGCATGCATCAGTGCATGACAGGTTTCAGAATGGCCTGCGAAGAGGTTGATTTCCTTCAGGATAAGACTGGCTTCCGTTAGCCCGTAACCCACCCCTCCGTACTCGGTGGCCAAGGACCTCCGGGACCTGGTTCGGGCGCTGGCCTTGCTGGCCTGGGAACTTGCACACCGTGTAGCCTCCCGGGCCGGCAGCGCTGGCCTGACCGAGTTCTCAGCGTTGCGCCAGAACTCATGGCCGCTGCCGCTCGCACCGACACCTCGCAGGCGGAAAAATCCATTCCTTCCACTGTCATCTAAGGTCTCGCCGGATATTGCAAGATCCTATGGGTGCCCGGCCTGACGGTCCGCTACGTTCCGAGCAGGTTCCATGCCGCCATTTCCGGTTGGTCGGAAGCCACCATGGCCGACAACACCCAAATCCTGGTTCCCCTCACGCACGGGGCCGCCGAAGCAGTACGCCCGGGGCTGAAGAACCGTGCAGCGTGAAAGGCATTGGGCCTGGACGGGTCCGTCGCTTTCGGCCGTGCGCCGTCATCGACGGCCATGCGCGTCTGGCCGCCCCGCTCGTGGGGAAGGTAATCCCGCGGCGGAGGCCGTTCTTCCCCCGCCGCGGTGGTTTGCGTTAGGAGACAAATTCCTTGACCAACTCGTCGTCGTTGTTCTTCCTGTGCTCCAGCCAGAAGCCGTAGCCCAGCGCCACTACAAAGACTACGAACGGCAGAGCCGCCAGAGCCCACCCTGTGAAGTTCATCTCCCAGGGCTGTCCGTCGGTGCCAGCAGTTCCACTGATAAGGCCGAACCGTGAGAGCAACAGGTACTCTGCGATCACAATGGACACCAAACCCAGCAGCGGTGCTACGAGCGTATTCCAGAGCCGGGTATCCGCTCGGGTCTCGCGGAAGAAGCGGATGACGGCCAGGCACACCAGGCCCTGAATGAATGTCAGCCCTAGGATTGCCGTGATGGCGAACCAGTAGAAGAGCGTCACCACGGGGTCCAGGCCAGCCAGGGCGAAAGCCACGATCGTGATCACGCCAATCGCAGTCTGCAGCACGGAGGCACGCACGGGCGTCTTGAAACGGCCAGTGGTGCCGAGCTTGGCGGGCAGCAGGCCGGAACGGCCCATGGCGAAGAAGTAGCGTGTTGCCGAGTTGTGGAACGCCAGGACGCCCGCGAACAGACTGGTGATGAGCAGCCAGCTCATGAGTTCTGGCATCCACGGGCCCACATAGGTGCCGGCCACAGAGAAGAGCAGCTGCGCCGGGTTCGCCAGAGGCGTTCCGTCGAGCGTGGTCAACGCGAGCGTCTTTTTTACGATGTCCGCAGAACCGGCGCCGGAGATGATGGCGAAGGAGGTCAGGGCAAAAATGAGTGTGATGATGATGACGGCCGCATAGGTGGCGCGGGGGACAGTCTTCTTCGGGTTGCGGCTTTCCTCGCCGTAGATGGCGGTGGCCTCGAATCCGATGAAGCCGGCGAAAGCGAAGGCAAAAGCAACTCCGGGAGCGCCCTTGAAGATTTCGGTGGGGCTGAACGAAGCCGCAATGTTCAGCCCGCCCGGCCCCCCGCCATGAAACAACACGGCCAGGCCGGTGATGATCATGGAGAGAAGTTCCAAGGACAGGAGCACGCCCAGGACCTTGGCCCCGAGGTTCACATTGAGGATGCCAAACACCTGAACGATGGCCAAGGCCACCAGACACCAGAACCACCATGGCATCGAGAAGCCAATGGAGGCCATCTTTGCCGAGACGGTCGCACCTAGAAAGCCGTAGATGGCGGTCTGGACAAGGCAGTAGGAGAGCACCGAGACAAAGGCGGAGGCAACGCCCCAAGGGGCCCCGAGGCCACGGCCGACGTACGCGAAAAACGCGCCGGCATGCGTAACATGGTGACTCATGGTGGCGTAGCCGACGGCAAAGAACAGCAGCATGATCCCGGCAATCAAGAACGCCCCTGGGGCGGCGGCGCCGTTGCCTAGGACGATCGTGCTCGGGACCAGGCCGGTCATCCCTGCAATGGGTGCGGCCGCAGCGACGACAAAGAAGCAAATTTCGGTTACACCCATGGAGTTGCGGTGCAACTGATTCTCTGGCGTTGAGTCGGTGCCGGGGCTGCTAACAGCCACGGTTTCTTCCGGTGGAGTCATGGTGATGCACTTCCTTGTGTTTATGCCGATTGGTTGGTGTTGAATAAGAGGTTGGGACGCCGACCTGCGGTGCGGGTTAGTTCGCGATGAGGACAGCGCGGCCTTTGATCTTGCCGGAGCGCAGCAAATCGTGCGCCTCCTGTGCCTGGTAAAGGGGGAGCGTCTGGATGCTGTGTTGCAGCTTGTGGCCGCGGGCGAAGTCGAGGAGCTCTCTAAGGTCCTCGAGGCTTCCCCAGATGCTCGTGGTCAGTACCGTCTCACTAGGGACCGCGCCGACGCCGAAGGGGATTCGTCCACCCCAAAGTCCGACGACGACGATGATCCCCTGCCGGTCTATGGCTGCCGCGGCAGCGGCGAGGGTGGCGTCGGCGCCCACGAAGTCGATGACGGCGTCGTACTTACCGTGCAGTTCGTTGCTGTTGCATGTCACGTCCGCCCCGAGTTCTGCGGCCACGGTGAGTTTTTCGGCGCTGGTATCCACGACCGTCAGCTCGACGTCGGCCAGGGCCTTGAGAAACTGTATGGCAAATTGACCCAGCCCGCCGGCGCCGATGACTACTGCCCGGGAGCCGGGCCGTAGCAGATGGGGCAGTGCCCGCTTGACGGCGCGGAACGCCGTGAGTCCGCCGCATGCCAGCGGCGCCGTCGTAGCGGGGTCCATGTCGCCGATGGGCAGCAGGTACTCCCGTCGGGGCACTTTCATATATTGGCTGTAGCCACCGTCTGAAACGACGCCGGCCTCCCGGCCGTTGGGGCAGATCATTTCCAATCCGGCCGAGCACTGGCGGCACTCGGCGCGCCCACAACCCCATGGCGCATAAAGCAGGACCCGGCCGAGTTCGGGGTGTTCGCCCACAACTTCGTGGCCAAGGACGATCGGGTATGGTCCACCGAAGTCGCCGTCGGCAACATGCAGGTCCGAGTGGCAGACACCACAGGCTAGAACTTTTATGACTTCCTCCCCGGCCAACTGGGCTACTGGGATGTCGCGTTCGACGACCTCCAGCTGTGCGTGGGGTTTTGATGCAAGCACTGTGATCAAGTCAATCTCCGTTGTTTTGCCATGGGTGGTTGATTGTTGGCCGGGTATGACATAGATTACACCTATCGGATACCAAATACGGAATATCAAATTTATAGTTTTTTGAATCGAGGAACCATGGAAGCCAAACCGTTGGCGATCCCTGCCACACTGGACGATTGCGCTCGGATTGCCCGCGAGAACGGGGTTCATACTGTCGAGTGCTTTTTTGTCGATACGTGGGGCATGCCGCGAGGAAAGATGCTCCCGATCGAGCAGTTCCTGACGGGTTCAGGCTTTTGCATCGCTCGAGTGGCCTACTCATGGGACACCCGCAGCGACATCCATCCCACGCCTTGGGCGCAGCTGGACAGCGAATTTCCGGACATGCATGCAGTGCCGGACCTGGACACCTTCCGAGTTGCCGGCTGGACCGAGGGTCTGGCCACTGTCATGTGCGATATGGAAGATCCCAAGACCCATGAGCGCATCGCGATGGATGCCCGTGGGAGGGTTAAGGAGACCCTTAAGGAATTCGAGGCCTTGGGCTACACGGTCAAGCTGGCAACCGAGCTGGAGTTCCACCTGTTCACCAGTGACTGGAAGCCCATATCAGACAAGTCCTACTGTTACTCCCTGGATCGGGCCGAGGAACTGGAACCCGTGGTCGGAGCGATCCGTGCCGCCCTGACGGCCTCAGGCATTACGGTCGAGGCCAGCAATATTGAGTATGGGCAATCCCAGGTCGAGATCAACCTAAAATATGGCGACGCGATCACGATGCTGGACAACACCATCCTCTTCCGGCACATCGTGCGCCAAGTTGCCCGCCAACACGGCTACAACGCCACGTTCATGGCCAAGCCCATCAACGGGGGCGCCGGCAGCGGCATGCACGTTCATCAGAGCCTGTGCGATTTGGACGGTAACAATGTCTTTGCCGCCCAGGACACATCCGATCCGGTCCATTCTGATGTCATGCGGCGCTACCTTAGCGGACTGGTCCACAATCAGCTGGCCCTGCAGGCGATCGCCATGCCGACCATCAACGACTACAAACGCATCGTGGACTACTCGTTCTCCCCGACACAGGTCTGCTGGGGTCTCGACAACCGAATGGTGGGCGTGCGCTGCATCACCAATGCGGGCCCGGGAACCCGCCTCGAAGTCCGGTGGGCCGCGGCTGACGCAAACCCATACCTCGTGGCCCAGGGTTACCTTCAGGCTGGTCTTTACGGCCTCCGCAACGACCTGCCATTGCAGCCCATGTCGGGCGGCGACCCCCATGCGGACACGTCATTGCGCCGCATCGCCCACAGTCTCGAGGAGTCAGTCACCAACTTCTCTTGCAGCCCATTTAGCAAGGAAGCCTTCGGTTCAATTTTCGTGGACACTTACACGGCAATGCAGCGCACCGAATTGGCCGCGTTCGCCGCCCACGTCACTGACTGGGAATTCAACCGCTACCACGACATTCTCTAAGCCGAAAAGGAATACGCCGTGCACAAGACCATACTGCTGATCACCCACGAGCAGACCTCAGCCACCGATACCGGTATTGTCGGCCGGATCCTGCGCGAGGCAGAGCACACCGTTATTACGCATGCCATGTTCCGCAAGGGTGCGGACGGCGCGCTGAAAGTTGACGTCAACTTCCCTCCTCTGGAGGGTATTGATGCCGTCATCGCCTTCGGTTCCTTTAGCCACATTTATGGCATCACCGAGGACTGGCTCCGGAGCGAGATCGACTATGTCGCCGAGATCCACTCCCGTGGGATTCCATATATGGGCATCTGCTTTGGTGCCCAGCTATTGGCCGAGGGCCTGGGTGGGCGCACCGTCCCGTCGGCGCGAATCGAGGTGGGCCTGATTACCTTCGACGCCGGTTTCAGCTGTCCCATTTCCTCCGGACCGTGGTTCTCGTGGCACAGTGACAAGGTCGAACTGCCTGACGGTGTCGAGATTCTGGCCAAAACCGCCATTGCGCCCCAGGTCTTTCGCCAGGGTCGCTCAATCGGCCTCCAGTTCCACCCTGAGGTCAATCTTGAACTGCTGCGTGAGTGGGTGCGGATCGGAGGGAGCGAGCTGGATGGGGTGCTCAATCACGGGCAGCTGCTCAAGGACTGGGCAGACAATGAGGACCAAGTGCACCAGAATACGCGTGTAATCCTGGACTGGTTCCTGGTCGGGGCCGACGCGCCCACACCCGTGGGTTGAGACGCGACCAAAATAGAAGTGGAACGGAAGTGATTTAACAGTGAAGACACCAACTCGCAGGCCCTTGATTGCCGTGCCCGGCAGGTTCTCCGAGAGCGCCTCGGCACTGCGATACAAAGCCGTCGTGAACGCCTATGCCCTGATTCAGGGCGTCTATCAGGCTGGTGGAGAGCCGCTGACAATGCTGCCGGCTTCTGCGCGCGGCGCCACCGAGGAGGAGATCTACCAGGAAGTCTCCGCCAGACTCCCATTTGCCGACGCCGTGCTGTTGCCGGGCGGAGCTGACATCGCCGCCTGGCGGTACGGACAAGAGGTGCATCCGGAAGCCGACCACTCCGACGAACTTCAGGACGCCTTTGACTTGGCTGTAGTGAGGTTCGTCATCGCCAACAAGGTGCCCACCCTGGCGGTGTGTCGCGGCATGCAGTTGCTCAACGTGTCTCTAGGTGGGGATCTGACGCAGCACCTGCCGACGCCACACATGAATCGCATCCACAACATCAGCTTGGATGGGCGCAGCCCCTTGGTGTCGGCCATGGCCAGGAATCCGGAGGTTTCTTGCTACCACCACCAGGCCGTGGACAGGCTGGGGGAGGGTCTGGTGGCCACCGCGTGGGCCGAGGACGGAACCATCGAGGCCTTGGACCTGGAAGGCGCTGACTTTTGGATCCACGCAATCCAGTGGCATCCGGAGGACACGGTGGCTCACGACCTCGCGCAGCAGGCGTTGCTCAAAGAGTTCATCGCCAACATCCCGCTTCGTTGAGGGAGTGCCCAAAGGGTCAAGGCAGCATAGTAGTGGATACAATATACCGTATACGAATTTATTTGATCACATCTGCAACCCGACATTATATCGATCTGCAAGTCGACAAAGCTTGGAGCGCCTCTGGTGGCGCGGCGCCGAAACGCCGGGCCGGCCACTCGATTACGGCGACGATGCCCGAATTGTCGGAAAGACCCAGGAGACGGAAGACATGACCCAGACCAGCGTTCACACGCATGATGCAGTATCAGACCTCGCCTTTGAGGACGGGGTGCCCTACGGGTACTTCGACGAGGCACGGCGCGATGATCCCGTGCGGTGGATTGAGGAGGAGGGGGGACCTGGTTACTGGTCCGTCACCCGCTACGCCGACGTCGTTGCCGTTACACGCAACTTCCAGGTGTTCTCCTCCGAGGTGGGCGGGACTATCCGCGAGGACATCGCTCCCGAAGACCTGGCAGCCAGGAAAACCCTGATCGACACCGATCCGCCCGTGCACACCAGCATGCGCCGCCTTCTCTCCCCGCGCTTCACACCTGGCAGTGTCCACAAGGAATGGGTGGGTTTTGTGGAAGAACTGGTTGAAGAGACCCTTGGCACGGCCTTCTCCCGGTCACGTTTCGACTTCGTAGAGGACGTGGCCGCCGTCGTCCCTATGATCGTGCTGGGCGAACTCCTTGGCGTGCCTGTCGAGGACCGGGCGTACCTGAAGTCCTTGGGTGATGAGATGATCGCCAGCAGCGACCCCGACCATGCCCCGCGCACGGCGGAGTCGCCCGAGCGTGTCAAAGAAAACAGCGGATTTCCGTTCTCGAGCCCCGCGGGACGGGACATGTGGAAGTACGCTGATGCCCTGCGCGACAAACGTCGGGACAACCTTGGCCATGACGTTTTTTCGTTGCTGATGACGGGCAACTTCAACGGACGTAAACTCACCGAGAGGGAACTGGACAACTTCTTTTCCCTTCTGGTCGTGGCTGGCAACGAGACCACCCGTATGGCTCTCTCACACGGCGTCCTGGCGTTTGCCCAACACCCGGAACAGTTCCGCCGGCTGAAGGATGATCCCACCCTGCTCAACACAGCTGTCGAGGAGATCTTGCGCTGGGCCACGCCGATCCACCACTTCCGCCGCACCGCTCTCACGGACACCGTAATCGGGGAGACAGCGGTCAAAGCGGGGGACAAGGTGCTGATCTGGTACGCCTCCGCCAACCGTGACGAGAACGTCTTCCCCGACCCGTACAGCTTTGACATAGGCCGCAAACCCAACCCGCACATTGCGTTTGGCGGCGGCGGCCCGCACGTATGCATGGGCAACTCGCTGGCACGTTTAGAACTGCAGATCGTCTTTCGAGAGCTTGCAAGGCGCGTGGAAACGATTGAGCTCGACGGTCCCGTGGACCGTCTGCGCTCCAACCTCACCCACGGGATCAAGTCACTTCCTGTCCACTTCACGTACGCCTGAAACGTGCGGACACCAGAACACTAAGGAACGCCATGACACAAGATGTAACGACGAATGCAGGGACCATCACGGTCTCGGCCGCCACGCAAGCCTTCGTAGGGAGAACGCAAGGCTTGCGCATTGGCAACGATACGGACCGCGAGGGCAGTGGAGGCAGCACGTTTGACTCGATCAACCCCATGACGGAAAAGACCCTTGGGGTGATCGCTTCGGGGACGGCGGACGACGTTGCGGCCGCCGTTGCAGCGGCATCCTCGGCACTGATCGATCCTGATTGGGGTGGCGCCAGCCCTTCCGTGCGCGCCCAGTACCTCTTCGACCTGGCCGACGCGGTCACGGCTAACCTGGAGCAGTTGGCCGAGCTGGAAACCCTGGACATGGGCAAGCCCATCTCCCAGGCCCGCGACGACGTTGCCGGTGTAGCAGCCGTCTTCCGCTACTACGGCGGTTGGCCCACCAAGATCGAAGGCTCCATCAATCCTGTGCGGCCGCCATACATGGGTCTGACGCAAATTGAGCCGCTGGGCGTCTGCGGGGCGATCACGCCGTGGAACTTCCCTGTCGTCATGGCCTCGCACAAGATCGGCCCGGCGCTTGCCGCCGGGAACACTTTGGTGCTCAAACCGGCCGAGGTGAGCAGCTACTCCACTCTATTCCTGGCCGATTTGGCCCGTGAAGTTGGCCTTCCGGCTGGTGTGCTCAACGTGGTGCCCGGTCCCGGAAGGGTTGTGGGGCAGGCCATCGTGGACCACCCTGACGTGGTGAAGATTTCCTTTACCGGGTCCACTCCTGTGGGACGGCGCCTTCTGGAAGACGGGAGTCGGCAGATGAAGAAGGTCAACGTCGAGCTTGGCGGCAAGAGCGCCAACATCGTCTTCCCTGATGCTGACATCTCCGCGGCAGCCCGTGGCACAGCGGAGGCGATGTGGGAGAACGCCGGTCAGGTTTGTGTTGCTCCGACCCGGATGTTTGTCCACGAGGACGTGTACGAGGAAGTCGTGGAGCAGCTGGCAGCACTGACGCGCGTGCTGCGCATGGGAGATCCGTTGGCGGAGGACACCGAGATCGGCCCGCTGGTATCGCGCAGCCAATACGAAAGCGTTCGCGACTATATTCAGATAGCCACCCAGGAGGGTGCGCGCTTGAGCGTGGGTGGCGGAAGTCCAGAGCGAGAGGGCTACTTCGTGGAGCCGACCATCTTCACCGACGTCAAAAACAACATGCGAATTGCGCGCGAGGAAGTCTTTGGACCAGTACTGACCGTCCTGCGCTTCCGCACAGAAGAGGAAGTGGTGCGCCTAGCCAACGATTCGCCCTACGATTTGGCCGCTGCTGTTTGGACCCGCGACGTGGGCCGCGCCATGCGCATGGGCAAGGCGCTGCACGCCGGCACCGTTTGGGTCAACACTCACGGTCGGCTGGATCCCGCTCAGAGCTTTGGCGGTTACAGCAAGTCCGGGAACAGTCGCGAGCTGGGACGTGAGAGCGTCATGTCTTACACGCGCTCCAAGGCCATCATGATCGACCTCTCGGCCTAGGAAATAAGGCGTAGGGCGTCCACAAACGGGTCCCGCTGGCACGAGGAGGGGGAGCCTTCGCGCGCTTTGGTTAGGATCGCACCGGGCTGTTGGCAAGTATGGCAATAGCGCATACGGTATATGTAAATACGAAAACGACTCTGGCTGTTGTTCTTTAGCTTTACCGTCCGCGCATTGTGCAGAACCAAAATCACATAATTCCACTCCAGAAGGAGGCGGCCAGATGACCGCAAGCACCATAGTTGGCGGACCAGACCTCGTTCAAGAGCGCCGGCTCACCACCGAAATCCCTGGTCCGCGCTCGCGCGAGATCCTCGCCAGGAAGCACGCCGAGGTCGCGCACTCTGTCGGCCACACTCTGCCCATCATCGTCGCGGCGGCCGGCGGCGGGACCGTCGTCGACGTGGATGGTAATTCTTTTATCGACCTCGGCTCCGGCATTGCCGTCACCGGAGTCGGCAACGCGAATCCCCGCGTCGTGAAGGCAGTCGTCGACCAAGTCCAGAGATTTACACACACTGCTTTCACCGTGGCACCCTATGAGGGGTACATCGAGGTGGCCCGCAAGCTCAACGCCATCACGCCCGGGAACTTCACCAAACGTACGGCGCTGTTCAACTCTGGCGCCGAGGCCGTTGAGAACGCTGTGAAGATTGCCCGGAATGCCACGGGCCGCCAGGCAGTCGTCGCTTTTGACCATGCGTTCCATGGCCGTACGAACCTCACCATGGCGCTGACTGCCAAGAACGCGCCATACAAGCAGGGATTTGGGCCTTTTGTCCCTGAGCTCTACCGTGTGCCGGCGTCATACCCGTACCGCGATGGCGGGCTTTCCGGCCCTGAAGCCGCACGGCGGTCCATTGAAAAGATCGAAAACCAGCTGGGCGCCAAATCCGTGGCCGCCATCATCATTGAACCGATCCAGGGTGAGGGCGGATTCATCGTCCCGGCACCGGGCTTCTTGCCGGCACTGCGCGAATGGACCGCGCGCAATGGCATTGTTTTCATTGCCGATGAGATTCAATCCGGCTTCGCCCGGACCGGGGCCTGGTTCGCCATCGATCATGAAAGAGTCATACCAGATTTGGTCACAATGGCCAAGGCGATTGCCGGTGGACTACCGCTTTCCGCAGTCACGGGACGCGCCGAGCTCATGGACGCGCCGCAAGTAGGAGGCATCGGCGGCACGTACGGCGGAAACCCCGTCGCATGTGCGGCAGCCTTGGCCGCGCTTGAATCCTATGAGGAGGACGGACTGATCGAGCGTGCCTGTCACATCGGCGAGGTGCTGAAATCCCGCCTGGAATCACTGCGGGCGAGTGACCCCCGTATTGGTGAGGTACGCGGCCGTGGCGCCATGATCGCCATCGAGCTTGTTGACCGGCAAACCAACGAGCCCGACGCCGAGCTGACTGCGCGCGTGCTGAAGTACGCCCACAACAACGGAGTAATACTGCTGGCCTGTGGGACTTACGGGAACGTTATACGTTTTTTGCCGCCGCTGACCATCTGCGATCCGCTGCTGGAAGAAGGCATCAGCATTGTTGCTGAGGGGCTGTCGCAGTCATGAGTTGCGCACCACTGAGACTTACATCACGGCGGCCCCAGGGCCGGGGACACGAAAGGACGGTAAGGCAATGACGATCCAGGAAAGCGAAACGGCCACTGACAAAACCCAGGAGGAAATGCCCGTCTACCGGCACTTCATCAACGGCGAATTCAGTGAACCGGGCAACGGTACATACTTTGACAGCACCAACCCCTACACAGGAAAGGTCTGGGCGCAGATAGCCGATGGGAACACCGAGGACGTGGCGCGCGCTGTCTCCGCGGCCGTGGACGCATTCAAGATTTGGGGCAAGAGCAAGCCGCAATACCGCGGTAAACTGCTGCTGGACTTGGCGGACCTGATCGAGACCAACTGTGAATGGCTCGCCGAAATCGAAGTCCGCGACAACGGCAAGCTCTATGCGGAGATGCTGACACAGACCCGCTATATGGCTGGGTGGTATCGCTATTATGGAGGCTTGGCGGACAAGGTGGAGGGTGCCGTCATCCCCACGGATAAGGCGAACATCCTCAACTTCACTCGGCTGGAGCCGCTGGGCCCGATCGCCATGATCACTCCATGGAACTCCCCGCTGCTCTTGCTTGCATGGAAGCTGCCGGCCGCGCTGGCTGCGGGGAACACGGTCGTGATCAAGCCCTCGGAATTTACTTCGGCCTCCACCCTGGAGTTCATGAAGCTATTCAACGAGGCAGGCTTCCCGCCCGGCGTCGTCAATACAGTGACGGGATTCGGTCAGCAGGTCGGAGCGCCACTTGTCATCCACCCGGATGTTGCCAAAGTCGCTTTCACCGGATCCGAGCTTGCCGGGCAGAAGATCTATGAGAGCGCAGCCAGCCAGTTCAAGCACGTTTCGCTGGAACTGGGAGGCAAGTCCCCGAACATCGTCTTTGCCGACGCGGACCTCGACGCCGCCGCTTCGGGTGTTATATCCGGCATCTTCGCTGCAACGGGCCAGACCTGCATCGCCGGGTCCAGACTGCTGGTTCAACGCTCCGTCCACGACGATTTCGTGGCTCGCGTGGTGGCTCTGGCCCGGCAGGCGAAAATCGGCGACCCCATGGATGCCGAGACGCACGTCGGCCCCGTCACAACGCTCCAACAATATAAAAAGGTCCTGGACTATATCAACATTGCCCGCAACGAGGGCGCCGAGTGCGTTCTGGGCGGCAACGCCTACACCGGGCCCGGAGCCACAGGCGGGCAGTTCGTGGAACCGACCATCTTCACCAACGTCCGCAACGATATGCGCATCGCACAGGAGGAGGTCTTCGGGCCCGTCTTGGCAGTCATCCCGTTCGACGACGAGGACGAGGCCCTGGCCATCGCCAACGACGTGGTCTATGGCCTGGCGGCCGGCGTGTGGACACGGGACATTGGCCGGGCAATTCGTATGTCCGAGGGGCTTCAGGCCGGGACGGTATGGGTCAACACCTACCGTGCGGTGAGCTTCACGTCGCCGTTTGGTGGGTACAAACGCAGCGGACTTGGCCGAGAGAGCGGAATTGACGCCATCAAGGAGTTCCTGCAAGTGAAGTCGGTGTGGATTTCGACTGCACCGGACGCGTCGAACCCCTTCATCATCAAGTAACGACACATGCTCAGTAGGGCGGCACCCGGCCCGGGTGCCGCCCTACTCTTTGTTTTGATTCGCGCTGGACAGCCGGTACGCATGAAGGGGCGGGACCGTGTCCGGATCCCGCCCCTTCATTTTCGACTAGCTGGTGTCAGTGGACGGCCAACTCGGTTAGGACCCCGGAGAACCATTCGACGGCCTTCTCCCCAACGGGCTCCCAGGTCGACGCATCGTAGCGGCCAAATTCGCCAATGCGCTCCGCGCCTAACGCGCGGAGCTTGTCATCAAGCTTGGTCGCTCCTTGGCTGTACGTTTCGGTATAGAAGGTGTCGCCCAGCCCGAAGATGGCATAGCGCATTCCGGAGAGGTCCGGGCCAACGATGCTCAGGTCAGCAAAGAAAGGAAGCGCGGTGTTTGGCAGGTCCCCCTCACCGTAAGTGGAGCAGATGAAAACGTATACCGGGTCGTGTTGCAGTTCCGAGATGGAGAAGTCCGACAAGTCGTGGATTTCCACTTCCTGGCCACCGTCGCGCACCGAAGCGGCGATGTCCTCGGCGGCCATCTCGGCGTTGCCTGATTCAGTTCCGAACAATACCTGTATTTTCATTATTGCTCCTGTTGGGGTTAGTTTTCGCTGGCGCCCAAGGCGCCGGCCAGATGGTTGTTGGCGATCGCCACCATGCGTTCGTGGCTGGGGAATTTTTTGCGCGTGCGGCCTTCGGCGGCCGCTCCAGATTCCGCGATGTCCAGGCGCTTCCAGGCGTCGTAGTCAACGGCATGTGCTAGTGCCTGCCAGGGGATTCCAGCATGGCCGGGCTTTGTCGACATGTCCAGCGTCGGCAAGTCCCGAAGGATCTCCTCTGTAACCGACTTGGCGCAGGCGCGGTTCGCGGCTATGGTCCCGCGCGAACCTCTCTTGACCCAACCAGTGCGGTAGAGGCCGTTGCCGAGCTGCCCGGTTGTGGCGTTGGCCTGGATCGGTCCGAGTCCGTGCCAGTCGTCCTCATCGAAGTCAAAGCCGACGGCAGTCACCACAGAATCCGCGACCACCACATTAGTTGCCCCCTGGCTACCCGTCGCAGCCAGCTCAACGCCGCACACGTGACCATCGCCGAGGATCTGGATGGGGGCATGGCCAAAGTGGAAGGAGACCTCCACCCGAGTGTCTGGACCGCCACGGGTTTCCAACAGGGTTTCAATTGCCTTGGCTCGAGCTCCCGCTATGCGCGAGGCATCATCAGGAACGGAGAATGGGTCTAGACAAGAGAACGCCACGCCGGGAATGCGGCCAAGCTCTGCCAGCATCACAGGGTCGGACGGGGCGTTGGCCACGCTGGAACGGCAGATGAAGTCGATGTGTCGCACGGGGGACTGCATGTATTCAGCCAAGGCTGCATCGTCGATATCCGTGTTTGCGAAGTCGGCCGGTTGCTTGGCGAGCAATCGAAGGACATCAATGGAGACGTTGCCGCCGCCAATGATGGCCACCGATTCACCCAGTCTCGGCATGCCTACCGTCTGTAGCGGGTGGGCATTGAACAGCCTAGTGAGGCGTCCGGCCCCATACACTTCCGGCAGTCCTTCGCCGCATATACCTAACGCGCGGTCGCGGGAAAGCCCCGTGGCCAACACAACGATGTTGTGCAGCGACCGCAGCTCTTTCAGGCTGACGTCGGATCCGACCTCCAAATTTCCAGCAAAGCGGACATTTTCGCGCTCAAAAAGGCGGGCGAACTGCGCTTGGATAGACTTCGTGTTTTGATGGTCAGGAGCCACGCCGTAGCGGACCAGTCCGAACGGCGACGCCAAGCGGTCGTAGATGGTGATTTGTGCATTGGGCAGGGCCTTGCGGAGGCCTTGGGCGGTATAGCAGCCAGCCGGACCGCTGCCCACGATGGCAATGGAAACTGTGGAGTTCATTCCCAATCTTCTCCTGCGGGGTCGGCGTCGCTGGAGGCAACGTGTAGATGAATCGGCGCCAGTGATGAGCCGACTTTGTATTTGCTGAAGAACAGTTCGCTGCCGCGGTCTGTGAGGCGGGGATCCAGCACGACCGAGCCCAGATTGCCGGGGGTCGCAGTAGCCAGAACCATCCGGGTCCCTGCAGGAGCGGCATCGTCAATGATGCTCAGCTCAAGCACGCCGTCGACGAGGGTGAGTGTGGGTTTGGCAATGCGCACCGCCAAGACTCCCATGTACGCGCGGAATGAGACCTCCCCGAGGAATGCCATTGTACCCTCGGGCTGTTCGGGGGCCTCAGTTAAAGGGAAGACGTAGCTGCCGTCTACATCGCGAAACGCACCGCCGGACGTGGTGACAGTTCCGTCGCCGGTCTGGCATCGGACATAGTCGTCGAAGCCGATGTTGATGCGCCACCGTAGCCAGACGACGCCGTTGGTGGTGTCGAAGGCCGCATGATCTTGACTTGATAACTTCATGCACTCAGAGTATACCGGATACGAAATACTCACAAGATACGCATAGATCAATGTGTGGGTCGCCAGGGTCATCGGCGATTTCTGCGCACCCCTGATCGCGCTGAATGACCCAGGGAGAAGCGGCTCCATATACCGGGCTCTGAACTGTTTCTGTAAACTAGTCTGACCAAAACTTGGTTGATATCTGGGTCGGAGAAATTTCGGACTCTCCCATCTTGAATTCAGAATACGTTCTGAGTTAGCGTTTCATTATGACCAAACTAGCCCCATCTCGAACGACTTTTCAGTCGTCTGAACTAAGTCGGGCGTCTGCCGATGTCTTTGCGGCCGCGGTGGATCACCCTGTCCGCGTCACTCGCCGTGACGGCGAGGCACTTGTGCTGATGTCTGAGAGCGCAGATCGTGCCCGTGCTTCGCTGTTGGAACTTGCTGTTCAGCTTGTCGCGGCGTCAACGAATACGGATGGAAGTCTTGCATCTCGCATGAGCGATCGATTCCCTTGGATGCTGGCCTTGAGCTCAGCTGACCGGGAAGTCTTCGCGAATGATATTTGGACGGCCGCTCGCGCATCTTTCGCAACCAACCAACCTCACTTGGCCACTGCAGAGCTCAAATCCTGGAGTGAATCGGCGACGGCCATCGCGGCCGGTCTTGGCAATGAGCCCGTGGAATGGCTGGATGACTCTGAATCGGTCGAGCGTCCCTAAGAGATGGCAAAATCCGAAAAGGTTGAGCGGCCAACGAAGAAGAATGAATACGAACTTCGGTTTGCATCTGTTCAGGCGAAGCGTGGCTGGACGGATCTGAAAGCTACGGCCAAGAACTCTTTGACTGATTCGTTGGACTTTCTGACCATGACGTCGCGGTCCACAACTCCGAACAATTACCGCTTACATAGTGATCTGGGTAGCGTCACGCGCGATGGTTCCACCCATGAGCGATGGCAGCACAAGCCAACACTTATAGGAGATGCGCGTATCTGGTTCTACGTTGTAGATCGAGTGGTCTATCTGGAGCAGTTTGCATACGAGCCATCTCCATGAGACTTGTAGTACGGCGGCAAAATGAACTCCGCCCGTGTTTGCCGTGCGCTGCCCGGTACGTTGAGGTCCTGTAAGGCTTGAACGTCACCGCAGACTCAAAAAAAGGAGTGTTGACAGTGTCAACACATTTCCTGCCGGACTGACGCGGACGGCGTTAAACAGGGCTGGTTTCCGCATGTTTCCGCGGAGATCCAGTGTGTGCAAGGGGCTTTCCCGGGTTCGAGTCCCACCTCGGGCACCGTATTACCGCAGGTCAGAATCACAATGACCCTTGAAGTGTTGACAAAACCACGGTTTTTGTTGTCGCGGTGTCCCCGTGCGCTTGTCCTTGTATGCAGCCTGCCGGGTATCTAGGGACTGATTTAGCTGTTGTTCAGATGCCGCTCCTCTGTGGTGATAGGACTGAATTTTCCTTATACGTGTTCATAGTGTTTCGGGGCCTTGCAACGTGTGCGGCGAGTTGCCGTTTACGGACGGTGCCGGAGGTTGGAGTGCGCGCAGCCTCTACTGGCAGAACGCCTGCCTGCCGACTCTCGGGGACATCTCCGCAAACAAGCTGGACGCGCACTTTCGCCAACTCATGCCGGACGGGTTCAAGGAAGCAGCGGATGCCATGGCACGGGCCACGAACAACTGGTCCGGGGGAGGACCTGCGCCTAATCAACATCGTGGCAGCGGGCCAGTGCGGGAATGAGTTGCTCCGGATCTCCGGTTCGGGCGGCCTTGAGAATTTCGCGGTGGGTCTGGGCCACCTGATTGATCTTGTCCGTAGACAGGTCGTAGGAATGCGTGATCCGCCGCTGCGGCGAGTTCTCCCCAATGCCCTGCAGCGTCTTGAGGAGAACCTGGCTGGGGCACGGTGCCACCATGGCCAGGTGGAACTCACGCATCGCGGCGAACAACCCTGCTTCGTCCCCTTCCAGCACAGCCACGCCCTGGGCAATGAGCACATTCCTGGCGGCGGTGCTTTAGATGCTCGACGGCGGCTGTTGTCAGTATGGGCTCATCGAAGAGGGCGCCGAAAAGTCTTCAGGGTGGCCGCCGGCCCAGGGAAGTACGGCCTCGACGGCGGCGCCCAATCTGAAAACTGTGGCATCGTCAAACGGGTGGCCCACGATCTGTACGCCTGTGGGGATGCCGCAGTCGGCCATGCCGCTGGGGACGGCCAGGACGGGGCAGCGGTTGGCGATGTTGAATGGGGCCGTCATGTGCCCCTGCCAGTAGTGCTCCAGGCGTTCGCCGTTGGCGTCGATCCCGTCCAGGTACATGCCGTCCGCCTCAAGCGCGGCCACCGCGGAGGCCGGACAAATCAGCGCGTCGAAGCCTGCCATCGCATCGGCCAGCTGTGCCTGGAGCAATGTCTCAGACCGAACGCCATCCAGAAAACGGTTTTGCTCTGCGGCCTGCCGGGCGTCGGACATGAAGCGCCGGGTGTAGGGGGCCAGCCAGCCCTCCGAGCCCGCAGTTTCATCCTCCATGGCGGGCCCCAACAGGTAGCCGAAGTGCGTGAACATCATCCGGCTGATGTTCTGTGAGGTCCAGGGCAGCTCGATCTCCTCCACCATGGCGCCGGCGTCGCGCAGTGCCGCGGCCACCCTGCGGGTGTTGGTCTCGACGTCGGCCGCGACGGGGTAGTTGCCCAGCCTGATGCACAGGGCAATCCGCATCCCGGCCCCGGTTCCCGAAGACGGGGCCAGAGCCGGCGCATATGCCAGGGAAGCGTGGTCGCCGGGGTGGCGCCCTGCCATGACGTTCGCCAGGAGGGCGGCGTCGGCCACAGTTCGGGCCATGGGCCCGTCGCCGCGGTAGTGGTCGGCTGACAGCGGGGCCAGGCCGGGAATTCGTCCGTAGGGTGCCTTGAAGCCTACGTTTCCCGTGAACGACGCCGGCAGCCGGGTTGAGCCCGCTATGTCCGAGGCAGTGGCCAGGGTGGTGAGACCGGCCGCGAGGGCGGCACCGGCACCGCCGGAGGATCCGCCGGGGGAGTACTGCCGGTTCCAGGGGTTGCGCGTCACGCCCCACAAGGGGCCGTGGGTGACGGTGGCGCAGCTGAATTCGGGGGTGGTGGTGCGGGCGTGGATGATGCCCCCGGACTGCAGGATCCGTTCCACGACGGGGTGGTTTTCCGTTGCACGTTCATGCTGCCTGGCCACCAGGCCTTGGGAGAGTGTGCGGCCCCGGATCCCGTGCTTTTCCTTGGTGGCCACGGGGAGCCCCAAAAGAGGCGGGAGGTCGCCATCGCGGGCATAGCGGGAGGCCGCGTCCCGCGCGGCTGGCATGGCCTCCTCGAACAGCGTCTCTGTAAAGGCGTTGATGCCGGCGTTGACGGCATCAGACCGGGCGATGATCGCCTCCAGCAATTCCACGGGGGACAGTTCGCGGCTGCGGAACATCCCCAGGGCCGTTGCAGCGTCCAGATAGTGCAGTTCGCTCACGCGACACCGCCGGCAGCGCTGGTTCCTGCGACTGCCATTTCCGAAGTGGCGAGTGCGCCGTGGACCAGCTGGCGGGCCACGCCGGTGAGCATGTCCAGTCCGTCGGCCATGTCGGCATCGGTGCTGAATTCCCGTTCGCAGTGCGAGACGCCGTCGACGCTGGGGATGAACAGCATGATGGAGGGCACCATGGTGTTCATGGCGACGGAGTCGTGTCCGGCCATTGTTTGGATGCGCCGAGACGATAACCCGATGCTGTCCGCCACCTGGGCGGCAAGGTCGATCCCGGCTTCCGGGAACCGGCGGATCGGGCGGATGTCGAAGTCCTTGACGTTGACCTTGATGTCGTGGTCGCGGGCAAGGGCATCGATGTCCCGCAGGAGGCTGTCCCGCGCCGCCTTGACGACTTCAGGGTCGCCGGAGCGCAGATCGGCCACGAGGCGCACACGCCGGGCCACCACGATCGGTGAGTTTGGTTCCAGGGTCAGCTGTCCCACGGAGGAGACGAGGGCTTCCTCGGGGAAGTCCGCGGTGACGTCATGGACCATCAGGATGATCTTCGACGCCGCCACGAGGGCGTCGTGCCGGTCGGCCATGGCGGTGGCACCGGTGTGAGACTGCTCGCCGAGAACTTCGATGTCCAGTTTTTGCGTGTACCAGCTCCTGTCCACGAGCCCGATGTTGATGGATTCGCGTTCGAGAATGCGGCCCTGTTCGATGTGGATTTCGGCGTAGCCGGCCACCTCGGGCCCGTTATCGGTGCCGAGGTAGCCGATGCCGGCCAGTGCCTCGCGCACCGAGACGCCCTGCAGGTCGGTGACGTTGAGCATGGCCTCCCGGTCGAACAGTCCGGTGAACACCGAACTGCCCATGACGCTGGGGGCGAAGCGTCCACCCTCCTCGTTGAACCAATTGACCACGGCCAGGTTGAACCGCGGGGCCATGCCGGATTCGGTCACCTCGGCGTCGATGGTGCGGGCCGCGTGCATTGCCGCGATGACCCCGTACGCGCCGTCGAAGCGGCCGCCGAGCGGCTGGCTGTCCAGGTGTGAGCCAATCACGACAAACGGCGCGCCGGGCGTCCATTCAAGCAGGCCGAACATGTTGCCAATTGTGTCCACGCGCAGCTCCCAGCCGGCATGGCGCACCCGGCTGGCAAACCAGTCGCGGGTCCGGGCGTCGTCGGGCGTGGCGGCCTGGCGGTCCACGCCGTTGTTGGCCGTGGCGCCGATGGTGGCAACGTGGTGGAAGTCTTTCAGGAATGCTGCTGTGCTCATGGGAAGTCCTTGTTCGGTGGCGAAAAATTTTGGTGGCGTCTCTAGCCCAGGCGCCCGCGGGTTTCGGGCACCTTGGTAAAGACCACCAGGAGAAAGACGACGGCGGCAGCCACCGCCATGTAGACCCCCGGGGCGTGCGGCACGCCGGTGGTGCCGACGAGGGCCGTACCGATGAACGGGGCGGTGCCGCCGAAGATCGCGTAGGCGCAGTTGTAGCTGATTGCCGCGGAGGTGAAGCGGGTCCTGGTGGTGAAGATTTCGACAAAGAAGGTGTAGCAGCCGCCACCGTAGATGCACAGCGGCAGCACGAAGAGCGCTTGGCCCAGAAGGGCCAGGGGGAGGCTGCCGCTGGTGACGAGCATGAAACTGGGCACGGACACGATGGCGATGGCTGCCGAGCCGGCGATCAGCATGGGCTTGCGGCCCACCCGGTCCCCAAGCCGGCCGAACAACGGGAGCAGCACGGCATACAGGGCCAAGGCGGCGGCATTGGTGAGAAGGGATTGTTCGCGGCTGAGGTGGCCGGTCGTCTGCACGTAGGAGACGAAGTAGGCGGAAAGGAAGTAGAAGCCCATGGCCGTCAGGCCCATGACGAAGATGACCTGGACCATCCGCAACTTGTTCTCGCGGAAGGTGTCGCGGACGGGACTGAATTCCTTGTTCCTGGCGGCTTTGGCGTCCTGGAAGGTGCGGCTTTCCTCGGTGCGGGTACGGATCCACACGCCGAAGAGTGCCAGGGGAAGTGCGAGCAGGAACGGCAGGCGCCAACCCCACGCCATGAAGGACTCGTTGCTCATTGACTGGCTCAGGACCAGGATCAACGTGCCGGCCACCACGGAGGGAAGGGCCGTTGCCGCAATGGTGATGTTGAGCCAGAAGCCGCGCTTGTTGACGGGGGCATGCTCAAACACGAACGACGGCGCACCCACGGACTCGCCGCCTGCCGAGAAGCCTTGGACAAGGCGACAGAGCACAAGCAGTGCCGGAGCCCAGGCCCCGATCTGCGCGTGTCCGGGCAGCAGGCCCATCACGGCTGTAGCACCGCCAATTCCGATGAGCGTGATGGAGAGCACGCCGCGCCGGCCGATTCTGTCGCCGAGTGCGCCGAAGAAGAGCCCGCCCAAGGGGCGGACCACAAATGCGACGCCGAAGGTGGCAAAGGTGGCCAACATGGCTGCCAGCGGGCTGTCGCCCGGGAAGAAGACATGGGACAGGGTGACGGCAGTCAGGCCATACAGGGCGAAGTCGTAGAATTCAATGAACTGGCCGACGCTGCCGCCCAGCAGGACACGCCTTTGCATCCTCGTCATCTTGTGGACCGGAGTCTTGACAGCCGCGGCTGCGTCCGTGGCCGTCACCGGTGTGGTGTCGTTCAAGGTCATGGTCGGCCCACCCGCTTCGCAGGGCGGGCATATCCGGAGTGGAACTGAACCATCGAATCTCCTTTGATCAACAGGGCCTCTTGGCGGGCCCCCTCGTCAGATTCCTCAACTGTGTGTGAGCAGCCCCACATCTGTCCAATTGATTGTTTTGACTTGATCAATAGATTTTCCTAATGCGGGCTTGATGGTGGGGCTGCCTCAGTCCTTTGCCGCCCAATACACCTGCGCGCAGGTTTCCTCGAACGCCAGCGCCCGCCGTGTGGGTTGCACCCCTTCAGGGCGCACCAGCATGACCTCGATGGGCGGGAAATCATCCGTCAAGGCCAGGGCCACCACCCTGCCGCCGGAATATGTGACGTCGCTGTGCAGCCGCTGGTTCAGGAGGGCGTAGCCGTGGCCCTTGGCCACAAAGGAGCGTACAGTTTCGTAGCCGGCAAAGCGGTGGCGGACATTGGGACGCACCCCTGCTGCGGCGTAGAGCTGCTGGTAGTACTCCCGGCTGTGCGGGAGGTCGAGCACCACGGAGGGTTCGCCGTCGAGCTCCTTCAAGGCGATTTGCCGGCTCGGGCGGGACGCGGCCGGGTGCCCGGCATGAACAAGAACGTGCGGGGGCACGCGTTCAAGCACCTGGTGGGTGAAGCCGCGGCCTAGGCCCAGGCCGTACATGAGGGCGGTGTCGCATTGGCCGTCCAGCAGGGCGGACTGGAGTTCGGCCAGGTCGGCCTCCATGAAGGACACCTCCACGCCGGGATGCTCCGTCTCGAAGGTTTGCAGGATGGTGGGCAGCCGGAAAGGTGCCAGGGGTGCGAAGACACCGACCTTTAGCTCGCCCACCAGGGATGTTCCCATCCCCCGGGCGGATTCGTAAAGCGAGTCGGCCTGTTCGAGGAAGACCTTGATGTCCAAGGCGAACTGCCGCCCGCTGCCCGTCAGCCGCAGTCCGCGGGTTTTGAGCCGAACAAAGAGTTGGGTGGATAGGCTCGCTTCCAGCTGGGCGAGCGAGGCCGACAGTGCTGATTGCGTCACGTGCAGCTGTTCGGCTGCGGCGGTCATGTTCTCCAGTTCAGCGACGACGGCGAAGTAGCGCAGCTGGGTCAGGGTGAAGGGCTTGGCCATGGCTCCATGATGCCACTTACGGCTGCCCACTCCGCAGACGGTGCAGAAGCAGTGCCACGTGGAGGGAGGTGCGGGATTCGGCGTCGCCCAGGTCCACGGCGAGCAGCTCCTCCAGCTTCGCAAGCCGGGCATAGAGTGTGGGCCGGCTGAGGTATCCGTTGCGGGCCATGGCGGCCTTGTTCCCGCCGGATTCCAAGTAGTGGCCAAGCAGGTCCAGGAGCCCGCCCCGGCCCTTTGCTTCGGCGTCGAGGATGCCGGCGAGCTCGGATTCGGCGAATTGCTGCACGCGCGGATCGTTGCGCAGCAGCGCCAGCAGGCCCCGGAGCCGGACGTCGGTGGCGCGGTAGAACGGCCGCCCGGGCCCGCGGAGGGTTGTAGCTGTTTCGGCGACGTGCGAGGCTTCGTTGATTCCTTCCGCCGCTTCAAGGAGTGTTCCGCGGAGACGGCCGACGCCGATTCTCCAGCGGGCGGTTCCCTCGCCTGCGTGGGCGGCCAGTGTGTCCGCCAGGCGGTCCAGGGTCGGCTCCTCGAGTTGTCTCGCGGGCAACGCGAGGACCATTCCGACCGCGCCGGATTGGATGCTCGCCGTCAGTGCACTGCCGGACATGGATTTCAGCGCCCGGGCAAGCAAATCGAGCAGCTCGCGTTCCTCCTGCTGTCCCGCGAGAGGGTCCTTGGCCAGGGACGCGGCGCCGGAAGTCGTGTTGCCGTTTGGTGTGGTGCGGAAGACGACGGGGAGGTAGAAGGAGGTGCGCTTGAGTCCAAGGGACCCGGCGCGTGCCAGGGCTTCTGCCTCGCTGAGTCCGCGGGGATTGCGAAGGATGTTGAGCAGGCCGGCCTGTGCCTGGTGGGTGAGTTCGCGTTGATCCCTTTCGGCCAGGCGGTTGATGGCCAGGGTCTGGGCTGCCCGTTCCAGGACCATCGCGGCCAGCTCGTCATCTCCTGCGGCAATGGGGACCACGAGCCGTCCCCAGAGCTGGCTCCGCACGCCGACGGGGACCTGCAGCCACTGTTCGTGGCCGGCGCGGGCAGTCCGGGCCGGGGAGGGGGTGGTGCGGGAGCGCCGTTCCCAGTCGTGGAGCAGCGCGGTGGTGGGCACCTGCCGTGCGGCGTAGGCCAGCACGAGGTGTTGGAGGTCTTCGAGGACGACGGGCGCGTTAATCAAAGCTGCGGCCTGCTCCACCACCTGCTGCGTTCCTGCGCTCTCCAAGCTGAGCTGTGTGAAGGCTTCGTGGACGTCGCGGGCGCGTTCAACCCTTTCCAGTTGCTCGGAGACGATCATCCGGTGCACGGTTTCAGTGATCGCCACGAAACGCACCCGGTGTTCGAGCGCAATGACCGGCAGCGCCGAGCGTTGGGCCGCCGTGCGCAGGGCCGCCAGGCTGCGGGTGCGCGGCCCTGCCAGCTCCACGATGAGACCCGCCGCACCTGCCTGCTCCAGCGAGCGGATGTACGAGGCCGTGCGGCCGGGTTCCTTCTCCAGCTCCAGTCCGGTGGTCAGCACCAGCTCGCCACCGGAGAGCAGTCCGGTCAGATCCAGCAGTTCGCTCACGTGGACCCAGCGAACGGGGGCGTCCAGCGCGGCGGTACCGCCCAGGATGGAGGGCCCGGCGTCGTGCAGTACGGCCAGGCCAAGGATGGAGCGGAGTGTCGGCTGCATTTACACAGTGTAAATCAAAGGGGGAATGTATTTACACTCTGCCAGTTATGGACTCGTTGCCTGGCGGGGAGACTGGGATCAATCACCACCGCGGGCACGAGCCCGGCAAGCACAGGAGAAGCATTGAACACCATCGAGCACTGGATCAACGGCAGCTATGTCCCGGCAGGGGAGCGCACGGCCCCGGTGACCAACCCGGCCACGGGCAAGGTCACCTCTGAGGTGGCGCTGGCGAGCGTGGAGGACGGCAATGCCGCCGTTGCCGCCGCCAAGGCCGCTTTCCCGGCGTGGCGGGACATGTCGCTGACCCGGCGCACGCAGATCCTGTTCGCCTTCCGGGAACTGCTCAACGCCCGCAAGGGCGAGCTGGCCGCGATCATCACCTCCGAGCACGGCAAGGTTCTCGATGACGCCCTGGGCGAAGTCAGCCGCGGCCAGGAAGTCGTCGAGTTCGCCTGCGGCATGCCACACCTGATGAAGGGCAGCTACACGGAGAACGCGTCCACGAAAGTGGACATCCACTCCGTCCGCCAGTCCCTGGGCCCGGTGGCCATTATCAGCCCTTTCAACTTTCCGGCCATGGTGCCCATGTGGTTCTTCCCGCTGGCGATCGCGGCTGGCAACACGGTCATCCTCAAGCCGAGCGAGAAGGTCCCAACGGCCGCGAACTGGATGGCGGAACTGTGGAAGGAAGCCGGCCTGCCCGACGGCGTGTTCAATGTCCTCCAGGGCGACAAGGTGGCGGTGGACACGCTGCTGACCCACCCGGACGTCAAGGCCGTCTCCTTCGTCGGCTCCACCCCCATCGCCAAGTACGTCTATGAAACAGCCACGGCCCACGGCAAGCGCGTCCAGGCGCTGGGCGGGGCGAAGAACCACATGATCGTGCTGCCCGACGCGGACCTGGACCTGGCCGCGGACGCCGCCATCAATGCCGGCTTTGGTTCCGCTGGCGAGCGGTGCATGGCCATTTCCGCCCTGTTGGCCGTGGGCGGAATCGCCGATGAGCTGGTGGCGAAGATCGCCAGCCGCGCCAATGCCCTGCGCACCGGCGACGGGCTGCGCGGCTGCGACATGGGTCCCTTGGTCACTTCTGCGCACCGGGACAAGGTGGCCGGCTATGTTGATGCCGGAGAGGAGTCCGGGGCCACCCTGGTGGTCGACGGGCGCACCATCGCACCCGACGCCGAAGGGGACGGCTTCTTTGTGGGTCCCACCCTGTTCGACAACGTCACCCCCGACATGTCCATCTACCAGGACGAAATCTTCGGCCCGGTCCTTTCCGTGCTGCGGGTCGACAGCTTTGATGACGCCCTCGCCATGATAAATGCCAACCCGTACGGCAACGGCACCGCGGTCTTCACCAACGACGGCGGTGCGGCCCGACGCTTCCAGAACGAAGTCGAGGTCGGCATGGTGGGCATCAACGTCCCCGTGCCCGTCCCGATGGCCTATTACTCCTTCGGTGGATGGAAGAACTCCCTGTTCGGCGACACCCACGCCCACGGCTCCGAGGGCGTCAGCTTCTTTACCCGTGGCAAGGCCGTCACCACCCGTTGGGTGGACCCCAGCCACGGCGGCATCAATCTCGGCTTCCCCCAGAACGCCTGACCCCCTCGCTGTTGCGGATTAACTAAAGAAGGAAACCGACATGACTTCCATCATCGACAACGGGCGCCAGGTCGGCGCCTCCGTGGACATCGACACCGCAGCCGCCCGGCGTGCGTACGAGCTCGACCGCTTGCACGTTTTCCATTCCTGGTCCGCCCAGGACCTTCTGGACCCCATGGTCATCTCGGCCGCCCAGGGATCCTGGGTCTGGGACGGGGAGGGCAATAAGTACCTCGATTTCTCCTCGCAGCTGGTCAACACAAACATCGGCCACCAGCACCCGGGCGTGGTCGCGGCCATCACAGCACAGGCCGCAAAACTGTGCACCATTGCACCCAGCTACGTCAACGAGGCCCGCTCAGAGGCAGCCCGCCTCATCACCGAGCGCACGCCGGGCGAGCTGAACAAGATATTCTTCACCAACGGCGGCGCCGACGCCAATGAGCATGCCGTGCGCATGGCCCGGCTGCACACCGGGCGGGCGAAGGTCCTCTCGGCCTACCGCTCCTATCATGGCGGAACGCAGCTGGCCGTCAACATGACAGGCGACCCCCGGCGCTGGGCCAACGACACCGCCAGCACGGGCACTGTCCACTTCTTCCCGCCGTACCTGTATAGGACCAGCTTCCACTCCACGACGGAGGAGGAAGAAAGCCAGCGCGCCCTGGAACACCTGGAACAGCTCATCGGCTTCGAAGGACCCGCCACAATCGCGGCCCTCGTTCTGGAAAGCATCCCCGGGTCGGCGGGCATCTACGTCCCACCGGCCGGCTACATGCAGGGCGTGCGCGAGCTGTGCACCAAATACGGCATCATCTTTATTGCCGATGAGGTCATGACCGGGTTTGGGCGAACGGGTAAGTGGTTCGCCGTGGAGCACTTCGATGTTGTGCCTGACCTGATGACTTTCGCCAAGGGTGTCAACTCCGGCTACGTGCCCCTGGGCGGGGTGGCCATCAGCCCGGAAATCGCCGCGACCTTTGGCAAACGCGTCTACCCGGGCGGCCTGACCTACTCCGGGCATCCGCTCGCCACCGCAGCGGCGGTTGCCACCATCAACGCCATGGAGACCGAAGGTATGGTGGACCACGCGGCCGCGCTGGGCACCGACGTCATCGGCCCCGCCCTCCGCGGATTCGCAGAGCGGCACCAGTCCGTGGGCGAAGTGAGGGGCACGGGCGTCTTCTGGGCGATCGAACTCGTCAAGGACCGCGAAACCCGCGAGCCACTGGCCCCCTACGGTGCCTCCAGCCCGGAAATGAACCAACTCATCACAGCCTGCAAGTCCCGCGGGCTCCTTCCGTTTGCGAACTTCAACCGCATCCACGTCGTCCCGCCCTGCAACACCAGCGTTGAGGACGCCACGGCGGGGCTGGAGATCCTCGACGAGGTCCTCGAGATCGCCGACGGCTTCGCCGCATAGAACGAGGTTCCAAAGCCCCCGGTCTCGGCACCGTCCGGATGGGCAAATGGATTTTCCCCTGCGAGTATCACGCAGGGGAAAATCCAATTGCCCATGTGCGTGCCCCATGCCTCCGTTAATGGGCACTAAAGTCGGCAGACAAGCGATGCCGTTCCTCTTGCATTCCCGGCTTGTCGAAGCTGTGCAAACCTGTGACCCTCCGTCGTGACAGGTGGCTCTCTTGAGTTCTGGACCGGTGGATGTGCGGTGGACCGGGCGAACCGCGGCACCTGCGGGGGCGCCTCGGCAGACGTCTTCCGGACGCAGGCAGCCGCATCACGGAAGAGCCGGCCCTTGGCGCACATGAGCCACACATGCCCGGCGACAAGGTTGTTGCGGACCCGCTGGATTCGGTGCGAATGGACCCGGGACGCCAGGACGACACAGCCAGGGGAGGCTTGCGGGAAGTCCGGGGCGATCGTGACAACACGGATGCCGGCGTCATCGTCATTGGCGACGGAGATGACCCGATAATTGGGGAGACTGAAGAGTGCCGTGGCCGCGGAAGGGCACAACTGGGTTGGCTGATTCAAGGCTCGAGGTTATTGACCTGGGAAGAATGCCAGACACATCCATCTCATCAGAGCAGGGCCATGGACCCCTATCTTGCTACGACGCGAACCCCGGTTTCACCACCAACCGCGAAGAGCCTACTGATCTAGTCTTAGAAGATCAGGGACGGCGTGAGGGGAGTCCTTGGGTTCATTGGCGATGGCAGCCAGAGATCAGGCCGTTGGTGTTCTCTTTGCTGGGATCCGGGCTCATCTGGATGAGGCTGCCGTATTCCGCGGTGGGTGTCGGTGGTGTGGGATTACATCGCACGTTTAGGTTTCATCGGACTGGTTGAAGCGGCGCTTGGCTACGAGTGTCAGTGCCATGAGGAGGCTCAGGACACCGGCGCTGCCGTCGATGAGTTCCCAGAAACCGGCACGCCAGCTAACGGTGGTCTCTATTTGTGCCGGGATTGCCTCGGCTGTCTTTGCCTTCGAGCAACTGGGCGCCAGTTCGACGGCGTGTTTCGCACCGTCCATTGTCGGTTACGGCTAATCGGACCCGATTCCCCATTGCTCGGCGGCTTCCAACCATGCGGCGTGTAGTTCCGCGCGGGCGGCGGGCATCACTGCATATTCAAACACGGCACGCTCCCATGAGTAGGCAGGCGGGCGATGCTCCCATGCCTCGCTCAGGGCCAACTGTGCCGCCTCGTAGCGGGGGGACGAGACGGTTGTATATTGTCCGTCCGGTTCCATGATGTCGGCGCCGTCACTCAGGTCAGGGAATGTGTCCGGACTTTTCGTGCCTGCAAGCTGTGCAGGATACCTGTGTGCCACGGCTGAGACCTTCGATTCAATGACTGGATCCTCGCTGAATGTCCTATGAACAGGTTATGAAAATCCCTGAAAGTTGGCACGAGTGGTGGGTACTCGTCTTCCGGTTACTCGAGTGGCTCGGAGGGCGGGTTCTACTTGGTTTATCCAAGTGGTGGCACCAGCAACTTTAGACAGAGCGATGGCGGCAGGGAGGACTCGGCAGGCATCCATGCCTCTTTGAGGGGTTTGATGCGTTTCGTCCAAGTCGGGGCGGTTTGGTCGAGGTGGTGGGCCGTTTAGATGGTGATTCCCGCCAGTGTCGCAGCCCATTGTGCATCTTTGAGTTTTGGGCTTCGTTGGAGTAGCGGCATCCCTGCTTTCAGTGATGTGCCGGCATAGTCGGCGAGCATTTTGATGGCGAATTTAAAATCTCTCTTGGCAGGGAGGGCCGAAAGAGCTGCAGCGAAATCGCGTCGTTCCGGGTCGTGGTCGCTACCGTGGGGGATATCGGTTGCGGTGGTCAGTGAGAGACCTGGCGCGGCCAAAAGCGCAACAACAGGATCGGACCTGTCGCATGGTCCGAGCATCACGCAAAATCCGGTTAGGTAATCACTACAGCGAAGTAGGCGAGTACCGCGATGATCGTCCACGACAGAAGCGCGACAATCAGAGCCCGCCACCCGGTAAGAACGAGCTCGACCAGTCGGACTGCGGTCCCCAGGCCGACAAGGGCGATTGCCAGGAGACCAGTTTGCACTGTCGATATTGCTTCGAGAAGCGGAACGGGGACGGACGCAAAGCTGCGGATCAGAATGGCAGCGATGAACCCGGCAACGAATAGCGGCACTAGGGGTGGTCGATTCCCTGCATCGAGTGCGCCGCCGCTGTTCCTTCTGACCACCGCTGACGCGATCGCCACCATGGGTGCTAGGGCAATGACTCGCGTTAGCTTTACCACGACAGCCACGGCCAGGGCTGCACTGCCCGCAACTTGCGCTGTCGCTACTACCTGGCCGACATCATGCACACTTGCTCCGACCCATTTGCCGTAGGCAATGGCATCAAGGTTGAGCGGGTGCCACAGCATCGGCAAGACTGCGATTGCCAGCGTACCGCATAGGGTGACGAGCGCTACCGGGGTGGCTGTTTCCTCGTCTTTCGCCTTAATTACCCCGCTCATTGCCCCAATGGCGGATGCTCCACAGATGGAGAATCCCGTGGCGATCAGCAATGGCTCATGCCCCGGAAGGCGGAACAGTTTGCCGATCCAAAGGGTTGCGATGAAGGTCAATACCAGGACAACAATGACACCGACGATTGGTTTCCAGCCCAGCCGCCCTACGTCCGCAAGACTGAGCTGGAAACCCAGCAGGACGATGCCGATCCGCATGAATCGACGCGAGACGAGCTTAAGTCCAGGGGCCAGGACGCCAGTGATCGACGCCCTCGCGAAGGGCAGTTGCGTACATATGATTCCTATCATTACAGCCGCAGTGAGTAGCGGTATGAAGGGGATAATTACATGCACTAGCCACGCCATGAGCGCCACCGCCGAAGCGAAGAGTGCACCGGGAACCCATGCTGTGCCGAATCGTGGCTTGTTGGTGCGAAATTTTGAAGGACGGTTCATCACGGGTATCGACTGTGAATCCATTTCTCATGCTCCTTACGTTGCGGTGGGCCCGGGATGTATCAAATCGCAGAAATTTGAAGAACGGCGACGGGAAAATTCAAGGCATCGGGTGTGCGGGTGCTTAGTGGGCTGGCGTCGGCAGGAACTACGCAGCCCATTGGAACTGGTCCGGAAGCGTTCATCTCTGCGCCGGAAGGCTTGGTGCGGTTCCATACTTTGACCATGTCACGGCCGACAATCACGCAGTAGCCGGGATTCCACCATTGGGGCATATGATGCTGATATGGTCGACGACTCCCCGGCAAGGCTGCCAGCCCATAAATGGCTGGAACTCTCGGCCGTGCGCCTGCTCGTGGCAATTGCTGACGCCGGCAGCGTTAGTGCAGGCGCCCGCATGATCGGCATGGCCCAGTCCAACTCCAGCCGGGCAATGGCGACATTGGAACGGCGCCTCGGTTACCCACTGCTAAACCGCTCCACCCGGGGATCGCAACTGACCACCGAAGGAGTGCTTACCGTTGAATGGGCACGAGAGATCCTCGACGCGACCGACAGGTTTGCGGCTGGTGCTGCGGCGTTGGCCTCACCGGCGGACACTGAATTGGTGGTGGGTGCCAGTATGACCGTAGCGGAGTATCTCGTGCCAGGCTGGCTCAGCACATTCCGGCACGAATGCAAGGACGTCCAAACCACTCTGCGCATCAACAATTCCCGCCGCGTCATCGAGGGGGTGCGCTCAGGGGAGCTGGCCCTCGGGTTCATCGAAACCCCTGACGTCCCCGGTGACGTTCACAGCATCCGCATCATGACCGACCATCTCACCGTTGTGGTCTCCCCTGAGCATCCATGGGCAGCACGCACCGAGCCGCTCACCCATGAGGTTCTGGCATCCACGCCGCTAATTGAGCGCGAGGATGGATCGGGCACCCGCGCGGCTCTGGACGCGACAATAGGGACCGAAAGGGCCCGGCCCATCGCCGAACTGAACAGCAATTCCGCGATTTGCTTGAGCGTCATGGCTGGACTCGGTCCGGCCGTGCTAAGCAACCTGACCGTACAAGGAGCACTCAGGGCTGGGCGGTTGCTCCAGGTCCCCATCACCGGTCCGCGCCTCGAACGCGACCTGCGGTGCATCTGGTTCGGGGTCCGCCGACCTGTGGGCGCCGCTGGACGCCTCCTCGACATCGCACTGAAAACCGCGCCGGCTTCGTGATCTGACCTCACACGGGCATTGGGCGGACTCCACGACGCAGGCCAGTCCATCAAGGGGCTCTACGCCGCAGAGATCGACCTGACCCCGGACATGGGCGGGCATTACCCGACAGACGGTATCAACCCTGGCCCCGCCCTGACATTTGGCCACATCACCGGGCGCGATCTGGCAAACGCCACGCACTACGAAGACGACGGCGGCACAGCCCCGACGAAGGCCCGGCCGTGTCAGTCCGGCAGCGCCCCTCCGTTAGGATCGAGCCATGACTACCGGCGACATCACCTTCCATACCCGCAAGTGGGTCCGCCCTGAAGACCTCAACGCCAACGGCACGCTCTTCGGCGGCAGCCTGCTGCGCTGGATCGATGAAGAAGCAGCGATCTACGCCATTGTCCAGCTTGGCAATGGAAATGCGGTCACGAAGTACATGTCGGAGATCAACTTCGTCTCCTCCGCAGCACAGGGCGACCTCATCGAAATGGGGTTGACGGCAACCCACTTTGGCCGCACCTCGCTGACCATGCGTGCCGAGGTGCGGAACATGTTCACCCGCCAGTCAATCCTGACCATTGAGAAGATCGTCTTCGTGAACCTGGGCAAGGATGGTCTGCCGGCTCCGCACGGCTACACGACCATTACCTACGACCGTGATCGCGTTCCGCACCAGCACCAGCACCAGCACCTCGGCGCCATCGCGACGTAGCCTCGGACCAGCGGGCCGAATCTCCAAAAATGCGGGTGAAGTCTGCCCTCGTTGTGGGCGGCCGGCGAATGCCTGGGGGCGCCGGCGGAATTCACATGCACCGGCTCACTCGATACTGCGTAACATGGCAGCTACGCAGGTCGCCGGCCTGCCATGATTGCGCGAACCGCGCGGGAAGAAGGAGTCACTTTGGACATGCGATTGGAATTGGTCCCCCTACCCTCGACCGATGTGGACCGAAGCAAGGCTTTCTACCTTGATCAGGTAGGTTTCATCCTCGATCACGATGTTGAGCCGGGTAACGGCATGCGTGTTGTCCAGCTGACGCCGCCGGGATCAGCTTGTTCCGTCGTGATTGGCGTGGGGATCAGCGATCCCCACGCAGCACCCGTGCATGGGCTGCATCTTGTGGTGGAGGACCTTGATGCCGTCCGCCGCACACTGCTCGGGAACGGGGTTGACGTGTCTGACGTCAGCGACATGGGTGGAGGCGTCCGGTATGCGTACTTTAGCGATCCCGACGGTAATTCCTGGGCCCTGCAACAAATTTCCGGCTAACCATACTTAGGAGAAAGTGCCCGAGGCCGAAGCAATTCCCTGTGGGGACCATCCGCGAAGGCGATATGTCACCGGAGCTTTCCAAGCGAACCCAAAGCGTCGAGACGGCGAGGACCAGTCATCGAACCCCTGGCTCAGTCCGGTGGTGACCCCGCTGTTACCTGCCAGACATGACCGTCCGGATCGGTGAAGGCGCCTGCATGACCCCAGGGCTGTTGCGTGGGTTCGGTGACCATCGCGCCGCCCGCCTGCTGTGCCTTCAGGACCAGTTCATCCACGCCTGATTCGCTGCCGGCTGTGATGCTGATGAAGCACTCACTATGGCTGCTTTGTGCAACCATGCGGTTCCCCACGACCCACCCAAAGCCTCCTGTCGGAATGAGCATGAGTCGGAGTCCGTCATTGAGACGGAACTGCAACGGCTCCGGCACGCCGTCGTCGGCAGGCTCGCCCACGGGGTGTAAACCAAGTCCTGTGGTGTAGAAGGCGAAGGATTTGCGGCGATCGGCAATGGGCAGGCTGACGATTATTGGTGAGCGCTTGATGCCTTCACTAGGGACCTGGGCTCAATAGACGCGGGGGCATCAAAAACCGTTTCGCGCCCGCCCTGGACAATCGACAATTCAGGAGTTCGCCGAGCGGGGATCGAGCTTTACATGCCGGGGCAGTCGACAACAACGCCGAAGTGCTGATCGACACCCTAACCCTCCCTTTCCCCGATACCGGCTACCCCGCACCCTTAACGGGCTTCGCATGGTCAATGAAGTCGCATCCGCCTCGACGGACCGCTCCGCGGCAGCCACCTAGGTTTGGCGCCACGGCAGTGCCGAAACAGCGGACAGGGACTGCCAGTACCCTGATCAACAGGGACTCCCGCGAACCGCCATAATCACATGGATCTGCCGGCGAATGTCGGACAGTCCCTCATCGTGTACGGGGCCGAGCCGGGGTCCGTGACGGAGAAGGGGCTGCGGCTTCTTTCCATTTGGGCCGCGGCGAACGAGCAGCAAGCGGAGGCTGAAGAGGCCAACCTCAACTCCTGAATCACGGACATCAGGCTTCTCCCACCAACGAGGACCCGTGAGAACCTTTGGCCTGCCGGACCGGGGCTGATCCTCGCAAACGCTGACACCTGGCGGGAATTCCACAGGTGACCGTCATATCCCAGTGGTTTCACTACCGCGTCTTGCGTCGGCGCTTCGCATCCATAGCGCCCAACAGACGGCGTTGGCGGCCCGGGAGCGGCGGGCCGGCAGGATGCAGGGATGGGGAACCACAGACGTTTTTGCAAATTGTCGCGTGTGTTGGCCTGCAGTTCACCCGGGCGGTGGTTGGATGGAGGTACATGAGAGGGACACGGCACCCGCCGCATCCACCCGACCATTAAGGCAGTCATGGACTACATCGAGGCCGAGCATCCCCGGCCGCGCCACTTCCTGCTTCACCTGAGCGACACCCACCTGCTGGGCGGCCCGGGCCCCCTTTACGGTGCTGTGGACAGTGAGGAGCGGCTGCGCCAAATCTTCGCCGGGATCGCGGCGTCGGGCGCCCGGCCGGAGGCGGTCATCTTTACCGGCGACCTGACCGACAAGGGGGAGCCCGAGGCGTACGCCAAGCTGCGCCGGATCGTGGAGCCGGCCTGCAAGGACCTGGGTGCGGAAGTGATCTGGGCCATGGGGAACCACGACCATCGCGGAAACTTCCGCGCAGGCCTGCTGGGGGAACCAGCGGACGGCGCGCCCGTAGACCACACCCACTTCCTGAACGGGCTGCGGGTCATCACCTTGGACACGTCGGTGCCGGGCTTCCACCACGGCGAGCTCGGTGCGGAACAGCTGGAGTGGCTGGCCGGGGAACTCGCCACTCCCGCGCCGGACGGCACCATCCTGGCACTCCACCACCCGCCGGTGCCCAGCGTGCTGGACCTGTCCGTGCTGGTCGAGCTGCGCCGGCAGTCCGAGCTGGCAGCCGTGTTGCGTGGCTCGGATGTCCGCACCATTCTGGCTGGCCACCTGCACTACTCGACCACTGCCATGTTCGCTGGGATCCCGGTGTCCGTCGCCTCGGCCACGTGTTACACGCAGGACCTGAATGTCCCGGTGGGTGGCACCCGAGGCCGCGATGGCGGGCAGGCCTTCAACCTGGTCCACGTGTACGAGCACACCATTGTCCACTCAACCGTTCCGCTGGGCGCCGGCCCGACCGTCGGCGAGCAGGTCAGTGCCGAGGAGACCCAGGCCCGCCTCGACGCGGCCGGGGTGCGCATCCCCGACCACGCCCCGCGCACCACGGGCATCCCGGTCCAGGCACGACGGCGCGGGCTGGCGCCACGCTAAACCCCACCCCCGCTGTGAGCCGACAGTGCCCCGCGGCAGCGGACGGGCTACTTTTCCCAGGGCGCCGTGATCGGGAAGTACTTCTGCAGGAAGTCCGTCACCAATTCGGCGCGTTCCGCGGCGGGGACCTCGGGGAAGCTGCCATCGTTGAGGCAGAAGAAGTCCGCATTGCGTTTGACGAGCAGTTTGGGCAGGTAGTTCAAGCCCGCCCGCGCCGTCGTGTCGATGTACCGGACCTTGGCGCCGGTTTGGATGGCGGCCCGGCCCGTGAGCAGCCCGTAGTAGTGGTAGAGCGAGTTGGTGACGGAAATGTTCTCCGCCGCGCGAAAGGTACTGGCCGCGGTGGCCCTGAACTCCGCGGGGAACTCGCGCTCCATCTCCGCCATGACACTGCGGCGCAGCGGCGCGGCCGCATGCTCCAGGTGCCGGGTGGTGATGCGCCCAAACCGGTCCCACAGAAGCTTCCTGTTCACCCGGGCCGCGTTCTCAAAGCCGCTGCGCTCGGCGTCGTTCCCGCCCAGGCCGATCCTGGTCTCCGCTTCGATGAACTTCGTGATCCCCCCGGGCGTGAAGAACATGTCCGGGCTGACGGGACGGCCGAAGAACATGTCGTCATTGGAGTACAGGAAATGTTCCGACAGGCCCTCAATGTGGTGCAGCTGGCACTCCACGGCCTGCGAATTGTGAGTGGGCAGCACCGACGGGTCGGCGAAGAACTCCTCACTGCGGACCACGGTCACCGACGGGTGCTCCGCCAGCCAGGAGGGCGTGGGGGAGTCCGTGGCGATGAAGACGCGCCGAATCCACGGCGCAAAGGTGTAGACGGAGCGCAGCGCGTACTTGAGCTCGTCGATCTGCCGGAACCGGGCCTCATGATCGTCACCCTCGCCCACCACCACGTCCTTCATCCGGGCGCGCCTGGCGGCAATGTATTCGGGTGAGCTGCCGTCGACCCAGGAGAAGACCAGGTCAATGTCGAAGCCGATGTCGGAGGCGTGGTCGGCGAACATGTTCTCAATGGTCGGCCAGAGGAGCCCGTACCTTTCCACGGTGCCGCGGACGGCGTCCTGGGCCAGCAGCGTCCGGCGGGTCAGTGAGTTCTCGACGGGCAGCACCAATTCCTCGCCCTCAAAGCTCCACAGCTCAATCTGGACCCCCAGCGACGCACCGTAGCCCAGCCCGCCGTCGGGTTCCCACCGAGGCCTATAGAGACGCAGAATCCGGGACTTGCGGTTCCTGGCCAACGTCCCGTCGGCCACCAGCAACGCGGACTTCTTCCGGGCATCCACGGTCATCGCATAAAACGGTTCGTTGGCGCACGCCTCAACAAGTGCCTTCCGCAGCGCGGCCCGGTCGTTCCAGTCGACCGAGATCACCGGGCGTTCGTCGTTTCCGCGCACCAGCAGGTAGTTCAGCCCGGCAGCCTCGAGGGCTCCGCGGACGAACAACAGGTCTTCGACCATGGCCTCGTTCGGTGTGCGGTCGCGGTTGACCAGCACGTACCTGCCGCGGTGACGGACGACGTCGGACCTGTCCTTGAAGCGGGCGGCGGCGGACGGCGGGGTTTCCTCCACGAGGTCAATGTCATCGTCGGTCGCGGGATTGCCATAGTAGACATCATGCGCGGCGGTTACGTCTGTAATGGGGGCTCCAATGCTGTGTCGAAAAAGGCGGTGCCAGGAAAAAGTAGGGGTCTCCTTGAATAATAGTCCGTGCGCGGCACGGGGGGCACCAAAATGAGGTGCGGGTCCGGGGCCGGTCGCCAGGGTCGCAGTTGCACCCAACCCTCACCATGGCCGGCTTCCCAGCTTTCCGGTCTGCCACCGCCCGGCTGGTCAGAGCCGGGCCAGGCGGGCCCGGGCGAAGCTGTACAGTCCGTACGCTGATAGCCCCACGCCAATGAGGAGCAGGATTGCCTCCCCGAAGGGCAGCGCGGTGAGGGCTTTTAGCGCGCCGTCAAGACCGGAGGCATCCTGCGGGTCGACCCTGACGGCCGCGACGACGAACACGATGCCAAGCCTGAGGATGGCAATGCCCTTGGCGATATATCCCGTCATCGCCAGCACGACGACGGCCAGTTCCGAACCGCTGGCAGGCAGGGCGATGTCGTCGCGGAACTTTTGCCTGGCGCCCTTGTAGATGAAGTAGCCGCCAATGCCGGCCGTGACGGTTCCCACGACGATGAGCAGTGCCTGCCCGTCGGGAAGGTGGAAAAGGGTTCCGCTGGCCTGGCGCGTGGTGGTCGACGACCATCCCGCCGGGCAGCTTCGTCAGCTGGGCAAACGCACCGGACTGGTCTGATTCCCCGCTGTGGTGGAGGGCGATGTATTCCATCAGCAGGTGCGTGAGTGCGCGCCATGGATGCGTTCGCCGGGGAGGACAACGGTTCTTGCGGTGTCGATGCCCATGAGGGCGCCCAGGGGATCCAGGACGTCAATTCCGAGGTTGCGGGCCAGAAGGTTGCCTGTTCCCAACGGCACCAAACCCATGGGGGTGTCCGTGCCGGCGAGGACTCCAGCGACACAACGGACGGTCCCGTCCCCGCCGGCAGCGATGACGACGTCGGTCCCGGCTGCGAGGGCCTCCTTTGCAGTCTGGGAAATGTCGAGCTGTACCGAATAGTAACCCGGACGGACGCGGGGCGTGCCCATCCGCGTGGCTGGCCGCCTGCGGGAGTGGTGACGCGCTCCGGCGCAACGGCAGGCGCGGGTAGATCGCCAGCAAGCAGCCGCGGCATCGGATGACGGCCGGTCCACGGCAACGTATAAGGAAGGCGGCAACCGTTGATCCTCTCCTCCACGCGCCAGAACATGCGCTGAACTGCGGCATTAAAGTTGGACCGCAGAATTTGGGTTCCTCGACTGCAAGGCGCTGGGTCCCCATGTGGCCTTCCATATTGGGATTGTAGGCCGACACGCCGACCGTCATCTCCGGATGCGGCAAAACGCCGTCCCTCCGGTGAGTATGCTTAGCGTCACCCAGCATGCCGGGCACAGCCGACACCGACGGTGAGTGCCGTGCAGTGCCATCATAAGAAATGCCTCCAGGAGGACACATGGAAATTTGGCCCGGAAGTGCCTACCCCCTGGGGGCATCCTTTGACGGAACCGGAACGAACTTTGCCTTGTTCAGCGAGCGGGCGGAAAGCGTTGAACTTTGCCTCCTGGCGGATGACCTTTCGGAAACGCGCATCGAGGTGACTGAAGTGGACGGGTACATTTGGCACTGCTATCTGCCCCAGGTCCAGCCGGGGCAGAAATATGGTTACCGCGTTCACGGAGCCTACGAACCCGAAAATGGCCAACGGTTCAATGCCAACAAACTTCTCCTTGACCCGTACGCCAAGTCCATTCACGGACAAATTGACTGGGACCCCGCACTTTTCTCCTATGACTTCGGCGATCCGGACTCCCGCAATGACACCGACTCGGCTCCGCACACGATGTACAGCGTGGTCATAAACCCCTTCTTTGACTGGGACGGGGACCGCCAGCTGCACATTCCCTACCACGAAACCGTCATCTACGAGGCCCACGTCAAAGGCATGACCGAGCTGCACCCGGAGGTCCCGGAAGAGCAGCGCGGATCGTATGCCGGCATCGCCCACCCTGCCGTGATCGAGCACTTCAAAAAGCTCGGAATCACGGCAGTGGAGCTCATGCCCGTCCACCAGTTCGTCAACGACGGCACACTCGCGGAGAAGGGCCTGAACAACTACTGGGGATACAACACCATTGGCTTCTTCGCGCCGCAGAACACCTACAGCTCCGCCGGCGACTCCGGACACCAGGTCCAGGAGTTCAAGGCCATGGTCCGGGACCTGCACCGGGCAGGCATCGAAGTCATCCTTGACGTGGTGTACAACCACACGGCCGAAGGCAACCACCTGGGCCCCACCTTGTCATTCAAGGGCATCGACAATGCGGCCTACTACCGTCTGGTCGATGACGACCTGAAGCACTACACGGACTACACAGGAACCGGGAATTCACTCAACGTCCGGCACCCCCATTCCCTGCAACTGATCATGGATTCGCTGCGGTACTGGGTCACGGACATGCATGTGGACGGCTTCCGGTTCGACCTCGCCTCCACGTTGGCCCGCGAGTTTTACGACGTCGACAAGCTCTCCACCTTCTTCGAAATGGTCCAGCAGGACCCAGTCGTCTCCCAGGTCAAGCTCATTGCCGAGCCGTGGGACGTGGGCCCGGGCGGTTACCAGGTGGGCAACTTCCCGCCGCAGTGGAGTGAATGGAACGGCAAATACCGTGACACCGTCCGTGACTTTTGGCGTGGTGAGCCGTCCACGCTCGGTGAATTCGCCTCGCGGCTGACGGGCTCCGCGGACCTCTACGAAAGTTCCAGCCGGCGCCCGGTGGCATCCATCAATTTCGTTACCGCCCACGACGGTTTCACGCTGCGCGATCTCGTCTCGTACAACGAAAAGCACAATGAAGCCAACGGTGAGGACAACAGCGATGGCGAGTCGCACAACCGCTCCTGGAACTGCGGTGCGGAGGGCGAGTCCGACGACGACGCCGTCCTGACCCTGCGTGCCCGCCAACAACGCAACTTCATCGCCACGCTCCTGCTCTCGCAGGGAGTTCCAATGCTCCTGCATGGCGACGAGCTCGGCCGCACCCAGCAAGGCAACAACAACTCCTACTGCCAGGATTCCGAGCTCAGCTGGGTGCATTGGGAGGCCAGGGACCAACCTCTCCTGGAGTTCACCGCCGTCGTCAACAAGCTGCGCCACGACCATCCCACGTTCCGGCGGAGCCGCTTCTTCGACGGCCGCCCCGTACGCCGCGGCGAAGGCGAGAAGCTTCCGGACATCGTTTGGCTCAAACCCGACGGAACGGAAATGCTTCCCGAGGATTGGGACAGCGGTTTTGGCCGGACCATTGGTGTGTACTACAACGGGGACGGCATCCGGGAACAGGACGCCCGGGGCCGGCGGATCACTGACGACAGCTTTCTCATGGGCTTCAATGCCCATGGCGACAGTGTGGACTTCCAGCTCCCGAGCGAGGAATATTCGCCCTTCTGGGAAATCATGGTGGACACCGCGGACCGCGGCGACACCATACCGCTCAAGGCCGGATCCGTAGTGAAACTGGAGTCCAAGTCCCTCGTCGTGCTGCGTGCGTCGTCGGGTCCGGAGACCTCGGTGGACTACTCGGCCGCCGCATCGCTGGCCGCCATGGCGACGGAGGAGACCGACGAGACCGGGGCTGCCGACGTTGAGGCTCAGCGGGCGGGGGCAGCGGCCGGAACCGCCGGGGTCCCGTCGTGAGAACCCCTGCCTCCACCTATCGGCTGCAGATCCGGCCGGACTTCACCCTTCTGGACGCAGCCGGGACCGTGCCCTATTTGAAGTCGCTCGGCGTCGACTGGCTCTACCTTTCACCCATCCTCACTGCCGAACGGGGTTCCGCCCACGGCTACGATGTCACAGACCCATCCGCCGTCGATCCGGAGCGCGGAGGACCTGAGGGACTTCTGGCCGTTTCCAGGGCAGCCCGCGAAGCTGGGCTTGGGATTCTCGTCGACATCGTTCCCAACCACGTGGGGGTGGCCACTCCATCCCAAAATCGCTGGTGGTGGTCGCTCCTGGAGAACGGCAGGGAGTCCCCCCATGCCCAGGCATTCGATGTTGATTGGGATGCGGGCAACGGCCGCGTCCGGATCCCGATCCTGGGTGAGGACTCCGACATCGACGTCCTTGAGATCAAGGACGGAGCGCTGTGCTACTACGAGCACCGCTTCCCGCTCGCACCGGGCAGCTACGCCGACGGTGACGACCCGCGCCAGGTTCACAACCGGCAGCACTACGAACTGATCGGCTGGCGCCGCGCCGACAACGAGCTGAACTATCGACGTTTCTTCGCCGTCAATTCACTCGCCGGAATCCGGGTGGAGGTCCCCGAAGTTTTTGACGAGGCCCACGCCGAGATCCTCCGATGGTTCAGGGAGGGCCTGATTGACGGACTGCGGATCGACCACCCCGACGGTCTGGCCTACCCGGAAAGCTATCTGCGCAGGCTGCGCGCGGCCACGGGCGGGCGCTACCTGCTGATCGAGAAGATCCTCGAGCCGGGGGAGTCCCTCCCTGCCGCGTTCGACTGCGACGGAACCACCGGCTACGACGCTCTCGCGGATGTGGATCGGGTCTTTGTCGACGCCGACGGCCGGGCGGGGCTCGATGCCTTGGACGCTAAGCTGCGCGGCGGCGTGCCCAACTATGGCGGGATGATCCACGACACCAAGCGCCGGATCACTGACGGGATCCTGCACTCGGAGGTGCTGCGCATGGCCCGCCTGGTGCCTGCCGGTGCAGGCCTCGGCCTGGAAGAATCCGCCGAGGCGCTTTCCGAAATCATTGCCGCGTTCCCGGTCTACCGCACCTATCTGCCCGAGGGGCGGGAGATACTCCGCGGCGCGTGCGCACTGGCGGTCCGCCGCCGCCCGACGCTGGCGGCTGGCGTGAACCTGCTGCTCCCGCTCCTGCTGGAGACCGGGACTGATAAGGCGGGCGAGCTCGGCCGCCGCTTTCAGCAGACCTCGGGCATGGTGATGGCCAAGGGCGTGGAGGACACCGCATTCTTCCGCTATACGCGGCTGGGGAGCCTGACAGAAGTGGGGGCCGATCCGACCGAGTTCGCCATCGAGCCGCACGAATTTCATGCGCGGATGGGCCGCCGACAGGCCGAAAATCCACTGTCCATGACGACCCTGAGCACCCACGACACCAAGCGCAGCGAGGATACCCGGGCCCGGATCTCCGTGCTGGCCGAGCTGGCGCCGGAATGGGAGCGCACCCTGGACCGGCTGCAGGAACTCGCGCCGCTTCCGGACGGCCCGCTCGCCAACCTCCTGTGGCAGTCTGTCGCGGGGGTATGGCCGGCGGACCGTGAACGGCTGCAGTCCTATGCGCGGAAGGCTGCACGGGAAGCCGGCAACTCGACAAACTGGACCGACCCGGACCCTGGCTTTGAAGCGAAAGTTGCCGCCGCCGTCGACGCTGCCTTCGACAACGACGAGGTCCGTGCGGAACTGGAATCCCTGGTTTGCCTGCTGGAGCCCTACGGTGACTCCAACGCACTGGCGGCGAAACTCGTGCAGCTGACGATGCCAGGGGTGCCGGATGTGTATCAGGGCACCGAATTCTGGGACCGGTCGCTGACGGATCCGGACAACCGCAGGGATGTCAATTTCGCCGCCCGCCGGCGCTCACTTCAGGCACTCGACTCCGGTGAGGGTCCGTCGTCGTACCGGTCCGATGCGGCGAAATTGCTGGTCACCTCACGGGCGTTGCGGCTGCGTCGCGACCGTCCCGGGCTCTTCACCGGCTATGCGCCCGTCGCGGTGACGGGCGCAGCCACGGCGCACCTGCTCGCGTTTAGCCGTGGCAGCAGGGCAGGTGAGGGGGCCCTGACGCTCGTTACCCGGCTGCCTCGCGGTCTGGAGGAAGGCGGCGGCTGGCGGGACACCGCCATCTCCCTTGCCGCGGAAATGACGGATGAGTTGACTGGCCAAAGCTTCGGTCCGGGAGAAGCTGCGGTGGGTGACATCCTGAATCAGTACCCCATGGCCCTCCTCGCGCCTGCGGGGAAGCGTGGAGACGGGGGACGGCCGAAGTAGCGGGAAATGTCGAGTTGCGAACCACGGAAGGCGAGGGAATGTTGAAATGACGTTGCATGGACCAGGGAGCGGACGCTTTGACCTCTGGGCGCCCGAGGCCGGCACGGTCACGCTGGTGGCCGGAGACCGCAGGCATTCCATGACCCGCCGCGCGGGCGGCGCGGCCGGCAACTCGGGATGGTGGACGGCTGCCGGGGCGCCGGCCGAGGGGGAAACCGATTACGGCTACCTGCTGGATGCGGACACCACGCCCCTGCCGGACCCCCGCTCGCGGCGGCAGCCCCATGGGGTCCACGAGCTGTCGCGGACTTTCGACCCGTCAGTTCACGCATGGAAGGACACTCAGTGGAAGGGCCGCGAGTTGGCTGGCGCAGTCATTTACGAGCTGCATCTGGGCACCTTCACCTCCGTTGGCACCCTCGGGGCCGCCATTGAAAAGTTGGACTACCTGTCCCAGCTGGGCATCGACTTCGTGGAACTGCTGCCGGTCAACGGATTCGACGGCACACACAACTGGGGGTATGACGGCGTCCTCTGGTATGCGGTGCACGAAGCCTATGGCGGACCGGCTGCCTACCAGAAGTTCGTCGACGCCGCGCATGCGGTGGGAATCGGCGTCATTCAGGACGTGGTGTACAACCACTTGGGCCCGAGCGGGAATTACCTTCCCCGTTTCGGGCCGTACCTCCAATCGGGGGAGGGCAACACGTGGGGCGACTCGGTCAATCTTGACGGACCCGGCTCGGACACTGTTCGGGAGTACATCCTCGACAACGCCGGCATGTGGTTGCGCGACTACCATGTGGACGGACTTCGGCTTGACGCCGTCCACGCGTTCAAGGATTCCCGTGCCATGCAGCTGCTCGAGGAATTCGGCGCCCTCGCCGATGCCGTTTCCGCCGAAACCGGCCGCCCGGTGTCGATGATCGCGGAATCGGACCTCAACGACCCGCGGCTGATCTACCGGCGGAACGTCAATGGAGACGGACTTGCCGGACAGTGGAGCGACGACTTCCACCACGCCGTGCACGCCAACGTCAGCGGCGAGTCCGACGGATATTATGAAGACTTCACTGCCCTGGGATCCCTGGCCAAGGTCCTGCAACAGGGCTTTTTCCACGACGGAACCTACTCCAGCTTCCGCGGCCGACACCATGGCCGTCAGATCAACCCTGCCCTGGTGGGACCGGCAGCCCTGGTGGTGTGCAACCAAAACCATGACCAGATCGGCAACCGTGCCGCCGGCGACAGGCCGTCGCAGACATTGGGCTACGGACAGCTGGCCCTTGCCGCCGTCGCCACCCTGATGTGCCCGTTCACGCCGATGCTGTTCATGGGCGAGGAATTCGGTGCGAGCACCCCATGGCAGTTCTTCACCTCCTACGCTGATGAGGAACTCGGAGATGCAACGGCCTCGGGCAGGATCAAGGAATTCGAACAGATGGGCTGGGATCCGGCAACTGTGCCCGACCCACAGGACGACCGGACTTTCACGCGGTCCAAGTTGAATTGGAAGGAAGCCGACGACGGCGACCATGCCCGATTGCTCGAGCTCTACCGGCGCTTGATCTCCCTGCGCCGGGCAAACCCCGAACTGAGCGGTGCCGGTTTTGCCGACACGACGGTTGAATTCAGTGAACAGGACAAATGGCTGGTCCTGCACCGTGGCGGGCTCAGCATCGCGCTCAACTTCTCGGCCGTTGCGCGCCAGGTCCCCATCGGCGGAAAGGCCCTGCTGCTTGCCACCGGCGACGACGTTTGCCTTGCCGTAAGTGGCCCTGCCGCCGGGCTGGAACTGCCAGGCCACAGCGCGGCGGTTCTGGCGGTTTAAATCAAGCCGTCAGGCGTTCGCCCTGCGCCGCGCAGGCACAACGCCTGCGCGGCGCACCAGCTATCTTCCGGCGGCGAGGTCGGCGGAGACCAGGGCGGCGGTGCGCAGCAGCTGCTCCCGCACAGTGGCCAGGAACGCGCCGGGATCGTCCCGGGCATTGACGCTTTGTGCCTGCAGGGAGACATTGACGGCGGCGGCGACGTCCCCGCCGGCGCCGTACACAGGGGCCGCCATGGACATCAGGCCGATCTCCAGTTCCTGGTCCAGCAGGCACCACCCCTGGTCCCGCACGCCGTCCAGGATCTTGCGAAGTTCCTGCTCGGTCCCGACGGCCTTCGGCGTCATGGGCGTGATCCCGTGGGCGGCAAAATACCTGTCAAGCCCGGCTGCCGGCAGCCCGGCCAGCAGCACCCGGCCCATGGAGGTGGCGTAGGCCGGGAAGCGGGTGCCCACGGTGATGCCGACGCTCATGATGCGCCGGGCGGCGACCCTTGCGACATAGCTGATGTCGCCGCCGTCGAGCACGGCCGCCGACGTCGATTCCCCCAGCAGCGCGGAGAGCGCCTGCAGGTGGGGCTGCGCCAGCTGGGGGAGTGACAGTGCGGACAGGTAGGAATACCCCAATTGCAGCACCGACGGGGTCAGGGAGAAGTTCCTGCCGTCCGTGCGGACGTAGCCCAGCTCCACCAGCGTGTGCAGGAAGCGGCGGGACGTGGCCCGGCTTAGCTCCGTGCGTTGCGCCACCTCGGTCAGCGTCATGGCCGGATGGTCGGCGTCGAACGCCCGGATGACGGAGAGACCGCGGGCCAGCGACTGTACATATTGGTCGCTGGCGACGGGCGGGGCGGTCTGCGCGTCCATCATCGCAGCGGGGCCGCTTGGAGGGGCACGGGGATGCGTTGCTGCAGTTCCGCCAGCGTGGTGCCGAAGGTTTCGCGCACGCGTACGCCGTCGGCGGTGATGAGGAAGACGGCGTCGTTGGTGTAGATGCGGGTGACGCAGCCGACGCCGGTGAGCGGGTAGGTGCAGGCTTCGACCAGTTTGGAGGAGCCGTCCTTGGCGAACAGGCTCATCATGACGTAGACCTCCTTGGCGCCGGTGGCCAGGTCCATGGCGCCGCCGACGGCGGGAATCGCGTCCGGTGCCCCGGTGTGCCAGTTCGCGAGGTCCCCGGTCGCGGAAACCTGGAAGGCGCCCAGGACACAGACGTCCAGGTGGCCCCCGCGCATCATGGCGAAGGAATCGGCGTGGTGGAAATAGGACGCCCCGGGCAGCTCCGTGACGGGGATCTTGCCAGCATTGATCAGGTCCTCGTCGATGTCGTCCCCGTGCGCTTCCGGGCCCATGCCAAGCATGCCATTTTCGGTGTGCAGCGTGACGGACTGTTCCGGGCGCAGGTAGTTCGAGACGAGGGTGGGCTGGCCGATGCCGAGGTTGACGTAGGAGCCCGCCTTGATGTCGGACGCCACCAGGGCTGCCAGTTCGTCACGGCCCAGCCGGGCGCCTTTTTCTTGTGTGTTCATTGTGTGACCCCATGTTCTGCCGCTGCCGGCGTTGTGGCGTTGATCTGCACGATCGTGGTGACGTAGATGCCGGGGGTGACCACGTTTTCCGGATCCAGTTCACCGGTGGCCACAATGCTGCCGACCTGCACGATGCTGGCCTTTGCCGCGGCGGCCATGATGGGGCCGAAGTTGCGTGCGGTCTTGCGGTAGATCAGGTTCCCGGCCCGGTCCGCTGTCAACGCCTTGATGAGGGCGTAGTCGGCGTGGATGGGGGTCTCGTACACGTGGCCGCGGCCGTCGATGATCCGGGTTTCCCTGCCCTCGGTGAGCATGGTGCCGTAACCGGTGGGCGTGAAGAAGCCGCCAATCCCGGCCCCGGCGGCCCTGATCCGTTCGGCCAGGTTGCCCTGCGGGACCAGTTCCAGTTCGATCTCCCCGGCCCGGTACGCGGCGTCAAAGTGCCAGGAGTCGGACTGCCGCGGGAATGAGCAGATGATCTTGCGGACCCTGCGTTCCTTGATGAGCAGGGCCAGGCCCGCATCGCCCTGCCCGGCGTTGTTGTTGACCACGGTCAGGCCCGTGGCGCCGCCGTCGAGAAGGGCGTTGATGAGCTCCATGGGCTGGCCGGCGTTGCCGAAACCGCCGATGAGCACGGTGGAGTTGTCCCGGATGCCGGCGACGGCCTCGGCCGCGGAGGGTGCGATGGTGGGCATGTTCTTAGCCTTGCTTCTCGGAGGAGGTGACGTTTTCCAGCACGACAGCCAGCCCCTGGCCCACGCCGATGCAGATCGCGGCCACGCCCCAGCGTTCGCCGCTGGCCTGCAGGCTGTGGGCCAGGGTGCCCAGCAGCCGGGTGCCGGAGGCACCGAGCGGGTGGCCCATGGCGATGGCGCCGCCGTGTTGGTTCACGATTTCCGGGTCGATGTCCCAGGCGTCGATGCAGGCGAGTGACTGGGCGGCGAATGCCTCATTCAGTTCGACGGCGCCCACCTGGTCCCAGCCGATCCCCGCCTTTGCGAGTGCCCGGTTGGCGGCCTCGACGGGCCCGTAGCCAAAGAACTGCGGGTCGACGCCGCTGGCTCCGCGCCCGGCGATCCGGGCCAGCGGATCCAGCCCCAGTATCCCGGCCGCGGCCTCGGAGCCCAGCCACGCCGCGGACGCGCCGTCGGACAGGGGCGAGGCGTTTGCGGCCGTCACTGTGCCGCCCTCCGACCCGTCGGACTCGGTGCGGAACACCGTCTTTAGCCCGGCCAGTTTTTCCGCCGTCGAGCCGGGGCGGATGCCCTCGTCCCGCAGCAGCTCCGTGCCGGGCACCACGGTGGTGAGGTTGTCGTAGAAGCCGCTGGTCCAGGCCGCGTCGGCCAGCCGGTGGGAGTTGGCAGCGAATTGGTCCTGGCGTTCGCGGGTGATGCCGTGTTTTGCGCGCAGCTGCTCGGTGGCCTCGCCCAGGGATACCGTCCACTCCCCGGGCATGGCCGGGTTGACGAGCCGCCAGCCCAGTGTGCTCGAGGACAGGGCCAGGTCCCCTGCCGGGTACGGCCGCTCTGTCTTGGGCAGCACCCACGGTGCCCGGCTCATCGACTCCGCCCCGCCCACCAGCACCAGGTCAGCGTCCCCGACGTTGATCTGGCGCGAGGCGATGATCGCAGCATCAAGGGAGGAACCGCACAGCCGGTTCACGGTGGTGCCGGGAATGGAGGTGGGCAGGCCCGCCAGCAGCGTGGCCATGCGTGCCAGGTTCCGGTTTTCCTCGCCGGCGCCGTTGGCGTTTCCAAAGACCACCTCGTCGATCCGCTCCACCTCAAGCTTCGGCGCCCGGGCCACGGACTCGCGCACCACGTGCGCGGCCAGGTCGTCCGGGCGGATGCCGGCCAGGCCGGAACCAAACTTGCCAAAGGGTGTGCGGACGGCGTCGTACAGGTACGCCTGGTTCATGGGAGTTCGTCCTTTTGTTCGGGGGAGTGGGGCCCGGCGTCTGGTTCGGCGTCGAGCCCGGCGAAGACCTGCTGTGCCGTCTTGAAGGCCGTGTTGGCGGAAGGCACTCCGCAGTAGATGGCGGTTTGCAGGAGGATTTCCTTGATCTCGTCCCGGGACAGTCCGTTGCGCAGGGCCGCCCGGAGGTGCATGGCCAGTTCCTCCCAGTGGCCGTGGGAAACCATGGCGGTAATGGTGACGGCCGAGCGCATCTGCCGGCTCAGGCCGGGGCGGGTCCAAATGCCGCCCCAGGCGATGCGGGTGATCATGTCCTGGAAATCGGCGCTGAAATCGTCCATGGCCGCGGTGGCCCGGTCCACATGGGCGTCGCCGAGGACTTCGCGGCGGACTGCCAGACCGGCGTCGTACACCTCCTGGGTGGTCGCTCCGGGGCGGACGGCCCCCTGGCGGTCCGGATCGGGCGTTGTGGTCATGGCTGGGTCCTCAATCAGGCCGCGGAGCAGCCGGGCTACCTCGGCGGGCGCCTCGGCGGGTGCCAGGTGCGCAACGTGCGGGAGGGTTACGGTTTTGGCCCTCGAATCTGCGGGAGCGTTTGACGTGGCGGCGCGTTGAGCTGCACCTGCGTTGACGGCGTCGACCATTTCCTGCATCAGCTCCGGGGTCGCCACCGTGTCCTCGGCGCCGGCCACGGCCAGCAGCGGAACGGTGATCCGGCCCAATTCGCCGCGGACATCAAAGCCGGCCAGGGCCCCGCAGCAGTGGGCGTAGCTGACGCGGTCGGCGTCGCGCAGGGCGTGCAGAAGCCGGCTGGCCAGGGTGGGGTCCCGGTCCATGGAGCCTTCGGCAAACCAGCGCTGGGCCGAACCCTGGATCATGACGGGCGTGCCCAGCGTCCGGACAGTCTCGACCCTCTCCGCCCAGGCCTCCGGCGTGCCGAGCTTCGGACCGGAGCACTGCACCGACAGGCTGAGGAGGCGGTCCCCGTGGTCAATTCCCAGCTGGAGGCCGACGGCGCCACCCAGGGACACGCCGGCGTAGTGGAAGCGGGCGCCGGGGGCGATCGAATCAACGAGCCCGACAACGGCGTCCGCCAGCCCTGCCACCGTGAACGGCGTCCCGGAGGCAGGGGAGATCCCGTGTCCGGGAAGGTCCCAGGCCACCACGTCCACGCCGGCACCTTCCACACCAGCGCCCAGCAGCACGCCGACTTTTTCCCACAGCACCGATGAGGTCCCGAGGGAGCAGCCCACCACCAGCAGGGGCCGGTTGCCCAGCTGGCGCTGTGGCGACAGCAGCACCGCCTTGATGGCGGGCACGCGCCTTTCCACGGAGGCCCCGTTTCCACTTATGTCACTCATGGCCTCCTCCTTCCGGCACCCACTGCGGGTAGGCGGCAAATATTCTCTCAACAATCCTGGAGTTCTCGCCCAGGTAGCCGGCCGGGTCCAGCAGCCGGTCCAGTTCGGCATCGGCAAGTGCTGTCTCGGGCACCGCGGCCCGGAGCAGCCGGGCGAACTCCGTGCCCTGCGTCCCTGCCTGGGCCTGCAGGGCCCGGTCCACGATGGCCTGGAACGCGGCCTTGCCGCCACCCGGTGCATTGCCCACCCCGCCTTTCCGGGGATTGGCCGTCCCGCCTTGAGACTCAAGGAGGGGCACGACGGCGGCGCCCGCCGCTTCGCTCAGGAGCAACGGACCGCTGATGGCCAGGTTGCGGCGCATCGCGTCCGGGAAGACCTGCAGCCCCGCGGCCAGCTCGTGCAGGGCCGCCGCGGCGCCCCCGGCCAGCTCCAGCAGTGTGCGCAGCGCGTTCCATTCGGTGTGCCAGGCGCCGTCGGGGCGCTCATCCACGGACAGGGCCGCGGCCAGGTGCAGCTGCGCCGCCTGTTGCGGGGCTGCCAGGGCGGCGCTGCGCACCAGGATGGACAGGACGGGATTCTGCTTCTGCGGCATGGCCGAGGAAACGCCGCGGCCGGCAGCCCTGGGTTCGGCCAGCTCGCCAAATTCCGGGCGGCTGAGCAGCAGGACGTCGTTGGCCACTTTTCCGGCGGCGTCCGTGAGGGCCGCCAGGGCATCGCCGAGGGCCGTTACCTGGGTCCGGTTGGTGTGCCACGGCGCCGGTGCCGCGGCGAGGCCGAGGTTCCCCGCGAGGGAATCAGCCAAGGTGAACGGATCCGTGCCGGCCTTCGCAGCGAGGACGGTGCCGGCGGCGAGCGTGCCTGCGGCGCCGCCAAACTGCACGGGGAAGGTGATCGCGTCCAGCCGCGTCGCGGCGGCGGCCAGGCCGTGGAACCACTGGGCCGCCTTCAACCCAAACGTCGACGGCAGGGAATGCTGGGTCAGGGTCCGTGCGGGCTGGAGCGTGCCAGCATGGGCGCGGGCCAGCCGGGCCATGGCCGCGGAGGCGCCGGCAACGTCCCCCCGCAGCATGGCCACGGCGTTGGAGGCAAGCAACATCAGCGCCGTGTCCAGCACGTCCTGGCTGGTCAGCGACGCATGGACGGCTGCTGCGGCCTCGGGGCTGCGCCCTGAAACCAGGGACCGCAGCTTCGCCACGATGGGGATCACGGGGTTGCCTCCGCCCTGTGCCGCGGCCGCGAGCCCGGCGGCCTGGAAACCCTCCCCGTTCGCCGCTTCCCGGATTGTGGCGGCAGAGCCGGCCGGGGCCAGCCCGGTGGATTCCAGGACCTGCACCCATGCGGTTTCAACTGCCAGCACTGCCGCCACGACGGCGCCGTCGCCCGTCACCGACTGGCGGCGCGGATCGGCGGTGACGGGGGAGAGCAGGCCAAAGTCGCCGGGCACTGCGCTCACGCGCGCTCCCCGGAAACGTCCCGGCCGCCGGCGAGGGCTCCGCCGTCGAAATCCAGGAAGACGGTCTCGCCGTCGCCTTGCAGCCGCACGTCCCAGCGCAGTCCGCCGTCGGGTTCGCGGGTGGCGATCAGCGTGCTCCGCCGGTCCCCGGGCAGGGAGGCCAGCAGCGGGTCCGCGGCCAGGGCGTCGTCGTCGTCGGGCAGGTAGGCGCGGGTGAACAGGCGGTTGGTGAGGCCGCGGGCAAAGACGACGACGGCGATGAAGGGTGCCACTCCCCGGCGGGTGGCGCCGGGGTTGACCGTGGTGAAGGTGTACCTGCCGGTGGCCCCGGTGGATGCGCGGCCCCATCCGGTGAAGGTGTAGCCGTCCCGGACCAGGGACCCGGTTTCGGCAACGATGGTCCCGTCCGCGGCCGGCTGCCAGATTTCCAGGATGGCGTCCGGGATGGGGTCCCCGGCGCCGTCGGCGACCGTGCCGTGCAGGCGGATGCTGCCGGCGCTGCCGGGCGTCGCAAGCTCGTTGTCCTTCGCAAAGGGCAGGGCGTAGCCGAAGAAGGGGCCGACCGTCTGGCCGGGGGCGGGGGTCAATTTACTCATGGTGTTCGCCGTCCTCGCCCAGTGCTTCGTTTTCCGTCCAGGTGCGCTTGGACCCGGTCAGGACAATGTCCCAGTTGTAGCCCAGCGACCATTCCGGGGAGGTGAGGTCGTGGTTGTAGGTGGCCACGAGCCGGTCCCTTGCGTCCTGGTCGACGATGGACTGGTAGATGGGATCCAAGGGAAAGAGCTGGTCGCCGGGGAAGTACATCTGGGTGATGATCCGCTGGGTGAATTCGTTTCCGAAGAGCGAGAAGTGGATGTGGGCCGGACGCCAGGCGTTGAGGTGGTTCTTCCACGGGTACGCGCCGGGCTTGATGGTGGTGAACGCATAGGAGCCGTCCGAGCCGGTGATGCACCGGCCGACGCCGGTGAAGTTCGGGTCGATGGGGGCCGGGTGTTGGTCCCGCTTGTGGATGTAGCGCCCGGCCGCGTTGGCCTGCCAGATCTCCACCAGCTGCCCTGCCACCGGACGGCCGTCGCCGTCCAGTACCTTTCCGGCAACCTTGATCCGCTCGCCCTGCGGCTCCCCATGGTGGACAATCGTCAGGTCCGCTTCGAGGGGGCTGACGTCCTGGTGGCCAAACGCGGGCGAAAAGAGCTCGATGGTTTCCGGGTCCGCATGGTGCAGGTTCTTGGTGGGGTGGCGCAGGATGCTGCTCCGGTACGGGGCATAGTCCAGGCTCGGCTGCGTCAGGACGGCGCCGCCGGCCGCCACGGAGTCGCGGTAGCCGGAGGCGATGGCCTGGATCTCGGCGCTCATTTCCTGTTGGGTGTTCTGCCGGGGGTTGGTCACGGGGGCCTTTCCTTCCTTGGAGTTACGGGTTGGGGCACTTGCTGCCCGGGATGGTTGATGGTTAAGCGGTGGTCTGGCGGAGGTCGTATTGCACGGCGTGCCGGACAGGGGCGTTGGGTGCCCCGTAACCGTCGTATCCGCCACGGCGCTCCACCATTTCAAGGAACACGCTGCCCACGGTGGCCGTGTAGAAGTGCAGGAATTCCCCCTGCGCGTCTCGGTCGTACAGCAGGTTCAGGTCCCGGAGCGTGTCCAGAAAGCCCGGTTCCAGGTCGAAGCGGGCCGCCAGGTCCTCGTAGTAGTTGGCCGGAATGCCCAGGAACTGCAGCCCCCGCTTTTTGGCGGCCCGCGCGATCGAGACGAGGTCGTCCACGGCAAAGGCGATGTGCTCCTGGTAGGTCTTGCTCCGCCCCTGTTGGATGAGCGGGGCCAGGTTGAGCACCAGGCGCACGCCCCGGTCAGCGGTGTCCATGATCTGGGACCGCACCAGCCCGGTGGGGCTTGGCACCTCCGCGAAGGGCTGAGGGGCCAGCGCCAGGGCGCTGCTGTAGAACAGCACGGCCTCGTCAAAGTGCTGCCACGGCTGGGCCAGGTTCACGTGGTCGATGACGGCGGAGGCGCCCTTGATGCTCCGCCCTGCCGGCGCCTGCCCAAACTCGGCCGTCCAGGCCGCCGTTCCGTCGGGCGTGCCCTGGCACAGGAATATCTCGGTCGAATCGGGGGCGGAAATGCCCTGGAACACTTCCTCGTCGGCCTGGGTCTTGCGCGGCACCACGGGCGCCTTCAGCTGCTGTGCCCGCGACGAGGCCAGCAGTGGGTTCTCCACGTCAAAGCCGACGGCGGAAATGGCCGGCCCGGAAAGCGTCGGGGCGGTTTCGTTGATGACCACCCGGGCCTGGCCCATGGTCCACAGCTGGACGGCCTTGGTGCGGTGGCGGCCGCGGGAGGAGAAGCCCAGCTGGCCCAGCAGCGTCTCCAGCGCGGACGTATCCGCGGCCTTGACCTCGGCAAAGTTGAAGCCGGTGGGTTCCGGCACGCGCGGCAGGGTGTCCAGTTGCAACGGATACCTGTGCGTTTCGCCTTCCCCGGCAAGCCAGGCTGCTCCCTGCTCCTGCAGCCATACCAGCGAGCGCATGGCGTCCACGGCGGTGCGTGCAACGTCGGATTGCCGGAACACGTCATTGAAGATTTCCAGCGAGACCGGGCCGTCGTAGCCGGTGCGGGCCAGGTGTCCCATGAATTTGGCAAGTTCGAACTGGCCTTCGCCGGGGAAGACGCGGTAATGGCGGCTCCAGGACAGCACGTCCAGCGACAGCTTGGGCGCGTCGGCCACCTGGACGAAGAAGATCTTCGAGGCTTCCATCTTTTCGATCGGGGCGGTGTCCCATTCCCGGGAGAGGATGTGGAAGGAGTCCAGGCAGGTGCCCAGGTTCGGGTGGTCCACGGCCTCCACGAGCCGGTGGGCGTGTTCAAAGTCGCTGACGTACTTGCCCCAGGCGAGCGCCTCATAGGCGACCTTGACACCGTGGTCGCCGGCCAAGCGGGCAAGCTGGGACAGCTGGGCGGCCAGGACGTCGTCCTCCCCCCGGGTGGCGGTGGCGACGTTTGAGCACACCAGGATGGTGTCGATGCCCAGCCGGCCCATCAAGTCAAACTTGGCGGCCGCGCGGCGCAGGTTGGCCGCCAGCAGGTCATCGTCGACGCCGTCGAAGTCGCGGAAGGGCTGGTACAGGTCAAGGGTCAGGCCCAGGTCCGCGGCCCGGCGCCGGACGTCCCCGGGACTCAAGGCCGAGGTGACCAGGTCCTGCTCAAAGATCTCGATCCCGTCAAAGCCGGCCCTGGCGCAGGCGTCCATTTTTTCCGACAATGTTCCCGACAGGCACACCGTGGCAATTCCGGTGCGCATCAGCTTGCCACCTTGCTCAGCCGGTTCTCGGCACCGTGCCCCGGGGCGCTGCCCTCCCGGGCAATGAGGTCCAGGAAGTGGGTGCGCATGCGGTCGGCGTCGGGGCCCGCGCCGGTGAAGAGGCGGAAGGCGTCCACGGCCTGGCCCACGGCCATGCGGCCGCCGTCCAGGACACGGCAGCCGCGGCCCCTGGCAAACTGCACCAGTTCCGTCTCGATGGGGCGGTAGACGATGTCCGCCACCCAGTGGCGGCGCGTCAGCTGTTCCAGGTCGAAGGACGCCCCCGGGTGTTCCTTCATGCCCATGGGGGTGCAGTTCACCAGGCCGTCTGCCAGCGGCACGAGCCGCGCCAGTTCGTCGAGGCCTCGGCCCGTGACGGTACGGTCCGGGAACAGCTGCTGGAGTTCGGCGGCCCTGTCGGCGGCCCGGGCGGCATCCACGTCCACCAGGTCCAGGGATTGTGCCCCGGCGCCCAGAATTGCATAGGCGACGGCGGACCCGGCCCCGCCGGCACCCAGTTGGACCACCCGGTTGACCGGGGCCTGCGGCAGCCCGGCGGCAAATGCCGCGCCGAAACCTGAATAGTCGGTGTTGTGGCCAATGAAGCGGCCCTGTCGGATCAGCACCGTGTTGACGGCGCCGAGGCGGCGGGCGCCGTCGGACATTTCATCCAGGAACGGCACGACCAGCTGCTTGCAGGGGTGGGTGACATTGACGCCGTTGAAGCCCAGGCGGGAAGCCGCCTGGAGCAGATCGCCGATGGCCGTTGGCGCCAGCCCCAGCTCCATCAGGTCGATGGGACGGTACAGCAGGCGCAGCCCAAGGCGGTCGGCCTCGCGTTCATGCAGGGCCGGCGTCAACGAGGGCAGGACACCCTCGCCAATCAAGCCCAGCAAATATGATTCGGCCCGATTACTCATGCGCAATACTCCTTTGGCGTTGCCACCGCCGGGCAAGGAAGGGTTTCCCCTCCGGGGAGCCAGGGTGGTGACTTGAATGACATTACAGCATATGTTCGTTCTATGTACATAAGTTCACATCATGAACTTTTTGCCGGGGCGGTGTCCGGCTACCGGTGCGGCAGCTTGACGGACAGCTCGGCGGCGGCCTGGCGCAGCAGGGACAGGTGGGCCGTCATTTCCTCCACGGTCAGCTGGAAAATGGGTGCGGCGATGGCAAGCGAGGCAAACGCGATGCCCTGTGCGTTGAGGACCGGCACCGACACTGCGCGCATGCCGACCTCGTTTTCCTCGTCCATGATGGCGTAGCCCTGCTTCCACACGCGGGTGATCTCCTCTCGGAAGGCGTCCCGGTCGGTGATGGACTTCTCCGTCAGGGCTGTCAGCTCGAGCTCCTCCACGAGGCGGTCGCGGTCCTCGCCGGCGGCGAACGCCACCAGCACCTTGCCGACGGACGTGGTGTGCAGGAGGCCCAGGTGTCCCGGGTCGCTGGTTACGCGGAAGGTCCGGGGGCCGTCCACCTTGCTGACGGTCAGGTGGCGGTCGCCGTCCCGGACCGACAGGATGGTCGCCTCGCCGGTCACGTCGGTGACGCGCTGGAGGACGGGTGTGGCTGTCCCGGCAAAGCCATGGTGGTTGGAAACCTGCTGGCCCAGCTGGAAGACGCGCAGGCCCAGGCGGTACAGGCGCCCGTCCGGTTCGTATTCGACAAACCCGTCGCGGGTCAGGGAGCCAAGCAGCCGGTACGTGGTGCTGAACGGCAGCTTGGCCAGCTTGGAAAGTTCGGAGGCGCTTGCGCCGCGGGGCTCGGAGCCCAGCAGCACCAGCAGCCCCAGCGCCTTGCCAATCATGTCGGTCTTGGTGTCCTCAATCACAGTCATGATCATATATTGCCACATTGTGAGAGCTGTGACCAGAACGTGGAAGTAATCCTTGACAAGTGTCCTCAATCACAGTCATGATTTCTACATGGCGCAAGCCGTTGCCACGATGTGGAAACAGTGCCGAAAGTTTTCATATTTGATCCGCAGCATTTGAGACACTAATGTCACCCTAAGGAAACCGATGAGACAAACAATGCCCCTGACCGAGCGCGGCGCCGGCGCCGCCGAGGGAACACCCAGGAAGGCAGCCCTGGCCAGCTTCTTGGGGAGCGCCGTGGAATATTACGACTTCTTCATTTTTGGATCCGCCGCGGCGCTGATCTTTCCCCATGTGTTCTTTCCAAGCGCCGATGCCAATGCCGCCATCATGTCGTTTGCAACGTTCGGGTTCGCCTATGTTGCGCGGCCGTTCGGCGCCGTCATCCTGGGTCACTTCGGTGACAGGATGGGCCGGCAAAAGGTCCTGCTGTTCACGCTGGTCCTCATGGGAGGCTCAACGTTCATCATTGGCTGCCTCCCCGATTTTGCGACCGTGGGGTGGCTGGCACCGATCCTTCTGGTCCTGGCCCGCTTGTGCCAGGGTCTCTCGGCAGCCGGCGAACAGGCCGGAGCCTCGTCCATGACCTTGGAGCATGCGAAGGACCACCAACGGTCGTTCTACACTTCGTGGACGCTGACCGGCACCCAGGGCGGGCAAATCCTGGCCGCCTTGATCTTCATCCCCGTGGTTGCGCTGCCGGACGATATCAAATATGGCATCGGCTGGCGCATCCCCTTCTGGGTCAGCGCCGTTGTGGTGGTCGTCGCCTTCTTCATCCGCCGCTCACTGGCCGAGCCGCCCGCCTTTGCGGAAGCCAAAAAGAAAGACCAGATTGCCAAACTGCCCGTCGCAGACCTCCTGAAGCACCACTGGCGCGACGTGGTGCGCGTCATCTGCTGCGCCTTCATCGCCGCCGTCAGCACCGTCTTTGGCGCCCTGGCCATCAAGTACGCCCAGGACGTGGCGCACGTGGACAACACCATTACGCTGTGGCTGGTGGTTGCCGCCAATGCCGTGGCGCTGGGCACCCAACCCTTGTTCGGCCTCCTCGCCGACCGGATTGGACGCAAGCCCGTCTTTATCTATGGTGCCCTGGCAAGTGCGGTCATGACACCGCTGTTCCTGCTCACCTTGGAATCGGGCAATGTGCCGTTGATGTTCTTTGTTTCCATCGTGTTCTTTGCGTGCGGCTACGGTGCCGCCAACGCCGTCTGGCCATCGTTCTACGGTGAAATGTTCAGCACCAAGGTGCGGTTCTCCGGCCTGGCCATCGGCACCCAGATTGGTTTCCTGATGGCAGGTTTCGCCCCGGCCATTGTGACCGCCATGGGCGGCATCAGGCCAGGCGGATGGGTCCAGATCAGCGTCTTTACCGGCGTCATCTGCATCATTGCGGCCATCTCCGCTGCAACCGCCAAGGAGACGTTCAAGGTCCCCACCGCCGAACTGGGCATATAGCGCCACCTGGCTGCCAACAAGTACGACGGCGGGACCCTCCTTGCGCTTTCAGCCTGGGGGGTTCCTGCCGTTCACTTTGGGCGGGGATACTGGCCATTTCGTGCTGGCAGCTCTACCTGTGCTCGCCGAACTGTGCCTCATATTTGGCGCGAACCTCACGGTCCACCTGGCGAACCTGGTCGGGGACGAGCCGGCGAAACAACGCTTCGCGCATCCGCTCGGGCAGCACGTTGACCGCCCGCGTCAGGGGGCCGATATAGCCGGGGATGGTGACTTCGAAGCGGGGCCGCGCAATGGTGCGCAGAACTGCGGCGGCGACATCGGCCGGTTGCAGCATCTTGGCAGCGCCGGTGCCGGTCCCCGCGGCCAGCTCCGTGTCGACCACAGCGGGCATGATGACGGAGAGTTTGACGGGGATGCCGCGCAGTTCCGCGCGCACCGCCTTGAGGTAACCGAGAACGCCCTGTTTGCTGGCTGCGTAGCTCGCTTCGCCGGGGGTGGTCAGCAGCGATGCGGCGGAGGCGATGGTGATGATGTGGCCAGAGCCGCGGGCCACCATCGCCGGTGCCGCCAGCTTGACGCCCCTGATGACACCGAGAAGGTTCACCGCGATCTGACGCTCGGCCGCGGCATCCGGTTCGGCGTCAAAGGGGCCCACCCACATCACTCCCGCGTTGTTGACCAGCACGTCGATGGGGCCCCAGGCTGTCTCAACGGTGGTGAGGAAGTTGGCGAACGAATCAGGGTCGGTGACGTCGAGATCGACGCCGAGCAGGATGCCGCCGAGTTCCCCGGCCGCATTCCTCGCAGCCTCGCCGTCACGGTCCCCGATGGCGGTCTTGGCGCCCGCCATCGCGAGCAGCCGTGCGATCTCGAGTCCGATTCCATTCGCGCCGCCGGTGACCGCGACGACCTTCCCGGTGAGATTTGCCTGGCGCGTCATGCGCTGCTCCTCTTTGATTCGTGTTGCGGCGCCGCACTGGCACGGCTGCGCGAACGCCGCCGGCCGCGGCGACTTTCCCGTTTGAGATCCCAGAGGTAGTGGTCGAAGTCCACTTCCATGGTGTGTCGCGGCGAGGCATAGAACGCTCGCTTGTTTCGCTCATGCTCCCTGACCATCTGCTGGCGGATCTCGCCCGCGGGCGGGGGAATATAGCGTCCAGCCAGGGTCTGCGCCACCCATTCCCCCTGGGCTTCGGCCAACGGCATCACCGCTCCGACCGGTTGCAACAGGCCGATGAAGAACAATCCGGGTAGGTCGGGATGAACCGTCCGCTTCCACAGCGGCAGCTCATTGTCTGCCGCCGCGACGAGGGCAGAATCCAGGAACGGGAACGTCACCTTGTATCCCGTCGCCCACACGATCAGCTCGGCCCTTGCACGGCTGCCATCCAGGAACACCACTTCACCTCCGTCGAAACGGGCAATGCCCGGGCGCACGGTGACCCGCCCGGCGGCGATGCGTGCGCGTATATGATCCGATTGAACCGGATGTGATTGGCCCGGTTTGTGCGGCGGCTTCGGCAGGCCGTACTTGCTGAGGCTGCCGGAGGTGATCGCGCCGACACGCAGGCGAAGGGCGGTTACCCACCACGGCAGCCAGGCGGGCAGGGTGACCTGGTCGCTGGGGCGTCCGAAGACCATTTTGCGCAGCACCCATTGGCCGCGTCGGATTGACAGGGTTACGCTTTTCGCCCGGTGGGACCCTTCCACTGCTATGTCCATGGCCGAGTTGCCGGCGCCGACGACGACGACGTCACGGCCCGCGAGCTGGTCGCCCGATCGGTAGTTGTGGGCATGGATCTGTTCGCCGTCGAACGAGCCGGGGTAGGGGGGATCGGGCCATCGTGGATCCCAGTGATGTCCGTTGGCCACCAGCACTGCGTCGTACCTGCCCACCCGCCCGCCATTCGGTCCGGTGGTGCGCACGAGCCAGCCGCCATCGGCATCGCGGGTGACCTCCTCGACTGTGGTGTTGAAGGAAATCGTGTGCCGAAAACCGAAGTGATCGACATATTTTTCGAAGTACGCGTGCACCTGTTCATGCCGGGCATACGGCGGATAGTCCTCCGGCATGGGGAAATCGGAGAACGCCATGCGGGGGCAGGAGGTGTTGATCTCCAGCGTCTCGTAACAGGCGGACAATCCGTTCGGGTTGTTGAAGAGCCAGTTGCCGCCGATCGCGCCGCCGCGTTCGAAGCAGTCAAATGGCACGCCGGCGGCGTAGAGCGCCTTGGCAGCGGCTATCCCGGAGGAGCCGGCACCAATGACGCACGTACGGGGCAGGGAATCGTTCGTGGGGATTGAAGACGTCACCGCATCAGCGAGGTGTTCGGGCTTCACTAAATATGACATGTGAGGAGTATTGCACCGTCGGATACCGTTCCACCACGGTGCAGGCCGTGTGCCGGCTGGCGAAGGTGTCCACCCGTTCGTTCTACGAGCTGTACGCCGATCACCAGAAACTGCTTGAAAGCCTCTACATTGACCTCAACAGCGAGGTGCTCGACGCGATCGCCGACGGGAACGATGAGCTGGCACCGGATGTGTTCACTGCCGTCAGGACGCTCGTTGGGGCCGCGCTGGGGCCGATGCTGCACGATGAACGGAAGGCGCGCGTCATGGAGATCGAGGTGGTCGGCGTATCCGAGGCGCTGGAACGTGAACGCAGGCTCACTTTTCGCCGACTGGCGACCGCTGTTGACGGCGCTTTCGACCTTTTCGCCGCCGCCGGCCATTCGATGGCCGCCCCTTGTTCCCGTCGCGCGGCTGTGCGCATCATGGAGGCATGGACGCAGCTGGTCCGCAGTCAAACATGGCCTCATTGCGGAAGGCCCTCGCACTGCTGGACGTGATCGCCGCCGCACCCGAAGGCCTGGCCGCCCGTGAAATTTCGGACACGCTCCGGCTGCCGATGGCCACCACCTACCGGTTGCTCGCAGTCCTCGTCGACGCCGACTACGTCATCCACCTGCCCGAGCAGAGCCGCTTTGCCCTCGGCTACGAGCTGCACCACCTCGGGGCCTCGCTGCACCGGCAGGTCGACCCGCCCATCAGCGTCACCCGGCTGATCACTCGCCTGCACATCGAGGCGGACGCGGCAGCCTACTTTGCCGTCCACAGGGGCGAGGACATCGTGCTGGCCCACGTGGTGGACTCCAAGGAACGCCCGCGGATTGCAACCATGGGGTTTGGGTTCAGCGGCGCCGGGCACGCCACGGCCTTCGGCAAGATCATGTTGGCTGGCATGTCGCGGCCGGAACTGGACCACTACCTGGCCAGGCACGGGATGGCAGCGATGACCACGGCCACCATTTGCGATGCGGACGTTCTTGACCGGCAGCTGGCAGACGTGCGGGCCCGGGGGATGGCCGTGGAGCAGGAGGAATTCAGCCCCGGGGTCTGCTGCCTGGCGGTGCCCATCCCCGATGCCGCAGGCCAGGCCATCGGCTCCGTGGCCGTTTCGGTGGACGCGCCGGAGTTCAGCGCCCGCCGGCCCGCTCTGGACCGCGTGCTGCGCAGCATCGGCCACGAGGTGGGCCATGCCCTGAAGGCACAGGCCCGGACCGAGCGCGTGGCCAAGCCAACCGGCCAAGGGCACCACGACGGCCGCGCCTCCCAGGAACGCGGCGAGCCTCGGTAGCCGCAGCCCTACTGCTCAAACGTACCGCGCAGCACGGCCCTGCCCAGGGTGTGCGTGAACAGGTTGAAGCCGAGCAATGCCGGCGTCGCGCCGTCGGGCAGGCCGAGGGATTCGACGTCGACGGCGTGCACCACGATGAAGTAGGTGTGCACCCCGTGACCGGCCGGCGGCGCGGCGCCCAGGTAGGCGCGCATGCCGCCGTCGTTGGCCAGCTGCACGGCACCCGCCGGCAGCTTCGCGCCGCCGTCGGCCCCGGCGCCGGAATCCAGCGAGGTCACCGAGGCGGGGATGTCCGCCACCGCCCAGTGCCAGAACCCGGAGCCGGTGGGGGCGCTGGGGTCCAAGACGGTTACCGAGTAGCTGCGGGTGCCCTCCGGGGCGCCGGACCAGGCGAGTTGAGGCGAGACGTCCTGCCCGCCCGCGCCAAACACGCCGCTGCGCTGGGGCGCGGCGAACTCGGCCCCGTCGGCCACGTCGGTTGAGGCGAGCGTGAAGGACGGCACCTCCGGCAGCTCGTCGTAGGGGTTGCGGTCAGTCATGACGGCTCTTTTCCGTCCGCCCGCTAGATGGCGCGGGTGGACATCTGGTTGATGATGTACTCGGCCTGCCGGATGGCCAGGGCCACGATGGTCAGGGTTGGGTTTGCGGCGGCCCCGGTGGTGAACGCCGAGCCGTCGGAGATGAACAGGTTCTTCACGTCGTGCGCCTGCCCGAACTTGTTGCACACCCCGTCCTCGGCCCGTTCGCTCATCCGGGCGGTGCCAAGGTTGTGTGTCGAGGGATAGGGCGGGGTCCGTACAGTGCCCACCCCACCGGCCGCCTCATAGACCAACTCGGACTGCCGGTAGGCGTGGGCCCGCATCGCCTCGTCGTTGGGGTGGTCGTCGACGTGCACATTGGGCACCGGGAGTCCGAGCTTGTCGGCCACCGTGGTGTTCAGGGTGACCCGGTTGCCCTCCTGCGGCATGTCCTCCCCGACGATCCACAGCCCCGCCGTGTTGAGGTAGGCGTCGAGCATCTGCGTGAAGTCAGGGCCCCACGCCCCCGGGTCAATGAAGCTGGCCAGGAAAGCGGGGCCGAGCGCGATGGTCTGCAGGTAGTAGCCGCCCGCGAAGCCGCGCGTGGCATCGAACCGTGATTCGTCGGCGATGAGCCCGGCCATGGTCTCGCCCCGGTACATGTGCACCGGCTTCTCGAACCGGGCGTAAACAGACCCGGTGGTGTGCCTCATGTAGTTCCTGCCCACCTGCCCGGAGGAGTTCGCCAGCCCGTCCGGGAACAGCGGCGAGCTGGAGAGCAGCAGCAGCCGCGGGGTCTCAATCGAGTTGCCGGCCACTGCCACGGTGCGGGCCAGCTGCCGGTGCAGCAGGCCGTCCCCATCGGCATAGACGACGCCGTCCACCACACCCGCCGGGGTGTGCGTGAGCTGGATGGCCTGGCTGTCCGGTCGCAGGTCCAGCAGGCCCGTCCTGACGGCCTTGGGCAGCTCGGCCACCAGGGTGGACCACTTGGAGCCGTTCCTGTCGCCCTGGAAGTTGAAGCCGTCCTGGACGGAACCGGGCCGCCCGTCATAGGGCTCGGCATTGGTCCCGTAAGGGCCCGTCGCGTAGTGCCGGTAGCCCAGCAGCCGTGCGCCGTTGGCCAGCACTGTGTAGTTGTTGTTGGCCGGCAGCGGCGGCCGGCCGTGCCGGTGCGTGCTGCCGATCTTCTGCTCGGCCCTGTCGTAGTAGGGGGCCATGTCCTCGAGCGTGATGGGCCAGTCGAGCAGGTTCGCCCCGTCGATGCGCCCGTACGTGCTGCGCGCCTTGAATTCGTGGGCCTTGAACCGCGGCGTGGCACCGGCCCAATGCGTGGTGGTGCCGCCGACCGCCTTGACGAGCCACGTGGGCAGGTTCGGGAAGTCCTTGGCTATCCGCCATGATCCGGAGGTGGTGCGCGGGTCGAGCCAGGCCATCTGGTTGAACGCCGGCCATTCGTCGTTGATGTAGTCGGAATTGCGCAGCAGGGGGCCGGCCTCAAGCACCACCACCTTGGCGCCCTGCCGGGTCAGTTCGGCGGCGAGGGTGCCACCGCCGGCGCCGGAGCCGACGACGACCACCACTGAGTCGTCGTCCAGCTCGAAGTGCGCCGACTCGTAGCTGCCGGCGTCGAATGCCTGCTGGGTTTCGTTGCTCATTGCACTGCTCCTGGCTGTTGGGTCCGGCCATCGGCGGCGACCCCTGATTGCGGGCCTGGGCCGGCGGCTGCGGCCGCGCTGCTGCCACCTGAAATTGCCGCGGGAGTCCCGGGCGCCGTCGTGCCCGACTCCGTGCGCACCTGGTACGGCAGGGGCCCGGTCTCGACCAGCGGCTCACCGGCCTCCTCGATCCGGGCCTTTGGCAACCAGTCGAGGTCGTCGAAGCCGCGGTGCAGGTATCCGCCTTGGGAGAACGATTCCCCTTCGTAGCCAAGCACCTGGAGCACCACGGGGTCGGCATAGAGGTTGAGCACCGTGGTGCGCCGGATGAATCCGAAGAACTCCAGGTCCTGGACACTGCGCAGCACCGCCAGTGCCCGGTCCTGGGGCAGCTCGAGGAAGTGTTCGCCGTCGGCCAGCTTCGCGTCAAGGGTCAGCAGCCCCTGGGTGAGCACCACCCGGAACCAGGTGGAGGACTCGGCCTCGGCCACGATCTTGTCGCGCATCCGCTGGTAGGCGCCGTCGGGGAAGTTCCGGTGCGGGAAGGCGACCCGGATGATCCGCTCCAGGATTGCCTTCGCCCCGTCGCTGAGCGTGGTCTCGTTCAGGCTTGGATATTTGGCTGGGAACGCCATGTCATGCCTTCCTTAGTGTGTTTGCAACGAGCTGCCGGATGCCTGGGGGACGAGGATGCCGCGCCCCACGAGCGTGCCGGCGTCAAGGTCATGCATGGCCTGGACGGCGTCGGCGAGGTCGTACACGGTGGTGTGGAGGCTGACCAGCCCCCGGGCGGTGAGGTTCATGAGCTCCACGAGATCCGTGTAGGTTCCCACCAGGTTGCCGACCACGTTGATCTCGCGGGAAATGATCGACAGCGTCTCGAGCTCCACTTTGCCGCCGTAGCCGATGGTGTAGTAGCTGCCGCGGTTGCGCAGCGCGGCCAGGCCCTGCGCCTCGGTGCCGTGCTCGCCGACAAAGTCGAAGACGACGTGGGCGCCGCCGCCGGTGATGTCCATCAGCTCCGCGGCGGCGTTGGGATCCGAAACCACCGTGTGGTGGGCGCCCAGCTGCCTGGCCAGCTCAAGTGCGGCCTCGGAGGTGTCAACGACGGTGACCGTGGCGGCCGTGAGCGCCAGCAGGGACTGGACGCCGATGTGCCCGAGCCCGCCGCTGCCGATGACAACGGCGTGGGCGCCCGGGGGCAGGAGCGGGACCGCCTTGCGCACGGCGTGGTAGGCGGTGAGGCCGGCGTCGGCGAGCGCGGCGATGTCGGCCGGCAACATGCTTGGATCAAGCTTGACGACGGCGCGGGCGTTGGTCTTCATGAACTGGGCCATGCCGCCGTCGACGTTCAGGCCGGGGAAGACGGCGTTCTCGCAGTGCGAGTCCTGGCCGGAGCGGCAGGGCAGGCACAGCCCGCAGGTGACCAGCGGGTGCATGATGACGGTGTCGCCGGGGGACACGTTGCCGACGGCGGAGCCGACCTCCCGGACCCAGCCGGCGTTCTCGTGGCCGATGGTGTAGGGCAGGCTCGGGTGCTGGATGGCGTCCCACTGGCCCTGGACGATGTGCAGATCGGTCCGGCACAGGCCCGCGGCGCCGATCTCGACGATGATGTCCCACGGGCCGTCAATGCGGGGCTCGTCCACGTCGTCGAGGTGCGGGTCCTCGTGGTAACGGTGAACCCGGACGGCTTTCATGGCACGCTCCCTGTTGGAAATACCCAGCTTCCTTGAGACCTGTTCCCAGTCTGCCCTGCCCCGGGCCGGACTCCAATGCCCGCTCCCACACTGTGGGAATGGTGCCGGGTGACCCGCAGGGCGAAGTGGTCGATGGCACGCTCCTGCCTGACCCGCGGCGTGGTCCTGCCGGACGCCGACCGCGATCGACTTGATCTTCAGGCCCATCGTCAGGAACACCACGCCCTCGAGGAGGCGCTCGCCGTCGAGCGTTCCCAGGATGCGCTTGGAAACCGGTGTCAGCCGGGCAGCTTCCTTTCCACCAGTAGCGCTGGAAAGCGCGTTGGTGTGCCCGCGAACAATGCCCGGCTTGGCTGACGCGTCCCCAGCGCGCCGTCCCCGGACTCCGAGAACCATGGAACTCCACGTCAACTGCGGGGTTGTCGCGCGTTCCTAGGACTCACAGGGCCATGCACAAAAGCTGGAATGCGTCCTATGGTGGATTGATTGGGCCGGAATTGTTGAGCCACGCTAAGGGAGTAACGATGAGAATTGCAGTAACTGGTGGCAGCGGAAAGCTGGGGCGGCACGTCGTGCGCAGATTGACAGGCGACGGTCACCAGGTGCTGAACCTGGACCGTGCAGGGGAGCGGGGCCCGGGACTTGTCATCGTGGACCTGCGCAATTACGGACAGGTCCTGGACGTTTTTCTTGGCCTGGATGACAGGCACGGCGGACTTGACGCCGTCGTTCACCTTGGCGCCATACCCGCGCCCGGCCTTGTCCCCGATGCCGCCACCTTCGAGAACAACATGCTTTCCACCTACAACGTGTTTCAGGCGGCCCGGCGGGCCGGGATCAAGAAGGTGGTCTACGCTTCCAGTGAGACGGTGCTGGGACTGCCGTTCGACGTCGACCCTCCCTACCTCCCAGTCGATGAGGAATACCCCGCCCGGCCCGAAAGCACCTACTCTCTGGTCAAGCACCTGGAAGAGCAGATGGCCCGCGAGATGACGCGCTGGGATCCGGAGCTGTCCATCACGGCGCTGCGCTTTTCCAATGTCATGGACGCCGGGGACTACGCCGCCTTCCCGTCCTTTGACTCCGATGCGATGGCGCGCAAATGGAACCTGTGGGGGTACCTTGACGGCCGTGACGGCGCACAGGCGGTGGCCCGGGCACTTGAGCATGTCCAGACGGGGTTTGAGGCCTTCATCATTGCCAACGCGGACACCGTCATGCGCCGTTCCAGCGCCAGTCTCGCCGCCGAAGTGTTCCCCCAGGTGAAGGTGCGCAAGGAGCTTGGCGAACACGAGACCCTGCTTTCCATCGACAAGGCCCGGCGCCTGCTGGGCTACCAACCGGAACACAGTTGGCGGACAAGCCTGCCGGAGCCAACCATCCACATGAAGGATTAAGGAGCATCATGCAATATCGCACATTGGGCAACAGCGGCGCCGTGGTTTCCAACTACGCGCTGGGCACCATGACGTTTGGGGCGGAAGCCAGCCAGGCCACGTCCCATGCCATCCTTGACGGCTATGTCGCCGCCGGAGGCAACTTCATCGACACCGCCGACGTCTACAGCGCCGGTGCCTCGGAGGAGATCATTGGCCGGTGGCTGGCCGCACGGCCGGATGCGCGCGACCGGGTTGTCCTGGCCACCAAGGGCCGCTTTCCGACGGGGACGTCACCGAACGACGTCGGGACCTCCCGCCGCCATCTCACGCGCGCCTTGGACGACTCCTTGCGCCGGTTGGGGGTGGAACAGATCGACCTGTACCAAATGCATGCCTGGGATCCCATCACGCCCCTTGAGGAGACGCTGCGCTTCCTGCATGATTCAGTGCGCTGTGGCAAGATCGCCTACTACGGTTTTTCCAATTTCCTGGGTTGGCAGCTGACCAAGGCTGTTTACCTGGCCAGGCTGCAGGGCTGGAACTCGCCCGTCACCCTGCAGCCCCAGTACAGCCTGCTGGTCCGTGAGATCGAGTCGGAAATTGTTCCCGCGTCCCTGGATGCCGGGATCGGCCTGCTTCCATGGTCGCCGTTGGGCGGAGGCTGGCTGACGGGCAAATACAAGCGCGACGAACCGCCCACAGGTTCCACACGCCTGGGCGAGAATCCAGAGCGCGGCATGGAGGCTTGGCAGCAACGCAACGACAACCCCGGCACCTGGGACGTGATCGGGGCAGTGGAAAGTATCGCGGAAGCCCATGGGGTCAGCGCTTCCCAGGTGGCGCTGGCCTGGCTGGCGGACCGGCCGGGGGTGACTTCGGTCATTCTTGGCGCCCGCACCACCGACCAACTTGCCGACAACCTTGCTGCGGCGTTCCTGGAGCTCTCCGATGAGGAAATACAGCGGCTCACAGCAGTCAGCGAGCCCCATCTGGGCGTCTATCCCTATGGTCCCATGGCCCAAGAGCAACGCAGCCGAAAGATTGGAGGGGGCAGGTGACGAGGCGCCAAAGTTCCTCCTTGGCGTAGCCACCCCTGGCTCGGTAGGGGTGGCGAGTCGGTGGCCAATTGGGCGGCCGGCAAGGTTGTCACGGCCAGGCAGAAGCAGGGCAAACGCCGCTGCGACCAGCCTCGGTCAAAAAATAGTCCTGGCGGGAAAGCTCCAACGTTGCGCCGGTCATCGGGTCTGCGTTTCGCAGTTTGGCCCGGGAGCGGCCTCTGGAATTCACTGGCGGGATTAGGCGGACTTCGCTGCCTGCCCGGTGAGCTCCGGTGCAGGGTCTGCATCCGGGGCGGCATCGAATGAGGCAAACATCCCAAGGAGGCCCTTGGGGGCGTCGGGAGCAAACATCATTTCCAGGCTTTCGGCCGATTCGGCCGCGGCCCGCGTGGTTCTCGGAAAGAGTTCGGCCTCATAGGCGGCAAATGCACCCTCGGTGTTGCCGGCGTGCTCGATGATCTCGAGTGCAAGCTGCGCCCCGTCGAACATGGCGAGGTTTGCGCCTTCGCCAGCGAACGGCGACATCAAGTGTGCGGCGTCCCCGAGGAGCGTGACTCCCGGGGCACGGTCCCAGGAGTGCCCGACGGGAAGGGCGTGGATGCGTCGCGGAGTGAGCTGGGTGTCAGCATTGGCGATGAGACCGCGAAGGGTGTTGTCCCAGCCGTCGAGCAGGTCAAGCATCGCACCTTTCGCGGCTGGCGTTTCGGTGAAATCGATGGAGTCTGCCCAATCCGCTTCGGCGCGGTGGCCAAGATGGACATGGAGACTATTGCGCGAATTCGCAATGGCCGAGGATGCCGGTGTCGCCATCAATGGCGAAGAGCAGGCCCTGTCCCATGATGGAGGCTTCCTTTGGATGGTTTGAGTCCGCGTCGAACAAATCGACCTCAATGAAAGTGATCCCGGTATATGCCGGGTGCGCCCCGAAGAGCAAACGACGTACGCGCGACCAGGCGCCGTCGGAACTGATGAGCAGGTCCGTGCTGATGGTTTCCCCGTCTGTGAATTCGACCTCGTGCCGACCGGACCCGTCGCCCCGGACTGCAGCCACCCTGACGCGGTGCGCGACCCCGTGCCGGTTGAGAATCCGCATCGCCTCCCCGCCCGGATGGATTAGCGCGCGGAATGGCTCCCAAAGCCCGGCCGTGTGGACGGCTTCCTGCCCGGTGGCTTTGTGGATGTCCAGCATGCCACCTGGGGTACGGGCGTACACCTGAACGAATACTTGGGCCAGAGCCCGGTCCTGACCGGCCTGCAGATGGGCTTGGCCCTCCTCCAACTCCGGGAGTACGGACAGCTCCACTTGTGTGCTTACATCCGCCATGCAGACAGCTTTGGTGTTCCATTCGGCATATAGGTGGTGGAGGGCATTGTTCAACATTCCCGGTACGCCATGGTTGTACTCCGGAGTCACGATGATGAAGCCGTCAAACCCGCTGATGTGATCCGCCCAGGCAATGGTCTGCGGGGAAGTGTAGCGACCGGCCATGGCTGGAATGGGTTCCTCCAGATGGGGGAGCGGGTGATCCAGCAGGTCAATCAAATTCATAGTTCGCCATTCGCCCGCGGCCCCCTGAAGACCCCATTGGGCCACGGATGCGCCATTCCGGCCATTGCGGGTCGGCCCGGGACTGATTCCGATTCCACATGTGGTCACGGTGACGTTCCTTGCTGTTGGCTGCACCGCAATCCGGACACGGTACACGTTCGTAACGAACGGGTTCGTTTGTGTCGTTTTCCATGGGCGACGTCTCCCAGCATCTGCGCCTCCGGTGTCCTGCATGCGTGAGAATGAGGTGAGGCACCCACCGTCTGTTGTGGGCTGCCCGGTGACCTGAAGGGGGATGGCGCATGACGAATCCGGATCTTGGCCAATGGCTGCCAAGTGACGGCCGGTACCGCCGGTCGGAGGTGTCAGCAGTCGTGGGACGCGGTGACACGGTGTGGGAGCGCGCCACGGGGGATGTCCTCCGGTGGAAGGTGAAAACCTCGAGCGGATTCACCGTGAATTCAACGGCTCCGGTGGGCCAGCGCGTGGTGGTCACGGCGCGCCTGTTCGGCCTGGCAGTTGTGGAACCCGTGGAGGTCACCGCCGTCGTCAAGGATGCGGACCGGGTTGGTTTCGCGTACCGACCCTGCCGGGTCACCCCGTTTGCGGTGAGGAGGCATTTGTCGTCCAGCGTCGAGGCGACCAGGTGGTCCTTTCAATACGTTCGCTCACGCGCGCGGCACCACAGCAACCCTGGCGCATGCTTTACCCGCTTCTTCGCATTGCGCAGCTCATCGTACGCAGGCGATACCTTCGCGCACTGCGATAAGCGGCTGCGAGGCGCAACGGCCGCCGGGCGTGACCGGCCAAGGAGGTGTGCCAGACTCGTGACGTGAATGAAGATTTAGTGGGTGCCCTGCACCATGTCGAGCTGTGGGTGCCAAACCTTGAACGCGCCAAGGCCGAATGGGGTTGGATCCTGACCAGTCTGGGATATTCGACCTTCCAGACGTGGGCCCAGGGAATCAGTTGGCGGAAGGACGGGACCTACCTGGTCTTCGAGGAATCGCCGGCGCTGAGCAGCCGCGAACACCAACGCACCGCGCCGGGGTTGAACCATGTGGCATTCACTGCCGGAAGCGAACAAAGGGTTGATGCCCTGGTGGAGGAAGGCCGGCGCAACGGGTGGCAGCCGTTGTTTGCTGAAAAGTATCCCTACGCAGGTGGTCGCGGCCACTACGCTGGCTATCTCGTAAACTCTGACGGCTTCGAAATCGAACTTGTCGCCAACAAATGAGGCTGAAATCTGGCCGGTCCCGACCTGTGCGGAAAGCTGTCGACGCGACGCGGCTACTCAGCGGACGGACGTTGACGTTGCCGTTTCGTCGCCGACCGCTGTTGCTTTGCGTCCAGGCGGCGCCGGTCCGAGCCCCGCGTGGGCTTGGTCGGACGGCGGTGGGGCGCCTCGGGAGCAAGACCCTCGGTGATGAGTTCGGCGAGCTTGGCCAAGGCGATTTCGCGATTGCGGAGCTGGGATCGCCGCTCAGAGGCGGTCACCGTGATCACACCAGTGATGAGACGGCGTCCGAGACGGGTGGTCAACATCTTCCGCTGTCCATCGGAGAGCACGGCAGAGTCGGCAACGTTCCACAGAAGCTCGACGCGGCTGTCCGAGGTGTTCACGTGCTGGCCGCCTGCCCCGGACGAATGCGAGAATCTCCAGCCGAGTTCCGACGCGGGAATCGTGAGCGCGGGCGACACCTCCAGATCCATGCATTAAGTGTTGCACGATGCGCCAAACGGGAGCCGGGGCCCCGGCTCGGCGAGCTGCATCCCTGAGCCGGTGCCGTCGCCTGCACGACGGCGGCCGGCCCGAACCGAAGATGAAGGCCTTGGTCGAGGACCTGCTGTGGTGGGCCCGTGCGCTGTTGACCGCAGGGGATGCGGATGGGGTGCCTTCGCGGAATGTTTTTTTACGGGCCTCTTTTTACCGGGCCAGTGCTTTCGAAAGATAGGGAGCGGTGCGGCTTTCGCTGACTGCGGCCACGTGTTCGGGGGTGCCGGCGGCCATGATGCGGCCGCCGTTGGCTCCGCCGGAGGGTCCCAGGTCCAGGACCCAGTCGGCGGCGGCGGCGACGTCCATGTCGTGTTCTACCACCACCACGGTGTTTCCGGCTTCCACGAGGCGGTTGAGCTGGTGCAGCAATAGCCGCACGTCCGAGGGGTGGAGGCCGGTGGTTGGTTCGTCCAAAAGGTAAAGGGTGTGGCCGCGGCGGGCGCGCTGGAGTTCGGTGGCCAATTTGATGCGTTGGGCTTCCCCGCCGGAGAGTTCGGTCGCGGGCTGGCCCAGGCGGAGGTAGCCGAGCCCCACCTCGCGCAGGGTTGCCAGGCTGCGCGCGGCGGCCGGAATGTCGGCCAGGAACCCTGCTGCCGCGTCCACGGTCAGTGCCAGGACCTGGGCGATGTTTCTGCCGTGGTATTCCACCGCGAGGGTTTCGTCGTTGTATCGGGAGCCGTGGCAGACCGGGCAGGGGCCGTAGCTGCCGGGCAGGAACAACAGCTCCACTGCCACTGATCCTTCGCCCAGGCAGCTTTCACACCGTCCGCCGGCGACGTTGAAGGAGAACCGTCCTGCGCCGAATCCCCGGGCCCGGGCTCCGTCCGTTGCCGCGAATTCACGGCGGACGGAGTCAAACAACCCTGTGTAGGTGGCCAAATTGGAGCGCGGGGTGCGGCCGATGGGCCGCTGGTCGACTTGCACCAGCCGGTCCACGGGATCGAGCCCGGCCATTTTAGTGACAACCGGTCCGTCCTGCCCCTCATGGAGTTCCCCAGCCGCAGGCTCGCCATCCGCCGGCAGGGGAGCCGGGCCGGCCGTGTGCACCTGGGCCCCCGCCGCCCTGGCCACCACCTGCAGCAGGCTTGACTTGCCGGACCCGGAGACCCCGGTGACCGCGGTCAGGATCCCCAGCGGCACGTTGGCGTCAATGTTCGCCAGGTTGTGCAAGGTGATGCCTTCCATCCGCACCCAGCCCAGGGCGGGCCGACGGCGACGGGCCCCATCGGCAATTGCGGACGTGCCGGAAGCCAGCGGGGCGGACGGCGACGCCGTCCCGAGCAGGAAGGGACGGGTCACGGACTCCTCCACCTGCGCCAGGCCCGCCACCGGTCCGCTGTAGAGGATCCGTCCGCCGTTCTCCCCGGCCTGGGGGCCCACATCCACCAGCCAGTCCGCGCGGCGCACCACGTCCATGTTGTGCTCGACGACGAACACGGAGTTGCCCGAGGACTTCAGCTGCTCCAAGACCTCCAGCAGCGGTTCGGCGTCGGCCGGGTGCAGGCCCGCCGACGGCTCATCGAGCACGTAAATGACCCCGAAGAGTCCCGAGCGCAGCTGTGTGGCGATCCGCAGCCGCTGCATCTCCCCCGGGGAGAGGGTGGGGGTGGCTCGGCCCAGGCTCAGGTAGCCAAGGCCCAGGTCCAGCAGCACCGTCACGCGTTGGAGCAGGTCCTGGGAAATGGCTGCCGCGACAGCTTCGCTGCTTCCTTCGGCCCCGGGGCGGGCGGCTCCGAGGGCCTGCAGCACGGCCGCGAGGTCCGTCAGGGACAGTGCATTCATCGCCGCGATGTTCCGTCCCCCGACCGTCACGGCCAGGGCGTCGGGTTTTAGACCGCTGCCGCCGCAGCTGGGGCAGGGCCCGGAATGCATGAAGGCCAGTGCGCGTTCGCGCATCGGCAGGCTCTTGGAATCGGCCAGGGTGTGCAGGACGTGGCTGCGCGCGCTCCAGAACCTGCCCTTGTAGGGTTTTTCCACACGGTCCCGTTGCGGTGTGACTTCCACGACCGGCTGTTCCTCGGTGTAGAGGATCCAGTCCCGCTGCTTCCGTGGCAGCAGGTGCCAGGGCACATCGACGTCGTAACCAAGATGGGTCAGGATGTCCCGCAAGTTCTTGCCCTGCCAGGCGCCCGGCCATGCCGCGACCGCGCCGTCCCGGATGGTGAGCTGCGGATCCGGCACGAGCAACTGTTCACTGACAGTGTGGGCAATGCCCAGGCCGTGGCATACCGGACAGGCCCCGGTGACCGTGTTGGGCGAGAAGGAATCCGAATACAGGATGCCCGCACCCTGCGGGTAGTCGCCGGCACGGGAGAAGAGCATCCGCAGGGAGTTCGACAACGTCGTCACGGTGCCCACCGAGGACCGGGTGCTCGGCGTTCCCCGGCGCTGCTGCAAGGCAACAGCAGGCGGCAGGCCCGTGATCGCCTCCACCCGGGGGTTGTTGCCCTGCTGGATCAGCCGGCGCGCATACGGTGCCACCGACTCGAAATACCGGCGCTGGGCTTCGGCAAAGATCGTGCCAAAAGCCAGGGACGACTTCCCGCTGCCGGAGATCCCGGTAAAGGCAACAATCGCGTCACGGGGAACATCAACGTCAACGTTCCTGAGGTTGTTTTCACGGGCACCGCGAACCCGGACATAACCGTCGGACGGTTCACCAAAGGCGGGAAACTGGGGCATGGCGTCGTCAGGAGATAGCACTTTCACGACACTAGGCCATTAACGTTCTGCGTGGAAGTTTCTCATCCGCGCCCATGGTTCGTAGATGGGGCCAGTGGTCCTCCAATCACACGTGAACAGTTCGATGCACCGCAAGTCCGGCGTAGCCGCGTCATAAGCCACGCGTCACCACCGTGGGCCTGGACCATGCCTGAGCGCTCGGCGGCCACCACGGACTTAGATCGACTGGCGGTAGCCGAAGAACTCGTGGTCGTTGTTGTAGCCGCCCAGCCCGCCGCCGACGTCGTCGAAGTTCTCGACGAATTCGATGCCCTTGATCCACTTGACGAGTTTGAATCCGAGTTGGGTCTCGTTGCGCAGCCGAAGCGGTGCGCCGTGGCCGAACGAGAGCGTTTCGTCGTTCATGTCGTACGCCAGCATGGTCGGTTTGTAGCTCATCTGCTCAATGGGTTGGGCGTCGTTGTAGATTCCCCCGTCCGGGCCCGCAGCGAAGGAGTAGAAGATCACCCATTTGGCCTCCGGCCTGGGTTTGACGATGTCGAGGATCGTTTGCATGGAAATCCCGCCCCATTTTGCGACACCGGACCAGCCCTGAATGCAGAAGTGCTGGGTGATCTGCTCGTGATGTGGAAGGACCCGCAACTGCTCGATGCCCAACTCCGCCGGATTTTCGACGAGCCCGGTAATGCGCAGCTTGTAATCAACGAAATTGCCGGCCTCGAGCTGTTTGTACTCTTCCGTTTCAGGGTATTTTCCGTTGTGCCAGAAGTACGGGGAAATGTCCTTCTCGGTGTACTGGCCGGGCTTTGAATCGATGTGCTCGAAAAGGCGCTCGGCAGGGCCGATCAAGGCGAAGCCAACCTTCTGGACGACGCGTGGATGTCGGTAGGTGAAGGGCGTCGCTGCCACCCAACCGACGATCACGACCACCATGGAGGCGGCAAAGATCCAGAAACCCGTCCACGACTCGTTGTCCTGGGAGGCGTACATGTGGTTGAGGTTGCGCAGGGCTCCTGTGGTCAGCACCAGCGTCACGTGGATGACGATGAACAAGATGAACCAGCAGAGCACCAGGAAGTGCAGGGAGCGGGCCACCTGGATGCTGAAGACGGTGCTGATTGTCCGGAAGCGGGTGGACAGGGCCGGGGACGTCCCCAGCCCCGTGATGAGGGCGGCGGGTGCGGCGATGAACACGGTGATGAAATAGGCCAGTAGCTGCAGGCCGTTGTAGTTGACCCAGCCGGTTTCCAGCGGCCAATCCAGGGACAGGTACTGGATGGCGACCGAGATGGAGTTGGGGGAAGACATCCCAGTGCAACGGCACGAGCCTCATCCATTGGCCCGTGGACAAGATCAGGATGTAAAAGATGATGCCGTTGAGCAGCCACAGAGTGTCGATCCCCAGGTGCCACCACCGGGCCAGGCCGATGGAGTGGCGGCGGCCGGGCAGCCCGACGCCGTTGGGCAGCATGATCGAGTCCTGCTTGGCGGTGTAGAGCGGATCCGTCGGCACGGGCTTTTGGATCCGAAACCAGTCCTTGCCCGGTGTCGAATGCCTGGTCCAGTAGAGGCGGGGGTGGTCGGAGAGGATGGTCAGCCCTGAGCGGATGATGAAAATCATAAGGAACAGGTTCAGGAAGTGCTGCCAGCCCAGCCAGGCCGGAAACCCCACAGGTGCATTGCCAGGGAGCTTCGACGTGCCGGGGTAGCGGAGCATGAAATCCGCCACGGCAGGCAGCTCGCGGATGCCCTTGGCAACGGCAATGCCGACTATCAACAGCAACAAACCGATGGGGATCAGCCACAGCAGATTGAACCACTTGCTGTTGCCAATCCTGACCCGCGGAGCAACGCCATATTGGGCCGGAACGCCGCCGGCCCAGTCCTCATCCACCACCGTGTAGTGCCTGCTGTCAAGTTCCGCACGGAAACCCGCACGTCTTTCCCCCACTCCAGGGTCAGCTTCGGGATCAGTTCGGTCTTCAGGTGAAGTGTCCATGCTCCTGAGCGTGACCGCCTTCGTTCAGTCAAGGGCCGGAAATCGGAAGGCGGCTCAGATCCCGGAGTCGCCCAGTGCGGAGAGCACGTCTGCATTCAATCGCGAGA
>NZ_QJVD01000089.1 GCF_003219815.1 Arthrobacter livingstonensis
GTGGATCCGTCGGACGGGGTGGTGGCTTCCAGCACGTCGTGTGCCTGGGCCGCTGCCGCCGGGATCATGATGGCGGCCAGGAAGACAAGGCCCAGCACGGCCCGGGCCAGGGGGTTCAGACGCCGTCGCCCCTCAATTGATGTCTGCATGGTGTCTCCGATCTTGGCAAAGTGTTGTCTGCGGACGGTGGCGGGGCGGGACAGGGATCAGGGCCGCCCCGCCACCGTTCTCGCTCGGGCTACTTGGCTGAGGAGGCCTTGCGACGGCCGGCGAGGACCATTCCCAGGGCGGTGCCGCCCAGGACCAAAGCGACGGCGCCGAGCACGATGCCCCAGATGCCGACGGCGTTGTTGCTGGTCTGGTCCATGTTTATCGGCGTGGCCGCGGTGGCGGTGCTCTCTGCCGCCGTGGTTACGAAGGACGGGGCCGGGTGCTCGGGCTCAGCTTGGCCAGCGACCATCTTCTGGTCCCAGTTCACCACGGTCCCGTCTGTGTAGGTCTGGGCCGCGGGCAGCATGACGGTGGTGCCGGCGGCGGGGAGCTTGCCCAGGGACAGGGAAAACGTCTGGTACTCGTTTTGGCCGATCTGGTGGGCGGTGTCGGCCGTCCATTCCACCGAAGTGGCCGCCTCGGTCACGGTGCTGCCGCCGACCGTGACGGCCTTGGGCAGTTTGGTGGTGATGACCTTGGCCGTCCAGCCGTCCACCGGCTTCACGGACACCGAGGTGAAGGGCGGGTCCGTGGGGAGCTTGACCACGAGCTTGCTGGTCTTGGCCGAATCTGATTCGTTGGGCACGCTGAACGTCACATGCGTGTAGCCGCTGGCTGTGGTGCTGTCCGGGGCGACCTTCACATGCGCGGAAGCCGCGGCCGCGCCTGCGGCCAGGAAGGCTGCGGCGAGGGTTCCGGTGGCGATGGTCTTGAGGGTGCGGCGTGCTGAGGATTTCATGATGGGCCTTTCAGGGGCTCTGGGACATTGAAGTGTGGGTACGGCAAAAAGCCCGGGCACGGGGATGGCCCGGAAGCGCTGGTGAATTGCCGTGTGGGCCGTCAGGACGGCCGGTGTATGCCGCTGCACTTGCGTGCGCCAGGACCACACTGTGTGGGGCAGGCTTACGCTGCAGCGCCCGGAAGCGGCGGTCCCCGGTGATGGCGGACCGGCAGGGGGACGTCCAGGGCGGCCAGGGCCGGCAGCCAGGGTTCCGGCGCCGCGTCGATGCGCGACGGGGCGGGGACGGGGACAATGACCAGTCCCATGATGGCGGTGATTTTCATGCGCAGCGCATGGAGCAGGCGCACCGCGCTGGATTCCCCGTAGCGCAGGAACCCTATGGTCAGGGCTGCTGCGGCGGCGTGGCTGAACCACATGCTGCCGTCATGGCCGGTCATGAGGTCCATCGATGCGTGGGCGAGGGCGGGTGCCGTGACGGCCATGTCCATGCCGGCGTGCTGCCCCGAGGCCAGGGCCGGCGCCGGCACCACGGTGTTGACGGAGGAGAGGCTGAAGAGCAGATGGAACAGCCCTTCACTGACCACGACCGCGGCCACCAGGTTTTTGAAGGAAAGCACACGCCCGGCCAGCGCAACGCACACGAGGGCGGAGATGGCCAGGGAAAAGAGCACCAGCAGGGGCTCCGGGACATCGCCGCCACCCAGGACGTGGGAGAGCGCAGCCGCCGAGGTGGCAAAGACCGCTGCGGTCCAGCCGCGGGCAAGGCGCGCACCACG
>NZ_QJVD01000090.1 GCF_003219815.1 Arthrobacter livingstonensis
ACGCGTGATCAGTAGAAACAAGGGTATTTTTCTTCAATTGTCATACTCCTCTGCATTGTCTCCGAAGAAATAAGATCCTTCATTATTCATGTCAAAGGAAGGCACGATCGGGTTCGTTGCCTTTTCGTCCGAGAGCTCGAAGACTCCCCGCCCCTGGAATGACACATCTTCTGGTCTGGCACTTTCCATCATTCTTATGATTTCAGTCCTCATGTCAGACGTTCTACCCTCATTATTTCCTGTAAATGCTGCCATAATGGTTGCTCTTTCGAAAGGAAGGTTTCTCTGTACTGAGAAAGTGGGTTGAACGCTGACCTGTCCTGCAGATGCCCTCTGTTGGTTGGTGTTCCCTCCGCTTCTGGTTCTTATAGCCCAATATCTACTTCTCAATTCAAGAGTATTGGAGTCCATTGCTTCCATGTTCTCATTTGAAGCAATTTGAACCCCTCTAGTGGATAGCTGTCCTCTTGGGACCATTCTTGTCCCTCTAATGAAACTTGAGACCCTAAGGTCCTCAAACGCTGCAGAGTGGCATGCCATCCACACTAGTTGGCTCTTATGTGCTGGGTTCTCATTTGGTCTAATGAGACTAAAGACCTGGCTGTTTTGAAGCAGACGAAAAGGATCTATTCCAACCAAGGAGTACCCTTCTCTCTCAAAGTCATATCCACTAGCCACTGCAAGCCCGTACACACAAGCAGGCAAGCAGGATTTATGAGCCACTGATCCCCTCAGGATGAGTGCAGACCTTGCCAGAAAAATAAGATCTTCTATTTCAGCATTCCCAGGATTTCTGCTCTCTCGCACTTGATCCATCATCGCCCTTTGTGCTGCTGTTTGGAATTTCCCTTTGAGGATGTTGCACATTCTCTCATATGCAATTCTTGTTCTTCTTCCATTTTCGCCTCTCCAGAAATTCCGGTCGTTGATCCCTCGTTTTATCATCCGAATCAGTTCCATCACCATTGTCCCTATTCCCTTTACTGCTGCACCTGCAGCTCCAGATCTCCTCGGGAGAGTTGATCCTTGCATCAGAGAGCACATCCGGGGATCCATTCCAGTACGCACGAGAGCTCTCGTTCTCTGATAGGTAGCATCATTTAGGTTGGAATGCCATATCATCAGATGGGTAAGACCAGCAGTTGCATCCTCTCCATTGTTCGCTTGTCTCCAAATTCTCCTGATTTCCTCTTTGTCATACAGGATCAGCTCTCTCACCCATTTTCCGTCTCTTCTCCTGTAAATTGGACCTCCAGTTTTCTTAGGGTCCTTTCCTGCACTGGGGTGCTCTTCCAGGTATCTGTTCCTTCTTTCATCAAATGCAGAGAGTACCATTCTCTCTATTGTTATACTGTTTTGAATCAGCCTCCCTTCATTGTCACTGAGTTTGAGTTCTGTGCACATCTGTATGTAGAATCTCCCAATGCCGCTAACCATTCTTCCAACAGACGCCCTGATCTCAGTAGCATTCTGGCGTTCCCCACCAGTTTCCATCTGTTCATAGGATCGTTTGGTGCCTTGAGACGCCATGATTTTGATGTCACTCAGTGAGTGATTATCTACCCTGCTTTTGCTGATCACGCGT
>NZ_QJVD01000091.1 GCF_003219815.1 Arthrobacter livingstonensis
ACGCGTGATCAGTAGAAACAAGGGTCTTTTTCTTCATCTTAGAGGAAGTACTCTATTTTAGCCCCGTCAGGCCAGTTCCATTGTCCCAGGAATTCTGTACTGGAACACATCGATACTATACTATTGCTGGTCCACCACACTTTATCCTCCTTGGGTTTCCCACGTATCAGCTCCACATAAAAACACGCTCGATAGCAGTCCCCTTCAGCCCAATAGTCCATGAAAGACCCACTGTAACCACTCCAGTCAGCGTTTAATACAATTGTCTGACCTTGAATGGGCTTTGATCTATCATCTGTCAATGCATTTGGCACTTTTAACATCTCGTATCCAGACCTCGAGGCTGTGCTTATTGTCCTCCCTAGCCAAGTGTTATCCCCATCCAGGTATGAGAATCCCTTGACTCCATTGTTATTATTACCTGGATAAGGGTCATTACACTTACCTATGTTTGGGTCATTCGGTCGGGGACTGTCTGTAAGGACAGGACTGCATATATATTGACTAGTGTGTGTCATTGCTACTGGGTCTATCTGAATCACTGGTCTATTTGAGCCCTGCCAATTGTCCCTGCATGTGCAGGTAATCCCTGTTCGTTTCCCGTAACATGAGCATTCTTCAATATGCTTAGCAGTTCCAGTCAGAGACTCCCATTTCAATATTTTCCCCTCTTTAAAATAGTATATTCTTGTGTCTGCAGGTCCTGTGGCAGGCCCATCGGTGAACACTACTGGGCATACGCCGTTGTGGCATACACATTCAGATTCCTGTGTTCTTAGTATGTTTCGGGCCCATGTGTTAATTTCTGCAACAGGCCTTCTGTTGTACCATATTACTGCAGATGCATTGTTGTTTGGTCCTGATATACATATTGACATTCTGGATTTGCCATCATGGCAACTAGTACTTGACCACCCGATGCACTCCACCCTGCTGTTGTACACTGTGGGCGGTGATGATAGTGGCCAGCTTATCAGGGCGCGATACTGGGACCTATCGTGTATTGTTCCGTTTGAGTGTTTCCCTCTGATTGTTGTTCCTTGGCTGAGAGCATAGAACCTGCATTCATCTGGGTCGCATGAAACATAGGGTTCTCTTGTGACTAAAACATCCGAGCTTTCTCCAATTCTTACTGCGTTGTCTTTCCCATATATGTGCCATGAATTTATAGTACAGAGCCCTTTAGTTAAGTTATTGAAATTCCTGCTTGTTCTTTCTCCCATTTGGATGTTGGTGATGTTTGTTTCATTATAATAGTTGTTTATTATTGTTTGGCTTGGGTTGGTTGTTTCAGGTTGTGAGCGTGAGCAATTGCAGCCCGATTTTAGATGCAGTCCTATGTTCAATCCTATGTTTGCTATTCCAATGAGTACTGTGATTGCGCCTATTGTGATAGCAGTGGCTGAAGTGCATAGAATCTTCTGGTTTGGATTCATCTCGACCCTGCTTTTGCTGATCACGCGT
>NZ_QJVD01000092.1 GCF_003219815.1 Arthrobacter livingstonensis
GCAGGGCTCGTCGACGGCGGACTGTCAGATGCTGTGGTCGAAGACTTGATGGCGGTCGTCACGGAAGGACTGAGCAACGCCGTCAGACATTCCGGCGCCGGAGAGGTCAGCGTCGGAATCGATGTCGGCCAGCACACGGTCTCGCTTACGATCACAGATGACGGCGACGGGTACGAGAACCCCCACCACATCAACGGACTGTCCAACATTCAACACCGGGCCACAGCACTGGGTGGCACCTGCAGCATCGACAGCACACCAGGACAGGGCACTTCCCTGATCTGGACAGTCCCCGCTACCGGTGCCAGCACCCAGACCCCCGGCCAAGGAAACAAAACTCGCTAACGGACCACCATCGTAGGCGTGCAGCTCAACCAGCCCCTGAAGAACACCTCCGCAACCGTTCCCGCAAGTGCACCTGCACTCTCTCAACCATGGCGAGGCATCCGTGGGCCACGAATCCTTCATGGTCGCTATGTGACGTTCTTCAGGTAAGGGAATTCCTGAGCCCATGGTTGGTGGAGGCCTTCGCCATGTCGGGTGCCGAGAACCTGGCCCGATGCATGGATTCCCTTGACTTGTTCATCAACTCGCGGGGACCTGTGGTTCGCATGTTGAGGATGTGTTCATGGCCTGGGTGGCCTCCGTGAGGTTGATAATCCATTGGCTCACCGTCCGAACAGGAGCTTCAACGGCTCTTCCCGGCCATAGCGGTGCTGAGCCATGATTGCTCCGATCGCGATATCGGCAGCGGTTCGGGAAATAATGGCGACCTTGAGTTCGTCGCATTGTTCCCGCAGCTGCGCAATGACCAGGTTCAGCTTCAGCGCCTCCGAGGCAATCTGGGCAAAGGAAGCAATTGTTACAGCATCTGAGCTGGTGAAATACCCGCTGTGCTCGGAGTACAAGTTCAGGACAGCATGGGATGTATCGCCTAGCTCCAGTGGCACCGACAAAATGGACCTGACATTGATGGCTGACGCTGCGGCTGAATAGTCGGGCCACCGGCGCTCCATGCTGAGATCCTGGACGAGTAGGGCGCCATCGAGCCCCAAAGCCGTCACGCACGGCCCCGTACCACTGCTGTACTGAAGATCCTCCAGGACTCGGGCGTTCGGGCCGCTGGCAGCGGCCATGGCAGGCCGCCCGTCCTGGACGACAGTGATTCCGCATTCAACCGCACTTCGCGGACGGTAACAACATTCGGCCCCCAGGGTAACGAGTTCGGCCAGGAATTCCCCTGTTTTCTCGTCGATTAGCCCCACTTCAGTCCGCCGAGTGGTGCCGCTTCTCACCCGATACCTGTCCGGTACGCGGAAGCCCTGCTTTTTCTGCTGTTCGACCATGAAATCCCCTTGAATCCTTTGTGGAGGCCCAATACCTCGGTTCTTAGCGCACCTCATCGGAGCCGCTTCTGGTGGCCTGCTGTTTCGTCAGCCACGACAGCTGCGGCAACTACGTCCCAACAATTCCCGTGGAAACCCATCATCATGGCCACGCCTCCTCTGTGCAGACTACGGTTGGCCGACCCGGCCTGACAGGGCCAAAAGTCACCAACCGTCATGGCTGGCATACTTGAGCCGTCCGCACCAC
>NZ_QJVD01000093.1 GCF_003219815.1 Arthrobacter livingstonensis
TCCCGTAAGCGTTCCAGTGCCGCTGCGCGCCGTGGTGGTCGAAAGTTGTTGCCGGGTCGCCTGTGCTCTGGTCTTCACGGCGTGGTGGCGAGATGATGGTCGTGTCTGCCGTGTTTGACGCCGGTCCGTCTTTGGTGCTGTAGTTTTGGCCCGTCCGTAAGCGTGGCGCAGAGGGTTCCACGGGAACCGTGGATTGTTGCTTCGAGCACGAGTATTAGAGTCCGGATTTAATTCCGCCCTCCACACGACAGGCACCACCTATAGGGAACAAATAGCTGTCAGGAGGTGTCCCGTGGACCTGGTTCATGAACATGCTGCGGGCATTGATATTTCCAAGAGCGACGCGAAGGTCGCCATCCGGGGTCCTGGCCGGCGCGCCGGGACTTTCACCACCGATGTCACCACCTGGGGTGCGACCACGAACCAGATCCTCGCCCTGCGGGACATGCTGGTCGCGGCGAAGGTCACCACGGTAGTCATGGAGGCAACCAGTGACTATTGGCGGCCGTTCTATTATCTGTTTGAAGACGTGTTGCCGGTGATGCTGGTCAACGCCAAGGCCGCCCGGAACATTCCGGGCCGAAAAACGGACGTTTCCGATGCCGCCTGGCTAGCCCAGTTGGGCGCCCATGGGCTGCTGCGCGCCTCATTTGTCCCGCCCGAGCCGATCCGCAAGTTGCGGGATCTGACCCAGGCCCGGACCCTTGCCATCCAGGACCGGGTCCGTGAGATCCAGCGCCTGGAGAAGTTTCTCGAATCCACCGGCATCAAGCTCTCGGACAGCGTCTCGGACCTGATGGGCGCCTCCTCCCGGGCGATGCTCGCCGCCCTCATCGACGGTGAGCGGAACCCGCAGAAACTGGCCGAAATGGCCAAGGGCGTCATGCGCAAGCGGATCCCGGAACTCATCGAGGCCCTGACCGGCCGGTTCGGCGACCACCACGCCTTCATCTGCTCCATGCACCTTGACCGCATCGATTCCCTCACCCGGTGGGCCGACAAGCTCACCACACGCATCGATGAGGCGATGGCACCCTTTCAGGCCGCCCGGGAATTCCTTGCCACCATCCCCGGGGTCTCCATCCTGGTTGCCGATGTCATCATCGCCGAAACCGGGGCCGACATGACCCGCTTTGAAACCCCCGGCCGCCTGGCCTCCTGGGCCGGGCTCAGTCCAGGATCCAACGAGTCCGCCGGACGGGTCAAGTCCACCAAGACCCGCCCCGGGAACCACTACATCAAGGGGGCACTGGGCGTCGCGGCGTTGAGCATCGCCCGCCACCCCAACGACAGCTACCTCGGGGCACGCTACAAACGGATCCTCGTCCGCCGCGGCAAAATCAAGGCCATCGTCGCCAACGAACACTCCATCCTCACCGCCGCTGGCACCTGCTCGCCGAGGGCGAGTGCTACCACGACCCCGGAAACGACTTCTTCACCAAAAAAGACCCCACCCGCGCCAAAAACAACGCCATCCGCCGCCTCCAAGCACTCGGCTACAACGTCACCCTAATCACCCGGGAGGCAGCCTGACCCACCTTACTTTCGTATTAGCCG
>NZ_QJVD01000094.1 GCF_003219815.1 Arthrobacter livingstonensis
CTGGATGGCAATCACGGTCTTGATCGGCGGGTTTACTGTCGCGGCCATCGTTGGCGGCGGCATTGGCTTCGGCGTAGGCGCTGCGATCGTGACGTTCCTCATCGACATGGCAGTGTCGCGCTCTCGAACGCGCGACTAAGCCGCCGCCGCCGCCGCCGTAGCGGGGTTCCCTGCCGCTTCAGAATTCGGTTGCAAAGGCGAATCCCCTGCTGACAGCCGAGCTTGTCGCGATCAGCGTTCCGCTTACGGCCGTCCACGGGAGCGTCCCGACTATTGGTCTCTCGGGCCCACGGCAGATGTTGAGGCGCGCGTTAAAGTGATGGTTGCCGTACTATTGACACCGGCAGCGGGTGCCCGCTCTCTCCCTCGGTTTGGCCGAGATGGTGAAACTCGTGATTGTTCTGGTGACCGGTTCAAAGACACACTGCTGGCGGTCCCGGGTAATGGAGAGGCCTGTCATGACGCGTCGCCGGCGGAAAGTTATGTCTGATGAACACCACCATTGATCCCAAAGCCATCGCGCGTCGACTGCGAGCACGCTTGAGCGGGCAAGGTACCACGTTGACGCACAGCGAGTCTCTGGAGCTGGCCGCCGCCGCCCTCGGATTCCGTGACTGGAACACATGTGCAGCGGCCGCCACGGTTACTTCCGAGCCGACGACGATACCCATCCTGCGCACGTTCCCCGGTCTCGAAGCCAGACGCTTCTATGTTGACTTTCTCGGCTTCGCTGTGGATTGGGAGCATCGGTTCGGCGAGGGCATGCCGCTCTACCAGCAGGTGTCCCGAGAGGGATGTGTGCTGCACTTGAGCGAGCATTACGGTGACGCCACACCGGGCGCTGCTGTGCGCATTCAGATTACAGACGTGGTCCACCTTCAACGCCATCTTGTGGAGAGCACCGTCTACCCGTTGCGGATCGGGCTCAACCACGCAGCCTGGGGTGAGGATCTCGCCGTTCCAGACCCGTTCGGTAACCGCATCATCTTCCACACGCCGACGGCCACTGAGATGTAACCTTCCGGTCGGCCGTTCTCGGGCGCCATGAAAATGCCCGCCCGAGAACGGCTTTAGCCCGTAGCGTAAGCCGTTCCCCTGCGGACCATGATTGTCATAGTATCCATCGACCAGCTCTACGCCGATGGGTACGTTTCTTGGCGGGGACTTAGCCTACGATTTTTTGCGGTTTTCTGCCGCGACCTCAACTAATCCCACGAGCTCTTGACGTCCTGAAGCGTCATCTGCTCCCATGGCGTCGTGAACTCCGTCGCAACCCCCCACTGGAGGTCGATGGTTGCCTGTCCGAAAAGTTTCGTGTCCTCTTTGTGCTGAAAGCTCAGCTGGACCTCCCTTTCCGTCAACTCTGCGCCGATTACACTCCAGTCATCCATCTGCCCACCCCAAATGCGGAGAGAGAGGGGGAAGAATAGGCGCATTCCCTCTGTTATCCAGTCATCACGCTCCCTCGGTACTGAACCGTCCCGGAAATTATGCCGCCAGTTTTCTGGCAGCTTCATCGGGTAACGAGCCGCTTATTTCATCGTAGTAG
>NZ_QJVD01000095.1 GCF_003219815.1 Arthrobacter livingstonensis
ATCCGCGCAGCACACGGACTCGAAGCCCTCGGCGCCGCCGTCATGGCCCTAATGTTCGCCACCATGACAACATGAACGGACGCGCTCTTCCCGCGACGGTGGGACTCGTGGCCTGCTCATAGCAGGCCTCCACCTTAGGACTGATCGCCCACTAGAAATTGATCCGCTCAAGTCTGGAAAACCATAGTGAAAGTTTCAGAGAGGAAGCCATCATGGCCATCGTCCACAGCATCCGGTCAGTCCCTTCCGGCCACACCCCCCTAGCTGCCGAAGAATCCAATTGCAGGGTAGCGCCTGCCGCACATCCCGTGGAAGGCATGTACGTCGAGCGCGTGGAGTCTTAAAGCGTTGTGGAAACAGCCGCTCCGAATCGGGAACTTGAACGCTTCCTATCCAGCCTCTATTCCGGATAATAGCGCCACATGAACGCTGGCAATTGATGCGACCAGAAGCAGGAAGGTCGCCGTCATGAAACCCGAGCACTAATCCTGAACCACCAGCCGACCCGTATTTGTCTCTAAATGAGCGATTTCACAGGCCACAGGCCCAACATTTATGTCCGAGTGCCGAGAAGGAAAGACGCCGCATCCATGACACACTTCGATGATCCCAGCATCATTATCTCTGGAGTCAACACCGCTGAGATAAGTCGACCTTGGCGACCCGTGATCGGGCAAACGTTTGACGCTGTCCTATTCGATATGGACGGCACTCTCATTGACTCGACCCCCGCGGTGCGTCGGTCCTGGCTCGCGTGGGCTGCCGAACGTGGACTCGATCCATCGTTCCTCGACGGCTACCATGGCCTGCCGGCCCGGGATATTGTGGCTTCCCTGGTTCCAACCGAAGAGTTCGACACATCTTTTGAACGCATTCAACAAATTGAGATCGCCGAAGTCGGCGACATAACTGTCCTTCCGGGAGCCGCCGAAGCGCTCATGGCCATCGGTGAATACCGCAAAGCCATCGTCACCTCGTGTACGCGGCCCCTTGCCGCGGCACGAATCATGGCTTCCGGGCTGGTGCCACCCCGGGTGATAGTCACCTTCGACGACGTCGTGCGCGGCAAGCCGGACCCCGAACCCTTCGCGCTCGGCGCCCAGTGGCTGGGCTTCGAACCTGGCCGCTGCCTCGTCGTCGAGGATGCACCGGCTGGCCTGCGCTCCGCGCATGATGCTGGGTGCACGACCTTGGCGGTGGCCGGTACACACGGAGCGGAGGATCTGAGTGCTGATCTGGTGATTGCCAGCCTGTTTGAACTCGATTTCTCGGCAACGGCCAACGGCATCCACATCGGGCGGCGGTCATCTCCACGCAATACGCCACTCGTCAAAGACCAACCCCATGGTTGAACCAGGGTCGGCAGCAGAGTCAACAAGGTTGTCGGCCGCTATCGAAGTCGTGCGCCGGCGTCGGATAGTCCACTTTTTAACAGGCCATCCCAAGGACATGGACAAATCATGACTGGTCGTGGTGCGCGCCTTGCCCGCGGCTGGACCGCAGCGGTCTTTGCCACCTCGGCGGCTGCGCTCTCCCACGTCCTGGG
>NZ_QJVD01000009.1 GCF_003219815.1 Arthrobacter livingstonensis
CCTGGCGCTTCGGGGTGTGGTGCGTTTTAGAAGGGGGCGGGTTCGTCTTGGGTGTCGAGGTAGGTGCGGCCGGTGGGGGTGGTGGTTTTGGTGGTGCCGGGGTGTTGGGGTTCCACGGTCCAGCCGGTGGTGGGGTCGTCTTTGAGGCGGTGGCAGTAGAGGGAGCGGGGGCGGAGGTTTTCGGTGCTGGTCTCGCCGTGGGGCAGGAGGGTGCCGTCGGGGGTGTAGCGGTTTTGGTGGAAGGGGATGGTGTGGTCGAGTTGGCAGTGGTCGGCGCTGCGTTCGCAGCCGATGCCGGTGCAGGTGGGTGATTTGAGTCTGACGAGGCGGGCCATGTCGGCCGGTGGGGCGTAGGCGTGGCGGCCGACGCTGAGTATGGTCTCTTTTTCGGGGTCGGTGAGGATCCTGATCCAGGACGTGGCTTCGCCGGCGAGTTCGCGGGCCTGTTCTGCCGGGATGGGCCCGTAGCCGTTCAGGTGGCCGGGTTCCTCGGAGTGGTTCATCGCTGTCAGGAACGGGATGGTGAGGTTGATCTTGGCCGGGATTCGTGGTTTGAAGCGGGGCTCGGGCACCGGCGGCGGGGATCCCCTGCCCCCGGCCCTGTCGTTGTCGGGGCCGGCGGTATCCTGGCCGGTGTCCTGTCCTCCGGTGTTGTGGCCGTTGTCTTGGTTGCTGGTGTTGGTGCCGTTGGTGTGGTTGTAGTTTTCGTGGTTGCAGGTGCAGTTTTCGCAGCTGCCGGTGGGGTGGAGGAAGGCTTGGTGGATCAGGTCGGTGTAGCAGTCGGCGAGGTAGTTCGTGTAGCTGCGTGATGGCCTGCCGGTGGGGGTCAGTGCGGTGCTGGGTTCCCCGTCGCGGGCCGCGGCGGTGGCCCAGGCCTGCAGGGACTCGAAGAGGGGCGCGGCGGTGACGGCGGGCAGGATTGCCCCGAGCAGGGCCATTCCGTCGGGCAGTGGGGTGAGCCAGACCGTGCGGTCCCGGCGGGCCCGTTCGTGGCGGATGCCCAGGGGCTCGGGGTGGTGTTTTTCGGCGAGGCGGCGGATCTTGCGGGTCAGCGCGGCCGGGTTCATCCGGGAGGCTCCGGGCAGGAACAGGGGTTCCAGGGCCGGGAGGATGTCCACGGGGATGTTTTCAATGCCGCGGTGGATGGCCCTGATCCGCACCTCGTCCAGAAGTCCCTGCCGGTATTGGGCGGTGGTGGCGGGCAGGTGGCGGATGAGGGTTTGGGCGTCGTCGAGGCGGTGTTGGGCGGTGCCCTTGCCCACGCAGTACAGGGCCATGATCTCCCCGGCGGCCCACATCGATTCCTCCGGGTTTTTCCGGCCCTTGACGTTTTCCCCTGCCAGGGGCGGTCGGCGTGTGGCGAACGCGGCCAGTCCCTGGTTCTCCACGGCCCGGGCGAACGCGGCGAGCCGGTTCGCCGCGTGGATAAAGTCCAGCAGCTCATTATCGGCCAGCCCGGCCGGGTCCAGTCCGTCCAGGGCGTCAGCTGTTCCCGCCGGCGACCAGGGCATCGGCGCCGGGTTGCCGGGCCGGGGCGCCTTGGGCAGATCAGGCACCGCGGCCCGCACCACCGCCAACCGCGACGCCATGGCCGCGTCCCCCACCACCGGAACCACAGCAGGAACCACTGCCGGGAAACCAGCCAGCCCCGTCACCGCCCGGCCATCACCCACCGGGCCAACACCCCCAGCCACGACACTGCCAGCGCCGTTGATGCCGCCCGGGTCGGTGCCGCCCGTTGCGGTGCCGGCTGCGGGGCTGCCGTCCTCGTTCGTGCCGCCCGTTGCGGTGCCGGCCGGGTCGGTGCCGTCCGTGGTGGTGCCACCCGTTGCGATGCCGTCCTCGGTGGTGCCGGCTGCGGGGCTGCCGCCCGTTGGGCTGCCGTCCTCGGTGGTGCCGTCCTCGTTCGTGCCGCCCGTTGCGGTGCCGGCCGGGTCGGTGCCGTCCGTGGTGGTGCCACCCGTTGCGATGCCGGCTGTGGTGGTGCCGGCTGTTGGGCTGCCGGAGGTGTCGGTGCCGTGGATCTTCCAGGAGGGGATCGCCAGGGAGGAGCCGGTTAGGGCGGCCCATTCCTCCACCGTGACCAGCCGGGAGGGCCCCACCCAAGTGACCCGCTCCATGCGGGGATCATCAGCAAACGGATCAGAGGCGACCAGCGCATCCGTTTCCGCCACGGACGGGCCAGGATCCAAGGATGAGTCGCGTCGATCGAAGCGGCCCTGGCCTTCGAACGGGAGCCGGACATCGAACCGGCCACTGTCCCGGGAGGGCAGGAACTGCCCGGAAGGCAACGGGCGGGAAGAAGCGGGCCGGGGCTGAGTGTCCCCGGGCCGCTGGCCGGGGGACGGTTCCAAAGAAGGCGGTCCGGTCGGGGTGGAATCCCCCTTGCTGCCGGGCCGATCCGTCGTGCCCATAACATCATCATAGACCCATCCAGCTACAAAAGTTACATATAGTAGAAGATATTTACTAATTTCTTCTTGACCCGGAACGCCATCCGGCCGGGGCCGTGTCCCATGGCTCTGGCTTGTCCCCAGTGTGCACTCAGGCACTGACATTCCAAGGCACCCCCAACTTCCACGGCCCAAACAACCAGAGGGCACCCGAGCCAACCCCCGCCATTGTGGCTTAGCGAACGCTGGCGGAACATGGATCGGCCCATGTTCCCCGAAGCACTCGCCAGGCAGCTTGCCGCTGAACACACCCATGAAATGGGGGCCGTAGCAGGGACGGTGCAAGCCCGTAGCAGGGGCGGCGCAGGGACCGTCCAGGGATAGCCGCCATCCCCAGCCGTGACCGGGGCCACACGCCTGAGTTGTCCAGCGAAGGCATGCGCGTGATCGGCTTCTGAATCTTAATAGCACACGCGTATTAAGATCCTACGGAGTTTTAGCCGGTGGCAGCTGCGTCCACGGCGCCACCGTAGCGGCGGTTCCTCCGCGCATACTCGTCCACGGCGGCCCACAGCGTCCTGCGGTCAACGTCTGGCCATAACGTGTCCATGAAGACAAACTCGGCATAGGCGCTTTGCCACAGCAGAAAGTTGGAGAGTCTTTGCTCACCACTGGAGCGCAGGAACAAGTCCACGTCCGGCATGTCCGGAACGTAGAGGTACTTTCGGATGCTCTTCTCTGTGATCGACTTGGGGCTGAGCTTCCCGGCGGCGACGTCGGCCGCCAACGCGGAGACGGCGTCGGAAATCTCCGCCCGCCCGCCGTAATTAACACACATGGTCAACGTAATGGTGTCATTGTCCTTCGTATGCTCCTGGGCCACCTCTAGCTCCTTGATGACCGAGCCCCAGAGCCGCGGCTTCCGGCCGGCCCAGCGGATGCGGACGCCCCAGTCGTCGAGCTGGTCACGCTGGCGTCTTAATACATCCTTGTTAAAACCCATGAGGAAACGGATTTCTTCCGGGGACCGCTTCCAGTTCTCCGTGGAGAAGGCGTAAACGCTGACATGTTTGATGCCCATTTCAATGGCGCCTGCCATGACGTCCAACAGTGCCGGTTCGCCGGCCTTGTGCCCTTCAATGCGTGGCAGTCCCCGTTGGTTGGCCCAGCGGCCGTTGCCGTCCATGACGATTGCCACGTGGTGGGGAATGAGCTCCGCCGGAATGGCCGGCATGGCCTCGCCCGACGGGTGAGGCCATGGCGCCGTGACGGGCGCCTTGTTCCTGCTGCGGCTGCTGCGATTGACTGCCATGGGTCTACATACGCTCCACAAGTTTGAGGGAACGCACTGTACGTTCCAAATGCCACTGCACATAGCCGGCAACCAGGCCCGCGGCCTCGCGCCGATGAATGTTTTCCGATGCGTCCGCCGCTGCCCAGTCGGCGCTGAGCAGGCTGGCCAACAACAACATGGTCTGCGGGGCGGGGGCCGGGGACCCCGGCGGCCGGCATTCGTGGCACACGGCCCCGCCCAACGCAGCATTGAACGCGCCGTGGGGGCCGGGCGCCCCGCATCTGGCGCAGTCGCCAAAGCTGGGCGCCCAGCCGGCGATCGACACGGCACGCAGCAAATAGGAATCCAGAATCAGTCCTGGCGCATGCGCCGCCCGGCTCAGGGCAGCAAGTGCCCCGACCAGCAGCAGGTAGTGTGCGCCGGACGTTTCACCGTCGACGTCGGTGAGCCGCTCGGCGGTTTCCGCCATGGCTGCGGCCACCACATAACGGTCGTAATTGGCGGCGATGGCGTCCCCGTAGCTGCCCTTGGCCACCGCCTGGGTGACAATGTCCAAGGTCCGCCCCTTGACCAGTTGCAGGTCCGCCACCATGAAGGGTTCCAGCCGGGCCCCAAATTTGCTGCTGGTGCGCCGCACGCCACGCGCCACGGCGCGCAGCTGCCCGTGGCGGTGGGTCAACAGCGTAATGATCCTGTCCGCCTCACCCAACTTATGGGTACGCAGGACGACGGCGTCATCCCGGTAGGTGCGGGCGGCGAAGGATTGATTGGACACCCCTACATTCTTCCACTAGCTGGCGCACTTGTACGGCCCCACACACCCGTTTACGCAGATGGGTGACCCATCGGCGGACGCAGCCGCGAAGGCGCGAAGGCCCTTGCTAGGCGTGGGCGTCCCGGACGGCGCGGTTGACAGCGGAAATAACGGCCTTGAGCGACGACGTTGAGGTGTTCGCATCGATGCCGACCCCCCACAGCACGCGCTCACCCACCGCACATTCGACGAAGGCGGCGGCGCGGGCGTCGCCACCTTCGGACAGGGCGTGCTCGGAGTAGTCCAGCACCCTCACGTCCACTCCGTCTTCACCCAGAATGGCGAGCAGGGCAGCTATGGGCCCGTTGCCGGTTCCAGTACGGGTAGTGGTCACCCCGTCGATCGTCATCTTCGCCGTCAGCGACATTTCACCGTCGTCGCCCGTGGAGGTGGTGAAAGGACCGATGTGGTAGCGGCCCCACCCGTTGTCCGAGACTTCCGTGGGCAGGTATTCATCGGTGAAGATGGTCCAGAGCTCGCTGCCGCTGACCTCACCGCCAACGGTGTCCGTGCGCTTTTGGATGACACCGGAAAATTCAATCTGGGCCCGTCGCGGCAGGTCCAGGCTGTGCTCATTCTTCAGCAGGTACGCAACCCCGCCCTTCCCGGACTGCGAGTTGACGCGGATGACTGCCTCGTAGCTGCGGCCCAGGTCCTTGGGGTCGACGGGCAGGTACGGCACAGCCCAGGTGTGGTCGGAGACGGGGTTGCCGGCAGCGGCGGCATCGGTCTCCAGCGCTTCGAGCCCCTTCTTGATGGCGTCTTGGTGGGAACCGGAGAACGCGGTGAAGACCAGGTCACCGCCGTACGGGACACGTTCGCCAACGGGCAGCTGGTTGCAGTACTCGACGGTGCGGCGGACGTCGTCGATGTCGGAGAAGTCGATCATGGGGTCGATACCCTGCGTAAACATGTTCAGGCCGAGCGTGACCAGGTCAACGTTGCCGGTGCGTTCGCCGTTGCCAAACAGGCAGCCCTCAATGCGGTCGGCTCCGGCCAGGTAGCCCAACTCGGCGGCAGCCACGCCGGTACCCCGGTCGTTGTGCGGGTGCAGGGACAGGATGATGCCCTCGCGGGGGTGGAGGTTGCGGCTCATCCACTCAATCGAGTCGGCGTAAATGTTGGGGGTTGCCATTTCCACTGTTGCCGGCAGGTTGATGATGACTTGGTTGTCCTCAGATGCCTCGAAGATGTCCGCAACGGCATTGCACACACGCAGGGCGTATTCGGGCTCGGTGCCGGTGAAGGACTCCGGCGAGTATTCGTACGTGATGTGCGTGTCCGCCAGGGACTCTTCATACTTCCGGCACAGGCGGGCACCCTGCAGGGCCATGTCCAGGATGCCGTCCTCGTCCTGGTTAAAGACCACCCGGCGCTGCAGCACGGACGTGGAATTGTAAAGATGCACGATGGCCTGCTTTGCTCCGACCAGTGACTCGTAGGTCCGCTCAATCAGGTGCTCACGGGCCTGCGTCAGAACCTGGATGGTGACATCATCCGGGATGTGGCCGCCTTCGACCAGCTGGCGCACAAAGTCAAAGTCAGTCTGGGACGCGGAAGGGAACCCGACCTCGATCTCCTTGTAGCCCATCTTTACCAGCAGCTGGAACATTTTCATCTTCCGGCCCGGGCTCATGGGATCGATCAGGGCCTGGTTGCCGTCACGCAGGTCCACAGCGCACCAGCGCGGCGCCTTCGTGATGACGTTGTCCGGCCAGGTGCGGTCCGGAAGGGAGACGTTGATCTGCTCCTGGAAAGGCGTGTAACGGTGTACCGGCATTCCTGAGGGCTTTTGTGCGTTTCGCATGGAGATGACCTTAATCTTGTTCAACACGTGGGTAGCTCAGCCGGGCAACGCAAACACCGCAGCGAGGGCGGCCAATGTGCCAAGTTGATCAATTCAACGTGGTTGAGGCCTCGCCGCGGCAGCTAAGAAGGAGCAGTCCAGTGCGCACGTTTTAACCCTAGCACGGCACTAGGATGATGGTGAAAGGGCTCACTATTATGCGTGCGGGGCCCGCCACAAACCACCGGCATCGCCTGCAGCACAGCGACACGCACCAACAATTTACAAGGGGACAGATTCTTTTGACTCATTCCGGCATCAACGTAAGCAACATTGACCAGGGCATACGGCCGCAGGATGACCTGTACGCCCACGTGAACGGCCAGTGGCTGGCTGCCGAGGTCATTCCCGAAGACCGCGCGCTGAGCGGCTCCTTCACCGCACTGCGCGATGAATCCGAAGCCGCCGTCAGGGCGATCATTGAGCGCGCCGCGGCGACGGCGGCGCAGCCCGGCTCTGAAGCCGGGAGCATTGGGGCCAAGATCGGCGATCTCTACGCCGACTTCATGGACGAGGCCGCCGTGGAGGCCGCCGGCGCGTCGCCCCTGGCAGCCAAGCTCAAGGCGGTGGAAGATGCGGACTCCATCGCCGCCGTCGTCAGCTTGATGGGTGAACTGGACCGCAACGGCGGGGACGGCCTGTTCGGCGCCTATGTTAACAACGACGCCGGCAATCCCGAACGTGCACTGCTCCACCTTTTTCAGTCTGGGCTGGGCCTGCCGGATGAGTCGTACTACCGCGACGAGAAGTTTGCCGCCGTCCGCGATGCCTATGTGGCGCATGCGCACGCCATGCTGGGGCTGGCCGGGGTTGGGGACCCTGCCGGCAAGGCCACTCGCCTCATGGCCCTGGAAACCGAAATTGCCGCCACGCACTGGGACAAGGTGACGCTGCGGGATCCGCAGAAAACCTACAACCTCATGGACAAGGTTGAGGCCCTTGACATGCTGCCTGCCCTGGGACTGTGGCTGGATGCCCTCGGCATCAGCGCCGGGCACAGTGCCGAGCTGGTGGTGGCCACTCCGGACTTCTTCCACGGTCAGGCGTCCTTGCTCGTGGAGGACCGCCTCGAGGACTGGAAGGCCTGGCTGGCCATGCGCACCATCGCTAGTGCCGCACCGTATTTGTCCCAGGCCTTCGTCGATGAAAACTTTGCCTTCCATGGAACCACACTCAGCGGAACACCGTCGATCCGGGACCGTTGGAAGCGTGGGGTCTCCCTGGTCGAGGGTGCCTTGGGAGAGGCGGTGGGCCAGCTTTATGTGGCAGAACACTTCCCCGAAAGCCACAAGGCCCGCATGGAGGTGCTGGTGGCCAACCTGATCGAAGCTTACCGCCAAAGTATTGCCGGGCTGGCGTGGATGAGCCAGGAAACCATCGAGCGGGCACTGGAAAAACTCGACGCCTTCACTGCCAAGATCGGCTACCCGTCCAAGTGGCGCGACTATTCCTCACTTGATATTGTGCGCGGGGACCTGATCGGCAACATCGAGCGCAGCAACGCCTTTGAACTGGCCCGCCAGCTGGCCAAGATCGGCAGGCCGATCGACCGCGAGGAATGGCTTATGACTCCCCAGACGGTCAACGCCTACTACAACCCCACGATGAACGAGGTGGTGTTCCCGGCTGCGATCCTGCGGCCGCCGTTCTTTGACGCTGAAGCCGACGACGCCGCCAACTACGGTGGGATCGGCGCCGTGATCGGCCACGAGATCGGCCACGGCTTTGACGATCAGGGCTCGCAATTTGACGGCACCGGGGCCCTGCGCAACTGGTGGACCGACGACGACCGCGCAGCCTTTGAGGCACTGACGGCGAGGCTGGTGGACCAGTACAACGCGCTCTCCCCCACGGCTGCACCGGGTGAGTTCGTCAACGGCCGGCTCACCCTGGGTGAGAACATTGGCGACCTTGGCGGCCTGGCCATCGGCTTCAAGGCCTACCAGTTAAGCCTCGACGGCGCGCAGTCACCCCACGTTGACGGCCTCACCGGGGCGCAGCGCTTCTTCTTCTCCTGGGCTGAATGTTGGCGCATGAAGATCCGGCACGAAGAAGCCGTGCGCCGCTTGGCTGTCGATCCGCACTCCCCCGCCGAATGGCGCTGCAATGCCGTGGTGCGCAACCTTGGTGCCTTCCATGACGCCTTCGCGACCAGCGCAGACGATGGACTGTGGCTGGACCCGGCCGACCGGGTGGGCATCTGGTAGCCGCCGGACCCTGCGGCGGACCCGGCATTTTTCCGTCCGGCTTTCCGGCCCTCCGGCCGCGGGCGGCCTCCGGGCCTCCCTGACGCCGGACTACAAAAAATGCCGGCTCCGCCGCTCGGCGCCGACAGGGCGGCGAGGACGGCGTTTCCGTAGGCCGCGTGAAGGAGGCGCCAAAGGCCGCCCGCGGCCGACGCGTCGGATAGCGGCCGAGGGAATGCCGTCCCTGCCGCACCCAACGCCACCGCCGGGGCGGCAGCCGGTCAGCCGGTGTAGTAGAGCGGGTTGACCTTCAGGCAGCCGCCGCTTTGGTCGGCCGTGCTGGAGACGATGTCTTTGGGGACCGTGATCTTGCCGTACTCCGTGCCACTGGTCCAGTCCGTTCCAATGACCAGTTGCACGCCGGTCACGGAGGGGTCGGACTGCACGGCTGTGGCCGGAATGTTGAAGAGCTTGGCCACATCGCGGGCAACATCGGCCATGTCCTGCCCGTAGAGGACCTTTGTCTGGTTTTGTGCCGCCACATCGCCACCGGACCAGGAGTTCGTGAACCCGGCAGCGGCAAGGCCCTGCAGAACTTCCGTGGCACGGCCGACAACCGCCGAGGCGTTGGCCACGCTGATGGCCTGCGCGGACTTGTCATACGCTGCCGCGGTCGGCCCCGTTGTCGTGGCACCCGTCGTGGCTGCAGCGGATGACGCACCGGAAGAAGCGGTGGATGAGCCCGTCGCCGTCGTGCTTGGTTTTGCGGTGGACTTGGTCAGGGCTGTGTCATGGCGCAGGGCGGCAAAGAACTGGCCTGCCTGGGGCTCCTTGAGCTGGACCCTGTTGGGATCGGCCACATACGGCTCGTTGGGCACGGTGACAAAGGAGACATTGGCGAGATCAATTTTCGCCAGCCTCGTGGCAATGCCGACCATGGCAGGGATGCTGGCCAGGCCCTCGTCGATGGTGAGGTTCTTCGTGACCACATCCGCCAGGTTGTACAGCTTGGGCAGGTTGGTCAGGGTGCCTTCCTCCTTGACCTTGCGAACCATGGAGCCCAGAAAATACTGCTGGGCCTTGATCCGGTCAAGGTCGCTGGAATCCCCAAAGGCGTGGCGGGTGCGCAGGAAGGCCAGCGCCTGCTCCCCCTTGACCAGGCTCTTGCCGGCCGGCAGCTTCAGGAATGAGCCGTCGACGTCGTACATGGCATGGTCCACACACACCTCGACGCCCCCGAGCGCGTTGGAGAGTTCCTTGACGGCGGTGAAGTCCGCGAGCATGAAGTGGTCGATGGTCAGCCCGGTCAGTTCATTGATGGCCGCAACGGTACAGCCCGGGCCGGCGCCCAGCGCGGAGTTCAGCTGCCCCATGGACTGGCCCGGCACAATATCGCCGGTGGTTGCCGACTTGCAGTCCGGGATGGGGACCATGAGGTCGCGGGGGAAGCTGGTCACCGACACCTGGGAGTTGTCTGCGGAAATATTCATCAGCAGCATGACGTCGGAGTTGCCCGCCCCAGCGGATTCGGCGGCGGTGCCGTATTCACTGTTCTTGCCCGCCCTGGTGTCCGTGCCCAAAATCAGCACCTGCAGCGAGCCGGTGTCCTCCACCGGCGCCTTGGTCTTGCCATCCGGGAGCACCCCGGCGTTGAGCGGGGACGTGGTGACGTTTTGCTGCAGCTTCATGACCAGCACGCCTGCCGTGCCCAACACCAGGACGAGGACGCCGGAGAGGGCCACCGCGGTGATCTTCAGCCACAGCGGTGCCTTGTGCTTGGGTGTGAAGTGCCGGCCAATGGGTGACCCGTCGGGCAGGGGTTCACGATGGGAGGTGTCGGCAGCCTTTGCTGCCGCCGTTTGGGCACGGCGTCGCCCCATGGATAAACCTTTCACTGCGGACAAGAGAACTGCGTCGAGTTTACCTGGGAAGGCTGGGAACATGCGCAAAGCCGCGCACCTTGCCGCCAGATGCCCGGCGGCGAAAGCGGAGTGCGACCTCAGAAACCCAGTTTCACGAGCTGCTTGGGGTCCCGCTGCCAGTCCTTGGCCACCTTGACGTGCAGATCCAGGTAGATTTTGGTCCCAAGCAGCGCCTCGATGCCGTGGCGGGCATTGGTGCCCACTTCCCGCAACCGGGCCCCGCCCTTGCCAATGATGATTGCCTTTTGGGAGGGGCGTTCCACGTACAGGTTGACGCGGACATCGAGCAGCTCATGACCCTCGGTGCGGCCCTCACGGGGAACAATCTCCTCGACGACCACCGCCAGTGAGTGCGGCAGCTCGTCACGAACGCCTTCGAGTGCTGCCTCGCGAATCAGCTCGGCCACCATGACCGCCTCGGGTTCGTCCGTCAGTTCGCCGTCGGGATACAGTGCCGGGGACAGCGGCAGGTAGCCGGCCAGTACGCCGGCCAGGGTCTCCACCTGGAAGTCCTCCACCGCTGAGACAGGGACGACGGCGGCAAAACCGTCCTCGCCCATGACCTCCCGCCCCAGCGCCTCGGCGGCAATCAGCTGGTCGGTCACGGCCTGGCGGTCCACGGTGTCCGTCTTGGTGACAATGGCGATCACGGGCTTGTTGCCCACGTTGGCCAGCTGCTGGGCGATGTAGCGGTCGCCGGGGCCGATTTTTTCATTGGCGGGCAGGCAGAAGCCGATGGCGTCAACTTCGGAAAGGGTGTCCGCTACCAGGTCATTGAGGCGTTTCCCCAGCAGCGTGCGGGGCCGGTGCAGGCCGGGGGTGTCCACGAGCACCAGTTGGAAGTTCTCCCGGTGGACGATTCCGCGGATGGTGTGGCGGGTGGTCTGCGGCTTGGCGGAGGTGATGGCCACCTTTTGTCCGACCAACGCGTTGGTCAGGGTTGACTTTCCAGCGTTGGGCCGGCCGGCGAGAACGGCGAAGCCGGCGCGAAAGCCGTCCTTTTTGGGCGAGGGCATGGCCAGCGTCCCTTTTTTCTTAGTCATGACTGCTCCTGTGGTGTTCTTTACTCTTCGTGGCACGGCCCCGGGCACCGGGGGCGTGGTCTTTCGTCGATTCGGGGTGCTGTGGGACGCTGCCGTCCCGTGCGTCCGGGACCGCACTGGCAATGACGTGACTGACCCGGTTACGGGCCGGTTCCATGCGGTCGGCCACCAGTCGGATGCCGGATACCACCACCGTGCTCCCCGGAGAAGGGATCCTGCCCAGGTGCTTTGCCAGCAGCCCGCCCACGGTGTCCACCTCGTCATCGTCGAGTTCCTTGCCGAAAAGTTCGCCAAAGTTCTCCACTCCCATGCGGGTGCGGATGCGGAACCTGCCCTGGCCCAGGCCCTGGACGTCAGGGGACACCGAATCGTATTCGTCGGCGATCTCCCCGACAATCTCCTCGATCAGGTCCTCCAGGGTCACCAGGCCCGCGGTGCCCCCGTATTCGTCCACCACAATGGCCACATGCGTCGATTCACCCTGCAGTTCCTTCAACAGCTCGTCAACAGGTTTGGACTCCGGGACGTAGCGGACGCTGCGGGCCAAGGCCTCCACCACCGGGCGGGGATCGCCGTCGTCCAGTCGGTGCATGGTGGCCACCAGGTCCTTCAGGTACAGGATTCCCAGGATGTGGTCGGCGCTTTCGCCGATGACGGGCACCCGGGAGAATCCGGATTCGAGGAAAACATCCATGGCATCCTCCAGGGTGGAGCCCTGGTCAATGCTGCGGATGTCCGTCCGCGGCACCATGACGGCACGCACCATGGTTTCACCAAGGTCAAAGACACTTTGGATGAGCTCGGCTTCGCCGTCCTCGATCATTTCCGAGTCGCTGGCACGGTCCACGAATTCGCGGAACTCCTCCTCGGTGACGAACGCGTCGTCGTTCACGGATTCGTTGGTCACGGCGCCGCCCAGCTTGAGGAACCAGCCGGGCATCGGTCCCAGGATCCGGTACAGAAAGTCCACCACGGGGGCGCTGCGGCCCACCAATGCGGCGGAATAGATCCTGCCCAGGCGCCGGGGCGAGGTTCCGACCAGGATGAAGCTGATGCCAGCCATGACAATGGTGGCGATCAGCCCGGCCACCCACTCGTTCTCCAGCAGCAGCATGAGGAACAGCGCGACGGCGACGGCTGCGGCCATTTCGAACCAGACACGCCAAAAACGCAACGCATTCAGGTGGGCCAGGGGCGCCTGGAGGATGCGGCTCAGGGAGGTGCCGCGGCTGTGGGCGGCAACCGCCTCGGCGTCGTGGCGGGGAAAAAAGTTCAGGGCCGACTCGATGGCCGTCAACAGTGCCGCGATGGCCGTGAAAATCAACCCCAGGACCGGCAGGGCGACCAGTGTCACTGCATTGTCTCCCGCGGGGCTTCGCGGCCCAGATAGCCGGACAGCAGCTCACGCTGAAGGGCGAACATTTCTTCCTTTTCGTCCGGCTCGGCATGGTCGTAGCCCAGCAGGTGCAGCACGCCGTGCGTGGTCAGCAGCAGCAGTTCCTCTTCCATGGAATGGCCCGCTGCCACGGCCTGTTCCTGGGCCACGGCCGGGCAAAGGACGATGTCGCCGAGCAGACCTGCGGGCGTGGCCGCGTCGGCGGTGCCGGGCCGCAACTCGTCCATGGGAAAGGACAGAACGTCCGTGGGCCCGGGCTCATCCATCCATTCGATGTGGAGCTTTTCCATGTTTTCCACGTCCGCCATGATGATGGAGACTTCGGTCTCCGGATGGACGTGCATTTGGCCCAGGATGTGCCGGACCAGTTTGACCAGCTCCTCTTCACGGACTTCGACGCCGGATTCGTTGTTGATTTCAATGCTCATCGGCTGTGGTGGTCCTTGGAATTGGGGTGGGCCGCAGCCACGTGCTGGTGGTTGGGTGTGGAGCGGGTATGGGCATCGCCGGCGGCGGTCTGCGGGCTGACCAGTGTGTCATGTGCCTCGTCCCAGTCGTTGTAGGCGCTGACAATCGCGCCCACCAGCCGGTGCCGGACCACGTCGGTGGCGTCCAGGATGGAGAAGCTGATGTCATCGACGTCGAGCAGGATTTCCTCCACAACGCGCAGCCCGCTCCGGGTGCCGACGGGCAGGTCCACCTGGGTGATGTCGCCGGTGACAACTATTTTGGAACCAAAGCCAAGCCGGGTGAGGAACATCTTCATTTGTTCCGGGGTGGTGTTTTGGGCTTCGTCCAGGATGATGAAGGCGTCGTTGAGCGTCCGGCCGCGCATGTACGCCAGCGGGGCCACCTCAATGGTGCCGGCCGCCATGAGCCGGGGAATGGTTTCCGGATCCATCATGTCGTGCAGGGCGTCATAGAGCGGGCGCAGGTACGGGTCGATCTTGTCATTGAGGGTGCCGGGCAGGAACCCGAGGCGCTCCCCCGCCTCCACTGCGGGACGGGTGAGGATAATGCGGCTGACGTCCTTGCGCTGCAGTGCCTGGACCGCCTTGGCCATGGCCAGGTAGGTCTTGCCCGTGCCGGCCGGGCCGATGCCGAACACCACGGTGTTGCGGTCAATGGCATCCACATAGGATTTCTGGTTCAGTGTCTTGGGGCGGATGGTGCGTCCCCGGGAGGAAAGGATGTCTTGGGTGAGGATGTCCACCACCGATGTCTCCGGGCGGGCCTTGAGCATGGTGGCCAGCTGTTCCCAAACGGCGGCGTTCATGGTGGTGTGCCGGGCGACCATGCCCCGGGCCTCTTCCATGAGGTGCATGATGCGCGGAACCACGGCGGACGGGCCGGAAATCGAGAGCACATTGCCCCGGGCCAGGAAGGCCACCGACGGATACAGGCCCTCCACGATGCGCAGTCCCTCGTCCTCGGCCCCGAGGGTGGCCACCATCTGCTCGGTGGAGGAAAAATGGACCACTTCCGTGCGTGTGCCGTCTACGGAGTGCGGGAATTGCCGCCCCGTTCCGGATTCCGGAAGCTGTTCGTGTCGGCTGGCTGTTGTCTCTGGCATAGATGCGGCCGTCCCAGGCCTGTGATCTCTCCTTGGTGGTACCGGCTTGCACCGGTGGTTTTCCATATGTCTACTTCCACCAATCTTAGTGCACGGGCGCATCCGGATGTGGTGGCTGTGGGCTGGAGCGCATCGGGGCCGCGAAAGGTGCCGATTGATTAAGGCCCGGTCACTTTAGTGTTTCGATACGGTTTCAGTTCGGGCCAATGGGGCCCATACCCGGCAACGGGGCAGTTCTATATGCCAAGCTGTTGGAGGTTCAAAGTCTGTGGGGGCGCTTGGAACGTCGTAACGGCCGCCGTGCGGCCTGACCCACCGAGATTGAAAAGCGAGCTAAATATCCGCATGCCTGCCTATCCGCGCACCCCTCGACCGCAGGTGTGCGCGCCGGTTCGACCGATGCGGCGGGGCTCCGCCGGTTCCGGCGGGCGAGCCCGGCTTGCCTGTGCACTGGTGGCCCTTGTGCTGCTTGCTACGGGCTGCACCGCCGGCATTAAAAACCACAATGACACCGTCATGCCCACCACGGCCGGCCCGCAGCCCACCGGCCTGGTCACGAGTGCCCCGCTGGAAACGCCGACGGCCGGCCAGACCATTCCCGTCTACTGGCTGGGCCACAGCAACGATGCGGTATACCTGTACCGGGAGTTCATGCCCGCGCCGACGTCCGACGATCCCATTGTGGCGTCGCTGCGGGCCATGATGACCCGCTCCCCCAAGGACCCCGACTATTTCTCGGTGTGGAGCAAGCCGTCCCGGCTGGGCGCCTCGATTTCAGCCAAAAATGTCATTACCGTGGACGTCTCCGCCGACGCCTTTGGGCAAAAGGTCGACGCCGGAATTGCCCAACGCTCCGTGGCCCAGCTGGTCTACACGGCCACGGCGGCCGCCGCCATGGCGGGCCTGATCGATACCGGGACAACAGTGCAGGTCTCGGTGCTGGTCGATGGGCACACCGGCTACAACGCTTTTGGGCATGTCGCCCTCGATAAGCCGCAGACCCGCGATCCCGCACTGCTGGCGCCGGTGTGGATCATCGACCCGGCCAACGGTTCCACGTACCATGGGCTGCCGCTGAAGGTCACCGGACAGGGCCTCTCCCCCACGGGTTCCCTGTCATGGACACTGGCGCCCGTGAGGAACAACAAGGTCGGGGACGTCTATCTCTCCGGCACGGTCGCCATCCCCAAGGGGCCGGGCCAGTTGGGTCCGTTCACGTTCAACCTGGTCCCGCCGCTGGGAAGCTACCAGCTTTCGGTGTTCATCAGCGACCCTGCCGCACCGGGACAGCAGGTGGGACTGGACACCAAGGTAGTCACGCTGGATGGCCAGCTCGCCAGCCCGGCCCCCAAGTAGGGAAAGCTGTTACCAGCGCCCAAGTTCCTGGCTGAGAAGAACGACGGCGGCCGGTCCGGCCGTTGACGACCTCAGGACGTGCCTGCCCAACAGTGCCTTGTGTGCCCCTGCCGAGGCAAAGGCCTGCAGCTCGGCGGGGCTCATGCCGCCCTCCGGACCGACGATCATGACGATCCTTGCCGGAACGGGCAGTACGCCTGCCCCTGCGCGCCATGCACGCACCACACCGGGCAGCGTGTCCACGGCATCTTCATGAAGGACAATTGCCAGCGCTGCGCCCCGGACCAGTTCCACGAGGGCAGCGGTCCCGACCAGTTCGCCGACCGCCGGGACGCGGGAGCGGCGGGCCTGTTTGGCGGCCGAGGCCACCACATTGCGCCATTTGGCGGCACCCTTGGCCGCTTTGTCCATCTTCCAGCGGACAATGGAGCGTTCCGCCTGCCAGGGCACCACCCTGTCAACGCCAAGTTCCGTGGCGGTCTCCACGGCCAACTCGTCCCGGTCGCCCTTGGCGAGAGCCTGGACCAGCACCAGTTCAAAGGCCCCGACAGTTTCGGCGACGAGCCGGTCAACCCTGACGTCCAGGACGCCCGATGCGGCACCGGTGACGGTACACACCAGACGCAAGCCCTCGCCGTCGCACAGGTCAACGGACTCCCCCACAGTAAGCCTTTTCACGGTGACGGCATGGCGGCCCTCGGCCCCGCCAAGACTGAACGTGTCTCCTGCCGCCAGGGGGGCCAGCTGCCCCGGGTCTGCGTAAAAGACGGGGTTGCTCACGGCGCCCTAGAGGTTGCCGAGCTTGTCGCGGAGCTTGGCGAACATGCCGCCGCTGCTGACGAGCTTGCCCTCGGTGAACGTTTCCCCGCGCAGGGCGGCGAGTTGCTTGAGAAGTTCCTCCTGCGCAGCGTCCGGCTTGGTGGGCGTTTCGACGTGGACGTGCACCTTGAGGTCGCCGCGGCCGTAGCCGCGCAGGTGCGTCACCCCCAGGCTGCGCAGGTTGATGACTTCCCCGGCCTGCGTGCCGGGCTTAATGCTGATGGGCTGCTCGCCGTCGAATGTTTCAAAGGTCAGCTCGGTGCCCAGCGCTGCGGCTGTCATGGGCACGCTCAGCGTGGCGTGGAGGTCGTCGCCCTCACGCAGGAAGGCGGGGTCGTTGTTGACCTTCATCTCCACGTACAAGTCGCCAGAGGGACCGCCCGCAGGGCCCGCCTCGCCCTGGCCGGCCAGCTGGATGCGGGTGCCGGTGTTCACGCCCGCCGGGACCTTGATGGTCAGTGTGCGGCGGCTGCGGACGCGCCCTTCGCCCATGCATTCGTTGCAGGGATCCTCGATCCGGGTGCCAAAGCCCTGGCAGGAGTTGCAGGTGGCCAGCGTCATGACGTTGCCCAGGATGGAGCGCATGGGACGCTGGATCTGGCCGCTGCCGTGGCAGACGTCGCAGGTGACGGGGTGGGTGCCGGGACGGCAGCAGCTTCCTTCACAGGTGGTGCACGTGACGGCGGTGTCGATCTCTATCTTCTTATTTACGCCAAACACGGTCTCACGCAGGTCGATGCGGACGGTGATGAGCGCGTCCTGGCCGCGGCGCATGCGCGGTTCCGGTCCGCGGCCCTGGCCTCCGCCGCCGCCAAAGAACGTCTCAAAGATGTCCTGGAAGGCGAAGCCCTGGCCGTCAAAGTTCCCGGCCCCGCCGCCGCCGCTGCTGCCGTTCTCGTTGCCGGTGGTGTCGTAGACACGGCGCTTCTGCGGGTCCGAAAGGACTTCATAGGCATGCGTGACGGCCTTGAAACGGTCCTGGGAGTCCGGCGCGTCGTTGACGTCCGGATGCAGCTTCCGGGCCAGTTTGCGGTATGCCTTCTTGATCTCTTCCGCAGTTGCGTCGTGGGAGACACCCAGTGCGTCGTAGTGGTTGCTCAAAATCTTGCCCTCTTCAGTGGAACGTGTACGGGTTTTGCTTCAAAGGCCGGTTAACCGGCCAAAATTCGGGAAAGGTACCGGGCGACGGCCCGGACGCTGGACATGGTGTTGGGATAGTCCATGCGGGTGGGGCCAACCACACCCAATTTGGCGCTGAAGCCGGGACCGTAGCCGGTGGCCACCACCGACGCTTCCGAGAGGGAATCGTGCGGGTTCTCCCGGCCAATGCTTACGGCCATGCCGAGCGAATCCTGGGCCATCTGCTCCAGCAGGCGCAGCAGCACCACCTGTTCCTCCAGCGCATCCAGGACGGGACCGATGCTCAGGGGGAAATCGACGTTGGACCGGGCCAGATTCGCCGTCCCGGCCAGGACGATGCGGTCCTCCCGTGCAGCCCGGGCCAGCTGCTCCAGGCCGTGGGCCAGCTTGCGCGCAGTTTCCTGCTCCGCCGCGGGGACGCCCGCCGGAACTTGTGCCAGGGCCGCCGGCAGGTTAGCCACGGTGCACCCCGACAGGCTGGCGAGGAAGGCCTGGCGAAGGCCGGCCAGCCTGACGTCGTCGATGCCGTCGCCGACATCGATCACGGACTGCTCCACCTTGCCGGACGCCAGGATCAGCACCTCCAGCACCTGCGAGGGTCCCAGTGAGACAAACTCAATGTGCCGGACCGTGGCCTTGGCCGAGCGCGGGTACTGCACCACGGCCACCTGGTTGGTCAGCTGGGCCAGGGTGCGCACCGTGCGTTCGAGGACGTCGTCGAGGTCGCTGGAGCCATCCAGCAGAACCGCGATGGCACGCCGTTCCGCGGCCGACAACGGCTTGACGGAGGAGATTTGGTCCACGAACAGCCGGTAGCCCTTGTCCGTGGGGATCCGCCCCGAGCTGGTGTGGGGCGCCGTGATCAGCCCGTCGTCTTCCAGTGCGGCCATGTCGTTGCGGATGGTGGCGCTGGAAACACCGAGCCGGTGCCGTTCAACGAGGGCCTTGGAGCCGACGGGTTCGCGGGAATGCACATAGTCTTCGACTATGGCACGGAGAACTTCCAGCTTCCGTGGTTCACTCATGCCTGGCACCTCCTTCGTTGGCACTCCACCTATTCAAGTGCCAAGTCTAATACTTTCCGGCGGCCGGTTTTCGGCACGCCGCCCGACAGTGTCAATGGGCGCAGCTGCAGCTGGGGCACTAGCATGGGATTCTCTGCCCCTGCCGCGCGACAGCGGCACACCGACAGCAAAGGGCAACCGCACCATGCAGTCCAACAACGTGCAGTACAACAATTGGGGTCCCCAGGACCTGAGCGCGCCACAGGCGAAGACCTTGCGGCAGGTGCCGGCCACCCGCGGCCTGGTGGTCGAGGATGTCCAAACCGGCTGGGTGGGCGCCGTGGTCAGGATCGAAAAGTCCGGCGGGATGCACATCATGGAACTGGCCGACCGGCGCGAGAAGGTACGTGCCTTTCCCTTGGGCTTTGGCTTCCTCATCGATGGCGAACCGGTTGAAGTGGTGGCCCCGGTTGCCGTGGCCGCGCCGCAAAAGGCAGCCAAGACAGCCTCCGGGTCTGTGAAGGTGACCGGAGTGCGCGCCCAGGTGGCCAAGGCCAGCCGCATCTGGGTGGAGGGCAAGCACGACGCCGAATTGGTGGAAAAGGTGTGGGGCGACGACCTGCGGCTGGAGGGGATCGTCGTCGAACCACTCCGCGGGATTGACGATCTCACCGCCGCCGTGCGGGATTTTGCCCCGGGACCGAACCGTCGGTTGGGGGTCCTGGTGGACCACCTGGTGCCCCATTCGAAGGAATCGCGGATTGTGGCGGATCTCATGAAATCGCCCGCAGCCACAAACAACGTGCTGGTGGTGGGGCACCCGTATGTGGATGTGTGGCAGGCAATCAAGCCCGCCACGCTGGGCATCCCGGCCTGGCCTGTGATTCCGCGCACCATGGAGTGGAAAATGGGCATCCTGCAGGCGTTTGGGTGGCCGCACAGCACCGCCGGGGACGTCGGCCTGGGCTGGCAGCGCCTGCTTTCACGCGTCAACAGCTACTCCGACCTGGAGCCGTCGCTGCTGGGGCGCGTCGAGGAGGTCATTGACTTCCTCACTGCACCCGTATCCTAGTAGTAGCTGCCGGCGCAATGCCGACAGTTCAGTGCAGAGCAGTGATCATTTTGTTGAGAGGCACGTTACAAGTGAGCAATCCGGTGAACAATTTTACCAACCCGGCAAAGCCCCCACTCAGCCCGGCAGAAGACAAGCAGTGGGCGTTCCTGGCCCATTGCGGCGGCATTTTGGGCTGCATCCCGTCAGCGCTCATTTACAAGTTCATGGCGGCTCGCGGCCCGTTCACGGCACAGGAATCCCGGGAGGCGCTCAACTTCACGCTGCCGCCCACCATCGCGGCCGTCGCACTGAACATCATCGCCTTGATTCTCAACCTCATCGACCCGGGCGCCGGCACCCCCCTGTCCATGCTCGCCCTGCTTCTCTGGGTTGGCCTGACCGTCTGGTCCGTCATCGCGGCCATCCAGGTTAACAAGGGCAACCCGTACCGCTACGCGTGGAACCTGCGCCGCATCAAATAGCCGCGTCCGGGCGGCCGACCGGCAGCGCAGTCGTCAGTCCAGCAGGGCCCTTGTCACGGCATCGCCGAGAAGGCGGCCCTTAAGCGTCAGCACGAGAGTGCCGTGGAAAGCTTTCACCGGATCAACCAGCTCGCCCGCGATGAGTCCGGCCACGGCCTTGCGGGCCGCGGGACGCAGGGTGTTGATCGCGAGTCCTTCGTTCAATCGCGAGGTGAGCATGATGCGCTCCAGCTCGCGGGTGTCCGAATCGAGGGTCTCCCGGCCCGCGGCGGGTGATTCGCCGCGTTCCAGACGGCCCGCGTAGGCCGACGGGTGCTTGACGTTCCACCAGCGCACCCCGCCCATGTGGGAGTGCGCGCCGGGGCCGATCCCCCACCAGTCATCTCCCCGCCAGTAGGCCAGGTTGTGCTGGCAGGCATCCGCCGGGGTGCGCGACCAGTTGCTGACCTCGTACCAGGAGAGGCCCGCCTCCTGGAAAAGCGCGTCGGCAAGCTCGTACTTCTCGGCGTGGTCGTCGTCGTCAATGCCGGGGACCTGTCCGCGGCGGATCTGGGCTGCAAGCTTCGTGCCCTCCTCCACGATCAGCGAGTACGCCGAGATGTGGTCCGGCTCGTAGCTCAGCGCGGTGCGCACCGACGTTTCCCAGTCGGCAATGGATTCCCCCGGCGTGCCATAGATCAAGTCCACGCTGACGTTCAGGCCCATTTCGCGCGCCCAGGCCACGGCCTGCGGCACCCTTTCGGGTTTGTGGGTGCGGTCCAGCACCTTCAAAACATGCGGCACGGCGGACTGCATGCCAAAGGATACGCGGGTGAAGCCGCCGTCGCGCAGTTCCGCCAGGGAATCCCTGGTGACGGAGTCCGGGTTGGCCTCGGTGGTCACCTCGGCGCCGTCCTCCAGCCCCCACTGTTCGACGGCGGCGCCCAGAATGGCGGTCAGGTCACCGGCAGGCAGCAGCGTGGGCGTGCCGCCGCCAAAAAAGACGGTGCTCAGCTTGCGCTCCGGCAGGCCCGAAGCCGCCATGGCCCGCGCGGCAAACTCGACTTCGCAAACCGCCGTGGCGGCGTAGGCGTCCTGGGACGCTCCCCCGCCCAGTTCCGTGGCCGTATACGTGTTGAAATCGCAGTAGCCGCAGCGCACGGCACAAAACGGGATGTGCGTGTACAGGCTGAACTTGCGCTCCGCGGCCCCGACGGCAGCCTGCGCGGGCAGTATGCCATCGGCCGGGGCCGGGTCGCCAAGGGGCAAAGCACTGGGTGTCACTTTTTAGACTTGTCCTTTGAGGATTCGTCGGTGGTCAGGGCGGCGATGAACGCTTCCTGGGGGACCTCCACGCGGCCCACCATCTTCATGCGCTTCTTGCCTTCCTTCTGCTTTTCCAGCAGCTTGCGCTTACGGGAAATGTCGCCGCCGTAGCACTTGGCCAGGACGTCCTTGCGGATGGCGCGGATGCTTTCGCGGGCGATGATCCGGGCTCCGATGGCCGCCTGGATCGGCACCTCGAACTGCTGGCGGGGAATGAGCTCACGGAGCTTGCCGGTCATCATGACACCGTAGGCGTAGGCCTTGTCACGGTGCGTGATGGCACTGAAGGCGTCCACCTGTTCGCCCTGCAGCAGGATGTCGACCTTGACAAGGTCGGCGACCTGTTCGCCGTCGGCCTTCCAGTCCAGGGAGCCGTAGCCGCGCGTCTTGGACTTCAGGATGTCAAAGAAGTCGAACACGATCTCGGCCAGGGGCAGGCGGTAGCGGATCTCGACACGGTCCTCGGAGAGGTAGTCCATGCCGCCGAGGATGCCGCGGCGGCTCTGGCACAGCTCCATGATGGCGCCAACAAATTCGCTGGGCGCCAAAACGGTGGCGGACACCATCGGCTCGCGAACCTCGGCGATCTTGCCCGACGGGTATTCGCTGGGGTTCGTGACGTGGACGACCTTCTTGTCCTCCAGCGTGACCTCGTACTCCACGTTGGGGGCCGTGGAAATCAGGTCAAGGTTGTGTTCGCGCTCCAGGCGTTCACGCGTGATTTCCAGGTGCAGCAGTCCCAGGAAGCCCACGCGGAAGCCAAAGCCCAGGGCGGCGGAGGTCTCCGGCTCGTAGATGAGCGCGGCGTCGTTGAGCATGAGTTTTTCCAACGCGTCACGCAACACGGGATAGTCGGCGCCGTCCATGGGGTACAGGCCGGAGAACACCATCGGCTTGGCGTCCTGGTAGCCGCCCAGGGATTCCGTGGCTGGCTTGTGGAAGGTGGTGACGGTGTCTCCCACCTTGGACTGGCGCACATCCTTCACGCCGGTGATCAGGTAGCCCACCTCGCCCACGCCCAGGCCCTTGGACGGCGTCGGCTCGGGGGAGCTGACACCGATTTCGAGCAGTTCGTGGGTGGCCCGGGTGGACATCATCTGGATCTTTTCCCGGGGGCCCAGGCTGCCGTCAATCACGCGGACGTAGGTGACCACGCCGCGGTAGGTGTCATATACGGAGTCAAAGATCATGGCGCGGGCAGGGGCGTTGGGATCGCCCACGGGCGGGGGCAGCTCACGGACAATCAGGTCCAACAGCTCTTCCACACCCATGCCGGTCTTGCCGGAAACCCGGAGGACGTCCTCGGGCTTGCCGCCGATCAGGTTGGCCAGCTCGAGCGCATACTTTTCCGGCTGCGCGGCCGGCAGGTCGATCTTGTTCAGCACCGGAATGATGGTGAGGTTGTTTTCCATGGCCAGGTACAGATTGGCCAGTGTCTGGGCCTCGATACCCTGGGCTGCGTCAACGAGCAGGATGGCGCCTTCGCAGGCGGCCAGCGACCGGGACACTTCATAGGTGAAGTCGACGTGGCCGGGGGTGTCAATCATGTTCAGGCAGTACGCCGTTCCGTCGACCTCCCATGGGATGCGCACGGCCTGGGACTTGATGGTGATGCCGCGCTCCCGCTCAATGTCCATGCGGTCAAGGTATTGCGCCTTCATGTCACGCTGCTTGACCACTCCGGTGAGCTGGAGCATCCGATCGGCCAGGGTTGATTTCCCATGGTCAATGTGGGCGATGATGCAAAAGTTCCTGATGATCGCCGGATCGGTCGCGGCGGGCACCGGGGCAGTGCGGGCCATGGGTGACACTGGGGTTCCTTACTGTTGCATGGGCGCAGGGATGCCGGCGGTGGCGCCGGACCGTGCAGGGGTTGTGGCCGCGCGGCAGGCGCCGGACACTCATTGGGTTCAAGTCTCCCACGTTTGGGGGGACGGTAGAGAACCGGCAGGGCCGAAACGCCGGCCCGCCTCAACGCCCCTGCGCGCCATTCGCTATTGTATGGACCATGGCATCAACCACCGACCGCATCCTTGGCCTCCTGCGCAGCCTTGCCGGGTCATTCCTCAAGCCCGGCAGCACGAAGGCGCCACCCCGGCCGAGACCCGGCACACCGGGACGGACACGCCCGGCGGGAGGTCCGGCGTCGGCCGTCACCGCGCAGGGCCTTGCCTTCCCCTACCCCGGTGACTTCCACGGGACCTCCCGCGCCCTCTACGCACCCAAGCCCGACGGCGCACCGGACCCCGGCGAGATTGTCTGGACCTGGGTGCCGTTCGAGGAGGACTACAGCCAGGGCAAGGACCGGCCGGTGCTGGTGGTGGGCCGCGCCGGCAAGCACCTGCTGGCGCTCATGCTCACCAGCAAGGACCACTCAGGTGACCGTCGTGGCGACGACGACTACGTTGATTTGGGCAACGGTCCCTGGGACCGGCAGGGTCGCCCCAGCGAAGCCAAATTGGACCGCATCCTCCAAGTCAATGAAGCGGACATCCGCAGGGAAGGCGCCGTGCTGGACGCGAAGCGGTTCGGCCAGGTCGCGGACGGACTGCGGGCCAGGCACGGCTGGTCGTAAACCCTCCCACCCATGGTCTGATAAGATCGTCCCTGTGTGTGTCCGTGCAGGTCGGCGGTCACAACAGCCTGGCCAGACGTTCACCGTAATTCGAGCATCCCCACGCCGCTGTCAACGGTCAGGCTACGCCCTCTACGACCGTATTTTCGTATCAAAAGAGAGTTATACAACGTGGCTAATATCAAGTCCCAGAAGAAGCGCATCCTCACCAACGAGAAGGCGCGCCAGCGCAACCTCTCGGTCAGGTCCGAGCTGAAGACTGCGATCCGTGCAGTAAACACGGCCGTATCCAAGGCTGACAAGGATGCAGCTACGGTTGCCTTGGTGAACGCAGGCCGCAAGCTGGACAAGGCTGTCAGCAAGGGCGTTATCCACGCCAACAACGCTGCCAACCGCAAGTCGGCCATCTCCAAGAAGGTTAACGCCCTCTAGGCCAAGCCGATCCGCTTCGCAACTCACAAAGAAGGCCCCCGCCGTTTGGCGGGGGCCTTCTTTGCTGCCGGTCAGGATTCGCGGCTGCGCCCGGCGACTGGCGTCTAATGCCGGGCGCTGGTGGCGATGAGCGTGACGGCACGTTCGACGGCGTAAATCGGATCGCGGGCCGCACCCTTGACCTGGGCGTCGGCCTGGGCCAGCGCCTGGATGGCTGCCGCGAGGCCGCCGGCGCTCCAGTGTCCTGCGTCGCGGCGGGCCGAATCCACCTGCCAAGGTGCCATGCCCAGCTCGCGAGCCAGCTGCGCGGAGCTCCCTCGGGCCGAATGGACCTTGGCCACCTGGCGGACCTTCATGGCCAGGGCTGCCACCAGCGGCACGGGGTCGACGCCGGTGGCCAGGGCATGGCGCAGGCTGGACAGTGCGACCGGGGCATTTCCGGCCAGGGCGGCATCGGCAACACGGAACGCCGTGGCCTCGACGCGTCCGCCGTAGTACTTGTCCACGGCATCGCTGTCCACCATGCCCGTGGTGTCGGCAATGAGCTGCTGGCAGGCAGCGGCCAGTTCGGAAAGGTTCGCCCCCACTGCGGCCACCAGGGCGCGCACGGCCTGGGCGTCAATGCGCCGCTTCGCGAGCTGGAACTCGGAGGTGACGAATGCGGCCTTTTCCTGGTCCTTTTTCAGGGCCAGGCAGTCAACCCGGGGCATGCCGGCGGCCTTGAGCGCGTCAAGCAGCTTCTTGCCCCGGGTGCCGCCGCTGTGCGCCAGGGTGAGTGTGACATCCGGCGCCGGATCCGCCAGGTACGCCAACGCGTCGGCGAGGAAGTCGTCGCTCATGGAGGACAGGCCGGAGACTTCAATAAGCTTGGGTTCGCTGAACAGCGAGGGGCTGGCAACCATGCCCAGCCTGCCGGCCGTATACGCGGTGGCATCCAGTGTGGTGACTTCGAGTTCCGGGTTCCCGGCCCGCAGTTTCCTGCGCAGCCCGTCCAGTGCCCGGCTGGCAATGAAGTCCTCGGGTCCAAAGATCAGCACCACCGGGGCGAGCGGCACGTCCCTCCAGTCGGCACCGGCGGCAGCCCTCGCAGCGGGGCTCAAGGAGCTGTTCCGATCAATGGTGTGTTCACTGCATCAACTGTGCCACCTTGGCCCCTGATTCCCAAGCCGTTCACGACCCCAACACCGCCGCGGTCCAGAGGGCTGTGCCCAGGGCCGCGCACACCGTGAGGCTGCCGAAACCAACCAGGAACCGGCACCGCCGCGACAGCCGGCGGCGCAGCACCAGCACTGCCGTGGCAAGCCGTTGGCGCTCGACCAGTGCCACCAACGCGCCAAGGACGGCAGCGTTCATCAGTGACATCAGCACCAGGCCCTTCGCGCCTTCGGGCCAGGGCAGGCTCGAGGCCGGCAGGGCGGACATCCGCCGGGCAACTCCCGCCACCCACCACGCACCCGTTCCGGCTGCCCCGGCACACAGCACCGCCAGGCCCGGCAGCACAGGAGAGGCCACCATGCCGAGCGTTCCCACGGTGGTCACCAAGGCCACCACCGGTGCGGCCGCCATGTTTGCCGGCACGGTGTACAGGGCCAGCCGCGGCTGCAACAACACGATCACGGGTGCGCAGAACAACTGGGCCGCCAGCGGGATGGCCACGGCCTGTGCCAGCCATGCCGGCATCCACACTCCCAGCCACCGCGCGCAACGCCGCCCCACCAGGTGCAGCCCCAAGGTCGCCAGCACCGAAAGGATGAACGCGTAGTCCAGCGCCAGCCACGGATCGGCGGCCAGCAGAACCACAATGCTGGCGGACAACAGTGCGCCCACGCGCTTTGGCCGGCCACTGAGCATGGCCAGGCATCCAATCCCGCCCATGACGGCCGCCCGCAGGACGCTCGGGTCGGGGCCGACCACGGCCACAAATCCGGCCAGTCCAAGCACCGCCGCCGCGGTTGCCGCGGCCCGGGGTGCGTGCAGGGAGCGCAGCCCCAGCATGAGGGCCGCCAGCACCAGCGTGCAGTTGGCACCGCTGACGGCTGTCAAATGCGTCAGGCCAACCGCCTTCATCGATTCTTCCAGGCCTGGCGGGCTGGCACTTCGATCCCCCATGACCATTCCGGGCAGCAGGCCGGCAACATCCGGCGAGCCCCTGGCCCAGACACGCTGCGCCGCAGCCAGCCAGCCGCTCCTAAACGCGATGGCGGGGCTGGCAGTGCCAGGGCGTACATCAAGGGGCGCCATGGCCGGCCGCAGGATTCCTGCGGTGGGCTCCGCCAGCCCGCCCGGTGCCACCTTCCCGGCCGTGGAGACCGTTGATCCTGCGGGCACTCGCGCCCACTCCATGCCGGCCACCACCCGTACCGGCAGCCGGCCGCTGAGGCGCCGCCCATGCACCGCCGCCTGCTGGACGACGGCACCGAACGCCACCTGCTGTGGGCCCTGACCCAGACTGAGCGGGCGCGGACTCTCCGTGACGCTGAGCGTGACGGTGAGGACCGTTCCTTCCGATACCGCCGCGGCAAGCGGGGAGGTGGCCCGCTCGTGCTGGCGCAGGGCGACGGCGAGCAGCACCGTGCCCAGGCACAGCGCGGCCACGGCCGTCGTGGCAGCCGCGCCGGACACGAGCCTGGCCCCGGTGCGTCCGCGGTCCCGGGCCTGACGGTCCCGGGCGCGACGGTCCAGGGCTGGACGGTGTTGGGCGTGTTCCACCCATGCCGCCGCAGCCGCGGCGCCGCACAGCGCCAGGCAGGCGGCCGCCCCCACGGCAGCGAACTGCCACGGCTGTGCAATGGCAACGGCAGCCCCGGACCAGGAGACCGCGACCGCCGGAAGCAGGCGCAGGTCCGTTCGGGGCAGCCTGCCTGAATCCACCGGGCGGCCGGCATGCGTGGCCAGAGCGTAGATTCTGGCACGCGTGGCGACGGGAAACGACCCCTCCATGAAGGGTGTCCTGTGGTCCCGTGCCGGACGGGGACCTTTTCCGTGGCTCCCGTCCACTGCGGCCCTGGCGTAACGCGACCACCGCGCCTCCGGGCGCGTCACTGGACCGTCACCAGCGGGCGGATGTTCGCCAGCATCTTGGCGCCGATGCCGGACACGGCATCCAATTCATCGACCGACGTGAACGGCCCGTGGTCGCTGCGCCAGGCGACGATCCGCCCGGCCAGCACGGGGCCCACCCCCGGCAGGGCATCCAGCTGCTCGGCGGTGGCGGTGTTGAGATTGACCAGGGCACCCTGCGAGCCGGGCTGCGGCAGCCCGGAGCCGCCTGCACCGGGCACGCCACCGCCTGCGCCACCGGCCCCTGAACCGGAACCCCCTGAACCGGCCGTACCCGCCGCAAGCTGAGCCTGTGTCGGTACCATGATTTGCGTTCCGTCGGCGGCCAGGGCGGCCAAGTTCAGCGCATCAAGCACGGCCGCGGGCAGCGCACCGCCCGCTGACTCAACAGCCTGCAGGATCCGGCTCCCGGCCGGCAGCGTGTAGACACCCGGGTGCTTGACCGCGCCGGCCACATGAACTGTCACCGGGCCCTCCCCGGCGGCACCGGTCCCGGCGGCACCGGGAGCCGGTGCCGCAGTCTGCGGACCCGCGGCGCCCGAACCCGCAGTGCCCTGGACGCCAGCACCCGGACCCGCGCTCGGACCTCCACCCGGATCGCCATTGCCGGGTGGCCCTGCATTTGTCCCGGCGGCACCCCCGAGGGGCGGAACGGCAACCTTGGCCGGTTCCTGGGAAGTAAGCTGTCCGGCTGCTTCGGAGACGCCTGCCTGTTCCAGCCACAGGACCCCCGCGGACGCCGTCGCCATGGCCAGGACCACGACCAGTGCGCGCAGGGACGTGGTCCACCGCGGCCCCTTGCCCGCGGCGGGGCCCCGTCCCCTACGGGGCAGGCCCGCATCCGGCGTCCATGCCGTGTCGTGGCGATCACCTTTCATGTCACCACGGTAGGCACAGCAGGTGCTGGTTGCCGGGGACAAAAGTGAAGTTGTGGATGCCTAGCCGGCCGTGCCGTCCTGTGGAGGGCGCAAGGAGTCTGAAACAACCACCACGAGAACGCCGAGGCCCGCATGGGCGGCCAGGACGGCCGGCAGCCGTGTCAGTCCGGCGGCAGCCAGTCCGGGACAGTCCGCCTGCAGGGATTCCCCCAAGGTGAGTGCCTGCCCGGCGTTGCCAAAGTGGTGCACGCTGACGCGGGCGCCGCCGGGCCGGCGGAGGGCGACGTCATCGGCGGCGAGCCTTTCCAGCCGGGCGATGGCCCTGGCGGCGGTGCGCACCTTTTCCAAAGGGACGACTGCACCGTCGCGGATGCCGAGCAGGGGCTTGATGTCCAGCACCGTGCCCACCCACGACGACGCGAGGCTGATCCGCCCGCCACGGCGCAGCTGCTCCAGGCTGGGAACGTAAAAGAAGACGCTCGAACCCGCGGCCGCGTTCCGGGCTGCCTCCAGGACATCCTCAAGCTGCGCCCCGGCAATGGCAGCGTCCACGGCCGCCTGAACCCCAACACCTTGGGCCATGCCCACCGTGGCCGAGTCCAGGACATGCACCGGGATGCCGGCCCGTGCGGCGGCCAGGACCGCCGAGTCCAGGGTCCCGGAAAGCTTGGCGGAGATGTGGAAGGACACCACGGCATCAAATCCGGCCTCCGCCGCGGCCCGGTAGGCGCGTTCAAACTGCCCCGGCGACGGCCTGGATGTACGCACCTGCGTGCCCGAGGCCAGGGCGAGGGACATCTGGGACTCCAGTCCGGCGTCGTCGTCGGAAAAGACGTCCCCGCCGATGATGACCGGCATGGGCACGACCGTCAGGCGGCCCCCTGCCACATGCGCCCTGATCCACTCCGGCGGCAGGGCGGCGGCGGAATCGGTCACGACCGCTATCCGCGTCGAGGACGGGCCGGGCTCCCCGGTCGCGGGGTGCTTTGGGCGTAGCCTGGCCGCCTGGTGCCGCAGCCAGTCGCGCGTTCCCAGCTTTTCCATGCCCCTCCCCCGGTGCCTGCCTACGCCGGAACGATATTGACCAGCTTGGGTGCCCGGACAATCACCGTCCGGATGTCGGCGCCGTCGAGTGCCTTTTGCACGGCTGCCGAGGCCAGGGCGAGTTCGCGCAGCTCGTCCTCGGTGATGTCCGGGGACACCTCCAGGCGGTCGCGGACCTTGCCCTTGACCTGGACCACGGCAGTGATGCTTTGCTGCACCAGCAAGGACTCGTCGACGTCGGGGAAGCCGGCGTTGGCCACCGATGCCGGGTGGCCCAGCGCATTCCACATGTCCTCGGCCGTGTAGGGGGCAAAGAGGCTCAGCAGGACGGCGACGGCCTCGGCGGCCTCGCGCACGGCCGGGTCGCCGGCGCCGGCGCCGGAGTCGATGACCTTGCGGGTGGCATTGACCAGCCCCATCAGCTTTGCCACGACCACATTGAACTTGTGGTCCTCCAGCAGGGCCTTCGCCTCGTGAATGGAGCGGTGGGTCACTGAGCGCAGCGCGGAATCGCCTGTCGACGGGTCAGTGCCCGCGGCGCTGTCCACGTCGCGGCCCAGGCGCCAGGCGCGGGCCAGGAACTTTGCCGAGCCCGACGGCGAAACATCCGCCCAGTCGACCTCGTCCTCCGGCGGGCCGGCAAAGACCATCGTGAGGCGGATCGCGTCAACCCCGTAACGGTCCAGCTGCTGGCCCAGGTCCACGCCGTTGCCCAGCGACTTGCTCATGGCCTTGCCGCCGTTGAGCACCTGGCCCTGGTTCAGCAGGCGGCTGAAGGGCTCGGTGGCCTCCAGCATGCCCATGTCGTGGATGACCTTGGTGAAAAAGCGCGCGTAGAGCAGGTGCAGGATGGCGTGCTCGACGCCGCCCACGTACTGTCCCACGGGCATCCAGTCGTTGACCTTGGCCGGGTCGAACGGGCCGTCGGTGTACTGCGGGGAGACAAAGCGCAGGAAGTACCAGGACGAATCGACAAATGTGTCCATCGTGTCGGTGTCGCGCCTGGCCGCGCCGCCGCACCGCGGGCAGCTCACATTGACCCAGTCGCGGGCGGCGGCGAGCGGGGAGGTGCCCTTCGGGGACAGGTCCTCGCCGCGCAGGTTGTCCGGCAGCCGCACGGGCAGCTGATCGTCGGGGACCGGCACTTCGCCGCAGTCGGCGCAGTGGATGATGGGGATGGGCGCGCCCCAGAAGCGCTGGCGGGACAGCAGCCAGTCGCGCAGGCGGAAGTTCACGAACTTCTTGCCGGTGCCCAACTTTTCCAGGACTTCGATCGCGGCGGGGATGCCGTCCGCCTTGGACAGGCCGTTCAGCTCGCCGGAGTTGATCAGTGTACCGTCTCCGGTGGTGGCAATGCCGGACACGGCCGGGTCTTCCTCGCCCGTGTCCAGGACGGCGCGCACGGGCAGTCCGAACGCCTTGGCAAAATCCAGGTCGCGCTGGTCGTGGGCGGGGACTGCCATGATGGCGCCGGTGCCGTAGTCCGCCAGCACATAGTCGGCGGCCCAGACCGGCAGCCTCTCACCCGTGAGCGGGTTGATGGCGAAGCGCCCGGTGAAAACGCCGGTTTTGGTGCGCTCGGTCGACTGGCGCTCGATGTCGCTCAGGGCCTTGACCCGTTCGCGGTAATCGCTGAGTGCCTCGGCGTGCTCGCCGGTGACCAGTTCCAGGGCCAGCGGGGCGTCGGCGGCCACCACGAAGAACGTGGCGCCGAACAGGGTGTCGGGACGGGTGGTGAACACCGTCAGCTCCTGCTGCGGCTTTTGCGTCCCCGCCTCTTCGATGACGAAAGTGACGTGGGCGCCCTCGGAGCGGCCGATCCAGTTCCTCTGCATGGCCAGCACGCGGTCGGGCCAGTTGCCCTGCAGAGCGTCCATGTCGTCCAGCAGGCGGTCGGCGTAGTCGGTGATCTTGAAGTACCACTGGTTCAGTGACTTCTTGGTCACGATGGTGCCGCAGCGTTCGCAGGCACCGTTGACAACCTGCTCGTTGGCGAGCACCGTCTGGTCCTTGGGGCACCAGTTGACCGGGGAATCCTTGCGGTAGGCCAGGCCGCGCTCGTGGAAGCGCTTGAACAGCCACTGCGTCCACCGGTAGTACTCGGGGTCGGAGGTCTGCAGGCGGCGGGACCAGTCCACCGAGATGGCGTAGCGCTTGAAAGACGCCGCCTGCGTGTCAATATTGGCATACGTCCACTCACTGGGATGGGCGTTGCGCTTGATGGCGGCGTTTTCCGCCGGCAGGCCGAAGGAGTCCCAGCCGATCGGGTGCAGCACGTCATAGCCTAGCTGGCGCCAGTAGCGGGCGACGACGTCGCCCATCGCAAAGGCCTCCGCGTGCCCCATGTGAAGGTCCCCGGAGGGGTACGGGAACATGTCCAGGACGTAGCGGCGTTCCTTCGAGCCGTCGTCAAGCGGGGTAAAGACCTTCAATTCCTCCCAGACGGCCGGCCATTTGGCCTCCATCGCGGCGAAACTGTAGACGCCCTCTTCGCTGTTTTCCTCAGTCTGGGACTGCACGCTCACGTACCCTGCCTTTTCAATCATCAATGGCTTCCTGCACTGTCCTGCCGTGTACACACAAAAGCCCCTCGACTCAGCAAGGGGCGGCCGCAAAAGTATTTGCGGCTAGGTAAGGAGGAGCTTTGTATTCACCGTCCTACTTTAGCGCACATGGAGAACGACGGCGGGAGCCCGCCTTTCAGGGGAAAGGTGGTCTCCCGCCGACTTGCCTCACGCGATGCGGTGGCGTGCTGTTACTTCACGTCGTCGTCGACCCAGTCCATGGACTTGGTGACGGCCTTCTTCCACAGGCGCATCTGGCGGTCGCGCTCGGCGGGATCCATCTTTGGCACCCAGCGCTTGTCCTCGGACCAGTTGGTGGCCAGTTCGTCCGTGTCCTTCCAGAAACCGACAGCCAGCCCGGCCGCGTAGGCCGCGCCAAGGGCAGTCGTCTCGGTGACCTTCGGGCGGATGACCGGAATGCCCAGAATGTCGGCCTGGAACTGCATGAGCGCGTCGTTGGCGACCATGCCGCCGTCAACCCTCAGATCCTCCATGTCCACGCCCGAATCCGCGTTGGCGGCGTCGAGCACCTCGCGGGTCTGGAACGCTGTTGCCTCCAGTGCCGCGCGGGCAATGTGGCCCTTGTTGACGAAACGGGTCAGCCCCACGATCGCCCCGCGGGCATCGGAGCGCCAGTAGGGTGCGAACAGGCCCGAGAACGCCGGCACGATGTACACCCCGCCGTTGTCCTCAACCGTCTTCGCCAGCTCCTCGACCTCTGGCGCAGACTTGATCATCCCCAAGTTGTCGCGCAGCCACTGGATCAGCGAGCCCGTCACGGCGATCGACCCCTCCAGGGCGTAGACCGGCTTCGCGTCGCCGAGCTTGTAGCAGACAGTGGTCAGCAGACCGTTCTTGGAGTGCACGATCTCCTCTCCCGTGTTGACGATCAGGAAGTTTCCGGTGCCATAGGTGTTTTTGGCCCCGCCCTTCTCGAACGCAGCCTGGCCGAACGTCGCCGCCTGCTGGTCGCCCAGGATGCCGGCAACCGGCGTCTCGCGCAGCAGCTGGCTCCCGTGCACCGTGCCATAGACCTCCGAGGAGGACTTGATCTCGGGCATCATGGACTTCGGCACGCCGAAGATCGAGAGGATCTCCTCATCCCAGGAGAGCGACTCCAGGTCCATGAAGAGGGTCCGGGAGGCGTTGGTGACGTCGGTGATGTGCACGCCGCCGTCGGTGCCGCCGGTGAGGTTCCAGACCACCCAGCTGTCGGTGTTGCCGAAGAGCAGGTCCCCGGCCTCCGCCTTGGCGCGGGCTCCTTCAACGTTGTCCAGGATCCACTTGATCTTGGTGCCGGAGAAGTAGGTGGCCAGCGGCAGGCCCACCTTTTGCTTGAAGCGCTCGACGCCGCCGTCGGCGGCGAGCTCGTCAACGATGGCCTGGGTGCGGGTGTCCTGCCAGACAATGGCATTGTAGACCGGGACGCCGGTGTTCTTGTCCCAGACGACGGCGGTTTCGCGCTGGTTGGTGATGCCGACACCGACGATGTCATGCCGGGTCAGGTTGGCCTTGGACAGCGCCGTGCCGATGACCTCGCGGGTGTTGTTCCAGATCTCCATGGCGTCGTGCTCGACCCAGCCGGCCTTCGGGAAGATCTGCTCGTGCTCAAGCTGGCCGGCTGAGACGATGTTGCCGTCGTGGTCAAAGACGATGGCACGACTGCTGGTGGTTCCCTGGTCAATGGCAATTACGTACTGAGACATCATTGTTTCCTTTGTTTGTGCAGCCTGCAAAAGTTGCTGCGACTCATTACCACTTCTCTGTCTACTACTTGGTCTACTTCATTGCCCACATAACAACAAGGCCTACTTCACGACAAGTGGCAGCCACTGCGCCATGAGTCCACCCAGTGCGCCGCCAACCAAGGGACCGACAATGGGTACCCAGGAGTAGCTCCAGTCGCTGGAACCCTTGCCCTTGATGGGCAGGAGTGCGTGCGCGATGCGCGGGCCCAGGTCGCGGGCGGGGTTGATGGCGTAACCCGTAGGTCCACCGAGGGACGCGCCGATGGCGACCACCAGCAGTGCAACGGGCAGCGGGCCCAGGCCGGCCACACCGCCGCCGAAGTGCAGGATCACAAACACCAAGACAAAGGTGCCGATGACTTCGGTGACAACATTCCAGCCGTAGTTGCGCTTGGCCGGTCCGGTGGAGAACACGCCGAGCTTGGTGGCGGCGTCGGGCTCGTCATCGAAGTGCTGCTTGTAGGCCAGCCAGCACACCACGGCACCGATGAAGGCACCAAGCATTTCAGCGCCAAAGTACGTCAGGGTCGAGCCGAAGGTGATCGGCACGTTGGGTGCGTAGTCGGTGGCACCGCTGGAGAGTATGCCCACGGTCACGGCGGGGTTCAGGTGCGCACCCGACTTGGCGGCAACGAACACACCGGACATCACTGCCAGGCCCCAACCCCAGTTGACCATGAGGAAACCGCCGGCATTGCCCTTGGTTCCCTTCAACGCAACGTTGGCCACGACACCGCAACCCAGCAGGGTGAGCATCATGGTTCCCATCACTTCAGACAGGAACACAATTCCAAGAGACATCTTTGACTCCTTCTTCTATCCATATTTTGTTATTCAGGCACTCCCCCAATGGGGTGCCCGTTTCTTGTGCCGTGTCCCGGGAGGGCGCTTAGGCGATCAAGCTTTGCACCTGGACACCGTGAAAACGGGCCAGGACGTCTTGGGCGTGAATGATTTCCTCATGCGCCCTGTCCTGGGACCAGCCGAGGGGCCGGGCCAGGGCTGAGGCAGTCTCGGCCAACAGTTCGCCGGTGACCAGGCCGCGGAAGGCCAGGGAGGTCCGGCGGATGAGAATGTCAACCAGATGGCCGATTTGCTCGTGTTCAACCATGAACTCAACCTCACGGCGGCTCAACTCGTGGGTTGATTCAAAGGCTTCGTCTTCGCCGGCGGCCAGGTAGGCCAGCACCTCCCCCGCCCGGGTGCCGTAACGGGTCAACAGGACGCCGGCCCGCGCTGCATTGACGGTGCCGCTGACGTGGCCGGCAATCCAGGCCTCGACGCCGGCCGCGTTCTCGGGGAAGCCGGCACCGCCACCGATGGAGAGCTTCGCCGTCGAGGTTTTACGTTCCGCGCCCAGTGCGGCCAGGACGTCGTTGGCAAGGTGTTCCGAGAGCGCCCGGAACGTCGTCCACTTGCCGCCCACCAGGCTCAGCACGGGGACCGTGGCGCCGGCGATGGCGCGGTCCGTCCGCTCGATCCGGTAGTCGCGGGAGACGAACCCTGGGGCCGTCTCGTCGTGGCGGGGCAGCGGGCGCACACCGGAGAAGGTGTAGACAATCTCATTGCGGGTGACGGCGACCTCGGGGAAAACGTGGCCGATCAACTCGATGAAGTAGTCAATCTCCTCCTCTGTGCACACGGCGTCCTGGGACATGTCCGCATCGATGTCGGTGGTGCCCACCAGCACGCGGTCACCCATCGGGTAGATCAGCACAATGCGGCCGTCGGTGTGTTCAAAGAAGATTTCCCGGCCGGCGCACGCCGCCAGCAGTTCCGGATGGTCCAGCACAATGTGGGAGCCCTTCGTGCCGCCCATGAACAGGGTTTCGGCGCCCATGGCCGTATTGGTGGCATCGACCCAGGCGCCGGTGGTGTTGACGATGACGTCGGCCGTGAAGGTGAACGTCTCCCCGGTGAGCTGGTCGGTAAGTTCCACCCCGTTATCCGAGACGGCGGTGGCGGCCAGGTAGTTGGTGGCCCGTGCGCGGCTCGTTCCGTCGGCGGCTGTGCCCTGGCCTTCTGTGCCCTGGCCTACTGTGCCCTGGCCTTCTGTGCCCTGGCCTTCCAGGCCGGCCTTTTCGCCGTCCTGGAGCACGTCAAGGGTCAGTCGCTCCGGGTTGTGCACGGACGCATCGTAGTAGGTGGCGGCGTATTTGATGCCCGGATTCAAGGCGGGCAGTTCGGCCAGTGCCTTGGCCCGGCCCTTGAACTCATGGCGGGGGACGGTGCCGCCGTCCCTGGAGAAGGAATCGTACAAGGTCAGGCCGGCCTTGATCAGGAATGCCCCACGCTCCTGCGGCTTGCCCTGCTTGTGCGTGAGGAAACGCATGGGCGCGGCCAGGATGCCGGAGAACGTGCTGAAAATGGGAATGGTGGTCTGCAGCGGCTTGACGTAGTGCGGGGCAATCTTGAGCAGCCTGTTGCGCTCCACGACAGATTCACGCACCAGCCGGAACTCGCCGTTTTCCAGGTAGCGGATGCCACCGTGAATCATGTGCGAGGAGGCACCGGAAGCGCCCTGGCAGTAGTCGCCGCGCTCCACGAGCGCCACGTCGATGCCCTGCAGGGCCAGGTCACGGAATGTTCCGACGCCGTTGATCCCGCCGCCAATGACAAGGACCTGGGCACGGGGCCGGTGGCGCAGTGCCTGTACTTGCGGGCGGAGGACTGCCCCGCTGTCGTTGGCGGTTGCGTTCTTGCCGGCATTGCCGAGGGTACCCACGTTGGCCTCATTCACGTTGTGTTGCGTTGCGCACCGGGCGCTTGGTTCCACTATTGTTTGAATAAGTGAAATATATAGTCAACTCCTTTGCACAAACGTGCAGAAAGGCCGTTCGTGCCATGCCAAGCAGGCGAACAAAGCAGTCCGACGCCCTCCGGGCTGCACAAATGTACTATTTGCAGGACCAAACCATGGATGCCATTGCCAGGGAGCTGCGAACGTCCCGCTCCACGGTGTCCAGGCTCATTTCCACCGCACGCGAAAGCGGGCTGGTGCAGATCCAAATCAAGACACCGGCGGACCGGGCCCCGGAGCTGGAGCGGGCCATCCGCAACCGCTACCAGGTCGAGGTCCATGTGGTTCCGGTGGCTGACACGCTCGACGAGGTGGAAGCCCTGGACCGGGTCAGCATGCAGGCCGCCCGCACCATCACGCCCCTGGTGGACTCCAACGCCGTCATCGGGGTGGCCTGGGGCTCCACCCTCAGCGCGGTCAGCCGGCACCTGACGCGCAAGACCACGCACGGCACCACCATTGTCCAGCTCAACGGCGCAGGAAACACTCAAACCACCGGCATCACCTATGCCTCTGAAATCGTCCGGCGCTTCGGCAACGCCTATGGGGCCAAGGTGGAGCAGTTTCCGGTGCCGGCCTTCTTTGACCACGCCGAGACCAAGCGCATGATGTGGGAGGAACGCAGCGTCCGGCGCATCCTGGACCTGCAGGAACGGATGACGATTGCCATCTTCGGGGTGGGCTCCATGGACGCCGACATCCCCAGCCACGTGTATTCGGGCGGGTACCTGGACTCCACGGACCTGGACGCGCTCGAAGCCAGTGGCGTTGCCGGCGACGTTGCGACCGTCTTCTTCCGCAACGACGGAACCGACGCCGGGATCGTGCTCAACGACCGCTCCAGCGGACCCAGCCTGGAAAGCCTGCGCAAGGTCAAGCGTCGAATATGTGTGGTCTCCGGGGCCAAAAAAATCAAGGGGCTCCGGGGAGCGCTCGCCGCAGGGCTGGCCACCGACCTGATTCTGGACGAAAGCACCGCCAGGGAACTCGTGGAGGCGGAAAGCCACTCCAGCGACCCGATCTTCGGCTTCCTGAGCAGCCTGGACGGGCTCTAAGTGTTGGGGGCGCCCAGCCGCGCCGCACCCACCGGGGCCGGAGGGGTGGGTAGAGTCGTAGACATGCATTTGGCACCCAAAACCACACTCAACAACGGCGTCCGCATCGACACCGTTGGCTACGGGGTCTACAAGGTCCCCTCCGTGGACTGCGCCGCGCTGGTCTCCACCGCGATCGACTCAGGCTACCGGACCATCGACACCGCCGCCCTTTATGACAATGAGGAGGGCGTCGGGCAGGCCGTCAACGCCGCCGTCGCCGCCGGGACGCCGAGGGAGGAACTGTTTGTCACGTCAAAAGTGTGGAATGACCGCCACGGCTACGACTCCACCCTGGCCGCCTTTGACGAATCCATGGACCGGCTGAACCTCGACTACCTTGACCTGTTTCTCATCCACTGGCCCTGCCCGGAGCAGAAGCTGTTCATCCCCACGTACAAGGCGCTGGAAACGCTTTACCACGCCGGCCGCGTGCGGGCCATCGGCGTGAGCAACTTTGAGCCTGACCACCTGCACCGCCTGCTGGAGGCCACCGAGGTGGTGCCGGCGGTCAACCAGGTGGAGCTCCACCCATGGCTGCAACAGCACGAACTCCGGGAACTGCACGCTGAACTTGGCATCGCCACCCAGGCGTGGAGCCCACTGGCCCGCGGCCAGCTTCTGGCCGACCCCGCGCTCGCGGCCATTGCCACGGCCCACGGCAGGTCCGTGGCGCAGGTGGTGCTCCGGTGGCACGTGCAGCGCGGCCACCTGGTGATACCCAAGGCCAGCAGCCAGGCACGCATCGCGGCAAACCTGCAGCTCTTTGATTTTGCACTCAGTGACACCGACATGGCCGTAATCGCGGCCATGGACAGCGGGCGCCGCTCCGGTTCCGATCCCAACACCGTGAACTAGCGGGCCAGTGAGGGACAACGTGAAGCAAGGTACGACGCCGAAAACCGCACCCATCGCTGTTGACCTGTCCGACCGGGCCGGGGAACACACGGTTGAGGTAGCAGGCACCACCGTGCATTATTGGGACTACGCCCCCGTTGCCTGGACGCCTTCCACCCGCACCATCGTCATGGTGCACGGCTTCCGTGGCGACCACCACGGTCTGGAGCGCGTGGTTGAGCTGCTGCCGGAGCACCGGGTCATCATGCCCGACCTGCCCGGCTTTGGGCTCTCCCCCGCCTTTGACCACACCGAACACACCGTGGCCGGTTACGGCAGCTTCCTGGCCGGCTTCCTGGATACCCTGGCGCTGGGCACCGGCACCGTGCTGCTCGGGCACTCCTTTGGCTCCATTGTGGCCAGCCACTTTGCGGCGTCCAACCCCGGGCGGGTGCAGCCCTTGATCCTGGTCAACCCCATCGCGGCGCCCGCCCTGGAGGGCCCCAAGGGCGTCATGACCAAGCTGGCCATATTTTATTACTGGACATCCGCCAAACTCCCGGCAGTCCTGGGAAACGCACTGTTGCGCAGCAGGCTTATTGTCCGCGTCATGAGTGTGACCATGGCCAAGACCCGTGACAAGGCGCTGCTGACGTTCATTCACGGCCAGCACCACGCCTACTTCAGCGGCTTCGCGAACCGGGACATGCTGCTTGAGTCGTTTCAGGCCTCGGTGAGCGGCACCGTGCGCCAAGTCGCGGAGCAACTCACCCTGCCTGTGCTCCTGATTGCCGGTGCCGAGGACGAGATTGCCACACTGCCCCACCAGCACAAGCTCATGGAGCTGCTGCCACAGGGTGAGCTGGTGGTGATCAGCGACGTCGGCCACCTGATCCACTACGAAACCCCGCAGCCGGCCGCGACGGCCATTATCAACTTCCTGGAAAGGCATCCCGCCCCGTGACTGCCAGCAGCACTCCCGGCCCCCCTCCCCGTGGCCGCAGGCCAAAGATCACCATTGATGCCCGGTTCACCCGGCTGGACCACCACGATGGCATCAGCCGTTACGGCGCAAGCCTCATTGCCGCCGTCGCACCTTATGCCGACGTCACGATGCTCATCCATGACGAACGCCAGCTTGCGCTGCTGCCTGCGCTGCCGTGGGTCAAGATCAATTCGCCGCTGTCCCCGCTGGAGCTGTTTGTCGCCCGGCACGTGAACAGGCTGGGCGCCGACCTGGTGTTTTGCCCCATGCAGACCATGGGCAGCTGGGGGCGGAAGTATCCGCTGGTTCTCACACTCCACGACCTGATCTACTACGAGCACCCTGCCCCGCCCGGCTTCCTGCCGGCACCGGTGCGCGTGCTGTGGCGGCTGTACCACAAGGCCTACTGGCCGCAGCGGGTGCTGCTGAACCGGGCCGACGTGGTAGCCACGATCAGCGCGACCACGCTGGGCCTGATGAACAAGTTCTCCCTGACGCGCAAGCCCATCCGCATTGTGGGCAACGCACCCCAGGGCGGCCGGAAGCCCCGCGACCCAGCCGTGGCGCCGGAAAAGTCGCTCACCTACATGGGCTCCTTCATGCCGTACAAGAACGTGGAGACGCTCATTGCCGGGATGGCCCAGCTGCCGGACTTTACGTTGAACCTGCTAAGCCGGGTCACCCCGGAACGCCGTGCGGAGCTTGAGTCGCTCATTCCCGACGGCGCCAAGGTGGTCTTCCACAACGGGGTCACCGACGCCGAATATGACGAACTGCTGCTGCGCACCACCGCCCTGGTCACCCTCTCCAAGGCCGAGGGCTACGGATTGCCGCTGGTGGAGGCCATGGCACTGGGTACGCCCGTGGTGGTGGCCGAAACCGACATCTTCCGGGAAGTGGGCGGCACTGCCGCGCACTATGTTCCCGCGGACTCCCCCACCGCCTTTGCCGCGGCCGTGCACGCCCTGGACGACCACGATATCTGGGCAGCCAGTTCGACGGCGTCTGTTGCCCAGGCGGGCACCTTCAGCTGGGACGCCTCCGCCCGGGAGCTGCTGGCCATCGTGGAGGAACTGCGGGGCTGAATTGGTGCACTCGTCCCTCCACAGGCATACCTGTACGGGTAGTTGTCCATGGTTTGTCATTAAGGGGTTCACAGCTACTAATCCAGGTGATGAACTGGACTCATGAACGATTTCCAGCCCGGCACACCCCGTCACGAAGGCCTCCAGCCTGCGCCGGCTTCGTGGTCGCCGGCCCCTGGAATTGTCGCACCCTACCCCGTCGTACAGGAACCCGAACGGGAGGGAGCACCCGACAGTGCCGCGGCACGCAGTCGGACCGCGGCGCCCATCCGGTCGCCATCGAAACTGCCGGATCCCCGCGCCCTCGCCCGGCAGCTGGCCACGACTCCCCATGAAACCATCGCTGTCGCGGACCTCGAAATCAACTCGGTGGAGGCGCTGGCCGAAGCGGAGTACCTGTGTGCCGTTTCCGACCTCCGCAGCCTGGCCGCCATCGAGTCCGGGCTTGCGGCCCTCAAGGCCCAAACAGTCGAGAGGCTCGACGCCGCGTCCATCGGGCTCGGGATTGTGGCCGAATTGGACCCGTGGCAGCAGGAGATTCTCGCGATTTCCACCACCGCCGAGCTGTGCGCCGCATTAACCCTCCCCCAGCGGTCAGGCGGGGAATTGAAGTCCCAAAGCATTGTCCTGGTGCGGCACCACCCAAACATCCTGGCGGCACTCTCCGGCGGGTCAATATCGTGGCGCAACGCCGTGGCAGCCCTGGACGAGTTGGATACGTTGGAGACGCTGCGGACCGCGAAGGGAGAGCATCTCGTTTCCGTGGATGAGCTTCGGGACCTTGAACGCCAACTGCTGGATCTGGCGCCCGGAATGACGGGCCCAAAGTTCAACGTCCAGGCCCGCCGGCTGAGGGAACGTGCCCACCCCGAGAGCATCCAGCACCGCCATGTCAAGGCGGTCGATGACCGCAAGCTTGCACTGCAGCCGGGCAGGGATGGCATGTCTTGGCTGTCCATGTTCCTGCCGGCCGACACCGCGCAGGGAATTTGGAACCAGGCAACCCGCACGGCCCGCACCCTGCAGGGACCCAACGAACGCCGCACCCTGACACAGCTGCGTGTCGACGCGCTGGCAGAGTGGCTCCTGGAAACCGGTACACTGCCGCCGGCCGTTAACGGCCACGACGATACCGGGGATACAGGCTTCGAAGATGCCGGACGTGGGGAGGGCAACCAGCAGGAGGGCCGACCGCGACCCCGGGCCCAGGTCCTGGTCACCGTTCCGCTTCTGAGCCTGCTTGGTCACTCGAATGAACCGGCGGAGCTGGAGGGCTACGGACCCATTCCACCGGCCATGGCCCGCAAGCTTGCCGCCGAGTGCCCCACGCTGTATCGGATCATGGTCGATCCTTACACGAATGAATATTTGTCCATGGACCCTACGCGGTACAGGATCACTGGCGCCGAGCGGACCATGCTGCGCGCACGTGACGGCAACTGCGTGTTCCCCTGCTGCAACACCGTCACCGATGACACGGAACTTGACCACATACTCGCCTGGGAAGACGGTGGGTCCTCCCTGCCGGAAAATCTCGGCAACGAGTGCGGCGTTCACCACCGGCTCAAGCATTTCAAGGACGGCAAGGCGAAGTACGGAAGCCGGAAACCGCCCCGCAATGCAGCCGCGCAGGCCAAGTCCTCCTCCATCATGAAGGGGTGGACCCCTGTCGCCACGAGGAATCCAGGCGGGAAGCCGGGCTGGATCTCTCCCGCCGGCTGGCACTACCCTCCGGAAGCAACGGCCAGCACTCCACCACAAATCCCGGCCTGGATCATGATCGAGGCCATCGAAGAACTGCGGGGAGAACTGTGAGCAACGATGGATGCCATCCCGCTCCCGCTGTCCCTCGCAGCCGGGCCCGGATTAGGTCATGTAGCTGGGCCTGCTTCCGGTCATGCAGGCGGGCCCGCCTCAGGTGATGCCCAGCTGGAACCAGCCCGCCCAGCCGCCACTGCCATCCCACCAGGTGCTGTAGACAATGCCATCGGACCCCACGGCAAATACGTCGATGTGCTCGGTCACCCGGGAAATGGCCACAACCTGGCTGCCGGCCTTGGCAATGCCGCCGGAGACGTTGAACCAGCCGGCCCAGCCGGTGGTGTCATCCCACCACGTGCTGTAAATCCGGTTGTCGGTCCCCACCGTGAACAGGTCAAGGTGGTTGGAGTAGCGGGCGATGGCCGTGACGGGCGAGCCAGGCGACGCCACTCCCCCGGAAACCTGGAACCAGCCGGCCCAGCCGGAGCGGGCATCCCACCAGGTGGACATGACGGCGCCGTTGGATGCGGTCGTGAACAAGTCCAGGTGATCCGGATAGCGCGCAACAACGTTGACGGTCGCGTCCGGCCGGGCCGCAAGCGTGTCAAGGGGGAACCAGCCTGCCCAGCCGGAGCGGTCGTCCCACCAGCAGGACCAGAATCGGTGGTCCGTGCCCACCGTGAACAGGTCCAGGTGGAACGGGTACCGGGCAATGGCTGTCACCGTGGCCCCGGCGCCAGCCACGCCGCCGGAAACCTGGAACCAGTCCGCCCAGCCGGTGCGGGCATCCCACCAGATGGACATGATGGCTCCGTTGGCGGCCGTAGTGAACACGTCCAGGTGGTCCGAATAGCGGGCCACCACGCTGACGGTTGAACCGGGGCGGGCGGCAAGCGTGCCCAGGGGGAACCAGCCGGACCAGCCGCCATTGACGTCCCACCACGCGCTGTACACGCGGTTGTCGGTGCCAACGGTAAACACGTCAAGGTGCCCTGAATAGCGCGCCACGGCCGTCACCGGTGAGCCCGTCCCGCCGCCGGAGGCAACGCCGCCGGACAGCTGGAACCAGCCGGCCCAGCCGCTGTTGGCGTCCCACCAGTCGGACATGGTGCGCCCGTCGGAGCCCTCGGCAAACACGTCCAGGTGTTCTGGGTACCGGGCCACGACGCTCAGCGGCGTCCGGTCCCTCGCCACGAGCGTGCCCAGGGGGTCGATCCGGTTCCAGATCACCTGGCGGCACACACGGCAAAACGGGACACCGAGTTCGCGCATCTTACAGTCGTACTCCGGCCGGTAGGCACCGCAATGGTAGTAGTCGGCTCCTTCAAACAGCCCCACGGTCCCCGTCGGCACCGGGCTGGGCCGGGAGTCCACGGTGCTGCAATCAGGGTTGGCCATGGTGGGCACGGTGGTGGACGTGTTCACGGCCCACCTCCACTTAAGCGTTGCCCGCACGGCATTCGTTGTGACGTTGGGCTGGCCCGGTTCCCCGGCGGGGTGGTGGTCGTGGCCGGTTTCATTGCCTCCGGCGTAGTAGGGATATTCGTCAGCCAGGCCGTAGGCAGTGTGGCCGAGCTCGTGGATGGCAATTTCAGTGGCGCCGCCGGCCAGCGAATACGTGCCAACGGATCCGCCGCTGCCACCATAAACGCTGGAATTGACCACCACCAGGGCCACGGTGAAGCCCGGCACCTGTCCCGCCGCAACCGTCAGCGCAGTCGAGTCATTGCACTCCAGCAGGCGGCGGATGCCGTTGTTCCCAAAGGAGGAGTCAAAGTACGTATTCGGGCTGGCCCCCGTCCCTCCCGTTGCCACGGGGTCGTCGGCACCGGAGCCGGTGGACGCCACATTGATCCGGAAGACATTAATGGCCGGAGCCAGCCGGTCATACGGTGGCGTGCCAAAGAAGGCCGTGAGGAAGTCGCTGCAGGCAGTGTCAAAGACGCCTTGTTCAGCCGCCTGGAATCCGTCGCCCATCATGGCGATGTTGAACGCCCTGTTGTGCGGGGCGGATCCAGAGATCTGCGTAGTCCCGATGATGTGGCCGTCGGCGGTAGTCATGGCTGCTGCCCCCCGGCCGGGGCATCGAGGGCGAACGTCGCCAGATCGGTGGCCCAGGGCTCCTCATGGGCCGGGGTCGGCACACCGCCGGGTCGCGGGGCTGCCGCGGGCCTCCCCACACGCACGACGGCGACATGGCTGGCGGACAGCGGCGCCGGCGCGACCACAGTGAACGCGCCCCGCACCTCCGCCTTGTCCACCCGGGTGATCGGGTCCCCGGCATGTTCTGGAAAAACCTCCGCGCTGGCAGCCATCCCCGAACGGACGGGCACGCGGCTCAACGTGCCGCCGTCAGGGCCGCGGACCTCCACGTAATCACCTGGCCGCAGGTCCGGGTGGAGGTCAAATCCGCTGACCGCCACGTCGACCGGCTGCTGCAGGATGAGCGAAATATTGCCGCTCTCGTATTCGAAAACAAACCGCATTGACCGCACTGGAACCGGTCCGGATGTCGTGTCCATGGTGTCCTCCCGATGGCGGTTCCCTGCCGCCGAATACGACCAGTAGGCACCGGCAGGACGGATTTGTCAACGCCGGGTTTTGCCCGGACACTGCACGCCCGGACACTGCACCGTCCCGACGCTCACGGCACTGCCAGGCGCGTCACAGGAAGCATCCAGATCTCGGCCGGCGTTAGATGACGTCGACGCCGTCGCAGCGCACCTGCACCGGGGAGCCGATGCGGCGGGCGGCGTTGGCTGCCTTAAGAGACCGCATGGCACCGGTGACCGCGGCGGCCATGGAATAAGGGAAAAAGAGCAGGGTGCGGTAGTCGGGGGCGTCGTCCGGATCTGAGCCGGGACCGGACGCATACGATCCGGCCAGGGGTGCCGGGCCGATGATGCGCACGGATTCGGCAAGTTTCAAGGCGGCGGTGAAGGCCGCGACGTCAGCCTCCGCCCCAGTCAGCGAGGCCACCCGGACAGCCGGAGGAAGGCCAAGTTCGTGGCGCAGCCCGAATTCACGTTCCGCATAGCCGGCGGGGTCCCAACGGACCAGGGCCTGCACCTCCACGGAGTCGTCCGCCGTGACCACCACCACCCCGCCCTCCTTTGCCGGGCGGACGAGGGCTGCCGCGTTCATCCAGCGGCGCAGCGTGTCCTCGCCTGAGCGCAGTGACTCGCGCCGCAGCAGGGAGTCCCCGTCCAGCAGCAGGGCGGCCGCGTAGCCGCGCGGCGCCACAGGTTCGGCACCCACCGTGGCCACCACAATGGCCGGCCGGTCCGGGACCACGGCCTTGACGTGGTCCCCTGCCGAGGAAATCACGGTAACGGACGGGAACGCCCGGCCCAGTTCCTCGGCCGTCCGCGATGCCCCGACCGCCAGCGCCCGCAGCGATCTGTTCCCGCAGCTGGGACAGCTGAACTGCGTCTCTGCACGACCGCACCACCGGCACGTGACCAGCACCTCGGCGGAGCCGTCGGCACGGGCCTGCATGAGCGGGCCCGCGCAGTCGGTGCACCGGGCCACTTCGCGGCACCGCTGGCAGGCCAGCGCCGGTGCGTATCCGGTGCGCGCCACCTGGACCAGGACCGGCCCGGACGGCAGTGCCGCCCGGGCACTCTCCCAAGCCCGGTGCGGAAGCCGCGCCAATGACGCCAGCGGGTCTCGTTCCTGCTCATAGCTGTCTGCCGTGCTGATCACCCGAGCCGTGGCTGTGCGTGCCACGGGCCGCCCGGCCGCGAGGGACTGCGCCCACCCGGTGGCCACAAGCCGCTGCGATTCAATGCTGCGGCTGTGCCCGGCCATGAGGACTGCCGTGTCCTCCACCTCGGAACGCAGCAAAAGCACGTCCCGGCTGTGCTGGTAAGGCGCGCGCCGTTCAATGTGGAGCTCGTCGCCGTCGTCCCAACAGCACACCAGGCCCAGGTCATGCACGGGGGCGTAGGCGGCCGACCGGGTGCCGATCACTATCTTCACCTCGCCACGCAGGACGCGCAGGAAGTTGTCGTAGCGCAATGTGGGCCCGTCGTCGGCGGTCAACTTCACGAAGCTCCCCGCGGGCAGGACGTCGGAAAAGGCGTGGTCCAACAGGTCAAGGTCGCGCAGGTCCGGCACCACCACGATGGCCCCGCGGCCGGAAAGCCGGCAATTCGCCACCGCCTGGGCAAGCTGGTGGTGCCAGGACCACGGCCCATACCCGGACAGTGATTGAAGCACGCCCTTGGGCGAGGCGCCCATGGCCAGTTGCGTGAGGAACTCCTCGGCGTGGGTGTAGCCGGTGAACAGCGAATGGCCCGGATGGGCGGGCGGAACGGGGTCCAGCACAACATGCCCCCCGGGAACCTCGGCGCCCGTGTCGGAACTGGCGGCAGCGGCCTGGTGTGCCATGACCTTTTGCAGGTAGCCCTTGTCCAGGCTTGCGACGCGTGGCGGCACGGCAACGCGCAGCACGTCGGCCACGGTGCCGCTGTACCGGGCTGCCACCCTGTGGGCCAGTTGAAGGACCTGCGGCGCCAGCACCGGCACGGCCGAATACACACGGCCCAGCGGTACAAGCCGTTCGCTCGCCGACTCCGCAACACGCGCCACCAAAAAGCCGTTGAGGTCCTGTCCTGAAAACTTGACCCGCACCCGCACGCCGGGCTGCGCGTCCGCGTCAAGTGCCTTGGGCACAGAGTAGTCAAAGATCCTGTCGAGGTGGGGCAGCGGGGAATCGATCGCCACTTGCGCCACGGGCAGCAAGGGCGCAAGTTCCACTCCGCTGTGGGGGTCCGCCTTGCGTTCGCGGCCCACGAAGCCGCTCAGCAGGGACAGTTGGACGCCACCCTGATCAGGGGATGGTTCCGGGTGCTGTTCCATGGCGGCCTCCTTCCCTGCGGTGCGGCCCTAATGGCGGTGCGGTCCCGGGGCAAGTCCAGGTCCAAGTGCGTGCCGTTTGCCGGCCCTTTAACCAGCTAAGCACAGGCCACCGACATGCGGGCGGTTCCTGTGCATGGCTGTGGACAACAAGGCGCCTATGCGTTGAAGAATGCCTTGAGTGCGTCCACCCGATCGAGGTTTTCCCAGGTGAAATCCGGGTCGTCGCGGCCAAAGTGGCCGTGCGCGGCCGTCTTGGCGTAGATGGGCCGCTTGAGGTCCAGCTCGCGGATGATGGGGCTGGGCCGCAGGTCAAAGACGGCCTCGATGGCCTGTTCAATGCGGCGGGGGTCGACCGTCTCAGTGCCGAAAGTCTCCACGTAGATTCCCACGGGGCGGGCAACGCCGATGGCATAGCCCACCTGGACCTCGGCGCGGGAGGCGAGCCCTGCGGCCACCACGTTCTTGGCCACCCACCGCATCGCATAGGCTGCCGAACGGTCCACCTTTGACGGGTCCTTGCCGGAGAACGCGCCGCCGCCGTGGCGGGCCATGCCGCCGTAGGTGTCCACGATGATCTTGCGGCCGGTCAGGCCGGCATCGCCCACGGGGCCGCCCACCACAAAGGGTCCGGCCGGGTTCAGGTGCGTCTTCACGCCGGAGATATCCAGTCCGGAGGCATCCATGACGGGCGAAATGACATATTCCGCCAGGTCTGCCCGCAGACGGTCCAGGCTGGTGCCCTCCGCGTGCTGGCTGGAGATGACGACGGTGTCCACGGAGACGGGCACGTCGCCGTCGTAGCCGATGGTGACCTGGGTCTTGCCGTCGGGGCGCAGGTAGTCCAGCAGTCCGGACTTGCGCACGACCGTCAGGCGCTCGGACAGGCGGTGTGCCAGGTAGATCGGCGTGGGCATGTAGGAGGCGGTCTCGTTGCTGGCGTAGCCGAACATGATGCCCTGGTCGCCGGCGCCCTGCGAGTCGTCGTCGTCGACGGCCGTGCCTTCGCGCACCTCGAGGGAGTTGAACACGCCGTCAAAGATGTCCTGCGACTGCTGGCCGATGGACACCGACACGCCGCAGCGGGCGCCATCGAAGCCGTTGGCGGAGGAGTCGTAGCCAATGTCCAGGATGGTGTTGCGGACAATCTGCGGGATTTCCACGTAGGCATCGGTAGTCACCTCGCCGGCGACGTGGACCAGGCCTGTGGTGGCCATGGTTTCCACGGCCACGCGGGAGTCGGGGTCCTCGGCCAGCAGCGCGTCAAGGATGGCGTCGCTGATCTGGTCGCAGATCTTGTCCGGGTGCCCGGCCGTCACTGATTCGGAGGTAAAAAGGCGCAAGGGGTTCACTGTTGTCACTGTTCCACTCTACTTCGTTCTGGATCGCGCTCCATTGGCTGGAGGGATGGATGGTCACAAGGCTCAACAGTCACGCGCTCAGCTTGTGCCAAGCCGTTCCGCAATGACCCGCACGACGGCGTCTGCCACCTGGCGCTTGGACCCGGCGGCCTGCACGGGGCTGGCCCCGTCGAGGGCCAGGATCTCCACCTGGTTTCCGTCCTGGCCGAACACCTTCTCGGCACCCGACTCCCCCGGTCCAACCTCGTTGACCACCAGCAGGTCGCAGCCCTTGCGCACCAGCTTGGCCTGGGCGTAGCTGTGGGCGTCATGGTCGGCGTCGCCCGTCTCGGCGGCAAAGCCGACAATGAGCTGCGATTGGTTCTGGGCGGCGCGGTGTGCGACGACCTCGACCAGGATGTCCGGGTTGCGGACCAGCTTGATGACGGGGTCCGCGACGTTGTCGCGCTTCTTGATCTTGCCCGTGGAGATGGTGGAGGGGCGGAAGTCGGCGACGGCCGCGGCCATGATGACAACGTCGGCGCCGGCGGCGGCGGACAAGGTGGCCGCCCGCAGTTCAAGGGCCGTGTCCACGCTGTGCAGTTTGGCGTTCAGCGGCGGCGCAATGTCCATGTGGGCGTGGATGAAGATGACTTCCGCGCCGGCGGCCATGGCGGATTCTGCCAGGGCAACACCCTGCTTGCCGGAGGACTTGTTGCCCAGGAACCTGACCGGGTCCAACGGTTCCCGCGTGCCGCCGGCCGTGACGACCACGCGTTTGCCCTGCAGGGGCCGTGCCCCGCCAAAGGGGTCGCCGTCCAGTGGGTCGCTGCCCAGCGAGTCGCTGCCCAGGGGACCGCCGCCCGAGCCATTGCGGGGACCGCTTGAGGCCGCGCCGGGCCCTGTGGGGGCGTCCGCGGTGGCGGCCGATGCAGTGGGGCCATCCGCAGTGGCGGAGGATGCGGCGGCCGGGGACCCGGCGTCGTGCGTGGCGGGAAGGGTGTTGGGAACCGTGCTGCCGGCGCCGTCGACCAGGGCCATGGCCGCGGCGAAGATCTCCGTGGGTTCGGGCAGGCGCCCGGGCCCGGTGTCGGGGCCGGTGAGCCTCCCTGTGGCGGGGTCCAGCACATGGACGCCGCGGGAGCGCAGTGTGGCCACATTGGCCACCGTGGCGGCGTGCGCCCACATTTCGGTGTGCATGGCCGGGGCGAACAGGACGGGGCCACGGGCCATAAGCAATGTGGTGGTCAGGAGGTCGCCGGCAAGGCCGGCAGCCGCCTTGGCCAGGACGTCCGCGGTGGCGGGGGCCACCACGATGAGGTCGGCCTCGTGACCGATCCGCACGTGGTTGACCGATTCCACGGCGTCAAAGACGTTGTTGGTGGCGGGCCGGCCGCTGAGGGCCTCCCAGGTGGCAATTCCCACAAATTTCGTGGAGGCCTCCGTAGGGATGACCGTGACCTTGTGGCCGGCCTCGGTGAAGAGGCGCAGCAGCAAGGCGGACTTGTAGGCGGCGATGCCGCCGCCCACCCCCAGAACAATGTTCAGCACGGCCAAGGAACGCAATCCGACCTTAGGCGGTTTCGATCGGCGTGGAAACCAGCAGGCCCTCGTCGATTTCACGGAAGGCGATGGAGAGCGACTTCTCGTTCAGCTTGGTGTCCACCAGCGGACCGACGTACTCGAACAGGCCCTCGTGGAGCTGTGCGTAGTAGGCGTTGATCTGGCGGGCGCGCTTGGCACCAAAGATGACCAGTCCGTACTTCGAATCGGCGGCTTCAAGCAGCGAGTCGATGGACGGGTTGATGATGCCTTCGGGTTGTGTAGTCAATTACTTCTCCAAGTTTTCAAAGGGGGTGGCACCGGGCTGGTCCACGTGGTTGGGCGTTAGCCCCATCAAGGTGACAAGCTCGGCTGCGGCACGGCTGACATCATCGTTGACGATGGTGTAGTCAAACTCCGGTTGGGCAGCAAGTTCCAGTTTAGCGGTTTCCAGCCGCCGGTGCTGCTCCTGCGCCGATTCGGTCCCGCGGCCCACCAGGCGGCGGACCAATTCGTGCCAGCTCGGCGGGGAAAGGAACACAAAATCTGCCTCCGGCATGGCGGCCTTGACCTGGCGGGCGCCCTGTAAGTCAATTTCCAGCAACACCGATCGGCCGGCCGCGACGGCCGCCTCAACGGTGCTGCGCAGCGTCCCGTACCGGTTTTGGCCATGGACCACGGCCCATTCAAGCAGGTCGCCGTGGCTGATGAGCCCGTCGAACTCTTCCGGGGACTTGAAAAAGTAGTGCACGCCCTCGACCTCGCCGGGGCGCGCCTGGCGGGTGGTGGCTGAAACGGACAGCCACACCTGCGGGTAGTTGTCCCGGATGAAGGTTGAAACGGTGCCCTTGCCCACGGCGGTGGGGCCGGCCAGCACCGTGACGCCGCTGCGTGGTTTGCCGCGTACCGTGTATTCGCCCGGCACCGCGACGCCGGCGTCGGAACCGCTCACAGTTCCTGGCCCAGATAGTCCACAAGCATGCGGCGCTGGTGAATGCCCAGTCCCCGCACCCGGCGGGTTGGGGCTATCCCCAGCTCGCTCATAATCACTGTTGCACGTACCTTTCCAATGCCCGGGAGGGCTTCCAACAAGTCTGTCACCTTGAGCCTGCCCAGGGCCGGTTCGCCCGATGCGGCGTTGATCACGGCCGCCACCGTCACGGAGCCCGATTTCAGCCCGTGCTTGATGTCCGAGCGGATGGTGCGGGCCACCGCCGCCTTCTTCAGTGCTGCTGCTCGTTCCTGGTCTGACAGTGGCGGCAAACTCACAAAAGGCTCCTAGCAATGGCAGCGGTGCGGACAGGTCCACTGAAACAGGGTGTGAGATGAACCTATCCGCACCGGGGCGCCAAAATCAATCCACAGCCGCTACAGTCCCTGCAGCGTCTCCGCGGTTGCCTGGCGCAGAGCGGCCACGTCCGGGCCGGCCCGCAGGATGCCTCGGCTGGAGGTGGCCAGGACGGCAGGATAGGCCGCGCCGAACGTTGTGCGGATGTCCGCGGGCGTGGCGCCCTGGGCGCCGAGCCCGGGAGCCAGGATGGGCCCGTGCACGGCGGCCAGGTCAAGGCCCAGCTCCGCCAGCGCCGTGCCGACCGTGGCGCCGACCACCAGTCCCACCGAGCCGAGGGCCGCGTCTGCATAGCGCTGGTTTTCGGCGGCGGCCGCCAGGGCGATGCGCCGGGCCACGGAATCGGCGCCGCCCACGTGTTGGACGGAGGCGCCCTCGGGGTTGGACGTCAGGGCCAGGACAAAGACACCGCGGCCGGTGTCCGCCGCCGCGTCCAGCGCCGGGCGCAGGGATTCAAAGCCCAGGTAGGGGCTGAGCGTCACCGAATCGGCCGCCAGGGCCGAACCGTCCCGCAGCCAGGCGTCCGCATAACCGGCCATGGTGGAACCAATGTCCCCGCGCTTGGCATCGGCAATGGTCAGCACGCCGGCCCGGGCGGCCGCGCCGAGGAGTTCCTCAAGCGCGGCGATCCCGGCGGAGCCGTGGCGTTCATAGAGCGCCACCTGCGGTTTGATGGCCGCGGCCAGCGGGCCGACGGCTTCCAACACGGTCTGTGAGAAGGTCCGCAGTCCCGCGGCCGAATCGTCCAGCCCCCATGCGGCCAGCAGCCCGGGGTGCGGGTCAATGCCGACACACAAGGGGCCCCTGGCGAGCATCGCGGCCGCCAGGCGGGCCCCGAACGGGCTAGGCATTTTGCCCTGCCTGGCTGTTCTGTGCCGCTTGCCCGGCCGTTAGCACCTTCGCGTGCTCCTGCAGGCTTGTCACGTCCCATTCGTAGCTGCGCAGCGCCTCCATGGCCTGGACGGCCACGTTGAACTCGGCCACCGTGGTGATGCAGGGCTTGCCGATGGACACGGCGGCGGCACGGATCTCGTAGCCGTCGCCGCGGGCCTGGCCGCCGGAAGGGGTGTTGAAGATCATGTCGATCTCGCCGTTATTGATCAGGTCGACGATGGTGCCCTCGCCGTCGGTGGAGCTGCCTTCGGCAATCTTGCGGACCGTGGTGGCGTGGATGCCGTTGCGGCGGAGCACATCGGCGGTGCCGCCCGTGGAGACAATCTCGTAACCCAGGTCCGAAAGGCGCTTGACGGCCATGATGATCGAGCGCTTGTCCCGGTTCGCCACCGAGACAAACACCTTGCCGGAGACGGGCAGGGCGCCGTTGGCGGCGGCCTGGCTCTTGGCGAAAGCCGTGTCAAAGTGCTTGTCGATCCCCATGACCTCGCCGGTGGAGCGCATTTCCGGGCCCAGCAGGGAATCCACCACGTGACCCTCAGGGGTGCGGAAGCGGTTGAACGGCATAACGGCTTCCTTCACGGCCACCGGGGCGCTGTCCGGCAGCGTGCCGCCGTCGCCCTTTTCCGGCAGGATGTGGTGGACGCTGCGCAGGTGGGCGATGGACACGCCCACGCCGATCAGTGCCGCGGCCTTGGCCATCTGGACACCGGTGGCCTTGGAGACAAACGGCACGGTGCGCGAGGCACGCGGGTTCGCTTCCAGCACGTAGAGGATGTCCGCGGCCAGCGCGAACTGGATGTTGATCAAACCACGCACGCCCACGCCCTCGGCGATGGCGCGGGTGGCCGCCCGGACACGTTCCTGGACATCCTTGCCCAGCGTGATGGGGGGCAGCACGCAGGCGGAGTCACCGGAGTGGATGCCGGCTTCTTCGATGTGCTCCATGATGCCGCCGAGGTACATGTCCGTGCCGTCGAACAACGCGTCAACGTCGATCTCGATGGCGTCTTCAAGGAAGCGGTCGATCAGGACCGGGTGCGCCTCGGTGATTTCGGTGGCGTTCTTGATGTAGCGGGAGAGGTTAGCCTCATCGTAGACAATCTCCATGCCGCGGCCACCCAAAACGTAGGACGGACGGACCAGCACGGGGTAGCCGATCTCGTCGGCGATCTTCTTGGCGTCGTTGAAGGACACGGCCGTGCCGTTCTTGGGCGCTATCAGACCGGCTGCGTCCAGGACGCGCGAGAACATGCCGCGGTGCTCGGCCAGGTCGATGGCTTCCGGGGAGGTGCCAAGGATCGGGACACCGGCGTCGGCCAGTTCCTGGGCCAGCTTCAGCGGGGTCTGCCCGCCCAACTGGACGAAGACGCCCATGACGCCGCCGGTGCGCTCCTCGGCCGCGATGACCTCCAGCACGTCCTCAAGCGTCAGCGGCTCAAAGTACAGGCGGGTGGAGACGTCGTAGTCGGTGGAGACGGTTTCCGGGTTGCAGTTGACCATGACGGTCTCGTAGCCGGCCTTGCGCAGCGCCATCGAGGCGTGCACGCAGGAGTAGTCGAACTCGATGCCCTGGCCGATGCGGTTGGGGCCGGAGCCCAGGATGATGACGGACGGCTTGGCGTGCAGGCCAATCTCGTCCTCCTCGTCGTAGGAGGAGTAGTGGTACGGGGTGTAGGCGTTGAATTCAGCCGCGCACGTGTCAACCGTCTTGTAGACCGGGCGGATGTTAAGCGCCTGGCGGACGCCGCGTACCACTGCCTCGGAGTTGTGCGTCAGGGACCCGATCTGGGCGTCGGAGAAGCCGTGGCGCTTGGCCAGCTTGAGCATTTCCGGCGTCAGGGCGGTGGACGCACGGATCGTTGCCGAAACCTCGTTCAGCAGCACCAGCTGGTCCAGGTACCAGGGATCGATCCCCGTCGCGGCGTACAGCTCCTCGATGGTGCCCCCGCCGAGCAGGGCGCGCTGGACCTGGGCGAGACGGTCCGTGGTGGGACGCTTGGCGGCCTCGATCAGATCCGGGACGTCCAGGGCGTTGACGGAGGAGAAGTCCAGGCTGGCGCCCTTTTGCTCCAACGACCGCAAGGCCTTTTGCAGGGCCTCGGTGAAGTTACGGCCAATGGCCATGGCTTCGCCAACACTCTTCATGGTGGTGGTCAGCGTGGGGTCCGCTGCCGGGAACTTCTCAAACGCAAAGCGGGGCACCTTGACAACAACGTAGTCCAGGGCCGGTTCAAAGGACGCCGGGGTCTTCTGGGTGATGTCGTTCGGGATCTCGTCCAGCGTGTAGCCCAGGGAGAGCTTCGTGGCGATCTTGGCGATGGCGAAGCCGGTGGCCTTCGAGGCCAGTGCCGAGGAGCGGGAGACACGAGGGTTCATCTCAATGACGACGACGCGGCCCGTGTCAGGCTCGATCGCGAACTGGATGTTGCAACCACCGGTGTCGACACCCACTTCCCGGATGACGGCGATGGAGATGTCACGCAGGTTCTGGTATTCCCGGTCGGTCAGGGTCATGGCCGGGGCCACCGTGATGGAATCGCCGGTGTGAACGCCCACCGGGTCAAAGTTTTCGATGGAGCACACAACAACGACGTTGTCGTTCTTGTCCCGCATCATCTCCAGCTCGTATTCCTTCCAGCCCAGGATGCTCTCTTCGAGCAACACTTCGGTCGTGGGGCTGTACTGCAGGCCCTGGCCCACGATGCGTTCCAGGTCCTTTGGGCTGTAGGCCAGTCCGGAGCCCAGCCCGCCCATGGTGAAGGAGGGGCGCACGACCATGGGGTAGCCCAGGTCCCCGGCCGCGACAAACGCCTCGTCCATGGTGTGGATGATGTGGCTGCGGGCCGATTCGGCGCCACAGCGCGCCACGACGCCCTTGAACTTCTCGCGGTCCTCGCCAAGCTCGATGGCTGCGATGTTGGCGCCGATCAGCTCCACGTTGTACTTGGCCAGCACGCCGTTCTTGTCCAAGGCGATGGCCGTGTTCAGGGCGGTCTGTCCACCCAGGGTGGGCAGGAGGGCGTCGGGGCGCTCCTTGGCGATGATCTTCTCAACGACTTCGGGGGTGATTGGTTCCACGTAGGTGGCGTCGGCAAACTCCGGGTCCGTCATGATGGTCGCCGGGTTGGAGTTGACGAGGATGACCCGCAGGCCCTCCTCCTTCAACACGCGCAGCGCCTGGGTGCCGGAGTAGTCAAACTCGGCGGCCTGGCCGATGACGATCGGGCCCGAACCAATGACCAGGACTGACTTAAGGTCTTCTCTCTTGGGCATTACTTGTTTTCCTCGGTCTCGGTCTGGGCAGCCTTGGTGCTGGCCATCAGGTCAATGAAGCGGTCGAAGAGATAGGCGGAGTCATGCGGGCCCGCCGCGGCTTCGGGGTGGTACTGGACGGAAAAGGCGGGGATGTCCAGGCAGGACAGGCCCTCGACGACGTCGTCGTTAAGGGAGATGTGGCTGACCTCGACGCGGCCAAAACGCTCCTCGGGAGCGGTGACCGGACCATCCTTGGGCGCATCGACGGCAAAGCCGTGGTTTTGGCTGGTGACCTCCACCTTCCCGGTCGCCCGGTCCATGACGGGCTGGTTGATGCCGCGGTGGCCGTAGCGCAGCTTGTACGTGCCGAAGCCGAGCGCGCGGCCCAGGATCTGGTTGCCGAAGCAGATGCCAAAGAACGGTGTGCCGGAGTCAAGGACCGCGCGCAGCATGGCGACCTGGGTGTCGGCGGTGGCGGGGTCGCCGGGGCCGTTGGAGAGGAACACGCCGTCGGGGTTCACGGCGGCAATGTCCTCGAACGTCGACGAGGCAGGCAGCACGTGAACGCGCACTCCCCGCTCGGCGAAACGCTGCGGCGTCATGGCCTTGATGCCGAGGTCGACCGCGGCGATGCTGAACTTCGGCTCGCCCTCCCAGCCGTGGTCGGCAGGTTCGACGGCGTAGGCCTCCTGCACGCTGACCTCCTCGGCGAGCTGTGCCCCCTCCATGGACGGCTGGGCCAGGACCGCGGCGAGGAGTTCGGACTCGGGGCGGACGGCGTCGGCGCCGGAGAAGATGCCGGCCTTCATGGCACCGCGCTCACGCAGGTGGCGGGTGATGGCGCGGGTGTCAACGCCCTGGATGCCCACAATCCCCTGGGTGGAAAGTTCGTTGTCGAGCGTCCCTTCGGAACGCCAGTTGGACGGACGGCGGGCGGCGTCGCGCACCACGTAGCCGGCGGCCCAGATCCTGGTGGATTCGTTGTCGGCGTCGTTCACGCCGGTGTTGCCTATGTGCGGCGCCGTCTGGACGATCAGCTGCCGGGCGTAGGAGGGGTCGGTCAGCGTCTCCTGGTAGCCGGTCATGCCGGTGGTGAACACCGCCTCGCCAAGCGCCGTCCCCTGGGCCCCGTAGCTGGCGCCGTGGAAGGCCCGGCCGTCTTCCAGGAGCAGCAGTGCCGCCGTTGTGGCCTGTGCAGGCATGCTTGCTTCACTCATTCTCATCGTTCTTTCTGCTTATGTCTGCGTCAGGTAGTTCTGTCTGTGCCGTTTCCGTGTGGGGCGCCGTATCCGCCTCTGCCGTTTCCGGGGACGGTGCCCCGGCGGGGACCAGCGCCTGAAGGGCCTGGAGCAGCGGCTTCTTGGCCGTGGCCTCGGTGGTCCTGAATCCGGTGTCCACGAGCCTCTCCCCCAGCCGCCAGGTGATGACCACCAGGCCGTCCCTTTCCACAAACTTGCCGGCCATTCCGGCCTGGGTGGTGATCTCCTCCAGCGCAGCCGTGGCGATGAAGATGTCCGGTGCCCCCCTGCGGAGGAGCAGCACGCCGGCATCGCGGACTTCCAATGTGGCATTCGTGCGGATGCCCAGCCCGTGGACGGCGATCCGGTCCAGCCAGTCGCCCGCCGACGTGGTGGTGACGTACTGTCCGCCCACGCTCAAGGCGGAGGGACCGACGTCGTTCGGGACCCCCGGCAGCTCCGCCACGTCCGCCTGCCGCCTGAGCCTGTTCCGCCAGCCCCACCACATCAGGGCGAAGATGGCCAGCAGGATCAGGAACGTGATGATGACCGGTACGGTGCGCGCGCCCATTAGATGGCTCCGTGGACGTAGGGGCTGTTCAGCTTGCCGCCCAGCACCGTGGGGTGGCCGTGGAAGAACGTGGCCACCACCCGACCGGGCAGCTCCATGCCGGCAAACGGGGAGTTGCGGCCCTTGGTGGCCATGGCCGACGGGTCCACGTTCCAGCGGGCCGCGGGGTCCACGAGCACAATGTTGGCCGGCTCACCCACCTCCAGCGGGCGGCCTTGGCCGCTCAGCCGGCCGATGGCCGCCGGGGCGGTGGACGTGACGCGGGCAAAGTCCGCCCACGTCATAAGTCCGGACTCGATCATGGTCTCCTGGACCACGGAAAGCGCCGTTTCCAGCCCGGTCATGCCCATGGCCGCGGACGCCCACTCGCATTCCTTGGCTTCTCTGGGGTGCGGGGCGTGGTCGGTGCCGACAATGTCGATGGTGCCGTCGGCCAGGGCCGCGCGCAGGGCGTGCACGTCGGCGTCTGCACGGAGCGGGGGGTTCACCTTGTAGACGGGGTTCCAGCTGCGGACCAGTTCCTCGGTGAGCAGCAGGTGGTGGGGGGTGACCTCGGCCGTGACGTTGATGCCGCGTTCCTTGGCCCAGCGGATGATTTCCACTGAGCCGGCCGTGGAGACGTGGCAGACGTGGAGGCGGGATCCCACGTGCTGGGCGAGCAGGACGTCGCGGGCAATGATGGATTCCTCGGCCACGGCCGGCCAGCCGGCCAGGCCAAGCACGGCCGAAACCCTGCCCTCGTTCATTTGGGCGCCCGCGGTCAGGCGGGGCTCCTGCGCGTGCTGGGCGATCACGCCGTCGAACGCCTTGACGTATTCCAGCGCCCGGCGCATCATAACGGGGTCGCTGACGCAGATGCCGTCGTCGGAAAAGACGCGGACGCGGGCGCGGGAATCGGCCATGGCGCCCAGCTCGGCCAGCTGCTCCCCGGCGAGGCCGACGGTCACGGCGCCCACGGGGCGCACGTCCACCCAGCCGGATTCGCGGCCCAGCTGGTAGACCTGCTCGACGACGCCGGCCGTGTCCGCCACGGGCGAGCTGTTGGCCATGGCGTGCACGGCCGTGAAGCCGCCCAGTGCCGCGGCCCGGGTGCCGGTCTCCACCGTCTCGGCGTCTTCCCGGCCGGGTTCGCGCAGGTGCGTGTGCAGGTCCACCATGCCGGGCAGTGCCACCAGGCCCGCGGCGTCGATGACCGTGGCCCCTTCCGCGGACTCCCCCAGGTTCTCCCCCACGGCGGCGATGACGCCGTCGCGGACCAGCACGTCCGCCGTCGTCGTGCCCAACAGGGACGCAGAGCGGATGAGGTAGCTTGCGTGGTTCATGAATGGTCCTTTGCGGCAGGCGGTGCGGATGTCGGGGCGTGGGCGGCCGGCATGCCCCCGGAAAGCAGCAGGTACAACGCGGCCATGCGCACCGAGACGCCGTTGCGGACCTGGTCCAGCACCGTGGAGCGGGGCGAATCCGCGGCGGCCGAGGAAATCTCCAGGCCCCGGTTCATGGGTCCGGGGTGCATGATGATGGTCTCCGCCAGCTTCAGCGCGTCCAGGCGGGCGAGCCGGGCGTCGTCGAAGCCCCAGCGGCGGGCGTATTCACGCGTGGAGGGGAAGAAGGACGCCTTCATTCGCTCGGCCTGGACACGCAGCATCATGATGGCGTCGGCGCCGGCCTCGAGCGCGGCGTCGAGGTCATAGCTGACCCCGCATGGCCAATGTTCGACGCCGACCGGCAACAGGGTGGGCGGGGCAACCAGGGTGACGCGCGCCCCCAGTGTGCGCAGCAGCCACACATTCGAGCGGGCCACCCGTGAGTGCAGCACGTCGCCAACAATGAGCACGCGCATGCCGGAGAGGTCACCGCCCACCGACGGTACGCCGGACAGCCTTGACCAGTGGGCGCGCATGGTGAACGCGTCCAGCAGCGCCTGCGTGGGATGTGCGTGGGTGCCGTCGCCGGCGTTGATGACGGCGGCGTCGATCCACCCCGAGGTGGCAAGCCGCGCGGGGGCCCCTGAAGCCCAGTGTCGGATGACGACGGCGTCGGCGCTCATGGCCTCCAGCGTCTGCGCCGTGTCCTTCAGCGACTCGCCCTTGGAGACCGAGGAGCCCTTTGCGCTGAAGTTGATGACGTCGGCGGAGAGGCGCTTGGCGGCTGCCTCAAAGGAGATCCGGGTGCGGGTGGAGTCCTCAAAGAACAGGTTTACCACGGTGCGGCCGCGCAGGGCCGGCAGCTTCTTGACCTCGCGCTCCCCCACTGCCGACATTTCCCGGGCGGTGTCCAGGATTGCGATGGCGTTGGCCCGGCTGAGGCTTTCGGTGTCCAGCAGGTGCCTCACTCGCCGGCCTCGATCACTACTTCGTCAAGGATGCCGGGGCCGTCAATTTCGCTGATGCGCACTCGAACCTTTTCGCTGGAGGAGGTGGGCAGGTTTTTGCCGACGTGATCGGCGCGGATGGGCAATTCGCGGTGGCCCCGGTCCACCAGAACGGCCAGGCGCACCGCCTGCGGGCGTCCCAGGTCGACGAGGGCATCCAGCGCGGCGCGGATGGTGCGTCCGGAATACAGGACGTCGTCAACAAGCACCACCACCTTGCCGTCGATCCCGGAGACGGGAAGTTCGGTGCGCTGGGGTGCCCTCGTGGGCTGGTGTGCCAGGTCGTCGCGGAACATGGTGACGTCCAGCTGGCCCACTATGGCAGCGGGGTCAATGCTGGGATCGGTGGCGGCCAGTTTGGCGGCCAGCCGTTGGGCGAGGGGGTAGCCCCGCCGGGGAATGCCAAGGAGGAGCAGGTTCGCCGAACCCTTGTTGGCTTCGAGAATTTCATGGGCGATACGAGTCAGGGCGCGGTCAATGTCCGCCGCGGAAAGTACCATGCGGGACGAGTTGGGCGCTGCTGCGTTGAATGGGCGTTCCCCGAATGGTGCAGAGGTGCTGGTCATTGTTCTCGCGTCCCCTTTCCCCGCCTCACTGGACGGAATTAAAAGGTTGATTACTGTTTTCAAAGCTACCACAGCGCCCGCTCCGGGCCATTGCCGGGCGCCGCCGCCGTGGGCCCGCGGCCGGGCCGCTTGGCCGCTGGCATCCTCGCGCCTTCCCTGCCCTGGCTCCGTCCCCACCGGCCGCTACGCTTATACGCATGACTGAACCCGGGAATTGGCAAAACCAGCAGAATCAGCAGTTGCCGCTTCCACGGTCCGGCGCCCCGCTGCAGCAGGCGCACTCTGCGCAGGAACTGTTGTCCCAAGGTCCTCCCGGCGCGCAGCCGGCCCCGTCCCACGAGTACTGGGCGCACCCGGCACCGGCGCCCCGCCGCCGCCCCCTGGTGGTGACCAACGTCATCCTGCTCTGCGTGCTGCTGGCCGTAACCTTGGGCACGCTTGCCGTATTCGCCTTTGCCATCGGTGTCAGCGTCTTCCTTGTCTGCGGCGCCCTTGCCCTGGTGCCGCTGACCATTTGTGTCGTGACGCTGATGTGGATCGACAGGTGGGAGCCGGAACCCAAGACGGCGCTGCTCTTCGGCTTTTGCTGGGGTGCCGGCATGGCCGTGGTCACTGCACTGGTGGTGGGCAGTTGGGTGCAGCCGCTGCTGACGGCCTCCAATGCCTCCGCGGATCCGGACTTGATCGGAGCCGTCATCCAGGCGCCGCTGGTGGAGGAATTCTGCAAGGGCGCGGGCGTGCTGCTTTTGTTCTTCCTGCGCAGGCGCACCTTCGACGGACCCATCGACGGAGTGGTCTACGCGGGCATCATTGCCGCAGGCTTCGCCTTCACGGAGAACATCCTGTACTTCGGCCAGGCCTTCAATGAGGCCGGCGGCCACCCCAGCGGCCTGGTGGGCATCTTCGTCATGCGCGGACTCATGTCCCCGTTCGCCCACGTCATGTTCACCGGCATGCTGGGCGCCTGCGTGGGCTACGCAGCCCGCCATGGAGGCACCGCACTGGTTCTGGGCGCCTGGGTGGTGGGCCTGGTCCCGGCCATGCTGCTGCACGGGCTGCGGAACAGCCTGACGTTTATCCACGGCAACTTCCTTGTGCTGTACCTGGTCATGCAGGTGCCGGTCTTCATTCTGTGCTTCACCGGGATCGTGTTCCTGCGCCGGGCCGAGGCCCGGCTGACCAGGCAGCGCCTCTCCGACTACGTCCCGGCCGGCTGGTTCAGCCAGCCCGAGGTGCCGATGCTCGCCTCAGGCGGGGGCCGGCGCCGTGCGCTGGCGTGGTCCAAGACGTTTGGGGCGGGGAAGGTCATGAAGGAATTCATCCGCCTGGCCACGCGCCTGGCCTTCACCCGGCAGCGGATCCTGGTCGATGCCAGGGGCGCGCCAGGCAGCGCCGCGGCATCGCGCTTCGCCGCCGCGCAGGGGCAGGAGCTGACACTGTTGCACAAGGCCGCGGCCGCCCGCGGTGAGCTGCTGGGCCGCCACGGCGCAGCGGTCGCGGCCGCCCAGCATCCACCCTTAAACAACTGACCCGCAGCAGTGGTCGAAAAAACGCAATTCTGCGGGATTTTTCGACCACTGCTGCGGGTCGGCCGGAAGGTGACTCCGCGCGCCCGAAGGGCCACGACCGAGGCACGGGAGGGCGTGGCTGGGCCCACGCTGTCCAGGTTCCCGGCAAAATCGCGCCAGCGACTCTTTCGGGCCGGACAGTGGCTGAGCCCACGCTGTCCAGGTTCCCGGCAAAATCGCGCCAGCGACTCTTTCGGGCCGGACAGTGGCTGGGCCCACGCTGTCCAGGTTCCCGGCAAAATCGCGCCAGCGATTTTTCGGGCCGGACAGTGGGGACTACGCGAGCAGGGTCGGCTTGACCTGCTGCAGGCGGCCCAACAGCCCGTTGACGAACTGCGGGGACTCGTCGGTGGAGAGCATCTTGGCCAGTTCCACGGCTTCGCTGACGGCAACGGCGTCCGGGACGTCGTCGTTGTACAGCAGCTCCCATGTGCCCAGGCGCAGGATGATGCGGTCGACGGCGGGCATCCGTTCCAGCGTCCAGCCCTGGGAATAGGTCTGCAGGTGCTCGTCGATGCTTTCCTGCATTGCTGTCACTCCCTCGACCAGGTCAACGGTGTAGGGATTGATGATCTGGCCGGTCTTTTCACGCCTCGCGGCAATGGCCGAGAATGCCGTGACGTCACGCTGCTCGGCTTCAAACAAAATGTCCAAGGCCCGGCGGCGTGCCTTGCTGCGCGCTGAATTGGGTTTGCCCGAAGGGCTGGTCTGACTGCTTGCCACTACTCGCTGACACGTCCCTGGTAGCTGCCGTCGCGGGTGTCGACCTTGACGAGGGTGTTGTTTTCCACGAAGAGCGGGACCTGGATTTCGTAGCCGGTCTCCACGGTGGCGGGCTTGGTGCCGGCCGAGGAGCGGTCGCCCTGCAGGCCGGGCTCGGTGTAGGTGATGCGCAGCTGCACGGACGGGGGCAGCTCAATGTAGAGCGGGGACCCTTCGTGCAGGGCAATGGTGACGTTGAGGTTTTCCAGCATGAAGTTGGTCGCGTCGCCCACGGTCTTGCCGGAGACGGTCAGCTGGTCGTAGTTCTGGTTGTCCATGAACACGAAGTCTTCGCCGTCCTGGTACAGGTACTGGTAGTCGGAGCGGTCAACAGTGGCCGTTTCAATCTTCAGGCCCGCGTTAAAGGTCTTGTCAACAACTTTGCCGGAGAGGATGTTGCGCATCTTGGTGCGGACAAAGGCTCCGCCCTTGCCGGGCTTGACGTGCTGGAACTCAATGATGTTCCAAAGCTGCCCTTCAAGCTTAAGGACAGTTCCGTTCTTGATGTCGTTGGTTGTTGCCACAGTAGCCTCTTACGTATAAGTGTTATCAAAAATCCATTGATCATACTACCGCATCGGGTGGCAGCTGCCACCCGATGCCCGTCATTCGCGGTCGGCCAGGTCCAGTGCGCGCTGCAGGGAAACGGTGGAGGAGTAGATCGCCGATGCGTCCGCGCCGGAGGCGACGCGCTCTTCCAGGGCCGTGGAAAAGCACTTGGCGGCCGCCGCGTAGTTGCCGTTTGAAAAGTAGACCTTCCCCAGCTGGTGGCGGATCCACGCCTCCAGGGATGAATCCGCCACCGTGGGCAGCAGCGACTTAAGTACCCGTTCGGCCCGGTCAAAGTGCCGGGTGGCACGCAACACCTCGGCATCCAGGACCTGCAGCCGGATCGACTCCGGGTCCAGCAGGCGGGCATCGGCGGCCATCTCTGCGGCCTCGGCGGTCAGGCCGCGGGCCAACAGCACGAACACGTGGTCCGCGGCATCATTGGAGATTTCCAGCGCAGCGGCGCACTGGTCCTCGTCCACCACCTCGGGCAGCAGCGTTTCCGGGTTTACTGCCGTGCCGGGGAAGCCGGCGGACGGCCAATCCTTGAGTCCCATCTACGATGCAATCTCCTGGTAGGCGGCAAAGAGCAGGGACGGGTCCGGCACCTCGAGGATTCCAGGGCGGCCGATGCCGTCCAAGACCACAAAGCGCAGCAGGTCCCCGCGCGTTTTCTTGTCCCGGCGCATTCCGTCCAGCAGTGCCTGCCATCGGTCCCTGCGGTACGTCAGGGGCAGGCCCAGCTGGTCCAGGATGCGGCGGTGCCGGTCGGCGTCGTCGTCGCTGAGCCGTCCGACGCTGCGGGCCAGCTCCGCGGCAAACATCATGCCGACGGAGACGGCGGCGCCATGACGCCATGAGTAGCGTTCGGCGTGTTCGATGGCGTGGCCCAGCGTATGGCCGTAGTTGAGTGTCTCGCGGAGCCCGGTTTCAGTCAGGTCCTCCGAGACGACCCTGGCCTTGACGGTGATGGCCCGCTCAATGAGTTCGCGCAGGACATCGGAGCGCGGGTCCTTGACAGCTTCCGGGTTCGCCTCGATCAGTTCCAGGATGGCAGGGTCCGCAATAAAGCCGCACTTGACCACCTCGGCCATGCCGGAAAGCAGTTCATTGGGCGGCAGCGTGTCCAGCGTGTCCAGGTCCACCAGCACGCCGGCCGGGGGGTGGAAGGCGCCAACCAGGTTCTTGCCCTCGGCGGTGTTAATGCCCGTCTTGCCGCCAACGGAGGCGTCCACCATGCCCAAAAGTGAGGTCGGCAGGTGGACCACCTTTACACCGCGCAGCCATGTTGCGGCCACAAAGCCGGCAACGTCGGTGACGGCACCGCCGCCCACGGCCACGATGGCGTCGGACCGGGTGAAGTCGTTTTGTCCCAGCACCTGCCAGCAAAAGGAAGCCACCTGGATGTGCTTGCCTTCCTCGGCATCGGGTATCTCGGCAGTCAGGGACGTGAATCCGGCAGCGGCAAGGTCCTCCCGGACCGCCTCGCCGGTGGCCCGCAGTGCGCGGGGGTGGATCACCAGGACACGTTTCACCCGCTCCCCCAGCAGCTCCGGAAGGTTGGCCAGGAGGCCGCGGCCCACGACAACGTCATAGTTGTCGGTGGGCGCGGTTCCGGTGACCTTGATGACTGTGTTCAATTCATTCACGGTGCAGTGTTCTCTTTCCTTGATTCAGCGTCCAGCAGGGTGATCAGCTGGGCAACGAGCTCCGGCACGTTTGACTTGCCGACATCAATGGTGACGTCGGCCAGGCGGGAATAAACGGGTCCCCGTGCTTCCGTGAGCCGTGACCACGTGGCCACGGGGTCTGCGGACAGCAGCGGGCGGCCGGTGTTGCGCACGATCCGTTCCCTGACTGCGTCCACAGTGGCCCGCAGGTACACCACGGTGGCACGGGCCAGCAGTTGCTGCGTGCCGGTGTCCAGCACGGCCCCGCCGCCCAGGGACAGGACCACCACCTTGGACTTGGCAGAGTCCAGGACGTCGGCCACGGCGCGGGCCTCGAGCTGGCGGAAGTGGTGTTCGCCGCGGGCCGTGAAAATACGGGCAATGGCCCCGTTCTTGGCCACGATCCGCTGGTCGGTGTCGACGAAGTCCAGTCCCAGGGTGCGGGCCAGTTCGGCGCCGATCACCGATTTGCCCACGGCCATGGGCCCAATCATGGCGATGGGGCGGGCCGGGCGGTATTGCGGCGCCCCGGAACGCTCCGTCCCCGCTGCCATCAATGCCCCAGTGTGTCCAGATTGGCCGGGATGGCGGCCAGGAAGCTTAACATGTTCCGGCGGGTTTCAATCATGGAGTCCCCGCCGAACTTTTCCACCAGGGCTTCGGCGAGCACCAGTGCCGTCATTGCTTCGGCCACGACGCCGGCCGCCGGCACCGCGCACACATCGGAGCGCTGGTGGTGCGCCTTGGCGGGCCCGCCGGTCGCCACGTCAATGGTCTTCAGGGCACGGGGCACGGTGGCGATGGGCTTCATGGCCGCACGGACGCGAAGGACGTCGCCAATGCTCATCCCGCCTTCGATGCCGCCGGCACGGTTGGAGGTGCGGGTGACACGGCCGGAGGCGTCGCGCACAATTTCATCGTGCGCCACTGAGCCGCGGCGGGCTGCGGTGGCGAAGCCGTCGCCGACCTCGACGGCCTTGATGGCCTGGATCCCCATGAGGGCGCCGGCCAGGCGAGAGTCGAGGCGGCGGTCCCAGTGGACGTAGCTGCCCAATCCCGGCGGCAGTCCGTAGGCGAGGACCTCCACGACACCGCCGAGGGTCTCACCCTCCTTGTGGGCGGCGTCCACCTCGGCGACCATGGCGGCGGAGGTGGCGGCGTCAAAGCAGCGCAGCGGATCGGCGTCCAGGGCAGCAACATCGCTGAACACGGGCACGGCGGCATCTTCCGGGGAGGCAACGCCGGCGATCTGGACGGTGTGGCTGACCAGCTCAACGCCCACGGCGGCCAGGATTTGAGCGGCCACCACGCCCAGGGCAACGCGGGTGGCGGTTTCGCGGGCACTGGCCCGCTCGAGCACCGGGCGCGCCTCGCTGAAGCCATACTTCTGCATGCCGGTGAAGTCGGCATGGCCGGGCCGCGGGCGGGTCAGGGGCGCGTTGCGGGCCTGGTCGGCCAGCTCGGCGGGGTCCACGGGGTCCGCGGACATGATCTGCTCCCACTTGGGCCATTCCGAGTTGGCGATCTGGATCGCCACGGGGCCGCCCTGGGTCAGGCCGTGCCGCACCCCGCCCAGGATGGTGACCACGTCCTGTTCAAACTTCATCCGGGCACCGCGGCCGTAGCCGAGCCGGCGCCGGGCCAGGGCGTCCCGGATGAGGGCGCTGGTGAGCTCAACGCCCGCCGGGACGCCTTCAATAATTCCAACAAGGGCCGGGCCATGTGATTCCCCGGCGGTCAACCAACGCAACATACGATCCATCCTGCCATGTTATGTCCGGGCTATTTGTGCCGGGGGCGCCGGTTGAGCCCCAGTGCGTCGCACATCACATTGAGGATGGCCCCGGCGTGTTCGTCGGCCCGGTCCCGAAATCCCCCGGCCCCCGCAAACAGTTTCACTTGTTCCATGCCTTGATACAAAAGCATCTCAATTCCCGGAACGACGGTGCCGCCATGCTGCTCCCACGCGGCCGCCAGGGCGCTGGGCCAGGGGTCGTAGGCAGCGTCCAGGAAGCATGCCCCGAGCGTGTCCGGGACAGACGCGGCGAAGTCTCCGGCCAGGTCGTCGGCACCATGGGGTGGAAGCGTTGAAATCACGACGCCGTAGCCGGCCAGTGCTTGCGCCGCGCCATCGTAGGGCAACAGTGCCGCGGGCAGGCCGAGCCGGTGGGCCACCTCGAGCGTCGCGGTTGCCTTGGCGGGGCTGCGAACGTAAATGTCAACCTGCGGGGCGCCCAGCTCGGCCAGGGCCGCGACCGCGGAAACGGCCGTGCCTCCCCCGCCCAGGACAGCTGCACGCGGGCGTTCCGGCGCGCCGGCGTGGCGCAGCGCATTGACGAGCCCGGCGACGTCGGTGTTATCCCCCAAAAGGAAAGTGCCGGCGTCGTCCGTCCTGGTGACCACGATGGTGTTGACGGATCCCAGCGCCCTCGCCACCGGGGTGAGCTCGTCCACCAGGGCCGCCGCCCGGTTTTTCAGCGGCATGGTCACGGACAGCCCGTACCAGTTGCCGTCCGCGCGCACCCGGTCCAGGAACGGTGCCAGGGCCGCTGCCTCCAGGTCCACCGCGGCGTAGCTGTAGTCAAGGCCCAGCTCAGCGTAGGCGCGCCGGTGCATGGCCGGCGACTTGGAGTGCCCGATGGGGTGCCCCAGCACGGCGCCTTGGAGTGCTGCGGCCATCTATTTGCATTCCGACGCGTTGGCCTTGCACCAGGCTGTGTACTGGGCAACGTTTTTCAGGTGCTCGGCATAGGTGGTGGCATACAGGGTCTCGCCGGTCTTCAGGTTCACCGTGACCCAGAAGTAGTACGGGTTGCTTGCCGGGTGGGCGGCGGCCTCGATGGCGTCAGCCGCCGGGGAACCGATGGGGCCTACGGGAAGGCCCGGGTTGGCAAAGGTGTTGTACAGGTTTTTCTTGTCGGCCTTTTGGGCGTCCGTGATGTTATACGTCTTGATGCCCAGTCCGTAGGCGACGGTGGCGTCGGATTCCAGCCGTCCGCCGGTCTCGCCGTTGGGGTTGTTGATCCGGTTTTCTATGGCACCGGAGATGTTGGCATAGTTTGCCTCGTTGCCTTCAAACTCGATAATGCTGGCAATGGTGAGCACACGGAATTGTTCTGCCGGATCGGTGACGCCTGCCTTGGCGAGGTTGGCCTTGGTGGCGTCCACCATTTCGGTCAGGATGGCCTTGGCGTCATGGTCGATCGCGAAGCGGTACTCCCCGGGCGACAGGTAGCCCTCAAGGTTCTTGGCCTTGGCCGGCAGGCCGAAGGCCTTGGGGTCGCTGGCCAGCTTTTCAAAGTCACCCTTGGCAATGCCGGTGCTCTTGGCCAGGATGTCCAGGGTTTCGCCCAGGCGCAGGTTCTGCGCCACGGCGGCATAGTGGACCTTTGCGGCGTCGTTGGAAAGCAGCACCGTCACGGCGTCGGAGGCCTTCATCTGCTTGCGCATCTCAAAGGAACCGGGCTGCAGGGAGCCGGTCCCGTTGGCAGCGGAGAGGGCATCCAGGAATGCCTGCTCGCTGGCCACGACATCCTCGGTGCGAAGTTCCGTGGCCACGGAGCGGGCGGAGGAGCCTTCCGGCACCACCACCTGCACGCTTCCGGCTCCCGGGCCGGGGTAGTCCTCGGCCTTGAATCCGCCCAGCATGGGCTTGACCGTCTGAACCACAAAGAAGACAACGACGGCGAACAGGGCCAGCACAATGAAGAAGACCACCGTGCGGCGGCGCCTGCGGACACGTTTTGACACGCGGGTGCTGCGGCGCGATGGCAGCGTGGCCTCGTCGAAGAAGACGGGAGCCTGTTCGTGCTCCGGGGTCCGGTGTGCACCGTCCACTCCGGTCTCGTGGCCGGCGTCGAACCGGGGATCCTGCCAGGAGCCGTCCACGGGCAGGTCGTGCTCCTCGGACCAGTGCGGCTCCGGGCTGCCCGCCAGGTGGGAAGGATGGTTGCTGGCGCCCGGGCGCCCGCTCATCGTGCCGGTCCCTGGTGTGGGGGCAGTCCCGGCGGCACAGGAATTGAATTGGAGATGGCCGAACCTTCTTCTTTTTCGGACGGACCGGCATCCCCCACGGTGCCCGGCAGTGGTGCGCGCACAAGTTCGCCAACCATGGCACTGCGCGCTTTTTGCATGTCTAGGGCCTGCTGCAGGATCGCAACGGCCGCTACTTGATCCACCATTTTACGATGATCGCGGCTGTCGATGCCAGCCGCACGCAGCGCCTGGTGCGCGCTGACCGTGGTGAGGCGCTCGTCAATGAGCCGTACCGGCACGGCCAGGCCGGCCTGCGCCAGCGCGGCTGCCAGCAGGTCCGCATAGCCGCGGGCCATCTGCGCCGACGCCGTTTCGGCGCCCTTGAGCGTGCGGGGCAGCCCCACATAGATCTCCACGGCGTTGCGTTCGGACGCTTCCCGGACCACAACCCGGATGTCCGAGTTCTTCTTCACGTCCCGCGACAGGGTCTTGACCGGGGTGGCCAGGATGCCGTCGGGGTCGCAGGAAGCCAGGCCGACGCGGACCATGCCCACGTCAATGCCGAGCTTCACTCCGTGCAGGTGGCTTTGCTGCCCCACGCGTACCCTAGCGCCCCCTGACGGCGTTCGTGACCGCAACCAGCGCGGCCGGGATGGCGGCCACGTCGGTGCCGCCGCCCTGTGCAACGTCCGCCTTGCCTCCGCCGCCGCCGCCGAGGACGCCCGCGGCCACTTTTACCAGCGCACCCGCCTTCACTCCGGCGTCGCGCGCGGCCTCGTTGGTGGCTATCAGGATCACGGGACGGCCGTTGTTGGTGCCGGCCACGGCCACGGTGGCCGCGGCCGATCCCAGGAGCTGGCGCAGGTCCAAGGCCAGCGCGCGGAGGTCGTCCGCGCCGGAGACCTCGCCGGCGTCGTGGGCGATGACCTTCACACCGGCAACATCCACGGCCGTGCCGGCCAGGCCGGCCGCGGCGGCACCGAGCTGTTCCCTGCGCAGGCGCTCCAACTCCTTCTCGGCAGTCTTCAGCTTGGCCAGGGTCGCGGCCACGCGCTCCTGCAGGAGGTTCGAAGGCACCTTGAGCATGTCCGTTAGGGACGCGACCAGGGCACGCTCGGCAGCCAGGTGGCGGAACGCGTCCATGCCCACAAAGGCCTCCACCCTGCGGTTGCCGGAGCCCACAGACGCCTCGCCCAGCAGGGTCAGGGAGCCGATCCGGGACGTGCTGTCCACGTGGGTGCCCCCGCACAGCTCCCGGGACCAGGCGCCGTCGATCTCCACGACGCGCACCTCGGAGCCGTAGCTTTCGCCGAACAGCGCCGTGGCGCCAAGGTCCTTGGCGGCGTCCAGGTTCATGACCCTTGTGTCGACGCGGAAGTTGTTGCGGATGGCGATGTTGGACACTTCCTCGATCTCGGACCGCGTCGCCGGGCTCAGGCCTTCACCCCAGGAAAAGTCAAAGCGCAGGTAGCCGGCCTTGTTGAATGAGCCGCGCTGCAGCGCCTCCGGGCCGAGAATCTGGTGCAGGGCGGCGTGCACGATGTGCGTACCGGTGTGCGCCTGTTCGGCGGCATGGCGGCGTTCACGGTCGACGGCGGCGCGCACCAGTGCGTCGGCCGGCAGTTCGCCTTCGCGGACAACCGCCTGGTGCACGCTCAGGCCCTTGATGGGCCTTTGCACGTCAAGGACCTCGACGACGAAGCCGTCACCGGTGATCAGGCCCGTATCGGCGGCCTGGCCGCCGGCCTCGGCGTAGAAGGGGGTTTCGTCGAGCACAATCGAGACTTCATCGCCCGTCGAGGCGTGGCTGACGGCGGCACCGTGGGACAGGATGGAGCGAACCCGCCCCTGTCCTTCGAGCTCGGTGTAGCCGGTGAACACCGTCTCGCCCTGGGTCAGCAGTTCGTGGAACACGCTCAGGTCCGCGTGGCCGCTCTTTTTGGCCTTGGCGTCCTTTTGGGCCCGCTGGCGCTGCTCAAGCATCAGCGAACGGAAGCCGGCCTCGTCCACGGCCAGCCCCGCCTCGGCCGCCATTTCCAGGGTCAGGTCGATCGGGAACCCGAAGGTGTCATGCAGGGCGAAGGCCTCGGCGCCGGACAGGGAAGTGTTGGCGGCCTTGGATTCCTTGACGGCCTCCTCCAGGCGGGCGGTGCCGCTGGCGATGGTGCGCAGGAAGGACCGTTCCTCGGCGTAGGCGATGCGGGCGATGCGGGCGAAATCGCGCTCAACCAGCGGGTAGGCACCCTTCATGGCGTCACGGGAGACGGGCAACAGCTCCGGCAGGACCGCCTCTTCCACCCCCAGCAGGCGCATGGAGCGCACGGCCCGGCGGATCAGCCGGCGCAGCACGTAACCGCGGCCCTCGTTGGAGGGGGCAACGCCGTCGGATATCAACATCAGTGCGGAGCGGATGTGGTCCGCCACCACGCGCAGGCGGACGTCGTCGATGTGGTGCGGGTCGGCCGGGTCCTCGGTGGAGGTGTAGCTCTTGCCGGACAGCTCCGCGGCCTTGTCCAGGACGGGGCGGACCTGGTCGGTCTCGTACATGTTCTCAACGCCCTGCAGGATCATCGCAAGGCGTTCAAGTCCCAGACCCGTGTCAATGTTCTTGTTGGGCAGCTCGCCCACCACGTCAAAGTCGGTCTTGGAGGTGACATTGTCAATCTGGTACTGCATGAACACGAGGTTCCAGATTTCAATGTAGCGGGTTTCGTCGGCGATGGGGCCGCCCTCAATGCCGTATTCGGGGCCGCGGTCGTAGAAGATTTCCGAGCAGGGGCCGGCCGGGCCGGGCTGGCCGGTGGACCAGTAGTTGTCCTCCTTGCCGATCTTCTGGATGCGGTCGGGGGCCACGCCCACCTTGTCGCGCCAGATGGACAGTGCTTCCTCGTCCTCGGTGTAGACCGTGACCCACAGCTTGTCCACGGGCAGGCCAAAGCCGCCGTCGGCCACGGGGCTGGTCAGCAGTTCCCAGGCGTACGGGATGGCTGTTTCCTTGAAGTAGTCGCCAAAGGAGAAGTTGCCGCACATCTGGAAGAAGGTGCCATGGCGGACCGTCTTGCCGACCTCCTCGATGTCGCCGGTGCGGATGCACTTTTGCACGCTGGTGGCGCGCTTGTACGGCGGGACCTCGCGGGCGGTCAGGTAGGGGATGAAGGGCACCATGCCGGCCACCGTGAACAACAGTGACGGGTCCGACGAGATCAGCGAAGCCGACGGCACCGGGGTGTGGCCCCTGCTGGCGAAGAACTCGATCCAGCGATCGGCAATTTCGTGGGATTTCATTAGCCTGGTGGCTCCTTCAACAGTTCGTGCAACGGTTCGTGAAAAATCGGCGGTTATAACAGGGGCCCACGCGGGTGTTCATGCCGGACGTGCCGTGCCTGGGCGCGGCCCTTGGCAGGGCCGCGCTGTTGTGCGGCTGCCGGCTGGCGTACGGCCGCTGGCCGGTACCCTAGTGGCGTGGGCCCGAGGGGCGTTCGGGGTCCAGGCCCAGGGCGGCACGGAGGTCTGTTTCGCGCTCCCCCATGCTGTCGCGCAGGGCGTCGGCGAAGTCGTGGACGGCGTCGGAGGCCCGGCCCACGGCCCGGTTGAGGCCTTCGGGGCCGATGGCGCCCTTGGCGGCGGCCAGCTTGCGGGCCGCAACAACACCAATGGTGATGCCCACGCCCAGCCAAAAGATCTTCTTCATGCTTAATTTCCCTCCAGCAACGTCAATATGGGGCCGGCCTGTCCGCCCGGCGCGGTGCGTCCTAGCGGCTTCGCCGGGCCCGTACCGGTTTCTTGCGGCCGGCGAACGCCTGGCGTACGCCGTAGGAGAAGGCTGCGACCTTGATCAGCGGCTGTCCCAGCGTGGCGGCAAAGAGCGAGGACAGCGCGGAGATGTTGGCGGTGGCGTCGGAGATGTTGTTGGAAATCCCGTCCACCTTGCCCAGCTGCGTGTTGGTGGTTGCCACCGTGCTGGTGACCTCATCGATGAGCGGCGTGGTGCCGTCGCCGATCTGCCTGATGGTGACCCTGATTTCATCAAAAACCTTGCCGAGCTTGAAAATCGGCACGGCCAGCAAGGCAACCAGTATGGCAAATACGCCCGCCGCAATCAGTCCCGCAATGTCTCCACCACTCATGGAGGGCCGCCTCATTTCCGTTTAGCCGAATGTCTCTTTGAATACCTTAGCCAAAAGCAGCCCGCGGCGCGTGCCGCGGACTGCTTTGAAGGTGTCGAACCGGATCACTCCGGCCCTGCTTTCCGCCGAAAATCTAGCGTGAGTAGAATTCCACGACCAGCTGCTCTTCACAGGTGACGGGAACCTCGACGCGCTTGGGCTTGCGAACCAGGCGGGCCTGCAGGCTCTCCAGCTTCACCTCCAGGTAGGCCGGGACGTTGGGCAGCACGTCGCGGTGGGCACCGGCTGCAGCAAGCTGCAGCGGAACCATGGTCTGGCTGCGCGGGTGCACGTGGATCAGCTGACCCTCGGCAACGCGGAACGACGGGCGGTCCACGCGGGCGCCGTCAACCATGATGTGGCGGTGCACAACCAGCTGGCGTGCCTGGGCCGTGGTGCGGGCAAAGCCGGCACGCAGAACCAGGGCGTCCAAACGGGTTTCCAGGATCTCAACCAGGTTTTCACCGGTCATGCCCTTGGTGTGCTTGGCTTCCTCGAAGGCACGGGTCATCTGTGCTTCGCGGATGCCGTACTGGGCGCGCAGACGCTGCTTTTCGCGCAGGCGAACCGCATAGTCGCTGTCCTGCTTCTTGCGGGCGCGGCCATGCTCACCGGGACCGTACGGGCGGCGCTCGAGGTACTTGGCCGCTTTCGGGGTCAGGGCAATGCCGAGGGACCGCGAAAGGCGGGCCTGCCGGCGGGCACGTGTGTTGTTAGCCACTTGTGTCCTTCCAATATTTGCAATACATGTATGTCCTGGCCTCCATTGTGGAGAGTTGGGGCTATTGCGGCCCGTCGCTGCAGCACCCGGGCATAACCATCCGCACCTGTTTTCGTGCGGCAGTGATGCCATCAAAAATGCAGGGGGTTGGACATGGAGCCGGGGCTTGCCAGTGCGCCATCAACTCTACCACCTGGCCTGCCTGCCGCCCGACGCCGGAACTCCCCTCCCGCTTCCGTCCCTTGCATTGCCGTCCGGGGGCGTCACTTGCCGGCGGCGGGTCCCCTGCCCCGAATGATCGCTCTCAGGCGCTCCACCCGCACGGACAGGTCCCGTTCCACGCCGTTGCCATTGGGCTTGTAGTAGTCCCGGCCCACGAGGTCATCCGGCGGATATTGCTGGGTGGCAATGGAGTGAGGGGAATCGTGGGAGTAAATATAGCCCTTGCCATGGCCCAGTCCGGCAGAACCGGCATAGTGGGCGTCGCGCAGCGGCGGCGGGACCATGGTGCCACGCCCGGCCCGGACATCGGCAATGGCTGCATTGATTCCGTTGTAGGCCGCGTTGGACTTGGGCGCCGTGGCCACATGCACCACGGCCTCGGCCAGGATGATCCTGGCCTCGGGCATGCCGATCAAGGCCACAGCCTGGGCCGCCGCCACGGCCGTCTGCAGTGCGGTGGGGTCCGCCATGCCCACGTCCTCGGCGGCGGAGATCATGATGCGGCGGCTGATGAAGCGCGGATCCTCCCCCGCCTCGAGCATCCGGGCCAGGTAGTGGAGTGCGGCGTCGACGTCGGAGCCCCGCACCGATTTAATGAACGCGCTGATGATGTCGTAGTGCTGGTCCCCCGCCCGGTCGTAGCGCACCGCGGCGGCGTCGATGGCGCGTTCGGCAAGGGCCAGGTCGACCACGGCGGGGGTTCCGCCGTCGGGCCCGTCTTCGGTGCGTTCCTCGGAGAGGGCGACGCCGGCCGCGGCCTCCAAGGTGGTCAAGGCACGGCGCGCGTCCCCGCTGGCCAGCCGGACCAGGTGGTCAAGGGCCTCCTCGGTCAGCGTGACCAGTCCGTCGAGGCCGCGTGGATCGGTGACTGCCCGTTCCACGAGGCCCTGGATGTCACCGTTGGTCAGCGGTTTAAGTGTCAGCAGGATCGAGCGGGAGAGCAGCGGGGAAACAACGGAGAACGAAGGGTTTTCGGTGGTGGCGGCGATCAGCACCACCCAGCGATTCTCCACGCCGGGCAGCAGCGCATCCTGCTGCGCCTTGTTGAAGCGGTGGATTTCATCCAGGAACAATACGGTGGTGCGTCCGTGCAGGTCACGGTCCGTGAGGGCCTGGTCCATGACGCGCCGGACGTCCTTGACGCCGGCGGTGATGGCGGAAAGCTCCACGAACTTCCGTCCCGGCCCCCGGGCAATCACATGGGCCAGCGTGGTCTTGCCGGTCCCGGGCGGCCCCCACAGCATGACGGAGGCGGGACCGGCCGGGCCGCCCGAGGTGCCGCCGCCGGCCAGCAGCTGCAGCGGCGAGCCGGGGGCCAGCAGGTGCTGCTGGCCCACCACCTCCGCCAGGGTGCGCGGACGCATCCGCACGGCCAGCGGGCTGCGCGGGCGCGATCCGCCGGGGGACGCGCCGCCCAGGGTGGGGGTGCCGGCGTCGTTCTCCCCGTCGTCCTCAAACGCGCTGTCAAAAAGATCGCTCACCCCCTTAGCCTATCGGGGCGGTGGACGCTTGCCGGGTATCGTGGCAGGCGTGAGACCCCCAACGCGCACCGCCTTTGTCCCCGCCGCCCGCCTGCCCGGCTGGCTGGAGCGTTTTTCGGACGCGCACGGGGGCCTGGCTTCGCAGGCAGACACGGACGACGGCGTTGCGTTGCGCATGCTCGACGGTGCCGTGGCTCTCCTCTCGCCTCCGTGGCCCGACGACGGCCGCCCCGGGCGCGGCTCCGACCTGCTGGGGCGGCTGGCGTCCCTCGCCTCGCAGGAACGCTCCACCGGCGTGGTGCTGGTGCGACGGGGCGGGTATGCCGTGGGGGTCGCTGTCGGCGGCCGGCTTCTGGCGCACAAGTGCGGCACCAAGTACATCCAGTCGCGGACGGCGGCCGGCGGGCAGTCGCAGCACCGCTTTGCCCGGCGGCGCGGCAAGCAGGCAGACGCCCTGGTGGTGAAGTCGTCGGAAGAGGCTGCGCGGATCTTCGCCGGACACGGTTTCGAATACCTGGCCACCGGCGGGGACAAGGCCCTGGTGGAGGACGTCCTGGCTGAACCAGTGCTCCGTCCCTACGCTGCACGGCCCCGGCTTGCGCCCTTGGCCGTGGCGGATCCCAATATGGCCGTGCTGACCCGGGCTGCGGCCGATTTTTGCGCCGTTCGCATCCAGGTCACCGACGCACCCTGAGACGCCGAACCAGCCGGTCCGGCAGGGATTGAAAAGACAGCACCTGCGGGTCATCATGGCCGTGACCCGCAGGTGCTGTCTTTTCAAGGAGTCGAACGGTCCCAGCGGCGTCGGTGAAGTGAATATGTGACACTGCAACACAGGCACAGCCCCCGTGACCCGCAGGAGGGGCTCAAGCCAGGTGAAAGCACCCATACCCAGGGCCCGGGAATTCGCCAGTGATTCGAAGAATTACGGCATCGCCATGTGCACCCACTTGGTGGATACCGCAGCTGATACCACCGCAACCATGCGTCAGCAGACGTTGGGCGCCCGGTACAGCGGGGCCTGGCGGTAGTGGTAGCGGGCCGACTCGGCAAACCCGGCACGTTTATACAGGGCCCGGCCCCCGGCGTTGGCTTCAGTGGCCACAAGCCAAAAGTTGGCGGCGCCCGCCTCCCGGCCGGCGTCGCGCAGCACGTCAAGAATGGCCGTTGCAACGCCCTGCCGCCGGAATTCCGGGTGCACGGCCATGCAGTAGATGCCGCCGCATCCGTCCAGGACCGTCAGCCTGCCGGTGCCAATAACGGCTCCGTGGCCGTCCAATGCGGTGGCATAGATGGAGGGCGTGCCGGTGACAATTGACCACGCAATGTGGCGCTCGGCCGCGCCTCCCCTGCCGTCCACGCGCCACCAGAGATCCAGCCATTCCGGCGACGGCGCATCCTCCAGAATCACATCCACCCCAGCCGTCGGCCCGGACGCGTCTGCACCTCGCCATCCAGCTGCAGCACCGCGTGCCGTCATGATGAGCGTCTCTGACCGCCGCGAATAGCCATGCCTGTCCAGGAGCCTGCCCAATTCATGGTTTTCGGGCCGGGCGGTCAACTGGAAAATGACCGGCTGGCGTTTGGCGGCATACCAAGCCGCGGCGGACCGCAGGGCCGCGTCAAGGTCCGCCGGCGCCGCGGCCGGCCACACGGAATTGGCCCGCTGTGTTACGGATCCTGCGGACCGCAGGATCCAGCCATCAAGGATCTCCCGCTCAGAGGCCAGCCATGCCCGGTCCATCAAGTTTTCAAGTTGGTCGAGCGCCTCTGGCAGCTGCGCGATCTGGGTCATTTCTCCATCGTAAACAAGTTGTAACGAGCCTGCCGCCGAAGCGACCGCGGCAGCCCACGGATCACCGACTTCGCCGCCCGAGGGCGCGGTGACGGCGGCGGGCGCCAGGTCCGACGTCGTCCGGGCAGTCTCCGGGCGGGCCTACCTGTCCGAAGGGCTCACCGTCGAAGGCCGGTAGGCAGCGTGAAGGCCGGCCTCCCAGAGGGAGACCGGCCTTCACTGTTATTTCCGGTGGCTACTTCGCGTCGGGCTTGGCTTCCGGCTTGAAGTCGACGCCCGCTTCCTTGCGCTGCTGCGCCGTAATGGCGGCAGGGGCTTGGGTCAGGGGGTCGTAGCCGCCGCCGGACTTCGGGAAGGCGATGACGTCGCGGATGGAGTCCACGCCGGCCAGCAGGGACACTGCGCGGTCCCATCCAATGGCGATTCCGCCGTGCGGCGGCGCTCCGAACTTGAAGCCCTCGAGCAGGAAGCCGAACTTGGTCTGCGCGGCCTCGTTGTCCAGGCCCATGAGCTCAAACACGCGTTCCTGCACGTCGCGCTGGTGGATGCGGATGGAGCCGCCACCAATCTCGTTGCCGTTGCAGACGATGTCGTAGGCGTAAGACAGCGCGCTCTCCGGGTCCTTGTCAAAGGTGTCCATGAACTCGGGCTTGGGCGAGGTGAACGCGTGGTGCACGGCGGTCCACTGGCCGCTGCCCACTGCCACGTCGCCGGAGGCCACGGCGTCAGCCGTGCGCTCGAACATGGGTGCGTCAACAATCCACACAAAGGCCCAGTCGGCCGGGTTGATCAGGCCGGTGCGGTGGCCGATCTCCACGCGCGCTGCCCCGAGCAGGGCGCGCGAGGGGTTGACTTCACCGGCGGCGAAGAAGATGCAGTCGCCGGGCTTGGCGCCGACGGCCCCGGCCAGGGCGGCCCGTTCGGTGTCGGAAAGGTTCTTGGCAACCGGGCCGGCCAGCTCGCCGTCCTCCTTGAGCAGGACGTAGGCCAGGCCCCGGGCACCGCGCTGCTTGGCCCATTCCTGCCAGGCGTCCAGCTGGCGGCGCGGCTGTGCGGCCCCGCCGGGCATGACAACCGCGCCCACGTATGGGGCCTTGAACACGCCAAAGCCCGTGTCCTTGAAGAACCCGGTCATCTCCGTCAGTTCCAGGCCAAAGCGCAGGTCAGGCTTGTCCGAGCCGTAGCGGGCCATGGCGTCGCGGTACGTCATGCGCTGAATGGGCGTCGGGATCTCGACGTCGATCAGCTTCCACAGCGCCGTGACAACCTTTTCGCCGAGGGCAATGATGTCGTCCTGGTCCACAAACGACGCTTCGATGTCCAGCTGCGTGAACTCGGGCTGGCGGTCGGCGCGGAAGTCCTCGTCGCGGTAGCAGCGGGCGATCTGGTAATACTTTTCAAAGCCGCCCACCTGCAGGAGCTGCTTGAACAGCTGCGGGGACTGGGGCAGTGCGTACCAGGATCCGGGTGCCAGGCGGGCCGGCACCAGGAAGTCACGGGCGCCCTCCGGCGTCGAACGCGTCAGGGTCGGGGTCTCGATCTCCACATAGCCCTGCTCATGCAGGAGCTCGCGGGCCACGCGGTTTGCCTCCGAGCGCAGTCGCAGGTTGTGCTGCATGCCCGGACGGCGCAGGTCCAGATAGCGGTGCTTCAGGCGTGCTTCCTCGCCGACCTCCACGTGTTCGTCGATCTGGAACGGCAGCGGGGCGGCCTCATTGAGTACGACGACGTCATCGGCCACGACCTCGATCTCACCCGTGGCGAGACCTGGGTTTTCGTTGCCCTCGGGACGCCGTGAGACCGAACCGGTGATTTGCAGCACGTATTCGTTGCGCAGCGAGTGGAACACCTCTTCCTCGCGGACCACAATCTGCGACACGCCCGACTCGTCACGCAAGTCAAGGAACGCCACACCACCATGGTCACGACGGCGGGCAACCCACCCCGAGAGGGTAACAGTCTGTCCAATGTGCTCAGCCCGCAGGGAGCCCAGGTCATGTGTGCGCAGCACAGCATTCCTTTCAATTGTGATCTCCGGCCCGTGCGACCGGGCCATAAGTTTGTCTTCGCTCGAGTTTACCGGGGAATCGAAGAGCGGGTGGTCGCGTCGCGACCCCGGCGGCGGCCCGGCGCGTAGCGACGGTGGGGGCTGGCGGTGTGGTGGGCGCCGCAGCGTCCGCTTCGACGGAGTCGTGTGCGGCGCGCGCGGGCACCAGCCCCCACCTCGCGAGAGCGCCGGACCCGCCGCAGCAGGACGGTTACGCGGTGACGATCTGCGGCTTGAGGTCTTCTGCCGGCGGCATCCAGGTGCCCGGGTCTGCCGCCAGCTGTTCGCCGGAGCGGATGTCCTTGACCTGGTGGGCGCCGTCGCCGTCGGTAAACCAGACGTACGGGATGCCCCGCTTGTCCGCATACTTTATCTGCTTGCCGAATTTGTCCGCCTTGGCGGCAACTTCCGTGGAGATCCCGCGGGCACGCAGCGACGCGGCCACTTCCTGGGCTGCGGTCCAGCTGTCCTCGTCGGCCAGGGCGACCAACACAGCCGTGGGAACGCTGCGGGAGGACTTGGCAAATTCCTGACTGAGGATGCGGGACACCAGGCGCGTGACGCCAATGGACAGCCCGACGCCGGGGAACTTGCGGCTGCCCTTGGATGCCAGGGCGTCGTAGCGTCCGCCTGAACAAATGGAACCCAGGGCCTCGTGGCCCACCAGCACCGTCTCATAGACGGTACCGGTGTAGTAGTCCAGGCCGCGGGCAATGGAAAGGTCCGCGACAACGGAACCGGGCGCGCTCGTCACCGCTGCGGCGATGACCTGCTCCAGTTCATTCAGGCCCTCTTCCATCAGTTCATTGGTGACGCCCAGGGCGCGCACCTTGGCCACAAAGGAAGTGTCTTCGGTGCGGATTGAGGCCAGGGCCAAGGCTTGGGCAGCTTGTTCAGCCGTGGCGCCCAGCTCGCTTGTGAGCAACCCGGCCACCGCTTCGGCGCCAATCTTCTCCAGCTTGTCGATGCTGCGCAGCACCCCGGCCGTATCCGCCAGTCCGATGCCGCGGTAAAATCCTTCGGCCAGCTTGCGGTTGTTGATGCGCAGCTTGAAGGCCGGGATGGGCAGGGCGGACAGGGCCTCGGCAATAACGAGGGCCAGTTCGACGTCGTAGCGGAACGGCAGCACACCGTCGCCCACCACGTCGATGTCCGCCTGGGTGAACTCGCGCGCACGGCCCTCCTGGGGACGCTCGCCGCGCCACACTTTTTGGATCTGGTAGCGGCGGAACGGAAAGGAAAGGTAGCCGGCGTTTTCCACCACGTAGCGGGCAAACGGCACCGTCAGGTCAAAATGCAGCGCCAGCTGGTTGGGGTCTTCCCTGGCTCCCGTCGCGGCATTGCCGTCGTCGTCCTGCAGGCGTGAGAGCGCGTAGACCTCCTTGTCGATCTCACCCTTGCGCAGCAGCTGCCCCACGGTCTCCACGGCCCGGGTCTCCACCGAGCCAAAGCCGTGCAGTTCAAAGGTGCGACGAAGCGTGTCCAGCACATGCTGCTCGACCAGCCGCTCCTGTGGCAGCCACTCGGGGAAACCTGACAGGGAGGCGTTGCGTGCCATGGGTGGGACTCTCCTAGCAACTTGGGTGAAACGGGCCGGCCCCGGACAAACGGGGCCATCCACAGTCCACGTAACAAAGTGATCGCGTGCAAATCCAGCCACCGTGTTACGCATCTGCAAGGCAAATACGTGGGTAAACTGACATCCGGCTGCCATTTTATAAGGATTTGGCGGGCCTCCCCAACCAGTTCCGTGCAGCTTGACTGTTGCGCGGTCCCGGGCCCATCGACGAATCCATGGAGAACCACCGTTGGCTAACAGCAAGAAGGACGCCCGGGAAGCCAAGACGCGCATCGCGCGGATGGCGGCCAACCGGCAGATGCACCAGGAACAGCTGGCACACCGCAAGCGGGATAACATCGTTGCCATCGCTGCGATGGCCGTTGCCCTCGCCGTGGCTGTGGTCCTTGCGCTGACGGTGTTCGCCGGTCCCAAGAACGACGCCGCTGCCACGGACGCTCCGAGCGCCGCCCCGTCCGCGTCCCCCACCGCCAGCGCAGCCGTGGAAACCAACAGCCCGACGGTCCCGAAGGCAGCGACCGCCCAAGGCAAGACGTTTTCCGGTTCCTTGGTGCTCAATGGCCAGCCGATGGGCGTGGAGTTTGACGGCGCCAAGGCCCCGCAGGCCACCGCGGTGTTCAAGTCGCTGGCGGACAGCAAGTTCTTTGCTGGCAAGAACTGCCACCGCCTGACGGATTCCACCGACTTTGCACTGTTGCAGTGCGGTTCGCTCAAGGGTGACGGCAACGGCGACCCGAGTTATCAGTGGGGCCCGGTGGAAAACTCACCCACCAGCGGCGTCTACCCCGCGGGCAGCATCGCGGTGGCCCGTGGCAGCAGCACCTACAGCAACGGCACCCAGTTTTTCATCACCTACAGGGACACCACCCTGCCGCAGACCGCTGGCGGCTACACCCTGGTCGGCAAGGTCACCAGCGGCCTGGACGTCGTGACCAAGATAGCTGCCGGGGGCATCACCCCGGGGGCCGCCGGAGCCGCCGACGGTGCACCCAAGACCAAGGTGACGATAGACTCGCTTACGCTGAAGTAAATGCGACGGCCACACATTCGACGGGCGCCACCGCGCCCACCGAAGCACAGCACCTTCGATCCCGGCCACATCGATTTGCGTATTAGACCTGCCAGATTTCCCTCCAGCGAAAGACTTTTAGCGGTGACACACAGTCAACAATCCGACGAATCAACGTCCATGGCCACTGAGCCGGCAGACGCCCAGGCTCCCGTGACCGGGCCGGTCCCTGTGAATGAGACGGCCCCTGAAACCGCACCGGCCCCTGCCGAAGATACGGAAGGCACGGCGCCGCAAGCGCCAGCCGAGCCCGCAGCCGACGCCGCGCCCGAAGCACCAGCCGAGCCCGCAGCCGACGCCGCGCCCGAAGCACCAGCCGAGCCCGCAGCAACACCCGCGCCCGCCCCGTCAGCTCCGTCTCCGGCAGCCTTTGCAGCCAGGCCCAAGGCCCCCGCCGCGCCCGCCGCCGCACCGGTTCCCGCGCCGGCACCTGCCGCCGCAGCCGTCAACTTGGAGGAGGCGGCCAAGTTTGGCCGTGCCGAGGACGACGGCCGTGTATTCCTGAAGCTGGATGGCCAAGAGTTCCCTGTGGGCCAGTACCCCGGAACCAGCAAGGACGAGGCCCTGGCCTACTTTGCCCGCAAGTTCGAGGAGATCACCGCCCAGGTCACCTTGCTTGAGCAGCGAGTGGAGGCGAAGGCCCCCACGACAGACATGGTCAAGACGGTCAACCACCTCCGTGCGCTGCTCGGTGAGCGTACCTCAGTTGGCAATGTCAACGGCGAACTTGCCCGACTGGCGGGCCTGGAGGAAGCCATCAGCTCCCTTCAGACGCACGAACGCGCAGCCCATGAAGCAGCCCGCGGCACGGAACTTGCCGCCCGCGAAGCCATTGTGGCCGAGGCCGAGGCGATTGCCGGCGAGGACCCCACCAGCGTCATGTGGAAGGTCAGCAGCGCCCGCATGAACGAACTCTTTGAGACGTGGAAGCAGGCACAAAAGACCGGCATGCGTCTTGGCCGTGCCACCGAGGAGGGACTGTGGAAGCGGTTCCGTAGCGCCCGCACCGTCTTTGACCGCCACCGACGCGCCTACTTCTCCCAGCTCGACAACAACAATGCCGCCGCCAAGTCCGCGAAGGAAGCATTGATTGCCGCGGCGGAGGAACTTTCCTCCTCCACGGAATGGGGCTACGCCGCCGGCGAGTACCGCCGCTTGATGGACGAGTGGAAGGCGTCGCCGCGCGCCAGCCGCAAGGATGACGACGCGCTCTGGAACCGGTTCCGTGCCGCACAGGACAAATTCTTCAAGGCCCGCCAGTCTGCCAACGAGGCCATCGACGAGGAATTCGGCGCCAACCTGGTGGTCAAGGAAGCCCTTATCACCGAGGCCCAGGCTCTGCTTCCCGTCAAGGACCTGGCTATCGCCAAGAAATCCCTGCAGTCCGTCCGGGACCGTTGGGAAGAGGCAGGCAAGGTTCCACGGGCAGACATGCAGCGTGTGGAGGCAGCCCTGCGCAAGGTGGAGGACGCGGTCCGGTCCGCCGACGAGGACAACTGGCGCCGCAGCGATCCCGAGGCCAAGGCCCGCACCAGCAGCGCCCTGACCCAGCTCGAGGCCACCATTGCGGGCCTGAGGGAAGATCTCGCCTCTGCGAAGAAGGCCGGGGACGCCCGCAAGGTTGCCAAGGCCACTGAGGCACTCGAGGCACGGGAACTGTGGCTCGAACAAATCCAGAAGGCAGCCGAGGACTTTAGCTGACCACACGTTTTACAGGGCCTTCGGGCCGGGTTGTCCACAATCCGGCCCGAAGGCCTTTTTGCTGCCCGCGACGAAGGTGCACGCTGGGCGTATGAGTATTTCCCTTGAGCCCGCCGGCATCCTGGCCCCGGGTGGCCAATTCACCCTTGCCGAGCTATGTGCCATGCGGCAGGACGGCGTGCTCGCCCACGTATACGGCCAGGCGTTCCGCTCCATCGCGGAACCGGAGACCCCTGCCCTCCGCGCGGCTGCCCTGGCCGTCCAGGTTCCAGCGGGGCTCGCGGAGCGTGCCGTGTTGGGCCGCAGCGCGGCGGCCTGGATTTATGGCTGCGCTCCCCCGCCCCCAGTCATCTGCCTGCTGATCCCGAGAGAGCATCGAACCAGCACACTACCGCCACATAGCGGATGCGTCCTCCATGAAGTCCGGCTGGACAAATACGACGTCGATCGGCTGGGCGGCGCCCAGGTCACCTGTGCGCTGCGCACGGCAGTGGACGTCGCCACGAACGAGACCGTGGACGTGGCCGTGCCGGTGTTGCTGGCACTGGCAGGAACTGCCGGGCTGAACTGCCCCCTGGGGCGCATCAGTGCGGCCATCTCCCTGGTGCGGCATGTCCCCGGGAAGCGGCGGGCGCAGGCGCTGGTCCGATCCCTGCTCGAGCGCTAATTCCGGCGCTGCGAGCCCGAGACCCGGTAGACGTCGAACACGCCGTCGATCCGGCGAACGGCGTTCAGCACATGGTGCAGGTACTTCGGATCGCCCATTTCAAAGGCAAACTTTGACAGGGCAACGCGGTCCCGCGAGGTGTTGACGCTGGCAGCCAGGATGTTGACATGGCTTTCGGACAGCACGCGCGTGACGTCCGAAAGCAGGCTCTTGCGGTCAAGTGCCTCCACCTGGATCTCCACCAGGAACACGCCGGACTGGGTGGGGGCCCATTCAACGTCCACCAGCTTGTCCGGCTCATTCTTCAGGTGCAGCAGGTTGGGGCAGTCCTCGCGGTGCACGGAAACACCCGAGCCCTTGGTGACGTACCCGGCAATCGGGTCGGGCGGGACGGGTGTGCAGCAGCGGGCCAGCTTGACCAGCACTTCACCCACGCCGTGCACAATGACGCCGGAATCCGACACCCTCGAGCGGGCGTTGGAGACGTGCGTGGCCACGGGCGGTGCGGCGTCCTCAATGTCATCATTGACGCCCAGTACGTCCACCAGGCGCTCCACCACGGACTGGGCGGAGGTGTGCCCGTCCCCGACGGCCGCATACAACCCGGCAATGTCCACATAGCGAAAGTGCTGCGTGACCGCCAGGAGCGCGTCATGGGTCATCATCTTTTGCAGCGGCAGGTTTTGCTTGCGCATCGCCTTGGTGAGCAGGTCCTTGCCCTTTTCAATGGACTCTTCGCGGCGTTCCTTGCTGAACCACTGGCGGATCTTGTTCCGGGCGCGGGCGCTCTTGACGAAGTTCTGCCAGTCCTGGCTGGGACCGGCCCCTTCAGCCTTGGACGTGAAGATTTCCACGGTGTCGCCGTGTTCAAGCTCGCTGTTGAGCGGCACCAGCTTGCCGTTGACACGGGCGCCAATGGTGCGGTGCCCCACCTCCGTGTGGACGGCATAGGCAAAGTCCACCGGGGTGGAGCCGGATGGCAGCGCGATGACCTGGCCCTTGGGCGTGTAGACGAACACCTCGCGCGCGTTCATCTCGTAGCGCAGGGAATCCAAAAATTCGTTGGGATCCGACGTTTCCTGCTGCCAGTCCACAAGGGTGCGCAGCCAGTTCATCTCTTCCTGGCCGGACACGGGACTCTTGCTGCCGGTCTTGTACTTCCAGTGTGCGGCCACGCCGTATTCGGCGCGCTGGTGCATCTCGTGGGTGCGGATCTGTATTTCCACCGGCTTTCCGCCCGGTCCGATCACCGTGGTGTGCAGCGACTGGTACATGTTGAACTTCGGCATGGCGATGTAGTCCTTGAACCGGCCGGGCAGCGGGTTCCAGCGCGCATGGATGGTGCCCAGCGCCGCGTAACAGTCACGGACCGTGTCCACGAGCACACGCACGCCCATCAGGTCATTGATGTCGTCAAAGTCCTTGGCCCGGACCACCATCTTTTGGTACACCGAGTAGTAGTGCTTGGGCCTGCCGGTGATTTCGGCCTTGATCTTGGCGGCCTTGAGGTCCTCGTTGATTTGGCGGCGGATGACCGTCAGCTGCTTTTCCCGCTCCGGGGTCCGGTCCTGGACCATGCGCACCAGCTCTTCGTACACCTTCGGGTACAGGGCGGCAAAGGAGAGGTCTTCCAGCTCCCACTTGATGGTGTTCATGCCCAGCCTGTGGGCGAGCGGGGCAAAGATGTCCAGCGTCTCCCGTGCCTTCCGGCCGGAGGATTCAGCGGAGACAAACCGCCAGGTGCGTGCGTTATGCAGCCGGTCCGCCAGCTTGATCACCAGCACCCTGATGTCCTGGGCCATGGCGATAACCATCTTGCGGACGGTCTCGGCCTGGGCGGAGTCCCCAAACTCCACCTTGTCGAGCTTGGTCACGCCGTCCACGAGCTTGGCGATCTCATCGCTGAAGTCGTGCCGGAGTTCATCGAGCGTGTAGGGAGTGTCTTCCACGGTGTCGTGGAGAAGGGCTGCGGCCAAGGTGGGGCCGGCCATGCCCAGCTCAGCCAGTATGGTGGCGACGGCCACCGGATGGGTAATGTAGGGGTCCCCGCTCTTGCGCTTTTGCCCCTCGTGGTATTTTTCGGCAACCGCGAAGGCCCGTTGGATGAGGTCGAAGTCTTCCTTGGGGTTGTTGGCCCGCACAATGCGCAGCAGCGGTTCCAGAATGGGCGCGTAGCTTTCGGTGGACCACCCGGTCAGGCGGGCCAGCCGGGACCTGGTGCGTTCCCGGCGGCCCGGGAACGTTGGCCGCAGCTCCGCCGCGCGGTGTGTGCCGTCCCCTGCCCTGCCGGCGTTGCCTTCGGCGGGACTGCTGCCGGCGTTGCCTTCGGCGGGACTGCTGCCGGCGTTGCCTTCGGCGGGACTGCTGCCGGCGTTGCCTTCGGCGGGACTGCTGCCGGCGTTGCCTTCGGCGGGACTGCTGCCGGCGTTGCCTTCGGCGGGACTGCTGCCGGCGTTGCCTTCGGCGGGACTGCTGCCGGCGTTGCCGTCCACTTTCGCTGCTCCCACCTCAGCAGCGGTGTTGTCCCCGGTACCGCCGGCCAAAATTCCATGCGAGGGTGATTGATCGCTCACTTCGCCTGACCTCCCTCGTCTTCCCTGGCCCGATGCCGCCACTGCCGGACGTGTAAAGGGGCCCACAGCATTTATCCAGTGTAATCCCGGTACAGCGGCACCTTGGACCAGTACGGCAGGGGCCGGCAGCGGCGCAATGTGCGCTGCTGCCGGCCCCTGCCTGGCGTCTGGGCCCAAGCGGTCCTAGGCGTCCACGGTTTCCGCCGCACGGCGGGCCTTGACCTTCTTGGCCTGCTTGAGCAGTTCCGGTTCCTTCCCACGCAGCCATGCGTACATGGGTGCTGCGACGAAGATGGTGGAGAAGGTGCTCACTATGATGCCGATGAACAGTGCCAGTGAGAGGTCGCGCAGGGTGCCGGCGCCCAACAGCAGGGCGCCGATGAACAGGATGGACCCCACGGGCAGCACGGCCACCATCATGGTGTTGATGGAACGGACAAGCGTCTGGTTGACGGCCAGGTTGACCTCTTCGCCAAAGGTCCGCCGGGTGGAGGTTTTTATGTCCGCGGTATTTTCGCGGATCTTGTCAAACACCACCACTGTGTCATAGAGCGAATAGCTCAAGATCGTCAGGAAGCCAATGATGGCCGACGGCGTCACCTCAAACTCCGACGCCGCATAAATTCCGGCGGTGACCACCATGACCACCAGCAGGCCCACGATCGCCGCTACGGACATTCGCCAGGTGCGGAAATACAGCGCCATCATGAGGGTGGCAAGCAGCACGAACACGATAAAGCCGATGATGGCCTGCCGTGAGACGTCCTGACCCCAGGTCGGGCCGACGAACGTGGAGGTGACTTGGTCATTGCTCACACCATAAGCGGTCGTCAGTGCCTTCTTGACCTTGCTGGTCTGATCATCGGAGAGACGGTCGGTCTGCACCTGCATGGTCTTGCCGGCAATGTTGGTGACCACGGCTACCGTGCCGGGGGCGCCTTCGGACACTGCCTTCTCGCCGATGGACGGGCTGGTGTTGGCAACATTGGAGATGGTGAACTGGGAACCGCCCCTGAACTCGATGCCGAAGTTGAACCCTCCACCCAGGAGCGGGACCAGGAGGGAGAGCAGCACGGCAACACCGGCGATGCTGAACCAGATCTTGCGCTTGCCGACAAACTCATAGCTCCGTTCGCCGGTGTAAAGTTCGTTGCCGAATGTGGCGAAACTCTTCATTACTTGCTCTCCTTGAAGTCGTCACTGGGCTCGGCCTTCTTGGCACCGGCGCCCCGGCTGCCCACCATCTCCGCTTCCTTGGCGGCCAGCCGCCGTTCGGCAATGGTCTGGCGGCGTTCGGCCTCCCCAGCAGCCCTGGAGTTCTTCCCCTTTGACACGGCGAGCGTGTCCTCGGGCGAACGGAACCGCCCGGCACCGCGGTACAGCGGCACGGCGCCAAGCTGTTTGGGATCCAGCCCGGAGAAGTGGTGACCTTCGCCGAAGAATTTCGTGCGCGCCAGCAGCTGCAGCGTGGGGTGGGTGAACATGAAGACCACGATGAGGTCGGCCACAGCGGTCAGGCCAAGCGTGAAGGCGAAGCCCTTGACGTTGCCCACGGAGACGAAGTAGAGCACCAGCGAGGCGAGAATGTTCACCGCCTTGGACGCCAGGATGGTGCGTTTGGCACGCATCCAGCCGTTTTCAACGGCAGCCACCAGTCCGCGGCCGTCGCGCAGTTCGTCCCTGACGCGTTCAAAGTACACGATGAAGGAGTCCGCGGTTTGGCCGATGGAAACAATGATGCCGGCGACGCCCGCCAGGGACAGCCGGTAGTTCTCCGACCAGCCGAGCAGGATGATGGCCAGGTAGGTCAGGCCGCCGGCGATGACCAGCGAAAAGATGGTGACCAAGCCGAGGGCGCGGTACTGGAACAGCGAGTAAATAACCACCAGGGCCAGGCCGATCAAGCCAGCGAGCAGGCCCATTTCAAGCTGCTGCAGACCCAAGGTCGCGGAGATTTGCTCATCGGACTGGATGGTGAAGCTGATGGGCAGGGCGCCAAACTTCAGCTGATCCGCCAGGGCCTTGGCGCTGTCCTCGGTGAAGTTACCTGTGATGGAGGACTGTCCGTCGGTGATCACGGCCTGGGAGGCCGGTGCCGAGACCACATTGCCATCCAGCACGATCGCAAAGCGTGCCTGGGGATCGTTCTGGTTGGCCAAATACTTCGCGTACAGGCGCTGGGTGACTTCCTTGAACTTCGCGGCACCTTCCGGCTTCTTCAGCGTCAGGGCAACCTGCCACTGGTTTGTCGTCGCCCCCTGGGCACCGGTCTGCAGGCCATACGACGCTGTCTGGATCAGGTTGCCCGGAATTTCCACTGGGCCCAGGATGTACTTGAAGCCGGAATCGGCCTCACAGGCCACCATCGGCTTCGCCGGGTCTGCGCTGGTGTTCGGCGGCGTCGTTGGTGCCACGCAGCTGGTGGCCTCATACTCCTTCATGACCGCGGCGTCCACCCAGTTGGGGTCGCTGAAGTTGGTGGGCTTGGCGGTGGGCTTGGGCAGCTTGTCGGCCGGGGTGCGCTGTGCCACGGGCACGGCACCGGCTGCGGCCTCGCTGGAGACGATCACGGGGCGGAAGTTCATGTTGGCCGAGGCCGTGATGAGGGCCCGCTGCTCATCGGTGGGCGCGCCGGGCATTTGGACAACGACGTTCTTCCCACTCTGGGTGGAGATCTGCGACTCTGACACGCCGGAACCGTCCACGCGCTGGCGGATGATGGACACGGCCTGGTTCAACTGGTCGGCGGAAACGCTCCCGTTGCCCTCTACCTTGGGCTCCAGGATCATCTGGGTTCCGCCCTCAAGGTCCAAGCCAAGCTTGGGCGCCCAGGACGCGGCACCGGAGAGGACGCCGCCACTCACAGCAATAATGCAAACGATAATGAGCGCCGCCAGCCACAGAAGTGTTCTGCGCGCTATCGACGTCGGGCCGGTTCGTGCCATCAAGGGATCCTTCTATTGGTCACGGGTGAATGAACATGGCAAAACTGCCGCAGCAGGTAAAGCCCGCTGCAGCAGCGCCAACCCCGAATATGCCTAGTTGTCTTTATTGTTTTCTTGGTTCAAGCGCGCCAAGGTTTCCTCGGCGGACTCCTTGGAGTCATCACGCTTCTCCAGGCCCAGCGTCAGGGAGGAGACGTCGTCGGGGACGGAGTCCCCTGACAGCGATGCGTCTGCCGGGTCGATGATCTTGGCGACGGTCTGGCTGTGTACCGTGACCACCACGCCGGGGGAAATCTCGAGCTCAATCTTGTTGTTTTCGGTGTCAACGGCCTTCACGTGGCCAAACAGGCCAAAGTTGGTCATGATGTCAACGCCCGGAGACAATTTTGACTGTTTTTCCTGGGCTGCGGCCTTGGTCTTCCTCTGCTTGCGGATCATCATGATGATGAGCAGCGCAAACAAGGCGAACAGGACGAGGTTCATCGGATTAAATCCGCCGGCGGGAGCGGCCTGGTCGGCGGCCAAAATGCTACTGAGGGTCACTGCAAAAGTTCCATTCATAGAAATCCAGGTGGTGCCAGGGACGCATGGGACGTGCCGGACGTCATACCAGTCTAGGGGGTAAAGCTGAGTATGGGGTGAAGGCCGGGTGTCAATTGCCCACCCTTGATGCCGGCACCGACTGCGGGTGGCGGAAAACCAGGCTCCAGGACAACCCCCCTAGACGTCGTCGACGACGTCCTCGTCGAAGGGCAGCATGGCTGCGGCCACGGCGTTGCCAGGCATCTTCAGGCCGAGGTGTTCCCAGGCGGCCGGCATGGCAATGCGCCCGCGCGGGGTCCGGCCCAGCAGCCCCTCGCGCAGCAGGAACGGCTCGGCCACGGTTTCCACCGTTTCAGGTTCCTCGCCCACGGCGATGGCGAGCGTGGAAAGCCCCACGGGGCCCCCGTTGAATTTGCTGACCAGCGCTTCCAGGACGGAACGGTCCAGCCGGTCCAAGCCCCTGGCATCCACTTCATACATGTCCAGGGCCGCCGACGCCGTGCGGGCGTCAATCGTTTCAATGCCGTGCACCAGCGCCCAGTCGCGCACCCGCCGCAACAGCCGGTTGGCAATGCGCGGCGTGCCGCGGGAGCGCCCCGCAATCTCAGCGAAGCCGGCACTGGTGAGCTTCAGATCGAGCATTCCGGCGGAACGCCGCAGGACAAGTTCCAGCTCCGCCACGGAGTAAAACTCCAGGTGGCCGGTAAAGCCAAAGCGATCCCGCAGCGGCCCGGGCAGCAGGCCGGCACGGGTGGTCGCTCCCACCAGTGTGAAGGGCGGCAGTTCCAGCGGGATGGCCGTGGCGCCGGCACCCTTGCCGACGATGATGTCCACGCGGAAGTCCTCCATGGCCATGTACAGCATTTCCTCGGCCGGCCGGGACATCCGGTGGATCTCATCCAGGAACAACACCTCGCCTTCGGACAGCGAGGACAGGATTGCGGCGAGGTCGCCCGCGTGCTGGATGGCCGGGCCGGAGCTGATGCGCAGCGGCGCGTTCATCTCGGCCGCGATGATCATGGCCAGAGTGGTCTTGCCCAGCCCGGGCGGGCCGGACATCAGGACGTGGTCGGCGCTGCGTCCGCGGATCTTGGATGCGGCCAGCACCAGGGCGAGCTGTTTGCGCACCCGTTCCTGGCCCACAAAGTCGTCCAGGTTCTTGGGACGCAGCGCCGCCTCAAGCTCGCGTTCCTCCGGCTCGGCGGCCGCGGCAGGGTCACCGCTGGAGACGGCACTGCCGGCGGGCCCGGCCGCGCCCGCACCGATGCTGATCTGGCCCGGAAGCAGGCCGTCGCCGTTGAGTTCAGCCATGGCCTAGCGCACCCGGCTTGACTGGCGTGCACTGTTCTGGCGGGCGCCGTCCTGCCCCAGCCAGCGCAGCGTGGCGCGCAGGACGGCAGCCACATTTCCATCCTCGGCGAGCCCCGGCTCCGCGGCCACGGCCGCGTCGATGCTTTTCAGCGCATCCCTTTCATTCCACCCCAGGCTGGTCATGGCGGCCACCACCTGTTCCTTCCACTGCAGTGGGGCATTCGGCGCTGGCACGGCTGCCGCGCTGCCGGCGCCGGTGGGCTTGAGCTTGTCCTTGAGTTCGAGCACGATCCGGCCCGCCACCTTGGGCCCCACCCCGGGAACCTTGGTGAACACCTTCCCGTCGCCGCCGGCCACTCCCACGCGGATGCTTTCGGGCTCCAGCACGGCCAGGATGGCCAGTGCCAGGCGCGGTCCAATGCCACTGACCCCCATGAGGATGTCAAAGACCTCGCGCTCGTCGGCGTCGGCAAAGCCGTACAGAGTCATCGAGTCCTCGCGGACAATCATCGAGGTGGTGAGCGTGCTCTCCTCCCCCAGCCTGAGGCTGCCAAGGGTCTTGGGCGTGGCGTGGACCAGCATGCCCACGCCGTTGACGTCTATCACGGCCTGCGCCAGGGAAAGGTGGGCAACCGGGCCGCGGACAAAACTGATCATTACATTGCTCCTGACATGCCGTGCCCCTGAAATGAATGCGCACGTGCTTCGTTGGTGTCCACGCTACACGAAAGCTTATCGAACACAGCTACGAACGGCTAGCGCCAGGCCGCCCCGGGGTTTTCCTTGTTCTTGTGGATTTTCGCCTTGCCGGCGGCCTCGCGCCACAACTTTTGCGCCGCCGTCGTCCCCGGGGTGCCGGCATCAACCGCACCACCGCTGCGCCACGCGTGGGCGATGGCCAGGGCCAGCGCGTCGGCGGCGTCGGCCGGCCGCGGGGGCTCGTGCAGCCGCAGGAGCCGGGTGACCATGGCCGTTACGGAGGCCTTGTCCGCCCGCCCGTTGCCGGTCACGGCCGCCTTCACTTCCGACGGTGTGTGCAGGGCCACAGGTATCCCGCGGCGGGCCGCGGCGACCATGACCACCCCGGAAACCTGGGCCACGCCCATGACGGTGCTGAGGTTGGTCTGTGCGAAGACCCGCTCAATGGCCAGCACGTCGGGTTTAAACGCGTCCAGCCACTGGTCAACCGCGTTGGCGATGACCAGCAGCCGGGCGTCCAGTGTCTGTTCGTGCGAGCTGCCCACCACGCCCACCCCCACCAGGGTGGCGGTGCGGTTGGCGGCAACGTCCACCACGCCCAGCCCGCAACGGGTCAGGCCGGGATCCACGCCGAGGACACGCAGTTCCTAGTCCTCTTCGAGGGCGGCGAGGACTTCCTCGCTCATGTCGGCGTTGGAGTAGATGTTCTGGACGTCGTCCAGGTCCTCCAGCGCATCGTAGAGCTTCATGAACTTGCGGGCGTGTTCGACGTCGAGCTCCACCTGCATGGACGGGACAAACCCGGCCTCGTCGCTTTCGTAGTCAATGCCGGCCTCGGTCAGGGCGGCGCGGATGGCGGGGAGGTCGGCCGTGTCGGAGATGATCTCGAAGTGCTCGCCCTCCTCCTTGACTTCCTCGGCACCGGCGTCGAGCACGGCCATGAGGAGGTCATCCTCGGTGAGCCCGTTCTTGGGCAGTCCGACGATTCCCTTGCGGGTGAACATATAGGCCACGGAGCCGGGGTCGCCCATGTTGCCGCCGTTGCGGCCCACGGCCAGCCGGACCTCGGAGGCGGCACGGTTCTTGTTGTCCGTGAGGCACTCAATCAAGATGGCGGTTCCCTGCGGACCGTAGCCCTCATACATGATCGTCTGGTAGTCAACGGCGTCGCCCAGCTGGCCGGAGCCGCGCTTGATGGCCCGGTCAATGTTGTCTGCGGGGACGGAGGTTTTCTTGGCCTTGGTGACGGCCAGTTCGAGGGACGGGTTGCCCACGATGTCGGGGCCGCCGGTGCGGGCGGCAACTTCGATGGTCTTGATCAGCTTGGCGAACGACTTTGCACGGCGGCTGTCAATGATGGCTTTTTTGTGCTTGGTTGTCGCCCATTTGGAGTGGCCTGACATGGTTACGCTTCTCCTCTGATCATTCGAATAAATAGCTCGTGGATGCGGCGCTCGCCCGTCACTTCAGGATGAAAGGAAGTGGCCAGCAAGTGCTGCGAACGAACGGCGACAGCACGTACTACGGGTTCAATTCTACCGTTCCCTGCCGCCGGCCGCGCCTCGGCGGGGACTTCAACACTAGCAAGCACCTGCACGGACCGGCCCACGCGCTCCACCCACGGGGCCCGGATGAACACCGCATGGACTGCCCTCTCCGGCCCGCCCTCCGGCGCCAGCTGGGTAAAGTGCAGTTCGGTTTCAAAGGAATCCACCTGCCGGCCAAAGGCGTTGCGGCGCACCGTGATGTCCAGCCCGCCCAGCGTCTGCTGCGCATTGCCGGCCTGGTCGGTGGCGGGATCGGCAATGTTCTCCGCCAGCAGGATCATGCCGGCGCAGCTGCCGTAGACGGGCAGTCCCGCCTGGATGCGTTCGCGCAACGGCTCCCTCAGGCCAAAGATGCGCGTCAGCTTGTCAATGGTGGTGGACTCCCCCCCGGGCAGCACCAGGCCGTCGACGGCGGCCAGCTCGGCGGGGCGCCGCACGGCCACCACGCGCGCCCCGCACGACTCCAGTGCGCGCGCGTGTTCTCGCACGTCGCCCTGCAGGGCGAGGATGCCAATCAGGGGGCTGCTGCCGGTCGCGGATGGTCGTTTTTCAGGGTTTGGCACAGTCACTTTTACATCATAGATGGGCGCAAAGTCACAGGATTGCATCGCCCCCGCGCAGGGACGCCTGGCGGGCGGGTGTGCTGCCAGCAAGTAGCATTGTCCGTGGACTGACGGACTAAAGAGAAGAGGCACGCGGTATGTGCGGAATCGCCGGTTACTACGGTTATGGGGAAGACGAAACCCTCCTGCAGGGGATGAACGCGTGCATTGTGCACCGCGGCCCCGATGGAGAGGGCATCTACACACATGGCAACGTAGGCCTGGCGCACCGGCGGCTGTCGATCATCGACGTCGCCCACGGCCAGGAGCCGATGTACAGTGCCGACGGCGAGACCGTCCTGGTCTACAACGGCGAGGTGTACAACTACCTTGACCTGCGCACCGAGCTGGAGACCCTGGGCCGGACATTTTTGACGAACTCGGACACCGAAGTGGTGCTGCAGTCCTATGAGGAGTGGGGGGACGCCGCCTTTGACAGGTTCAACGGCATGTTTGGCTTTGCCATCCATGACAGGAAAAACAACCGCCTGGTTTTGGCCCGCGACCACTTCGGCATCAAGCCGCTGTACTACGCCACGGCCGGCACCCCCGAAGCCCCCACCCTGCTGTTCGGCTCCGAAATCAAACCGCTGCTCGCCTCCGGAAAGCTGGAGCAGGACGTCAATGAGCGGATCCTGTTCCGCTACCTGCAGTTCCGCATCCACGACGAAGAGGCCGAAACCTTTTTTGCCGGCATCCACAAGCTGATGCCTGGCGAGAAGCTCGTCCTGAGCACCGTGGACACGGAGGCCGGCCCCGCCGGCACCGTCACCATCAGCCCGTACACGCGCCTGAAGGAAGAGCTGGCCGAGCTGGCCAAGATCGAGACCCCCTACTCCCAGGCAGTGATCGACGAGTACCGGGAACGGTTCACGGAGGGCCTGCGCCTGCGCCTGCAGTCCGAGGTTCCCGTCGGCACCGCCCTGTCCGGCGGACTGGACTCGTCCGCCGTCGTGGTGACCATCAACAAGCTGATGCAGGAAAAGGCCGCCGCAACGGATTCCCTGGGCGCCACACAGCAGACCTTCTCCGCCGTGTTCCCCAACTCCCTCAATGACGAGGAGAAGTACGCCGACGCCGTCCTGGCCCGCTGCGAAGGCAACGTCACCAGCCACAAGATCCGCCCCCAGGCCGCCGAGTTCGTGGAGGACCTGGAGGACTTTGTGCGCACCATGGAGGAGCCCATTATCTCCTCCGGCCCGTACGCCCAGTACCAGGTGATGCGCGAGGCCTCCAAGCACGTGACCGTGCTGCTTGACGGCCAGGGCGCCGACGAGATGATGGCCGGTTACATCCCCTACTACTTCGCCTACCTGCGCCAGTTGAAGAAGAACGGCCAAAACGGCAAGCTCGCCAAGGAGCTCGCCTCCAGCTCCGACATCCTGTTCCGCCTGGCCCGCTTCCGCATTCAGGGCGCCCTGACGTTCAAGAAGGCAAGCGGCATCACGCCCCTGTTGAACAAGGAATTCACCGCCAAGTACAAGTCCGAGACTTTCTCCAACATCCCGGACAACTTGAAGCTGCGCCTCATCGACGACCTGTTCCACAAGTCGCTGCCGGCAGTACTGCGCTACGAGGACAAGAACACCATGCGCTTCTCCCTGGAGGGCCGCGTGCCGTTCCTGGACAAGGAAGTGGTGAAGTTCCTCTTCAGCCTCGACGACGAATCCATCATCAAGGGCGGCTGGAACAAGCGCATCCTGCGCGACGCCACCCGCGAGCTGCTGCCGGAAATGATCAGCAACCGCCGGAACAAGATCGGCTTCACCACGCCCGAGGCCGAATGGTTCTCGCTGATGAAGGAAAAGATCTACGAGATCTTCCTGTCCTCCTCCTTCGGCGCCCGGTCTTACTGGAACCAGGACGCCGTCATCTACGCCTTCGAGGAATACCTCAGCGGCAAGTCCGCCGGCTCCACCATGGTGTTCTGGCGCCTGATCAACACCGAACTGTGGCTCCGCGAATTCTTTGACGAGCCCGAGACCAAAGCCGGCATTGAGGGCAAGAGCGACTACATCCCCAACGCCGGCAAGCAACTGGACATCACCGTGCCCAACGGCGCCGGGACTTTCCGCCGCTACCCGCTGCGCACCGAGGTCTTCTACAAGGAGACCGACTTCGACCCGGCCGCCATGACGTACGTCAAGCGCTTCTTTGACGGGCTCCCCGTCGCCGGCGGTGACCACGGCGCCGCGACGGCGGACACCCCCTGGTACCTGTTTGTTTCGGAAAAGATCGTGGCGATGACCCAGGGCCGCTCCATTCCGGTCTGGGACATCAAGGTCTCCGGCGCGGCCCGCATCTTCTCCAAATTCGTGACGCGGAACCCCGGCGGGATCGGCCTGGCAAGTCCATGGTCCATGCAGCTGGCGATCGACGAGGTTGGCCTGCCCCGCATCATGTACGCCTCCGCCCGCAGCGTGCTGGGCAAGCTGCAGGGCAAGTCGGGCGTGTTTTACGAGGTGGTGGGCCATAACATCAACGCGATCGACGGCGCTGCCGGTTACCAGGTGGGCACCTCCACCCACTCAGTGAAGTACGCACCCCTGGACCCCGACGGCGTTGCGGCGCGGCTGAGCGCGCTGGTGCGCAAGACGGTGCCGGCCGAATACGCCGCCACCTTTGCCGGCACGGCCATCATGGACGCCAACGACCTCGGGGTGGTGGCCCTGGGCCACGACACCAGGCTCACCAAGGACGTCCTGCAGGACATCTTCCGCGACAACCCGCAGGGCCAGACGACCGAGACGACCCCCATGTCCGTCGTGTTTACGCAGAAGTAGGATGCCACGGGCACAACCCATGCAACCCAAGGAACGACGGCGAAACTTTCGTTTCGCCGTCGTTCCTTGGGTTAAACATGAAAGAGTCGACGCATGACTGATGACGTTTCCGCCAACCCGTTCCTGGTGGCCAGCGGGCTGCCCTGCCAGCTGCCCGACTTTGCCGCCATCCGCGACGTGGACTATCTGCCCGCCTTTGAGGCCGGGTTTGCCCGGCACCTTGCGGAGATCGCCGCCATCACCGCGAACCCGGAGCCCGCGTCCTTTGCGAACACCGTGGTCGCCATGGAACGCAGCAGGGCCATGTTGACGCGTGTGGAAAATGTGTTCTTCAACATCGCCGGCGCATGCGGGACACCGGCCATCCAGGACATTGAACAGCGGATCGCGCCGCGGCTGGCCGACCACGGCGACACGGTGCTGCTTGACAACACCCTGTACCAGAGGTTCCTGGCCGTGCCCACGGAGGGGCTGGACGCGGAGTCGTCACGGCTGGTGGCTGAATACCGCAAGTCGTTCACCCGGGCCGGCGTGGGACTCGACGCGGCCGGGCAGGCACGGTTGCGTGAAATCAATGGGCAGCTCTCCACGCTCGGCACGCAGTTTTCACAAAGGGTGCTTCAGGGCATCAACGACGCCGCGGTGTTTGTCAGCGACCGGACCGAGCTTGACGGGCTCAGCGCCGACGACCTCGCGACGGCGGCCGCCGCAGCCCGCGCGGCCGGGCACGGTTCCGGCTACCTGCTGACCTTGATCCTGCCCACCGCGCAGCCCGCAATGGAGGTGCTCACCAACAGGGAGACCCGGCGCAGGCTGCATTTCGCCTCCCTTGGCCGGGGCGCGGGCGACGGAGAAGCCAATGTGCTGGGCCTTGCGGCGGCCATGGCCGCGCTCCGTGCCGAAAAGGCAGCCCTGCTCGGCTTCCCCACAGAGGCGGACCGAGCCATCGAACCCCAGACAGCGCCGTCACTCGAGTCCGTGCACGCAATGCTCTCCCCCATCACCGCCGCGGCCGTGCGCAACGCCCACGCCGAGGCGGAGAAGCTGGCCTCCACTGCCGGGCACGACATCGAGGCGTGGGACTGGGCGTTTTACTCGGAGCAGGTCCGCCGGGACGAATATGGCGTGGACCTCGCAGCACTCCGCCCCTGGTTTGAACTGGAATCGGTGTTGGAGAACGGCGTGTTCTACGCCGCGTCCAAGCTGTACGGCCTCTCCTTTGCCGAGCGGACGGGGATGGCCGGCTACCACCCGGACGTGCGCGTCTGGGAGGTGTTCAATGAGGACGGCTCGACGCTGGGCCTTTTCCTGGGCGACTACTACACCCGGGACACCAAGCGTGGCGGTGCATGGATGAATTCCTTCGTGGAGCAGTCGGCGCTCGAGGGGACGCACGCCGTCGTGGTCAACAACTTGAACATTCCCAAGCCGCCGGCCGGCGAGCCCACCTTGCTGACGTATGACGAGGTGGTTACCTGCTTCCACGAATTCGGCCACGCGCTGCACGGACTGTTCTCTGCCGTCACCTTCCCGTTATTCTCCGGCACCAACGTGCCCCGGGACTTTGTGGAGTACCCGTCCCAGGTCAACGAAATGTGGATCCTGTGGCCCGAGGTGCTGGCCAACTACGCCAAACACCACCAGAGCGGGGAGCCACTGCCCGAAGGCACCGCGGACAGGCTGCGTGCCGCGTCGCTCTGGGGCCAGGGCTTCGCCACCACCGAGTACCTGGGCGCCGCGCTGCTGGACCTGGCCTGGCACGAGCTGGCCCCGGGCACCACGGTGGAGGACCCACTGGCGTTTGAGGCGGCGGCCCTGGCGGCTGCCGGCATGGACCTGCCCGCCGTCCCGCCACGCTACCGGACCGGCTACTTCAACCACATCTTTGCCGGCGGCTACGCGGCCGGCTACTACTCCTACATTTGGAGCGAGGTGCTCGATGCCGACACCGTGGCCTGGTTCAAGGCCAACGGCGGGCTGTCACGGGCCAACGGCGAACACTTCAGGTCCACCCTGCTCAGCAGGGGCTTCTCGGTGGATCCGCTGCAGGCCTTCCGTGACTTTGCCGGCAGGGACGCGGACACCGCGCCTCTGCTGGCCCGCAGGGGGCTGGCCTAGCCCGTGGTGACCCTCGCAGACTGCGAACGCACCCAGCACGCCTGGTTCAAGGCCCTGGCGGCGGCGACCGGCGGGCGGGCCTTCGGCACGCACCGCATGGAATGGGTGTGGCTCCCGGAGACGCGCGAGATGCTCTGCATGTTCCCCACCGAGATCACCGAAGCCGGGCTGCTGCCCGCCCTGGCTGAGGCGGAACGCCGCGGGGCCGCCGTGGTCGGCGTATGGCTCAACGCCGCCGCCAGGGGCGCGGTGCTGGCCGACCACAGCTTTGAACCCGGCTGGCAGCCGTGGTGGATGACGCTTGCGCTGGACCCCGCAAGAATCGGGCAGTCCTCCGATGCCCGGGTGCTCATCAACGATCCGGCACCGGCCGTGTGTGCGCTGGCGCCGCAGCAGGCGTGGCTGGGCACCGCGCGCGTCGGCAATGAATGGGCCGGACAGTCGTACGTGTTCATCCCGCCCGAGCAGGGCACCAAGCACCTGGCAGGAATCTTCGACATGGTGGTGGCGCCCGACCACCGCCGCACGGGCTTGGGCACGGCGCTGCTCGACAGGCTTTCCGAGACGGCCTTGGAGGCCGGGGCGGAACACCTGCTGCTCAACGCCACCCCGGACGGGCAAAGGCTGTACTCCAAGTATGGATTCGCGCTCATCGGCAAGGGCCGGACCTGGTGGTACCACCTCCCCCAACCCTGACCCGACGCCGTATCACCGTTGGCTGCCTTTTCGACAACGCCGTATCACCGTTGTGGCGGCGCGGACTGACCGTTGATCGAATTGGGAATGTGGTCAGCTTCGTCCTCCGTCGCAGCGGCGAACGGGCCGCGGGGACCGGAGGTGGGGACTCCCAAAGAATAGGCCAGCGCGTGCAGCGCACCCAGTGCGTGCTTTGCCTCCGAAAGTGCCAGCGCCACGGATTGCAGGCGGCCCTGGGCAGCCCAGTGGCGACACCCTGACTGAGCGTTTCGCCACACCTCTGCTTACTCCTCGGGCAACAAGGCAGCCAGTCCTGTGTGACATACGTCGACACGGGGCAGCTCAGCCAGAAGGTGGACGTCGGAACTGAGACCTATCGAGAACTCCTCCCCCACGGCGTCCCTTAGCTGCCGAATCCGGCACTCAATGTCCTCCCTCCTCATGGTTTCCTTCACGACCACCACGTTTGATGTGCCAGCCAGGTGGGCCAGGGTATTTGGCGCGACGTCGTACTGGGTCTGGAGCGGCTTGTTGTAAAGACAGATGGGCAGAGCCGTGGCATCGGCGACCTCAGTGAAGAGCGCCCTCACTTCTGCGTCCGACAGGGAAAGTACGAGAACGGGGCCAGTAGAAGGCCGCCGGCTCCCGCCTGTTCTGCATCCCAGGCGAGGTGCAGTACTTCCCGAGTGGAGGGGGGGCTCACGGCCGCGAGCACCGGAATGGATATCTTTCCCGGCGCGTGCGCAGCGTCAACCGCCGCTTCCACGACGGGCCGCCGCTCCCCGCGGTCAAGGGTCACACCGGCACCTGAAGTGGCCAGAACGGTGACGCCGGAAACGTCGGCCGCGGCCGAGTTGCGCACGAGGTTCGACAAGGCACCCAGGTTGGGTTCGCCGTCGTCCGTCAGGGGCTTCACTGGGTAAGCAAGCTAACCGGCAAATGACTGGGCCACGATAACAATCCTCGAGTCGAGGCGGGCGTGAAATTGGCCGCCAACGCAAACAGTTGAGGGAGAAATGAATCTCCCTCAACTGTTGGTACGGTGGTGATACCGCGTCGCCGAACATCTCGCCAACGGTGATACCGCGTCACCGAAAAGGCGACCAAAGGTGATACGGCGTTGGTAGTGGGGTTACCAGCCGCGCTCTGCGAGGCGGTGCGGCTCGGGGATGTCGGCAACGTTGATGCCGACCATGGCCTCGCCCAAACCGCGCGAGACCTCTGCGATAACGGCAGGATCGTCGTAGAAGGTGGTGGCCTTTACGACGGCGGCGGCGCGCTGGGCCGGGTTGCCGGACTTGAAGATGCCGGAGCCGACAAACACGCCGTCGGCGCCGAGCTGCATCATCATGGCGGCGTCGGCGGGGGTGGCGATGCCGCCGGCGGTGAACAGCACCACGGGAAGCTTGCCGGTGGCGGCAATTTCCTTCACGAGCTCATATGGGGCAGCCAGTTCCTTGGCGGCGACGTACAGCTCGTCCTCGGGCAGGGCGGACAGCTTGGCGATCTGCGCGCGGATCTTGCGCATGTGGCCCGTGGCGTTCGAGACGTCCCCGGTGCCGGCCTCGCCCTTGGAACGGATCATGGCCGCGCCCTCGTTGATGCGGCGCAGCGCCTCGCCAAGGTTGGTGGCACCGCAGACAAAGGGAACCTTGAAGTTCCACTTGTCAATGTGGTGCTCATAGTCGGCCGGGGTCAGGACCTCGGACTCGTCCACGTAGTCGACCCCGAGTGATTCCAGGACCTGGGCTTCGACAAAGTGCCCGATGCGGGCCTTGGCCATGACGGGGATGGACACGGCGGCAATGATGGCGTCGATCATGTCCGGATCGCTGGCGCGGGACACGCCACCCTGGGCGCGGATGTCCGCGGGCACGCGTTCCAGGGCCATGACGGCCACGGCGCCGGCATCTTCGGCAATCCTGGCCTGCTCGACATTGACGACGTCCATGATGACGCCGCCCTTGAGCATCTCGGCCATCCCACGCTTTACCCGACTGCTGCCGGTCACCGCTGATACATCGCTTGTAGACACAAAAACCCCTCTGGGAAGGAACGAAAGAATAGTCTTGCCCGCAACGTGGCACGCCACACGGGTACGCCCATTCTATTCCCGGTAATGCCGGGTGCTGAAACCGGGGCTACCGCTCGGCCTGCAGATTGCCGTTCATGGCCTGGCGGCGTACAGTGCCCACCCGCTGGACGATGGTCACCACGCTGGCTGCCGCCAGCAGGACCAGCACGACGGCGAGCACGGCCACCGGGATGCCCAGGCCCACCAGCCCGGTCGCCACGAGCACCACCACGAGCCTGTCGGAACGCTCGGCAATGCCCACGTTCGCTGTCATCCCCAGCCCCTCGGCCCGGGCCTTGGCGTAGGACACAACGGAGCCGAGCACCAGGCACGTCAGGGCCATGGCCGCGACGAAGGAGTTGTGCCCGCCGGTGTAAAACCAAATGACGATGCCGGCAAAGACCGCGCCGTCACCCACGCGGTCCAGCGTGGAGTCCAGGAAAGCGCCCCACGGTCCGGAGCGGCCAATCATGCGCGCCATCAGCCCGTCGATGATGTCGGAGAAGACAAAGACGGTAATGACCACGGTGCCCCAGAAGAGCTGCCCCATCGGGTAGCCGATCAGGGCGCCGCCGGCAACACCGAGCGTGCCAATGATGGTGACGGCGTCCGGGGACACCTTCAGGCGCACCAGCAGCGCGGCAACCGGTGTGAAGATGGCTGCAAAGAGCGCGCGGGCGTACTTGTTCAGCATGGATTCTTCCTCGTCATGGTTGGCGCGTCCGGCCGGTGGCGTCCCAGGCGCCCGCCACCTGTTCGCGCACCTCGCCGAGCGTCTGGGTGATGGCCTTGGTGCCGGCGATGATGGGCAGGAAGTTTCCATCCCCGCCCCACCGCGGCACAATGTGCTGGTGCAGGTGCGAGGCGATGCCCGCCCCGCCCGTGGCACCCTGGTTCATGCCCAGGTTGAAGCCGGAAGGGTTGGCGACCGCCCGCAGCACCCGCATGGCCTGCTGCGAAAGCGCGGCAAACTCGGCCGTCTCCTCCGCCGTCAGGTCCGTGTAATCGGGCACGTGCCGGTACGGGCACACCAGCAGGTGGCCGGGGTTGTAGGGGAACAGGTTCAGCACCACATACGCCAGCGCCCCCCGGTGGACGATCAGCGATTCGGCATCGCTGCGGCCGGGGGCCTCGCAGAAGGGGCAGTTGTGCGGTCCGGTGACCTGTTCCTGCCCGCCCTTGACATAGGCGAGCCGGTGCGGCGTCCAGAGCCGCTGAAAGGCATCCGGCACGCCCGGAAGTTCAAAGTCGTCCTGCATGGACGCCACGCCCTGTTCGCTCACGCCGTCCGGTTCCGTACGGCAGTAACAATCCGGGCCACTGCCGTTTCGACGGCCACGCCGTTGTCCTGGCTGCCGTCGCGGAAGCGGAAGGACACCGCGTTGGCGTCGGCGTCGTCACCGCCGGCAATCAGCACAAACGGCACCTTCTCCTTGCTGGCGGTGCGGATCTTCTTCGGGAAGCGGTCGCTGGAGGTGTCCACTTCGGCGCGGATGCCCTGCTCCTTTAGCTTGGCGACGACGTCGAACATGTAGTCGTTGAAGGCCTCGGCAACCGGAATGGCCACCACCTGAACGGGCGAGAGCCAGGCCGGGAACGCGCCGGCGTAGTGCTCCGTCAGCACTCCCATGAAGCGCTCCACCGAGCCGAACAGGGCGCGGTGGATCATGACGGGGCGCTGGCGGGTCCCGTCGGCGCCCTGGTACTCAAGCTCAAAGCGTTCGGGGAGGTTGAAGTCCAGCTGGATGGTGGACATCTGCCAGGTGCGGCCCAGAGCATCCTTGGCCTGGACGGAGATCTTCGGGCCGTAAAACGCGGCGCCGCCGGGATCCGCCACAAGCTCCAGGCCGGAGGCCGTGGCAACCTCGGCCAGCGTGTTGGTGGCTTCCTCCCATGCTTCGTCGGATCCGACAAACTTTTCCGGATCCTTGGTGGAGAGCTCCAGGTAGAAGTCGTTCAGCCCGTAGTCCTTCAGGAGGGAGAGGACAAAGTTCAGCGTGTTGGTGAGCTCGTCCTTCATCTGCTCGCGGGTGCAGTAGATGTGTGCATCGTCCTGGGTCATGCCGCGCACGCGGGTCAGTCCGTGCACCACGCCGGACTTTTCGTAGCGGTAGACCGCACCGAATTCAAACAGGCGCAGCGGAAGTTCACGGTAGGACCGTCCGCGGGAGCGGAAGATCAGGTTGTGCATGGGGCAGTTCATCGGCTTGAGGTAGTAGTCCTGGCCGGGCTTGCGCACCGTGCCGTCCTCGTTGAGTTCCGCATCCACGTGCATGGGCGGGAACATGCCGTCCTTGTACCAGTCCAGGTGGCCGGAGACTTCATAGAGGTTGGCCTTGGTGATGTGCGGGGTGTAGACAAAGTCGTAGCCGGCCTCCACGTGGCGCTGGCGCGAGTAGTCCTCCATTTCCTTGCGGATGATCCCGCCCTTGGGGTGGAACACTGGCAGGCCGGAGCCCAGCTCGTCGGGGAAGGAGAACAGGTCCAGTTCCACGCCCAGCTTGCGGTGGTCGCGGCGCTCGGCCTCGGCGATGCGTTCCTGGTACGCCTTCAGGTCGTCCTTGGTGGGCCAGGCCGTGCCGTAGATGCGCTGGAGCTGCTGGTTGTTCTGGTTGCCCAGCCAGTAGGCGGCGGAGGTACGGGTCAGCGCGAACGCGTTGGAGATCAGCTTCGTGTTTTGCAGGTGCGGGCCGCGGCACAGATCGCACCAGATGCTCTCGCCGGACTTGCGGTCGACGTTGTCGTAAATGGTGATGTCACCGGCCCCGACCTCAACGTTGACGCCTTCGCCGGCGGTATCGGCGTCGGAGGCCCTGCCCAGCAGCTCCAGCTTGTACGGCTCGTTGGCCATGGCCTCGCGGGCCTCGTCCCCGGAAACGACGCGGCGGGCGAACTTTTGGTTTTGGTTGACGATCTTGAGCATCATCTTCTCAAGGGTCTTCAGGTCCTCCGGAGTGAACGGCTCGGCGACGTCGAAATCGAAGTAGAAGCCGTCGGTGATGTACGGGCCGATGCCGAGCTTGGCGTCGGGGCGCAGCTGCTGCACGGCCTGGGCCATGACGTGGGCGGTGGAGTGCCGGAGCACGTTCAGCCCGTCCGGGGAATCGATGGTGACGGCCTCGACGACGGCGCCCCCGGCCAGGGGCTGGTCAAGGTCCGTCAGCACACCGTTGACACGGGCAACAACTACCTCGCGGCGTTCGAAGAACAGCTCTGCGCCGGTGGTGCCGGTGGCCACCGTCGTCGCAACGCCGTCGACATTGATGGTGATTTGTGTATCCACTGGCACGGGAACTCCTTGATTCGTCATGTACGGCTCCATGTTTAAGCAACATACGGGGGTTGCTGTGAGCCTCTTTGATGGTATCGGTTCCCCCTCACGCCTTCCAACACGGGCGTCCGCGGTCATCACGTGTGCGCGGCTGCCTTCCAGCCTGGGCGCCGCAGGCCCTCCGCCTCAGCCCGCCCGGTGGTCCAGGCTCTCCACCTCCATGCGGCGGGCCAGTTCGGCGGTGGACTGCTGCCCCGGCGTTCCCCGCCCAAGCTCCCGTGCAAGCTCCCGGCCCCCGGCACGGCTGGAATCGGGGTGCCGGGAATCCTGAGGCCTCCCCGGATCCTGCAGGTACCCGGGGCCCGGCAGGGCCTCCGGACGGGCCAGGTCCCAGGCCTCCAGCGCCTGCAGGCTGATGCCGCGCGGGCCGGTGCGCCGGGTCAGGCCCCGGATCAGGAGCATGCGGGTGCCGAACAGCAGGGGGCCGGAGCGTTCCTGCGCCTCGTGGAAGAACGTGGCATCCACGCAGCCGGTGCCGTCGTCGACGCTGATGAACACCACGCGCCGGCCTCCGCGCATGGGCGGGGTCTGGGTGGCCACGCGCACCCCCGCCACCAGCACCTCCGTGTTGTTGCGCAGCCCCAACAGCTTGTCCGACGTCGTCACCCCCAGTTGCGCCAGCAGCGGGGCATAGCTGTCCATCAGGTGTGCGCTGGCGTCCAGCGCGAGCAGGTCCAGTTCGGTGCGCACGGTCTCCGCCAGGGTGGGGGCCGGCAGCCTGGCGGCCAGGGTGCCCAGCTCGAGCTCCCCCAGCGGCAGGTGCAGCTGCCCCTCCATGGCTTCACTGCGCCTGCTCGTTTTCGACGCCGGCATGCTGTTCACATGGGCGATCAGGTCCGCCCGGTTGGCCGTGTTGCCGGTGAGCTGCTGGGCCGAGCGCTGCAGCGAGTCCAGGGCACCCAGCTGGGCCAGGCGCTTGAGGATGGGCCGGGACACCTTCGCCCGGCTCCGCAGGTCGGCGAGGGAATCGTAGGGCTGTCCGGCCACAATCCGCTTTAGTTCAGTGCCGGAAAGCCCATACACGTCCGACAGGCTCAGCCGGATGCCGGTCACGCCCTCCCCGCCGGCGGCGGCCGGGGTGCGTTCCGCCCGGTAGCATCCGGCACTGGCGTTCACGTCCAGGGGGAGGATGGGGATGCCCATGCGCCGGGCCTCCGCCACGAGCAGGCGCCGCGGGTACATGCCGGGATCGTGTTCCCACAGGCCGGCCAAAAACTCCGCCGGGTGGTGGGCCTTCAGCCAGGCCGACTGGTAGGTGGGCACGGCAAAGGCGGCGCCGTGGGCCTTGCAGAACCCAAAGCTGCCAAAAGCCTTCAGTGTGTCCCATACCTCCTCGATGGTCTCCGTGCTGTAGCCCCGCTGCCGGGCGTGGGTCCGGAAGTATTTCTCCACGACCGGCTCCTGGTCCGGCTTGCCCAGGCCGCGCCGGAATTCATCGGCCCGGGACAGCGTGCACCCGGTCATGATGTGCAGGGTGCGCAGCACCTGCTCATGAAAAACCGTCACTCCGTGCGTTTCGGCCAGGGCCGGCTTAAGGTCGGGGTGGGCGTAGTGTGCGGGGGCAAAGCCTGCACGGTTTTCCAGGTACGGCTTGACCATGTTCGACTTCATGGGCCCGGGCCGGAACAGGGAAATGTCAATGATGAGGTCGTTGAACTCGCGTGGGGCCATCTTCCCCACCAGCTCCCGCTGGCCCGGTGATTCGATCTGGAAGCAGCCCAGCGTGTGGGTGCTGCGGATCAGCTCAAAGGTGGGCTCGTCGTCGAGCGGGACGGCGTCAAGGTCAATGAGCCCGTCCTCCCCCACATAGGCCGGTCCCTGCCCGCCCCCGTCCACCGGGTGGCTCCCGGCAGCCACCACCTCCGCCTTGGAGGGGTGCAGCCGGACCACCTCCCGCACCGCATAGGCCATGGCGCTTTGCATGCGCACGCCCAAAACATCCAGCTTGAGCATGCCCATGGCGTCCATGTCATGTTTGTCGAACTGGCTCATGGGCAGGCCCAGTCCGCTGGCCTGCACTGGGGTGCGGTCCAGGAGGGAGGAATCCCCGAGGATCACCCCGCACGGGTGCATGGAGATGTGCCGGGGCAGCCTGTCCAGCCGCTCGGTCAGGTCCACCAGCAGGTCCAGCTGCGCCCCTCCCCTGCCGTCCCTTCCTTCCCGGGCGCCGGGCTGCTGCGCCTGCTCCACCCGGGCGGCAAAGTCACGCAGCTCCGGCTTTTCCACCAGGGCTTCCCGGAAGGAGCCTGCCGAAAAACGCCACAGCTGCTTGGCGATGCCGTCCACATCCTCCGGGTCCATGCCCAGGGCCAGCCCGGCGTCGCGGACGGCTCCCCTGGCCCGGTAGCCGTTTTGCATGCTCATCAGCGTGACCCGCTCGGGGCCAAACCGCTCAAAGATCCGGTGGTACACCTTATGCCGTTCGGCGCTTTCGACGTCCAGGTCAATGTCCGGCAGCGTGGAACGGTCGCGGGAGAGGAAGCGTTCAAAGAGGAGGTCGTTGGCGATCGGGTCCACGGCGCTGATGCCCAGCACGTAGTTGACCAGCGACGACGCCCCCGAACCACGCGCTGCCCGCCGCACCCCCATGGTGCGGATCATCTCAGATACCTCCGCCACCGTCAGGAAGTAGGAGGCAAAGCCCAGTTCGTTGATGGTCTCCATCTCCATGGTGAGCCGGTCCCGCGCGGCGGCCAGCCTGTCGCCGCCGAGCCCGGGGAAGCGGAGGTTCAGCCCGGCCTCGGCACGCTGCCACAACTCAACGGCCGCGGGCTGGGCCAGGCCAAGCACCCCGGCTTCCGGGGTGACGGGCTTCTTCCAGCCCAGGTCCGACGCCGGATCCAGCCGGCATTTGTCCGCCAGCCTGTGCGTATTGGCCCACAGCTGCTCCAGCTCCGCCACGCTGTACCCACCCTGGCCAACAATTTCCCGGCCCGCCCGGTACATGGCCGCGGCACCCTTCAGCCAGCCCTGCCCGGTGGGCTGGAGGCCGGGAACCCGTCCCAGCGGCGTGATGGCGCGGGCGGCGTCCAGGACGTCCGCGGTGGGGGCATCGTCCTCCCCGCAGTACCGCACGGCATTGCCCAGCACCGCCGGCACGCCAAATTCCTCGGCCAGCTTGAGCATGCGCACCGCCAGGGTGGTGCTCAGGGGGCTGCCGGGCTCGCTGAAGTGGCTTACAACCTCAACGGCCAAGGTGCCGGCGGGCAGGGTGTCCCGCCAGGTCGAAAATTTGGTGCGGGGCAGTAGGTACCGACGCCCGCCCATGGCCCGGGCCACGTCGGAAAAGGGGCCCAGCAGGACCGTCAGCGCCGGCGCGCCGGTTTCCGGATCCAGCACGCCGGCGGCCAGCTGCGCCAGGGTGAGCCCCACGGGACCCCGGGGACGCGCATGGGCGGTGGAGATCAGCCGGCACAGGGCCGTATACCCTGCGCCGTGGCGCAGGGCCTGCCCTCCGTGGGCCAGAATGACAACACGTCCGGCTTCCGCCAGGATCCCGCCGGGGGATCCCGTGTTTCCTGAGGATCCCGCGGTTTTGGAAGGCTCCAGGATGGCCAGGTCAACGCCGAGGAGGGGGTCGATGCCGGCGGCCATGCAGGCCTTGACATGCTTGACCGCCCCATAGAGCCCGTCCCGGTCGGTGCTGGCCAGGGCGTCGGCGCCGTCGTCGGCGGCCGCCTGCACCAGGTCATCGGGCCAGGAGACCCCGTAGTGGGCGCTGTAGGCACTGGCGGCATGCAAATGCACAAACTTAGGCACCGGGTTCCAGCTCTTCCACCGATTCCCTTAACGCATCATAAATTTTAATGACCCGCCAACGGCCTGCGGGCAGGTACCTCACCAGGTCCAGGGTCAGCAGCGGGGTCCCGCTGGCACCCCCGTCGCGGCGCACCTGCACCCGCCAGATTTCCCGGTCCACCAGGCCAGCCCCCGCTCCCGGCGCGGCCCGGGTTTCCTCGTCCCACCAGTTGCGCCGCTCATACCAGCGCACGGGATCTGCTGCGAGCGTGTAGCGGCGCCCGCGCCACAACAGGTGCAGGGGCAGCCCGGCAGCGGTCAACCACACCTCAATGCCTTCGCTGAATGTGCCCATGCGTGCCTGCCACCTCCGCCCGCTGCACCACTTGCCAGGTACCGTGTACACGGCACCAATTGATTACTAGAAAATATATACTAATAAATTTAGTGTACGCTCACTTCACCCGGGACGAAAACCGCCCATGGGGAAGAAATTCGTAGCGTACGGGCATTTACCCGCACCACAATGCGTTAAGCAAATACCGGCCACGGCCTGACGGCGTCTAGCATGGCTTTAAAAGTCACCGACGTAACCTGCGCTACGGCGCCTCAACGATTTAAGGAGCGTTCCATGACTGACATGGTCACCCTCATCGCCAGGACGACGCCGCTTGAGCGCGAACTCAAAACGGCGTCCCGCACAGTGGAGGAATCCGATCTTCCCCGCCTGGGCGAGCTTTACTTCACCGCCTACGAGCCAGGCGTGGCAGGTGCCTCGCTGCAGGCTGCCATGGATGACATGCAGGCTTCACTGGCCGGCAAATACGGGCAGTTCCTGCCCAAGGCCTCCCATGTGGCACTGGATGAAAACCAGAAGATCGTGGCCGCAGTGCTCGTCGTGGAGCGCGCCATTGGAGACGACACGCCGGAGACGCCGTTCATCATCGAGCTCATTACCGACCGTGAACACCGCCGCCAGGGCCTGGCCGAGGACCTGGTGCTTGCCACCATGGACACGCTGTTCAACGAGGGCCAGCAGGAAGTGGCCCTGCGTGTGGAGGAAAGCAACTCGGCAGCGCTGGCCCTGTACCTGTCCCTTGACTTCCGCCGGTGGATGCCGGAGGAAGACGACGACTAACCGGCACCGGCCATGGAACAGCAGCTGAACTTCATTTCCCTGGGCGTCCGCGATGTGGGGCGCTCCCATGACTTTTATGTCACGGGCCTGGGCTGGACCCCGCAGCTGGAGGTGCCGGGGGAGGTCATTTTCCTCCAGGTCAACCATGGACTGGTCCTTTCACTGTGGAGCCGCGCGCAGATGGCGGCCGAACTCGGCGTCGCCGAGGACGCGCTGCAGTCCCCGGCCGGCGTCCCGCCCGTCACGTTGAGCCACAACGTTGGCAGCCCCGGGAAGGTCGACGCCGTGGTGGAGCAGGCACGGCAGGCCGGTGCCGACGTCGTCCATCCCCCCAGGCAGCAGGCCTGGGGCGGGTACAGCGGCTATTTTGCCGATCCGGACGGCTTCCGCTGGGAAGTGGCGTTCAACCCCACCTGGGCCGTGAACGACGCCGGAAACGTCACCGTCTAAACGGGGAGGATACCGGGGCTGTGAATACTCTGGGAGTTCCCGCAAGGTTCTGCGTTTTCGACAGCTCCGCCGTCGGGGCCGTGTGACGATGGAATGGTTCGCCCGGCATGGAGCCTGGCAAAGATTCTGCGTCCTGGAGGCGCGTGGCAAGGAGCGCAGCCATGATCCAGCTGGTGTTGGGTTTGTTGCTGGCCGCGGCGCTGGTGTTGGGCGCAGCAAGGACGGCGGCAGCCCGTTCCGCGGGTGGCCGGGTGGACGCCCTGGCCATCTGGCTGGCCGTGTGTGCCCCGGCAGCGGCCGTGCCCGGGTGGGCTCCGGGAGGATTCGCCGTTCCCGCAGCGTTGGCCTGCATTGGCCTGTGGTTCGCCTACCGCACCGCGGGGCCACGGGGCCGCGCGGACCGGCCACCTGGCGCGGGACGGGCCGCCTCCTTTTACCACCTTGCCATGACGGGGACGGCCGCATGGTGCCTGGCGGCCCTGTCCGGGCCGGCCGGCGCCCACCCGGCCAATGCGCAGCTGGGAAGCCTGATCATGCACGTGGTTGCGGCCATACTGCTGCTGCTGGCCTGCGTTGGCTGGCTGCTGGGTTCGTTTGCGACCCCCGAAGGTCCCCAGGAACGGCTGTCCCGGGTCGCGGGTGTCCAGGAAGCGTTCCTCGCGGCGGCACTCGCCGTCTGCTTCCTTGCCTTGGCCTGAGGCATCAGGGGCCTGAAGTATCTGGCCTGAGGCCTCCCGCGCTAGACGATCGGGACAGTGAGCTCAGGTGAGTCGTTGCGCACATTCCCCACGGCCGGGTCCACCGGATCAAGCTGCCAGCCGGCGGCCACCGCGTACGCACCGGCAAGGACCAATTCGAGCAACGCCGCAGGATCCTCCGCCGCCGGATTGAGCCATTCGGTTAGGCCGTTGCGGGTCAGGGGCACCGGCAGCCGGTCGTGCAGGCCGGCCAGTTCGCCGTCGGGCGGGGATGCCATGGTGAGGATGCTGCAGGAAAGCAGCCACTGGCCGGTGTCGCCGTCGGCCTTGGCCGGGTCCTTCCACCACTCATACAGGCCGGCAAAGGTAGTCAGCGTGCCGTCCGCGGTGTGCACAAGGTAGGGCTGCTTCTTGCCGTCGGGCAGCTTTTTCCATTCGTAATACCCCTCCACCGGCACCCCGCAGCGCCGGGACTTCACGGCGGTGCGGAACGTCGGCTTTTCCAGCACCGTCTCGCTGCGGGCGTTGAAGGAGCGCACTCCCACTGAAGGGTCCTTGGCCCAGCGCGGCACCAGGCCCCAGGTGGCCACGTGGACCTGCCGTCGTGGCACGCCTTCGACCAGGCGCTCCAGCACAATGGGAACATCCGAGGTGGGGGCCACGTTCCAGGACGCCCGCAGTTCCAGGCCGGCGTCGGCTTCCGCTTCAAGTTCAGCCACGAGGTCCCCGACGGCCCGGGCCATGACGTATCGTCCGCACATGCTTCAATGGTGCCACGGCGGCGGCCGCAAAAGTGGGAATATGCCTGCCGGACGGTAGCGTTGCACCAAGAGGAACACCATTCGGCGGCACCCCCCCCCGCGCCCGCCCTACATCCGTCACAAGGAGCCAACTGTGCAGTACACCCCGGAATCCGGCACCATCACCATGTTCTCCACCGTTTGGTGCGGCTACTGCAAGCGGCTGAAGAAGCAGCTTGACGCCAAGGGGATCGGCTACACGGAAATTAATATTGAAGAGACCCCGGGCACTGCCGAACTCGTCGAAAAGCTCAACAACGGCAACCAGACGGTCCCCACCGTGCTCTACCCGGACGGGACGGCAGCGACCAACCCCTCGCTAAACGACGTCATGGAAAAGCTGGGCGTGTAGGCGACATACCGTCACTTCCAACTTTTTCATCGCCGCCGCGACCCCACCACCGTTGGGGCCGCGGCGGCGATGGGCTTTTAAGAGCTGCCGTGATAGACAAGGCCATACGCAGTTCAACTTTCAAGGAGCAAGCAGTGGTTTACAAAGTCAAGGGCGCCGTGGTGCTCACCAGGGACGCACCCGTCACATTGGAGACCATCCTGGTCCCGGAACCCGGTCCCGGCGAAGCGCTGGTGGATATCCTGACCAGCGGCGTGTGCCACACGGACCTGCATTACAAGCTGGGTGGCATCAGCGACGATTTCCCCTTCCTGCTGGGCCACGAAGCCACCGGCGTGGTCAGCGCCGTGGGGCCGGACGTGGTGAATGTGGTGCCCGGGGACCGCGTGATCCTCAACTGGCGCGCGGTGTGCGGCAACTGCCGGGCCTGCGCCAAGGGCCAGCCGCAGTACTGTTTCGACACGGCGAACGCCACCCAAAAGATGACCCTCGAAGACGGCACCGTCCTCTCGCCCGCGCTGGGCATCGGCGCGTTCATTGAAAAGACGCTGGTGGCCGCCGGGCAGTGCACCAAGGTGGACGCCGACGTCGATCCCGCCGCCGTAGGGCTGCTCGGCTGCGGCGTCATGGCCGGGCTGGGCGCCGCCATCAACACCGGCGGCGTCAAGCGCGGGGATTCCGTGGCCGTCATTGGCTGTGGCGGCGTGGGCTCGGCAGCCATTGCCGGGGCCGCACTGGCCGGGGCCACCACGGTCATCGCCGTGGACCGCGACCCCAAAAAGCTCGCAACCGCGAAGGCGCTGGGCGCCACGCACACCGTCGATTCCACCGCGGAGGACGCCGTGACGGCCATCCAGGGCCTCACTGGCGGATTCGGCGCAGACGTGGTGATTGACGCCGTCGGACGCCCGGAAACCTACAAGCAGGCGTTCTACGCCCGCGACCTGGCCGGCACCGTGGTGCTGGTGGGCGTGCCCACCCCGGACATGGTGCTGGAGCTGCCGCTGCTGGACGTGTTTGGCCGCGGCGGGTCCCTGAAGTCGTCCTGGTACGGCGACTGCCTGCCCTCCCGGGACTTCCCCATGCTCGTCGATCTCTACAAACAGGGCAAGCTGGACCTGGACGCGTTTGTCACCGAACGCATCACCGTCAACGACATTGAGGCCGCCTTCGCCAAGATGGGCGAAGGCTCCGTGCTGCGCTCGGTGGTGGTGCTCTGATGGCCGCCCGCATTGACCGGCTGGTCACGTCCGGGACGTTCTCACTCGACGGCGGCACCTGGGACGTGGACAACAACGTCTGGATCGTGGGGGACGACACCGAGGTGTACGTGATCGACCCGGCCCACGACCCCGCGGCGATTGCCGAGGCCGTGGGGAACCGCAAGGTGAAGGCCGTGCTCCTGACCCACGGACACGACGACCACATCCGCTTCGCCCGGCAGTATGGGGTCATGGCGGGGGCCCCGGTGTTCATGAACCCGGCGGACCAAATGCTGTGGGAGGCCGTATTTCCGGGCACCGCCCCCGACGCACCCATTGCCGACGGGGACACTTTTGAGATTGCCGGCACCACCCTGGTGGCCCTCCACACGCCGGGCCACTCCCCCGGTTCCACCTGTTTTTACGCTGAGCAGCTGGGCACGGTTTTCTCCGGCGACACCTTGTTCAACGGCGGACCCGGAGCCACGGGACGCTCGCATTCAAGCTTTGACACGATCATCGCCTCCATCACCGAACGGCTCCTGGTGCTGCCGGCGGAAACTGTGGTCAACACCGGCCACGGGGACGTCACGAGCATTGGCGCCGAGGCGCCACAGCGCCAGGAATGGATCGACCGGGGGCACTAGCACAGGCAGTCCGCCGCATGCCGCTGTGGGGCGCCCCGTTCGGGGCGCCCCACAGCGGCATCACCCCAAAATCCCGCACTCCCTTTGTCGAATTGTGACAAACAACACGATCCCAAAATCGCAATATTTAGCTGATTGACGATCAGCGATTTGTCGTAATCGCAAAAGTGCAACTACCGTGGCACGATGCCAACAAGCCAAACCACCCAAGCCGGACTGGCCGAGCGCGCCCGCCACGCGATCCGGAATTCCGGCCTGGCCCAGCGGGAAATCGCCCGCCAAATCGGCGTCGATGAAACCAAGCTGTCCAAGTCGCTCAAGGGCATCCGCCGGCTCCCCGCCCAGGAAATTGTCCTGCTGGCCACCGTCACCGGCGTGACGGCAAACTGGTTGATCACCGGCTCGGATTCTGCCGACGGCCCCACAGTGGCACCACCGCAACGCATTTTGCCCAAAAAGCACCGCGAGGACCAAAACCATGCCCAGCGGCGCCGCAGCATCGTTGAAAAGGCTTGGTGGCTCTTCGCCCAACGGGGCTACGCATCTGTGCGGATCGCGGACATTGCAGGGGAAATTGGGGTCAGCACGGCCACGGTGCACTACTACTTCCCCACGAAGCAGGCGATCTTCACCGAAACGCTCCACTATTCGGTCAAGTTGGCCTACGACCGCCAGTCCGCGGAACTGCAGACCATCACCAGCCCGGTGGCGCGGCTCAAGCGACTAATCGAACTTCAGCTGCCGGCCGGCCCGGACGGCCGTGCGGAATGGTCCATCTGGCTTCAGACCTGGTCCGGGCTGGCCGTGGAAGGGGCCGAGCCGGCCTCCCACACCTCCGGCTACGACCGATGGGCCAACACCGTGCACGAGATCGTCCTGGCCGGCCAGGCCGCCGGGGACTTTGTGGCCGTCGAGGCCTGGATTCTCACGGACGAGCTCACTGCCATGGTCGACGGCCTGGGCATCAAGGTCCTGACCGGAATCCTGACTTCGCGTCAGATGCAGGCCCGGGTCAATGGCTTCATCGAACGGACCATGGTCAAGCACTGACCGGGCCGGCACCCCACTGATTTACGGACTTAACACCCACGCATGGAGGAAACTGATATGAACCGCAAAGTCATCGTCACCTGCGCCCTGACCGGGGCCGGAGACACCACCGGCAAGAGCGAACACGTACCGGTCACCCCCGACGATATCGCCGCCGACGCCATTGCCGCAGCCCGCGCCGGCGCCTCCGTCGTCCATATCCACGTCCGCGACGTGGAGACCCGGCAGGGTTCGCGCGACGTCGCGCTGTACCGCGAGGTCGTCCGCCAAATCCGGGAGTCCGACGTCGACCCCGTCATCAACCTCACCGCGGGCATGGGCGGGGACCTGTTCATCGACCCGGCCAACCCCACGGAGCACCTCCCCGGAACCGACCTGGTCAGCGGACTGGAACGCCTGGCCCACGTCGAGGAACTGCGCCCGGAAATCTGCACCATCGACTGCGGCTCGCTGAACTTTGGCGAAGGCAGCCAGCTGTACGTCAGCACGCCGGACATGCTCCGCGAGGGCGCCGCCCGCATCAAGGAGCTCGGCGTCAAGCCCGAGATGGAAATCTTCGACACCGGCAACCTCTGGTTCGCCAACGTCATGGTCCGGGAGGGCCTGATCGCCCCGCCGCCGCTGTACCAGCTGTGCATGGGCATCCCCTACGGCGCCCCCGTTGACCCGGGCCTCCTCCAGGCAATGGTCAACATGCTGCCCGACGGCGCGCAGTGGACGTCGTTCGCCATCGGCCGCGACCAGCTGCCGTGGGTGGCCCAGTCCGTCCTGCTCGGCGGCCACGCCCGGGTGGGGCTGGAGGACAACCTCTACCTGTCCAAGGGCGTCAAGGCCACCAATGCGCAACTGACGGAACGTGCCATCGACATTGTCCACAACCTCGGCTCCTCCGTGGCAACCCCGGACGAAGCCCGCGACATCCTCAACCTTGAAAAGAAGGTCTGATCCATGAGCAACTACCCGAACATGCACGACGTCGACACCGTGGCCTGCGTGGGCACCGGCACCATCGGCGGCGGCTGGGCCGCGTACTTCCTGGCCATGGGCTACCGCGTCCAGGCCTGGGACCCGTCCCCCGACGCCGCAGAGAAGCTGGGCCGCCTCATTGACGCCGCCTGGCCGGCCCTGACCGAGCTGGGGCTGGCCCCCCATGCGGCCAAGGACAACTGGAGCGTCCATGCCGAGCTGGCCGATGCCGTGGCCGGGGTCGGTTTCATCCAGGAAAGCGCGCCCGAAGACCTGGAGCTCAAGCGGGAGCTGCTGGCGAAGATCGACGCGGCGGCCGCTCCGGGGGTTGTGGTTGGTTCCTCCACCTCCGGCTACGGCATGACCGAAATGGCGACCGCCGCCGCCAGCCCGGCACGCCTGGTGGTGGGCCATCCCTTCAACCCGCCGTACCTGATCCCCCTCGTGGAGGTGGCCGGCGGCGAAGGCACCGACCCCGCAGCCGTTGCCTGGGCCTCCAAGTGGTACGACTTCATCGGCAAGTCGGTGATCACCATGGACCACGAAGTTCCCGGCTTCATTGCCAACAGGTTGCAGGAGGCGCTGTGGCGCGAGGCGCTGCACATGGTTGACAACGGGGAGGCCACGGTGGAGCAGATAGACCTGGCCATCACCGATGGTCCCGGCCTGCGCTGGCCGCTCCAGGGCCCCATGCTCACCTTCCACCTGGCCGGCGGCCAGGGCGGCATGGCCCACATGCTCGACCACTTCGGACCCTCGCTGAAGTCCCCATGGACGCGCCTGGACGCCCCGGAGCTGACCGAGGAACTGCGGGGAAATGTCATTGCCGGCTGTGACGAAGAGGCCGCCGGACGGAGCGTTGACGAGCTCATCGCCCAGCGCGACGCCGGCATCATCGCCGTCCGCCGGGCGCTGGCGGACCTGCCGGGAGGCCCGGCGTGAGCCTGGAACCGTATAGCTGCACGGTCCTGCCCGAATGGATCGACTACAACGGGCACATGTCCGAGGCCTTTTATGTGCTGGCCTTCGGCTTTGCCACCACCGCCGTCATGGACCAGCTGGGGATGGACGGCGCCTATCGCGAAGCCACCGCCGCGTCCCTGTACACCGTCGAGGCACATGTGCGCTACCTCGGTGAGGTGGGTCCCGGCGAGGAACTGTCCATCACCTCGGCCATCGCGTCCTCCGGGGCCAGGAAACTCCACCTGGCCCATGAAATGCACCGGGGCGGCCAGCTGGTTGCCACCGAGGAAATCCTGGGCCTGCATGTCAACCAGGACAGCGGCACCACGCCCTTTCCCGCTGCCGTGCTGGGAGCCATTGGCAGCCACGACTCCCGTGTACCGGAATGGAGCGGCCGATCCATCTCCGCCTGACATTCCCTGCTACGAAACGAGTTTGCCTTGATTTCCCCTGAACCCTACGACCATCGACTACAGAAGGCCGGCCCGGCACACTCGCGCCGCAACGTCCTGGGCGGCATGGTGCTGGGCATGGGCATTCTGCTGAGTGCGTGCACCACCGGTGCAGCCTCCGTCATCCCCGCTCCCGCAGGCCCTCCCGTGAAGGGCGGGCGCCTCCGGGTCGGCCTGGCCGGCGGCGGCTCCGCAGATTCCCTGGATGCCCACGCCCCCGTCAGCACCACCGACATTGCCCGGGTGGTGAACCTCTATGAGGCACTGCTCTACCGCGACGAGAACTTCGCCCTGAAACCGCTGCTCGCGCTGAGCGCCACGCCGGATGACGCGGCACTCGTGTGGACCGTGAAGCTGCGCCCTGACGTCCGCTTCCACGACGGCCGCCCGATGACGGCCAAGGATGTGGTCGCCACCTTCGCCCGGATCACCAACCCCAAGGACCCGAAAAGCTCGGCAGCCTCCCTTTCCATCCTCGATGCGGTTGTGCCGGTCAGCGACTACGTGGTCGAATTCCGGCTCAACACGCCCACCGCCACCTTCGATGACTCATTGGGACAATATGCCCTGGGCATCGTTCCGGGAGACTACGATCCGGCCCGCCCGGTCGGAACCGGCCCGTTCAAGGCCAAGAGCTTTGATCCTGGCCGCCGCAGCGTCTTCGCACGCAACGACGACTACTGGCGCGAAAACGAGCCGCACCTTGACGAACTGGACATCTTGAACTTTAGCGACGACGACGCGTTGATCAACGCGCTGCTCTCCACCCAGGTCGATGCAATCGGCCAAATTCCCCTGGCACTGCTGGATGTCATCGGCGCCGATCCACGGATCAAGATCCTGAATTCAGCCACCGGCGCCTGGATGCCGTTCACCATGCGCGTGGACCAAAAGCCCTTTGACGACGTGCGGGTCCGCCGGGCGTTCCGGCTGGCCGTGGACCGGCCGCAGATGATCGAACAGGTGCTCAGCGGCAACGGCACGGTCGGCAACGACCTCTACGCGCCGTTCGACCCGGGCCATGCCAAAACGCTGCCCCAACGCCGGCAGGACATCCCGGCAGCCAAAAAACTGCTGTCCGAGGCCGGCTACCCCAACGGCATCGACATTGAACTGGTGACGGCACCCATCCAGGCCGGCGCCGTCGAGGCCGCCCAGGTCTTTGCCCAGCAGGCCGCAGCGGCAGGCATCCGGGTGAAGCTCCGCCGCGTGGACACCACCACGTACTTTGGCGACGACTACCTTTCCTGGACCTTCGCCCAGGACTTCTGGTACACCCGCAACTTCCTGCCCCAGGCCAACAGCTCGTCGCTGCCCACCTCGCCGTTCAACGAAACCCACCTTGACGACCCGCACTTCGCGGTCCTCGTCAAGGAGGCCGCCACGGAAATCGACGAGACCAGGCGCAGCGCCCTGATCTCCCAGGCCCAGGAAATCCTCTACGACAGCGGCGGCTACATCATCTGGGGTTTCCCCAACCAGGCTGACGCCTACCAAAGCTATGTGGCCGGCCTGATCCCGAACAAGACCGGGCTGTCCCTTTCCGGCTATGAATTCCGCCGGGCATGGATTGGAGTCACCCGGTGATCGCCAAAATGATATTCCGCCGGCTGCTGGTGAGTGTCGTCATTCTCTTCGCCGCATCGATGCTCGTTTTTGTGGCCACCCTCCTGCTGCCGGGCGACCCTGCCCAGGCCATCCTTGGCCAGCAGGCCACGCCCGCCCGGCTGGACGCGTTGCGCGAGCAGATGAGCCTCAACGACCCCGTCTGGCAGCGCTACCTCAACTGGATCGGCGGGCTGTTCGTTGGCGACCTTGGCTATTCCGCGGCCACAGGCGGTCCGGTCTCGGAGCTGCTCGGCGAACGCATCCAGGCCTCCCTCGTCCTGATGGGCCTGGCCTCCCTGGTTTCCATCCCCGTGGGCATCATTGTCGGCACGTTCTCCGCGCTCAGGCGGGGACGGCCCTTGGACCATGTCGCCACCGGATTCAGCCTGGTGCTGGCCGCACTGCCGGAGTTCGTCGTCGGCATTGCGTTGATCACCCTGCTGTCCACCTCGGTGCTGAAGATTTTTCCGTCGGTCACCATGGCCCCTCCCGGGGAAGCCGTCTGGGCCTATCCGATCCAGCTGGTCCTGCCCACCCTGACCCTTGCCCTGGTGGTCACCCCCTACATCGTGCGGATGATGCGGGCCACCATGCTTGAGGTCCTGGATTCCGGCTTCGTCGAAATGGCCCGCCTCAAGGGCGTACCCGAACGCGACGTCATCCTCAAGCACGCCGTCCCGCACGCACTGGCCCCCGTGGCCCAGGTGATTGCCATCCAGCTGGCCTGGATGGCCGGCGGCGTGGTCGTCATCGAATTCCTGTTCCGCTACCCCGGCATCGGCAGCGCCCTGGTGGACGCTGTCACCAACCGTGACGTCCAGGTGGTGCAGGCCCTGTCGATCCTCATTGCCGCGGCCTACATAGTGGTGAACCTCCTGGCAGACCTGGTGGGAATCCTCACCAATCCGAAACTACGCACGGAGGCAGTCCGATGAGCATTGCCGAAGCCCCCCTGGAAACGGTGGGGAAGGTCAAAAGGCCGCCCCGCCTGTTCGCCCGCATGATGCGCCAGCGCCAGGCACAGCTGGGCCTGGCGCTCACCGTCCTGGTCCTGGCCGTTGCCCTGCTGGGCCCGTTGCTGCTCCCCTGGATCACCGGTTTTACCAGCACCGAATTTACCGGGCGTCCGTTCAAGCCGGTAGGCATGTTCGGCACCGACAACCTGGGCCGCGACGTGCTCTCCCGCTTCCTGGACGGCGGACTGCGCCTGATCGTCTACGCGGCGCTCGCCACCTTGCTGGGCATGGCCGCGGGCGTGGCCGTCGGCATGACGGCGGCCTACTCGGCCGGCCGCCTGGACGGGCTGATCATGCGGGGAAACGACGTGTTGCTGGCCCTGCCACAGTTGGTCTTTGCCCTGCTGGCGATCACCGTGCTTGGCCCCAAGGGCTGGGTGCTGGTTGTGGTCATTGGCATCACCCATGCCCCGCGCATTGCCCGCGTCACCCGCTCCGCCACGGCGTCGGTCATCACCGAGGACTACATCCGCGCCAGCGAAATGTATGCCGTCCCCAAATGGAAGATCCTGGTCACCGAAGTGCTGCCCAACATCACCGGGCCGCTGATGGTGGAACTGGGACTGCGCATGACCTACTCCATCGGCTTCGTCGCCTCACTGTCCTTCCTGGGCCTGGGCATGCAACCGCCCACCGCAGACTGGGGCCTGATGATCAATGAGAACCGGATTGCCCTGGTGGTCCAGCCGTGGGGAGTCATCCTGCCGGTCCTGGCCATCGCGGTGCTGACCGTGGGAACCAACCTGCTGACCGACTCGCTGGCGCGGGCCTCAGCCAACTTGAATGCGGGGAACCAGCCATGAGCACAACTGTGATTGAACAGCACAAGACCACCAGCGCCCTGAGCGCAACGGGGCTGCGGGTCTCCACCGTCACGGGGGCCGAAATCCTCCACGGCATCAGCTTCACCCTCCAGCCGGGCAGGATCCTGGCCCTGGTGGGTGAGTCAGGCTCCGGAAAGACCACTGCCGGGCTGGCCTGCATGGGCCACTTCCGCCAGGGCCTGGAACTCACGGGCGGCTCCGTCACCCTCAACGGAGGCGAACAGGGCAACCTCCTGGAGCTGCCCGAACACCAGCTGCGCACGTTGCGCGGCGGGGAAATCTCCTATGTCCCCCAGGACCCGGCACTGTCGTTGAACCCCGCCATGCGCATCGGCGAACAGATCCTGGAAACGCTGCGCGTCCACCACTTCGGGGACGCGACCGCCGAACGCCTCGAACGCGTGGCGGAGGTTCTGGCCGAAGTGGGCCTGGACAACAGCCGCAGCTACCAGCGCCGCTACCCGCACCAGCTTTCCGGCGGGCAGCAGCAGCGCGTGGGCATTGCCATGGCCTTTGCCTGCCGGCCCGCCGTCATGGTGCTCGATGAGCCCACCACCGGTCTGGATGTCACCACGCAGGCCGTGGTCCTGGAGACCATTGACCAGCTGGCGGAACGCCACCAGGTGGCGGGGCTTTACATCACCCACGACCTGGCCGTGGTGGCCACGGTCGCCGATGAGGTTGCCGTCATGCTCGCGGGCGACATCGTCGAGCACGGTTCCACGGACCAGGTGCTGTTCTCCCCCAGCCACCCCTATACCCGTAGACTTCTGCGGGCCGTGCCTGACCTGGCCGGAAAACGACGGGTCGGCGAGGTGGAGGCCATCACGGGCGAACATCCCCTGGTGGTTCCGGGCCCGCTCGGAATTCCCGACACCACCACGGCAACGCCGCGGGCTGATGACGCGAAGCTGCTGCCCGCCACCGTGGCGGTCCGCGAACAAGAATCCGCACCGCTGCTACAGGTCCGCGGCCTTGCGCTGTCCTATGGCGGGCACAAGGTGCTCAACGGCATCGACTTCGAGCTGATGGAAGGCGAATCCATAATGCTGCTGGGCGAGTCGGGGTCCGGCAAGACCACCCTTTCGCGCTGTATGGCGGGCTTGAATGACAACTACACAGGCGCCGTCGAACTTTCCGGCGCTGAGCTGGCCACCGGCACCCGGAAACGTTCGGCCGGGGACCGCCGCCGGATCCAGTATGTCTTCCAGAGCCCGTTTTCCTCGCTGAACCCGCGCCGCACCATCGCCGAGTCCGTGGGTGTCCCCTTGCAGATGGCAGGCGTGGGCAACCGCAGGGATCGCCGGGCCAAGGTGCTTGAGGCACTTGACCAGGTGCGCCTGGGCGGGAGCTACATGGACCGCCGCCCGGGTGAACTCAGCGGCGGGGAACGCCAGCGCGCGGCCATTGCACGGGCCCTGGTCAATGCGCCGTCTCTGCTGGTGTGCGACGAAATCACCAGTGCCCTGGACGTCTCCGTGCAGGCCTCCATCCTGGACCTGCTGCGGACGCTGCAGTCGGAGACAGGGATGTCCATGCTCTTCGTAACCCACAACATTGCCCTGGCCCGGCACATTTCCCAGCGCCTGGCCGTGCTGCAGAAGGGCAGGATCGTGGATCTGGGCACCACCGAAGACGTCCTGACCAACCCGCAGCACGGCTACACCCAGGAGCTCCTGGCCAACGTCCCCACTTTCTAAGGATGCCCATGAACACAGCACCAGCCATCACCACCCACAACGACGGCCTCCCGGCAGCAGGCTTCGATGGCCTCAAGGATGTGTTTGCCACACACCTGGCCACGGCGGAGGGCGGCATGGCCTTTTGCGTGTACCGCGACGGCGCCCCGCTGGCCCGGTTCTACGGCGGGCGCACCGTGCGCGACGGCGGATCCCCGGCAGTGGGGGCCGGCGAAGCTGCGGACTGGTCGGCAGGCACCATGGCCGTGCTGTTTTCCGGCACGAAGGGCGTGGTGGCCACGATTGCCGCGATTCTGGTGGACCGTGGACTGCTGGACCCGCACGCCACGGTGGCGGCCTACTGGCCGGAGTTTGCCGCAGCCGGGAAGGAATCCGTCACCGTGGCACACATCCTCAGCCACACCGTGGGGCTGGTCTACGTCGATCCCGAGCCTGGCAAAAACCTGCGCTACGACAACAGGGCCCAGGCCGCGCTGCTGGCCGCCCAGGCTCCCCTGTGGACTCCCGGCAGCAGGGTCGCCTACCACGCCCTGACGTACGGCTACCTGACCGCCGAACTGTTTTACCGGGCGACGGGCAAGACCGTGGGGACTCTGTTCAAGGAGCTTGTGGCCGGGCCCCTGGACCTGGAGATCCACCTTGGCCTGCCCGAATCCCTCGACGGGCGGCTGGCCACGGTCTTCCGTTCGGACAACTACGCCATCAGCACGTTCCTCCAGGATCCCGTCCGCCGCAAGATCGTGGACCGGATGTACGGCCAGAGCCTCACCGGAACCGGCGACCCCTTCAACTCTGTGGAGATGCGCCGTGCGGAAATGGCCTCCGGCGGCGGCATAGCCACGGCTGACGCCATGGCGGCCCTGTACTCCGTCCTGGCGGCTCCCGCCGCTGCGCTGGTCTCCGCGGAGACCCTGGCCGCAGCGACCACGACCTGGGCGGAAGGCGTGGATGCGGTCAATGACCGGCCGTTGCGCTTTGGCCTGGGCTATGAACTCGCCGATCCGCTGGGCAGCTATGGTCCCGTCGCCCCGGCCTTTGGGCATTCCGGCGCCGGCGGCGGCCTCCATGGCGCCTGGCCGGACAAGAACATCGGATTTTCGTTCCTGAGCAATGAGATGCTCTCCGAAGACCAGGACCGGCGCGCCAAGGACCTGCTGGCCGCCCTGGCCCGCACCGTCCCGTAGTCCCTGCCTACAGCCCGGTGACCAGCTCGGTGTCCCGGGAGTAGGCGGTCAGGACGGCGGCCTCGACGGCGTCCACGGTAATCCCCGGGGCCAGGTCCTCGGCGGCACCGGCGGTGCGTGGGTCCCAGGCCAGGCCCAGGGCATCATAAGTGTCCACGAGAACCCCCCGGATGGGGGCCGAGTCCTGCACCACTATCACCGAGCTGAAAAGCCAGGCGCCGGCAACAACGCGCTGTGCCGTGCCCACCAGCTTGAGAGGGCCGGGCGTGCCCCGGCCAAATACGCTGAACTCGCCCGGGCAGTATTCGCCAGGGATCTCCCCCACCCCGGCGTCCACGCCGAGGGAGCGGAGAGCGTCGGTGAACAGTTCGCCAAAGAAGCCAAAACGGGCCTTGGCGTCGGCGATGGAATCTTCCTGCGGCTGGATGTGGTCCACGATCAGTGTGCCCCGGTGGTATGCCGCGGCACGGCCGCCGGCGCGGCGCACGGCCGGGATGAAGCCGTGGGCCAGTGATGCCTTCCTGGCCTCCGCGAAGCCCGCCAGCCGGGTGTCCCGCTGGCCGAAGGCCACGGTGGGCTCGGGCCTGTACAGGCGCAGCATGGCGGGAAGCCTCCCCGCCTTCACTTCCGCAAGCAGCTCCAGCCCGCGGTTCAGGTCCGCTTCGGCACCCAGCGACTCCGCCTGGCGGTGCACGGCCAGGCTTGGAGCCAGAAGACGGCTCACTTGGCGTGCGGGATGGGACGCACCGTCAGGATCTGTTCAGCGCGCCCAAATGGCCCGGTGACGTCGTGCAGCACCGAGGACGTTAATCCAATGCCGTCCCCCGCAAACGACACGTGCGTGTCAAGCCCCAGCCATTCGCCGACGGGCTCGCGGTAGACATGCACGGACAGGTCGACGTTGGGGAACATGTAGCTGCCGGCCCCGGGGGCCACTCGGGCGGCAATGCCGTTGGCGCTGTCCACCAGCCCCAGGAGGCGTACCAGCGCGGAGGTGGGCTCGCCGTCGACCATGTCATGGGGCGTGCGCAGCCAGGCACGCCCGTGGCCGGGCCGGTGGCCGGGAACCGTGCGGCCCTCCAGGGAGGCAATGAAGCCACCGGGCCAGATGTTCAGGCCGTGCCAGGACTGGGACTCCGCGAGCGGGGTGAACTGCTCGTCCTCAATGGCCTGCACCGCCGTCGTATCCAGGGTGAGCATGCGCCACGCCGTCACGCGCACCGCGGTGCGGCCGCCGGCAACCAGCTGCGCCTCCAGCAGCTCAATGGTGCGCCCTGGACGCAGCACCGTGGTTTCAATGTTGAATTCGCCGGCCGGAATCAGTCCGAGGATGTCAAAGTTGAACCGTGTCAGCCGCATGCCCTCGCGCGGCTCGAACTGTTCCAGTGCGCGAACCAGCAGGCCCGCCACGGGGGCCATGTGCTGTTCGTGATCGTTCCACGCGCCTTGGGCATGAACGGTGGACTCGTAACGGCCGCCCCCCAGGTGCCGGTAGTACGCCTGTGAGCCGGAGGTTGTGGTGGTTTCGTGCATGGCTACGACTTTACCGCCCGTCAGGGGTGCGTCATTGACCGTGCAACGCCCGGCTCCGGATTCATGACAGGGCAGTCGTCCAGCGCAGTCCGGTCCAGCCTGCGGCGCCGGGAGACGCGGATGAGGTGGATGCCCAACGCAGCGGCCCCGGCAAGCAGCAGCAGCGAAACGAGGGCCAGTGGCGAGCCCGCGGCCGCCGCGACGGCAGCGTCAAACGCCGCCAGGCCGACGGTGGCGTAAATGGCCGCCCAGGCCAGCGCGCCGACAACCGTGGCGGGAACGTAGCGGCGCAGGGGCATCCGCCCCACGCCTGCCGCCAGGTTGACGGCAGTCTGCACGCCGATGGTCAGGAAGCTCACGCTCACGGCGGGAGCGCCCCAGCGGGCAATGGCCTTCTCGGCGCGGAGCACCGCAGGAGAATCAAGGTACTTTTGCATTCTGCTCCTGCGGCCGCCGGCGGCCACACCGCGGCCAGCCCAGTAGGTCGCATTGGAGCGCAGCATGACGACCACAAACAACATCAGGTAGGCCCAAATGAACGGCAGGGAACCGATGCTTTCCATCATTCGTGTGCTGCCCCCGTAAGAAATTCGGCTACTTAAACTTGCGCTAATTGGCTCCCTTCATCGTAGCGAACGCCCGCCGGGTTTCCCTAATGGCCCATTCCTGACCCCGGCCTTCCAGGGCCCACGTGACAGGGGCCGTCATTCAGCCTGCGCCCCACGATGGCGGCAGGATTCCATGCAAGGGTTGCAGGAGCTCCGGGTTGGCATTGGGCGCCCACGGAAACCGCCCCTCTACATCGGTCCACACCAACTGGATGGCCGACATGCGGCACCCGTACAACTCATGGGCCCAGATCAAGACGTCTTCCGGGTGGACAACCTCCAGCGAGTACACCGAGCATTCATCCCCCAACAACGCCAGTCCGGGGACAAACGACTCCTGACCCGAGAGCACCATCGTCGCAAAGAGCGTCAGCATTGCCTGTGCCGCCCTGGCGTCCAGGCCGGTGACCAGCAGTTCCGGGTGCCCCGACTTCGTGAGCCCCATGGTGTAACCGAACGGCGGCGAGCCAGGAGAGCCTTCAACCAGGACAGTGGTGTAGCCGTACCGGGCTATCCGTTTCCTGTTTTGCTCACGAACCTGCTCCCATGACTTTCCGTCGCACATTTCGCACACGTCCCGCTCCTTCCTCCGACCCGTCCAGGGTTCAAGTCTTCCCCTCCGGAAGGAAGGGCAGCAGGCCCGGGCGCCCGATTGTGGGTGCTCCGCCACCTGCCTGGTGCTGTGCAGGCACCATGCACGACGCCTCCCTTTGATTGCAGGCTCCTTGATGGGCACTCCAGTACCTGCCGACCGGGAACGTCACAGACCCGGCACTGCCACACTCCGTCCCTGCGGCGTAGCATCGTAAGGACCAAGCCTGGTTCGGCACGCCCCGGGAGGAACCCCATGACTGAATCTGTTCCGACTGAAGCCGCGACGGAGACCACGTGCTGCATCGTCGGCGGCGGGCCCGCCGGCATGATGCTGGGCCTCCTGCTGGCCCGCGAGGGGGTGGACGTCACAGTGTTGGAAAAGCACGCGGACTTTTTCAGGGACTTCCGCGGAGACACCATCCACCCCTCCACCTTGGACCTGATCGACCAGTTGGGCCTGCGGGGGAAGTTCCTGCAGATTCCCCAGAGCAGCATCACGACGCTGGACATCGTGGTCGGCGGGACACGGCTGACCCCCGTCAACTTCGGCACCCTGCGCGGGCCAAACAAGCGGATAGCGCTCATGCCGCAGTGGGACTTTCTGGACCTGCTCGCGACGGAAGGGCGCACCCTGGGGAGCTTTCACCTGCTGATGGACACCGAGGTGACCAGCCTGCTCCACACCGGTGGGGCCGTGTCCGGCGTGCTGGCGAAGGGACCCGGAGGCCCGCTTCGGCTTAACGCATCCCTGACGGTGGCGGCGGACGGGCGGGGCTCCACGGCACGTGCTGCTGCCGGCCTGAGCCCGGTGGCCCTCGGCGTCCCCATCGACGTGCTGTGGTTCCGCCTTCCCACTCCCCCGTCGCCGCCACCGGACACACTGGGATACCTTCGCAACGGCACCATGCTCATCACCATCCCGCGCACGGACTATTACCAGATGGGCATGCTGATCCCCAAGGGCAGCTTCAGCAGGATCCAGACCGACGGGCTGGACGCCTTCAAGGACAGCATCCGCACCAACGCCCCCTTCCTTGCCGTGGCGGTGGAATCGTTGCGGGACTGGGGCGCGGTCAAGCTCCTGTCCGCGCAGCTGGACCGCCTAAATCAGTGGTGGGTGCCCGGACTGCTGTGCATCGGCGATGCTGCCCACGCCATGAGCCCGGTCTTTGGCGTCGGCGTCAACTACGCGGTGCAGGACGCTGTGGCCGCCGCCCGCTTCCTGGCACCGCCACTGCTGGCCGGCGGCCCCACGGACGAGGCCATGCAGCGGTTGCAGCGCCGGCGCCAATGGCCGGTGCGCCTGATGCAGCCGCTGCAGCAGCAGGTCCACCGGATCCTGTCCGATGCCGGAGCGGCCCGCCTTGACTCGATGCCGCAATGGCAGGCGCGTCTGGCCACCCTCGCCGCCACTGCGGCCCGCCCTTTCACGGCGCGCCTGGTGGGGCGCGGCTTCCTGCCGGAAAGGCTCCGCAGCGGCGCGCGGGAGAAACCTCGAATGTGAGTTAGTACACATTAACCGATTCGGGCATTAGCATCGAACCATGACCAACGACGTTCAAGCTTCCTACACCTCCGGAACTTCCACCACCGCACTGCTCGGCGACACGATTGGCGCCAACTTTGCCCGTACGGCCGCCCGCTTTTCCGAGAGTGAGGCACTGGTGGACGTGCCGTCCGGCCGGCGCTGGAGCTATGGGAAGCTCAATGACGATGTCGACGCCCTGGCCCGCGGGCTCCTCGCCGCCGGCGTCGCCAAGGGTGACCGGGTGGGCATCTGGGCACCGAACGTGCCGGAGTGGGTGCTCATCCAGTACGCCACGGCCAAGATCGGCGCCATCCTGGTCAACGTCAACCCCTCCTACCGCCAGCATGAGCTCAAGTACGCGGTGCGGCAGTCCGGGATGCGCATGATCGTGGCCCTGCCGGAATTCCGTGGCTCGGACTACGCGGGCATGATCGACGCCGTCCACCCCGAGTGCCCCGACTTGGCCGACGTGGTCTACATCGGCACCGGCTCCTGGGACGCGCTCGTGGCTGGCGGCGCGGCGGTGGCGGCGGACGCCGTCGAACAGGCCATGGCGGCCCTGAGCACCGACGACCCCATCAACATCCAGTACACCTCCGGCACCACGGGTTCACCCAAGGGCGCCACGCTCAGCCACCACAACATCCTCAACAACGGCTACTTCGTCACCGAGACCATCAATCTCACCGAGACGGACCGCGTGTGTGTGCCGGTACCGTTCTACCACTGCTTTGGCATGGTCATGTGCAACCTGGGCGCCACCTCCCACGGGGCTGCGATAGTCATTCCGGCGCCGTCCTTTGACGCCGCCGCCACGCTTCGGGCCGTCCAGGAGGAACGCTGCACCGCCCTGTACGGCGTGCCCACCATGTTCATTGCCGAACTCAACCTGCCCGACTTCGCCAGCTTCGACCTCACGAGCCTGCGCACCGGCATCATGGCCGGCTCGCCCTGCCCGGTGGAGGTCATGAAGCGCACCATGACGGAGATGCACATGTCCGAGGTCTCCATTGCGTATGGCATGACCGAGACGTCGCCGGTGTCCATGCAGACCCAGACGGACGACGACGTGGCCCACCGCACTGAGACCGTGGGCCGGGTGCACCCCCACCTTGAGGTGAAAATTGTGGACCCCACAACGGGCCTGACTGCCCCTCGAGGGACCCCGGGGGAATTTTGCACCCGCGGCTATTCCGTGATGCTCGGTTACTGGAACGACCCCGAAAAGACCGCCGCCGCCATTGACTCCGCCCGCTGGATGCACACCGGCGACCTCGCCGTCATGTACAACGACGGCTACGTCAACATCGTGGGCCGGATCAAGGACATGGTGATCCGGGGCGGGGAGAACCTGTACCCGAGGGAAATTGAGGAGTTCCTGTACTCGCACCCGGACATTGCCGACGTCCAGGTCATAGGCGTCCCGGATGAAAAGTACGGCGAAGAGCTGTGCGCCTGGCTCCTGATGAAGCCCGGTGCCCCCGCCTTGGACCAGGCTGGCGTGGCAGCTTTCTGCGAGGGGCACCTGTCGCGGCAGAAGGTGCCGCGCTACGTGCTGGTGGTGGACGAATTCCCCATGACTGTCACCGGCAAGGTGCGCAAGATGGACATGCGCGCCACCACGGTGGAATTGCTGGGCCTCGGCTGATACTGGCAACGGTCCGGCGTTTTCTCGGCGACTTCCCGGCCCTCGGCCGCGGGGCGGCCTCCCTCCTCCTTGACGTCGCCTACGAAAATACCGGGCCGTCGCCTCGCGTATCCAACGGACCAAACCCCGGGGGCAGGCGCACGTTCAGTCCGGGCCAGGACGCAGCGAAGCTTGGGTGCAGCGGCAGCTCAGCAACCTCGTCCTTTGGCACCCACTCGAGAGCCAGGCTCTCGGGGTCGCTGATGGTTGCCTCAAAAGGCGTAACCGCCCGCACGGCGACCGTGGTGTAGCTCCAGTAGCCGACGTCGTACACCGAGGTAAACAGAAGTTCCACGTTTTCCCTGGGCACGCCGGCTTCCTCCCATGCTTCGCGCAGGGCCCCGTCCACGGGGCTTTCGCCCTCGTGCAGGGCGCCACCGGGCAGGCCCCAGGTGCCGCCGTGGTGTGACCAGATTGCCCTATGCTGCAGCAGGACCCCGCGTCCGGCGTCGAACACCAGGAGCCCTGCGGAACCAAACCTGCCCCAGAACTTCCCGGCGTCGCCCTCGACCCAGGCGTCGCCGGGATCCCGGGGACCGGCAATGTGGCCCGGGCGCACAACGGCCGCGGCATCCCGGACGAACCGGGCTGCCGCGGCTGCGGAGTCATGCGTGGACAAGGGCTAGAAGTCCCAGTCGTCGTCTTCGGTGTTGACCGCCTTGCCGATCACGTAAGAAGATCCTGAACCGGAGAAGAAGTCGTGGTTCTCGTCCGCATTCGGCGAAAGCGCGGATAGGATGGCCGGGTTCACATCGGTGACGGCCGAGGGGAACATGGCCTCGTAGCCCAGGTTCATCAGCGCCTTGTTGGCGTTGTAGTGCAGGAACTTCTTGACGTCCTCGGCCAGACCGACGGAGTCGTAGAGGTCGTGCGTGTACTGAACCTCGTTTTCGTAGAGTTCATACATGAGCTCGAAGGTGTAGTCCTTCAGCTCAGCCTTGCGCTCCTCGGAAAGCCCTTCCAGGCCCTTCTGGTACTTGTAGCCGATGTAGTAGCCGTGCACGGCCTCGTCGCGGATGATCAGGCGGATCAGGTCGGCGGTGTTCGTCAGCTTGGCGCGCGAGGACCAGTACATGGGCAGGTAAAAGCCGGAGTAGAACAGGAAGGATTCCAGCAGCGTGGAGGCGATCTTGCGCTTAAGTGGATCGTCGCCGTAGTAGTAGGACTCAATGATCTGAGCCTTCTTCTGCAGGTTCGGGTTCTCCACCGACCAGCGGAAGGCCTCGTCGATTTCCTTCGTGGAGCACAGCGTGGAGAAGATCGACGAGTAGCTCTTGGCGTGGACCGATTCCATGAACGCAATGTTCGTGTAGACGGCTTCCTCGTGCGGCGTGATGGCATCCGGGATCAGCGAGACAGCGCCGACGGTGCCCTGCAGGGTGTCCAGCAGGGTCAGGCCCGTGAATACGCGCATGGTCAGCAGCTGCTCGTCCGGGGTCAGCGTTGCCCACGACTGGATGTCGTTGGACAGCGGCACCTTTTCCGGCAGCCAGAAATTGTTGACCAGGCGGTTCCAGACTTCCACGTCCTTCTCGTCCTCGATGCGGTTCCAGTTGATGGCCACAACATGGCTCGCCAACTTCAGCTTTTCCGGTGTCATCGTTCTTCTCTTTCCACTAAATCCTTGGGGCTCCACGGAGCCAGCTCAATCCTAAGCCGAAGGCACGACGGCGGGAAGCGCCCGCCGTCGTGCTCTTCAGTGATGCAGCGTCACAGCATGCAGGAGACGCAACCCTCCACCTCAGTGCCCTCTAGCGCGAGCTGGCGGAGACGGATGTAGTAAATGGTCTTGATGCCCTTCTTCCAGGCATAGATCTGGGCCTTGTTGATGTCCCGCGTGGTGGCGGTGTCCTTGAAGAACAGTGTCAGGGACAGGCCCTGGTCCACGTGCTGGGTGGCAGCTGCGTAGGTGTCGATGATCTTTTCGAAGCCGATTTCGTACGCGTCCTGGTAGTACTCCAGGTTGTCGTTGGTCAGGTAAGGCGCCGGGTAGTACACGCGGCCCAGCTTGCCTTCCTTGCGGATCTCGATCTTCGACGCCACCGGGTGGATGGAGGAGGTGGAGTTGTTGATGTAGCTGATCGAACCGGTGGGCGGCACGGCCTGCAGGTTCTGGTTGTAAATGCCGTGCTCCATGACGGAAGCCTTCAGCTCACGCCAGTCGTCCTGGGTGGGGATGTGGATGCCGTCAAACAGCTCGACGACTCGGGCAGTCTGGGGAACCCACTCCGCATCCGTGTATTTGTCGAAGAACTCGCCGCTGGCGTACTTGGACTTCTCAAAGCCCGCGAACGTGGAACCGGTCTCCATGGCGATCAGGTTCGATGCGCGGAGGCAGTGGTACACCACCGTGTAGAAGTAGATGTTCGTGAAGTCCAGGCCCTCATCCGACCCGTAATGGACCCGCTCGCGGGCCAGATAACCGTGCAGGTTCATCTGGCCCAGGCCAATGGCGTGCGACTGGTCGTTGCCCTTGGCGATGGACGGCACGCTGGTGATGTTGGACATGTCCGACACCGCGGTGAGCGTGCGGATGGAGGTCTCGATGGTGCTGCCGAAGTCCGGGGAATCCATGGCCTTGGCAATGTTCAGCGAGCCCAGGTTGCAGGAGATGTCCTTGCCGGTGTCCGCGTAGGAAAGATCGTCGTTGTAGCTGGTGGGCGCGGAAACCTGGAGAATTTCCGAGCACAGGTTGCTCATGATGATCTTGCCGTCAATCGGGTTGGCCCGGTTCACGGTGTCTTCAAACATGATGTAGGGGTAGCCGGATTCGAACTGGATTTCGGCAAGGGTCTGGAAGAACTCGCGGGCCTTGATCTTGGTCTTCTTGATCCGGGCGTCGTCCACCATCTCGTAGTACTTCTCGGTGACTGAGATGTCCGAGAACGGCACGCCATACACTTTTTCGACGTCGTACGGGGAGAACAGGTACATGTCCTCATCGCGCTTGGCCAGGTCAAAGGTGATGTCCGGGACCACAACACCTAGGGAAAGGGTCTTGATGCGCACTTTCTCGTCCGCGTTCTCGCGCTTGGTGTCGAGGAAACGGTTGATGTCGGGGTGGTGGGCGTGCAGGTACACGGCTCCCGCACCCTGGCGGGCACCGAGCTGGTTGGCGTAGGAGAAGCTGTCTTCGAGGAGCTTCATGACAGGGATGACGCCGGAGGACTGGTTCTCGATCTGCTTGATCGGCGCACCCACCTCGCGGATGTTGGTCAGCGCAAACGCCACGCCGCCGCCGCGCTTGGACAGCTGCAGGGCCGAGTTGATGGAGCGGCCAATGGATTCCATGTTGTCTTCAATGCGAAGCAGGAAGCAGGAGACGAGCTCGCCGCGCTGCTTCTTTCCGGCATTCAGGAAGGTGGGGGTGGCTGGTTGGAAACGGCCTTCGATGATCTCGTCGACCATCTTCAGGGCCAGCTGCTCGTCACCGCGCGCCAGGTGGAGCGCCACCATGCACACGCGGTCCTCGTAGCGCTCCAGGAAGCGGTTTCCGTCGAATGTCTTCAGCGTGTAGGACGTGTAGAACTTGAACGCACCCAGGAAGGTCTCGAAGCGGAACTTCTTCTTGTACGCGTGGTTGTAGAGCTCGCGGATGAAGTTCATCGTGTACTGGTCCAGCGTCTCGCGCTCGTAGTACTCGTTCTTCACCAGGTAATCCAGCTTCTCCTCCAGGTCATGGAAGAACACCGTGTTGTTGTTCACGTGCTGCAGGAAGTACTGTCGGGCTGCGGCGCGGTCGGCGTCAAACTGGATTTCGCCGTCGGCGTTATACAGGTTGAGCATGGCATTCAACTCGTGGTAGCCAAGGCCTTCCCACGCGGCCGGCATGTCCTTGGACGCCTTCACTGCTGCGCCTGTTTCTGAGACAATCGTGTCCAAAATTCTTCCAATCCTTCGTGAACGCGGTCCACGTCCTCCGACGTGCCCATCAATTCAAAACGGTAGAGATGCGGTACCTGGCATTTGACCGAGATGATGTCCCCGGCCAGACAATACGTTTCACCAAAGTTTGTGTTCCCCGCGCCAATGACCCCGCGGATCAACTCACGGTTCGATGGGACGTTGAGGAACTTGATGACTTGTTTCGGCACTGCCCCGTGCCCGGAGTCCCCGCCATAGGTGGGCAGGACCAGGACGAATGGTTCAAGGGCCAAAAGCGTCTCGTCACGGGTGTAGACCGGCAGCCTTGCCGCATCCGTGGCGAGCTTCTCCACAAACCGATGCGTGTTCTCGGATATTGAGGAAAAGTAGATCAGGCTGCTGGAGGTGTGCCGGCCGGTTTCCCGGTCCACAGCTGGTGTTGCTGCTACGGCTGACATGGTCATCGCTTCCTGCGGTACTTGCTTGCTGTTGTGGGGCCGACGTCTTTGGCGGTCGGCCCCACCCGTGTGCACTTGCGGCACATGAAGTTTCGTGGTCCCGCAGGCACTTGTCCCGCCGGGGTTTACGCTACGTTCGACGCTTCGTTCCCGGCGCCCTGGCTGATGGCGGCGATCTTGTCCGGGCGGAAACCGGACCAGTGGTCGGCGTCGGTGATGACGACCGGTGCCTGCTGGTAGCCAAGGCTGAGAAGGCGTTCCAGCGCAGCGGGATCTTCGGTGATGTCCACGCTCTGGTACGTGACGCCCTTTTTGTCCAGGGCCCGGTACGTGGCGTTGCATTGAACGCAGGCGGGCTTGGTGTAAACCGTAACGGTCATGATCGAGATCCCCTTGTCATAAAAGCTGTGTGGAATTTGCATTTGCGTCCCGCGTACGGCGCGCTCACTGTCGGTGGGGCCAGACAGCTGTTGCGACGGCCTCGCCAGCGTTCCGGGCACCGTTTTGAACTGCTGCCCGAACTGCTTGATTTGCTGTACTAGATACTACATGTAGTGCACGCCCACGGAAGCGACCCCAAGATGATGTATTACAAGTATGTCATTTTATGCACCAGTAGTCCACAGCTTCGTGAACTTAAAAGCGCAGGAATCCAACGTTTAAGCCACTGCTGTCCACAGGCTGTGGAGTAGTTACCCACTTAATTTCGGACGGCGTGTCGACGGCATCCGGCGTGTCGGCAGCATTGCCACACACGCACCTCCCGCCGGCACCGCACGGATGCCATGCCGGACGCGTCCCGGGGCACGGCTCACCCGTCCCCGGGCCCACGGCACACCCGTCCCGTGGTCCGGACACATATGCTTGCAGGACAGGCCACGACAGTGCGACAAGGAGCATGCGGTGATCAATCCGATCCACCTGAAAACCCTGCTGGAGGTAGTCCGGCGCGGCTCGTTTGCCTCTGCCGCCACCGCCCTGGGCTACACGGCGTCGGCGGTTTCACAGCAAATGTCCGCGCTGGAGCGCGACACCGGCGTCACGCTGTTCCAGCGCTCGGCACGCAGCGTGCTGCCCACGGATGCCGCCCTGGTGATGAGCCGGCACGCCACCAAGGTCCTGACGGACATTGACGCGTTGTTGGCTGCCAGCTCCCGGACCGACCGTGGCACGAGCCAGGAACTGCGGCTCGGTATTTTTCCGTCGCTGGCCACCTATGTGCTGCCCCGGCTGCTGCGGAGCCACGACTGGCCGGATCTGGGCATCAACCTGCATGTGTCCGTAGGCGAGCCCCAGCAGACCATTTCCGGGCTGCGCATTGGCGGCGAGCTGGACGTGGCCCTGGTGTATCAGGTGGGCCAGGCCGGCCTTGCCTGGCCGCACACCATCAACCGGCAGTGGGTGGGAGACGACAATTTCCGGGTGGTGCTCCCCAAGTCCTGGGGGATCCGGCCGGGGGCCAATGTTGCCGCCGCCCAGCTCTCCGACATGCCATGGATCATGCACCATCCTGGCACCAGTGATGCCACCGTGATCGAGCGGCTCTTTGCCAGCTGCAACCTGCACCCGCGTGTGGCCGCGTACAGCGACGACTTCAATGCCAGCCTGCAGCTGGCCTCGGTGGGCCTTGGCGCAGCACTCGTGCCCGAACTGGCGCTGACGCGCCGCCCGGACAATGTGGTGGTGCTGGACGTGCCCGAGATCCGCCTGGCCCGCAATATTTTCGCCCTCATCATCAATGACGGGCGCACGGCACGGATCGAAGTGTTCATGGACAAGTTGGCCGGTATTTTGGGCGAACTGACGCGCACCAGCTCGCTGGACAGTCCCGCATGAGCGTCCACTTTCGTGTTGAAACAACGAGCGCCCTGCCGCGGGAAGTCCTGTTCCGGCGTTCCTCGAGCATCGACGACCATGTGGCGTCCATGGCCGCTTCCGGTGAGCGCGCAGTGGGAGGGGTGCTCACCGGCCAGATCGGTGAGGGCCAAACAGTAACATGGCATGGCCGCCACTTCGGCGTCCGCTTTCGGATGACCTCCCTGGTGACGGAAGTGGAACACCCCCGTCGATTCACGGACCGGCAGGTCAGGGGGCCCTTCAAGGAGTTCCGTCACGTACACACCTTCACCTCGGCAGGCGGGGTGACCACCATGGTCGACGAAGTCACGTTTACCGCACCGTTCGGACCGCTGGGGCGCCTGGCCGAGCGCCTGGTCCTGGACCGCTACCTCCGCCGCCTCATCGCCGAGCGGAACGCCTTCTTGTGCCGCCCGGCCTGACGCCTGCCACGGCGTGAGGGCGCCTATTTTCTGCGGAATTTCCTGGCTGGGGCAACCAGCCGCTTGATGACCTGGTTGGTCAGCCGCCCGAACGGAGGGTAGATCAGGGACAGGGTATCCGGGGACAGCGGCTTTTCCAGCACGGCTTTTTGATGGGAGAACGTCTCAATGGAGTGCTGGCCGTGGTAGCTGCCCATGCCGCTCTCCCCCACGCCGCCAAAAGGCAGCCCCGGCACCGTCAGGTGCGCCACCGGCACCCCGAAGTTCAAGGCGCCCGACGACGTCTGTTCCGTAAATGCCGCCCGCACCCCGCGGTCTTCGCTGAAGACGTACAGCGAAAGCGGCTTGTCCCGGCCGTTGATGAACGCGATGGCTTCCCCGACGGACTCCACGGCCACCAGCGGCAGGACGGGTCCAAAGATCTCCCCGTCCATGAGTGCCGCCTTCGCATCCACGTGGAGCACCGTGGGCTCGATGTACCGCGTGGCGGCGTCGATCCTCCCACCGCTGACCAACACCGAGCCTGCGTCCCCGCGCAAGTCCCGGTGCAGAAGTCCGGCAACCCGGTCGAAGGCACCGTCGTTGACCATGCGGCCATACGCCAGGCTGTCGGATGGTTCGGCGCCGTACAGGGCCCGGATGGCGTGGGGCAGCTCGTCCGCAAGCATGGCCAGTGCCGTGCCCGTGCCCAGAACATAGTCCGGCGCCACGCACGTTTGCCCCGCATTCATGAACTTCCCCCAGGCGATGCGCGCGGCGGCAGCCTTCATATCGACGGTGTCGTCGACGTACACGGGCGACTTGCCACCCAATTCCAGGGTGACGGGAGTGAGGTTCCTGGCCGCGGCGGCCATGACTATCCGGCCCACCCTCCCGTTGCCGGTATAGAAAATGTGGTCGAACTGCTGCTCCAGAAGTGCAGTGGTCTCCGGGACCCCTCCTTCGACAATCGTCACCGCACCGCCGAGGTAGTGCGGGACCCACCTGGCCAGCGCTGCAGAGCAGGCCGGCGCCATTTCGCTGGGCTTGGCCACCACGGTGTTCCCGGCGGCGAGCGCGCCGATGACTGGTGCCAGGAGGAGCTGGATGGGATAGTTCCACGGTGCGATGACCAGGACGACGCCCAGGGGTTCGAGGACGGTGTGGGCCCTGGCCGGCTGAAGGGCCAGCGGAACGGCGGCCCTGCGTGGGGCGAGCCAGTGTTCGAGGTGTTTGAGGGTGTGGGCGAGTTCGGCGGTGAGGAAGCCGAGCTCGGTCAGCCATGACTCGGAAGGGTGTTTGCCGAGGTCGGATGCGAGCGCAGCGGAGAAGTCGTCGCGGTGGTCCAGGAGCATTTGGTTCATGGCCTTGAGCTGGTCCCGGCGCCAATGGATGGCCCGGGTGGTGCCGGAGGTGAAGACTCCCCGGGCAGCCGAGACCGCCTCGTGGATGGGATCTGTGAAGCCAACGTCGGCCCGGGCGGTCTCTGGTGCGCTCATGGCACCAATCTACTCTGGCATTTGATCCACCACCGGACTCACCAGGCCCGGCGGCGGGTGTGGGCCCGGCGGGCCGGCCTGTCGGGCTGTTCCCGGCAGGACCGGCCGGACCGGCCGGACCGGCCGGACGGAATTGTAGCTGTGCCCCGTCGGCGTCCGGGTGATGGTGAACGGCCGCCCATCCGGGCCGGTGGACACTTCACTGCTCCAGCCGGGGGCTTCCTTGGCCAGGTTACAGCGTTGGCAGAGACCCTGCCCGTTGGAAATGGAAGTGGCTCCGCCGGACATGAACGACTTGACGTGGTCGTAGTTCCTGATCGGGGCACCGCACCACGAGTTGGCGCACAGCTGGTCCCGGTCGGAGAGGAAGCGCTTCATGGTGTCGGTGAACAGCCGGCTTCGCGTGTCCATGGACATGAGGGCCCCGGATTCCGGATGGGTGTAGAGCCGGCGCAGCCAAACCTGTGCCTGTCCCGCCGTGTTGACGACCATTGCCCGCCCTGTGGGCGCCGGAATGGGACCGTACCCGGTGAGGATGGCCGGGTCGGCCGCGCCGTCGAACAACGCCCTGTCCGTCATGATCAAGTCAAGGTGGATGTCCGTTTCTCCTGCCGTGAGGCAGTCACTGCCCCCGGCGCCGGAGACAGTATCGGTGTCCGGCCCTGCGCCTCCACCCGGGACAGCACCCGTGCAGGGAAGGTGCTGGCGAAGCCGGTGCGTGAGGACGTCCGCCATCAGTTGCCCCTTGGTCCGGGTGTCCCCGGCACTGCGCGCGGCGTCCGCCACTGCGGTAAGGGTCTTCAGAACGGCTGCCCCCTGCCTGAGAGGCAGCAGCGCCTTGAGCGCAGCCATGCCATCTGCCACGGGTTGCAGGCTGACATGACGCTCCGACCCCCCCCCTTTTGAAGGCACTTCGTAAATGCTTCACGGTCAAGTTCGTAGGCAAACCGCTTGACCGTGGTGTCAAGTTCCCTGTCCCCCAGGGCCTCCAGTGTCTTAATGTCGCCGGCTACCGCCTCGTCCACGGCAAGCCGCTGTTCAGGGGTGAGGAATTCAGTGCCGGCTTCGATGATTGCCGCCCTGCGCTCCGTTAGAACACCGTTCGAACACGCTTCCATGGTCCGGGGCATTTTCCGGACTATCCGGGTGGCCGAGGCGACATGCCTGGCGGCCATCCACTGTGACTCCCGGCGGGCCAGAGCCACTGCAAGGACGGTTCCCCTCCCGAGTGCGCTCCCCTTGACCCCGGCCTGTACCTGCCGGGTCCGTTCAACCACCTCGAACAGCACCTCTGCCTTCGCCTGCGACGCACTGGCTGCGTTCTTGACGTTCTCCAGCTCCCTGATGACATCAATCAAGGCCGCACCTGCCGCCTTGACAACCTCGCGCACCCCTCCGTCAACAGGAACTTGCTCCCCGTGCGTCCACCCGCAGCCAGCTCCTCCGCATCCGCGAACTGCCGGTCCGCCACCTCCAGCAGGGGTGCACCGAGCCCCTCCCCCACGCCGTCAAGAAAGACGCGGGCCTGCTCAACCATGTCTGCTGCCGAACGGGCCAGGGACCACCCGTCCAGCAGCGGAGCTTGGGGCACGATGCCGGAAATGGGCGGGGCACCATCGACACTGCCGTCTCCCGCCAACCACTCCGGCATCTCCATGTCCCGCACCTCCCTTCCACCAGCATTCCCATTCGGACCTGCCCAACGGCCTCCGCCTTGGGTCCTTCCATCCATCATCACCACCGGCATGAATGCGCGGAAAGCCCCCGCTTCCACAATGTGCACATCCGCTACCGCAGCACCCCGTGTGGAGGAGGTAGCGCCCGTTAAGCGCCCGACGGCGGCCCCGTCCCCCCACAGGGAGACAGGGACCGTCGTCGATCATCTGGCCCGCAGGCGGCTAGACGAGCTGGGCGCGGACTTCCCTGGTGGCGGCCACCAGGTTGCGCAGGGATTCCTCGGTCTCGGCGTAGCCGCGGGTCTTCAGGCCGCAGTCCGGGTTGACCCAGAGCTGGCGGACCGGGACATGCTTGACCGCGGTGCCGAGCAGTTCGGAGACCTCCGCCTGGCCGGGCACGCGGGGGCTGTGGATGTCGTAGACACCCGGGCCCACGCCGCGCCCGAAGCCGTGGCTCTCCAGGTCGTTCACAACCTCCATGCGGGAGCGGGCCGCCTCAATGGAGGTCACGTCCGCATCCAGCCCGTCGATGGCGTCGATGATGACACCGAACTCGGAGTAGCACAGGTGTGTGTGGACCTGCGTGCCGTCGGCGGCACCGGCGGTGGCCAGGCGGAAGGAATTCACGGACCAGTCCAGGTAGGCGGGCTGGTCTGCGCGGCGCAGCGGCAGCAGCTCGCGCAGCGCGGGTTCGTCGACCTGGATGACCTTGATGCCGGCGGCTTCCAGGTCGGTAATTTCGTCGCGCAGTGCCAGTGCCACCTGGTTGGCGGTCTCGCCCAGGGGCTGATCGTCGCGGACAAAGCTCCACGCCAGGATCGTGACGGGGCCCGTCAGCATGCCCTTCATGGGCTTGGCCGTCAGCGACTGCGCGTAGGCGGCCCACTCGACCGTGATGGCCTTCTCACGGGTGACATCACCCCAGAGGATCGATGGGCGGGTGCAGCGGCTGCCGTAGGACTGCACCCAGCCGTGCACCGTGACGTCAAAGCCCTCAAGGTTCTCGGCAAAGTACTGGACCATGTCGTTGCGCTCGGGCTCGCCGTGGACCAGCACGTCGAAACCCAGCTCTTCCTGCAGGTCAACCACGCGCTTGATCTCTTCCTTCATCAGGCGCGTGTAGTCCTCGGCCGTGATGGCGCCCTTGTTGGCCCGGGCGCGGGCGGAGCGGATTTCACCGGTCTGCGGGAAGGAACCGATGGTGGTGGTCGGCAGCGGCGGCAGGTCAAGGGCCTTCTCCTGGGCTGCCTCACGCACCGGGTAGGCCGAGCGGTTGAAGTCGTCCGTGGTCAGCGCGGCCAGGCGGGCACGCACCCTGGGGCGCCGCACGCCGGCTGCCGCGGCACGGGAGGCGATGACCGAGGTGGCCGACGCGATGGCGGAGGCGGCCGACGCCGGGTCCCCGACGTACGCTGCCAACGTCACCACTTCGCCGACCTTCTGATCGGCAAACGCCAGCCAGCTGCGCAGCTCGGCGGGGAGCTGGGTTTCCTCTTCGACGTCGTGCGGGACGTGCTGGGTGGAGGTCGAGGTGGAGACGGCCACGTCCAGGCCGGCTGCCTTCAACGCGTCCAGGCGGGCAGCTGAAGCGGCCAGGTCGTTGCGCCAGATGTTGTGGCCGTCGACCACGCCGGCCACGACCGTCTTGCCGGCCAGCAGCGCCAGCTCCCCGGCGGATGGGAGGGCACCCTTGAATGCATCGATGTGCAGGGCCTCTATGTTGGTAGCGGCCAAGGTGGGCAGCAGTTCGCTCAGGGCGCCAAACGGGGTGGAAACCAGGATGGCGGGGCGTTCGGTGGCGGCGGTAAGTACCTCGTAGCTGCGGGCCACGGCGGCCTGAATGTCCGCGAGGGGAACATCCTGGTCGGCCACCAGGGCCGGCTCGTCCAGCTGCAGCCAGGTGGCGCCGGCCGCGGCCAGCCGGGAGAGCAGCTCAACATAGACAGGCAGGACATCCTCGAGGCGGGAGAGCGGCGAGAAGCCGGAAGGCGCGTCGTCGGAAGCCTTGCTCAGCAGCAGGTACGTCACCGGGCCCACCAGGTAGGGGCGGGTTACAAAACCGTTGGACTTGGCGAATTCAAACTGCTCCACAATGCGGTTGGAAGTGACGGAAAAGTCCGTCTCCGGGCCGATCTCCGGCACCAAATAGTGGTAGTTCGTGTCAAACCACTTGGTCATTTCCAACGGCTGGATCTCGGCGGTGCCGCGGGCCAGCGTGAAGTAGGCGTTGAGGTCCAGCTCGCCGGCGGCGTTACGCAGCTCGCCAAAGCGGGCGGGAACGGCGCCGATGTGTGTGGTGGCATCGAGCACCTGGTCATAGTAGGAGAACGTGCCGGGAATCGCAGCGGCTTCGCCCAGGCCCAGGTCAAAGAGCCGGCGGGCGCCCGTAAGCTGGATTTCCTTGGCGGCGGTGTCCAGGGCGGCTTCATCGATCTTGCCGGCCCAGAAGGCTTCCACGGCTTTTTTTAGTTCGCGGCGGCGGCCGATGCGCGGGTAGCCGAGGAGGGACGCTGAGGGGAATGCGGGGCTGTTGCTCATGGGGAAAGTTCCTTACGGTAATGGTTGATCAATGTCTAAAGCGGGCCAGGAAGGTTTTCTAGGCCTGCACAAGTTCGGGGGCTGGGGCGCGGCGTGCCGGGCGCAGCAGTTGGAGCTTGTCCAGCACGTCCAGGGCGGCGGCATGCTCGTTGAACGTGTAGAGGTGGATGCCGGGGGCCCCGGCGTCCAGCGCGGCACGCGCCAGGTCCACGGTGGCCGACACGCCAACGCGCCGGCTTTCGGCGGCATCGCCGGCACGGCCCAGCGCGTCCAGCAGCTTCGGTGCCGGGTCGACGCCGGTCAGCACGCCCAGCCGCCGGACCCGGCGCAGGCTGGTCAGCGGCATGACGCCGGGGATGATGGGGATGCGGACACCGGCGCGTCGCGCCCGGACCACCAGTTCCCGGTATTGGTCGGCGTGGAAAAACACCTGGGTGATGGCGAAGTCGGCGCCGGAACGCTGCTTGGCGAGCAGCACTTCCACGTCGTGCTCGACGGACGGCGATTCCGGGTGCTTGGCCGGGTAGGCAGCAACACCGATGGCAACCTTGCCGGCGCACAACAGGGCGGACCGTCCCTGCTCAACGCGGCGGATGAGTTCGATCAGATCCTGGGCATGCCGGAGCGAACCCTGCCGCGGGCCGTCGCCCGGGTCCCGGGGCAGATCGCCGCGCAGGGCGAGAATACCGCGCACACCGTGGTCCAGGAGTTCGGAAATGATACCGGACAGTTCATCGGCCGTGTTTCCCACGCAGGTCAGGTGGGCCAGGGGCCGCAGCGTTGTTTCGCGCAGGAGCCGGTTGAGAAGTTCGACGGCGGTGCCTCGGTTGCTGCCGTTGGCCCCGTAGGTGACCGAAACGTAGTCAGGGTTGGTGCCCTCCAGCTCGCGGATGGTGTCCCACAGGGACGCCGCGGCCTTTTCATTGCGGGGTGGGAAGAGTTCATAGGAAAGGGCGATGGGTGCTCCGGCGCCTGACGGCGCCTGAGGGAGGCCTGGTGGGGACACTTGCTGATCCTTGGCGATGGGTCGCCCAAGCCCCGTGCGGCATCAGGAACACCGGGGGGACAGGGCGGTTTTTCGGGAGGTGGAGGCGGACACGCACCACCGAAACCGCTCAAGGCGGGTCGGCGGCGTGCTCCGCGAAGCAAATGTCAGGCCCACATGGGGGCACCCACACCCTTGAAACGTCGAAGGGTCGCTGACACACGTTGGGAAACTTACGCGCTTTCCACACTACGCACGGAGTTGGTCCACAACAAGTCCGGGGTCGAAGTTTTCCACGCTTTTACGGATTGTTACCGCCGATTTGGACTATGTTGCCTACGGAATGGCCCTGCCAGCCGAATTAACCGCCACTACCAGGGCTTGCCGTATTCCGCAGGCGGGTCCTGGTCCCCGCGTTGCTGGAGGCCCTTGGCCCGCTGCCTTTGGGCACCCTGTCCCCGGTTGTCCAGTTGGTCAATCTTGTTTTGTGGCGGCGCCGGGACCCCGGAGGGGTCCTCCGCCTTGCCGGACTGGGCTTGATCTCCTGCCTGCGCCCGGGACCTTTGTTTCTCCGCCAGCCGCTCGCCGGCCTGCCTGAGCCTGTCTCCCTCGCCGTCCTTGTTCCCTCCTTCGTGGGGGATAAAGCAGCCCCGGGGGGCCTGTGCCACTTCGGAGGCTCCTGCACGGAAGTGGTTGGCGGCCGACGCCGGGTCCCCGGCTTTTGCCGCCGCGTCACCGAGTTGCTCCAGGGTGAGCACCAGGTTGACCCTGACCTTGCAGGCCGCCGCTTCCGGGGCAAGGGCCAGGGCGGCGGCGAACTCGTCCCGTGCCGCCGGGTATTCGCCGCGGAGGACATGGCCGTCGCCGGCGGCAAAAGGTGCCTTCCAGCGTTCGACGACGTTTGCGGCGCCCATGACCCGCGCCGCCCGCAGGGTGCCGTCGCCGTTTCCCAAGCCGAAGGAATGCGCGGCCTGGCCGGCGAAAATCGGCAGGCTTAGCAGCTTGCAGGCCAGCAGCAGTGCGAGCAGCAGTACCGGCGTGGAGAAAAGCAGCAGTTTGCGGCGTCTATGGCGCAGCGCCTCGGCGCAGGAAGTGACCGCAGCCGGCCCGTTGGCGGCGACAGGGACAGCGATGGGGGCTGAAGTGGTGGGGATGCTCATGCGGCGGATTCCTTCCTGGGCCGCAGGCCGCGGCAGCTACGCATCAAGGAAGCCAGTTCCCATAAAGCCACGCCGAATGCGGCCAGGGCCGGAAGCCAGTACAGCTCCACGCGGCCGGGCCGGACACCCTCGGGGCCGCCCCGGTCGGCCGCCGTCCGCGGTGCGGCGTCGACCAGGGCGGCCCCGATGCCGGCCGGTGCCACCCGGTGCACATAGGGCACGCCGAGCTGGCCGGCGATGGCCCGCAATTGCTTTTCGTCGATAACGGATACGGCAGGCTGCCCGCCGTCCGTGGACCTGTCCAGGATGTAGGGCGCAGGGGCCCCGGAGCCGAAGGTGGAGTCGCGCATTTTCCCGCCGGCGGCCGTTCCATAGCCCAACACGGCGCCGCCGTCGATCAGCCCGGCGCCTTCCTTGAAGGGTTCGGGGGCGGCCGCCGCCGTTTGTTCGCCGTCGCCGAGGTAGAACACAAGGCGTGGCCGCTGCGGGTGCGCCTTCCCCGAGGCAGCCAGCTGCCGGGCGAGCAGCCCGCGGGCGCTGCTCACACTGCTGCCCTGAGATGCCTGGGCAGTCTTCGGCGAGAGCACCTCTGCGGCGGTCCGCAGGGCGGTGGCGTCAGTGGTGAGGGGAAGGGCCACCGTGGCTGTGCTGTCAAAGGTGAGCAGGGAAAAACGGGCCCCGGCCAGTTCGGTGGCAATCGCGTTGATGTCTTTCGTGATGCCGGCCATGCGTGTCTGGGTGCCGTCATAGTCCTCCGCGGCCGAGCTGGGCGTGGTGTCCACCACAAAGAACACGTTCAGCTCGGTGGCGGCTGCAGGGACGGTTCCGCCGGCCAGGCCGGGGCGCGCGGCCGCCATCAGGACCAGCAGCACCAGGACCGCGAAGCGGCGTCGCGCCGCCCTGCCGCTGCCCCTACCGGCAGGGCATTTGCGGAGAAGGCTTCCGGCGGCACAGGCCAAAAGGGCGGCCACCGGCCAGAACAGCCACGCGGGCAGGATGGGCAACAGCGTCATTGGCGTACCTTCCATACTGCGGCGCCCAGGCCCGCCAGGGACAGGAGGGCCAGGCCCAGCGGCAGTGCGGGCTGGTCGGAGAGGGTGCGCACCGCGGCGCCCTGCAGCCTGGCTGCCTCGGTGGCCTGGACCTTGTGCGCAATGGACTTCACGGCGGCCGCGGATTCAAGCGCGTAGTAGCTGCCGTCCGTTGACGTTGCCGCCGTTTTAAGTCCGGACGCGGCCACATCCGGGTAGTCCGCGCTGCCGTAGTCATTGGGGTTCAGGGCATGGACGCGCACATTGGCCTTTTTGGCCAGGCCGGCAGCCTCCGCCAGGGTGAAGACGGGCCGGCCCGCCAGCATGTTGTCGGTGGCAAGGATGACCGAGCGGGACCGCTTCGCACCGCTCTCCGGCGGGAACCCGCGAACGCAGCTGGCCAGGCCGTCGCCGATCAGCGACGAGCCGGGAACCTCATAGGTGCCGTCAAAGAAGTCAAAACTCTTGGTGTCCTGATTCAGGGCCTTCACCGCCAGTTCCAGCTGCCCGGCAACGAAGCCGTAGTCATCGGTCAGCGGGAACACCTGCACCGCTGTGGAGTCGAAGATGGTCAGGCCGATGCGTTCCCCCTTGAACCTGGTCACCAGCTCGGCAAAAACGGCCACCACCGCCTCATCGGTGTCGACCATGGACCCGGAGACATCCAGGCAGAGGATGATGTCGCGGTTGAGTTGTTCGGGCACAGTGGTGGCTGCCTGGACCGGACGCGCGGCCGCCGCCAGCACGGACCCGGCCAGCAGCAGGACGCTGGCCAGGCCCACGGCGAGCCAGCGCCGCTGCACGGCCACTGCCCTTTGGTAGGAGGGCAGGGCCGTCAATCGGTCGGCGTGGGCCACGGGCACCCGCCCGGGGGTCTGCCGGGTCCGGCGCCACAGCCGGAACACCACGGCGGCGATCGCGGCCACGCCCAGGGGCAGCAGCCACCAGTATTTCAATGCCACGAGGCCACCACCGCCCTGGCCGTGGCGGCGGAGGCGGCCACACCGGGCCCGGCCTCCGGGATGGGCCCCCCGTCCGCAAGGTCATGCGCCCCGGAATCAGCGGGCCCGAATTCGGCCGGGTAAAACGCGGCGACGGCGTCGGCCACCAGCGGCAGCTGGCGTTCACGCAGCTCCGCCAGGGTCATGCGCTGCGCCGGCACCCCCGTCATCTCATGGACGAAGGAGCGCACGGCCGCGCTGAACCCAAGATGCGCCGCCCGCGCGGTCAGGGCACCGGCGTCGTACCGGGACTGAAGGGAGTCGATCAGCGCCAGGAACCTGGCCCGCACGGTTTCCGGGTCGCGCGGAACCGCAAAGGCGGGAACGGCGGCGTGGTTTCCCGGACGAGTGTGCACCAGCACCCAGGCCACCCAGCCCAGGCAGAGCAGGAGGACGGCAGTGCCTGCGATCGGCCACCAGGCGGAGTAGCGTTCCGGGGCGTAAAACTGGTTGCCGCCAATAAGGGCCCGCGCCAGCGTCGCGTCACCGGGCACGGCGGTGCCGCTCCAACAGGCCAAAGATGCCGCCGACCACCTCGGAGGTGTGCCCGAGCCGGACCAGGGCGATGCCGTTCCCCTGCAGCAGCGCCGCCAGGGCGCGGTGCCGCTGCGCGACAGCCTGTGCATAGTCGTCCGCCAGCTTGGGGTCCTGTGCCAGCAGAGTCAGCACGGGGCCCAGGCCAGCCACGTCGTAGCCCCGGGCTGGTGCGCCCGGGCCGGCCAGTTCGGCGTCGTCCAACTGCACCCACAGGATTTCGTGCTGGGCGGCCAGGCGGCACAGCACCCTGGCGCAGCGCGCGTCCACGGCCACTTCGTCGGCCAGCACCACCACGAGCCTGCGGCCCCTGACGTGCCGTGCCGTGTATTCCAGCACGGCGGTGAGATCGCTGGGCGGATCGGAGACGTCCACGGCATCCATGCGGCACAGCAGCCGCTCCAGGTGGCGCTCGTTCCCACGGGCAGGCAGCTGTCCCGCGGACCGGCGGTCCCCGTGAACCAGGCCCACGGGGTCCCCATGGTTCAGCGCCAGGGACCCCAGGACGCCCATGGCCAGGACGGCGATGTCCTTCTTCACCTCCCCGCCCCGGGCCGCTGCGGCCATGTTGCGCCCGGTGTCCGCGACGAACATGACCTGCTGGCGGCGCGTGGCCACGTAGCGCTTGACCAGCGGAACGCCGGTGCGGGCGGTGGCCTTCCAGTCAATGTCCCGGACCTCGTCGCCGGGGACATAGGCGCGAAGCTCGTCAAAGTCCAGGCTGCGGCCGCGGAACACTGACGCGTATTCGCCGTCGAGGAGGCCGAGCGCCAGGCGGTGCGCAAAGATGTTCATTCGCGACTTCACCGCAGTGAGCAGGGAGGGCACGCTTCCCTAAGGTGTCTGGACGGAGCCGACGATGGCGTCGATGACAGTTTCCACCGGAATGTTCTCCGCCACCGCCTCAAAGCCAAGGATGATCCGGTGCCGCAGCACGCGCGCCGCCAGCGATTTCACGTCCTCCGGAATCACGTGATCGCGCCCCTGCAGCACCGCCAGGGCCCGGGCGGCCTGGGTGAAGGCAATGCTGGCGCGGGGGCTGGCGCCAAACTCGATCAGGCAGGCCAGCGCCGGATCAATGTACTTCTCCGCATGCCGGGTCACGTACACCAGGCCGACAATGTAGTGGACCAGGGCCGGATCCAGGTAAACATTCCTGACGGTCCGCTGGATCATCCGGACATCGTCCAGGCCGGCGACAGCAGTGGGGGTGGCCTCGGCGGAAAACACTCCGGCGTCGATGCGGCGGACCATTTCCACCTCCTCCACGGGGCTGGGATAGTCCAGCACGTCCTTGAGCATGAACCGGTCCATCTGGGCCTCGGGCAGCCGGTAGGTGCCCTCCTGTTCGATGGGGTTCTGCGTGGCCAGCACCAAAAACGGCGAGGGCAGGGAGTAGTTTTGCCCGCCGATCGTGGTTTGGCGCTCCTGCATGGCTTCGAGCATCGCGGACTGGGTCTTGGCGCTGGAGCGGTTGATTTCGTCCAGCAGGACAATGTTCGCGTGCACCGGGCCCAGCTGGGTGACAAAGGTTCCTTGGGCGGCGTCGTATATCTGGGTGCCCACAATGTCGCTGGGCAGCAGGTCCGGGGTGCATTGGATCCGGTGGAAGGCTGCGCTGACGGAGTCCGCGATGGTCTGTGCCGCCGTCGTTTTCGCCAGGCCGGGTACCGATTCCAGCAGCACGTGCCCGCCGGTGAGCAGGGAAATCAACAGCGTTTCGCGCAGCCGTGACTGCCCCACCACCTTCGCCTCAAAGCTGCGGGAGATGCCGGCCACGATTTGTTGGACCCGGGCCAGTTCTGCCGGCTCGATCCGGGCGGCGGTGCTCATTTGCAACAATTTGCGTTCCTTTCAAGGGAACCGGGACAGGCGTGGAACAATCCTTCCCCACCAGTCCACCGAATCCCTGCCGGTCCCGCAATGGGGAGAACTCCCCTTGCCCCCTGTCCACCCCGGGACTGCCGGACTAGTGTGGGGGCATGAAACAGTTACCGGAGTCGTACATGGTGTATCTGGAGGGCAGGGACGAGGCCTTCACGGACACCGTAATGCCCATCATGCAACAGTCCGCTGCCGACCAGCTCCACGGCGTCAAGGTGGTCAAGCTGCCGCACGGCTACCAGGCCCACCTGGATGACACCATCCCCTTTGGCGAGGTCCGCGAGGCCGTGGACTAACCGCTTGCGGGCTTCGCGTCGAGCAGCAGCTGCGCGGCGTTGGGGCTGAAGGTTTTTTCCATGACGAGGCAGGCCGCGCCAAAGGCTCCCCCGCCCGGATGCAGCCGCGTGCCGGCAATGTCCACGGCGTGGACGTTGCCGGTGACGCTGCGCTGGCGGAGCAGACCCGGGACCTGCGCCAGGTAGGTAGCCGAAAGTGCAGGCCACAACGGACCTCCGAAGACGACCTTTTCCACGTCCAGCAGGTTGGTCAGCACCGACACGGCACCGGCCATGCGGTGGGCGGAGCGCGCCAGTATGTCCGCGGCCGCCACGTTGCCGTCCGCAGCGGCGTCGGCCAGTGCCGTCACGTCCTGCGGCAGGGTGGAGGGGTTGCCCGGGTCGGGGGCGGGCAGCACGCCCAGTTCCCGGGCCTCTGCCACCAGGGTTTCGGGCATGCAGGTGACCTTGACGCAGCCGCGGCTACCGCAGTCACAGTCCGGACCGTACGGGTCGGTGATGATGTGGCCGATCTCGCCCACATTGCCCGAGGATCCGCGCACCACCTCGTCGCCCAGGATCAGCCCGGCACCAATGCCGGTTCCGATGTAGACGTATATCAGATTGGCGGCGCCGCCGGTGGACCCGGTCCAGAGCTCGGCCACGGCGGCCGCGGTGACGTCCTTGTCCATGACCACGGGAAGGCCTGTTACCTCCGCCAGAATGCTGCGCAGCGGAACCCGCAGCCAGCCGGGCATGTGCGGAGGGTCAACCACGGTGCCGTTGGCGGCGTCAATGGGGCCCGGGGTGGCCACGCCCACGCCGGCAATGCGGTGCCGGTCGACGCCGGAGCGCTCAATGATGGCGAGGATTTCCCGGCCCATCGCCGCAACGGCCTCGTCCGGCGGGCTGGCCAGGTCCGTGGGCTGTTCCAGCGATTCCAGCACGGTGCCCACGGCGTCCACCAACGCAAAGCTGGTCAGGGCCGGGTCGATGTGGACCCCGACGGCGAACATGCCCTTGGGGTTCAGGCGCAGGATGGTGCGCGGCTTGCCGGGGCCGGAGGCTTCCTTGCCGGCTTCGACGATCAGTTCGGCGTCCAGCAGGCGGCGGCAGATGTTGGAGACGGTCTGGGCTGCCAGGCCGGCCGAACCGGACAGTTCCACCCGGCTCAGGCCCTCTTCGGCGCGGCGGATGGAATCCAGGATGACGGCTTGGTTGAAATCGCCCATCTTGGGCAGGTTGGTGCCGCGGTGCCGCTGCGACACCCCCACTTCGGGAACACCCAACATTAACTCCTTGCGAAAGAATCCAACGGGAAGGCGCCCGGCGCCCCAATGCCCCCGGCTGAAAGACTACCTCCTTGCCGGGCGCCGGGCACGCAAGCCATGGCTGGGGTCCGGGGGCGGTCTCAGTTCTTCGTCGAACGCGCAACGGAGAACTTGGGGTTGCGCCCCATGACCTGCGTGGGCCCCACCCGCTCTTCGAGCTGCGGCCGGTAGTCCAGGTGCCTGTTGTAGACGGTCCACAGCTCCCCTCCCGGCGCCAGGACCCGCGACGCGGCGTCAAAGAGCTTCAGCGCGATGCCGGCGTGGACGGAGGCCCCCACATGGAAGGGCGGGTTGAGCACCACCAGCTCGGCGGACGCCATCGGGAAGCCGGCCAGCGCGTCGTCGCGCACGGCGGCGATCCGGTCCCCCAGCCCGTTGGCTTCCGCCGTGGCCGCTGCCGACGCCACCGCTGAGGCGGATTGGTCGGTGGCGCACACGCGCAGCCCCGGCCTGGCCTTGGCCAGGGCGGCGGCTATCGTGCCATTGCCGCAGCCAAGGTCAATTGCCGCCGCAGTGCTGCGCATCTCGGGAATAAACTCGAGCAGAAAGCGCGTCCCAAGGTCGAGCTTGGTGCCGCCAAACGTGGCACCGTGCGCACACAGCCACAAGCCCAGCGCATCGTTGAATTCCTGGCGCGGGAAGTCCGACGCCGGTGCCTCCTGCCGCGGCCCGACCACCCTGAGCAGGCGGGACTTGCGCCATGCCCGGCCCGGCACAACGTCCTGGAAGTGCCTGGCCAAGACGGTGTTCATGGCCAGGGCCATGTGCTTGACCCGGCCGCCGGCCACCACCTGGACCCCTGGTGCGCCATGGGCCCGGATGAGTGCGGCCGTCTCCTCCAGTTCGTCCAGGCTCCGCGGCAGCTGCCACAGCACCACGGTGGTGCCGGCAAAAAGTTCGGCCGTCAATGGCAGCGAGCGGTAGCTGTGCGACAGGCCCAGGCGTTTCGCGTTGGCCGCCAGGGCCAGCTCGCCGGAGAGTGCATCCTGGTGGACGCGGAGTCCGGTGAGGCCGTGGATGGCCGCCGCACCCAGGGCCAGCGCACCGTAACGGTCGCCCACCACGGCCACGGATCCGGCGTCGGGCGTGGCGGCAAGGGCAGCCAGAAACCCGCCGGCGCCGGTCAGGATCAGCTCGTCGGTGGCGTCGTGGGCAAAGAGGTTGGCGGCCTCGACGTCGGGAAAGCGGCGAAGCGCGGAGAAGTCGAAGCCGTCCGCGGCGGGCCTGCTATGGCCGGGGTGCTGCATGCCGTTCATGGCGCCCTTTCCTCGTCGCCCCGCCGCCCGGGGCATCCAGTCAAGTTTAGCCGCCGGTCCCGGGCGGATTCCGGCGTTGGACAGGTGTGACAAATCCAACATGTGCTTTACATCACGGACGCCCTAGAATCAAATCAGTCACTCAAGTCAACAGCGATGTCGCCGTCAACGACGACCTAAGGGGCCATCATGAGCGAAATAACACCATTGAGAAACGCCGTTCGAAATGGAAGCGGTCTCAAGGGTCTCGGGGGAATCTGGGGCGAGATGCTCGGGGAATTTCTGGGCACCTTTGTCTTGATCTGTTTTGGCGACGGGGTGGTCGCCATGGCCGTGGCGGCACTGCCCGGCAGTGGCCGTGCCGCGACCGACACCACCATCTTCATGGCGGCCGGTGACTGGCTGCTCATTACCTGGGGATGGGCGCTTGCCGTTGCCATGGGTGTTTACGTAGCCGGCGGCGTCACCGGCGCTCACCTGAACCCCGCCGTCACCCTGGCCTTTGCGGTCCGGCGGAAGTTCGCATGGAACAAGGTCATTCCGTATATCGTCGCCCAGGTCGTGGGCGCCTTTGCCGCCGCCGCACTGCTGTATCTGGTCTATTTCAATGCCATTGACGCCTTCAATGCCGCATCCAAGACCCAAAGAAATGAGCCGGGCGGCTTGGCCACCTTCTCCATCTTCGCCACCTTCCCGGCACCCTATTTCCATGGCAACCTGACCATTCCGCTGGTTGACCAGATTGTGGGTACGATGTTCCTGGTTTTGCTTATCGCAGCGATCGTGGACATGCGGAACTTGGCGGTGCAGGCCAACCTCGGGCCACTGATCATTGGTTTTGCGGTCGCAGCGATCGGCATGTCTTTTGGCGCCAACGCCGGGTATGCCATCAATCCCGCCCGTGACTTCGGTCCCCGGCTGTTCGCATGGATGGCCGGCTGGGGTGATGTCGCCCTGCCGGGCACCGTGGCGGGGTCCTTCAGTTGGTACTTCTGGGTGCCGATCGTCGGGCCCCTGATTGGCGGGGTGGTGGGCATCGTGGTTTACGACCTGTTCATTGGCGATGTTCTGCATGCCCGCCGCAAGCTCGCGGAACTGGCCCAACCCGGGCCTGGTACGGAGGAAGGGCCGGAGGACATACCCTGACAAGCACACTGGCCCTAGCTGTTCTTCAGGGGCTCCACGTACAGCCACTGCCTGCCGATCCGCACAAAGCGGCTATTTTCCCTCAGGCTGTCGCGGGCGCCCCGGCGGCGGAAGTGGGCCTCGAAGGAGACCCCTCCGTCGTTGTCCCAGGGGCCGCCGCGCACGGTGTCAAGGATGTCCAGCCGGTACCACTGCTGACCCGGGTCCAGTTCCAGTGAAGCCGGCCGCGTGTCCGGGTGCCAGGTGTGCAGCAGGTAGGCAGTGTCGCCGGTGGCGAATGCGGTGTAGCGCGAGCGCATGAGCGCCTCCGCCGTCGGCGGGAATGCCGTATCTGCGGGTGCGTCCAGGAATCGGCCGCAGCAGCCCTCCAGGGTGTCGCCGCTGTTGCACGGGCATCTCATGGCCGGCACCTCACCGCAGGGTCCGCGTCTGCGCGAGGTCGGCCACCGGGAAGTGGCGGGTTGCCATGGGGGCTGGTTCGTCGGAGGGCACGGGACCATTCTTGCATTGATTGACAGCAGCGCCGCGGCGGCATTGCGGTGCCTGCCCGCGCCTTGGGGCGGGCAGGCCCGGACCTATGGCAGCGGCGTTGTGCCGCCACGGCTCCGGAGACCATCGACAAGCAGGTCCAGCACACGATCGCGCTGCGCCGCGTCCGGCGCGCCGGCGGTCGCCAGGAACGCGCCAACGAGCGCCGTCACGACATCATCGGCGGCCACGTCGTGGCGGAGTGTTCCATCCGCCTCCCCCGCCTCGAGAAATCGCCCAAGGGTCCCCCTGATGCGCTGCCGGGTCTCGGTTGGCGCAACCACACCCGCCGAAAGCAGGCCCTGGAGCGTCTCCGCCATTCCATGTTTTGTGGCGAAGAACGTGGCGTAACGGTCGATCCAGAGACGCAGCGCCACATCGGCCGGGTTCCCCCCCAGCACCTCATCCGCGCTGGCTGCCACCTCATCGAGCTCGGACCGGTACACCGCCTCAACGAGCGCCTGCCGCGTGGGGAAGTGCCGGTACAGCGTCCCGATCCCGACGCCCGCGCGTCGCGCGAGCGTATCAAGGGCAACATTGCCTTCTCCTGCGGTGAATGCGTCGCGTGCCACCACCAGCAGCCGGGCGCGGTTGCGCACGGCGTCGGAACGCGGACGGGGCGCGTTCGCCACCGTCACGGGTGGCGGATCTATAGTCATAGCGGAGGATCCTCCGTTTAGTGGTATCGTCTTTCTCAGCGGAGGTCCCTCCGTTTAGTCCAGTATCCCATAAGGACGGGAACCACCATGGCCACCACCACCAAGCAACCACCAGGGCCGCCGGCCGGCGCAGCACTCGCGGGGCGGAGCATCGCCCGGATTGGATATGGCGCCATGCAGTTGGAACGCCACCACGCGGATCCCGCTGCGGGCGCCGAGGTGTTGCGGCGAGCCATTGAACTCGGCGTAAACCACATCGACACAGCGCATTTCTACGGCGACGGCTTCGTGAATGGACTGGTACGCCGGGCCGTCGGGGATGCGGATGTGCTCGTAGCCTCAAAGGTCGGGGCCGCACCGGACCCGAACGGCACGCTCCCGCTCCGCCCGGCCCAGCGGCCGGAGGAGCTGCGTGCGGGCGTTGAGGACAACCTCCGGAGCCTCGGCGTCGACACGATCCCCATCGTGTACCTGCGCCGTCTCGAGGTAGGTCCGGGCCTCGCGGCCCAGGGCGGGCAGGTCGTCGACATCGACGACCAGCTCGCCGAGATGACGGCCATGCGCGACGAAGGGAAGATCGGTGCGATCGGGCTCAGTGCCGTGACGACCGACACGCTGCGCCACGCGCTGCCAGCGGGCATCGCGTGCGTGCAGAACCCCTATAACCTGCTGGACCGCCGCTTCGAGGACGCGCTAAGCCTGTGCCGTGAACACGAGATCGGGTGGGTGCCGTTCTTCCCCCTCGGCTCGGCGTTTCCCGGCATGGCGAAGGTTGCAGAGGAGCCCGCCGTCCGGGAGGCAGCGTCCCGGGCCGGCGTCACCGCCTCGCAGCTGGGACTCGCGTGGCTCCTCAGGCACGCGGAGAACGTGTTTATCATCCCCGGCACCGGGAACACCGTTCATCTCGAGGAAAACATGGCGGCCGGCGGCATCGAGTTGGACGCGGTCACCCGCGCCACGCTCGACGCCGTTGGGGCGGCCTCCGTCTCCGCCCCGGTCCTGGCACCCAGCTGGCCGAGCGGCACCGGCTCCGACTAATCGCCCGCTCCCGCCCAGGAAGCGTATCCGAAAGCCGGAAACCAAAAAGGTCCGCACCGTGCCCGGTTTTTCGACCGGTGCACGGTGCGGACCTCTTGCTTTTGGTGGAGCTGAGGGGACTCGAACCCCTGACCCCCTGCATGCCATGCAGGTGCGCTACCAGCTGCGCCACAGCCCCAAACAGTTGTTTTCACCTAGACCAGGCGGTCCTGGCCGAAGCAACTCGTCTATCCTAGAACACCTTTCTCCAGGTTGCCAAATCGTGCTCCCCCGCCCCGGATTTGCGCCATTTACGGCCCGAAACGGCCCCCGGGTCATTGACGGTTTGCCCTCTAGTCCTCCACCGGCTCGGCCAGGTCCTCGGGCGCCTCAAAGGGCTGCGGCAGGGTGCCCACATTGTGCTCGGTGAGCCGCCAGTGCCACTCGCTGGCGCCGGCCAGGGAGGGTTGGGACTGTTCCACCACCGACCAATGGCAGTTGGAGAGCCCCGACAGCGTGCGCCAGAGATTTTCGGGGAGCCCCAGCAGCTTCGCCAACGCCACGCGGGTCGCGCCGCCGTGGGTGGCCACCACCAGGGTGCCGCCTTCGGGCAGGCCGGCCATCGCCTCCAGGATTGCGGCCACCATGCGTGAGGCCACGTCCGTGCGGGTCTCGCCTCCTCCCGCCCGGACATTTGGCTCGTCCAGCTGCCACAGCTTGAGCTCCGCCGGATGTGCCCGCTCGATTTCCTCGAAGGACAGCCCTTCCCACCTGCCTCCATAGGTCTCCCGCAGGCGCCGGTCCACGCTGATGGGCACGCCCGTCAGCACGGAGAGGGCCTGCGCGGTGGAGAAGGCGCGGGCCAGGTCGGAGGAGATGATCCGCACGGCCCCGGGCGCCGGGAGCGCGGCCAGCTTGCCGGCCAACAACGCAGCCGATCGCTCGGCCTGCCGTTCGCCCACGTCGTCCAGTGGGATGTCGCTTTGGCCCTGGAACCGGCGGGCGGCATTCCAGGCGGTGCGCCCATGCCGCCAAAAGATCACCCTCCGGCGCGGACCGGCGGGCTGCAGAACGGACTGCGTGCCCCCGGCAGGGGCGGAATCCTCCAGGGGACCGGAGGCGGGAGGATTCACCAATGCGGGCACCTTACCTTCGCGGATCTCAGCTCCTACTCGGCGTCCACGCTCTCCTGCGGGCCGTCGGCCTGCCGGAGCGACGGATCGGAGGCGGCAAGCTGCAGGTCCACCACGGGGCAGTCGGCGTAAAGGCGCTCCAGGGCGTAGAAGATCCTGTCTTCCTCATGCTGGACGTGCACCACGATGTCGGCGTAGTCCAGCAGGACCCAACGGCCACCGGAACGGCCTTCACGGCGGACCGGGCGCATGCCAAACTTGTGCAGTTCGTCTTCAATGCCGTCGACAATGGCGTTGACCTGGCGTTCAGTGGACGCGGAGGCGATGAAGAAGATGTCCGTGATGGCCAGCCTGTCGCTCACATCCAGTGCGATCAGGTCCTGCGCCAACTTGTCCGACGCCGCCCGGGCAGCTGCACGGACCACTTCGATCGAATGTTCTGTTGCGGTCACTAACGTATCCTTTGATATTTCCGCCAACTAGCGGGCTATGGCGGTGATGAACATGACGGCTCCGACAACAAGTGCCGCACCGCCAAGAATGATGCTGCCCCATTGAATGAGCAGATTTCGCTTGGTGCGCCCCAGTCCCGCAGTGACGGCGTCCAGCGGCTCAAGCCCGTGGGCGTAGTCCGCGGGCATGGGCGGCATTTGGGTGCGGGCCGCGGATTCCGGCTGGGCCGGTGTCTGGGGCGGGACGACGGCGACCATCGCCTCCGCGCGCTGCAGGGTTCCGCTGTGCCCTCCCCCCGTGAGCGGGCGGTGGCCCGGGCCGGGCCGGTGGACGGTACGGGCTGTCAGCGCGGCGTCGAAACGCTCGGCGTTGGCATCGCGTGCGGTGGCGGGCTTTCCGGAGGAAGCCTTCCCGGAGGCGCCGGGAACCCTGCGTGGCGGGGACACCTTGGGCGTGGACCTTGTCACGATCGGCACATGTGTGGTCGACGGCGGACGCATGACAGGGCGTTCAACGCCGGGCACGTCAAGAAATTCCAGCGGCGTGACCATGGCCAGGTTGTTCGTGGCCGTGGGATCCGCGGCCGTGCGCCTGCTCTTCGCGCTCTCCTGGGCCAGCCGGTCGCGGGCCTGGGCGCGCTGGCCAAGGACGGCGGCACGGTCCTCCTGGGCCCGCTGCCCGGCCAACAACCGCAGTTCCTCGGTGCTCGGGGGCCTTCCGCCCGGCGGAATGGGCCCTGCGGAGTTCGAGGGGTAAGGTCCGGCGGGCGCGGTCCCGGCGACGGGTGCCTGCGGCGGGGCGCCCGTGCTGGACGAATGGGCCCCTGTGTGGCCCGCCCCGGGGCCCGCTGCCGGCACTTCGGCCGTGGGGGCGGCCGACGCCGCTGAGTTCCCTGGCAGGGCATCCGGCGCGGCGGCGGTGGCGCGGCGGCCCCCACGGCCGCGATGGCCAGAGTCCGGCGTCACTGCCTTGGGCCCTGTCGTTGGCTGCGGCACTGTCGTTGGCTGCGGGCCCGGCCGTGCGGGCGCATCCGCGCCGGAGGGCAGTGCGGCGGCAGGTGAAGTCGATGACGGTGATGCAGGGGCCGCCATGGGAGAAGTCCTTGCCGGATTGGACTTCGACGGCGCTGCGGGCCGGGCGGACCCGGCCGGCACTGCCGGTGTCACCGCGGGCGGGACTGGACCGGGCGCCGTCGTCGGGGCTGGCGCCACCTTTGCGGGGCGGGCAACTGCCGGGGGAACCACTGGGTTGATGCTGGTGACGGGCGCGCGCTCTGCATCCAGCTGCGCCTGGCGAAGGGCACGGCGGGAGGGCAGCGGGCTGGCCTCCTCCTTCCCGGAGTCAACAAGTTCCTTGTAGGCACGCAGCGCTGCGCGGTCCCGGGCACGCGTCTGGGACGATCGCTCCCGCGGAACACGTGTCCCGGCGTCGTTCGTTGAAGCGTCGTTCGTGGCGCCGTCGTTCGTGGCGGCGCCGCTCCAAGAACTGTTGCCCGCCGGACTTCCGCCCGGCCAGGCCGGGCCGTCTGCGGGTCCACCGGGGTCGGAAGGCTGGGTGCGCCGTCCGCGCCGGTCCACGGCGGGGGTGGCGGGCGTAGGCACAAGTGGCACCGGCGGGTATGCCGCCGCGCCTTGCGTTTGCTCCGAGTTCGCCTCCCGCAATTCCCTGCGAGTGCGAACCGGCTCCGTTTCCTTGCTCATCACTTACTCATTCAGTACTAGAAGTCACCGGCAGGACATGTCCGCCCGCGTCGCCGTCCGGTTGAACGTAAAGCCCGTATTTGGCTATGTATTGCACCACACCGTCGGGGACCAGGTACCATACGGGGTTTTTCTCCTGGACCCTGGTGCGGCAATCCGTGGAGGAGATTGCCATGGCGGGCACTTCCAACAAACTTACGTCGGATCGCCCCATGTCGTCGAGTACGTGTCCCGGCCGTGTCACGCCCACAAAATGTGCCAGGTTCCACAACTCGTCATTGTCCTTCCACGACATGATCTGGGCCATGGCGTCCGCGCCGGTGATGAAGAACAGGTCCGCCTCCGGGCGCATCCGCTTCAGGTCCCGCAGCGTGTCGATGGTAAACGTTGGCCCGGGCCGGTCAATGTCCACCCGGCTGACAGTGAACTGTGGGTTCGCCGCGGTGGCTATCACCGTCATCAGGTAGCGGTGCTCAGCGGCGCTGACCCGGCGTTTCGCTTTCTGCCACGGTTCCCCCGTGGGCACAAAAATGACCTCGTCAAGCTTGAATACACTCGCAACCTCACTGGCTGCAACAAGGTGTCCATGGTGGATTGGATCAAATGTGCCACCCATGACTCCAACACGGAGACGGTTGCCGGCGCCCCCGGCAGGGGCCACCTTGTGCGTTCCCCTAGTGATCGGAGGACGCCTGGCCGTCGTGGTGCATGTGCTTGGCGGTGTGCTGCTTGTGGGGGTCGTCGGTGGCTTCGACGGCGTCGTGGCGGTTGCCCAGGTTCATAAAGGATACGCAGACAAACATCAGCAGCAAAAGGATGGCCAACACGGATCCGCCAATCACGTACGGCGGCGCAATCAAGGGCCACGGCTCTTCATGTGCGGCTGCTTCGGCCAGGACGACGCCGGCAAGCTGGGTCAGCATTATTACTCCCCTATGGGTTGGTGGACGGCCGCACTGAAATGCGCATCCGGCCAATCGTTGCTTTGATTCCTTCTAATGGTACGTGGTAACCGTTGCGACTGGCACACGGCCGCGCCGTGGGCCCGTTTCAGCCACAGCTCTGGGCCCACGCGCCCGATGGGCCGCGAGGGCCCCGCTGCGAGCTTCCGAGCAGTGGGAGCGGCTGGGGACTATCCCCGGACTTGGCCTTCGCCCTGCACGATCCACTTGGTGGTGGTCAGTTCCGTCAGCCCCATGGGGCCGCGGGCGTGCAGCTTTTGGGTGGAAATGCCCACTTCGGCGCCCAGGCCCAGCTCCCCGCCGTCGGTAAAGCGGGTGCTGGCGTTGACGATGACGGCGGCCGAGTCGATCTCCGCAATGAACGTCTCTGCGTTGGCGAGGTCGTTGGTGAGGATGGCCTCCGTGTGGCCAGTGCTCCAGGTGCGGATGTGCTTGATGGCCTCAGGGAGCGAGTCCACCATCTTCACGGCGAGATCCAGGTCCATGTACTCGGTGGCCCAGTCCTCGTCCGTGGCCGGGAAGCTGGTTGCCCCGGCGGGGACCAGCGGCGCAACGCGCTCATCCACGTGCAGCCGCACCCCGGCGTCGGCCAGGGCCTTCAGGACCGCCGGAACCACGGTGGAGTCCTTGTGGACCAGCAGCGTTTCCACCGTGTTGCACACGCTGGGACGCTGGGTCTTGGCATTGAGCAGGATGTTCACGCACATCTCCTCCTTGGCGCTGCTGTCGATGAAGATGTGCACATTGCCCTCGCCGGTCTCGATGACCGGCACGGCGGAGTTCTGCACGACGGTTTGGATGAGTTCGCGCCCGCCCCGCGGAATGAGCACGTCCACCTGGCCGCGGGCCTTCATGAGAAGATTGGCACCCTCCCGGCCGTATTTGTCCACGGACTGGACGGCGTCGGCGGGCAGGCTCACGGATTCCAGGGCGTCGCGCAGCAGTCCCACCAGTGCCTCGTTGGTGTGTGCCGCGGCCGTTCCGCCGCGCAGGATCACGGCATTGCCGCTCTTAAGCGCCAGGCCGGCGATATCCACGGTGACATTGGGGCGGGCCTCGTAAATGGCCGCCACCACGCCCATGGGGACGTTGATTTGGCGCATTCGCAGGCCGTTGGGCAGGGTCTGTCCACGTACCACGTTGCCCACCGGGTCCGGCAGTGTGGCCAGTTTTTCCAGGGCGTCGGCCAGTCCCTGGATGCGCGGCGGGGTCAGCGTGAGACGGTCCAGCATGGCGGCTGTGGTGCCGTTGGCCCGGCCCGCTGCGACGTCAAGGGCGTTGGCGGCAAGGATGCGGTCCGCCCGGGCGAGCAGGGTTGCGGCGATGGCGCGCAGGCCCTTGTCCTTCCAGGCCCGGTTTGCCCCCGCCATCTTGCGGGACGCCCGGCGGGCCCGTTCCGTGACGGCACGGACCTCGGTGGCAGCGGCCTCAGGCGCGCCGGCGGCCGGCTCGCCTGAGGTGCCGACAGTGGGGACTTCGCCAACGGAAGCCGTGGATTGTTCAACAGTCTGCTCGGTCATGGCTTAAGTCTAGGCCACGCGGCACTTTCGTTACGGGTGCAGAAGGACCAGGTCGTCCACGTGGACCACCTCGCGTTCATATTCGCGGCCCAGTTCCTTCGCCAGCGCCTTGGTGGAGCGGCCCAGCATTTGCGGCAGGTCCCCGCACGGGTAGTTCACGAGCCCGTGCGCTATGACCCTGCCGGCGGAATCGGCAATCTCCACGGCATCCCCGGCGTCGAAGTCGCCCGTGACGGCCGTGATGCCGGCAGGCAGCAGCGACTTGTGGCGTTCACACACGGCCCGGACGGCACCGTCGTCGAGCACCAGGCGCCCGCGGATGTCCGCCAGGTGCGCCAGCCACAGCAGCCGTGCGGGGCGCTTGCTGCCATTGATGCTGAACCAGGTCCCCACGTCCTCCCCGGACAGGGCGTCCGCGGCGTTTTCGGTGGAGGTGACCAGGGCCGGGATTCCGGTCTCCGCGGCGATCAGCGCCGCCTGGACCTTGGTCGCCATGCCGCCGGTGCCTACGCCGGCCCTGCCGGCACTGCCGATGACGATGCCTTCGAGGTCCTCGGGAGAGTCGACGATGCTGATGCGCCGGGCGCCCTCCATGGGCGGCCCGTCATAGAGGGAGTCGACGTCTGAGAGCAGCACGAGGGCGTCGGCCTTGACGAGGTGCGCCACGAGCGCGGCCAGCCTGTCGTTGTCGCCCACGCGGATCTCATGCGTGGCCACGGTGTCGTTTTCATTGACAATGGGCACCACACCCAGGTGCAGGAGACGTTCCAGTGCCCGGTGGGCGTTGACGTACTGACGGCGCCGGGTCAGGTCCTCGGCGGTCAGCAGCACCTGCGAGACTGTCACCCCGTGCCCAATGAACGCGTGGTTGTAGTGGGCCATCAGCAGGCCCTGACCCACGCTGGCCGCGGCCTGCTGTGTGGCCAGGTCCTTGGGGCGCCGGGCCAGGCCCAGGGGCAGCAGTCCGGCGGCGATGGCGCCGGAGGAGACCAGGATGACCTCCGTGCCGGCCAGCCGCCGGCGTGCCAGGACGTCCACCAGGTTCTTCAGGGCCACCTCGGAGATGCCGCCGGCCACGGACGTCAACGACGACGAGCCCACCTTGACCACGATTCTCGCCGCGGTGGCGATCGCCGAGCGCGTGCCGGCGCCGGCCTGTGCGGCGGATCCGCTAGAGCCCATCGTTGCCCGCTGCACCGCCGTCGGCGTCGAGATCTTCCTTGATGCCCAGGTTCCTGGCATGCTGGCGGTTGGTTGATTCGGTCCAGATGCCTGCCTTGCGCTCGGATTCGAGCTCGGCACGTGCGGCTGCCTTGGCGTCGCGGCGTTCCTGCTGCTCCTCACGCTTTTGGGCACGGGTGGGGCGGTCCCCGATGTCGGTCAGGCGCAGGTCCTCGCCGCGGGGTCCGGCCAGATGCTCGGCACCGCCCATCATGGTGGGCTCCCAGTCAAAGACCATGCCGCCTTCTTCACCAATGATCACGGTGTCGCCGGGGGTGGCGCCGGCCTTGAACAGGCCCGCTTCAACGCCGGCCTTCGCCAGGCGGTCGGCCAGGTAGCCGATGGCTTCCTCGTTTTGGAAGTCCGTCTGCTTCACCCAGCGTTCAGGCTTTTCACCCAGGACGCGGAACAGCGGCTCGAGGTTCTTTTCCTCCCGGCGGATGGTGAACGGCGTGGCGTTGACGGCGCGGGGGCGCAGGATTACGGGGGTGGCCTTCACAGGCGCGGCAGCGATCGCGTCGCGTGCCTGCTGGACAATCTCGGCCATGGCGAAGCCGAGCTGGCGCAGGCCTTCGTGGCTGGCCGCGGAGACCTCAAAAACGCGGTAGCCGCGGGCCTCGAGGTCGCCCTTGACGAACTCGGCCATGTCGCGGCCGTCCGGGGCGTCAACCTTGTTCAGTGCCACGAGCTTGGGGCGCTCGTTCAGGGGGACCACGTCGCCGTCGGCCCCGGCAAAGCTCATGTCCACGGCGTAGCGGTCCAACTCCCGTTCAATCACGGCCAGGTCGGAGATGGGGTCACGGTCCGCCTCCAGGGCGGCGCAGTCCAGGACGTGCACCAGGGCGGCGCAACGTTCCACATGGCGCAGGAAGTTGTGGCCCAGGCCCTTGCCTTCGCTGGCGCCTTCGATGAGCCCGGGGACGTCGGCAATGGTGAAGCGGACGTCGCCGGACTGCACCACTCCCAGGTTCGGCACCAGCGTGGTGAACGGGTAGTCGGCGATCTTGGGGCGGGCGGCGGACATGGCCGCGATGAGGCTGGACTTTCCGGCGGATGGGAACCCGACCAGGGCAATGTCGGCGATGGACTTCAGTTCCAACACGATGTCGCGTTCGCTGCCCTCAACGCCGAGCAGGGCAAAGCCGGGGGCCTTACGCTTGAGCGAGGACAGGGCTGCGTTGCCGAGCCCGCCCTGGCCGCCGGCGGCCGCAACGAACTCGCTGCCCACGCCGACAAGGTCGGCAAGGACGTTGCCGGCCTTGTCCTTGACCACGGTGCCGTCGGGGACGTCGAGGATGAGCGTTTCGCCAATCCTGCCGTCGCGCCAGTCACCCATGCCAGGGCCGCCGTTGGTCCCGTGGCGGTGGGGTGCGTGGTGGTAATCAAGGAGTGTGGTGGTTTGCGCGCTCACGCGCAGGATGACGTTGCCGCCGTCGCCGCCCTTGCCGCCGTCGGGCCCACCCAGTGGCTTGAACTTTTCGCGTTTGACAGAGACGCAGCCATGGCCGCCAGTCCCGCCGGATACATGCAAAACAACCCGGTCAACAAAGCTGGCCAATGAAATCTCCTTGATTAGTACTGCCCTTGCGCACTTATTCTAGTCCGCGTGTTAAAACACAGTGGAGCGAGCCATGCGGCCCGCTCCACTGGAAAAGCTTTGGTATTAGACCGCAGCTGCAACGATGTTCACAACGCGGCGTCCGCGGCGCTGGCCGAACTCGACCGCACCGGCGTCCAGTGCGAACAGCGTGTCATCCTTGCCGCGTCCCACACCCTCGCCCGGGTGGAAATGGGTGCCGCGCTGGCGAACGATGATTTCGCCCGCCTTGACAACCTGACCGCCGAAGCGCTTGACGCCCAGGTACTGAGCGTTGGAGTCACGACCGTTGCGAGTGGAACTCGCACCCTTTTTATGTGCCATTTGAAATGCCTACCTTTTGACTTTGAAGACTGTATAAGAGGATCTACGTACGAACTGCGTAATTACGCGATCGAGGTGATCTTGACCTTCGACAGTTCCTGACGGTGGCCCTGACGCTTCTTGTAGCCGGTCTTGTTCTTGAACTTCTGGATAACGATCTTCGGTCCACGAAGATCCTCCAGCTTCTCAGCCGTAACCTTTACATTTACCAGGTCCTTTGCGGCGGTGGTGAGCTTCTCACCATCAACCAGGAGCAAAGCGGGCAGCTCAAGCGTGCTGCCAACTCCACCGGGGACGCGGTTCATGGTCACGTAGTCTCCGACGGAAACCTTTTCTTGACGGCCGCCTGCGCGGACAATCGCGTACACCACTGGGGAACTCACTTCTCTCGACGTTTATTACAAAGAATTATTGTGCCTCAACGCCGTGGACCTCAATGGAGTTCTACCATGGAGTGGTTGCCCTTAGTGTTGGCGTAAGCACCGAAGATCAAGAATACGCTAATTCCTGTCCCGGCCGCAAATGAGACTGGTTCCGCGCCACCGCAGCCGCCGCAAACTGGCCTTCACCTGTTCGCGCCTGCCCGTTCAACGAAACCGTGCACCACCACTTTAGCGTGCCCGGCTGCCCGGAGCCGCGCCATTGAGTGTGGCGCGGCGCATTTTTTTACTGCACGGCAGGTGGTGTTAATCACGCCGGGCAAGCGGGGCTAACCAGGCGTACAGCCGAGGCGCGTCGAAAAAGTCCACCTCGTCGTGTGCCGACTGCACAAACGCCGCCCTCATCCGATCCCGCTCCAGGGGCGAGCCCCGCCGGGCCGCGGCATCCACAATGGCGACGGCCCGGGCGGTGGCCTGGGCAAAGGCGTCGTCCGCGTAGCTTTGAAGCCACTCACCGTACGGGTGCGCGCTGCCGGTGGCGCCGCCGTCGTGCTTGAGGTAATCGGCATGAAGCACCCGGCCCACTTCCGCATACAGCCAGTAGCAGGGCAGCACGGCGGCGGCCACTTCGCCATAGCTGCCGGAATACGCCACGGCCTGCAGGTGGTTGACGTAGTGCCTGGTTACTGGCCCCATGGCCACCTCCAGGGGGTGCCTGCTGAGCCAGTCGCGGTGCAGCGAGAGTTCCACGGCCAGGCAGTTTTGGGCGCCGGCGGCCCAGAAACGCTGTTCGTCCTCGTTGGGGGCGAGGGCACTGGCACGCGCCAGCACGCGCGCATACGCGCTGAGGTACTGCGCGTCCTGTGCCAGGTAGTACGCAAAGTGCTGTCCATCCAGCGTGCCGGCGGCCAGCTCCTTGATGAACGCCAGCCCAAAGATGGCCTCGCGCTGCGGTGCAATGTCCGACCACAGGGACCGGCTGAAGTCGTCCCCCGCAGGACCGGCGGATGCCCAGAGTTCATGGAAATGGTTCAGCGGCCCGTGCCCGTGCCCCACCGACAAGGGACCGGATTCGCGCAGGGCGCCGGTGAGCCAGTCCTTGGCCCGGCGCACGCTGGCCGGCCAATTGCCCGTGCGCACCTGCAGCGTGGCCAGTGCCGCGGAGAGCGAGCAACCTGTGCCGTGCGTGTTGGGTGTCCCCACGCGGGGGCCATCGAACACTTCCACCGAGCCGTCCGGACCGAGCAGCGCGTCGGGGCAGTCGTCCCCGTCCAGGTGCCCTCCCTTGACCAGCACATGGGTGCCGTGTGCGGCGGCCAGGGACTTGCCCTGCTGCAGGGCAGCCTCCCACGTTGCCGCTTCGGGTTCCCCCACCAGCACGGCCAGTTCGGCGATATTGGGCGTGGCCAGGTGGGCGTGGGCCAGCAGGCGCAGCAGGGCCGTGCGCGCGTCTTCGCGCATCAGTGCGTCACCGCTGCTGGCCACCATCACCGGGTCAAGCACGACGACGGGCGGGCGGGTTTTCGCCAGCCACTCCCCCACCACGTCCATCACCTCGGCGTTGGCCAGCATGCCGATCTTAACAGCGTCAATGGAAATGTCTGCGGACAGGGATTCCAATTGCCGGGCCAGGAAGCCGGCCGGTGGAACGTGGACGTCCTGGACGCCCCGGGTGTTTTGCGCCGTCAGGGCCGTGACGGCAGCCATGGCGTAGCCTCCGTGCGCGGAGATGGACTTGATGTCCGCCTGGATTCCGGCGCCGCCGGAAGGATCCGATCCGGCGATGCTGAGCACGCGCGGGTGCCGCGGCGCAGCGGAGGTGGGCCGGGTCGGGGGTGCCGCGGGCCGGGCCTGGCTCGCCGCGGGCGGGGCCGGTGGTGGTTGGTACGCCGTCGGTGGCTGACTCATTGGACATCCCTTCGCCGGTGCTGGCCGGACAGGTTCAACGGGTGTTTTCTCAGCCGGCCCTCATGGCCTGGCACCCCGTGTCGTTCCCCACCCTAGTCCCGCGGCCTGGCCCTAACGAAAAATGACCCGCAGTTGTGGAGAGAAAAAACAACAAACTCGTTGAATTTTCGACCACTACTGCGGGTCAGATATTGCCCTGTCTAGAGCTCCGAAGCGGGGACGCCTACGCCGAGCATGATGATCGGCGCCGCTGCCTTGGGTGCCGCGACTTCCGCCTTTGCGGCCGGCAGGGCCGCCGCACTGCTGTGCGGGGTGCTCCCCTGCCCGGCGGCGGCTTCCGAGGTGTCAACACTCATGTCCGCCCCACCCTGCGCACTGCGCGCGCTGCGGTTGCGGCGGGCCCGGCGGGTGCGGCCCCGGTTGACAGAGGCCGAGTCGTGGTGATCGTCGGTTGCACCGGACTCCGGGTTGGCGGATGCCGTCCTGGCCGGCTCCTGCGGGCCGGACAGCTGGTCCAGTGCCTGTGCCAGGCCGGCCAGCGCCGCCGCCTGCCCGGCGTGGTGCGCGGCGTCGTCGTGGTGGTTGCCGCGGGGCAGCGCCACTGCCTCGCCGCCGAGCGTGACAGTCGCGGTGTCGCCCGTACCGGCTGGCTGGGCCTGGGCCCCCACGGCGTCGGCGCCCGCACCGGCGTCGCGGTGCCCGCCGGCGTTGTGGTGCGCGTCGGTGTCGTGGTGCGCAGCGGCGGCTGCGGCGGCAATGCTGGCCAGGGCAGCCCTGGCCTGCGTGGCCTTGTGCAGGCGCTGGGCCTCGGTGGCCTCGTCGACGACGGCGGGTGCCTCGGCCGGCTCATGCGCGTCCGTGTGGTCGCCGTCCTGGAGCTGGCTGCGGTTGCGGTTGCGCTTGCGCTCACTGCGGGTGGAACGGTTGGCCGTGCGGTCACTGTCGTGGTGGTCGTTCCTGCCCGGCTGCGGGTGGTGCTGCTCGGCGGCCACCGTGTGCACGCGGCGGTGCTCGACGGGGATTTCGTGCGTGACCATGCCCCGGCCCGCGCAGGTTTCGCACTGCTCGCCGAAGACCTCCAGCAGGCCGGTGCCCATGCGCTTGCGCGTCATCTGCACCAGGCCCAGGCTCGTGACCTCGGCCACCTGGTGCTTGGTCCTGTCCCGGCCCAGGCACTCGACCATGCGGCGCAGCACCAGGTCGCGGTTGGATTCAAGGACCATGTCGATGAAGTCGATGACGATGATGCCGCCAATGTCGCGCAGGCGCAGCTGGCGCACCACCTCTTCGGCGGCTTCCAGGTTGTTCTTGGTGACGGTTTCTTCCAGGTTTCCGCCGGAGCCGGTGAACTTGCCGGTGTTGACGTCAACCACTGTCATGGCCTCGGTGCGGTCAATGACCAGCGAGCCGCCGGAGGGCAGGAACACCTTGCGTTCCAGCGCCTTGGAGATTTGCTCGTCGATGCGGTGGGCGAGGAAAATATCCTCGTCCTTGGTCCACTTCTCCAGGCGGTCCAGCAGGTCCGGGGCCACATAGGTCACGTAGGCCTCAACGGTGTCCCAGGCTTCCTCGCCGGAGACGATCAGCTTCGTAAAGTCCTCGTTGAAGACGTCGCGGACCACCTTGATGGTCAGATCCGGTTCGGCGTACAGCAGCTCCGGGGCAAGCGTCTTGTGCGAGGTGGCACTGTTGTTGATGCCTTCCCACTGGGCGCGCAACCGGTTGATGTCGTTGGTAAGCTCCTCCTCGCTGGCACCTTCGGCTGCGGTACGCACAATGACGCCCGCGTTGTCCGGCAGGTGGTCCTTGAGGACCCGCTTGAGGCGGTTGCGTTCGACGTCCGGCAGCTTGCGGGAGATGCCGGTCATGGAGCCGCCCGGCACGTAGACCAGGTAGCGTCCCGGCAGGGAGATCTGGCTGGTCAGTCGGGCACCCTTGTGGCCCACCGGATCCTTGGAGACCTGCACCAGGACGGAGTCCCCGGACTTCAGCGCGTTCTCGATCCGGCGCGGCTGGCCGTTGAGCTTCGCGGCGTCCCAGTCGACCTCGCCGGCGTACAGCACGGCGTTGCGGCCGCGTCCAATGTCCACGAACGCCGCTTCCATGCTTGGGAGGACGTTCTGGACCTTGCCCACGTACACGTTGCCGATGAGCGAATCCTGCTGCGTCTTGGACACAAAGTGCTCAGCGAGGATGCCGTCTTCGAGCACGCCAATCTGGATCCGGTCGTCACTTTGGCGCACCACCATGATCCGGTCCACGGATTCGCGGCGGGCCAAAAATTCCGCCTCGGTGATGACGGTGCGCCGGCGGCCGGAGTCGCGGGAATCGCGGCGTCGCTGCTTTTTGGCTTCCAGGCGGGTGGAGCCGCGCAGGCTCGTCACACGGTCGGAGGAGCTCGACGACGGTTCCACCGGCGTACGCGGCGCCCTCACCTTGGTCACGGTGTTGGGCGGGTCTTCGTCGGTGCCGCCTGTCAGTTCCAGATCGGCATCCCCGCGGCGGCGGCGACGGCGTCGGCGGGAGGTGACGCCCTCGGAATCGGACTCCTCGGGGTGGGAATCGTCAGCAGCTTCTTCGGTTTCGGCGGGCTTGTTGCGGCGGTTGCGGTTGCGTCCCCGGCCGCGGCGGTTCTCATTCGTTTCGCCGGCATCGCCCGAGTCGTCGCTGTCCTGATCGTCCTCGGCGGAGTGGGCCGCCGCTGGGACTGGAATGGTCAGGCTGAGGTCGGGGGCCAGGAACAAGGCGGAAACTCCGGCGGCGGGCGACAGGAACAGCGACTCTGCGGCGGAAGCCGTCTCGGTGGCGGGGGCTTCCCGCGCGGGCTCGACGTCGGCACCGGCGGTTTCCGTGCGCGCTGCAGCGTCCGCGGTGTGAACCGGTTCTGCTTCTGCGCCGGCGGCGGGTGCGGAGGATTCCGGGGCCGCGGCGGCTGTCGGTGTTTGGTCAGCTACGTCCGATTCGGCAGTCGCGGCCGATTTCCGAACCGCAGGCTTGCGGCGGCTGCGCGTGGTCTTGGCGGCGGGAGCGGCTGTTTCCCCGGCGGTTTCCTGCACGGGCTCAGCCTGACCGGGAGCGGAGGGGGCTTCTTCCGCCGGGGCGTCGGTTGTCTTGGCGCGGCTGCGACGGGCGGGCGCCTTCCGGACCGGCGCGGCGGACTCTGCGGGCTGCGCTGCCGTGGCTGCGGCATTTGCGGCTTCCCCGCCAGTGGCCGGGTGGTCCAGGGACAGTTCACCCTGCACGGCTTCGGCGGCAGGCGCGGTGACGGGGGCGGTCGCGCGCCGGCGCGGCGCACGCTTGGCGGGGGCCTTTTTCGGTTCCACAGCAGTGCCGGGAGCAGTGGCGGCGGGCTCTGCGGAAGCGGCCGGTGCCGTGGCGGGAGTCGTGGCCGGAGCTGCCAGCCCGTCCAGCAGGTTCGGGGCGTCCCCTCCGGCAGCCTTCTTCGCCCGGCCGCGCCGCACGGGTGCCTTCTTGGCTGGCACCTCTGCGGCAGGGGTGCCAGCGGCGGGAGTCCTGATGGCGGGTGCCTGGGATGCATCAGGGGCCGGCACATCTGCGGCAGCGGCAGCTCCCGGTGCAGTGGCTGCGGAGGTATCGGTCACCTTGGCAGTAGCGCGGCGGGAGCGTCGCACCTTGGCGGGGGCCGGCGTCGTGCCGTCAGTGCTTGTGCTGCCCGAGGCGGCACTCACTGCCGACACACTGCCAACAGTTGTTGCGTTTGATTCTGTTGCGGACTGTTCATTATCCATTTGTGGCGTTACTTTCGCACCGCTGCCACGCCCCCACATCGGGCGCCGCGAACGGCAGATGTGCCAGCACCCGCGGGCGCTGGCGGAAGTCGTCTAATTACTCTCCGGGCGGCACCGCCTTTATACGGGTGCGCAAGCTCCAAGAAAGCCAATGGCCTGCCGCACTTGCTCTGCGTGGGACGGCCCGGTGGATGGCTTCCATGGAATGGAGCGTCGTCACCGGCAATCCCGAGGGCCTGCCATTGGACCGAACGGCGCATGTGGATCGCCAAACAGCCACCTTCATTGTCTCATACGCGGCCGCCCCCGGGGCCGCAAGAGGCACGGCGCGCCAAGTTTGCCACGCTACAATCAGGACAACATTCCCGATCCCCGTAGAAAGGCCATGATGCCGAGCTCCAGCGTTTCAGCGCGCCCGTCCGATGCCGCCCTGCCCGCCCTGGTGCGGGCCAAACCCTTCGGCTGGTTCCTGGTCATTGCCGGTGCGGTTGCCTGGGTTGCGTCCGCCACTCTGGTGTTGGAGCGTCTGGACCTCTACACCAACCCGAACGCTAAGATCAGCTGCGACATCAACTCCTGGATCTCCTGCGGCGACGTCATGAAAACATCCCAGGCGGCCATCTTCGGCTTCCCCAATCCGTTCATCGGGATCGTTGCGTTCGCCGTCGTCATCACCACGGGAATGGTGCTGCTGGCCGGTGCGGAACTCAGGCGCTGGTACTGGATCGCCCTGCAGGTGGGCGTCACGCTCGGAATCGTGCTCATCTGCTGGTTCTTCACACAGGCCGTGTATGTGCTGGCGATCCTGTGCCCGTACTGCATGGTGGTGTGGGCCATGATGATCCCGCTGTTCGTGTGGATCACCGTGCGCAACCTCAGGCACGGCGTCATCCCGGCCCCGCCCGCCGTCACGAAGTTCGCCGCGGACTGGGCCTGGGTGGTTGTCGGGCTGGCCTACGTGGCGGTCGTCGCAGCTATCTTCTTCAAGTTCATGGGGCTGATCATCCCCTCCAACGCTTAGTTCCTCAATGGGCCCACGCCCGCGAGGGTCCCGCTGCGAGCTTGCAAGCAGTGGGAGCGGGTGGATGGGCCCACGCCCGCGAGGGTCCCGCTGCGAGCTTGCAAGCAGTGGGAGCGGGTGGGGACGATGATGAAAGGGCACCTCCCGGCTTGGGAGGTGCCCTTTCGCCGGAGCGGGGCTTGGCGGCGTTTAGGCGAACCAGATGCCAATCTCGCGTTCGGCCGATTCCACCGAGTCCGAGCCGTGCACCAGGTTTTGCTGGACCTTCAGGCCCCAGTCGCGGCCAAAGTCGCCGCGGATGGTGCCCGGTGCCGCAGTGGTGGGGTCGGTGGTGCCGGCCAGGGCGCGGAAGCCCTCGATCACACGGTGGCCCTCAAAAATGGCGGCAATCACGGGTCCGGAAAGCATGAACTCCACGAGGGGCTCGTAGAACGGCTTGCCCGCGTGCTCGGCGTAGTGCTGCTCAAGCTGTCCGCGGGTGGCGGTGACCTTTTTCAGCTCGGCCAGCGTATACCCCTTCGCTTCGATCCGGGCCACGATGGCGCCGGAGAGGTTACGGGCCACGCCGTCGGGCTTGACCAGGACGAGGGTGCGCTCAATGCTCACAGTTGCTCCTAAGAGTTGGGGAAGTTTGGCGGGCGCCTGCGGGGCAGGGCCCCATCCAGCCTACTGGGTGGCGAGCGCCAGCCGGGCCCGCAGCTCCGAAACAGCATCCGCATTGCCCCCGAACGCGGGCAGCGGCGCCCGGCCCCACAGCCAAAGGAGGACGTCGCCGGGCCCGCCAAAAACGATTGCTGCCTCGGTTTCGTCGGCGGCCCGCCGAAACAGGTCCTCGGCCGGGTTGAGCGTCACCTCCCAGCGACAGCCGGCGCTCTCGATGCCGACCGTGGCACCGGTGGCTTCCGCGAAGACCTCGGTGGACCAGTCGCCGGCAAGCATCAGCGCCAGCACCTCGTCGATGCCGTCCACGGCCAGCAGTGCGTCCACCCCAGTCACCGAACCTGCGGCGCCTTCAACGTCGCGGCGGTGGACAGCCGTTTCGTGGGCCATGCGGCGGATCCAAAACCCGACAGTCTGGTCCTCCGGAAACCAGGTGGCGGCCGCATCCGACGGGTTGTGGCCGTCAAATTCGGCCTGGAGCCCGGCATGGCACTCGTCCAGCACCTCCAGGGTGGGACGTTCCGCCAGCCACGCAGGCGGCCATCCACCGCCGGGCATCACACCGGTGCGGATCGACTCAGCCTTGTGCAGATACACCTGAGTAAGGTGGCGCACCACATCCTCGCCCGTCCAGCCCCCACACTCGGGGACCGGGACGGCCAGGGCGGCCGGCGCCACCTCACGGAACCGCGCGTAGTCGGCGTCGAAGTTGTCCCGGTAGGCGGCAAAGTCCAAGGCATGGGGATAAAGATCGCTCACCCCTCCACGGTAGAACGTGACCCTGGCCCGCGCAATGGCAACCCGGTCGCCCCTGGCTCCCGCAACCGCGCCCGCCCGGTGGATTCGGCGGTGCAGGTCCTGCGGGCTTGCGAGCAGTGGGCGCTTCGACTTCGCGTCGATGCGGTCCGGAAACGATGCGTTATTCGGCCTTTTCCGGGTGCGCCGCGTCCCATTCGGCCTGCTGGCGGGCGCGTGCGCGGTTCTCCCGGTCAATGCGGCCGCCGGCGTGCAGCGCGTACCACCAGGCAATCGCGAACAGGACGCCCACCACGAACATGGACGTCTCCCAGAACCCTCCTGCGATGAGAAGCAGTTGTAGAATCCAACCAAACGCGGGGCCCCACTTCTTGGCCATGAACGCGCACGCGGCAATCATCAACACGGCCAGCACAACGGCTACCGCCAGGTACACGGGATTTTTGCCGTGCAGGCCAAACAGCGCAAGCCCCAGGAAGATGGCCACCAGCGCTTCCAGCACCAGCACGGTGGAGGCAAACATCATCTTGGTGGAACGCTGCTTTTTCGGCATGCCCGGGCGCCAGTCCCGCTGTGCCTTGGTCAGTCTCGCCATGATTCAGGCACCTTCCCTTTCGCCGGGACGGCCCAGCAGTATGCGGGCCTCCCCCACCACTGTGATCGAACCGGTGATCAGGACGCCACCGGCCAGGTCATTGTTGGATTCGGCGCGTTCCACCGCCCACTCGATGGCGTCGTCGAGTTTCTCGGCGATGTGCACATCCTCCTCGTTCCAGCCCAGGTCCACGGCCATCTCGGCCAGTTCAGCTGCCGGGATGGCGCGCGGGGAACTGGACTGGGTCAGGCAGATTTCGGCGGCCTCGTCCCCGTAAGATTCCTTGAGGGTGCGCAGAATTTCCTCGCCGTCCTTTTCGGCCAGCACGCCCAGCACCACCACGAGCTTGCTGAAGGCAAACACTTCCTGGAGGGCCGCGGCGCTGACTGCTATCCCGGCGGGGTTGTGCGCTGCGTCGACCACGATGGTGGGCGAGGTGCGCAGCACTTCCAGGCGCCCGGGCGAGCTGGCGTTGCGGAAGCCCTCCTGGACCAGCTCGAGGTTCAGTTCCTTCTCCCCGCCTCCCAGGAATGCCTCAAGGGCTGCAAGGGCGACGGCGGCGTTCTCGGCCTGGTGCCCGCCGTGCAGCGGCAGCAGGATCTCCGGGTAGCGCCCGGCCAGTCCCTGCAGGACCAGCATCTGCCCGCCCACGGCGATGGTGCGTGACTCCACACCGAACTCCACACCCTCAAACTTGTACGTCGCGTGCATTTGCCGCGCCCTATCCAAAATGACCTGGGCCGCGTCCATGGGCTGGGCGGCACTGACCAGGAACGCGCCTTCCTTGATGATCCCGGACTTTTCTTCCGCGATGAGACCGGTGGTGTCCCCCAGCAGTTCCGTGTGGTCCAGGGAGATGGGCGTGATCACGGCCACCTGGCCGTCGCCCACGTTGGTGGCATCGGTGATGCCGCCCAGGCCCACTTCCAGCACGGCAACGTCCACGGGCTCGTCGGCAAAGACGGCGTAGGCAAGGATCGTCAGGCATTCGAAGTACGTCAGGCGCTGCTCGCCGGCTGACTCGAGTTCGGCGTCAACCATCTGCAGGTGGGGGCGGATTTCATCCCAGATCCGCACGAAGGTCGCGTCGGCGACGGGCGCGCCGTCAATGCTGATGCGCTCGGTGACCCGGCTCAGGTGTGGGCTCGTATACCGTCCGGTGCGCAGGCCGTGGGCCAGCAGCCCGGCCTCGATCATGCGCGCCGTGGACGTCTTGCCGTTGGTTCCGGTGATATGGATGATCGGGAAGGCCTTGTTCGGCTCCCCCAAATAATCCATGGCCCGGAACAGCGGCGCCAGGCGTGGTTCCATCTTGTTTTCGGGGGCACGGCCCAACAGCTCGGCATACACGCTTTCCACGGAGAATTCATCGTGGTCATGGCTCATGGGGCAACAGTCCGTTCAACAGTGATGGTGGTTTCAACGTCGCCCGGGACCAGTTCCAGGTCGACGGTGAGCGTTTCCTTCTTCACCAGTTCCAGGTTGGCGTGGAGAGCATCCACCACGTCCTGCGGGGCCTGGATGATGGTGCGGATGCGGTCGCTGACGTGCAGCTCGGCGTCCTTGCGTGCCTGCTGGATGGCGCGGACCATGTCGCGCGCCGTGCCCTCGGCCTCCAGTTCGGCAGTGAGCGCGGTGTTGAGCACCACGAAGCCGCCGCCGGGCAGCATCGCAACGGCCGTGGAAGCGCCGTCGTGCGCGTCGGATACCACTGTCTCCAGCGAGTATTCGGCGGGTTCAAGGACCAGGCCGCCTGCGGTGACCGTGCCGTCAACAGCCGACCAGTCGCCGGACTTGGCGCCCTTGATGGCCAGCTGGACGTCTCTGCCCAGGCGGGGGCCGGCCGCACGGGCGTTGACCACCAGCTTTTGCGAGATGCCGAACTCCTCCGGCGAGGCGTCGGCGGCATCCACAAAGCGGACGTGGCGGATGTTCAGCTCCTCGGCCACCACGACGGCGCCGCCGTCGAGCGCCGCGGCGTTCGGGGCCACCACGGTGAGCCCGGCCAGGGGCAGGCGCACCCGCAGCTTGGCGGCCTTGCGCAGGCTGGAGCCGGTGGAGCAGATCTGCTGGACCCGGTCCATCTGCTCCACGAGGGCGGCGTTGGGCACAAAGAGGTCCGCGTTGGGCCAGTCGGAGAGGTGCACGGAGCGCCCCCCGGTCAGACCGCGCCAGATCTCCTCGGTGACCAGGGGCAGGAGCGGTGCGGCCACGCGGCAGACCGTTTCCAGGGCCGAGTAGAGCGCGTCGAAGGCGTCCGCGTTCTCGTCAAAGAAGCGGTTGCGGCTGCGGCGCACGTACCAGTTGGTGAGCATGTCCAGGTAGCTGCGCAGCGAGTCGCAGGCCCCCGAGACGTCGTAGGCGTCCAGCTTGGCGCCCATCTCGCGCACCAGGTCCCCGGTGTTTGCCAGCAGGTATTCGTCCATGGTGTCGGTGTAGCCGTCAAAGCGCAGCTTCGCGTCGTGGCCCAAGCCGGAGTTGGCAGTGTTGGCGTAGAGCGTGAAGAAGCTGTAGACGTTCCACAGCGGAAGGATGACCTGGCGGACGCCGTCGCGGATGCCCTGCTCGGTCACCACCAGGTTCCCGCCGCGCAGGATGGGGCTGGCCATCAGGAACCAGCGCATGGCGTCGGAGCCATCGCGGTCCAACACCTCGGAAACGTCCGGGTAGTTGCGCAGCGACTTGGACATCTTTTGCCCGTCGGAGCCGAGCACGATGCCGTGGCTGATCACATTGCGGAACGCCGGGCGGTCAAACAGCGAGGTCGAGAGGATGTGCAGCATGTAGAACCAGCCGCGCGTCTGCCCGATGTATTCGACGATGAAGTCGGCCGGGTTGTGCGTGTTGAACCATTCCTCGTTCTGGAACGGGTAGTGGACCTGGCCATACGGCATGGAGCCGGAGTCGAACCAGACGTCCAGCACGTCCTCGACGCGGCGCATGGTGGACTTGCCCGTGAGATCGTCCGGGTTGGGCCGGGTGAGCTCGTCGATGAAGGGCCGGTGCAGGTCCACCTCACCGGATTTGTTGACCGGCAGGCGGCCAAAGTCGGACTGCATTTCGGCGAGGGAGCCGTACACGTCGGTGCGCGGGTATTCCGGGTCGTCGGACTGCCACACCGGGATGGGGCTCCCCCAGTAGCGGTTGCGGCTGATGGACCAGTCACGGGCGTTGGCGAGCCACTTGCCGAACTGGCCGTCCTTGACGTTGCCGGGGATCCAGTTGATCTCCTGGTTCAGTTCCGTCATGCGGTCCTTGAACTTGGACACTTCCACGTACCAGGAGGAGATGGCGCGGTAGATCAGGGGCGTGCGGCAACGCCAGCAGTGCGGGTAGCTGTGCACGTAGCTGGCCTGGCGGACCAGGCGGCCGGCCTCACGGACCACCCGGGTGATGGCCTTGTTCGCGTCAAAGACCTGCACACCGGCGATGTCGTTCAACGGCCCGCCCTCGAACAAAGGCAGGAACCTGGCGCCCTCATCCACGGACAGCACCACGGGGATGCCGTTCGCCTCGCAGATCTTTTGGTCCTCTTCACCGTAGGCGGGCGCCTGGTGGACGATGCCCGTGCCGTCCGTGGTGGTCACGTAGTCAGCCACGAGGATCTGCCAGGACTTGGCCGTGCCGTACTTTTCGTCGTCGGCAAAGTAGTCCCACAGGGGCTCGTACTTCAGGCCGGCAAGTTCGGAACCCACGTAGCTGGCGGTGACGGCGGCCGTCGCGGCAGCGACGTCGTCGTACCCCAGGTCCTTGGCGTAGGCGCCAACCAGGTCCGTGGCGAGCAGGAACTTCTCCCCGGCAGCCGTGGAGCCGTTCGGGCCCACGGGCACGACGGCGTAGCTCACCTGCGGCCCGACGGCAAGTGCCTGGTTCGTGGGCAGGGTCCAGGGCGTGGTGGTCCAGGCAATGGCGGCAACGCCGGCCAGCTCCTGCGACAGCGCTGACCCGCCGGCCAGGATCGGGAACGTGACGGTGACGGTCTGGTCCTGGCGGTCCTTGTAGACGTCGTCGTCCATGCGCAGTTCGTGGTTGGAGAGCGGCGTCTCGTCCTTCCAGCAGTATGGCAGCACCCGGTAGCCGTTGTAGGTCAGGCCCTTTTCGTGCAGCTGCTTGAACGCCCAGAGCACCGATTCCATGTAGTCGACGTTGAGCGTCTTGTAGTCGTTGTCGAAGTCCACCCAACGGGCCTGGCGGGTCACGTATTCCTGCCATTCACCGGCGTACTTCATGACGGAGGCGCGGCAGGCGTCGTTGAACTTGTCGATGCCCATGGCCTCGATCTGCGTCTTCTCCGTCATGCCCAGCTGCTTCATGGCCTCCAGCTCGGCCGGCAGCCCGTGCGTGTCCCAGCCAAAACGGCGTTCCACGCGGCGGCCGCGCTGCGTCTGGTAGCGGGCCACCAGGTCCTTCACGTACCCGGTCAGCAGGTGGCCGTAGTGGGGCAGGCCGTTGGCAAAGGGCGGGCCGTCGTAGAACACGAACTCGTTGGCGCCATCCTTGCCTGCGTCGCGCTGGTCGATGCTCGCCTGGAAGGTGCCGTCCTCGGACCAGTACTTGAGTACGCGCTCCTCCACTTCCGGGAAACGCACGGAAGCGGGCACGTGGTTGGATTCGGCGTGGAGGCCGGCGGCTGCGGAGGCCTTCGGGAAGTGGGTCATCACATCATCCTGGTCGTGGGCGGTCATTTCAGGATGCAAGGACGGCTTGCGCCGCGGTACCACCTCGCTTACCGCGCACCGGTTTTTTCATGCCAGGGTGCGGCCGCTCATTAACTGCTGTGACGGGCATACCCGTCCGGTTCTACTGGCCCCCGTGCGGGAGCGTTCTTCCGGAAGCTCACCGGTGATGGCCGGGTCAAAGCTTTGCTGTCCACTCTACGGGATGCGCGCACCCGCCCGCATCCCGCCGGCCGGTCAGCCCTGGCGGACCAGCTTGTGGTTGGCTGCCTGCGCCACGGGGCGGATGACAATTTGGTCCAGGTTGACGTGGTGCGGCAGCCCGACGGCGTAACCCACCACGTCCGCGACGTCCTCCGCAGTGAGGGGCGCCTCCACGCCCTGGTAAACCTTGTCCGCGGCTTCCTTGTCGCCGCTGAGCCGGTTCAGCGCGAACTCCTCGGTCTGCACCAGCCCCGGCGCGACCTCGATGACGCGCAGGTTGTTTTCCACTTCCTCCAGCCGCAGTGCGCCGGTGAGTGCGTGCTGGGCGAACTTGGCCGCGTTGTAGCCGGAGCCGCCTTCATAGGCCGCGAGCCCGGCGGTGGAGGTCAGGTTCAGGACCGTGCCGCGGCGGTGTTTGCGCAGCGCGGGCAGGAACGCCTTGGTCATTTTCATGGTCCCCATGACATTGACCTCGAACATCCACTCCCAGTCGTCGTTGTGCGCGGTGGCCACCCTGTCCGCCCCACGGGCTCCCCCGGCGATATTGATCAATGTGTCCAGGCCGCCGTGTCCGGCGACAAAGGCGGCCAGGGCGGCAACGTCGTCGTCCTTCGTGACGTCAGCGGCATAGGCAAGGGCACCGGTTTCCTGCGCCAGTTTCTCGAGCCGGTCCGCCCGGCGGGCCACGGCCACCACGTGCCAGCCGTCCGAGCGGAGCCTGCGGACGGTGGCGGCGCCAATGCCGGAGCTGGCGCCGGTGACTACTGCATGCCTGTACGAAGTGGGGGAGTTTTTAGTCATGGGACCAATCTAGCGCGGCCGCCCGACGGCTGCCGCGCACGGCCGCGCCAACGTGGGTTTCTCGTGGCTGCGTCATTCCGGGCGCACGCGGCTACCCAACTTCAGTCGCCACTCCGTTGAGGAAATCCAGCAGCACGGCGGCCTGGTTTTGATGCCGGTCCTTGGCGCTATACAGCAGCACCACCCTGGCGTGCTCCCCGGCCAGCCCGCGAGTCTCCCCGGCGGCGGGGTTGTGCTTCAGTTCCGCGCGGTAGTCCTTGACAAACGTGGCGAAGTGCTCCGGCTGGTGACCAAACGCGTTGCGGACTTCAGTGCTGGGCCCGGCCTCCTTGAGCCACACATCCACGCGGTCCTTCTTCTCGCCCCGCGGCCACAGCCGGTCCACCAATACGCGGTATTCGTCCGGCTCGGGATCCTCGTACACCCGCAAAATCCTCAGTGTGCCCATAGCCGCGTCATAGCCCCGGCCCTGATTTTTCTTCTGCACAGTATTACTCTGCAGGTGGTGCGATCCCTCTATAGGTGATGCGCAGGCGGACTCCCGACTTCGGCCATGCGCAGGGCTCACCGGCAGGTGCGGGGCCGCGCCTAAGCCGCTTCAGCGAGGCGCGGAACCCGTGGGCAGTTTGGCGCATGATGACTCCGGCGCAAAACTCGGGCGGAGTCCTGCGCATGCGTGAACCCCACCCGTGTCCCTGTCCGGCCCCGCCATGGAAACCTGCTTCCGCGGCAACTCATGAAAGAATTGGCCCATGGCTGAAAACATTCCGGGCACAGACACGCCCGCAACCACCACAAGCAACGTTCCCGACAAGCCGGCACTGGAGGGCCTGGAAGCCTCGCTGACCAGGCGCTGGCTTGACGAGCGCATCTACAGCTTTGACCGTGAGACCACGCGGGAGCAGGTGTACTCCATTGACACCCCCCCGCCCACGGCCTCCGGTTCGCTGCATGTGGGCCACATGTTTTCCTACACCCAGACCGATGTGCTGGCCCGCTACCAGCGCATGAACGGCAAGAACGTGTTCTACCCGATGGGCTGGGACGACAACGGCCTGCCCACCGAGCGGCGCGTCCAGAACTACTACGGTGTCCGCTGTGATCCGAAAATCACCTACGACGCCGGCTACCGCCCACCCGCGTCACCCGCCAAGAACCAGCGTGACTTCGACGTCGTCTCCCGCAGGAACTTCATCGAGCTGTGTGAAGAGCTGGCCGTGGAGGATGAAAAGGTTTTTGAGAACCTTTTCCAGACCCTGGGCCTGTCCGTCGACTGGGATCTGACGTACCGCACCATCGACGACCACTCGCGGGCGGTTTCCCAGCGCGGCTTCCTCGCCAACCTGGCCGCCGGCGACGCCTACATGGCCGAGGCCCCCACCCTGTGGGACGTCACCTTCCGCACAGCCGTGGCCCAGGCCGAGCTGGAAGACCGCGAAGTGGCCGGCGCCTACTACCGCTACCCTTTCTTCGCCGAAGACGGTACCAAAGTCTTTGTCGAGACCACGCGCCCGGAACTGTTGGCTGCCTGCTCGGCCCTGGTGGCCAACCCGGATGACGAACGGTACCAGCCGCTGTTTGGCAAGAAGGTCACCTCGCCGCTGTTCGGCGTCGAGGTTGAAGTCCGCGCCCACGCGCTGGCCAAAGCGGACAAGGGCTCCGGCATCGCCATGGTGTGCACCTTCGGGGACCTGACCGACGTCACCTGGTGGCGTGAACTGCAGCTGCCCACCCGCGCGATTGTTGGCCGCGACGGCCGCATCCTCGGGGACACCCCCGAGTGGATCACCACCGAGGAAGGCCGCGCGAACTATGCGGCGATCGCCGGCAAGACAGTGTTCAGCGCCAAGGAAGGCGTCGTTGCGATGCTGGCCGAGGCGGAGCTGTTGGACGGCGACCCCAAGAAGATCACGCACCCCGTGAACTTCTTTGAAAAGGGCGACAAGCCCCTGGAAATCGTTTCCTCCCGCCAGTGGTACATCCGCAACGGCGGCCGCGACGAGGACCGCCGCGAACGCCTGATCGGCAGGGGCACGGCAATCGAGTTCCACCCGCCGTTCATGCGCTCGCGCTACGACAACTGGATCTCCGGCCTCAACGGCGACTGGCTGGTCTCGCGCCAGCGCTTCTTTGGCGTGCCCGTTCCCGTCTGGTACCCGCTCGACGCCGACGCGAACCCGGACTATGACCACCCCATCGTGCCCGGCAGCGAAATGCTCCCGGTCGACCCCGCGGCGGACGCGGCCCCCGGCTTCACCGAAGACCAGCGCAACGCGCCCGGCGGCTTCATCGGCGACGCCGACGTGCTGGACACCTGGGCCACGTCCTCCCTGACACCGCAGATCGTGGGCGGCTGGAGCGTGGACGAGGACCTGTTCGGCAAGGTCTTTCCCTTCGACCTGCGCCCACAGGGCCACGACATCATCCGCACCTGGCTGTTCTCCTCGGCCGTCCGCGCCGACGCCCTCCAGGGAAGTGCGCCATGGAAACATGCGGCCATCTCCGGCTGGATCCTGGACCCGGACCGCAAGAAGATGTCCAAGTCCAAGGGCAACGTGGTGGTCCCCACCGACGTGCTCAACGACTTTGGCGCCGACGCTGTCCGCTATTGGGCTGCGTCCGCCAAGCTTGGCGCCGACACGGCCTACGAGATCGCGCAGATGAAAATCGGCCGCCGCCTGGCCATCAAGCTGCTCAACGCCTCCAAGTTCGCGCTGAACCTCGGCGCCACCGAAGCCAACGTGCTCACGGGCGCCACGGACGTTGCCACCAACGCCCTGGACCGTGCGCTCCTGGCCCAGCTGGCCGACGTCGTACGCCAGTCAACGGCGGCCTTCGACAAGTACGACTATGCCAAGGCCCTGCAGCTCACCGAAAGCTTCTTCTGGCACTTCACCGACGACTATGTCGAATTGACCAAGGACCGTGCCTACGGTGCGGCGGGCGCTGCCGGGCAGGCCTCCGTCCTGGCGGCCCTGGCCACCACACTGGATTCGCTGCTGCGCCTGTTCGCCCCGTTCCTGCCGTTTGCCACGGAGGAGGTCTGGAGCTGGTGGCGCTCCGGTTCCGTCCACCGGGCCCAGTGGCCCTCCGCCGTGGATGTGAACGACGGCGACACCACCATGCTGGCCACCGTCGGGGAGGCCCTGGGCGGCATCCGCAAGGCCAAGTCCGAGGCCAAGGTCAAGCAGCGCACGCAGGTGCTTTCCGCAACGGTGACGGCCGACGCCGCCAAGGCAGCGCAGCTGCGCGCCGGCCTCGGCGATCTCAAGGCCGCCGCCAACGCCCTTGAACTCACGGTTGCCGAGGCGATCGGCGAACTCACCGTGTCCGACGTCGTGCTGGCGCCGGCGGAGGAGCCCGTCCAGGCCTAACGGCTGATTTTCGCGAGCTTTTTCAGGCCCTTCTTCGGGGGTACACGCACCGGCTCCGGCCAACGGGGGCCGAGGGTCACGCCGCGCAGCTTCCTGGCAAACATCGACAGCACCCAGTCGTTGATCCACCGGTACTGGTCCCGTCCCCACTGTTTCCAGGTGGGGGCGGGACCCCGCTTTTTGTGCTTGGCCACGATTCCGTGGGGCACGCCCAGGAGGTCAAGGACCCGGCCGGCCATGTACTTGTGGCCGGCCTTGGACATGTGGAGCCGGTCGGCACACCAGAAATGTGGATTCCGGTAGGCGTCGAAGCTTGCGAAATCCACCACCAGGGCGCCGTGCCGTGCCGCGATCCGGCGGACGCCGTCGTTGTAAAGGTGGTTCTTGCGCCGCAGCGGGGACAGCACGGCGGAGACTTCCACGTCATAGCCGGTAAACAGCAGCAGCTGCGCGCCCGTGCCGGCCAGCCGGACCACGAGTGCCGAAGTCCATGATGTCGTTGCCGCCCGCGTACAGGGTGACCAGGGTGGGTTTAAGGGCCAGGGCGGGCACCAGCTGCTCGGCCGCGATGTGGCGCAGGCGCTTGCTGCGGATGGCCAGGTTGGCGTATTCCCAGCCGGGTTCATGCCGGGCCAGGCCCTCCGCCACGCGGTCCGCCCAGCCGCGCACGCCGTTGGGCAGGTACCCGCTGGGATCACCCACCCCTTCGGTGAACGAATCTCCCAGCGCCACGTACCTCATTCCATTCCGCGAATCAGCTCGAATCAGACGGCCGCCCGGGCAGCGCCAATTAGCTGTCCGGTCCCCTTCCCAATTCCGCGATAGTCCCAGCCGGCGGCACGCCAGCTGGCTGCGTCCAGGGCATTGCGGCCATCGAGCATGGCGGGCCTGGCCACGACTGCGGCCGCGTCCGCCGGATCGAGGGCCCTGAACTCCGGCCATTCGGTCAGCAGCATGGTCGGCTCGGCCCCGCGCAGGGCCTCCATGGCGTCCGGGTGGAAGATCAGCTGCGGCGGGTGCGCGAGCCACGCTTCTCCCCCGGCCTGCGGGTCGCTGACGGTGACCTCGGCACCCTCGGCGGCCAGCTGCAGTGCCATGTCGAGCGCCGGTGAGTCGCGGGTGTCGTCGGTGTGCGGCTTGATTGCCGCGCCCAGCACGGTAATCCGGCGGCCCGCCACCTGCCCTCCGCACATCCGCGCGGCGGCCTCGGCAGCCCGGTACCTGGCGTCGGCATTGATGCCGTCCACCAGGGAGAGCAGCTCGTCGAGCGATTCCACGCCGAGTTCCTGCGCCTGCGTCCGGAACGACCGCAGGCCCTTGGGCAGGCAGCCGCCGCCAAAGCCCACGCCGGCCTGCAGGTACCGCCGGCCAATGCGCGCGTCGTGACCCAGTGCCTGGGAAAGCTCGAGGACGTCGGCCCCGGCCTGCTCACACATCTCACCGGCAGCGTTGATGTAGGAAGGCTTCAGGGCCAGGAAGGCATTGGCGGCGACCTTGGCCAGCTCGGCGGTGGCGTAGTTGGTGGCCACGCACGGGGTGCCGCGGGGCAGCAGGGGCGCGTAAACGGCATCGAGCATGGCCCTGGCACGCGCACGGCCCTCCCCTCCGGCAGGCCGTAGACTATCCGGTCCGGGGCCAGGGCGTCAGCCACCGCGGTACCCTGCCGCAGGAACTCCGGATTCCAGGCAAACACTGCTCCCGTGCCCGCCAGCATCGCCGCCACCCCGGCAAGCCTGGCGGGGTCGGTGGTGAACACCAGCCGGCCGCTCTCGCGCCCGCTCCGCAGCAGGGACGGCAGCCCCGGTTCGTGAAAGGGAGCGTCCCCGCGGGCCAGCCGCCCCACCTTCGCACCGTCGGTGTCCAGCCCCACCACGTCGTGGCCGAGGGAGGCCAGCGCGGCCGCATGGCCGGAGCCCAGGTAGCCGCAGCCCACTACAGATATTTTCATTTGATTCCCCTCAGTCCGGCGTCGTACCGGGTGTGCTCGGCCACGGTTTCGCGATACAGCTCCATGAGCCGTTCGCACACCACGGTCCACGTGCGGCCCTGGACCGCTGCGAAGGCGGCGGCCCCGAAAGCGGCCCGCTTGGCGTCGTCGCCCATCAAGTCCACAACGTGGCCGCGCAGCTCGCCCAGATTCCCGGGCGGGTACAGCCATCCGGTCCGGGACGAGTCCACCAGGTCCACGGGGCCGCCGCGGCCGGTGGCGACCACGGGCACACCGGAGGCCATGGCTTCCTGGATGGTCTGGCAGAAGGTCTCAAGTTCGCCGGGATGGACGAACAAGTCAAGGGAGGCCATGGCGGTGGCCAGCTGCTCCCCGCCCAGGAAGCCGGTGAAGCGGGCCCGCGGCAGCGCATCCTTTAGTGCCTTACGCTGCGGCCCGTCGCCGACCACCACCAGACGGGTGCCGGGAATGTCGGAAACCGCAGAGAGGTCGGCCACCTGTTTTTCCAACGCCAGCCGCCCCACATAGCCAATGAGCTACTCGTCGTTGGGTGCCACAAGTCGGCGGAATTCCGCACTGCGCTTCGCGGGATGAACCCCCCCGGTGTCCACTCCACGGCGCCAAAGTTCCACGCGGGGAATGCCGTGGCCGCGGAGCTGGTGGATGGCTTCGGAGGACGGGGCCAGCGTCCGGTTGGGGCGAGGTGGATTCTTTCGACGCGGTTCCACGCCCAATTTTCCAGGAGCGGCATCCCGTACTTCGCCGCATAGCCGGGCACGTCCGTCTGGTAGACGGCCACGGTGGGCACGCCCAGCTGTTGGGCGGCACGCACAGCCCGCCACCCCAGGACGAAAGGCGAGGCCAGGTGGACAATGTCCGGCCCAAACTCGGCCAGCACCGCCCGCACCCGGGCCACACCGCCCACCGCAACACGCACATTGCGGTATCCGGCAACGGGCACCGCGGGCAGCCGCCAGACGGCGGCTCCTTCCACGACGGCGGGCGCATCCGCGAGCGTGGACGGGGCAATGACCAGAACCTCGTCGCCGCGTTGTTTCAGGTGCTGGAGGATTTTCAGCAGTGAATGGGTGACCCCATTCATGTCGGGCAGGAACGATTCAGCAACTATGGCAACCTTCACGCCTACAGCGTGTCCGTCGAACACTGCCGGCGGCAGGAGCAGTGGGAACGGGGCCGTGAAATGTGGGTTAACGCTTCTCCCGGGCAAAGGGGAAGCCCCATCGGCATTTTGCCGTCGGTGGGGCTTCGGCTTTCGGCCACCTCGTGACGTTTGGCGGTCTGCTGGACTCCATTGCTTTTCAGTGGTTTTAGCCGCGTCACCGGCTGCCAGTTCCTTAGTTTACGAGCTTACCGCCATGGGCGGTGTCTCAATGTGTTCTTCGGTTCTGCCACTGATTCTCTGGTGTCCATGCCCTCTCCCGAAGGATTGGGTAAGAAAAAGTATGCGCCTCTCTGCTGGGAAAAACAAGGGCCCGCGTTGACTCATCAAAGATGCCCGCGTAGCTGCTATCGAAGAATCATTTGGTAGTGCCCGCGTAGCGGCGCGTCTG